>NZ_JABZEC010000001.1 GCF_013385145.1 Bombilactobacillus apium
CAAGGTAAAGAGGTTCTCTGGATATTAGGGCCTAGAGACAGAATATGATGCTTAGTTTTACTTCTGCCATCCTTATTCACCGTGGGAACGTGGCAGCAATGAATACTTCAACCGTAAATTACGGAAGTTTTTAGAGCCTGTTCGGATTAAACTTGTAATCTGCCCGAAGGAAAAACTGATAATTAAATTTTTTGAACAAAAATAGCCTCATCTTGCTTGCAGATCGAACTCAAGCTGATAAGGCTTAATTTTTTTAATTAACTAACGGCTATTGGCAACAAGATCTTCTGATTAGAAAGGCCAGTTAGCCTCAGGATGGTACTAGTTGCCCAAAAGTGACTTAGCAGCATAACGCTTAACCGGTAAAACATAACGGTCTTCTAATTGGATCTGTGGATCTTGGATTCTTTTAAGGAGAAGTTCAATTAGGAGTGCACTGATCGCCGTAATTGGTTGGACAATAGTGGCTAGATCGGGATAGTAGTTCCGAATTAAGGCCGTGCCGTCGTAGCCAATAACGCGTAATTGTTCAGGAATTTTGATTCCTAAACTATGAGCAATTTGTATGGTCATAATCGCGGTCATATCATCGGTAGCAAAGATTCCCTCGGGGACATGCTGGCTTAATTTTTGTTGAATCGTCGTCCATTTAACTTCTGCTGCCATGGCAAAGGGTAACTCAACTATTGTGGGTGCCAAATGATTTTCCGCGAGTACAGTTTGATAGCCGCGTAAACGTTCATTGGTGGGATTTCCTGGATCGTTAGCTCCCGTCAAGAGCCAGATATCTTGGGCACCAGTCTCTAACAAAGCTCCGGTTGCTAAACGGGCTCCGGTATAATTATCAGAACTGACAATGGGAATTGTTTCTCCCAAATCGCGATCAAAGGAAATCAAAGGAGCTTTAATTTCTTGATACTCGGGAATAGTTAAATTGTGCGCCCCAGCAATAATCCCATCGACTTGATTAGCTAAGAGCATTCGAACGTAAGAACGTTCTTTTTGGGCATCACCAAGGGAATTGCAGAGCATCACCCGATAACCTTTTTGAAATAACTGACTTTCCAGAGTTTGGACTAGTTCGCCAAAGAAGGGATTACTGACTCCGGGAAAAATAAGACCGATAAGTTGGGTCTTTTTGCCTTGAAGAGAGCGGGCCAAACTATTAGGCTGATAATTTAGTTCTTGCATCGCAGTAAAGACTTTTTGCTTGGTTTTCTCAGATAATGAACCATAATTATTAATCACTCGAGAAACGGTTGTGACCGAAACCCCGGCTAGGGCGGCAACATCGGCTAGTTTGGCCATGAAATGGCCTCCTTAGAAAATTTTTTGAAGTCGTTGACCAGTAATTTTTACGGAAATATTAAGTTGAGTCTGAATGCGCCAATCATTAGTGGTGGGGAAGAAACGTCCTGAAACCACCTTTTGTCCACCATCAAGGAAAAGTTCAAAACTGGAGGCATCTAACCATAATTTGAGTTGATGGGCTCCCGAATCTAAAGCTATGGTTCGAGTATCACCATAATCGGAGATAATTGCTTGACCGGCTTGCTGACGATCAATGGTTAGCGTTTTTTGATCTGCTTGAAATTGGAAGCTTAATTGTTCCGTCGAATTGCCTAGGGTGATTGTTCCTGTAGGTAAGGTTTTTAAATCAAAGGTTAAAACTTCATTGAATCTTAGTTTATCATGTAATGGGTCAAATTTTTCGGAACTTGTCGGAATAGTTACTGGAACTTGGATTAATTTTCCGTTTTGAAGGTGTAATTGCTTGACTAAACTTAAGCAACCCTGCCAATCTTCTTGATCAGTCGGATAAACTATTTCCGGGAGACTTAACCAGCTAATGGCATAGCTTTCTTTATGAGGACCATTGACGACTTGGGTGGCATAACAATCAAAACCTTCGTCGAAATTTTGGAGCGGACAGGGGTTAATTAATTTGGCCTGCTGCCAGTCAATTCCGTCTGCCAGCAGATACATATTGGGATAAATATTAGCATAGGGAACTTGGGTGCGATCTAAACCTTGGGGACAAAAAATCAGCGCTACTTGTCCATCAACGAAAGCTAAATTAGGACATTCAATCATGAAGCCGAGATCTTCACCTAAGTCTAAGGGGCCGATTAAATTCCAAGGACCAGTGGGTTTAGCAGCCTGATATAAGAGAATGGCTCCTTTTTGGGATTGGGTCTGAGCGCCAATTAAAGCATAGTATTGTCCATCAACGAAGAGAATCTGGGGATCTCTAAAATTGGCTGTATATCCAGCAGGCTGTTTAATTAGCGGAATTTCTTGGGTGCCTAAATGCTGATCTTGATCCAACCAATTTCCCACTTGAGTACTTATTCGACCGCCGTCGGGAGTCCGAACATTGCCGGTGTACATCAAAAAAAGTTGATCATCAATTGGTAAAGCTGATCCGGAATAGACACCGTGGGTGCTATAAGGACTTTGCGGTTCTAAAAAGAGATCTTCTTCTCGCCAGTGAACTAAATCTGGTGAGGATAAGTAATGCCAAGATTTTAAACCATGAACCGCACCAAAAGGAAAGTTTTGATAAGCGAGATACCACCGTTGATTAAAATAGGCAAAACCATTGGGATCATTCAGTAAACCCGATTGCGGTTGAATATGGTAATTGAGGTGCCAAATTGATCCGGCCTGTCTTTTTTGCAAACACTCTAGTTCAGCCGGGCTGTAACTGGCATAAGGGGCATAACGTTCTTTGCTAGTCCAAGTTTTCATTATAGGAAGCCTCCATTTGATTAACGATTCTTGTTGATATCTTAGCATAGAATACGCTTTTTTTCTATAATTTGATAAACGTTTGACAATTTATCAGGAAACGATTACAATTATTTTTGTGAGAGCTATCAAAAATAACAATAAAGCATACTGGAGGAATCCTGATGGATCATAAACAGGCAGCTCAAAGCATTTTGAGTCAAGTTGGAAAGGATAATATTATTGCCGCCGCTCACTGTGCGACACGTTTACGCTTAGTAATTAGAGATGAGTCCAAAATTAATCAACAAGCTTTAGATAATAATCCAGCGGTGAAGGGGACTTTTCGGGTTAATGGTCAATACCAAATTATTATTGGTCCTGGAGATGTTGATAAAGTTTATGCTCATCTAATTGCCATGACGGGTTTAAAAGAAGCAACACCAGATGATTTAAAAGAAATTGCGGCTGCCGATCAAAAGCCCAATCCGGTCATGGCCTTGGTCAAAGTCTTATCGGATATCTTTATTCCTCTAATCCCGGCTTTAGTAGCTGGGGGGTTATTAATGGCTTTAAATAACGTTTTAACTTCGAAAGATTTATTTGGACCGCAAGCCTTAGTCACTATGTATCCGGGAATTAAAGGGATTGCGGAGATGGTTAATACTTTTGCTTCTGCACCTTTTACTTTCTTACCTGTTCTTTTAGGATTTTCTGCTACTCGGCGTTTTGGGGGGAACGCTTACTTAGGTGCCACTATGGGAATGATTATGGTGATGCCAGTGCTTGTGAATGGTTATGGGGTCTCCGCGGCTTTAGCCAATGGATCAATGCACTATTGGAATATTTTTGGGTGGCATGTTGCTCAAGCAGGTTATCAAGGGCAGGTTCTCCCAGTTTTAGCAGTGGCCTTCATTTTGGCGAAAGTTGAAAAGTGGTTGCATAAAAGAATGCCCGCCACCTTGGACTTTACTTTTACGCCCATGTTAAGCATTATTTTAGTAGCTTTTTTGACCTTTGCCTTTGTCGGTCCAGTTTTGCGGATTGTGGGAAATGGTCTGACTGATGGCATTGTCTTCCTGTATGATAAATCTGGTTTTATTGGTTCAACAATTTTTGGTTTAGTTTATTCGCCGGTAGTTATTACCGGTTTACATCAAAGCTTTCCCGCAATAGAAACCCAATTGTTAGCAAATGTAGCTAAAACTGGCGGTGATTTTTTCTTCCCAATCGCTTCCATGGCTAACGTTGGTCAAGCAGCCGCTTGTTTAGCAATCTTTTTCTTGAGTCGTGACGCTAAAGAAAAGGGTCTGTCTTCTTCAGCCGGAATTTCAGCTCTTTTAGGAATTACTGAACCAGCTATCTTTGGGGTTAACTTGAAGAAACGCTTTCCTTTCTTTATGGGGATGTTAGGCAGTGCTGTAGGCTGTTTCTTTGTTGGTCTTTTTGGGGTTCGGTCAACAGCTCTTGGTTCTGCCGGAGTTATTGGTTTCATTTCGCTTCCGGTCAAATATTATTTTCCTTTCTTTCTAGCTTTATTGGCAAGTATGGTGGTCGCTTTCTTCGGAACTTTCCTCTACGGTCATCGAGTTTTAGGACAAGAAGTAGATTCTCCAGCTCAACAGCCGACTAGCAACAAAGTAGTTGATGGAACTATTAGTGCACCAGTAACTGGGAAAGTAGAAAGTTTAAAGCAAGTAACTGATCAAGTTTTTGCCAGTGAAATGATGGGTAAGGGAGCAGCCATTATTCCCCAAGAAGAAAAGGTTTATGCACCGGTTACGGGAACAATTACGGTGGCTTATCCAACTAAGCATGCTTACGGCCTTTTAGCTGATGACGGAACAGAAGTTTTAATTCATTTGGGAATTGATACCGTAAAGCTCAATGGAAAATATTTCACAACGCAAGTTCAGCCAGGTCAACATGTTCAAGTAGGCGAACTTTTGGGAACCTTTGATCTTGCGGCAATTAAAAAGGCCGGTTACGATCCAACGGTAATGGTTGTGGTTACAAATACCGATAAGTATGCTAGTGTTGCACGGATTGAAATTCAAAAAATTGAACATGGTCAGAATTTATTAGCTTTAACTCAAGCCGAGAAAGTTAGTGCAGTAGCAACCGCAGAAGATAATTAGCTAGGCAAGAAAGGAATTCTAGGATATGTTAGTAGGAAGTATTGAAGCTGGGGGAACTAAATTTGTCTGTGCAGTGGGAAATGAACATGGCACGGTTCAAGATCAGATTGTAATTCCCACAACGACACCACAAGAAACTTTGGAGCAAACTGTTGCTTATTTTCAACGATTTAAATTACAAGCTTTGGGAATCGCTTCCTTTGGTCCTTTAGAAATTGATCCGCAGCAAAAAAATTATGGATATATTACCAACACTCCGAAATTGGCTTGGCAAAACACCGACTTTGTTGGACCTTTGAAGCAGGCTTTAGCGGTTCCAATTGCATGGACAACTGATGTTAATGGATCAGCTTACGGCGAATATCAACAAGCTTTGGCCACGGGAGAACAGTTATCGTCCCTCGTTTATTACACGATTGGAACTGGGGTTGGCGGTGGAGCCGTTATTAACGGTCAATTATTAGGAAGTGCGGGTCATCCGGAAATGGGGCATGTTTTGGTAAAACGTCACCCTAATGATTTAGATTTTTCGGGAATTTGTCCCTATCACCATGATTGTTTAGAAGGCTTAGCTTCTGGGCCAACTTTTCTGGCTCGGACAGGAAAACCAGGGACTGAAGTAGCTTTAAATGATCCAGTTTGGGAAATTATGTCTTATTATGTAGCCCAAGCTTTACTACAAACAACTTTAATCTTACGTCCTAATCGAATTATCTTAGGTGGTGGAGTAATGGGGCTGGAATTCTTACAAAAGATCCGTCAACAATTTAAAAAATTATTGAATGGCTATTTGACTCTGCCAGCTTTGGATGATTATTTACAATTGCCGCAGGTGGCGGGGAATGGTTCAGCAACCTTGGGTAATTTAATTATGGCAGCACAACAAATTCCTATGACGATTAGTTAAAGTATCTTTAAACTTAGCCGCTAAAAAACAGGCTGTTTATTGAAAGCAAGTCTGATCGATAATTAGGATAGTTAAAAAGCGTGGGAAAAATTTTATTTTCCTACGCTTTTTCAGTAGCTGGCGATTTCGTTAAACTATAAAATTTGAAATTCTTTGGAACTTTGGGTTAACCAATTGACTTGTCCTTGTTCATCAAGATATAAGTCATCTTCGATCCGAACTCCACCAAGATCTGGAAGATAAATTCCCGGTTCTAGGGTGAAGGTAAAGTTTGGTTTTAGTAATTCTGAAGTTTGGGCATTAATAGTAGGATATTCATGACACTCACGGCCAACGCCATGACCAGTACCGTGCATAAATTCAAGACCGTAACCAGCTTGATCAACTAGCTGATGCGCGAGGATATCAATTTCAGCTAGTGATTGACCCAGATGAAGCTGGGCAGCGACTTTCATCTGACAATTGCGCACAATTTGATAAATCTCCGCTAGTTGGGGCGAGACACTGCCTACTGCGACAGTCCGAGTGATGTCTGAATCATAGCCTTCATAAATAAAACCGAAATCAAGGACAACTAATTCATGCGCCGCAATTTTTTTGGAAGTCGCACTACCATGGGGCATAGCTGAACGAGTTCCTGAAGCCACGATAGTGGGAAAAGAAACCCCGCTGGCTCCTAATTTCTTACCCCAAAACTCCATTTCGGCGGCAAGATCTGTTTCCCGGATTCCGGGCTTAATGAAGGGCAGAATATGTTCGAAAACTTGATCAGCGATTTGGGCTGCTTGTTGTACTTTGGCAACTTCAGAAGCCGTTTTTTGCATCCGGATTTTTTCGACTAAATAGTGAGAATCAGTTAATTTTAAATTTTGTTCTTGAAGAGCTTGATAAGTGCGAGCTGTCAAAAAGTCGGGTTCAATCAGAATCTGAGTTAGCTGGTGTTTTTGGAGCCAATTAGGTAAGGCTTGATTTTTGCGGTCAATTAGAGTCCAGGTATCTTCTAATTCTTGTAAAGAAGTAATAAAACGACCGTCGGTATAAATATATTGTTGGTCTAAAGTAATAATGAGAAAACCCTCAAAATCAGAATCATCGAGAAAATAAGTACAATTTGCTTCATGACTGATTAAAATTGCTTGTTGATCGTATTCTTGTAAGTAAGCTTGAATTTTAGCAATTGCCTCCATGCGTTTTCCTCCTTAAACATAAATTTTAAAGCTAGTATAGCATAGTTAGATTAATTTGAAATTAAGATTTAATTATGCTACAATATTCTTGCTTAACGGGGATGTTCTGGATTCGACATTGGTAGTTGAGCACTGGTTGCATCTCGTAGGTTACGTCTACGTTAAAACGTTACAGTTAAATTATAACTGCAAAAAATAATAACAATTCTTACGCTTTAGCTGCTTAATAACAGTCTAAACGTGATCCGTTTAACTAAGCCCAAGGGTTAATGCGGGTCTCAAATAATTGGGCTACGTTCTTAGCTCCCACCTCTAGTTAAGAAAAGAGACACTCAGGTTAGTTGTTAAGATTAGCCTCGTGACACGGCGCACTTGGCAATGAAAATTAAATAGTGTGACTATGGATGTAGATACTGGTGTGGCAGTACTGATGGACAGGAGTTCGATTCTCCTCATCTCCATCAATTAAAAGAGACTTCAACGCAAACCGTTGAGGTCTCTTTTTTGATAGCCAAAAAGATCAAGCCCTTAACTAACTATTGGCTAAAAGAATAGTTATAATTTATGATACAATTCTTATTAGAAATTAAACTTTATAAGGTGATGGTGAAGATGGCGGCAGCGAGACGTTTAGTGATTATTTCCTTGGATGCCCTGGGCTTTCGGGACTTAAATGATCATCAAGCCGAACTTCCAGTCTTGTCGGCTTTAATTTCAGGGGGATCTTGGGTCCAGGCAGTTACGGGGATTTATCCTACTCTGACTTATCCTTCACACACGACAATTATTACGGGACAATATCCGCGGGAACACGGAATCATTAATAATACCAAGCTACAGCCCCAGCGTTTATCACCTGATTGGTATTGGTATCAAAAGGAGATTAAAGTTCCGACCTTGTATGATTTGGCGCATCAGCAGGGGTTAACAACGGCTGCTTTTTTATGGCCGGTGACTGCTGCTAGTAAGATTAACTACAATATTGCGGAGATTTTTCCCAATCGAATTTGGACAAATCAGGTCTTAGTTTCTTTAAAGGCTAGTTCGCCATTCTTTTTATGGGAAATGAATCACAAGTATGGACATTTACGGCAAGGAATCCAACAACCTCAGTTAGATGACTTCATCACTGCTTGTGCAGCAGATACTTTATTACATAAACAGCCTGATTTGGCTTTGATTCATTTAGTAGATTTAGATAGTATGCGTCATCGCTATGGAGTCCGCTCTCCCCAAGCTCTGGCGGCTTTAAAAAGGCTCGATCAGCGCGTAGGACAATTAATTGCGGCAACTAAGCAGGCCGGAACCTTTGCGACAAATAATTTTGTGATTTTAGGGGACCATTATCAAATTGATGTCCAAAAGATGATTCATTTGAATACTCTCTTTGCGCAACAAGGTTGGTTAGCAGCCCGTCCAGATCAAAGTATTGCGCCGGATTGGCGAGTTTTAGCTAAGACTTGTGATGGCGCAAGTTATATTTATACGCGTAACTTTTCAGATCTAGATCGTTTGCGAGATTTAGTTCAGCAAATAGAGGGCGTGGAAAGGGTAATTACGCAAACTGCGGCTTCCCAAAGAGGAGCCGATGATCAATGTAGCCTGATGGTTGAAGCGCAAGCGGGATATTATTTTACTGACCAAAGTCAACGGCCGGAAATTGTTGAAGTGGTTGATCCAGAAAGTTTAGGACAAGCAGATCGTTATCGTGGAGTACATGGTTATGACCCTGATAAACCTGATTATCAGACTACTTTACTTTTTAATGGTCCAGATATTAAGACTCAAACTCGCTTGGCTCAGGCGCGGCTAATTGATGAAGCTCCAACTTTTGCCCGGCTGTTGGAATTGAAATTTCCTAATCCTTTGCCGGGCCGTTGTTTAGATGAAATTTTTAAGGGGAAATAGATGCGGTTTAATAAGCAACAATGGAGTTGGATTTTTAATGATTGGGCTAATTCTGGTTATGGAATTATTGTCACCACCGCTGTTTTACCCCTTTACTTTAAAACAATTGCTCAAGATCAAGGGGTGACTGCGGTAAATGCGACTGCCTATTGGGGGTACGCTAATAGTTTGGGTACTCTTTTAATCGCAATAATAGCTCCTTTTTTAGGAGCGATAGCCGACTATCCGGGAACCAAAAAACATCTTTTGAATTTTTTCTCGCTAATCGGTATTGGAGCAACTTTAGCTTTAAGTTTGGCTCCAGCCCAAGATTGGTGGGAATTATTAGTTGTTTATATTATTTCAATTATTGGATATTCGGGTAGTAATTTGTTTTATGATAGCTTTCTCCCCGATGTTGCAGTTAATCAAGAGATGGATCGTGTTTCTGCTGCTGGTTACGGTTTTGGTTATTTGGGCGGAGTTTTGTCTTTCCTGATTTTCCTTACAGCTTTATTAATTCCTGGAGAGAGCGGATTAAATAACTCCGTGACAGCTCGGGGAAGTTTTATCTTAGCGGCAATTTGGTGGCTGATTTTTTACTTACCGTTTTATAAATGGGGCCAGCAAAAATATGCTTTAACGGCTGTTAAACATCCTTTTCGTTCCAGCTTGCGGCGAGTATGGATGACTGTTAAGCAAGTTGGTAACTATCGAACGATCGTTTGGTTTTTAATTGCCTACTTTTTTTATATCGATGGTGTGGATACTATTTTTACGATGGCGACTTCTATTGGGATGGATTTAGGAATTTCGATGACTACCTTAATGTTGGTCTTGTTGGCCGTCCAGGTTGTGGCCTTCCCTTTCTCCTTAGTCTATGGTTGGTTAGCCCAATATTGGTCGACGCGAAAGGCGATTTTACTGGGAATTGTGATTTATTTGGGAATTTGTTTATATATCTTAAGACTGCGCACGGCAACTGATTTTTGGATTTTGGCTTTGTTGGTCGGGACTAGTCAGGGAGGAATTCAGGCTTTGAGTCGTTCCTACTTTGCGCAAATTATTCCCAAAGATAATGGCAGTGAATTTTTCGGTTTCTATAATATTTTAGGCAAGTTCTCCGCAATTATGGGACCGATCTTAGTAGGAACAATTACCCAAATAACGGGACATTCTACGGTGGGGGCTGCATCTTTAAGTGTCCTATTTCTGATCGGTTTAGTGATCTTTTGCTTCTTGCCATCTTTGAAGTAAGAGTAAAAGATTTTAAAAATCCAAAAGTAAAAAGAGACCCCTGAAAAATTTGGATTTTTCAGGGGTCTCTTTTTTGTCCTTAAATGATTTAGTCAGCTTGAACTAAGTTCGGGCAAGTACCCGTTGTTAAAACTTGGTGGAAGTTATCGTAACTAATTTGAATCATATCAGTTAAAGCTTCTTCGGTGTAAGAACCAATATGTGGCGTGATGAGAACTCGAGGATATAAAGCCAAGAGGCGTTTAAGAGTTGGATCAGGAATTGTAGCTACTTCTTTGCCCAAATATTGTTTTTCGTTGTCTAAAACATCAGTCGCAAAGCCACCTAGATGTCCGTTTTCAAGAGCTGTGGCGACGGCCGAAGTATCAACGATTTCTGCCCGAGCGGTATTGATCAAGATAGCTCCAGGTTTCATTTTCTGGACTAGCTCTTGATTGACGAAGCGGTCATTTTTTCCCGGGAAATAAGGGACGTGCAGCGAAACAATATCCGCTGTCTGGAAAAGTTGATCTTGGTCGACAAATTCAACTATTTTTTGAGCTTGGGGAGATTGAAAAACATCGTAACCTAAAACTCGAGCTCCTAAAGCCCGATAGTTCTGCGCTTCTGTAACTCCAATCCGTCCAGTACCGACAATTCCGACCGTTAAGTCGTGAATCTCACGACTAAATTCTTCAGTCAAAACTTGAAAGTTTTGTTGGTGACTATTAAAGGCGGCCAAACTTAGGTGCCGTTGTAAAGTTAGGCCTAAGCTGAAAGCAAGATCTGCAACAGCATGAGGGGAATAGCTCGGAACTCGGGCCACAATTTGTCCATTAGCTTGGGCGGCTTCTAAGTCAATGTGATTGAAACCCACAGTTCGCGTGAAAATATATTTAATACCCCAATCTTTGAGCTGAGCCAGATTTTTGGCATTCGCGGTACAGTTAGCTCTTAATAAAACCGCATCCATCCCTTGAGCTGTCGCCAGATTTTCTGTAGTTAGCAGCTCAGGGATTAATTTCAATTGATAGTGATATTGGTTTAATTTTTGAAAATATTCAACTTCGTTTTCACGTACGCCATAGGCGGCTATTTTAAAATTCATGATGAGTCCTCTTTTTTTAATTTTTTAAGCAAAGATTCCGGTACCAGCGATTATCGCCAAAATTACAATCCAAATCGGAACCATAATGACCGCGCCAATGGTTGAAATAAAAGAAGCATTGGAAGTTAAAACGGCTTCGCGATCAAAGCCAATCGCATAAGATGCCGCTACAGCGGCTGTTGGGGTAGCCATCATGATAATGATTGTTGCTACAGCGATCTGACTTAAAGGCATAATCTTAGTTACAGTAAGGATGATTAAAAGTAGTAAATTAATGGCCGGAACCACGATGGTCTTCATGGCAGTGTAGTACCATGAGGTCTTGTTCTTAGCAGCAGCTTTGAAGCTCACTTCGCCCAGAGTTGAACCGATGGCTAACCAAGCTAACGGTGAAGAAAGACTGGCTAGGTAAGATAGCGGCTTAAAGATCCATGGTGCAGTGACATCAATCCGGAAGAAAGCCACGTTCACGGCTTGTTTAGTTGTCGGGTCGATACCGCTAATCGTGGGCATCAAGGGTTGAATTAGCCATAAAATTAAGCCCACAAAAGTTGCAATTACCACAGGATTAAGCAACATTTGTTTGATATTTTTCTTGGTCATCTGCAGACCACTCATGGCAATATAGGCATAAGAATAGAGAAAAATTCGATAGCCAATATTAAAAATGGAAGCATACATTGTTCCTTTGGGACCGTACAAAGCAGCGACAATTGGAATTCCAAAGAAAGTAGTGGAACCAAAGGTGGTTAAAATACTTAAAACTGATCGTTTATCGGCATCATAAGATAAGTAAAACAATTTAGTAACAAAAATTAAAATAATGTAAATAATGATTCCGAAGACTAAAATTGCTAGTCCATGGTGCATGGTTTCTTGATTAATCGGAGCCATAAAGGAATTAAAGGCTAAAGCTGGTAAAGAAACGGAAAGCACGATTTTGGTCATCATTTTTCCAAATTTACCATCAAAAATTCCCCGCTTCCGGAGGAAGAAACCTAGTAAAATAATAAAAAGAGTTGAAGAAATGGAGCTAATGATGTTACTGTCAGTGAAGGTTTTCCATAAAATTGAACTGAGCTGCATGATAATCTCTCCTTTGTGATTAATTGAACAACTAATGCCTATTATAGTATAGCCAGTTGAGTTGCACTTGTAAATATTTGTTGAGTTTTTTTATTAAATTGTTAATCTGATTATAAGATTTTGGTTGAAATAAACTAATTATCATTATAAACTACATTGCGGTTGTAAAATCAGAGCAAGAAGGAGAGAAGTTGATGATTCCTCGATTAGTGGCTCTCGCCCTAGTTATAGGTGGAAGTTATCAGATTTATCATAGTCGACGTCAATGGCAAAAACGACAAGGGCAGGCCAAGACCAATTTTTATCGCTGGAATCAAAGCTTGTACTGGAATAATTTGCTGATTGCTAGTAGTTTAATTGTTTTAGCGGTTTTAATTTGGTTTAAGGCCTGAATTACTGCAGCTATTTAAAAAAATAAAGAATTTAATTAATAAAAACAACCGGGTGAAAAATTTTGTTTTTTCATTCGGTTGTTCAGGTTTGATTTTAAGAAATTGTTAGTTAATAAACAGAAACTGCATGTAGCGCAAAATCTAGGTGATTAAAGTCAAAATTGGCTAATTCAGAGATGCGGATGTAGCGGGTAACACTGGGAACCAACATGAGGTTGATCGGCTCGGTACTGGTGTCTGGAATTACGGCGATGATTGGTTTATGACTGGCATAGGCATAGCCAAATTCAAAGGCCATCCCCGAATCTGGCTTTTGGGGAAGAAAAAGTCCACAGACTAGATCGGCGGCATTAATTCCTAAAAGATCATTTTGAAAAGTCCCCATTTGCCAGAGAGGATCGGCGAAAGCTTCAGGATGTTTTTGAACATCTAAATCTTGAAATTGGTGTTCTAGAGGGCGAAAGGAATTATCCCAATCAATACTGGTGTTTTGGCGTAAAGCCTGTTGTCCTTGTTGGAGAAATTCGACTTCTTCTGGAGAAAACCAAGAACAAGCTAGGTAAATGCGACGTTGATTCATAAGCGACTCCTTTAATTAATAAACTTTTAAAAATTATTATAACCTAATTCAAGGCCGAGATGGAGTAGCTTAGTTGGTGTTCTCGTTAGACTTGATTATAATGAATAGTAAGTAACAAGATGATGTTAAATGTTGAAAAATTAGCTGAGGATAAAGCATGAAATTATTAATGATTGAAGATAATAAATCCGTTTCGGAAATGATGGCCATGTTTTTTGAAAAAGAGGATTGGGATGTTAGTTTTGCTTACGATGGAACTCAAGCTTTGGAAATGTTTACCCCCAATCCTCAATCTTGGGATATCGTAACTTTGGATTTAAATTTACCGGGAAAAGATGGTCTGGAGGTAGCCAAAGAGATCCGTAATTTAACCCAATCAGTGCCGATTATTATTTTGACAGCCCGGGATTCAGAAAGTGATCAAGTTTTGGGGCTAGAATATGCCGATGAATATGTGACTAAGCCCTTCAGTCCAATTACTTTGGTTGCCCGGATTAAAGCCCTGTATCGGCGCAGTGAAATTCTGGGAACAGGCAATGAAATTGAAAGTCAGCCGCAAACTACTTCCGAAAAATTTGATGTGCAAACAACGAATTTTAAGCTTAGTAGTTCGACCCGGGCAGCTTATTTATTTGACAAAGAAATTCCCGATTTGACGCCTAAAGAATTCGAATTGTTGAAGACCTTAGCTAAGAAACCCAAGCAAGTTTTTTCTCGGGAACAACTATTGCAACAAGTTTGGGGATATGATTATTTTGGGGATGAACGAACTGTTGATGCCCATATTAAAAAACTACGTCAAAAGGTGGAACAAGTAGGACCTCAGATTATTCAAACCGTTTGGGGAGTGGGCTACAAATTTGACGATTCGGATCTTGATCGTGTATGAAGTTAATTTATCAATATATGCTTTGTTTCCTCTTAGTTGTGACCACTTGTTTGGCAGTTACAGCAGTAGCAATCTATCATTACACGGAAGATCTAGCTTATCGGCACACCTTGACCGAACTAGAAGGCTATTCTGATAACTTACAAAAGCAGGCCTTGAAAATTGATCCGGCAACGGGAAATATCAAAAATATTACAGCTGAAAGCTTGGATCTATTACAGCAGACTTTGGCGAATGATCGCATTGCCATTGATCTTTTTGATCCAGATGGTTATCGCCTCTACCCGCAACCCCGAGGAGACAAGGATCAACGACCGGCTTTTTCACCTAAAATTTTGAAGCGTCTTCAAGACGGAGAAGTTATCTATTCCCGTAATGGTCAAAAAAATCGCCCTCAGGGTTTAAAGACCCAAGATCCGACAACTTATGTTGTGAAGCCGTGGTTCAATCGGGATCAACAACTGAAGGCGATTATTTATCTAGGAATGCCTTGTGTTTCGATCAACACTAGTATGCAAAACGTGCGGCGGAAATTATTGATTACTTTTTTAATTTCGGCGATTATTGCGATTGTGATGAGTTGGTTCTTAGCTAACTTTCAGGTCCGTAAAATTGAGCGCCTGCAAAAGGCTACAAAGCAAATTAAGCATGGCAACTTTAAAGTTGAGGTCCAACAGACTGGGAATGATGAAATCAGTGATTTAGCGGCTGATTTTAATGAAATGGCCCATTCTCTCCAGCTCTCTAATGAAGAAATTCAACGTCAAGAACGACAAAATAAAGAATTTATGATGAATGCTTCCCATGAGATGCGTACCCCCTTAACCACGATTAATGGTTTGTTGGAAGGGTTGGCCTATGATGCAATTCCCAAAAATCTAAGAGCCCATAGTATTGATTTAATGCGCGATGAGACTAAGCGTTTAATTCGCTTGGTTAATGATAACTTGGACTATGAGAAAATTCGAACCAATCAATTGCCCCTGAATCAGACGGAATTTGATGCGGTGCAACCTTTAAGCAATGTTGTTTCTCAACTTCAGGCTAGTGCGAAAGAAGCAAAAAATCAATTGCAATTACAACTTCCTCCTAAATTACCGGTCTATGCTGATTATGATCGGTTTATTCAAATCATCTTTAATATTGTCCAGAATGCAATTCAATTTACTCATCAAGGAAAAATTTTGATTGATGGTCAACGTTTGCCCAAAGAAGCCGCCACGGTGATTACAATTAAAGATAATGGCATTGGGATGACGCCAGCCCAACTGCAAAATATTTGGGTTCGTTATTACAAGGCTGACCCCTCACGGAAAAGCACTAAATATAGTGAGTCAGGTTTAGGCTTAGCGATTGTTCATCAATTGATGGAACAACACCATGATGAAATTGCCGTTACCAGCCATTTTCATCAGGGAACGACTTTTAAATTAACCTTTTATGATGCTGCAGTTATTCAAAAAAGACAAAGTTCTCCTCGATAATTGAGCTTTGTTTAATTCAGTGACTATTAGTGAATGAATTTTGGGAGTTCGAAAAAGTTTAATAATCAACAAAAAAGCCCAGGAAAAATTTTGTGCGGCTTTCTCAAGCTTAGATAAAAAATCTAACTTGTGGAGGTCACTACACAATACAATTTTCTAGGGCTATTTTTATTTAGGTGCTATTTATTATTACTACTTCCGGGAATTTCATAAATCGGATCAGAATTTGTTAATAATTCGGGAGCAGTTGTCTTATATAAATCGGTTGAAGATTTATTATTATTGCGTGAATACAGACTAGTCGAGTTTTTACCCAATTGATCGCGAATTTTGAGAAGCTTTTGAAATTGGTTTTGGTAATTGTAATCAGCAGGGTTAACTGGTCGAAACTCTGGAGGAGTATAGAAGCGGAGCAAATTAGTTTTATTGATTTTATCGGAGAGATCTAGTTGTTGATTTTTTACGCGCGCAATCCGGTTAATTTTTTGTTTTATTTGCGCTGTGGGCTGATCAATGAGAGTTCCGGTACTATTTTGATAAATATTAAAATGACCATTACTATTTAAGACCGTGTACTGTGGGGTGATAAAGGAGCGATTGCGAAAGACGACATTTTGGTCATGGCTAGGAGATAAGAGATCAGTTCCCATGTAAATGTAAGGTTTGGTATCAATTCCTACGAGATGCATTAACGTCGGCAAGACATCAATTTCACCCCCATATTGTTTTTGAATGCCGCCTTTTAACTTCGGCATGTGAATCATGAAGGGGACACGTTGTAAACTTGTATGGTTGAAGGCAGTCCAATTATTAGGATCTTGGCCTAGCAAAGGAGCAAGATCCTTCTCGTCACCTTCGTTAAGTCCAAAGTGATCACCGTATAAAATGACGACTGAATTATCGTAGAGGCCAGAGTCTTTGAGATAATTAAAGAATTCATGGACAGCTTCGTCTAAATAATGAGCTGTAGCAAAGTAGTTATTAACCATGTTGTTGGGAGTGTCCGGCTTTTGAAAATCACCGACATCACTAGCCGATAATTCATAAGGATTGTGGTTGGTGACCGTCAAAAATTTGGTATAGAAAGGTTGTTGTAATTGCTCTAAATACTTAATACTTTCCGCAAATAATAATTTATCTTTACTTCCCCAATAGGTATTACTGTCCGGTGTTTGTTGGTAAGCTTTTTGATCGAAGAAGTAGTTGTAACCCATATTTTTGTAAACCGTATCCCGACTCCAAAAAGAACCAATATTACCGTGAAAAACCGCGCTCGTATAAGCTTGTTTTTGTGCTAAAATAGCTGGTGCTGCTTGAAAAGTATTGTTTGAACCTAAACTCGTGAAAAAAGAGCCTTCTGGTAAGCCAAACAAACTAGTTTCGAGCATCGTTTCGGCATCACTAGTTTTACCTTGGCCGACTTCATGAAAAAAGTTTTCAAAAGCTAAGGTATTATTATCATGATAGAGGCTATTAAGAAAAGGTGTCACCTCTTGATTTTTGATTTTGCTACCGATTAAGAATTGTTGAAAGCTTTCGAGATGAATGATGATAATATTTTTACCTTGAGCTTTGCCAAAGTATTTAGGATTAGGAGCGGCATAGTGTTTTTGAACAAAATTTAAAACAGGATCCATATTTGTTCCTTGTGCACTAGAACGCAAAGTATTACTTTGGGCAGTTTTGAAACTATCGTAGGCTAAAAAGTTATTTAAACCAAGATACTTGACGATATAGGTGCGGTCAAAGGTTCGAACTAATAGTTGAGGTCGGTTAAGTTCGGCTAAGAATAAGTTGGCGGTCATCCCTAAGCAGGCTAAACTAGTGATGATTGCTGCTTGGAGAAGAGAACGGGACCGCGTGTCAGCTTTAATTTGTTTACTGAGTGCTAAAATGATAATGAAAATCAGATCTATTCCATAGAGAAAGTCATGGGGTTGAGCCATGGCAATCGCACTGCTACCCAAGCCCTTGGAAACTTTACTAACATTGATAATTGTATTCATACTAATAAAGTCATTGAACTCGCGATAGTATAAAACATTACTGTAGAGAAGTAAGCTTTCAATAAGGTATAAACCAGCGGCTAGCCAATAGGTTAGACGGGGATTTTTAAAATATAAAGCCAAGCTTAATAAAAATAAAGTTGAAAAAACTGGATTTAAAATTAGTAAAAAATGTTGCATAGGGTCGGCGGCACCCATATTAAAATCACAATAATAAGCGATAACGGTTTTAATCCAAATCAGCAGCACTAAGAAGCTGATCCAGCCTAATCGTTGGGCCAGAAAATTTCTAAACTTACACATATTGTTAATTTCACTCCTGAATCAGAGACTTGAATTTACTTTAATTTTACCATTTTACCACGATAAAATATTGCCTGAGGTGAATTTATGATTTTTTTAAATGAGATATACCGCCAGTTATACTGGAATTGGGCGGGAAAAATCAATCATTTTCCGCTAATTAAATTGACCCTTGAGAGCTTGGATAAAGCAATTTTTTATTTTTTGATTTTTCTAGTCTGTCGCTGCTGTTGGCGACATTATCATCCTCATAAACATTCTTGGCCTTGGGAACTAAGATTATGGTGCTTAGTCATTTACTTATTATTATTATTTTTTTTAACCGTTTTTCGCCAGAGTTATTTTCCTTGGCAGTTACATTTCTACTGGAATCGAGATTGGAGGGCCATTAATTGGCATCCCTTCGTAGAGACTTGGAAATTAACTGCCGGAAGATCACACTTGGATTTTGTCTATAATCTTTTTGGCAATATTTTGTGGTTTATTCCCTGGGGTTATTTGTATCCGCGTTTACGATCCCGTTCACTTCCCGGTTATTGGGTTTTGTTAAGCGGTTGTGGGCTTTCAATTTTGATCGAAAGTTTACAGTTTATCCTATTTACCGGAGTTAGTGATATTGATGATGTGATTTTTAATACTCTAGGAACGATTCTTGGCTACGGCTTATATCACTGGCGCTGGAAGCGGTAATCTAGACTAACATTTTTGCAGGAAGTAGTTTAAAATTAAAGGTATCCGAAGTTAATCTCAAGGAGGAGAAAATGACTCATATTAAATTTGATACTTCTAAGTTGAAGCCTTTTGTTCATGAGAATGAATTGGCAGAAATGCAGGCTCTAGTAACTGCTTGTGATCAAGAATTACGGGCAGGAACTGGTGCTGGCCATGATTTTCGCGGCTTTTTAGATTTACCACAAAATTATGATCAGACTGAATTTGCGCGCATTAAAACTGCGGCGCAAAAGATTCAAAATGATTCCGAAGTTTTTATTGGAATCGGGATTGGTGGCTCTTACTTAGGTGCTCGAGCAGCAATCGACTTTTTGAGTAGTACTTTTTACAATGTAAAAAATGAACGGGATGTTCCCGAAGTTTATTTCTGTGGCAATTCAATCAGCCCTAATTATTTAGCTGATCTATTGGCAGTGATTGGTGATCGAGATTTTAGTATTAACGTAATTTCAAAGTCTGGTACAACCACCGAACCATCGATTGCTTTCCGAATTTTAAAGGCTAAATTAATTGAGAAATACGGGGAAGAAGCTGCTAAAGGGCGAATTTATGCGACAACCGATCGAGCTAAGGGCGCTTTAAAGAGTGAGGCCGATGCTGAAGACTATGCTGAATTCGTTGTTCCTGATGATCTTGGTGGTCGCTTCTCTGTCTTATCCGCTGTTGGGTTGTTGCCGATTGCCGTAGCGGGGATTGACTTAGATCAGTTAATGGCGGGGGCTGCTGCTGCTCGAAGTGACTATCAAGATAGCGATTTAGAGCAAAATGAAGCTTACCAATATGCTGCTTTGCGAAATATTTTATACCGTAAGGGTTATACAACTGAACTGTTAGAAAACTATGAACCTAACTTACAATATTTTGGTGAATGGTGGAAGCAGTTAGCAGGTGAATCTGAAGGTAAGGATCAAAAGGGAATTTTCCCAGCATCAGCTAACTTTTCGACAGATTTGCATTCTTTAGGTCAATATATTCAAGAAGGTCGGCGGAATCTAATGGAAACTGTTTTGATAATCGACCAACCACGTTACGACTTAGAGATTCCGCGAACGGCTGATAATCTTGATGGTTTACAGTATCTCGAAGGCAAGAGTATGGACTATGTAAATAAGAAAGCCTACGAAGGTGTCGTTTTGGCGCATACTGATGGCGGTGTTCCAGTGATGAGTGTCCATTTACCAAAGCAAGATGCTTATACTTTAGGCTATACGATTTACTTCTTTGAAATTGCAATTGCAATTTCCGGTTACTTGAATGGAATTAATCCCTTTAATCAACCAGGAGTAGAAGCTTACAAACAGAATATGTTTGCTTTATTAGGGCGTCCGGGTTATGAAGAATTAGGCCACGAGTTGAATCAACGTTTGTAAATTTGATTCAAAGAACTCCAAGATGGATTTTTCATCTTGGAGTTTTTTTGACTTGTAAATTTGATGAGGTTATTAAAAGGCTACTTAACTATTACCACTAAAAAAGCTTTCCCAAAATTTGGGAAAGCCTAACTATTTAATGAAATTATTTTTTTTCTTTAATAATATAAAGGGGACGATGTTTAACTTCCATGAAGATCTTTCCAATATAGTTTCCGATAACTCCTAGAAAGAAAAGTTGTAAGCCGCCTAAGAAGAGAATTAAAGAGATTGTTGAAGCCCAACCCTTGGTTGGATTGCCTACAAAAATAGTTTGGAAAAAGATGAAGATCAGAGAAACGAAGGCAATGGCCATGACAATTAAGCCTAACCAGCCGGCGATAATCAAGGGAACGGTTGAGAAGTCGGTAATCCCCTCCAGGGAATATTTAAACAAACTCCAGAAGCTCCAACTTGAACTACCCGCAACTCGCTCAACATTTTGGTAGGGAAGGTATTTGGTCTTAAAACCAACCCAAGAAAAAATTCCTTTGGAGAAACGATTATATTCGCTCATTTCTAAAATAGCATCGACCATGCCGCGCCGCATCAAGCGAAAGTCTCGAGCTCCAGGAACAATCTTGGTTTGGGAAATTTGATTAATGATTCGATAAAAAAGATTGGAAAAAAAGGAACGAACGGGCGGCTCACCACTGCGATCAGAGCGCATCGTGCCGATACAATCGTAATCAGTAGTTTCTAAAAGATTAATCATTTCGATGAGCATCGCCGGTGGATCTTGGAGATCAGCATCCATAATCGTTACTAATTCTCCATCGACATTTTTTAGTCCAGCATAGACCCCAGCTTCTTTCCCAAATTGGCGGGAAAATGATAAGTAGTGGCTTTCAATAGTCGGATCCGCTTGTAATTCACGTAGTTTGTTTAAAGTATTGTCTGTTGAGCCGTCGTTAATAAACAAAATATCCGGTTGATAATTAGGTAATTTCTGAAAAGTTTCCGCAATAGCCTGATAAAACAGGGGAGCTGATTCTTCCTCATTGAAACAGGGTACAATAATACTGATTTTTGTTGTCATCTAAGCTTAACCTCGCTAATTATATACTCCTCAATTATAACTTTAATAACCCTAAATTGCTAGTGGGGGGATTATTGCCAGAATTCTCAAGATTGATTGGTTTTTCAATTGCTATTTTTGCTTGCTGAATAGAATTTTTGAAGAGACAAAAAAATGAAATCCAAGTAAAAGTTATATTTATCAACTAATAATGAAACTTGACAAATCAAAGAATTTATAAGAAAATATTAACCAATTTCTAATTTAAGCTGTTTTGGCAGTTTGAATAATTGGTAAAGTTGAGGGAGTAGATATGGCAAGTTTTAAAGAACGTATTTTCCGAAAAGAAGACCCTAGCGTTTATGAGCAAAAGGATGCTCATTTGTCTCGAACCTTGCGGGTGCGGGACTTTTTGGCTTTGGGTTTGGGGACTATTGTGTCTACGGCTATTTTCACTTTGCCCGGAACAGTAGCAGCGCAACATGCAGGCCCAGCGGTGGTAATTTCTTTCTTAGCCGCAGCCTTGGTTGCTGGTTTAGTAGCTTTTGCTTATGCTGAAATGGCTTCTGCAATGCCGTTTGCTGGTTCAGCTTATTCTTGGATTAATGTTATCTTTGGAGAATTTTTTGGTTGGATTGCTGGCTGGGCTTTATTGGCGGAGTATTTCATTGCGGTAGCCTTTGTTGGTTCGGGTTTATCCGCTAATTTTCGCGGCTTAATTGCTCCTCTAGGTTTAGTGTTACCTAAATCATTAGCTAATGCTTACGGAACTGATGGCGGAGTGATTGATTTAGTTTCCGTGGTGGTAATTATCGCTGTAGCTTATCTTTTATCTCGTGGAGCTAGTGAAGCTAGTCGAGTTGAAAATATTTTAGTTATCGCTAAAGTTTTGGTCGTTTTGCTGTTTATTGTCGTTGGTTGTACAGCAATTAAACCACAAAATTATGTACCGTTTATCCCTAAGTATCATTTGAATCCCGATGGAACAGCCTTTGGTGGTTGGCAGGGAATTTATGCCGGTGTTTCGATGATTTTCTTATCTTATATCGGTTTTGATTCAATTGCCGCTAATTCTGCGGAAGCTAAAGATCCTGGGAAGACCATGCCGCGAGGAATTTTAGGTTCCTTAATTATTGCTGTAGTTCTATTTGTTGGCGTAGCCCTAGTTTTAGTCGGAATGTTCCATTACACACTTTATGCTAACAATGCTGAACCAGTAGGTTGGGCTTTACGGAAAAGTGGTCATGGAGTAATCGCTGCTGTTATTCAATCAGTTGCTTGTATCGGGATGTTTACGGCGCTAATTGGAATGATGATGGCTGGTTCTCGTTTAATCTATTCCTTTGGGCGAGACGGTTTACTTCCGCGTTGGTTAGGTAAGATTAATAATAAGCATTTACCAAATAATGCTTTATTGGCTTTAACGATTGTCGCTGTTTTAATTGGTTCGGTCTTCCCGTTTAGTTTCTTAAACCAATTAATTTCTGCCGGAACTTTAATTGCCTTTATGTTCGTTTCCCTAGGAATTTATGCTTTAAGAAAGCGTGAAGGAAAAGATATCATTGATCCAGAATTTAAGATGCCTTTTTATCCAGTAATGCCTTTCTTAGCCTTTGCCGGTGCTTTAATCGTCTTCCTAGGCTTAAGTACTGACGCCAAAATTTATGCGGCTGCTTGGTTTATCTTTGGTTTAATTATTTACTTCTGTTATGGAATGAGAAATTCTGCTTTAGGCCGAGAGAAAGAAGAAGGAAAAGATGTTGGATAATAATCAAAAATTGCTGGCTGAAGAAGGTGAAGTTTTATCACCTGCGGTCCGGATTAAATATTTTGATATTGTTATTCAGAAAGCCCGAGGGGCAGTTCTGACTGATGCTACTGGCCGGGAATATCTTGATTTGTTGGCTAGTGCGTCAGCAACTAATGTTGGTCATTGTCATCCGCACGTTGTGGAAGCAATTCAAAAGCAAGCGGCTAATTTAATTCAATATACACCGGCTTATTTTGCCAGTACACCGGAAATTAAATTGGCACAACGACTAGCTGAACTAGCTCCAATCAGTGGTCCGGTTAAGGTTTCTTGGGGAAATTCGGGTTCTGATGCTAATGATGCAATCATTAAATTTGCTCGGGCTTATACTAAACGGCAATACATTGTTAGTTTTACTGGGGCTTATCACGGCTCCACCTACGGTTCGATGTCCTTGTCAGCAGTTAGTTTAAATATGAGTCGCAAAATGGCACCTTTGCTTCCTGGAGTGGTAAAAGTTCCTTATCCTGATGTACATCAACGCCAGCCCCAAGAAAGTGAAAATGAATTTGTTGAGCGGATGATTGCCGCCTTCAAGTTGCCATTTGAGACTTATTTACCAGCTGAAGAAGTGGCGGCAATTGTTGTTGAGCCAATTCAAGGTGACGGAGGAATTGTGAAAGCGCCGCAGGCTTATTTAGATTTTGTCTGGAAGTTTGCGCACGAACATGGAATTTTGGTTGCAATTGATGAAGTCAACCAAGGAATGGGTCGAACCGGTAAATGGTGGTCAATCGAAAACTTCGGCTTGGAACCTGATTTGATGACCATTGGGAAGTCAATCGCTTCTGGTCTACCTTTGAGCGTAATTTTAGGGCGGGCAGAAGTAATGGATGCTTTGGATTCACCGGGAAATACTTACACGACAGCCGGAAATCCAGTCACAACGGCCGCAGCAAATGCCACTTTGGACGTTATGGAAGCAGAAGACCTTCCCGCTCGTTCGGCGCAGCTAGGATCGAAAGTGCAAGCCTATTTTGAAAAGAAACGTGAACAGTATGATTTTATTGGTGATATTCGTTTTTACGGCTTGAATGGTGGGATTGATATTATCGATCCCCAAACTAAAGAAGGCGATGAAGAAGCGACGACGAAGTTGATTTATCGTTTATTCCAATTAGGAGTAATTATTATCAGTTTGCGCGGCTATATTCTCCGTTTCCAGCCACCACTAGTAATTACAGAAGACCAATTGAAAGAAGCTTTCCAAGCCTTTGATCAGGCTTTGTCCGAATTAGCAGCGGGTAGATTAAGCTTGCCTGAAGATGCAGCGGAAATTGGTTGGTAAACGATTAAAGTCGAAATAAAAAGGGCTAGTTTGAATTTTTTTCAAATTAGCCCTTTTTAGATTTTAGGAAAGTTGCTGGACGAAGTTTTGATAGGCCAGAGCTTCACCAGTCTCGTTATAAGCGTAGTTCTCCGGCTGGAGATTTCCATGCCTTAAATCGGCTTCTGGAAGCTGAATTTCAGCGATTACAGTGGCATTACCGCTCAGTTCAATCCAATACTGCTCAGATGAACCCTGATGAACTCTAGTTTGGACCATTCCACCGGGGTTTTTAATCGTTAACTGTGTACCCATGGCTGGAACTTGGGGCTGGGTGAGGAAGTAGGCTAGACTAGTTGCGGACATCCCCGTGCCACAAGCATTGGTGAAACCAACTCCGCGCTCAAAAGTTCGAACAAAGAGTTCGTCTGCTTTTTTAACTTGAGCAAAGCTAAGATTGACTCCTTCGGGAAAATACGGATTAGTTTGATTTAACTTTTCGCCAAGTTCTTTTAAGAGAGGACCCTCCATGACAGCAGCACTGACAAAACTAATCAGGTGGGGGTTGGGAACAGCGAGAGCGGTGAATTTTAATTGAGGATCAAATTGGGGCACGATTTGGTTGATTAGTTGGTCAGTTCCCAAGTTAGCAAAAGGTAATTTATTAGCTTGAAAACTGACGGGAGAAATTTCTACGCTATAAGCGGGAATTTGTGGCGCCCAAGGAGTCTGTTTTTGGACTTGCAGATTGGCTTGATCAGTTTCAACCAGAAATTGATCTTGCTGATGTTTAGTCGCTAAATAGCGACTTACGGTTCGTAAACCATTGCCGCACATTAAAGCGCGAGAACCATCAGCATTATAAACTCGCATTTTTCCTAAGGCAGCAGGAACGCTACTAGAATCAACGACTAAAAGACCGTCGACTCCACCAAAAAAATCCTTTTTGGTAATTTTTTGGGCCAAATTTTGCAATTCTTGGGAATTCAAAGCTTGGGTCAAAGTGGTTTGATCGAGAAGAAAAAATTGATTATTAGAACCGTGAACTTTTTGTAAGACGACCATAAAATACCTCCTGAAAAGATGAACTTTATTTAATGGAAAAATTTTTGATAAATTTTTTGGACCGCTTGTGGAGCTTGATCTTGTTTCATCCCCAGCATAATTGAAATTCGGGAGGCACCCTGATTAATCATATGAATTTTAATCTGGGCTTTGGCGAGAGGATTAACGATATCTTGAATGACATCCAGTTGGTGGGGCATCCCTTCGCCTACAACCATCAAAATAGCGTAATCATCGATCCACTCTAATTTGTCTGGTTGCAAGACGGCTTGAATTCTAGCTAAGAGTCGCTTTTTCTTCAAATCATCGAATTGACGTTTATTAAAAATAACTGTTAAGTCGTCGATTCCTGAAGGCATGTGTTCATAAGAAATTTGAAAGTCATAGAAAATTTGTAATAATTTAAGGGTAAAACCAACTTCTTTGTTTAAAAGATAGCGGTGTAAGTATAGTGCGGCAAAATGAGTTGAACCAGCGACTCCTGTGACGGGACCTTGCGGTTGGAAGTTGGTTTCTGGAACAATGAGTGTTCCCGGAAGTTGGGGATGGTTAGTATTTTTGACGTTAATCGGAATTTGACCTTCAATTGCCGGCAGGAGCGCTTCGTCGTGAAAAACAGAAAATCCCGCATAGGAAAGTTCTCTTAATTCCCGGTAAGTCATAGTCTTAATGGCCTGCGGTTGGGGAACAATTTGGGGATCAACGGCATAAATAGCATCGACATCGGTGAAATTTTCGTACATTTGGGCTTGTAGTCCGCGGGCTAAAAGGGCACCGGTAATATCTGAACCTCCCCGAGAAAAAGTAGCAATTTGTTGTTGAGGGGTCAGACCATAAAATCCGGGGATGACTAAGACTTGCTCGGGTAATTTTTGTTGATGCAATTTATTGTAAGTTTCCGGAAGAATTGTGGCATCATCGGGTTGGTCACTGACGACAATTCCCGCCTCTTGTGGATCCCAGAAGCTGGCGGCAAGCTGTTTTTTTTGAAGAACCAAGGTAAGTAAACGAGCACTGAGGTATTCACCATGAGCCTTAAAAACGGCCATTAAATAATTAGCGTCAGGATATTCTTGCTGGGGTAAGTCCAAGAGAACTTGGTGTAAGGGAGCAAGTTGGGCAGCCTGCAGGTCAAAATAGTCAGCAATGGTCTGATAACGGTCCCAAATCTGGGCTACAATGTCTTGAATTGGTTGATTTTGCAGAGTCTTTTGCGCATATTGAATTAAAAGATCGGTTACTTTGATATCATGAGAATTTCTTTTTCCGGGTGCAGAAGTAACGATAACTTTACGTTGCGGATCGGCTTGGACAATTTGAACAACTTTTAAGAATTGGGGACCGTCGGCCAAGGAACTTCCCCCGAATTTAACTACTTTCATAATAACCTGACTTTCCAATCAAAGATTAAAATTAAAAAAATTAGTCGTGCAATTAAAAAGAATTTTAAACACTTTAATAACTTTCTGCAACCGTTAAAGTTAGAAAAAATCTCAGAATAATTTTTTATTTCTACTAAGGGGCCCTAATAAAAAATTAAGATAGCTTGACAAGTGCGCTAATTCATTATAAGATTCATAGTAATCGAAGAGGTCGCAACCGCCATGAGTAACTAGTGGAGTTTCTGGATTAACGAAGAAGCTAGTGAAAGGGAAAGTTGCCGAAGCTGACACCAATACCAGGGGTGTTGGGCTGGGACATAATTGAATAAATTATGGACTGTCGTAGACTAAAATAGTTTGCGGAGCGCTATCGACAGATGAAAACCAAATGATTTTTTAATTGATTTTTTGGAGGATTCTTTTGTGAAACGCTCACAGAAGAATCCTTTTTTCGTAAAGTTTTTTAATTAAGTAAGAGGACGGTGAAACAAATGACAACTGAATCAGTTGTAGAATCCGTAAATACTGCTGGTCACTTAATGATTGGTGGATGTGATGCCTTGGATTTAGTTCAAGAATTTCAGACCCCCCTAGTGGTTTACGATATTGAGCAAGTTCGTCAGCAAGTCCGCGCTTTTCGCCAGGCCTTTGAAGAGCAGCAAGTTAATTACGTCGTTAGCTATGCTAGTAAAGCTTTTGCAACTCAAGCTATTTATCAGGTTATGAACCAAGAAAAAGCTCATATTGATGTGGTTTCAGGAGGAGAATTATATACAGCAATCCAAGCCGGTTTTCCCATGGCCCATGTTAGTTTTCACGGAAATAATAAATCTCGTTCGGAATTAGAATTAGCGGTTCAAGAACAAGTTGGCGTAATTATTCTTGATAACTTCGATGAATTGGACTTATTAAGTTCAATTTTGGAGCGGACTGAGCAAAAAATCGCCGTCATGTTACGGATCACGCCGGATATTACCGCTCATACCCATGAATATATTCAAACCGGTCAAGCCGATAGTAAATTTGGCTTTGATCTTCCTAGCGGTCAAGCTGAAGCAGCCTTAAAACAAATTTTAGAAAATCCTCACTTAGACTTCCGCGGAATTCATGCTCATATTGGTTCGCAAATTTTGGCGGTTACGGGTTTTGAATTATTGGCGCATAAGTTGGTTGAGCTAGCTGCTCAATGGCAGCAAAAGTTTCAATGTCCAATTCCGGTATTGAATTTCGGTGGAGGATTCGGCATTCGCTATACGGCAGAGGATCACCCTTTAGCGCCGGCAAAATTCATTAGCGCCTTGGTCCAAACCGTTAAAACGGATTGTCAACAACAACAATTACCACTTCCAGAAATTTGGATTGAACCCGGACGCTCATTAGTTGGTCCGGCAGGGTATAATTTATATACGGTTGGTTCCAGCAAACGAGTTCCGGGATTGAAACCCTACGTTACAGTAGATGGAGGAATGGGAGACAATATTCGACCGGCCCTCTATCAAGCCGAATATACAGCAGTTTTGGCTGCTAATCCCCAAGCACCAGCAGAAGAAACCATTCGTTTAGCGGGGCGCTATTGTGAGTCAGGAGATATTTTAATTTCCGAATTAGAGTTTCCCCGGGTTCACCAAGGTCAGATTGTTGCTCTCTTAGCAACGGGAGCTTACGGGTATGCAATGGCTTCTAATTACAATCGTGTTCCTCGACCAGCGGTGGTTTTTGCGGAACAGGGAAAAGCGCAAGTCGTTGTAGAAAGAGAAAGTTATGCCGATCTGAATCGCTTAGACCGGGCTTATCAAAACAAGTGAGGTTAAGGAATGAAATTTCAAAGTGCACAAGAGATAATTGATTATATTGGCAATGCTCCTAAAAAAACTCCGGTAAAAATTTACCTCCACGGTCAGGTTCAAGTAATTTCTTGGCCAGAAACAGTTCAGACTTTCTTGAATCCTGACTGGGGAATTGTGATGGGGGACTGGGCGGAGATTAAACCTGTCTTAGCTGCTAATGCTGACCAAATTACTGATTACCAAGTTGAAAATGAAGCTCGTAATTCTGCGGTTCCTTTGTTAGATTTGAAAGAAGTTTCAGCGCGAATTGAACCCGGAGCTTTGATTCGTGATCAGGTCAAAATTGGGGCCAATGCGGTGGTCATGATGGGAGCGGTAATTAATATTGGAGCCGAGATTGGCCCTAATTCGATGATAGATATGGGAGCCGTTTTGGGTGGTCGAGCAATTGTTGGTGCCGATAGCCATGTTGGAGCTAATGCAGTTTTAGCTGGGGTAATTGAACCTGCTTCAGCTCAACCAGTTCGGATTGGTGATCATGTTTTAATCGGGGCCAATGCGGTAGTTTTAGAAGGAGTTCAGGTTGGTTCTGGAGCGGTAATCGCTGCGGGCGCGGTTGTGACGGAAGATGTTCCTGAAAAAACAGTTGTTGCCGGAATTCCTGCCCGGGTTATTAAAGCCGTTGATGGTCAGACCACTTCGAAAACCGGCCTAGAAGCTGATTTACGGAAGTTGTAGGTTGAAGATATGCTTACTGAAAAAGAATTAATTCAAATTCGCCGTCAGTTGCATCAAATTCCTGAATTAGCTTTACAGGAAAAACAGACTTGTTCCTATTTAAAGGAAATTATTGCTCGCTTGCCACAATCCTATTTAAGTTTGAAGACTTTACCGCAGTTACCGACGGCACTCTTAGTTCGGGTGCAGGGACGTAAGCCGCACCGAACGATTGGTTATCGAGCGGATATTGATGCTTTACCAGTCAAGGAAGAAACTGACCTAGAGTTTGCTTCTCAACATGAGGGATTAATGCATGCTTGTGGGCATGACTTGCATATGACAGTGGCTTTAGGCATCTTGAGTTATTATAGTGAACACCAGCCCCAGGATAATTTAGTTTTCTTTTTTCAGCCAGCTGAAGAAAGTGAAAGTGGGGGGCAACAAGCCTATGAACAAGGGGCTTTTACGGGAGAATTTCAAGTTGATGAAATTTACGCTTTGCATGATACTCCCCAACTGCCTGCCGGTTTAATTGGCTGTCGCTTGGGAACCCTGTTTGCGGGAACCACAGAAGTAGACGTTGACTTTCTGGGGCAAGGCGGACATGCGGCATATCCTCAGCGGGCTAAGGATATGATTGTTGCCGCGGCTGCTTTTATTGAACAGGTTCAAACAATTATTTCCCGAAATGTAGACCCCATCGAAGGCGGAGTGATCACTTTCGGGAAGTTAAGAGCGGGGACCATTCGTAATGTTATTGCTGGTGAAGCCCACTTAGAAGGAACTATTCGGGGGTTAACCCAGAAGATGATTGAGTTGATTGATACTCGGTTGCAGACCATTGCCGCTGGTATCGGGCAAAGCTTTGAAGCTCAAGTCCAAGTGCATTTGCGTCAGGGGGGTTATTGGCCCGTCGAGAATAATCCCCGATTAACTCAGAAGTTTATTCAGCAGATGCAAGCTGATCCGCAAGTCAAGTATCAAGAAACCCAACCAGCCATGACCGGAGAAGATTTTGGTTACCTAATTGCTCAAATCCCAGGAACCATGTTTTGGTTGGGGGTTGGTGAAACTGGAGCTTTGCATTCCTCGACTTTTAACCCAGATGAACGGGCGATTGAAGCTGGAGTGCATGCTGTAATTTCGTATCTTCAGATACGAATGCAAGAGGAGGAAATTTAAATGAACTTTGAACAAGCTGATTTATTAACCGCAATTGTGACCCCTTTTACTGCTGATAACCAAATTGACTATGCTAGTCTGGAACGTTTAACTAAGCATCTCTTGACAACCGGGAGTCGCGGCTTTGTCATTGGGGGAACTACAGGAGAAACACCAACCTTAAGTCATACAGAAAAAATCGAACTTTATACCCGTTTTGCCCAATTGATTACTGATCGAGTACCGGTTATCGCCGGAACCGGAAGTAATAATACCCAAGCAACGGCAGAATTAACGGCTGAAGTAGGCAAGATTCCGGGAGTTGATGCCTGTTTGGTGGTTGCTCCATACTACAATAAGCCTAATCAACGTGGTTTAAAGGCGCATTTCGAAACCGTTTCCCAACAGGCTCAAGTTCCCATCATTATTTATAATATTCCGGGACGAACGGGGATTACGATTGCTAACGATACTTTAGTTGAATTGGCCCAAGATCCAAATATTATTGGCGTTAAACAATGTACTTCAATTGAAGACTTAGAATATTTAGTAGAACATACCCCAAGTGATTTTCTGGTTTATAGTGGTGAGGATAATCAGGCTCTTGCTGCAAAAATGATTGGCGCTCAGGGAATAATTTCGGTCGCTGCCCATGTTTATGGCCAGCAAATGCGCCATATGTATGACGCTTTAGCCGTTGGGGATGTGGCTACTGCCGGAAAATTACAACGGCAATTGACACCAAAGATGCAAGCTTTGTTCATGTTTCCTTCGCCAGCACCGATTAAGGCAGTTTTGAATGCTCAAGGCTATCAAACTGGTGGTTGTCGTTTACCAATGCAAGCCTTAAATTCTGCAGAGCAAGAAACTTTGGCTCAAAGCTTGGATTTACCTGCTCAGGCTTTGGCCCAAACTAAGTTAGGAGAGTTAGAAATTTAATGAAAACTAAAACTGTTTTAGTTGCTGGTTTCACAGGCTCAATGGGGCAAAAGGCAGTCCAATTAATCAATGAAAGTACCGATTATCAATTAACCGCTGTTTTAGCACCACAAATTCCGGATACTAGTGCTGCGCGGACTGACTATCATCTAGGGGAAGATGTTCAGATTTTTAACAAAATCTCAGAATTAACCGAAATAGCTGATATTTGGGTAGATTTTACGACGCCGCAGTCGGTTTTTGAAAACACTCAAGCAGCTTTAAATCTTGGGATGCATCCCGTTATTGGAACTAGCGGTTTGAAGGATGAACAAATTAGTCAGCTCCAAACTCTAGCTCAAGATAAACATTTAGGCGGAATTATTGCCCCTAACTTTGGTTTATCAGCGGTCTTATTGATGAAATTCGCTCAAGAGGCAGCAAAGTATTTTCCCGATGCTGAAATTATTGAAATGCATCACGAAGATAAACAGGATGCTCCTTCAGGAACCGCTTTAAATACGGCTAAATTAATGACAAAAACCAGAAATCCCCAAGCCGTCAGGCCTTCGGATTCGGAAGAATTATTAGATCATGTTCGAGGAGGAGACTATCAGGGAATTAAGATTCATTCAGTCCGTTTACCAGGATATGTCGCTCACGAACAAGTTCTATTTGGCGGTCCGGGAGAAGCCCTAACCATCCGGCAAGATTCTTTTGATCGAGGATCGTTTATGCAAGGAGTTAAGGTCGCTTTAGATAAAGTTATGACTTTAGATGAGTTAATTGTTGGTTTAGAAAAAATTATTTAAAGGTGGTCAACGAAATTATGCCCCAGTTAGCAGCAGAATTAACAACAGTGGTCAATCAATTGCTTGATCAGGTTCAACCATCCGCAATCCGCGCTTTTGATGATCGGATTTCCAAAATTCCCGGAATTATTAAGTTAACAATTGGTGAGCCAGATTTGGATACACCGGAACATGTCAAACAAGCGGGAATTCAAAGCATTGCCAATAATGAATCGCATTATTCGGCGCAAAAGGGAACACCCGAATTACGGCAAGCAATTAGTAATTACTTAAAAGATACCCAAAACGTCACTTATGATCCAGAAACTGAGGTTATTGTTACCGTGGGAGCCACAGAAGCTTTAACAGCAGCAATGTTTACCCTTTTAAACCCAGGTGATGAAGTTATTATTCCGACACCGGCTTTTGCGCTTTACTTCCCGATCGTAACTTTGACGGGGGCTCATCCAATTATGGTCGATACTTCAGCCAGTGATTTTGTTTTAACTCCCGAATTGTTAACAAAGACTTTAGAGGAACATCCGCACGCTCGAGCAGTTTTATTGAACTATCCCAGCAACCCCACTGGTCGAGAGTATTCAAAAGATGAGCTAAGTAGCTTAGCGACGATTATTGCTGATCAGGGGCTCTACGTTATTGCCGATGAAATTTATAGTGAATTATTATATGAAGGCCAGCATTTTTCAATTGCTTGTCTCTTGCCTGAGCGGACAATTCTGGTGAGTGGTTTATCAAAATCTCACGCGATGACTGGTTATCGGATTGGCTATTTAGCTGCTCCAGCAGCTGTGGTTGCCAATATTGCTAAGATGCATGGATTTCTAGTCACGGCTCCGGTCACACCTTGTCAGGCTGCGGCCGCAGAAGCTTTGAATAATGGACGACAAGATGCAAAAGCGGCGGTTAAAATTTATCAAAAACGGCGGGATAATTTAGTTCAAAGTTTGGAAAAATTAGGTTTTCAAACGGTTGCCCCGCAAGGAGCCTTTTATCTCTTTGCTAAAATTCCGGCGGCCTTTAATCAAGATGATGTCGCTTTTGCTCTCCAATTAGCTGAAGAAGCTAAAGTCGGCTGTACGCCGGGAAGTGGTTTTGGTACTGGTGGAGAAGGCTATTTACGGTTTTCTTATGCGGCCTCTGATGCTGATATTGCGGCAGTAAGTGAACGCTTGACGAACTTCGTAAAACAGCATACGAGAAGGGAATTTTAAGATGGCAAAAGATGCTTATACAGTAGCAATTTTGGGAGTAACCGGAGCGGTAGGAACGCGTTTATTGGAGCAATTAGCCCAGTCTAAAATTCCAGTCGAAAAAGTAATTCCTTTAGCTTCTTCGCGTTCTGCGGGTAAGACTTTACAATTTAAGGGTCAAGCAGTGACAGTTCAAGAGGCCAAGCCTGAATCTTTCACTGGAGTGGACTTAGTTTTAGCTTCTGCGGGTGGTGGGGTTTCGAAACGATTATTGCCTGAAGCCGTAAAAAGAGGGGCGGTTTGTGTCGATAATACCAGTGCCTTTCGAATGGATCCGGAAGTTCCCTTGGTAGTTCCCGAAGTTAATCCAGAACAGTTACAAAAGCATCAAGGGATCATTGCTAATCCTAATTGTTCAACAATCCAAATGATGGTTGCCTTGGAACCTTTACGTCGTCGGTTTGGTTTAGAACAGATTGTGGTTTCAACCTATCAAGCAGTTTCTGGAGCTGGTCAATCAGCTTGGCAGGAATTGTTGGATCAAGCTCAGCAGCATTTAAATCAAGAAACTATGACGGCCAAAATTTTACCCACAAAAGGGGATCCCAAGCACTATCCAATGGCCTTTAACTTATTACCTCAAATTGATGTTTTCGAAGAAGACGGCTATTCCCATGAAGAATGGAAAATGATTCATGAGACTAAAAAGATCATGTGTAATGATATGGATGATCTGAGCCTAAAGGTAACTGCTACTTGTGTCCGAGTTCCCGTAGAATTAGGTCATGGGGAGTCAATTTATATTCAATTGGCTGATCCGACGACTACTGTGGAGCAGATTCGTGATTTATTAGCTCAAGCTCCTGGAGTTGTAGTCCAAGATCAACCAGAGGAACAAATTTATCCGCAGCCATTGACTGCTGCTGGTAAAAGAGAAACTTTTGTCGGTCGCATTCGTGCCGATGCGGAAAATCCCGGTGCCTTTAACCTGTGGGTAGTTTCCGATAATTTACTCAAGGGTGCCGCTTGGAATACAGTCCAGATTGCCGAAGAATTGGCTCGTCAAGACTTGGTCCGGGTTCCTTAAAAAAATCCAAAAAAGTAATAGCCAACCGGAAAAATTTATTTTCCAGCTGGCTATTTTTTGATGAAGAAATTTGGCAGAGAAGATCCATTTGAGAGATCTCAGAAAGGTCTTTCGGAAAATAAATGATTTGATCCCGTTAATAGTAGGGTAAAATTAACTGACTATGGGCCAAATCGATTTGATAGTTGAGATTCTGATTGCCCCGGATCGTCATTGCAAAATCAGTCGCATAAACAATTAAAACTAATTTATGACCGGGGGTAAGGTGATAATGGGTGGGTTGCAAGAGTAAGCTTAAATCATAAAATTTACCAGCTTCGACGGGATCCACGCGCGTAAGTTCTTGGCGATTTTGGAGATTTAAATGACCCAATGTAATTAATTGATACTCGGTTGCCTGAGGATTTAGCTGGTATTCTTTCAAGTCTTCAGTTTGATAGTGGTAGCCTAAATCATAGGCTTGAGTTTTAAGAGTCTGGGGTAAAGAGCCTAGACGTTGATAATGACCATAATCTAACAAACGTACACTAATTAAACCGAGATTCTGATTGCTGGCAACGCGGAGACGCACTTCGGGGCGACCATCTAAAATTAAATCTTGCTTAAGTGGCTGGCTTTGATATAAAAGCCGATTCTTTTCTAAAGGTGAAGCCTTAACTTGGCTGAGATCTTTTTCCCATTGCTTTAAATTATGGGTATAGAACTGAAATTTTGCTGGCGGAAGCTGATCTTGAAATTGTTCAATTTCTGAAATGGAGACCTGACCATCATCTTGGAGACCATGGTGCTGGAAAGTATAGCTTTTAGTCTGCTGGGGATTTTGTGGCCAAGAATCCTGCTGATGCCAAGTCTCTGTTTGCACATTATCTTGAATTAAGACCGTTGGTAAAATCTGAGCCGCTTGGTTGTCGCAATCATATAATTTATAGGTCAACCAGAGATTCATCATTTCGGGGAAATCTAGTGACCGAAAATTATTAATATAGATGTGCGGTCCTTGATGCAAAATCAGCTTAGTGGTAATCGGTAAAGATTGCAGCCGTTGCCAAAGTTTATAGACCTGTTTAGGTTTGACATTCCAATCATTAAGTCCGTGAACCATAATAATATCAGCTTGAACTTGCTCAAGCTGATGGCGATAGTTACGATGTTCCCAAAAATCGGTGTAGTTACCCGTGCTTCTTTCTTGACCATGAGTCAAACTTTGGAGTTGCTGGTGCCAAGTTTTTTTGACTTTTAAATATTGACCATAGTTTTGTTGTTGCGAATAAGTTTCCACAGCTAAGACATCACTATCTTCTCCAGGAAATCCACCGGGAGCAACGACTAGACCGTGTTCGCGATAATAATCATACCAACTAGAAATAGCGGCCTCAGAAATAATTGTCTTTAGACCGGAGACTCCCGTAGTCGCTGCCGCAATCGCCAAAGTCCCCAAGTAGGAACGTCCTGTCATAGCAATGTGTTGATTACACCAAGAAGCAGTAGTCGTATGTTGGACTTGAGGGCTCGTAAAAGCTCGCCGTTTTTGATCAAGCCACTCGATAATAGCCGTTGTTGAGCGAGTTTCTTCAGGATCTCCACAAGTTCTCAACCCTTGAGAATCTTTGGTTCCAATCCCTGCAGCATAGACCACCGCAAAACCCCGAGCCAAAAAATAATCATTCAAGCGATAATTAAAACTAGCTCCAAAACTTTCCTGAGGAGCCTGATTTGATTGGGGATCTGGTCGTGCCGGGGCTTGAGTAAGTTGGACAGGGTTGCCAGCTACAGTTTGTGACTGCGTTTTTTTAACCGTCAAGGGGACATTAACATTATGAGTTAATTGAGATCCTAGCCGATCATTAGTACCTTGATTGTAAGGCGAAGCGGTATAAAGAGCCGGAACCGGAAGGGAGTTCGATTCTGCTGGGCGAATGATCTCGGCCTTGAGGAGGTCTCTTTGACCGTCGTGGTCGCTGTCTTGGTCGGATTCAACGTAAACAACTTCGTGAATTAACTTGCGGGTGTCAAAAACGGCTTGCGCTTTCCCATTAAAAATCAAAGGTCGAGGAGTTTGGGGATCCTCAACCAGAGCTTGGAAATAACCCCTAGCAGTCAGCTCATCGAGGAAAGTTTGACCGTTAGTTGTTCGGGCAATCAAGAGTTGATACCAGCCATGAATCAAGTCAGCGGTCGTTAAAATGGTATGCTCAAATTGCGGATAAGTTAAGCTGGCTTTGATTTTTTGTGGTTCGGCCAAAGAGAAATCTTGTTCCGGCTGGAAACCTAAAAGTTGAAAATATAAATTATAAAAAGCAGTTGCACTAACCGAATCATTTTGACAGTATTGCGCAGCATTTTGCTTAGTAGTTGCGGCTAAATTAGTTAATTTTTCAAAAACACAATCAGCTATCACTTCCGGAAAGCTTTTAATCAAAAGTTTTTCTAAAGCCTGATTAGGTTGCCATTTGGACCAATTTGAAGGGATAAACTTAATAGTTTGCAATTCTTGAATTTCTTGCGCTACGGTTCGTGGTTGCCGCGCAAATTGATTTAATTTCATAGTTGAACTCCATTCTGTTCGAGTTTTATATTTATCATAGCACGAACCCTAAATCTCTGTATTTGCTATTCATAATTGAGGGCAAAGTCACTAGCTTGGAAGTAATGGAGTTTTCGCTGCCAAAGGTAATTGCTGACTAGACTCAGAGTGATCGGCAAAATTAAGAAGTTTAAGACGATGATTCCGATGTTGAGCCAAGTATTATTATGAAAGCCTTCGAGAGCGACTAAAGGACCAATGAGACCAGAAAAACCAAAGCCCGCACTTAAAGGGGTTCCCGTTATTTGGAAGAAGGAGCCAATTCCGCCAGCAATTCCGGCATTTAGCAAGATGGGAAGAAAGAGGCGTGGGCGTTTAATAAGGTTAGCCATTTGAATTTTGGGAGATCCTAGAAAATGGGCCAAGGAAGTGCCCACAGAGTTAGCTTTCCAACCATAAATAGCAAGAGCAAAGCTGGCCGCCACAATTCCCAGATTGGCAGCTCCAGCGGCTAAGCCATTGATTCCAATAGCGGTCGCAATTCCGACCGAAGAAATAGGCGAAACAATTAAGAAGGCAAAGGCAATTGCCATGAGAACGCTCATTAATACTGGTTGTAAGGTATTGAACTGATTGATAATTATTCCGATTCCTTGAGCAATTTGGCTAACCGGTTGTAGGGTTAAACTCCCAGTTCCTCCAGCAACAACTAAAACAATTAGAGGAACTAACAAAATTGTGTAAGCTTGCAGGCGGGAACCAATCAATTCTAAGAGCAGATAGCCAAGGAAGATAGTCAAGGCAAGATTAATGACGTCCCCTGAACCTTGAGCTTGAAAACCCGTCTTAGTAAAGTGGAAATTACCAGCTCCGGCTACAGCAGCCAGGATCAAAGCGGCGGTGTGAATTGGCGAAAGCTTACCGACCATTCCGACACAAGCAGCACTGGTCATCGGTAAAAGGAGAGCTGCCAAGCTGGTTAAAGTGGTAATAAAAGCTAATTGGGGGAAACTAGGTAAAAGGAATTTAATTAGCTGGTTTACCAAGGCTCCAGGAATTAGGGCCACAATAACTCCCATGGAGATTCCGTTTAAAGTATTCATGACAATCGGACCGAGAAAAGATTTGATCTTCATATTCTCACCTCAAAAAATAAAATAAAAAGTCCTCACAGCATGAAGCCTGTGAGGACCAATAAATTTGCTGGAAAAGTCTCACAGGTTAAGTTTTACTTGATCTGTGAGAACTTTGCAGACAACGAAAGCACTTCTGACTCCCAGATCATTCCGGAAACCAAAAGTAATATCGAGAGCTATTTAAATGGCGTTGGGTTAGACGATTCATAAAAAGGCTCCTTGTTAAGATTAAATTGAATTTTACCGAATGAAGATTAATAATTCAAGTGATAATCTGAGAAAATTCCCCAAATTTAACTTTACCTTATTTTGGAGTGGGATTATAATGATTTTGTAATTTAAGAATGGTGATGACGTTCGCCTAAAATATTAGTAGTTACTGACTATTAATTGATGACGTCTACTGACTAGAATTTTAGGAGTCAGTAGGCGTTTTTTAATGGTTAAAATAATAACGAAAGTGAGTGGAGTTAATGGATTTTTGGTTGGTTAGTTTGGGGAGTGGAATAGGCTCTCTGTTACGTTATGGAGTAACTTTTTTAGCTCAAAAATTATGGTCGCAAAATAGTTTTGTGGGAACCTTAATTATTAATTGGAGCGGGAGTTTTCTCCTGGCCTATTTCTGGGCGTGCCGACTCACCGGGATGGAGACTAGTTTTTGGGGAAGTGGGGTGCTTGGTGGCTGGACCACTTTTTCCACATTAAATAAGGACTTGCTTACCCTAGGAGGACAAAAACGCTGGTGGGTGGCTTGCTTGTACGGAGGCTTAAGTTATGTAGGAGGGATTTTAATAGCGATGAGCGGCTATTATTTAGGTCAAAGGAGTTGAGGTAAATGACTGGAATCTTAGTTTTTATCGGGGGAATGCTTGGTGGTGCCTTACGATATAGTCTCCTGCAATTAATTTCGACGCCAGTTACTAATTGGTTAGGGTTATTATTAATAAACTTATTAGGCAGTGGTTTATTAACTTTTTGGAATCGTTATGGGCTTGAACAATTGAAACTACGGCCAGCTCTATTAACAGCTGGTGGGATGGGAGTGTTAGGAGGATTTACCTCGTATTCAGCTTTTAGCTTGGATTTCTTAAAATTGCTTTTGCATCAGCAATGGATACTTGCTGGATTCTATGTTATTTTAACAATAGCTGGCAGTTTATTAGCGGCTTTTCTGGGTAATTTTTTAGCCCAACGTTTAATTGAATTTCATCGTTAAAGCTCGGAAGAAGCCGCTAGAGGTTTAAAATTCAATAAAGGAAGGTTAATTTATGCATATTAGGATTCGACGTTCAGGTTCTAATTGTTATTTGGCAGGAGTTCTGGGCGGTTTAGCAGAACATTTTGACTGGAACGCTGGTGTTTTAAGAGCACTTTTCATCTTTCTCAGTATTCCTTTTTTCTATACCATGCCAATTATTTATTTGTTTCTTTGGTTATTAATGGAAAAACCGGACTATCATGTCCATTAATATTAAAAAAGAGGCGATCTTAAATTTAAGATCGCCTCCTTTTATTCTGATTGGGTATGTAGGGCTCGAACCTACAAATTACGGATTCAGAGTCCGTTGCCTTACCGGTTTGGCGAATACCCAATTAACTAACATAAAGATAATAGCGAAAAAAAAACTAACTGTCAAGGCTTAGCAGAAAATTATTCATCAAAAGCCCGGATTAACTTTCAATTTTATGTAAACTAAAAAACATCCATAGTGGTCAAAATTCATTAAAGCTAGGATTTTGATTTAATTTTATGGATGTTTTTAGATTAACGTTGAATTGGATGATCAGCGGTTAAATTGAGAACTTGTTGGCTCAATTTTGTTAAAGTTTCTGATTGATCGGGAGCTTGAAAGGCAGCTAAAACAATTCGTGCGGTTTCTTGCGCTGCTGGAACTTGGAAACCACGACTAGTAATAGCGGGAGTACCTAAACGCAACCCCGAAGTTTTAGAAGGTGGTAATTGGTCATTAGGAATTGCTTCTTTGTTAGTTGTAATATGAATTGAATCTAGTAGATTCTGAGCTTGAAGGCCATTTAAACCAGTCGCACTCAAATCAAGAGTTAATAGATGATTATCGGTCCCACCAGTTAAAACGTGGACTTGATCAGATTCTTCAAAGACTTGCGCCATCGCTTGCGCATTTTTGACGACTTGTTGCATATATTCCTTAAACTCTGGTTGGAGAGCTTCTTGGAAAGAAACAGCTTTCGCTGCAATAATGTGTTCTAAAGGACCACCTTGAGTACCCGGGAAAACCGCACTGTTAATTCGTCGCGCGTTTTCGGCTTGCGAAAGAATTAAACCGCCTCGAGGTCCCCGAAGAGTTTTATGGGTGGTTGAAGTTACGACGTCGGCAATGCCTACGGGACTAGGATGGAGACCCGTAGCAACTAAGCCAGCGATGTGGGCCATATCGACCATCAATTTAGCTCCGACAGAATCAGCAATCTCACGGAATTTTTGAAAATTGATTACTCGGCTATAGGCAGAGGCCCCAGCCACAATCATTTTCGGCTGGAATTCTTCAGTGATTTGTTGGACAGCATCGTAATCAATCCAGCCTTGGTCATCTACTCCGTAGGAAGCAAAGTGATATAGCTTTCCTGAAAAATTAACTTTGGAGCCGTGGGTTAAATGCCCTCCGGCATCCAAATCCATCCCTAAAACGCGATCTCCGGGCTTTAGAAAGGCGCGATAGGCAGCCTCATTGGCTTGAGAACCAGAGTGGGGTTGAACGTTAGCGTATTCTGCCTGAAATAGTTCTTTGGCTCGATCAATGGCTAGTTGTTCAACTTCATCAATGTATTCTGTTCCTCCGTAGTAGCGGCGACCAGGATATCCTTCAGCATACTTGTTAGTTAAAACGGAACCTTGGGCTGCTTGAACGCCAGTAGAGACGATATTCTCCGAAGCGATTAATTCGATATTCTCATCTTGACGTTGTTTTTCCCGGGCAATTGCTCCCCACAACTGAGGGTCTTGTTCTTGGTAGTCCATTAATAACACCTCACTTAAATTTAAATTAATTATAATATAGTCGGGCTACTAAAAGAATAAGGTATTTTAAAAATTACGTAAAAAAATAAAGCGACCCCTAATTATGGCCACTTTACTCTTAACAGCTGTTGAAAATCCCGCTAAAATACTGCTGTTGACTACACATATACTACTCAAATCAACTTTAAAAGACTGATTCCTTAACTAAAATTATCGCCCGTACGGGAATCGAACCCGTAACTCCACCTTGAGAGGGTGGCGTCTTAACCGTTTGACCAACGGGCAATACAACAACAGATATAATACTGGAAGAATTACTGGCTGTCAAGACTATTCTTGAAAGTCAGTGACCCAAGAATTGAAGTAAAATCGGAAAAAGATTATTAATGAAGTGCAGAGCGATATTAGTTTTAATATTGCGACTTTTGACATAAATTAAGCCCAGAATCAATCCGAGGAGAAATTTAGATAGGAAGTAAAAGGGATCACTGGAAATATGCAGAAGTCCGAATAATAAAGCACTAATTAAAGCTCCCCAGTAAAGATGGTTCTTAAAAAACCAATTGATAAAATAACTTCGAAATAGTAATTCTTCAGTAATTGGGGCGCCAAAAACGGCATAAAGAGCAAAGAAGATTGGGAACGCGGTCATAATTTGATTTAGACCGCTGACATTTTGGTTGGTAGCCTGCATCAGGGGTAAGAGCAAAATTGTTAGGAGACAGTTAGCAGCCACCCCCAAAGCTAATAACCCCCAACTCCGGCTATTAAAGCGGAGCGTGGGAAAAGTTTGGGTACGCTGATGAATCCAAAACATAATGGCAACAATCACAATTGTTAATAAAATAACTCCTGTTTGTAGCCAAGAATGAGCTAAACCAGTGTGGGGAACATGAGAGTTTGCGGCTTTTAGGAGAAAAGAAGCTGGCAATTGTTGAAGAATATATAAAAAAATAAAGGCTAAGATATGACTAATTATGGTAAGATAATTTCTAATTTTTAAATTCATTTATAAACACCTAATTTGAGAAATGGAAGTGAACTTATGTTTCAACTGATGAAAGGTCGGGTTTCCTTTTGGAAGGTAGCAGGAACGGTTATTTTCATGATCCTGCAAGTTTTAACAACCCTTTATTTGCCAAATTTGACCGCAGATATTGTCAACAACGGGATTACCAAAGGCGATACACATTATATCATAATTGCCAGTGGGAAAATGCTGTTGACCTCGATCCTTGTGGTGCTTGCTTCTTTCAGTAATGTTTTTTTAGCGGCCCAAGTTTCCCAAAAATTGGGCCAGAAATTACGGACGGATATTTATCAAAAAGTTCTTTATATGTCTAATGATGAATTCGATCAGGTGGGTACCTCGTCTCTAATCACCCGAACAACTAATGACGTCTTACAAGTGCAAAATGTGGTTATGATGTTGTTGAGAATGATGATTATGGCCCCCATTATGATGATAGGTGCTAGTTTAATGGCCTACCAAAAAAATGCCCAACTGACGCAAGTTTTCCTAATTGTAATTCCTATTTTAGCGATAGTTTTAGGAATTATTATGTATTGGGCGGTACCTTTATTTAAAGCGATGCAACAAAAAACGGATCGTTTAAATTTGATTTTTCGGGAAGGCTTAACTGGGGTGCGGGTAATTCGCGCTTTTCGGCAAGATCAATATGAGCAAAAACGTTTTGGCCAAGCAAATCAAGATTATACCCACAATGCGGAGAAGGTTTATTCGATTGTTGCGGCAATGCCCCCAATAATGACTTTAATTATGGGCGGAACTAATATTGGGATTACTTGGTTAGGAGCTCACTATATCGCGCAACAAAGTTTACAGGTGGGAAACTTAATCGCCTTTATGACCTACGCCATGCAAATTTTGATGAGCTGCACGATGTTAGCCGTAGTTTTTGTAGTTGTTCCACGAGCCCAAGCTTCCGCGGCCCGGATTCGGGGAGTCTTGGATTTACAAAGTCAATTGCAAGAACCGAAAACTAGTTCCCCTAATCCTAGTTCAAGAGCGAGTTTGGAATTTCGAAAAGTTGGCTTCCGCTATCAACAAGCAGAAAAGTCAGTCTTAACCGGAGTCAATTTTCAAGCTCAAGCCGGACAAACCGTGGGAATTATTGGCGGAACTGGCTCAGGCAAGACCACCTTAGTCAGTCTAATTTCGCGAATGTACGATGTTACTACTGGGGCGGTCTTGGTAAATGGTTCAGACGTTCGCCAACAGACCCTAACCGAAATTAACACCCAAGTGGCGGTTGCCTTTCAAAAAGCAATTTTATTTAAAGGTAGCTTACGAGAAAATCTTCAATATGGAAATTCCGAAGCTACAGATGAACAACTTTGGCACGCTTTAGCGATTGCCCAAGCCCAAGATTTTGTCCAAGCGGCTCAAGGGTTAGAGACTTGGGTTGAACAAGACGGAAGTAATTTTTCTGGGGGTCAGCGACAAAGATTGACAATTGCTCGAGCCTTGGTGAAAGAAGCGGCTATTTATGTTTTTGATGATTCCTTCTCGGCCCTGGATTTTCAAACTGATGCCCGTTTGCGGCAGGCTTTACGCCAAGATCCCCGAATGAAAACTAAAATTATAGTCATCGTTGGCCAAAGAATTTCGACGATTGCTGATGCGGATACTATTTTAGTTTTAGATCAAGGACAGATGGTGGGCTGTGGCACCCATGCCGAATTGAAGGCCAAGAATGCTACTTATCAAGAAATTATGCAATCGCAAATTAAAGGGGGCGTCAATTAATGACCCAAAAAAAGAAGACTAAGCAAGCTCAATTTGCTCCCCAGCGAGCCCAAAACTTTTGGGGGACTACTTGGCGGTTATTTCGTTATCTATCGGGATATAATTTGGTTCTCGCTTTAGTATTGATTTTGGCGGTTGCTGCAACAATTTTTCAGATTAAAATTCCCAAGGTTCTCGGCGAAGCCACAACGGAAATTTATCGGGGAGTAATACAAGGTTTAGCCCAGCAAAAAGTGGGGCAGCATTTAAGTCAATTACCAATTAATTTTTCAAAAATTGGCCAGATTCTACTGCTGGTAATTGGGTTGTATCTCTTATCAGCTGGTTTCAATCTGATTCAGCAATTATTGATGACCCGGGCCTCGCAAAGAAGTGTTTTTAAATTGCGGCGCGATTTAAAGGCCAAGCTCCAAAGGCTACCGATTAGCTATTATGATACTCATGATAATGGAGATCTAATGTCGCGAGCGATTAACGATATGGATAATATTGCTAGTACCTTGCAACAAAGTTTGACCCAATTGGTGACCAGTTTAGTTACTTTTGTGGGAACCTTGTGGATGATGTTTACTATTAGTTGGCAGTTAGCTCTAGTTGCTTTAGTAACGGTTCCTTTAAGTATGGTAGTTGTTGGTTTAGTAGCTCCTAAATCACAACGCGCCTTTGCTGCCCAACAAAAGTCTTTGGGAAGTTTAAACAGCCGAGTCGAAGAAAATTATGCGGGCCATTTGGTATTGAAAAGTTTCAACCGTGAACCAGCGGCACTTCAGGAATTTAATGAAGAAAATAATCGTCTCTACCATTCCGCATGGAAGGCGCAATTGTTAGCCGGAATTTTGATGCCGCTAATGACTTTTGTTAATAATTTGGGTTATGTCGCCGTGGCTTTATTTGGCGGTCTGCAAGTGGCTCAAGGAAGCTTGCCAATTGGGGATATTCAGGCCTTTCTCCAGTATGTACAACAATTTTCCCAACCAATTACGCAATTAGCTAACTTGGCAAATACGATTCAGGCCACAGTAGCTTCCGCAGAACGAATTTTCCAAGTCTTGGATGAACCAGAATTAGAGCCTGATTTACCAGCGACCGAAGCAAAGGCAGACGCTAGTTTAGTAGAATTTGATCAAGTAAAGTTTGCTTATACCCCTGACCGCCCTCTGTTAACTAACTACTCGTTAAAAGTAGCTCAGGGGGAAATGGTCGCTATTGTTGGTCCTACCGGAGCTGGAAAAACAACAATTATTAATTTATTGGAACGTTTTTATGAAGTTCAAGCTGGGGCGATTTACCTTCGGGGGCAGGATACGCGTTCCATGAGTCGAGAACAGTTACGGTCTCATTTAGCAATGGTTTTACAGGAGACTTGGTTATTTACAGGAACCATTTATGAAAATCTTCAATACGGTAATGAAGCGGCCACCAAAGCAGAAATTATGCAGGCCGCTAAAGCGGCTCATGTTGATGAATTTGTACGTCAGCTTCCACAAGGTTACGAGACCGTTCTTAATGAAGAAGCCTCGAATATTTCTCAAGGACAACGGCAGTTATTAACCATTGCCCGTGCTTTTGTAGCTGATCCCGAAATTTTGATTTTAGATGAAGCAACCTCGTCGGTTGATACCCGAACGGAACTCCAAATTCAGCACGCTATGCAGCTTTTACTTCGGGGACGAACGAGTTTTGTTGTGGCCCATCGTTTATCGACAATTCAAGATGCTGATCAAATTATTGTCATGAATCATGGTAAGATTATCGAGACTGGTCAACATAAAAGTTTGTTGGCTCGCCAAGGTTTTTATGCCCACTTATATAACTCGCAGTTTAGTGGGCAAATTAATTAATAAAAGAGGCATTGCAAGTGAGGATTGTTAGTCAGCTCCAAGCTTTAGTTAATGATCAAGTTGTGCCCGGTTTGAGCTATGCTTATCTAACGGAAAAAAATTGTTTTCAAGGACAATGGGGAGTAAATACTTGGCAACCGCAAGTGACGACTATCCCGCCGGATGCCTTATATGATTTAGCTTCTTTAACCAAAGTTTTGGGAACAACGACTGCGGTTTTACAGTTAATCGGTCAGGGGATTTGGACTTATGATCTACCAGTCCAGAAATTAATTCCAGAATTTCCTCATTCCCAAGTTACCTTACGCCAGCTAATGACGCACACTTCAGGTTTACGCGGTTATATTCCCCAGCGTGATCAACTGACTAGTTTACAATTATTGCAGGCGATTATTAATTTACCTTTAACTTCTGAGTGGCGCCGAGTAATCAGATATACCGATACGGGACCCATCTTGGCGGGAGTAATGTTGGAACGCTATTATCAGTGGCCAGTGCAAGTAGTTATTGAAAAGCAGGTGTTACGACCCTTAGCTCTAAAAACGGCTACTTTCCAGCCTAATCCCCAACAATGTGTGGTCACTAGCCAGCGCAATAACCATTGGTTACGGGGAGTAGTTCATGATCCTAAAGCTTTTCAGCTAGGGAAACACTGTGCCTCGGCGGGCTTATTTGCGGGAATTGCAGATTTGCTAAAATTTAGCTCTTGGTTCTTAGGACTCTGGCAGCCGGCTACGGCCCCCATTTCTCAAGCACAAATTCAAACCTTATTTCAAAGTTTTACAAGGGTTAGTCCCGGAAGATCATTTGGTTGGGACTTGTTATGGAATGCTCAACAAGAAGCGGTTTTGTATCACACAGGTTATACCGGTAATTTCTGGATTTTAGATCGCGCCCAGAAACGAGCTCTAATTGTGTTGAGTAATCGGGTTCATCCTGAAAATAATAATCAACGTTTTTTACGCCGGCGGAACGCGATTGTGGAAAATTTTTTGAATAACTAAATAAGCCTAAAATTGAGTTATGGTTGACTCAGTTTTAGGCTTATTTCAATAATTAATCTTAATTAGAACTAGTTTGCGAGTCGAGGGCCTTACGATCAAGTAAACCTTGACTATTTAATTTTTTTCGCAGTTGGAGCATGGCGGTGTAAGTAGCTAAAACATAAATCTTCTCACTTGCTTGCTTACTTAAGACCTGAATGAAATCGCCTAAGTCGGGTTGAGAATGAAGTTTTTGGGGATTGACGCCAGCCACTTGGAAACGGAAATTAATGTCTTGATTTCGTTCACCGGCGGTAATCACGGAAGTGATTTGGGAGAACGGTAATTCTTCAAAGTCCCCATCCCAAATCCAACTGGTATCAATTCCGTCAGCATAATTAGCATTGAGAGCAAAACCAAGACAGTAGGGCTTGGAGTCAGACTTTAAAGTGGTGAGCACTTCGTTAAGTCCTACAGGATTTTTAACTAAAATAATCGTGAGTTCTTTGGAACCAAGTTGGATGACTTCTTGCCGGCCAAAAATTTGTTGGTTATTTTGGAAAGCTGCTTGAATTTGTTGCGGTTGAACGCCAAAAGCTCGGCCGGTGGCATAGGCAGCTAGAGCATTATAAATATTGTACATTCCACCGACATTAAGACTAAAGTCTTGGCCATCAATTGCAAATTGCGTTTGATGAGGGGCTAAGGTTTTTACTTGAGTCACTTGATAATTTAAACTGGGACGGTGAAAGTGGCAGTTTGGGCAAAAGTAATCGCCTAAGTTAGCATAGGTAATTAAATGATAGTGCATGATCGATTGACATTGCGGGCAAAGGACACCATCGACGTTAAACTTAGCTCGTAAATCAGTTTGGGAATTAGATTCATTTTGAAAACCATAATAAATTTTAGGATTTGGTAGGCTTTTGGAATTAAAAATCGCCGCATCGGCATTGAGAATCAATTTAGCTTGCGGTGCTAACTTAATTCCGGCTAGAATCTTTTCGTAAGTAGTATAAATTTCACCATAACGATCCATTTGATCGCGAAAAATGTTAGTCAAAACAAAGGCGCTCGGAGTCATGGCTCGACAAATCGCTTCAACATTGGCTTCGTCAACTTCCAAAACAGCTAAAGGTTGATCCTTGCCAAGTGAACTTTTATTTTGGGCTAAGAAAGCCGAGGTAATTCCTTGCACCATATTAGATCCCGTGGGATTAGTTAAGACGTTGAATTGAGCTTCTTGTAAAATCTTGGTAATCAAAGCGGTGGTTAAGGTCTTACCATTGGTTCCAGTGACGATAATGACACGATAATTGTGACTTAATTCTCTAAGAACTTGAGGGTCTAGATGATAAGCCAATTTTCCCGGAAGGGAACTGCCTCGATGAAATCCGTCGTGTAAAACACGATATGTTATTTTACCAACGCTAGCAGCAAACTTAGATTTTAAACTCATAAAATTCATCCTTTTCCATAATAAAAAAATCATACCATAAATTGCCGAGTTTATTGACTAATTACCAGAAGAATTGTGGAAGTTTTCTTTGTTTTCGCTATAATGAAGAACAGTGCAAATGAAAAAAGGAGGTGCAACCGTGGCGCAACTATTTTTCCGCTATGGAGTTATGAATGCCGGTAAGTCAATTGAAGTGCTGAAAGTAGCTCATAATTACGAGGAACAAGGTAAAAAGGTGCTGTTATTGACAAGTAGCCTAGATACCCGTTCGGGACGAGGAAAAGTTTCTAGTCGGATTGGTCTCGAACGTGCGGCAGTGGTGGTAGAAGCCCAAACTAAGGTATTTCAACTAGTTCAAGCAGAGTATGAGCAAGTAGATTGTATCTTAATTGATGAAGCGCAATTTTTGACCGCGGATCAAGTACGACAATTAGCCCAGATTGTTGATGAATTAGGAATTCCGGTTATTGCGTTCGGTTTAAAGAATGATTCTCGTAATCAGCTCTTTCCCGGTTCCCAAGCACTATTAATTTATGCTGACAAAATTGAAGAAATGAAAACTATTTGTTGGTTTTGCAGCAAAAAGGCTACGATGATTTTACGGATTACGGATGGTCAACCTGACTATGGTGGTGAGCAAGTTCATATTGGTGGTAATGATTCCTACTATCCAGTTTGTCGGCGGCACTATTTAAATCCTCCGTTAACAAAAATAAGAAAGTGAGGCTCATTGTGGATAAGATTTTTGAACAACTTGAAGGTCTCGTAGAACACTACGAAGAACTTCAAGAAATGATGAGTGATCCGGATGTAATTAACGATACTCCGCGTTATTTAAAGATTTCCAAAGAGGTTGCAGAAATTCAACCAATTGTAGCGGCTTTTACCGAATATCAGCAATTAAAGTCTGATATTACCGAAAGTAAAGAAGTTCTAGCAGAAAGCAAAGATCCGGAATTAGCTGATTTAGCTAAGGAAGATTTAGCTGAGATGGAACCGCGCTTGGCAACAGTCGAAGAACAAATTAAGATTTTGATGCTTCCCAAAGATCCTAATGATGATAAAAATATTATCATGGAATTACGGGGAGCCGCTGGTGGAGACGAAGCTAGTTTATTTGCCGGTGACTTGTTGGATATGTATGAACGTTATGCGGAACGACAAGGCTGGCAGTTTGAAATCATCGATGCTACCAAGACGGAAGTTGGTGGCTATAAAGAAGTCGCTTTGATGATTAGTGGTAAAAATGTCTATTCCAAGTTGAAATTTGAGAATGGTGCCCATCGAGTACAACGAATTCCGACGACCGAATCGGCGGGACGAGTGCATACATCAACGGCAACGGTAGCGGTGATGCCTGAATATGATGAAGTCGACCTCGAGATTGATCCTAAGGATATTCGGGTTGATGTTTATCGTTCTTCCGGAGCTGGTGGTCAGCATATTAATAAAACTTCTTCAGCTGTTCGGATGACGCATTTGCCGACGGGAATTGTTGTGGCAATGCAAGACCAGCGTTCCCAACAACAAAACCGGGAAAAAGCAATGCAGATTCTTCGAAGTCGGGTTTATGATTACTATGAATCCCAAAATCAGGATGAATATGCGGCAGAAAGAAAGTCAGCCGTGGGAACCGGCGATCGTTCTGAACGAATCCGCACTTATAACTATCCCCAAAACCGGGTGACGGATCACCGGATTGGTTTGTCATTGAATAAATTAGACAAGATTTTAAATGGTCAATTGGATGAAATTATTGATGCCTTGATTTTGTCTGATCAAACTCAAAAGTTGGAGCAGATCCAAAATGGAAAGACAAAGCTATATTAATGCCCTTAAGCGGGCTTTTTTAGTGCTTGAAAAACAGCAGCAAGATCCGCAAGTGGCCCAGTATTTATTACTAGAAATGCTGGGTTGGAATCAGAGTCGCTTTCAATTACATCAAGATGAATTAATGCCTTTAGCGCAGCAAAAAAAATTTGCGCAAGCCATTCAATTAGCGGTTTTAGCCTATCCACCACAGTATATTTTGGAACGAGCCTGGTTTTACGGGCGCCAGTTCTATGTTAATCCGGCAGTTCTGATTCCTCGCCAAGACAGCGAAACAATGATTGCCCAAATTTTGGCAACAAAAACGCAGAATTTGCACTTATTGGAGTTGGGAACAGGTTCTGGAGCCTTGGCTTTGACTTTAGCTTTGGAGGGGAAGTGGCAAACTGTAACTGCCACCGATATTTCACCGGCGGCTTTAAAGGTGGCGCAAATTAATCAAGAATACTATCAAGTTCCACTGAAGTTACTAACTGGAGATTTATTTGCCCCGGTGACACAAGAGCAGTTTGATGTGATTGTCTTTAATCCACCCTACATTGCTAAAGAAGAGACTAAATACATGGACACTTCCGTGCTACAATATGAACCGAAGCAAGCTCTTTTTGCTCCACAAAAAGGCTTAGCTTTTTATCAACGTTTCTTTGCAGAAGTGGCTAACTATTTATCACCCAAGGGGTCAGCTTATTTAGAATTTGGCTTCCAACAACAAGCGGAAATTAGTACAATATTTCAGGAACAATTGCCCGATTGGCAAATTGATTTTTTCCGTGACTTGGCACAACAACCGCGCTTTTTACGACTCAGAAGAAAAGAGGTGAATTAAGATGGAAACAAAAATTTTAAAGCCAAACCAATTGGATCAAGCTGCTCAAGCTTTAGCTCAAGGACAACTAGTGGCCTTTCCGACGGAAACCGTGTATGGCTTAGGAGCTGATGCAACCAATGTTGCTGCTTGTCAAAAGGTTTATGCTGCTAAGGGTCGTCCCAGTGATAATCCTTTGATTGTTCATGTTTCTAGTCCTCAAATGGTGTGGCAATATGCTCAAGGGCCAGTAGCAGCAGCTGAACAATTGATGCAAAAATATTGGCCCGGACCTTTGACAATTATTTTACCGGTCCGGCCGGGATGTTTATCAACAACTGTTACTGGCGGCTTGAAGACTGCTGCTTTTCGGATGCCGGATAATGCTACAACTTTAGCTTTAATTGATTGTTTACAAAAGCCACTTGTGGGGCCATCAGCTAATACTTCCGGAAAGCCTAGTCCAACAATGGCTCTCCATGTTAAACATGATCTTAATGGTCGAATTGCGGCGATTATTGATGATGGACCAACTAAAGTTGGTTTAGAATCGACTGTCTTGGATTTGACGGTAACACCGCCGACAATTTTGCGTCCCGGGGCTTTGACTCTGCAAGAGTTGGAAAAAGTAATTGGAACTGTTCAAAGTGATCACCATCAAGTTCAGGCGGGAGAAATTCCCAAGGCGCCAGGGATGAAGTATAAACATTATGCTCCCCAAGCTCAGGTGATTATTGTCGACCATCCGCAAGATTTTCCAGCTGCTGTAAAGTGGGTCCAGCAACAAGAAATGCCCTTTGCACTTTTAGCAGAAGACGAGGTTTTAAAAGTTTTAGATTTAACTGCAGCCCAAGCAACTTTTTCTCTAGGAGATTCTCTAACTTCAGCAAGCCATTTATTATTTGCGGGCTTACGAAAGTTTGATTTGGATCCGCAAATTAAATATATTTTGGCCCAAGGTGAACCTGATCAAGGTTTAGGTTCAGCTTATATGAACCGTTTGAATAAATCCGCTGGGAACCAACACTTTAATCATTTGGAGGCTAACTAAAGATGTCTAAATTTACAGTTTTAAATCACCCGTTAATCCAACATAAGTTGACTATTATGCGTTCTGCTGCGACGGGAACCCGCAATTTCCGGCAAGCAGCTAACGAAATTGCCAAATTAATGGTTTATGAAATTACCCGTGACTTACCATTGAAGGATGTTCAAATTGAAACTCCCATGGGGAAAACGACGCAGAAAGTTTTATCAGGAAAAAAATTAGCCGTTATTCCGATTTTGCGTGCCGGTTTAGGTATGGTTGACGGCGTTTTGGAATTAATTCCGGCTGCTAAAGTTGGTCATATTGGAATGTACCGAGATGAAAAGACCTTAAAGCCTCACGAATATTTTGTAAAAATGCCTTCGGATATTGACCAACGAGAATTAATCATTGTTGACCCGATGTTAGCAACTGGTGGTTCCGCTAATATGGCAATTGAGGCTTTAAAGAAACGTGGAGCAAAACATATGCGTTTGGTCGTTTTAGTCGCTGCTCCAGAAGGGGTCAAGAAAGTTCAGGCCGAACATCCAGATGTGGATATTTATGCAGCTGCTTTAGATGAATGTTTAACTGATAATGGCTATATTTTCCCTGGTTTAGGCGATGCTGGCGACCGACTTTTCGGAACAAAATAAGTTTTGAAAAATATTAATAATTTATTTTCAGAGGTCTTTGCATTTGGGTTCTTTGGTGGTAATCTATCCATATGCTTAGGATTTGCATAAGTGTTTTCCTAAATTTTATATGAGAGGGGTGATACTGATTGAATAATTATCCCATGGTATCAGTGGGTGGCTTAACCTTTAATATTGCTAACTGTCTGTCAGCTTTGGTCACGGCAATTATCGTTTTCGTTTTCTTTTTTGCTCTATCACGCAAAATTGAACTCCGTCCAGGGAAAGCACAAAACTTTTTGGAATGGATTGTTGACTTTACAAATGGCATTGTTAAATCTTTCATTCCCAATCGGCAGGAAGCAGAACCATTTATGCTCTATGCCTTTGTCTTATTTGCTTTCATTTTTGTGTCTAACCAACTTGGTCTGATTTTTGAAATTGCTGCTGGTGGACAGACTTTTATCAAGTCGCCGACCTCGGATCCAATTGTGACCATGACCTTGGCAACAATTACCTTGGTCTTATCACATTTCTTCAGTGTTCAGAAGTATGGTTTTAAAAAGTATTTGGTTAATTACACGAAACCAGTGGGCTTTTTATTACCTATTAATATCTTGGAAGAGTTTACAAACTTCTTGACGTTAGCGTTACGGTTGTACGGTAACATTTATTCGGGAGAAGTTTTACTAGACTTAATCGTCAAGATGTCTCATTCCTTTGGATGGGTCAGTTTTGTTGGTGTCATGCCAATTAGTATGGTTTGGCAAGGATTTTCAGTCTTCATTGGGGCTATTCAAGCCTACGTTTTTGTAACCTTATCTAGTGTTTATATATCCCATAAAGTGGTAACGGAATAATTTGGAGGTAATTTTAATGAAATTTTTAGGTGCAGGTATTGCAGCAGGATTGGCAGCCCTAGCTGCTTCTTATGGTAACGGTCATGTTATTTCAAAGACAATTGAAAGTATGGCTCGGCAACCAGAAATGTCCGGTCAATTACGATCCATGATGTTCATCGGTGTTGGTTTAATTGAAGCGGTCCCGATTTTAGCCATTGTTATTGCCTTCATCATGATTTTTTAGTTAATTTTCTAGATTCTATTAAGAGAAGGGAATGACGTATCAGTGCAAACGGGATTATTGTTCGCAGCAGAATCTTCATCTTTAGGCGATACGTTGTTTATTTTAATTTCATTTATTATACTCACCGTTTTAGTAAAACATTTTGCTTGGGGTCCAATTTTAAATATGATGGACAAGCGAGTAAAAAAGATTACCGGTGATTTAGATTATGCCGATCAAGAACGCAAGAGTGCAACTGAATTAAAAGAACAACGTCAGGCTGCTTTGAGCAATTCACGGGCCGAAGCGGTCCAAATTGTGGCTAATGCTAAGCAGTCAGGTGAAGACCAAAAACAAGCAATTGTTGAATCTGCCCATGCCCAAGCTCAAGATATTGGGGCTAAGGCCCAAGCTGATGCTCAACAAGTTAAGACAGAAACTCTCAAGTCAGTTCAATCTGATGTGGCGCAACTTTCCGTTGATATTGCGTCAAAGATTATTGGACGTGAGCTATCGGTTGATGATCAAAAGGATCTAATCAACTCGTATATTAAGGAGTTGAGTACTGGTCATGAAGTTAAATAATGTTGAAGTAGGGCGCCGTTATGCTCGGGCTTTGTTTGATTATGCGCAAGAAAATGGTAAAGAACAGGCCGTTTTGGAAGAGTTGCAGATCTTACAACAAGTTTATGAGCAAGTTCCTAGTTTAGGAGCAATTTTGACCGATGCTCGGTTAACTTTAACGGAAAAACAAGCTCTATTAAAAAAGTTACAGCAAAAATTTAGCAAGATTATCCAAGTTTTTCTCCAGCTTTTGTTAGACTATCGGCGTTTAAATGCACTGCCAGAAATTGTTGCAGCCTATCTGAAGCTTTTTGATGAAAAAACAGCGACTTATGCGGTCACGGTTACCAGTGCAGTGACTTTAGACCAAGATCAATTACATGAATTACAAGCAGCTGTTAAACAACGCTTTCATGCTCAAACCGTGGTTGTTCAAACTCAAATCGATCCTGAAATTATAGGTGGTATTATCATTCGAGTCGGAGATCAGGTCATTGATGGAAGTATTCGCACACGGATTAAGCAACTCAATCAGGCTTTGCTTAATAATTAATCAAGTATAGAGGTGAGTTGAATGAGCATTAAAGCTGAAGAAATCAGTTCCTTAATTAAAGAGCAATTGAAGAACTATCACGACGAGCTAACGGTTGATGAAGTTGGAACCGTTACTTACGTTGGTGATGGGATTGCTCGTGCTCATGGATTAGACAATGTCATGTCTAATGAGCTCTTGGAATTTACCAATGGCTCATTTGGAATCGCGCAGAACTTGGAAAGTAATGATGTCGGGATTATCGTTTTAGGTAAATTTGACGATATTCGTGAAGGTGACCAAGTTAAGCGGACACAAAGAATTATGGAAGTTCCTGTGGGAGAAGAGTTAATTGGTCGGGTAGTGAATCCTTTGGGACAAGCTGTTGATGGCCTCGGGGCGATTAAGACAACTAAGACACGTCCGATTGAAACTGAAGCTCCTGGCGTTATGGCTCGACAATCAGTTTCCGAACCTTTACAAACCGGTTTAAAGGCGATCGATTCCTTAGTCCCAATTGGTCGTGGTCAGCGGGAATTAATTATCGGTGACCGGAAAACCGGAAAGACCTCGGTGGCTATTGATACAATCTTGAACCAAAAAGATCAAAATATGATTTGTATCTACGTAGCTATTGGGCAAAAAGAATCCACAATTCGAGCTCAAGTAGAAACTTTGCGCCAAATGGGTGCCTTGGATTATACAATTGTAGTCGAAGCGGGTCCTAGTGAACCAGCCCCTCTTTTGTACATTGCTCCTTATGCCGGTGCAGCAATGGGTGAAGAGTTCATGTACAACGGTAAGCATGTCTTAATCGTTTATGATGATTTAAGTAAACAAGCTGCCGCTTATCGGGAAATATCTTTGCTGTTACGACGTCCGCCAGGGCGGGAAGCTTATCCTGGAGATGTTTTCTACTTGCACTCTCGTTTGTTGGAACGGGCAGCTAAATTGAATGATCAATTGGGCGGTGGTTCAATGACGGCCTTACCAATCATTGAAACGCAAGCCGGAGATATCTCAGCTTATATTCCAACCAACGTAATTTCAATCACCGATGGACAGATCTTCTTACAAAGCGATATGTTCTATGCCGGAAATCGGCCTGCGGTTGATGCCGGAACTTCGGTTTCCCGGGTTGGGGGCGATGCTCAGATTAAAGCGATGAAGAAAGTTGTCGGAACTTTACGTTTGGATATTGCTTCTTACAATGAATTGGAATCTTTTGCTCAATTTGGCTCTGATTTAGATGATGCAACTCAGGCAAAATTAAATCGTGGTCGGGTAACAATCGAAATTTTAAAGCAACCGTTGCATAGCCCATTACCGGTTGAAAAACAAGTTGTGATTTTCTATGCTTTGGTTCATGGATTTGTAGATAAGATTCCGTTGAATCAAGTTCAAGCCTTTGAGCAAGGATTATTTGATTTCTTTGATAGCAATCGTGCTGAATTGTTGAAGGAAATCAAGCAGACGGGTGATTTACCGGCTGAAGATGATATGAATAAAGCGATTGATGATTTTGTAACTGGATTTACAGTTAATAATAAACAGCAAGACGCAGAATAGTAGGGAGGGATGACTGATGGCAGAATCCTTAACGGATATTAAACGCCGTATTGCTTCAACGCAGAAAACCGGTCAGATTACTCATGCTATGCAGATGGTTTCTGGTTCTAAATTAACGCAAATCGAAAAAAAATCTGCGGCTTATCAACTTTATGAACAAAAGCTCAAAGATACAATGTCGTATTTAATTGCCGGCAAATTGCTAAGCCAATATCAAGGGGGAGATCATACTCAAGATGGTTTTTCCCTCGATACACTTTTGAAAATTCGTCCAATTAAAAAGACAGCCTATTTAGTGGTTACTTCAGACCGTGGTTTGGTGGGAAGTTATAATTCAACTATTTTAAAGGCGACGATGGAGTTATTAGAACAGAAGCATCAAGGTGATAAATCTCAATTCACGATTATTGCAATAGGTGGGACCGGCGCTGACTTCTTTAAAAAGCGCGGTTACGATATTGCTTATGAATATCGGGGAATTGCAGATGTTCCAGATTTTGAAACAGTTCGTGCTTTAGTCAAGACTTGCGTTGAATTGTTTGATGCTGAGGCCTTTGATCAGCTGTATATGTGTCATAATCATCATGTTAACTCTTTAACTTCTGAATTTACGGTTGATAAGCTATTGCCATTATCGCAGGATTTAGCTTCCGATGTTGATTTAACTAGTTTTGAGAGTCAACAAAGTTATATTGTCGATCCATCAATCGAAAGTGTTTTAGAAGGTCTAGTACCGCAATATATCGAAAGTATTATCTTCGGTTCGATTATGGATGCGAAGACAGCGGAACATGCTGCTTCCATGGCTGCGATGCGTGCAGCAACAGATAATGCTAATGACCTGATTTCAACTTTGAGTTTGAAATACAATCGTGCTCGACAAGCACAAATTACCACTGAAATCACTGAAATTATTGGTGGAGCAGCGGCACTAGAATAAGGAAGGAGTTATTTACATGAGTCAAGGAAAAGTAGTCCAAGTTATTGGACCCGTGGTTGACGTTGAGTTTCCACTGGATGGCTCCTTGCCAGACATTAATAATGCTTTGACCGTCAAGAACAACCAAGGTAATATTATTACCTTGGAAGTTTCCTTGGAATTGGGCGATGGAGTTATGCGGACCATTGCGATGTCTGGAACTGATGGTTTACAACGGGGAACTGTTGTTGAAGATTCTGGTCATCCAATTCAAGTTCCTGTCGGGGAAGTAACCCTTGGACGGGTATTTAATGTTTTAGGAGAACCAATTGATAATGGAGAAAAGATTGCCACTGACGTTCAGCGTGATAACATCCATAAGGATGCTCCTAAGTATGATGAATTAAGTACAACTACGGAAGTTTTGGAAACTGGGATCAAAGTTATTGATCTTTTGGAACCTTACTTGCGGGGTGGGAAAGTTGGTCTCTTCGGTGGTGCCGGAGTTGGGAAAACGGTTTTAATTCAAGAGTTAATTCATAATATTGCCCAAGAGCATAACGGAATTTCTGTTTTCACGGGGGTCGGCGAACGGACTCGTGAAGGAAATGATTTGTATTATGAAATGAAAGAATCTGGCGTATTGGCGAAGACAGCGATGGTCTTTGGTCAAATGAATGAATCTCCTGGGGTTCGGATGCGGGTAGCTTTAACTGGAGTTACGATGGCGGAATATTTCCGGGATGTTGAAGGACAAGATGTGCTTTTGTTCATCGATAATATCTTCCGGTTTACCCAGGCTGGTTCTGAAGTTTCGGCCTTGTTAGGACGAATGCCATCTGCTGTTGGTTATCAGCCAACTCTAGCTACTGAAATGGGTCAATTGCAGGAACGGATTACTTCAACTAATAAGGGATCTATTACCTCTATTCAAGCTGTTTATGTTCCAGCCGATGACTATACGGACCCAGCACCAGCAACTGAATTTGCGCACTTGGATGCTACCACTAATCTAGAGCGGAGCTTGACCCAGCAAGGAATCTATCCGGCCGTGGATCCTTTAGCATCGACTTCTAGCGCCTTGGATCCGCAAATTGTTGGCGAAGAGCACTACCAAGTAGCCACTGAAGTTCAGCATACCTTGCAACGTTACCATGAATTACAAGATATTATTTCCATTTTGGGGATGGATGAATTATCAGATGAAGAAAAACAAGTCGTGGCTCGCGCTCGACGGATGCAATTCTTCCTATCCCAAAACTTCCATGTAGCGGAGCAATTTACGGGCCAGCCTGGTTCTTATGTTTCAATTGCCGATACGGTGAAGGGTTTCAAAGAAATTTTAGCAGGCAAATATGATGACGTTCCGGAAGATGCTTTCCGGGGGGTTGGAAAAATCGAAGAAGTTTTGGAAAAAGCTAAGAAGATGGGCTATCAAGCTCCAGAAGAAACTTCTAACGATGATCAAGATGCACAAGCTGCCGCTAATTAGTGGGGGTGAGGACAATCGATGACCAACATGAAGTACTCGTTAATATCGTGACTCCCGAAGGACAAGTTTACTCACACCATGCCAAACGCCTAGTAGTACGAGCTACGGATGGAGATCTCGGTATTTTGCCGAATCATTTGCCAATCATTGCAACCTTGAAGATCGCGGAAGTTCGTACTTTGCGAGCTGATAAGGCCGATCACGAAGATGCAATTGCGGTTAATGGTGGATATCTTGAATTTCGCGATAATGTCGCCAATATCATTGCCAATAGTGCAGAACGGGCCCGAGATATTGATTTACGGCGAGCTCGTTATGCCCAAGAGCGTGCTGAACAGCAAATTGCTCATGCTAAAGAGATTCATGATTCTGATGACCGGAGGCGGGCTGAAGTTGCTTTAGCACGGGCTTTGAATCGAATTAACGTTTATAATGATAAGTAACGAAGGAAGTCCTCGAATCTTTGAGGACTTTTTCTATATTATGGGGGAAAAGAATGCAGCAATTGGGAATACAGAATTTATTATCGATTTTCAGCCTGATTTTCTTTATCTGGTTAGCTTTCTTGGCAATTCAAAGTGTTAATTGGGATCAAATCTTACAAGCTCATAGTAATCGCTATGGAAAATTATTGATCGTTTTACTAGCCATTGCCTTAGGATATTTAGTCAATTCCGCATTTATCAACTTACTTCAGTCTTGTCAGGGGATCCGCTTGTTATTTGGCTAACTAGGATTTTAAAGAATTTCAAAATTATTTTGATAATTTTTGCCAGCCTCTTGGGTTAGTTCTTAGCAATATGTTAAACTAAAATCACCAGTGTACGGTGTTTAAATATGCTATAATTAGAACCAGTTAAATTTTTGGAGGCTGACTAATGGCAAAGTCAATCGGAATTGATTTGGGAACCGCAAATATCTTAATTAATGTTAAAGGCGAAGGAATTGTTGTCAACGAGCCGTCAGTAGTTGCCATTAACACGAATAATAATGAAGTGGTTGCTGTGGGTGAAGAAGCCTATAAAATGGTAGGCCGAACTCCCGGAAATATTAAAGCTATTCGACCATTAAAAGATGGCGTAATTGCCGATTTTGATATTACAGAAAAAATGTTGAAGTATTTTATTAATAAAATCAATGTTAAAACAATGTTCTCCCGACCGGTAATTATGATTTGTTGTCCAACTAATATTACTTCAGTTGAGCAGAAATCAATTATTGAAGCAGCTGAACAAACTGGAAGTAAGGATGTCTATCTAGAATTTGAACCTAAAGTTGCCGCTGTCGGGGCAGGGATGGATATTTTTAAGCCCCAAGGAAATATGGTGATTGATATTGGTGGGGGAACAAGTGATATTGCGATCCTGTCAATGGGGGATATTGCTGCTAGCAAGTCTCTTCGTTTAGCCGGTGATAAGATGAACACTGCTATTCAAAATTACGTAAAAACTAATAATAATATTATTATTGGTGAAAGAACGGCTGAGGATGTTAAAATTCAAATTAGTAGTGCTTTTGAGCCCGATCCAGAAAAAAAGATGATGATTCGTGGACGAGATTTACGAACCGGCTTACCAACGAGTGTAACTATTTCCGAGGTTGATACGCAGGCAGCTTTAAATGATATTTTCTACACTATTATTGATGGTATTAAGTCCGTTTTGGAACAGGCTTCTCCAGAGTTATCTGCTGATATTATTGATCAAGGAATTATTTTAACCGGAGGCGGTTCCTTAGTTAAGGGAATCGATAAGTTATTCTCCCGAGAATTACAAGTTCCCGTTACGGTGGCAGAAAGTCCCTTGGATACTGTAGCTTTGGGTACTGGAATCTTGTTGGATCATATTGCTCATAACAAAAAACAACACTAGTTTCTAAGGTAGGCCAAAGATGAATAAATCTTACGGAAATCATTTATTAAAAATTATTGGGATGATTATCATTATTTTTGTCATCCTATTCATTGTTGGAATGATGCTTGGAGCTATTTTGGGGGGTGGAAACTTATTAACCCCGTTATTGCCAAGTACTTGGGCGCACATTGCTGATTTTGCAAGTTAGAGGTTAGAGTTTGCGTACGGTTTTATATTTTTTAATTCGAAGTTATCAAAAGTGGATTTCTCCGGCATTGCCGCCGTCTTGTCGTTACTACCCGACTTGTTCTAGCTATATGTTAACTGCTCTCCAAAAATATGGTTTAATTCGTGGCTTGATTATGGGTTGTGCGCGAATTATTCGCTGTAATCCTTTCGTTCGGGGGGGAGTTGACCCCGTACCACCAGCGTTTACAGTTTTTAGAAATAAACATCCAGAACAGTATGAGGATGAAATCATTGCGCAAAGATTTCATCCTTATGATTAAAGAGGAATTTATGCGAACAAAAGAACGGAAATTTGATGTTGAATTAACCGAACTTTCTCCTAAAAGTTGGAAAGTTAATGTAATTGCCAAAAAGAAAACTCGGACCATTGCTGAGATCACTTTATTGGATGATAAGCACTATGAAGTTGTCGCGGTTGATGATCGAAATGCACCGACATTGACGGTGTCGAGTTTAGGGAAGGCGTTAAATAGTGCAGTTATGCAGTTTAATTTGCACTTACATTAGAAGGTGAAAGATGGAGTTATTTAGTTTACCCAAAAAACCGGAAGATGATGCTCGAATCGATTATGGAGTTATTTTCTCGGTAATGATTTTAGCTTTGATTGGCTTACTGTCGATTTATGTTGCTGCTGCTCACGATTCTAATGCTACTAATCCTTGGAAAATGGTTATCTCACAGTTTGTATGGTATTTTGTGGGGGCCGTGGGTGTTTTTATCATTATGCACTTAGATGCTCAACAGCTCTGGAAGATCGCTCCTTACGCTTATGGAATAGGAATTTTTCTTTTAGTTCTTGTGCTATTCTTTTACAGTCGGGCTTATGCAGAAAAAACGGGAGCTCACAGTTGGTTTGCAATTGGGCCTTTTTCTTTCCAACCTTCGGAGTTTATGAAGCCAGCCTTTATTTTGATGTTGGGTCGGGTCATAACTGAGCATAATCACATCTATCAAAAGCATACTTTACGCAATGATCGAATTTTGATTACTAAGATCATTGGTTGGTCTTTACCCATTGTCGCTTTGATGTTGCTCCAAAAGGACTTTGGAACTATGTTGGTTTTCTTGGCGATTATTGCGGGAATCATGTTAGTTTCAGGGATCGATTGGCGGATTATTACTTTTTTAGTGATTGTCTTAGGGGCAATTTGTTTCGCGGCGGTTTCGTTAGTCGCGACAGATGAAGGTCGAGCGATTTTAAGTAAGATTGGTTTTCACGCCTATCAATTTGAGCGAATTGACTCTTGGCTAGATCCTTCTCGCGATACTTCTAATCATAGTTATCAATTGTGGCAAAATTTAAAAGCCATCGGTTCAGGACAATTGCTGGGAAAGGGATTTAATCATTCCACAGTTTATGTTCCAGTGCGGGAATCCGATATGATTTTTTCGGTTATCGCCGAAAACTTTGGTTTTATTGGGGCTAGTTTTTTAATCCTAATGTATTTCTTGCTCATTTCCCAAATGGTTCGAGTTACCTTTGACACTAAAAATGAATTTTATGCTTATGTTTCAACAGGAATTATTATGATGATTTTATTCCATGTTTTTGAAAATATTGGAATGAGTATTGGTCTTCTGCCAATGACGGGAATTCCTCTGCCTTTTATTTCTCAAGGGGGATCAGCCCTGCTTGCTAATATGATTGGAATTGGAGTCATTATGTCTATGCGCTATCACTATAAGAGTTATATGTTTAGCAGTAATAAGTTTAATTAAAACTGAAAAATGACTACCTTTTAAGTCCTCAGCCAGCTTGGCGGAAGGGCTTTTTTACTGGTTTATGTTAACGCGGTAAGTCTGATTGGAGTAAGAAAAAAGGCGAAGAGAAATTTCTTCACCTTTTTGGAATTATTTTTTTAAAGTTATTTTTTATCTTTAGTTTTCGGTTGTTTTTGAAGAGGATGACCTTCATTATCCGTCCGAACGACTAAAACATCACAAGGAGCGTTTCGCGTAACAAATTCGGTTACTGATCCAATTAATAAGCGTTCAACAGCATTAAGTCCAGTTGCCCCAAGCATAATCAAGTCAATCTTGTTTCTCTTCGGGTAGTCACTGGCAATTGTTAACTTGGGCGCCCCATATTCAATCTTAGTTACAATTTTTGAAACACCCTGGACTTTAATTTGTTCCACATATTCTTCCAAAGCCTTCCGCGAGGTTGAAGTAACTTGTTCCACCATTGAAGAATCAAAACTAGAAACATCTTGAAATGCTCGAGTATCAATAACATGTAAGATGTGTAAAGTTGAATTATTACGCTTAACGATTTCAATTGCTTTTTGTAAGGCCATTTCTGATTCATAAGAACCGTCCATAGCTACCAGAACATTATTATATTGCTGTAACATCAGAACACCTCCACACTTTTACTGACTCTAGTTTAAACCTTTTTAGTTCAAAAGGCATCAATTCTTCTCTAGTTTAACCCCAGCAGGCAATAAAAACTGCAAATAAGCCGACAATTAAGCTTCCAGCTACCAATGTAATTAGATTTAATTCTAAACTTCCGATAAACAGAATAATAATCCCAATTATCCCAACAATAATTAATAGGCAGGCAGTAATTGTCATTAAACGCTGAATAGCTTTGAGATTATGAGGTTGGTAAATAAAGAAGGGTTGCTCACGATTGAAGAGCAGGAAGGTTCCCAGAATAAAAAGAATCAGAATGAATAAAGCAATCAGTAATTTGATCAGCATGCTCTCAACCTCATTTTTTGTTTTGTAAGTTACTTAAATTGTGATATGTCTTTTTTAGGGCAGTCTCGTAATTACCATTGGTTTTTGGTTGGTAATAATGAGTTCCTTGTAAATTAAGGGGTAAATACTGTTGGGCGACCCAATCATTTTGATAATCATGGGGGTATTGGTAACCAACTCCATGTTGAAGTTCTTGGGCACCTTGGTAATGACTATCTTTAAGATAGTCGGGAATGGCGGCGTTAGGATGCTTTTTGAGGTCACTTAAAGCGGCATCAATTGCTTGCAAACCTGAGTTTGATTTGGGACTCAGACAAAGTTCAATAACCGCATCAGCTAAGGGGATCCGCGCTTCTGGAAGGCCTACTTGGGTCGCAACTTGGCAAGCCAAAGTGGTTCTTTGACAAAGACTAGGGTTAGCTAAACCAATATCCTCATACGCACAAACCAATAGACGCCGGATGATACTTTTTAAATCGCCGGCCGCCACTAGGCGAGCCAAATAATGTAAAGCGGCATCGGTATCACTACCGCGAATTGATTTTTGGAAAGCTGAAATGACATCATAGTGGCCATCGCCGTTTTTGTCAGAGGTTAGATATCTCTTCTGGAGCGACTCCTCGATGATCTGTTGGTCAAGGTGAATTTGATCTTGAGCATCTGTTGGAGTTGATTTAACAGCTAATTCAAGGCCGTTGAGGGCACTACGTAAATCGCCTCCGGAAGCATGAGTTAAAAGTTCCCAAGCTTGAGGGGTTAGTTGGACTTGATATTGACCTAAACCACGTTTGGGATCTTTGAGAGCCTTTTCCAAAGCCAATTTAATATCGGTTGCAGTTAGGGGGTGAAGTTCAAAAATCTGAGTTCGACTCCGTACGGCGGGATTAATTGCTAAATAGGGATTTTCGGTGGTTGCTCCAATTAAGATAATTTGACCATTCTCTAGGAGAGGTAATAAAAAATCTTGTTTAGCTTTATCCAGACGATGAATTTCGTCTAATAACAAGATTACTCGACCACTAAGTTTAGCTTCTTCAGCAACGATTTGTAAATCCTTTTTGGAGTCCGTCGCGGCATTCAACTTGCGAAAGGCATATTTAGTACTTCCGGCGATGGCGCTAGCAATACTAGTTTTACCAGTCCCCGGAGGACCGTAAAGGATCATTGAAGAAAGTGATTTTGCTTCGACCATGCGTCGAATAATTTTGTGAGGACCAACGAGTTCTTGCTGGCCAACGACCTCATCCAAATTTTGAGGTTGCATTCGGTAAGCCAAAGGTTGTTGCATAGGAGCCTCCTTTAGAGAAAGCTAATTTGAGGTAAAAGAAAAGCAACCCGAAGGTTGCTCCACGATTGGAAAAAATTACAGAATTTGGTTGTAAAATTCAACAACTAAGGATTCATCAATTTCTGGTTCTAATTCATCCCGTTGTGGTAAACGAATTAATTTTCCAGTTAATTGATCAGCATCAAATTCAACGAAAGCTGGTCGAGCAACATTAGCTTCTAGAGCTTCCTTGACAACTTGTAAATCTTTAGAACGTTCACGTAAAGAAATAACTTGACCAGGTTTTACTTCGTAAGAAGGAATGTCAACCCGTTTGCCATCAACAGTAATATGACCATGATTAACTAATTGACGAGCTTGTGCCCGGGTAACTGCTAAACCTAAACGATAAACAACATTATCCAAACGAGCTTCGAGTAAAGCCATGAAGTTTTCACCATGCTTACCTTCTCTAATTTTGCCGGCCCGCATGAAAGTATTTCTGAATTGACGTTCGTTTAAACCATACATTAAACGCAATTTTTGCTTTTCATGTAATTGGGTACCGTATTCGGATAACTTATTACGGCTGTTCGGTCCGTGTTGACCAGGAGCATAAGGGCGACGAGCCAGTTCTTTACCGGTTCCGGATAAAGAAATTCCTAAGCGACGAGATTTTTTCCATGTTGGTCCAGTATAACGAGACATTTAAAATCCTCCAAGATCTTGTTTTGGAGTAAAATAATTAACTTGTGAGTTCAACATTCGTGCAATCCATATTACAATTTTCGCCATTTGCAGCCGGAGGTTACTAATTGAGCTTTATCTAGCTATGGTTTGTTGACGAGCTTGTCGCTCACTGCTGCAATTATTTTACACAAGTAACACAATACTTGCTTTCTTAAAGAAAGTCAATTTATATTCTCGCTTTCAAGGAACTTTCGTAACGATTGGCCATATTTTTTGTTATACTAAACTTTACTATATATGGAACTTTTTGGGGTGCTGTCAATGATAATAATTATTGTTCTTGTTCTGGTCTTCTTAGTCTTAGGTGGAGGTATTATTTATTTTTACCAAAAAAATAATACCTTAATTGATCAAGTGAGTGAGAATCTAGAACAATTGATCCAATTACAGTTGGGTGAGCAATTAACGCAAATTAAAAAGCAAAAACTTGCAGGTCTGAGCTTGGAAAAATATCAAGCTTATCAGACCCAGTATCAAAATTTAACGGAGAAGCAGCTGCCACAAGAACAGGAGAAGTTGTTAGCTGCTTCGGAACAAAATATCAGTTTTAGAGTTTTGACAGCTTACCGGTCGTTACAAAAATTGGCGCAAGAAGTTCAAAAGCAACTTAAATTGATTGCTAAGATTCAAGCGGGCTTGGATGTTTTATCTCAAAGTCTAATCCAAGTCCAGACTGATTTAACGCAACTCCAAAAACAGGTGAGCTTATTTAAGAAACAATTAGTTGAAAATTCTTTATTTATGGCACCTCTTAAAGTGGCCCTAGAAAGTAAATTACAGCCAATAGTGGTTCAACTCCAAAAAGCTACAGCCTTAGTTGAGCAGGGCAATCCGCTTACAGCCCAAGAGCTCTTAAAAAACCTTCAAAAAGATTTTCATAATTTACAAAAGCTATACGAACGAACACTGCAACGTCAAGAACGACTCCAGGCGGAATTTAATCCTCAGTTAGAAGAACTAGAGCGGGTAGACAAGAAGTTAAAAGGCTTGGGGATGCAATTACCAAATCCGCAAATTCCACTGGAATTACAAACAATTCGTAGCCAGATTAAACAATTAGAATCTTTACTATTGAAGTTACAGTTAGCCCACTTTGATCGTTTAGAAAAGGAGATTTTACAACATTTAGACCAGTTATATGATCGAATTGCCAGCGAGTGGCGTTTAAAGAAAAAAGTTCGAGTCGGACAACCAATTTTAGGTGATTTTCTCCAGCATGCTCAAGCGCAAGGTCGACGTTTGGCCCAGGAAATGGTCCGTCTGCGGCAACAATATGTTTTAAAACTTGCTGATCAAGAACGAGCCCAAACCTGTCAACAACAATTGATTGAGATTCAAGCCGTTTATCAGCAGCAACTTAAGTATTTAAAAGCTCCGCAAGTAATTTATTCTCAAGTTTGGCAACAATTTCAGAAAATGAATCGGAATTTAACGCAAATTGAAACTCAACAGCAACAAATTCAGGAGCATTTAGGGGCTTTGAAGGTCGGCTACCAGGACCTGCAACAGCAAACTCAAGCCTTGATTCAAGAGCTTGATCGTTTACAAAGGAAATTAGTTCTTTTACATCTTCCAGGTCTACCAAGTCAGTATCAAGTTCAGTATCGAGAAGCTGAGCAGAAGGTGCAACGACTCCAAGCCCAATTGGGACAAGATCCTGTGGACGTATTTAAGTTACAAGAGCAATGTACAAAGGCCCAAAAGTTATTAACAGTTTTAACGGCCACTAATCGGCAGCTGATTGAGGATATTCAAACTACCAGTCTTCTGTTACAATATGCTAATAGATATATCAATGATTTACCGGAAGTCAAACAGGCAGCACAAAAAGCTCAGCAAGTTTGCGAACAAGAACATGATTATCACCAAGCACGGCAAATTATTGCGCAAGCTTTGGATCAGGCCGAACCCGGAGCCGTAGAACGGATTCAAAAATTACAACAAAATGAAGTCCAACCTTAGCCGGAAGGCTTTTTTGTTTGGAATTATAGAAGAGGAAAAAATCATGATTTATTTTGACAATAGTGCAACGACTTTAATTTCGCCGACTGTCTTGGAAAGCTACAATCAAGTAAGTGAAAAATTTTTTGGAAATCCCTCCAGTTTGCATCGTTTAGGTGATCAAGCTCAACAAGTTCTAACTTCTGCCCGGCAACAAATTGCAGACCTTTTACACTGTGAACCGGAAGAAATCTTTTTTACCAGTGGTGGAAGTGAAGGCGACAACTGGATTATTAAAGGAACAGCTCTCGAAAAAAGAAAGTTTGGTCGTCATATTATTACGACGGCTATTGAACATCCGGCTGTGGCTAATAGTGTTCGGCAATTAGAAAAATTGGGTTATGAAATTACCGATCTGCCTGTCGACCATCAAGGACATATTGATCCTCATGACCTTGCTCAGGCTTTACGAGCTGAGACAATTTTAGTTTCTATCATGGCGGTTAATAACGAGGTTGGGTCCATTCAGCCTTTGACAGAAGCTGCCCGGATCCTCGATGATTATCCGACTGTTCATTTTCACGTCGATGCAGTCCAAGCTGTGGGGAAGGGACTAGAGCAGGTATTACAAGATCCACGCATTGATTTTTTGACTTTTTCTGGACATAAGTTTCATGCTCCTCGGGGAGTAGGTTTTATTTATGCTAAAAAAGGTCGGAAAATCGCCCCTTTGATTAGTGGCGGCGGACAAGAACATAATTGGCGATCCGGAACGGAAAATGTGGCGGCGATTGCCGCCATGGCCAAGGCTTTCCGTTTAGCTAAAAGTGATCTTCCCGGAAAGATTGAACGGCAAAATCAATTGCGGAAACTTTTGATTGAACATCTGGAGACCTTGCCTAATGTGCGGGTGTTTTCTCAACTAGATGCCACTTTTGCGCCCCATGTGGTTTGTTTCGCGATCCGGGGAGTCCGAGGAGAAACTTTAGTGCATACTTTTGAACAACACGAAATATATTTGTCAACGACTAGTGCTTGTTCTTCGCGAAACGGGACGGAATCAATTACCCTCCAGGCAATGCATGTTCCTGATCAATGGGCAACTAGCGCGATTCGCGTCAGTTTGGATGAGAATAATACCCTTGCAGAAATGGAAGAATTTATTAAAGTTTTGGATCAAATCCATCAACATTTTCAAATTTTAAATTAAAGGGAGCTTGAGATGCAATATACAGAAATTATGGTGCGCTATGGTGAATTATCAACCAAGGGGAAGAATCGACGCAGTTTTATTGACCGTCTCCACGGAAATGTTGAAAAAGTTCTCCATCCTTTTCCGACGGTTCGGATTCATCCCAAAAGAGATCGGATGCACTTGGAATTAAATGGAGCCGATGCTCAGGCCGTGATGGATCGCTTGCAGGTCGTTTTTGGAATTCAAAGTTATTCTCCCAGTATTAAAATCGCCAAAGAGATGCCAGCAATTAAGGAATTAGCTTTAGCTTTAGTCCAAGAGCAATATCAAACTGGGAAAACCTTTAAAATTGCGACTAAAAGAGCGGATCATCAGTTTGCCTATGATACTAACCAGATTAACTTAGCCATTGGGGACTATATTAGTGACCAAATTCCCGAAATTAAAGCTGAAATGCGCCACCCAGACATTAAAATTCAAATTGAGATTCGAATGGATGGTGCTTATCTAACCAGTCACACTTATCGCGGGAGTGCTGGTTTACCGGTTGGAACTGCGGGGAAGGCCATGTTGATGTTGTCGGGAGGAATTGACTCTCCTGTTGCCGGCTATCTGGCTATGAAACGGGGGGTCGAGATTGAAATGGTTCATTTCTATAGTCCGCCCTATACTAGTGAACATGCTCTTCAAAAGGCTCAAGAATTAACGGCTAAATTGGCTTCTTATACCGGTCAGATCAAATTTATTCAAGTACCATTTACTGAAATTCAAGAAACAATTAAACAACAAGTGCCAGAAGGTTACTTGATGACCATTCAACGCCGGTTAATGTTACGCTTGACTGATTTAATTCGCCAAAAGCGCCAGGCTTTAGCAATCTTCAATGGAGAATCAGTGGGTCAAGTGGCTTCCCAAACTTTAGAAAGCATGGCGGCCATCAATGCGGTGACGACTACGCCAATTATTCGTCCAGTGGCCACGATGGATAAAACGGAAATCATTGCTTTGGCTGAAAAAATCGACACTTTTGATTTATCCATTCAGCCGTTTGAAGATTGTTGTACTATTTTTGCGCCTACCCGGCCGCGAACCAAGCCACGCTTAGATAAGGCGGCCCAGTATGAAGCCCAGTTAGATTTAGATACTTTATTAAAAAATGCTCTAGACAAGATTGAAATCACTAATATCAGCCTTGAAAGTCATTTTTTGGAAGCTCCGAACGAAGAAATTCAGGCTTTATTGTAATTATCAATTGACGCTGAGCCGATTTTTAACTATGATGGAAACAATATTAAGTGTTGATCAAGAGGTCTAAGTTTAAATCTTGGAACAGAGACAACTACATTGCTGAAAGTTAGTTGCCAAGATGAATTTAGTTGTAGCTTGGGAGCTGCCATAATTGGCCGGGAATACCGATATCAAGTTGAGATACTCTGCTGTAATATTTTTAAAAGCAGCAAGGTAATTTAGGTGGTACCGCGTATACCCACATTCGTCCTAATAATTATTAGGGCTTTTTTTGTTTAGAAAATTTTAAAGGAGTTGCTGAAATGACTACTAAAACTGAAATGTCAGCAAAATACAATCATCAAGAAGTAGAATCAGGCCGCTATGAACAATGGGTCCAGGCAGGTTTATTTAAACCCAATGGTGATAAAAAAGCCCATCCTTATTCAATCGTTATTCCACCACCGAATGTAACGGGAAAATTACATTTAGGTCATGCTTGGGATACCACGATTCAAGATATTTTGATTCGCCAAAAAAGAATGCAAGGTTTCGATACTTTATACTTGCCGGGAATGGACCATGCGGGAATTGCGACTCAGGCCAAAGTTGAAGCTAAATTGCGGACTGAAGGAAAAACCCGTTATGATTTAGGTCGAAAAGAATTTGTGGCAGAAGTTTGGCGGTGGAAAGAAGAATATGCTCAAATTATTCGCCAACAGTGGGCCAAAATGGGTCTTTCAGTTGACTATTCTCGGGAACGTTTTACCTTAGATGAGGGACTTTCTCGAGCCGTTCGGAAAGTTTTTGTGGAATTATATAACAAAGACTTAATTTATCGGGGCGAGTATATTATTAACTGGGATCCAGAATTAAAGACCGCCTTATCTGATATTGAAGTGGAACATAAGGATGATCAAGGAGCTTTTTATCATGTTAAATATCCTTTAGCTGATGGTTCAGGTTTCGTTGAAATTGCAACGACCCGTCCCGAAACAATGCCCGGGGATGTCGCAATTGCGGTTCATCCGGGAGATTCACGTTATCAAGATTTGATCGGAAAAGAGGCTATTTTGCCTCTCTTTGGTCGGAAGTTGCCAATTATTGAAGATCAGTACGTTGATCCAGAGTTTGGAACTGGCTTAGTTAAAATCACCCCAGCCCATGACCCTAATGACTTCAAAGTGGGTAATCGCCATGATCTTGAACGGATCAATGTCATGAATGATGATGGAACGATGAATGAAAATGCCGGAGCTTACGCTGGTTTAGATCGTTTCGTCGCTCGGAAACAGATGGTACAAGATTTACAAGATCAAGGTTATATGTTAAAGGTAGAGCCGATTGTCCATAGTGTTGGCCATTCAGAACGCTCAGGTGTTCAGGTAGAACCCCGTTTGTCTAAACAATGGTTTGTGAAGATGCAGCCTTTGGCCGAAATGACTTTGAAGAATCAGACTACAGCAGGAAAGGTTAACTTTGTTCCAGAACGTTTTGAAAGTACTTTCCACCAATGGATGTCAGAAGTACATGATTGGGTTATCTCTCGCCAACTTTGGTGGGGACATCGAATTCCTGCTTGGTATAATCGCCAGACAGAGGAAATGTATGTTGGTGAAGAGGCACCGCAAGATTCTGAGAATTGGGAACAAGATCCTGATGTTTTAGATACTTGGTTCTCAAGTGCTCTGTGGCCGTTTTCCACCTTAGGTTGGCCTGATACTGATGCTGCCGACTTTAAACGTTACTATCCAACTAATGCTTTAGTAACTGGCTATGACATTATTTTCTTCTGGGTTGCCCGGATGGTCTTCCAAGGACTAGAATTTACCGATCAACGTCCTTTTAAAGATGTCATTTTGCATGGTTTAATGCGTGATGAGCAAGGACGTAAGATGAGTAAGTCCTTGGGAAATGGGATCGATCCAATGGAAGTTATTGACCGTTATGGAGTTGATGCCTTACGTTGGTTCTTGGTTACCGGTTCGGCTCCAGGGCAAGATACCCGCTTTAGTTATGAAAAAGTGGCTGCGGGCTGGAACTTTATTAACAAGATTTGGAACGCCAGTCGTTTTGTAATTATGAACTTGGCTGAGACACCAGCTCCAACTAAGGTTCCAACAGGTTCGCAATTAGATTTAGCCGATCGTTGGATTTTAAATCGTTTAAATGAGACTGTTGCCCAAGTTATCCATCTTTCTGATAAGTATGAATTTGGTGAAGTTGGTCGAGCTTTGCATAACTTCATTTGGAATGATTTTTGTGATTGGTACATTGAGTTAAGTAAATCGACTCTGAATGCTTCTGATCCTCAAAGTAAAGCAAGTAAGCGGACCGTTTTAGCCTATTGTTTAGATCAGATTTTACGTTTACTGCATCCAATTATGCCCTTTGTGACCGAGAAAATTTGGTTAACAATGCCTCATGAAGGTCAATCATTGGTCGTGGCGCAATATCCAGTGGTTCACTCAGAATTGGAAGCTGCAGCTGCAGCCAAGAAGATGCAATTGTTAATTGCAACAATTAAGGCCATTCGTCAGATTCGTTCGCAAGTTAACGCTCCGCTATCGCGCCCAATTGATATTTTAATTGCGGCCCAAGACCCAGAAGTTCAAGCAGTTTTAATGGCTAATCAAGCTTATATTCAGTCTCTAGCTCATTCGAAGAAGTTAACAATTGAGCCCAAAGTGATGGCTCCGAAATTGGCTTTGACAGCGGTTATTGAAGGAGCTCAGATTTATGTTCCTTTGGCAGAATTGGTTGATTTACAGCAAGAGATTGCCCGGCAAGAAAAAGAATTAACGAGATTAGAAAAAGATGTTATCTTCTTGACGAAGAAGTTAGCTAATCCGGGATTTGTGGAACATGCTCCCGCTGAAGTGGTAGCTAAACAACGGACCAAATTAGCGGATTATCAAGCTCGTCAGGCAAAGATTAAGGCTCGGATTCAAGAACTGCAAAATGCCTAGTGGGAAGCTTATAAAATTTAAGATTGCAGAAGTTGTTACAAAATTTTATTTTGTAGCAGCTTTTTTACTAAAGAAAGGAAGCCTAGTTGATGGTTACTGATTGTCAAAGTGCTTTGGCCTATATTCATAGTTTGCCCCATTTTCATCCAGATAAGAGTTTGAATTATGTTCAACGGGCACTTGATTTTCTGGAAAACCCCCAAAATAGTTACCCGACTGTCCATGTTACCGGGACTAATGGAAAAGGGAGTGTTTGTAATTATTTAACTCATTTATTGACTGAAACAGGTTATAAAGTGGGAACCTTTATGTCTCCCTATATTCAAAACTTCAATGAGCGAATTCAAATTAATGCTCAAGCAATTAGTAACGAACAACTGGTAACTTGGACTCAGCGAATCCAGAGAGTAGTTTCTGATCTCCAAAAGAGTGATCCGGATTATTATTTAGTTGAGTTTGAATTTTTAGTAGTTTTGATGTTTGCTTTCTTTCAAGAGCAAGAAGTTGATTATGGAATTATTGAGGTGGGAATTGGGGGTAAACATGATAAGACCAATGTTATTACGCCGCAACTATCAATCATTACTAATGTTGGTCATGATCATGAAGCCCTTATTGGACCAACTTTGATCGATATTGCCCGGGAAAAATCAGGAATTATTAAAGCTCAACGGCCAGTGGTCGTTGGCGAATTAGATTCTAAAGTTCAAGATGTAATTCAAAAGAAGGCTCAAGAACTCCAAGCACCTTGGCATCAATTGACAGAAGATTTTAAGGTTGATCGAATCCAAACGCTGGATTTAGAAGCCACGCAGTTTTCTTGGCAAAATTCTCTTCGACATTTTCAAGGACAGGTTCCCTCAAGTGCTAAAACTCAAGTTTGGGATGCAGCCTTAGCCCTCGAATCCTATACCATTTTGGTGCCTGACTTTTGGGATCCTAAGCTGATTCATCGAGCTCTTAGTCAAGCAAGTTTACCAGCCCGACAACAAATCTTAGCGCAAGAACCCCTGATTATTGTCGATGGAGCTCATAATTTACCAGCGATTACCACTTTATTAGAAAATATTCGCCAGCTAGAGCCCCAAAAAAGGCTCTTAGTTTTGTATTCCGCGATGGTAGATAAAAATCGGGAAGAAATTTTGCAAGTTTTGGAGAAAATGGCAACCGAAGTTTGGATTACTACTTTTTCGGAGAATCGAGCTGCTAAGATCCAAGACTATCATTTATTAACAAAAATGAAGTATATTGAATCTTGGCCAGTAGCCTTTAAACAAGCTGTTCAAAGTTGTGATTCGGAAAGTATTTTAGTGATTTGTGGTTCACTACATTTTGCGGGTGAAATCTTAAATTTGGTTCAAGCGGACTAATTTGTTGTAATTTAAGTTAAAGCTTGAAAGTAGGGATATAGAGTGCAATTACGTGAGCGCATGCAAAGGTTTGGTGCCCAGAACTTGACGACAACTGAATTATTTGCAGTTTTAATTGGTTCTGGTACTCAGAGAAATTCGGTCTTCCAAATTGTTCAGCAAATGGCAATGATTAGTCATGATTTTACGGAAGTTCAGCAATTAACGGCCTCCAAGTTACTCCAAATTCCCGGAATTGGGCTCGCCAACCAGAGCCGAATTTTGGCATTGCTGGAATTAAATCAACGCTTAAATCGGATTCAACGCCTTCCTCCCGGGCAACCAACGACGATTACGCAAATTGGACAACATTTAGTCACAAAATATTACCAAAAAAATCAAGAGGAGTTAGTAGCCTTCTTTTTGAATCATGATCAAGCCATATTAGCGGAGCAAGTTATTTTTCGGGGAACGCTAACAACCGCGCCAGTTCAGGTTCGATCCGTTGTTGCTCCAGCTCTAAATTTACCTTGTACGACGATTGTTATTGCCCATAATCATCCCAGTGGTAATTTGCAGGCTTCAGCTGCTGATTTGAGCTTTACTCGGCAACTACAAGCGGGTTGTCGGTTGCTAGACCTTGTTTTAGCCGATCATTTAGTCATCGGTCGTGGTCATTTTCGTAGTTTGCGAACCCAGGGTCTCATCTAATTATATTTTGAATTGAATTTTTGTATGCTATAATTTAACAGAAAGTTTGAGAATCGTTACAGTTTAAGGAGATAGTGTCTTGTTTGGAATCAGATCACGTAATGTAGGAATAGATTTAGGAACAGCAAACACCATTGTATATGTTGAAGGTAAGGGGATAGTTTTACGTGAGCCTTCTGTGGTTGCTAAAAAAGTTTCAACCGGTGAAATTGTTGCTGCCGGTTCAGAAGCCCGAGCAATGATTGGGCGGACCCCGGGGGATATTAATGCAATTAGACCGATTCGTGGAGGCGTTATTGCAGACTACGATACAACGGCTTCAATGTTAAAATACTTCTTACAAAAATCAATTGGTAATGCGCATCCGAACGTGATGATTTGTGTTCCAAGTGGCGTCACAGAAGTTGAAAAGCGGGCGGTAATTGAAGCTGCACAACATGCCGGTGCTCGGGATGCTTTTTTAATTGAAGAACCATTCGCAGCCGCTATTGGTGCCGGCTTACCAGTAATGGATCCCACGGGAAGCATGGTCGTTGACATTGGCGGAGGAACAACAGATGTAGCAACTATTTCTTTAGGTGGGATTGTTTCTAGTCGTTCAATTCGGATTGCGGGTGATAAACTAGATGAATCCGTAGTGACTTATGTTCGACAAGCTTTCAATTTATTGATTGGTGAACGAACTGCGGAAGAATTAAAGATTGCCATTGGTTCGGCTTCCGTAGAAGCAGCTGCTGAACTGCCAGATATGAGCATTCGGGGACGTGATTTAATTAGTGGTCTTCCCAAAACAGTGGAGTTATCGGCTGTAGATATTGCCCAAGCAATGCATGAAAATATTGAAGAGATTGTCAGTACCATCAAGGAGACTCTGGAAGAGACTTCTCCCGAAATTGCTGCCGATATCATTGATCACGGGATCATTATGACCGGTGGGGGAGCATTATTGAATAGCTTTGCGAGTGTTATTTCTGACTCTACCAAGGTACCCGTATTTTTAGCCCAAGAAGCATTAGATTGTGTTGCTATTGGAACGGGACAATCTCTACAGAATTTGGATGTAATTCGAGACCACAAGTAAAAGCCGCCGGATGGCTTTTAATCACCAGGGAGGATTTGTATGCGGAACCTATTCTCAAATAAGAAGTTAATCATTATTATGATTGTTGTGATCATTGTTTTTGGAATGATTGCGGCTTCGGTTACCTTTAGTGATAGAAAGTCTCAGCCTAATTTCGTTCATCAAATGGCTAATGATACTTTAAAAATCACTAGTAGTGTGGTTTCGGTACCGGTTAACGGTGTCCGTAATATTGGAGATAATATTCACGATGTTTTTATTACGTATCAAGAAAATAAAAAACTAAAATCGCAATTAAATGATTTAGCGCAAGTTAAAGCCCAAATGGGGGCCTTAAAACGCGAGAATGACTCACTCAAACAGCAGATTAAACTCAATAAAACCCTGACTGATTATCACCAAATTTTAGCGGTCGTAGTTTCCCGGTCTCCCAATAATTGGCAAAACTACCTAGTTATTAATCAGGGATCGCTAGCTGGAGTTAAGAAAAATATGCCGGTCATGTCAGGTTCGGGTTTAGCTGGTCGAGTTACTGAAGTTAATCGGACTAATTCTAAAGTCAGCTTAATTTCGACGGATAAGACTTTAGCCGATAAATTTGCGGTGGAAGTTTTAACGGATGGTGAAAATAATACGACCGGAGTTATTGGCCGCTATGATTCAAAAGATGATTTATTGGTGATGACTAATGTGGCTTCACCTAAAGATATTAAAGTTGGGCAAAAAGTTGTTACTTCCGGTTTAGGTGGATTAACCCCACGGGGGTTGTACGTTGGTAAAGTAATCCGAATTAAAAAAGATGATTACGGTTTGGCTTCTTCAGTCTATGTTAAGCCGGCGACGGATTTAAATAATTTTACAGTTGTTACGGTAATTAGCCGAGATGTTGAAAATGGCTGATTTGCGAAATCGAACTACCCAATATATTGTGCAATTTTTAATTTTATTACTAGCATTTTTTCTTGATGGCTCTTTGAAAAACGTTATAAGCTTTTTTAATTTACCTACGATGCAAGTATCGCTACAATTATTACTGTTAGTATTTATTGTAGGATCACTCCACGATGCCGGTGAAGATAATCATTGGTTTTATTTTGCACTAATTATCGGAATTTTATACGATTCTTACTATTCCCATATTTTTGGATTGTATACGGTCGTTTTTCCATTGACTGTAATTGTGAATAAGCATTTAAAAAAGTATCTTCCCCATTCTTTGATTTTTGAATGGAGTGTTTACTTTATTTTTCTAACAATTTCGATGATTTATTTATATTTGGTGGGATCTTTTCTAAACTTAGTTCTGATAAATGTCAATCAGTTTATTGTTTATTGGCTCGCACCAAGTTTATTATTTAATTCCTTATTTTTTGGGGTTTTATATTTTCCATTGGCAAAGTTGAGTGATAAATTGACACATTGATTTGGGGAGATAAATGTGAAACGGGTAGTCTTAAAGGGTAAGGGGAAACAATATTATTTGGAATTAAATTCCGATAGTGATTTTAAACAAATTTTGCAGGATCTCCAGCAGTTATTAGTTAAGTTAAAATTGACGGCTGGAACGGGGAATCAAGAGCAACCCCAAATTACGGTTGATTCGCAAAGACGTTTGTTAACTTCTAGCCAGCAGGAGCAATTAATAACCCTATTGGCGAAGTTTAATTTGTTTGCTCCACCCAAGATTAAGAGTTCCGTTTTAGATCGTCAACAAGTTGAAACTTATTTAGCTAATCAGAAGTTAAATATTGAAACTAAGGTTATTCGCTCAGGTCAAGTTCGAGATTATCAAGGAGACCTTCTCTTATTAGGAACGGTCCATCAAAGTGCTCAAATTCGGACTACCGGAAATATTTATATTGCAGGTCAAGTTGAAGGAATTTTGCAAGCCGGTTTTCCGGACCACAGTGATGCAGTGATCATTGGCAATATCTGTCAGGCTAGTCAGGTTCGAATTAGTGATGTTATTTCCATTGTGGCGGATTTAGATAGGGAGCATTTGAGTAATAATTCACTTTTCTATATCAATGATTTGCACACCCTAGTGCAAGATACGATGGACCATTTAGCCCTTATTAAATCAGAACCAGGAATTATCTTAGATTGAAAGGAGAAGCTCATGGGGACCTCAATTGTCATTACTTCGGGAAAAGGGGGCGTCGGTAAAACTACAACGACTGCCAATCTAGGCATTGCTCTAGCCCAAAATGATAAACGCGTCTGTGTAGTTGATCTAGATCTGGGATTAAGAAATTTGGATGCCATGTTGGGCTTGAGTAATCGGGTCATTTACGATGTAGTCGATGTTTTAGAAGGACGAGCCGATTTATTCCAGGCGTTAGTTAAATATCCTGAGATGGATGGAAATTTATTTTTTTTAGCGGCAGCTCAAAATGCCACCCAGAGTAAATTGCAGGTGACGGGACTAAAACAAATTATCAATGATCTCAAAGAGAACTTTGATTTGGTCATTGTTGATTGCCCAGCTGGAATTGAGACCGGATTTATGGCGGCGGTAGCCGTGGCTGATAGTGCAATTATTGTAACTACTCCCGAATCCGTTGCAGTGGGTGATGCCGATCGAGTCGTCGGAATTTTAGAAAATTCTAATTTACAGTATGGCTTACATTTAGTTATTAACCGGGTTCGGGTGAGCATGATGCAAAAGGGAACTTCAATTAAAATTAAAGATATCGTAAATCGCTTGTCGGCTCCTTTAATCGGTGTTATAGTAGATGAAGACGAAGTGATTGCCGCTGCTAATCAAGGACAATCAATCGTTACTTTAGACAACAATAGTCCTGCGGCCGTAGGGTATTCTAATCTAGCACGCAGAATTCTGGGAGAAAAGATTCCTTTAAATGAAATTGAATTAGATACTTCTGAGAATTCTGAAAAAAGTGGTTTTTGGCACCGTTTGTTTCATCATTAAGAATATTAAATTAAGCGTTGAACGAGACAGATGTATTTTCGGCAATTCAGAGAGACTGTGGTAGCTGTGAACAGTTATTGCGAAGTACAGAACACACTCGTGAGCTTTATGGTTAAATCCATCGGTATCTACCGTTATCACTGCAGTTTATAACTGCCTGAGATGATAAGCGCGAGCTTATCATAATTTAGGGGTGGGACCACAATTCTAATTTGTCTCCTTGAGTATTTTTACTCAAGGAGTTTTTTTGTATAGTGAGGAAAGTATATGAAGTATGTTAGCGAAATTTTACCATCATTATTGTCAGGAACTAAAATCACTCTGTTACTTTTTGTGATTACCTTGGTGGTTTCGGTGCCTTTAGGAATTCTTTTTGCCAGCGGCTTACGTAGTCGTTTTAAAGTTGTTCGAGCAGTATTATCTTTTTATGTTTGGTTAATGCGCGGGACACCGTTATTATTACAACTAATTTTTGTTTTTTATGGTTTGCCAATTGTCGGTCTTGTTTTTGAACGATTCACGGCAGCAAGTATTGCCTTTATTTTGAACTATGCCGCCTACTTTGCAGAAATTTTCCGGGGAGGCTTGCAGGCTGTCAGTCAAAATCAACGGGAAGCAGCAACCTTACTAGGTTTTAACCGCTGGCAGACCTTCCGTTTCATTGTTTTGCCACAAGTCTTAAAAATTGTTTTACCGTCCATTGGAAATGAAATTATCAATTTAGTTAAAGATTCTTCGTTAGTTTATGTCATTGGGATTGGTGATTTATTACGGGCCGGTAATGTAGCTACAGCTAGAGATGTAACTTTACTACCGTTAGTTTTAGTAGGGGTTATCTATCTGATAATGACCGGAGTTTTAACTTATATTCAAAACAAAATTGAACGGAGGTTCTCCTACTATGAATAAAGCCAGCCAGCAACCAACCTTAGAATTACGCCGAATTAGTAAGTCTTTTGGAAAAAATTTAATTTTTAAAAATGTCAACTTAGCAATTCAACCCCAAGCCATTCTCTCGATCGTTGGTCCCAGTGGAGTTGGAAAAACCACTTTATTACGCACCATTTTAGGTCTGGAAGATGTTGATCAAGGGGAGTTCTTTCTTCGAGGGGCGGCTTTTAATCCTTTGGATCACAGTCAAAACCAAGTGGGAGCAGTTTTTCAAGACTTTCGTCTTTTTCCGCACTTAAATGTTCTCCAAAATATTACTTTAGCTGCAGTACAGGTTCAAAAGAAAAGTACCACAGAAGCTCAAGAAGCAGCTGAAAAGTTATTAACATCATTGCAATTATTGGAACAAAAAGATAAGTATCCGTTTCAGTTATCTGGCGGACAAAAACAGCGAGTCGCCATTGCGCGAGCTTTAATCTTGAAGCCCCAAGTCTTATGTTATGACGAGCCAACTAGTGCTTTGGATGCTGCCAGTAAGTGGCAAGTGGCGGACCTTTTAGAACAATTCCAGGCTTCAGGAATGACGCAACTGGTCGTTACTCACGATGCTGAATTTGCTAAGCGGATCTCCAATCAGATTTTTACTTTGGGAGGTCAATGATGAAGCGTTGGTGGAAAATCATTCTCTTATTAGTTTTAAGCCTGACTTTGGGAGCTTGTCAACATGGTCGAGCCCAAGTAACAACCAAGGAACAACCATTAATCATCGGCGTTGATGATTCTTTTGTACCAATGGGTTTCCAAACTAAGGCCGGTCAACTAACCGGTTTTGATGTTGATGCCGCTAAGGCCGCAGGAAAATTGATGCATCGAAAAATTAAATTTCAAACCATTGATTGGTCCATGAAAGAAACAGAATTGAAGAATGGGACGATTGATCTGATTTGGAATGGTTATACAAAAACTCCAGCTCGAGTTCAACAGGTTAATTTCTCCCGGGCTTATTTAAAAAATGAGCAGGTAATGGTGGTTGCTAAGAGAAACAAGATCACGCAAATTCAACAATTGCGCAATCGCGTGGTTGGAGTTCAATCAGCTTCTACGGGTTACTTTGATGTCACGGAAAAACCCCAGCTTTTAAAAAATTTTATCAAGAATAAAACTCCGGTTCAGTATGATAACATTCAAGATGGCATGATGGATTTGCGGTCAAATCGAATCGAGGGTTTTGTAATTGACCGTGTTTTTGCGGAGTATTATCTAGAAAAAGCTAAATTAACCGATCAGTATCAAGTTTTAGAAACTCCTTTTGCTCGAGAAGATTTTGCGGTGGGAGTCAGCAAAAAAAGACCAGAATTATTAAAGCAAGTAAATCAGGTCTTAAAACAATTGAAAGATACGGGAAAATTAAAACAGATTAGTAAGAAGTGGTTTGGTGAAGATATTACCGAATAATTTGCAGACTCCAAATAAAAAACGATTCAGAAAGATTACTTTCTGGATCGTTTTTAAATATCTTATAAGAAAGCAACAACGGCTTGAAAAATAACTCCCGCAATTGTAACAATAATCATTAACCAAACGAAAGTTTGGGTAATACGAACAAATAAACTTTTTTTCTTTTTCAAATTAACCACCTGAACTTTACTTTTCCGGACTTCTTAACAGTTCGTATCCTATCGAAAAAAAAGCAAAAAAGCAAATAATTTTCTCGGATTATTCTGGTGGGGATTAGGGTAAATAGTGGTGATATGTGGTGGCTTGTGGTAATATTCATAGTGTGTTCGAGGTGATTAGATGTTTATGGGAGAGTTTCATCACACCATTGATTCTAAAGGACGACTAATTATCCCTGCTAAGTTTCGGCAACAATTAGGAGCCGATTTTGTTTTAACTAGGGGGATGGATGGCTGTCTTTTTGGCTATCCCCGAACTCAGTGGCAACTTTTGGAAGATAAATTGCAACAGTTGCCCCTAACTCAACGTTCTGCGCGGCTATTTATTCGTTTTTTTTATGCCGCTGCTGTCGAATGTCAATTTGATAAACAGGGGCGGGTAAATCTAACTGCTGCTTTAGTTGACTATGCACAGTTGACTGATCAGTGCGTGGTCGCCGGAGTAGGAACAAGGATTGAGATTTGGAATACTACAAAATGGTCTCAGATGAATCAAGAAATTGCCGTTAATTTTGAACAAATTTCAGAAGAATTACAAGATTTAGGAGACTTTAACTTATAGAATAGATAGGAAGCTAAAGTTCATGTATCAACATCAAACAGTACTACTGGCACCGACGGTCGATGCTTTACAAGTTCACGATCACGGAGTTTATGTCGATGCCACCTTTGGCCGGGGAGGACATACCCGTTATTTATTAAATCAAGGGCAACAATTAAAGGTTTTCGCGTTTGATCGCGACCAAGAAGCAATCATGGCTGGACAAGAACTCTTGGAAGATGTTCAAAGGCAGGGGCAAAATCAATTAGAACTAATCTCCGCTAATTTTGAAGACTTACAAGAGGAATTAGTTCAACGTCAAATCACCGCGATTGATGGGATTGTTTATGATTTAGGAGTTTCTTCACCACAATTTGATGATCCAGCTCGGGGCTTCAGTTATCGCTATGAAGCACGCCTAGATATGCGAATGGATCAAACTCAAAGCTTGGATGCTTACCAAATTGTTAATACTTGGTCTTATGGGGAACTAGTGCGAATCTTTTTCCGGTATGGGGATGAGAAGTTTTCCAAAGTAATTGCCCGCTTAATCATTAAACAGCGTGGACAAGCTCCGATTGTGACGACTTCCCAATTAGTGGATTTAATTAAAGAGGCCATTCCGGCTCCAGCTCGACGACACGGAGGAAATCCAGCTAAGAAGGTCTTTCAGGCTTTACGAATTGCTGTTAATGATGAATTGGGGGCCTTGGAACAGTCTTTGGAACAAGCAATTAACCTTTTAAAACCCGCGGGAATTATCAGCGTTATTAGTTTCCAATCTTTAGAAGATCGTCTTGTGAAACAAATTTTTCGGCAGCATGCTCAAGTTAATGTACCAAGAGATTTGCCGATTATCCCACCCGATTTACAACCGGAGTTAAAATTAATTACCAAAAAGCCAATTTTGCCAGATGCCACAGAGTTGGCTGAAAATCACCGTGCCCATAGCGCTCATTTGCGGGTGGCTCAAAAATTACATTAGTGTTAGGGGAAGCACATTATGTTAGATAATACAGCTAGAAAACCGCAGGTAGACTCTGAACCAAAGGCCACCAGCCATAATAATATTAAGCAAGTTATTGATGCCAATCAACGAGCCGTTCCGTTTTCTTTTGGAGAAAAAATGGCTGTTTTGGGATTGGGAATTGTAACGCTGGTTTTGATGTTAACTTTAGTCGGAATTCGAACCTTAGGTTCCCAGCAGCAACATCGATTGCAGGATATTACGGCAGCTGTACAAACTAGCAAAAGTAAAAATAGTAATTTGCGGCAAGAAATTGGTGAATTAACAAGTTCCAGTCGTTTGGCAGATATCGCACAGCAGCATCATTTAAAACTAAATGCTGATCGGATAAGGAATATTTCTAAATGAAATCCTCTTTTAAAAATAAAAAACATTATATTATAAAAAGATCAAGGCGTGACCGGAGAATCGTGGGCGGATTCTTCTGGATAATAATCGCCTTATTTTTTATGATTTGTATTGGAAGATTTGTCTATATTGCCGTTGGTGGGCACGTTGGTCAGGTTAATTTAACTCAAAGAACGCAAACCAAATATCGTCATGAAACCATTTTACCGGCCCAACGAGGCGGAATTTATGCCAATGATGGTTCTAAAATTGCCTATAGTGATAAGTCCTATCAAATTTATGCAGTTTTAAATCATGAATATGTTTCGTCGCAAAATAAACCTTTATACGTGACTGATAAGGTGAAAACTGCTCGTATCTTAAGCCGTTACATTTCTTTAAGTCCCGCGCAAATTCTTAAAATACTTAATCCAACGAATAAGAAGGCTTTTCAAGTCGAGTTTGGTAGTGCTGGACGCAATATTACTTTAAAAGTTAAAAAAGAAATTGAGGCCCAACATTTAACGGGAATTTATTTTTATTCAACTCAAGCTCGCTCTTATCCCAATGGGACCTTTGCTTCGAATACGATTGGTCTGGCGCAATTAAGTAGTGATGGTAAGAGGCACACTTTAACTGGAACGATGGGTTTAGAACAATACTTTGACCAACAGTTACAGGGGAAAAGCGGGCTAGAAGTTCGCAGTATTGATCCGCAGGGTTATACTTTGCCTAGTACTCATCCGCAAGTTAAACTTCCTCAACAAGGAAATAATATTTATACAACTTTGGATCCTAATTACCAATATTACTTAGAGCAATTGATGAACCAAGTGAGTTCACGTTACCAACCCCAAGCAATGCAAGCTATCATTACCAATCCTAAAACGGGAAATATTTTAGCCTTAACGCAAAGACCGACTTTTAATCCGAATGATAAAGTGGGATTGGATAAATCTTGGTCAGACTTGAATGTTCAGAATAGTTTTGAACCGGGATCGGTAATGAAAATCATGACTTTGGCCGCAGCAATTGATTCGCATAACTATAATCCACAAAAATATTATCGTTCCGGTTCGGTGACCGTTGATGATCGGCAAGTTCGTGATTGGAATACAAGTGGCTGGGGTTATATTCCTCTGAGTCAAGCCTTTCCTCGTTCTAGTAACGTGGGCATGGTTTACCTAGAACAAACAATGGGGGCTGATACTTGGCTGCGCTACCTTAAAAAATTCCGAATCACGCAACCAACAGGGATTTTATTACCTGGAGAAGTTAGCGGAAATCTTAATTTTCAACATCGGTCAGATCAAGCGATTACTTCTTTTGGACAAAGTATCGCAGTTACCGGAATGCAAATGGTTCAAGCCATCGGAGCTTTTGGAAATCAAGGAATGATGATGCAACCGAGATTGGTTACCAAAATCGTTAATCCTAATACTGGAAAAATTCGTAAATTTCCTGTTCATGAGGTCGATCGACCAGTGAAAAAATCAACCGTTAAAGCCGTTATCCAAGCGATGCGCGATGTTGTGCAAAAGGATTACGGAACTGGTGGAGCTTACAAGATCGAAGGTCAAGATATTGCTGTTAAGACAGGGACAGCGCAAATTGCCAGTAAAGTTGGTGGTTATTTGACAGGAAATAATAATTACACCTACTCTGTTGCTGGTTTAGCTCCAGCCAAGGATCCGCAGTACTTGGTCTATATTACGATGGCACGGCCGCAAAAAATGACCAAGGCTCCAGAAAAAATTTTGGCAGAAGTTTTTAATCCAATGATGCAACGACTCCTAGGAACCGGTACAATAAAAGATGAAACTTCATCGAAGCAAACATTGCAGATGGCCGATGTTACAGGGCAAAGTTATAAGTCAGTCCAAGATCAATTAGCGCATCAAGGTCTTAACGTTGGGGTTATTGGAACCGGACAGACAATTGTTCAGCAATTGCCTACAACAAAATCCAAAGTAATTGCCGGTCAGCGAGTGGTCGTCTTGACGAATGGAGTAATGACTATGCCGGACGTTAAAGGTTGGTCGAGAAATGATCTTTTGAAACTAGCCTATTTGACGGGAAAGAAGGTCGAATTTGTTGGTCATGGTTACGCTGTACGTCAAAGCATCGCTGCAGGTGCAGTCTTGAATTCGGTGAAAAAGATTCAGATTAAATTAGAATAAATTAGTCATAGGGTGGAAAAATGGAAGCGTTGAAGTTATGTTTGTCGGTCCTCATTACTGGAGGAATGGTTTGGGCATTATTGCCAATCTTTATTCAATTCATGCATCAAAGGCAAGAAGGACAACAAATTCTCGAAGAAGGTCCTAAGTGGCAGGAATATAAGTCAGGGACTCCAACCATGGGAGGAATAGTTTTTCTTCCTATTAGTCTGCTGATTAGTAGTATTTTTTTACTGATGGATCCAGAAAACTTTTTACCAGCGGGATTAATTAGTTTGATGATCTTTCTTTTTGGTGGAGTCGGCTTTGCTGATGACTTTTTGAAGTTGAAATATCATCGTAATTTAGGTTTACGGGCTTGGCAAAAAGCGAGCCTCCAATTAATTTTCGCTGCCGTTTTTCTTTGGGCCTATAATTATGAACAATTACCCATTCGTTTAGAAATTGGTGATTGGGTTTTTTCTGCGAGTTGGTTATTTATTCTCTTCGCTATTTTTTGGCTGGTGGGCTTTTCCAATGCGGTTAATCTAACAGATGGTTTAGATGGACTTTGTGGGGGTCTAAGTATTATTGCCTATGGGACTTATGCTTGGATTGCATTAGAACAAGAGCAAGTAGCAATTGCCTTAGTTTGTTTAGCCGTAGTTGGCAGCTTATTAGCTTTCATGATTTTCAATCATAAGCCGGCTAAAGTTTTTATGGGTGATGTGGGATCTCTAGCTTTAGGCGGTGGTTTAGCTGCTGTGGCTTTGATTTTGCAACGTCCTTGGTCTCTGCTCTGGGTTGGAATTATCTTTGTTTTGGAAACTTTGAGCGTCATAATTCAAGTAGCCGTTTTTAAAACGACCGGGCACCGGGTTTTTAAAATGTCACCTATTCATCATCATTTTGAACTTTTGGGCTGGTCTGAATGGAAGATCGTGCTAGTTTTTTGGTTAGTCGGTTTAGTGGCTGCTGGAAGTTATTTGTTAATATTCTAGAGAAAAGGTAGGGACCATTCGATGAAGTTAATTAAAGATTATCAAAATAAAAAAGTTTTGCTTTTAGGTCTTGCTAAGAGTGGATTTAACGCAGCTTTATTATTACATCAACTTGGGGCCCAGATTATAGTTAATGATTTACAGGACTTAAGTAAGAATTCTGATGCTTTACAATTAGAAGATTTGGGTATTCGGGTTATTTCCGGACAGCACCAACCCCAATTACTGAAAGAAGGATTTGATCTGGTTGTTAAAAATCCGGGGATTAATTATGAAAATGTCATGGTGCAAGCAGCTCTAAAGGCTCAAGTCCCAATAATTACAGAGCCTGAACTGGCTTACGAAGTTTCCCAAGCGCCTTTTATCTGCGTTACGGGAAGCAATGGCAAAACAACGACGACGACTTTAGTCCAATTGGTTTTAGATCAAAATCGGCGCCAAGGGCGAGCTTATAAGGCCGGAAATATTGGAATTCCGGTTTCTCAAGTGGTTACCCAGGCTCAAGCTACTGATGATATTGTAGTGGAAATGTCTAGTTTCCAACTTTTAGGAATTACCAAATTGAAGCCTAAGATTGCTGTTCTCACTAATATTTATGAAGCTCACTTGGACTATCACAAAACTCGGGCTAACTATGTTAAAGCTAAGATGAGAATTACGGAAAATCAGACTGCAGATGACTATTTTGTAGTCAATTTTGATCAGGAAGAATGGCGAACTTTAAGTCAACAAAGTGCCGCTCAAGTAGTACCATTTTCCAGGACCGGCGTGACTCATGAAGGTGCTTATCAAGAAGGAGCAGCTTTATATTTTCGGAGAGAAAAAATTATTGACGTTGCCGATTTAGTTTTACCGGGTGACCATAATATTGAAAATTATCTCGCTGCGATTGCGGTGGCTAAACTATCAGGCAAATCCAATCAAGATATACGTCAGGTGTTTACGACTTTTCGGGGAGTAAAACATCGGATTCAATACGTGAAGACCCTTAATCAACGGAAGATTTATAATGACTCTAAGGCAACCAATATTGAAGCTACAACTGTTGCCTTGCAGACTTTTGCTCAGCCAACGGTTCTCATTGCCGGAGGTTTAGATCGGGGCTTCACCTTTGAAAGTTTAGTTCCTCTATTGAAGAACGTTCATGCTCTTGTTCTATATGGTCAAACTAAGCATTTGATGGCAGAAGCTGCCCAGGCTGCTGGAATTGATCAGGTTAAGCTAGTGAAAACCTTAGATGAGGCCGTACCAGTAGCTTGGAAATTAAGCAATCCAGGCGACGTTTTGTTATTTTCACCTGCTGCAGCCAGTTGGGATCAATTTAAGACCTTTGAACAACGGGGTGACTGCTTTATTGAAGCAGTCAACAAGTTAGGAGATTGAGATGAGAATAATTGTATCAGGTGGCGGTACAGGAGGGCATATTTATCCGGCCCTAGCTTTAATTAAGCGTCTCCAAGAGCGGAATTTAGTTGAAGAAGTTTTATATGTCGGAACCGCAGAAGGTCTAGAACAGCGAATTGTAGCCCGAGAAGGAATCAAGTTCCAAGCCATTAAAGTCCAAGGATTTAAACGACGTCTGACTTGGGATAACGTCAAGACAATTCGTCTATTTTTGCAAAGCGTCTATACCGCAAAGAAAATTGTACAGGAATTTAAACCCGACGTAGTTGTGGGAACCGGTGGCTATGTCTGTGGAGCGATGGTTTTTGCAGCCCATCTGAAAAAAGTTCCGACAGTGATTCATGAACAAAATTCAGTCGCGGGAGTCACCAATAAATTTTTGGGTCGTTTTGTGGATAAGATTGCTTATGTATTTCCGGAAGTTAAGGCGCAATTTAAAGAACAAAAAAAATTAGTTTTTACTGGGAATCCTCGAGCTCAAGAAGTTGCTGATCTCCAACCGAATCAACGTCTGCAAGACTTTAATCTGGAGGCTGGAAAGCCAACTGTTTTAATTTTCGGTGGAAGTAGAGGTGCAGCCCCAATTAACCAGACGGTTCAAGCAATTTTACCACGTTTTCAAAAATGTCCTTACCAAGTTTTATTTGTAACTGGACAAGTTCATTATCAAGAAATCGAACAACAACTAGCAGCAATAACGATTCCAGAAAATGTTCAGGTTATTCCTTATTTGGAAGATATGCCGACGATTCTTCCAGATATTACTCTGATTGTGGGACGCAGTGGGGCAACTTCGATTGCAGAGTTAACCGCCTTAGGGATTCCAGCAATTTTTATCCCCAGTCCTTATGTGACTCATAATCATCAAATGAAAAATGCTGAGTCTTTAGTTCAAGAAAAAGCCGCTTTATTAATTACGGAAGCTGAATTAACGCCTACGAAGTTATTCAATTTAATCGACCAGACGGTCCGTGACCAATCCTTGTTGACTCAACTGCAGTCTAACTCCCGGCAAATGGGAGTAGTGGATGCCAGTGACCGGCTCATCAAAGTTTTAACCGAGTTAATTAGTAAAGTGAAGTGATGACATGTTTCACAAAAAATCAGCAGTGATCGTCGATATGGCTGGAAATGAATATAAGAACTCAACGCCACCACGACGACCGGGAAATTCCGGTCGTCCTTTTTTCAAAAAGCTGTCTTCATTTTCATTGAAAGATGGTTTGATTATTCTGTTGACAGTGATTATTTTAGTGGTTAGCTATTTGCTCTCTCCTTGGGGTCATGTTCAGACCATTACTGTGTCAGGCGTGAATTACTTAGGGGCGCAAGAAATTATCGACGCCTCCCAAATTAATCATCATTCTCTAGTCTTGGATACTTTACTGCGAAAGTCACAAATCAGGCGGAAAATTAAGCAGAAAATTCCCCTTGTGAAGACGATTGATTACCATTACCGTAATTTTAATGATCTGCAAATTTCGGTCCAAGAACATCGAACGGTCGGCTTTTTATTAAAAGATAATAACTATTATCGTATTTTAGAAAACAAAAAAATAATTCCGAATAAATTAAAACAACCGATTGATAGTTATCCGGTTTATCAGGATTTGGGTCCCAAAACTTCCATTGCCCATCTTGTGGAACTTTATTTATCACTGCCGAGTAAAATGAGGAATGATATTTCGGAAATTCACGGAGATCCTAATCCAAAATCACATCCATATCGTTTGATTTTATATATGAATGATGGTAATCGAGTAATTGGTGATCGACGAACTTTGAAGGCTAAGTTACGCTATTATCCTCGAATTGCGAGTTTAATGTCGCAAAAAGGGACTATTAACTTAGAATTAGGTGCATATTCGTATTCAAAGTAAATAATTATTCGTTTTTGCTTCAATGTTTTGGCTTGATTATTTATAATGACTATGAAACGATTAAAAGCTCGTTAATGTGAGGTTGTAGGAGGATTCTTTGAATGGATGATACGAAAATCATCGTGAGTTTAGATATTGGAACAACGGCGATGAAAGTGGTTGTCGCTAGTGCGACATCTGATCAAGTTAATGTGATTGGAGTAGGAAGCGCTTATGCTCAAGGGATGAACCGAGGTGTAATCGTTGACCTAGATAAAGCAGCTGGGGCTATTAAGCAAGCGGTCAAGAAAGCTGCTTCTCAATCAAATACTGAAATCCATGATGTAATTGTGGGATTACCCGTCAATGGACTCCAGATTTTTGCCTGTCAAGGGATGATTGCTCTAAGTGATCAGACAAAAGAAATTGATGATACTGATGTTCGAAAAGTTTTAGCAGCCTCTCTGAAACAGACCCTTCCTCCCGAGCAAGAGTATGTAGCTTTGATACCTAATAGTTTCAGCGTCGATGGTTTTAAGAATGTCAAGGATCCTCGGGGAATGATCGGCTCTCGCTTAGAATTTAGTGGTATCTTATATTCTCTCCCTCAATCAATCGTCCACAATTGTTTACGAGCGGTTCGACAAGCCGGTTTGAATAGCGCTTACGAAGTCTTAATGCCCTTAGCGGGAGCTCAATTGGCTTTAGATTCAGGGGAACAGAATTTTGGTTCCGTGCTCATTGATTTCGGTGGGGGACAAACGACAGCGACAGTTATTCATGATCATAAGCTTAAATTTACGACCGTCGATGCTGAAGGAGGAAATTTGGTAACCCATGATATTTCAGTCGTTCTGAACACCAGTTTGCAGAATGCAGATAAACTGCAACGCTATTATGGTAAAGCCGAAGCCCGGTCGGGTTCAGATGCGGAAAAATTTCCAGTGACAACTGTTGGGCAAGATCAACCACAGATGATTTCCAGTAAATATTTAGCGGCAATTATTGAAGCCCGATTACAACAAATCCTGAGTCGTTTGGAAAAACAATTAGTAGCGGTTAAGGCGCTGGATTTGCCGGGAGGGATTGTTCTAACCGGAGGTTTGGCCGAACTAAGCGGAATTGAAACTTTAACCCAAAAAATTATGGGTGTAAAAGTTAAAACCTTTATTCCAAATCAAATGGGACTGCGTCATCCTGCTTTTACTGAAAGCTTAGGTTTGGTATCATATGCTCAGAACTTGACGGACTTAGATTTGTTAGCTCGTGCAGTTATAAAGAAGACGGTATCTCAGCCGGAGCGGTCTTTCCCCCCGAAAGAAGAGCCAGAGGTTGTTGATTCCAGTGCTAGAGCCTCAGTATCAAAGTCTAGATCTACAGATTCCACGGGGGAAAAGTTAAAAAACTTTTGGAAAAAGTTTTTTGATTAATATTAATAATTATGGAAAAGATGCAGGAGGCTTTATTGAATGGATAACTTAGCGGATACGCGCGAAAGTACAGCGGCAAGAATTAAAGTTATCGGAGTTGGTGGCGCGGGTGGTAATGCTGTCAATCGAATGGTTGAGGAAAATATCCGCGGTGTCGAATTTATTGCTGCTAATACAGATATGCAAGCTTTGGATTTGTCCCAAGCTGATAAGACGCTTCAATTAGGCCCCAAGCTGACTCGGGGCTTAGGTGCTGGTTCAAATCCAGAAGTTGGGCAAAAGGCGGCTGAAGAAAGTGAAGATGCCATTACTGACCTACTAAAAGATTCCGATATGATTTTTATTACTGCCGGAATGGGTGGTGGAACCGGAACTGGTGCTGCTCCAATTATTGCGCAAATCGCCAAAGAATCAGGAGCTTTAACCGTGGGAGTGGTTACCCGGCCTTTCATGTTTGAAGGTCCTAAACGGGCTAAATTTGCCGATAAAGGAATTGAAGCTTTAAAGCAGCACGTTGACACCTTGGTGATTATTGCTAATAATCGTTTGTTAGAAATTGTTGATAAGAAAACGCCAATGGGTGAAGCTTTACATGTTGCCGATGATGTTTTGCGACAGGGGGTTCAGGGAATTTCTGATTTAATCACTTCCCCAGGATTCGTGAACTTGGACTTTGCAGATGTAAAAACAGTCATGTCTAATCAAGGTTCAGCTTTGATGGGGATCGGGACTGCTAACGGCGAAAATAGGATTATTGATGCTACTAAAAAGGCGATCTCTTCACCATTATTGGAAGTTTCGATTGATGGGGCTAAACAGGTCTTGTTAAATATTACTGGAGGACCAGATTTATCATTATTTGAAGCTCAAGAAGCCGCTAATATTGTTGCCGAAGCAGCTACCGAAGAAGTAAATATTATTTTTGGGACTTCCATTGATGATAGTTTAAGTGAAGAAGTTAAAGTTACCGTAATTGCGACGGGGATTGATGACGGTCAGCCGACTCCTTCTAGAAGACCGCAAACTCAAGTTCAACCTCAAGCTAAACCAACTCCGACAGCAACGGTAGAACCTGATCCTTGGGGAGTTAGCCAGACCACAAAAAGTACTAAAGATATGCAGGGAGCACAGACAAGTAGCAAGCCCGCTAACAGTTTTGATATTTTTAATCAAGCTGGGGTTTTCAATGATGACAATGACGATGATGATTCTATGCCCCCATTTTTGAAGCATCATCCACGGCGTTAGGAGGTAAATAAAATGGCTTTTGAAAAATTAGCAGATTTTTTTGGGATGACAGAGAATTCAACTGATGATTACGAGGAAGAGACAACTGATGAAGATTCTGTAAAGACTAAAACATCGCAGTCGAAGATTGTCGCTTTAAAGTCAAAATCAGGTCGACGAGGGGTGATTCAAGTTGTCCAGCCTCATAGTTATGCAGATACGAAAGAAGTTGCTCAAAATTTGTTAAACGACCAGGCAGTTTTAGTGAATTTTACCCAAGTTAGTCCGGAACAAATGTGTCGAATTACCGATTTCTTAGCGGGAACAATTTATGCCATTAAAGGTGATATTCGCCGGGTCGATACAAGTGTCATTTTATATACCCCTGCAAGCTTTCAAATTGATAGCGCTGGCAGTAATTTTACGGAATAAGTTGAGGATTATTATTTTTGGCAAATTTAGTAAGTGGTTTACCTGTGGTTTTAATTGATCTATTGGAACTTTATAAGTGGTTAATAATTATTGGTGCACTGTTAAGTTGGTTACCCGGAGTTGCCAATTCTGCTCTTGGTCGAGGGCTTTTACGAGTGACGCAACCAGTTTTTAATTTTTTTGATCGGATTATTCCACCAATTTTTGGAATTAGTTTATCTCCGGTATGGGCTTTTATTGTAATTGATCTTTTAGAATACGGAATTGGTGCTATTTTTTAAATGGGAAGTTTAACAAATGAACAGCAGCAACTACAAACTTTAATTCAAAATGCTGCCCGTTATGATAGTCCCCAATTAAGTGCTTTTCTGGATCCAAAGCAACAACAAAATGCCGCTGAGTTGCTCAATGGATACCCTCAACTAACAAGCTCATTTTTTGGAGGTTATCCCCAAGCTCAGCGACAACGTTTACTGATCCAGCCCGATTATTTTGCAACTCTTGATTTGGACTGGAAGATTCAATTATTTGAAATTAAATTTAATCAAAAATTTATTAAGTTGCATCATAACCAAATTTTGGGGAAATTAATGAATTTAGGATTGGCGCGGGGAGTCTTTGGCGATATTATTACCGATGGCCAGCGCTGGCAATTTTTTGCGATTCAACAATTTCAAACTTTACTAATTCAGGAGGTCCAGCAGATTGGACCTTATCCAGTACATGTGATCACTTTAGACTTACAACAACAGTTGCAGGTTCGAGACAATGCTGAATTATCGACTCTAGTTGTTGCATCATTACGTTTAGATAGTATTGTGGCGACGGGGTTTCACTTAACGCGTCAGCAAGCTAAAAAGCTGATTCGTAGCGGCCAAGTATTACTCAATGGAGAGTATCAACGACAAGTAGATACGACTTTGACAAGGGGCGATATTGTTAGTTGTCATCGGTGTGGTCAATTGATGCTTGTAGAAATTCTTGGTATGACGGCAACGCAAAAATATAAAATTTATACGCGAATTCATCGGCTGTAATGGAGGCAGAGATTATGACCTTGACACCTAAGGATATTCAAGATAAGAATTTTCATTTACAAATGAGAGGCTATGATCGGGACGAAGTAGATCATTTTCTGGATCAAATTATCACTGATTATAGTAAGGAAGTTGAACACAACGCTAAACTACAACAACAGCTAAAAAATAGTCAACAACAATTACAGGAATATGAACAACAAGTTTCTTATTTTAATGAACTTCAGAATACAGTTAATGAGTCTATTATTGTGGCTCAAAATGCTGCTGATCAGGTTAAAGGACAGGCTCATCTTCAGGCGCAAACCTTAATGAAACAGACTCGTCTAAAAGTTCAACAAATGGTGAGCGAAGCAATTACTCACTCCCGGCAACTAATTGAAAAGGCGGAGACAGAAGCCCAAACTTTGGTGCAACAAACCCAATTGATGCATGGACAGGTACAGACGGACTATGCAAATCTAGAAAAGGTAATTCAAGCTCAACAGCAGGTATTAGCAACGACACCTTGGAAAGAACTATTAGCTGAACATGATCAAACGGCAGCAAAAAAAATCACTAAAAAAGCCCAAGACTACTTAGATGACTTAGACCGTCTAGCGACAGAAGTTCAAGGGTCAGTCCATGAAAGCAATACTTTAAAAGGAAATCATCAGAAAGTGATTGACAAAGAGGATCAAAGTAAGGATAATCAAAAACATAGTTCTAATTAAAAGTTCAATATTATTTTTTAATCTTGACAGCGAATTTGGAAATGGTGGAAGCCAAAGCAAGCTCTAAAAAAATAATTATCAGCTTTTAGTGCAGTAAGAAGTAATATTTATACACTTTTGGGTGGTATAGCGATTAATTCGTCCTGATGAGGGCGTTTTTTTATTTTCTGGAGGATTTAACAATGCGCATGAAGCAAACCTTAAATTTAGGGAAAACTGACTTTCCAATGCGGGGTAACCTACCCAATAAAGAAGCCGAATGGCAACAAGAGTGGGAAGAACAACAACTTTATCAACGGCGTCAGGCGCTGAATAAGGATAAACCCACTTTTATCTTGCATGATGGCCCCCCGTACGCAAATGGTAATATCCATATGGGTCACACGATGAATAAGGTAAGTAAGGATATCATTGTTCGGTCACGATCAATGATGGGCTATCGTTCACCTTATGTTCCAGGTTGGGATACTCATGGGTTACCGATTGAACAACAATTGGCGAAAAAGGGTATTAAACGTAAGGAAATGTCTCCCGTGGAATACCGGAAGCTCTGTTATGATTTTGCGATGAACGAAGTTGACAAGCAACGCCAAGATTTTAAGCGACTAGGTGTTTCAGCTGACTGGGATCATCCTTATATTACTCTTCAGCCAGAGTTTGAAGCTAATGAGCTCCGAGTTTTTGCCCGGATGGTGGAAAAGGGGTTGATTTATCGTGGTAAAAAACCAGTTTATTGGTCACCGTCTTCTGAATCCACTTTGGCAGAAGCGGAAGTAGAATATCACGATATTAAATCACCATCCTTATATGTGGCTTTTCCAGTTAAGGATGGCGGAGATCTGATTCCGCAAGATGCTTATTTTGCGATTTGGACAACGACACCTTGGACGTTACCAGCTAACGGAGCTATCTGTGTTAATCCTAAATTTGATTATTCCTTAATTGCCGTAGCTGATAAGAAGTATGTGGTGGCCACAGAGTTACTAGATCATTTGGCAGAAGTTCTTGGCTGGCAAGATGTAACAACTTTAAAAACCTTTAAAGGTCGAGAATTAGAAAATCTAGTCGCTAAGCATCCATTCTACGATCGAGATTCGCCTTTGATTTTAGGAAATCACGTTACTTTGGATGATGGGACTGGTTTAGTCCATACTGCTCCTGGTTTAGGGAATGATGACTTTAATGTGGGGATGAAATATCATATTCCTGTTTTATCACCCGTAGATGATCAGGGATGTTTGACTGCTGAAGCACCTGGCTTTGAAGGTGTTTTCTATGACGATGCCAATAAGATGGTGACTAAGAAGTTAGAAGAAAAGGGATTTTTATTGAAGTTAGATTTCTTCGTCCATAGTTATCCGCATGATTGGCGAACCAAAAAGCCAGTTATTTTCCGTTCAACACCGCAATGGTTTGCCTCAATTGACCCGATTCGTTCGGAGATTTTGACCCAAATCAAAGAAGTTAAATTTAAGCCGGATTGGGGCCAGGTCAGATTATATAATATGATTCGAGATCGTGGCGATTGGGTCATTTCGCGGCAAAGAGCTTGGGGTGTACCGTTACCAATTTTCTATGCTGAAAATGGCGATCCAATTATGTCCAAGGAGATAATCGATCATGTGGCTGATTTAGTCGAAAAAGAAGGCTCCAGTGTCTGGATTGAAAAGTCAGCTGAAGAATTACTTCCGGCTGGTTTCAAATATGAAGGTAGTCCTCACGGTAAATTTACCAAAGAAACAGATATTATGGATGTTTGGTTTGATTCTGGTTCTAGTCATGAAAATCTTAAAACTCGTTCGAGCTTGTCCTTTCCAGCAGATCTTTATCTAGAAGGGTCCGATCAATATCGCGGTTGGTTCAACTCGAGTTTAATTACGTCCGTAGCTGCTAATGGAGTTGCTCCGTACAAGCAAATCTTATCCCAAGGCTTTACTTTAGATGGTCAAGGTCGAAAGATGAGTAAATCATTAGGAAATGTCATTGTTCCTAGTGATGTGGAAAAACAGTTTGGGGCAGAAATTATTCGTCTCTGGGTAGCTTCAGTGGATACCAGTTCGGATGTTCCGGTCTCTATGGATGCCTTCAAGCAAGTCTCTGAAACTTACCGGAAAATTCGGAACACGATGCGTTTTATGTTAGCTAATACCAGTGATTTTGTTCCTAAAGAAAACCAAGTTGCCTATGAAAAACTGGAATCAGTTGATCAATATCTCTTAGTTTGCTTGGATCAAGTGGTCTCTGAAGTTCGTCAGGCTTATCTTGATTTTGACTTTGCTGTGATTGAAAAAACAATTGTTAGCTTTTTGACTAATGAACTGTCAGCCTTCTATCTCGATTTTGCAAAGGATGTTTTGTATATTGAACCCACCGATTCTTTACGGCGGCGGCAAATGCAAACTGTTCTTTATCAAGTTTTAGTGGCGTTAACCAAATTATTGACCCCCATTTTACCGCATACAATGGAACAAATTTGGCAACAATTAAAAGAGCCCGAAGATTATGTTCAATTAGCTGAATTACCTGAAGTACAGGCTTATCCTCAAGCTAACCATATTAAGCAACAATGGCAACAGTTTATGAGTTTTCGGACCAATGTTTTAAAATCTTTAGAAGAAGCACGGGATGGTAAATTGATTGGTAAATCAATGACTGCTGCGGTAACTATTCATCCAAGTGCTAGTTTAGAACAGTTACTTTCTGACTTACAGACCAACATTGGTCAGCTATTAATTGTTTCTGATTTCCAGATTAGTGCTAGTGAATTGACAAACGCTGATCAATATGATCAAGTTCAAGTTTTGGTGAAACCAGCGGCTGGTCAAGTTTGTCAACGTTGTCGAATGACCAAGGAAGATGTTGGCAGCGACAAAGAATTACCGCTTCTTTGTGAACGTTGTAGTGAAATTGTGCGTCAATATTATCCTGAGGCACTCACGGAGGGCTTAGAAAAATGATTACCGGAACTGTAGCCTGGTTTAACGACCAAAAAGGGATCGGAGAACTGACAACTCCTGAGAAGGAAAATATCTTTGTCTATCATACGGCCTTACAGACAACGGATAATTTTCGAACTTTAGTTGCTGGCCAAACAGTAGAATTCCAAATCGCTCCGGGTTACCGGGGACCACAAGCTGTTAATGTTCAAGTTAAAGACGTATAATCTGATTTTTTAATATTTTAGGCAACTTCTAATCCTTATTTCAAAAGAGGAGAATGAAGTTGCTTATTTTTTGTGGTATGCGAATTAAAAACTGGTCAAATTAAAAACTCCAGACTGGACTTGTCTGGAGTTTTTATTAGAAATATTCAATTAATTGTAATTGGGGCGGGTTTATTTCTTTTGGAGTTTGATAGCTGCTATATTATAACTGCCATCGGAATTATAAACTAGATTTTTGATCCGAGAATTAATCAAATAGGCTTTTCCATCTTGATATAGAGGAATAACTCCTTATATAGAGGAATAACTCCTTGCTCCTGATTCAAAATATTTTGGGCCTCCTGTAAATCAGGCCATCTTTATTGGGGGCTGTTGGCGTCAACTCCAAGGCTCTTTTCTAGCAGTTGATCATATTTAGAATTAGACTAGTGACCATCATTGTAGCTATTGTTGCTCGCGAAAAGAGAAAGGAAGTTAACTGGATCTGGGAAATCAGCAATCCAAGAACTGTTGACAATCTGAAAATCCCCTTTCTGAGAGCGGTCTAACCGAGTTTATAGGGAACATTATTAACTGTAATCTTTAAATTAGGTAATTTTTCCAATTCACCTTGAAGAAATTCGTTTTGTTTCTTAGAAACATCGACATCGTCGCCCAATAGAGTGAAGTGCAGCTTCTTTCCTGTTTGTCCAGTTTCAGCAAGACCTTTGCCAGAGAGTTTTAACTTGTTTTAAATCAGGAGATTGATACTTAGCAGCGGCGACTTGGGTTTGACTGGCAAAATCTTCTTGCGGTTTTGCTGGATCAAAGGTCATTCCAGCTGCAGTCACAGGTCCAATAGCGGTTGTTCCGTTACCGATTATTTTTTTGGTTAATTGCTGTCGATTAATGATTAAAGCCATGGTTTGCCGAATTTTTTGATTTTTAAATAAGGGATATTTGGCTTGATTCAACTCTAAGAAATAAACAGAGTTTGTTTTTTGAATCCGATAAGCCGCTGAATTTTTCATTTGCTTAGAAGTATCGTCGTTTAATTCAGCTTATGATCTTGGTAAAGATTTAAAGCTATTGAGGAGTCCCTTAACCACTTGATATTTTAATTTCTTAACTTGGACATTTTTGACATTCCAATAACCTTCATTCTTGACTTCCGTTCAAGAACTATCGTCATTATGCCAATTGTTGAGCTTATAGGGATCATTGAAAACAAGGGTTTTGAACTTGTGCCATATTTTTTACTCCATTTTTCGACCACTTTTTGGTCTTGGGGATAAAAAGTTTGGAAAGGCATTAATTTAGAAAAATAGGAAATCGTCAAGTGTTACTTGGAGCGTATATTTGTTAAGGGCTTTGATGCCTAAGCTGGAAACGGATTTTTACCAGCGGTAATTTCTTTGGCATTCAGAACACCTTCTAGAATGTAAGAGTATTGCGATTTTGTTTTGGGATCCACGGTCCGCCGGCAGCCGTAGACAAAGTCGTGGGCGGTAACGGGATCGCTATTACTCCGCTGAACCTTTTCCGGAAAGGTAGTTATTCCAATGACGGTTACGGTTGCCGTGGTTAAGATTTGTTTCAAATGCATTGGCTAGCCCTTATTTATTAAAATTAGGCTATATTTTACTATGAAAAAGATTAAAAGTAAATATATATAAGAAAATAATTAAAATTAATCAATTTTATATTGAGGATGAAAGCTAATAGACAACTTAATCATAGCTAATTTTAATAAAAAAACGTCCTCTTCCCAAAAAAAGAATGAGGACGGTAAAAAGAGTAATTTTAGAAATGTTTGCAATTTAAAAGACTAATAAAGAAATGGGGACCTTAACGTTTACCATAAGTGCAGACCTTTAAATGATCATCTTCAACGTAAGCAATGTAGATATCAGAGAGATTCAGATTTTGTTTCTCCACCTGATTTAAAATCCAATCTTCAGTTTTTTGGGTGTATTCTAGTGCTAATTGATCAACCTCCCCATCCATAATTACCGGAAATTGTAGTTCAGAGTCAGTTTTTAAGGTGAGTGTCAGTTGGCCATTTTGTTCCCAAATAGCTCGATCAATTTCATTGAGATCGTTAACGCCGGCTTGGCGAAGTTTAAAAGCTAAATCATGAGCTGAAAGGCCGTTACGAACGGCTTGATGTGGGAAAACTTGTCCCTTGGAGATAATCACGGTCGGTTTACCATCGACGAATTGTTTGATAAGGGAATTATGATTAGTTAAAAATTTGGTTGTAAAGACAACTAAAGTCCAAATAATAAGGACAATTAAAAACTGAATGACACTAATTTCTTGATTGTAGAGAACCCCACCAATGATTCCCCCTAAAACGAAATTTTGGATTTGATCAATCACATTACTAGGGGCTAAATTAGACTTGCCTAAAAGATTAATTTGGATAATCATAGTAATAAAGCCCATCAGTAATTTCAGAAAGGTATTTAGGTAGAAAGACATGGCAAAGCTCCTATTTTCGAATAATTTTAATTTCTGGGTTAGTTAACTGGACACGTTCCAGTTTGAAGCTGGAGTTATCTGAATTGAGATCGACTTCGTAAATTTTGTTTTTCAATCTTAGAAGCATTCCATTTTTAAGATCTGTTGAATTGGAATAAATTTGTGAAGGTGAGAGTTGATACTTGGAAGCGACCTGTTTGATAAGATTGGCGACTTGACCATTGTGTGCTAAAATATTACGATTATTGGACCACTGATTATATTGGATGGTTACCGTTAAAAGTAAACCTAAAATCATAATAATTGTCAATTCTCGGTATTTGCCATCATCTCGATGGCGCAAAAACAGACCGAGAAAAACCACGGCACCAATAATTAGAACGAAACTAATTCCCAAAATGATAGTATTAACTTTATTGGGCTGGCGGGTTAAATATTCGTAAGTATAAAAATTTGTCATAAAAATTCCTCCGGTGACTTCTGCGGTTATTCTAGCATAACTGTTAAAAAGAGGGTTAAGATATATAATGTGGACTTTAAACGAAGAGAGGGGCTTAGTCGATGGAACTAAAAGAAAAATTGATTCAAAACCAACGAATTTTTACAGGTCGAATAATTAACTTAGACTTGGAAACTGTTCAATTACCCAATCAACACTCAGCTCAAAGAGAAGTAATCCACCATCATGGAGCCGTGGGGATTTTGGCCATCCGAAAACAAAAGATTCTTTTAGTACAACAGTGGCGGCAGCCCTTACGTCAAGTTACTTGGGAAATTCCTGCCGGGAAGATTGAAATTCAAGAGACCGATCTCTCCCAAGTAGCGGCAAGAGAACTCAACGAAGAAACGGGTTACCAAGCGGCCCAATTGATTAAAATCGGCGGCTTTTATTCCAGTCCTGGTTTTGCAGATGAATATTTAACTCTCTTTTGGGCTAAAGGATTAGCCCCGGTCATCCAGAAACGTCCCTTAGATGCAGATGAGTTTGTCAATGTGCGCTGGCTTTCTTTATCTGATGTAGAGGAACAAATTCAACAGGGGACCATCTGTGATGCCAAAACATTACTGGCAGTTGCTCACTGGCGCCAGCAGTTAGCAGGAGGAAACTAATTTATGACGACCAAACCTAGTCCAGAGGGCGAGTTATATCGGCGCTCCAACGCTTCAGAAAGTTCCGATCAAGATGACCGAGCGCGGCGAATTCAATCGCGAAAATGGCGTTGGCGGTTAGATGAAGCGCTTATTATTGTTGGAGTTTTAATTATTGCCACTTATTTAATTTTATTTTTTGTGTAGGAGTCGAGATAGATAATGAAAATTGGCGTTATTGTTGCGATGGCTGAAGAAATGGGTCTCTTGGAAGAGTCTTTACTGGAAACCCAAACTACCGAAATTGCTGGAATTAAGTTTATTTCCGGTCACTATCACAATCATGAGTTGGTGATGGCACAAAGTGGAATTGGGAAGGTTCAAGCAGCCTTAGTAACCACTTTACTATGTGATCAATTTACTCCTGATTTGATTATCAATACTGGTTCGGCTGGGGGAATTGGCAGCGGTTTGCGAATTGGTGATCTTGTCGTTGCTCGCAAGGTTGCTTATCATGATGTTGATGTAACGGCTTCGGGTTATAAGCCCGGACAACTTCCCCAGCAGCCCCGCTATTTTGACAGTGACTTACAGGTTGTGAAGCAGATTATGCATGCTAGTCAAGCAATAAAGCAGCCTGCACATACCGGATTAATTGTTTCCGGAGATCAATTTATTGCTGATCGTCAAGAAATTGCGGCTATTTTAGTTAATTTTCCGGAAGCTTTAGCTGCGGAAATGGAAGGAGCTGCGGTTGGTCAAGTCGCTAGTCAATTCCAAATACCTTTTGTTGTGATTCGAGCAATGAGTGATGTCGGTGATGAAAATGCAGCCGTTTCCTTTGACCAATTTGTAGTTGAAGCAGGTCGGCGTTCGGTACAAATGTTATTAAACTTTATGGATCAAAATTAGGAAGTGACTAAAGTGGAAGCTGTTTATTTGGATAATGCGGCGACAACACCGATGGATCCTCAAGTGATCTCCGTAATGCAAAAGCAAATGACGCAAACTTTTGGGAATGCTTCAACTCCCAATTATTATGGGCATGCTGCTCGAGCCGTATTGGACCAAGCTCGTCAAACAATTGCCCAGAGCATTCATGCTCAAACAGGAGAGATTGTTTTTACCAGTGGTGGCAGTGAAGGCGATAATACCGCGATTATTTCGACGGCACTTTATTACCAAAAAAACGGTCGACATATTATTACAAGTCAAATTGAACATGAGGCCGTTTTGAAATCTTTACATTATCTAGAAGGTTTGGGTTTTGAGGTTACTTATCTGCCGGTTGATGATCAAGGGCGAATTACTGTGAGCCAAGTCCAGCGGGCCTTGCGACCGGATACAATTTTAGTAACAATTATGTTCGTTAATAATGAAGTCGGAGTAATTAATCCGATTGCCGGAATTGGCAATTTGTTGCAGGATCATCAGGCTATTTTTCATACAGACGCAGTTCAAGCCTATGGAACCCAAATAATTGATGTTCAAGCTTTAAAGGTTGATCTACTAACCACGTCGGCCCACAAACTTTATGGACCAAAAATGTTAGGTTTTATCTATGAACGCCAAGAAATTCAAGTTCCGCCTTTAATTCATGGGGGGGATCAAGAAAATAAGCGGCGAGCAGGCACCGAAAATGTTCCAGCAATTGCCGGTTTTGCCCAAGCAGTAAAAATAAATCAGGCCCTTTTAGACCAGCAAGGAGCTGCTCAGTTAACCGCTAAAAAAGAACTCTTGCTCCAAGAATTAAGACAAAATCAAGTTGAATTCCAGGTTAATGGGCCACAGCCGCAGTTGGCGAGTCCTAATATTATTAATTTGTGGTTTCCCCATCAAGCTACAGATATTTTACAAATTAAATTAGATTTAGCCGGTTTTGTCGTTTCTGGCGGGTCTGCTTGTACAGCGGGGAGTCTAGAACCCTCGCATGTCTTAATTGCGATGTATGGTGCAGATTCTCCCCGAGTTCGAGAATCGATTCGGGTTAGTTTTAATAAATTTAATACTGCGGCGCAAATTAAGGCTTTTGCTCAATCGATTGCCCAAATTACTTTGGCTTAGGAGGAACAATTATGGCTCAAACAGCACAAATTTTAGGAGATTCAACTAAATATCAAGTACATCCCCAAGTGAAACTGTATACTTTAACGGATTTAAATTTTCAGGAATCGCGACAACATAATTATACTTTGTTGCGTCCCTTAAGTGGTAATTCTCCCTACGCCACTAGTTATCAATTGAAATTAAAAATAATGCAAGATTTAAAAAATTTACGATTGGATGTTGTTGATGCCAGTGGCTTACACACTTTAAATATCTTTAAACTGCCTCAGGCAGAAGCAATTATTGAACAGTATCACTACGTAATGCAGGAATTAGTTACAAGAGAAGTTTTACAAGTTCTAGAGTAATTTATGAAAAGGTGAAGTAGATGACGAAGAAGAGAGTCGTCGTAGGAATGAGCGGCGGAGTGGACTCCTCGGTTTCAGCCTTGTTATTGAAGCAGCAGGGTTATGACGTCGTAGGTGTCTTTATGAAGAATTGGGACGATAGTGACGATGCGGGAGTTTGTACCGCTACGGAAGATTATGAAGATGTAGCCAAAGTGGCTAATCAAATTGGCATACCGTATTATTCGGTTAATTTTGAAAAAGAATATTGGGATCGGGTCTTTGCTTATTTTTTGGAAGAATATCAAAAGGGGCGGACGCCTAATCCTGATGTCATGTGCAATAAAGAAATTAAATTTAAAGCCTTTTTGGACTACGCTTTACAATTGGATGCCGATTATATCGCAATGGGACATTACGCACAATTGAAGAAAGATGATTCAGGAAGAGTGCATCTTTTACGAGGAGCTGATCCAAATAAAGATCAGACTTATTTCTTGAGTACTGTCAATCAAGATCAGCTCCAGCGGGCTCTCTTTCCAATTGGTAACTTGCAGAAATCGCAAGTCCGCCAAATTGCAGCTGAGGCGGGCTTAGCAACTGCCAAGAAAAAAGATTCAACGGGAGTTTGTTTCATTGGCGAGCGAAACTTTCGGAATTTTTTACAGGAATTTTTGCCAGCACAACCGGGAAAGATGATGACGCCAGCGGGTGAAGTTCTCGGAGAGCATGTCGGGTTGATGTATTATACGATTGGTCAGCGTTCAGGTCTTGGTCTGGGCGGAAATTCCCAATCCAATGAGCCTTGGTTCGTAGTCGGCAAAGACATGGAACAAAATATTTTATATGTTGATCAAGGTTTTGAAAATCCTTTATTATATGCCACTAGCTTGACTGCAAATAATGTTTCTTGGGTGGAATCTGATTTCACTCCTACAGTAGATTTTAAATGCACGGCAAAATTCCGTTATCGTCAGCCTGATGTGGGCGTTCAAGTTCAAGTCCGAGCTGACGGAACTTTGGATGTCATTTTTGATGAACCTGTGCGGGCGATTACGCCAGGACAAGAAGTGGTCTTTTATCAAGGACAAGAGTGTTTAGGGGGCGCAACCATTCAAGCTGCCTATCAAAATCAAGCTCAATTACAGTATGTTTAGAAATAAAATACGATGTGAAGCAAGAGATGATGAAGAGCGGCGATCAAGGTCTCTATGAAAAGTTAATTTTAATTTTCATAGAGGCTTTTTTGGATAAAGTAAAGTTATCTGCCTTCTGGGGTCCAGCTAGAGAAAACTCATCAAGTAGTGAGCTATTTGAGCTTTATTTTCTTTTTATTACAGAAAAATATGTAAAACGCCTATCAGAACTATCTTTTAACAGACTTTTACTCTAAAATAAAACTATTACAATAAAGTTAGATAAATGGATCGTTTAACTGTTGGACTTAGTGATCTTAGTCAAGATAGGGTTAATCTTAAAGGGGCAACATAAAGAATGAAATTTTATTTTGTACGTCATGGTAAAACGGAATGGAATTTGGAGGGGCGTTATCAAGGAGCTCAAGGAGATTCGGCGTTACTACCGGAAAGCTATACGGATATTCATCTCTTAGCGAATTTCTTAAGCAAAGTCAAGATTGACCATATTTATTCTAGTCCCATTCGGCGAGCGTATTTAACGGCGCGGACCTTAGCTGATGATTTGGGCGGACAGATCCCGGTAACGACCAATCCCGCTCTCAAGGAATTTGATTTAGGCCTTTTGGAAGGGCAAAAATTTGTTGATGTGGAGGCTCAATATCCAGAATTGATTTGGGCCTTTCGTCATGACCCTAGTCAGTATAATGCACAAGTGATCCAAGGAGAAAGTTTTCTGGAAGTTATTGCTCGTACTAATCATTTTATTCAGCAGTTAGCGCAAAAAGCGACTCCCACGGCTAACTACGTGATTGTTAGTCACGGTGCTGCGCTCACGGCAATGATTAAGTCACTGTTGTCAGTTTCTTTGCAGGATTTACGCAAGGATGGGGGACTTTCTAATACGAGTTTGACCACCGTGGAAACAAACGATCACGGACAAACTTTTCAGTTGTTAGATTGGAATAATACTAGTTATTTAAAACGTGATTTAGATCAAAATGATACTATCTAATTAGAGGTAAATCATGGAAAAAGAAGCGGAGAAGTTGTATCAGGAGGGGCACAAGCAGGCCTCTGTCAAGTTATTAGCCCAAAAATTACAAAAAGATATGCAACATTTAGACTGGTTTTTACAATTATCGGGTTATTTAAGTGCCGGTGGTGATTTGCCACAGGCGGAGGCTTTGCTCTTGCAGGCTCGAGAATTATTTCCCCAATCAGAAGAGATTTCCTACAATTTAGCGGTAATTTATTTTCAGGCGGGCAAGTTTTCCCAGGCACACCAGTTTTTACAGCAAGTTAAACAACCTCAATTGCAGTCAGATGCTTATTATTTACTGGCCCAAGAAAAGCGGCAAGAAGATAAACTTCCACAAGCTCTAGTTTATGCATTAACGGCAATTGATTATAATCCGCAATTAGCTGATAATTACTTACTAGCAGGTGACTTATTATTACGGCAGCATGACTTGAAGACTGCTCAAAATTATTATCAAAAAGCCGTAGATTTGCAGGGAAAAGCAGCTAATTATTTTAAATTAGCTCTCGTAGAATTGGCCTTGGATCAACCTCAATATCGAGCTCATTTTGAAAAAGCCCGGCAATTAGATCAAGTTTATTTTGAAAAACATCAAACTCAAGTGGCAGAAATTGAACGTTATTTAAAATCACAATCAAGGGATGCAAAATAAGGTGGCAGAAGATTACGTCATAGGTCAATTAGCAGCAATTTTTTTTGAAAAACCGGAAGATTATTTCAAGATCATGTTAATCAAGGTTCGTCAAACTTCTTTTAAGTGGGCGGATGCTGAAATTGTGGTGACTGGTGATTTTGATGACTTAGATGAAAATCAAATTTATAAATTTACGGGACAAGTAGTCAACCATCCTAAATATGGCCAGCAGTTTAAAGCTAGTCACTATCAAAAAGATAGTCCCACAGACCGGAAGAGTCTGGTGGCTTATTTGTCGAGTAGTGATTTTCCGGGAATTGGCGTTAAAATGGCGACTAAGATTATTGATCGTTTGGGAGATTCAGCCATTCAAAAGATCTTGACTGATCCAGAAGCGGTTCATCAAATCGGCTTGCGACCACAGTTGGAAAAAACTTTGATTAATCAGATTAAGGCCACCTATCAAAGCCAAACAGTAGTTTTACAGCTCAATACTTGGGGCTTTGGTAATAAAATGGCTCTCAAAATTTATCATCACTATGGTGAAGAAACTTTGGAACTGCTAGCCAATAATCCTTATCGCTTAATTAAAGATATTCCGGGAATTGGTTTTAGGCGAGCAGATCATTTAGCGCAAGAGCTGGCTTTATCCACCGACTATCCGCAGCGTATTGCGGCTGGACTTTGGACAGCTTTGACAGCAGTTATCCATGCTCAAGGAGATACTTATGTTCCGCAAGAAGTAGTTATTACTACGGCCTTAAAGCTATTAAATACTGGAAAAAAACCAGCACTGAATCGAGAACAATTGGCTTCTGGCTGGCAGTACTTGGAAGATGCGGATGCGATTGTCTTACAAGAGAAGAATTGCTTTCCCAAATACTTATATGATTCAGAATGGATGATTGCGCGACAATTAAAACTCCTACAGCAACATTTTCAAAAGCCAAAATTGACAAAACAAAAATTTCAACAGATTGTTACTCAACTAGAAATTAAACTGGACATTCATTACGATCACAATCAGTCTGCCGCCATCAAGGCCGGATTAGAGAATTCTCTGCTCTTATTGACTGGTGGTCCAGGAACTGGGAAAACGACGATTGTTAATGGTCTTGTCCAAGCTTTTGCCCAATTGCACGAATATTCATTAGATCCAGCCGATTATCAAGATAAACCATTTCCGATCCTTCTGGCTGCTCCAACAGGCAGAGCTGCCAAGCATTTATTCGAAAGTACGGGTTTAATGGCTTGCACAATTCACCGGCTGTTGGGATTGACGGGGCAAGAGGATGTCTTGCCGACGGAAGTGGGAGAACTAGCGGGATCCTTACTGGTAATTGATGAAACTTCAATGGTTGATACTAATTTATTTCAGTTATTGCTGATGGCAATTCCTTTAGGAATGCAAATTGTCTTGGTGGGCGACCAAGACCAATTACCGTCTGTTGGTCCGGGACAAGTGTTTTCAGACCTGATCGCGAGTCAAGCTTTTACGACGGTAAAATTGGAGAAGATTTATCGACAGGATGCGGAATCGACGATTATTGATTTGGCGCATCAAATTAATCAAAATCAAGTGACTCCAGAAATGTTTAAAAATTATCCCGATCGAAGCTTTATTGAGTGTAATGCTCAACAAGTAGGACCAGTCCTAAAACAAATCATGGTTAAGAGTCAGGCTAAGGGTTTCACGCTCGATCAAGTGCAAGTTTTAGCGCCGATGTATCATGGTCCTGCTGGAATTGATCATTTGAATCTGGAATTACAGCAGGCGTTAAATCCAGTCACGGATCAAGCTAAAGAATTAAGATTTGGGGATGTAGTTTATCATATTGGCGATAAAGTCATTCATCTGGTTAATAATGCGGAAGCTAACGTTTTTAATGGAGAGATTGGAACAGTTGTCGGGATTACTTTAGCCACTGGTAAAAACCAAGGAGATCAGATTCATTTGGATTTTGAAGGTCATCAACTGGACTATTCACGGGCTGATTTAAAGAATATTGCTTTGGCTTATTGTGCTTCAATTCATAAAGCTCAGGGAAGCGAGTTTGACTTAGTGATTTTAGTTTTAGTTCGCCAACAGAGTCGGATGTTGCGGCGAAATTTACTCTATACGGCAGTGACTCGGGCACGGTCTAAGTTAATTATGCTAGGGAACCAGAGTGCTTACCAGCAGGCAATTCATGACCAGTTAGATACTCGCAAGACTTATCTTCAACAGCGTCTACAAGATGTCTTTGAGCTGCCGACTTCTCCCATGGCCCCAAGTCAAGAGCAGGTTGCGACAGAAGATTATCAATTAACGCTGGTCAAGATTAATCAGAATCAAATTGATCCGCTAATCGGAATGGAAGATGTGTGTCCACAAGATTTTTTAGAAAGTTAGCTTGAGTTAAAAATGAGAAAAGGACCGGCAAAGTTAGATAATTGACTAACTTTGCCGGTCCTTTAAACTTCTTCAATATTAAACTTGTGTGGAAATGATAATTGGTAAAATAATTGGATGACGCTCTGTTCGCCGGTATAAAAAGGCTTGCAGACTATCGGTGATTTCTCGTTTTAAGATCGCCTCACCATTTTTTTCAGAATCATCTAAATAACTTTTGATGATATGGAAAACCCGCTTTTGGGCCTGGTTAATCAGATCTCCTGATTCACGCATATAGACAAAACCACGTGAAAGAATGTCTGGTCCAGATAAGACCAGACGCTTTTGATAATCGATTGTCGCAACAACAACGACGAGACCTTCTTCTGAAAGAGTCTGGCGATCATGAATTACAATGTTTCCAATATCACCGATCCCGTTGCCATCAACGTAAACATCGTCAGCTTCCACGTGACCAGCCGGTCGGGCAGAATCTTTTGTCAAAGCTAAGACATCACCATTATCAAAGATAAACGTATTTTCCACTGGAACACCGCATAATTGGGCCAGTTCAGTATGAATTTTTAGCATTCGGTATTCACCGTGAATAGGCATAAAGAATTTTGGCTGAATCAAACGGAGCATCAATTTTTGTTCTTCTTGCCCCCCGTGTCCAGAAGCATGAATATTGTTGACTTTACCGTGGATTACGTTGGCTCCGGCTTCTTCTAGGCCATTAATCAAGTGGTTAACACTGGTAGTGTTTCCCGGAATTGGATTAGAGGAGAAGATAACAGTATCACCCGGTTGAATCGTAATTTGACGATGAGTCCCGTTGGCAATTCGACTAAGAGCCGCCATCGGTTCGCCTTGAGAACCTGTACAAAGCAATAAGACTTTATCAGCTGGTAATTTATTAATATCACTAGCATCCAAAATTTCACTATCAGGGATATCCAAATAGCCTAGTTCGCGCCCATTAACGATTGCTTGTTCCATACTCCGACCGAAAACAGCGACTTTACGACCGTTACGCATTGCTGCATCTACTGCTTGAGAAACCCGATAAAGGTTGGAAGCAAAAGTTGCAAAAATAATCCGACCTTCAATCCGTTCCACGATTTGATGAATAGTATTTCCTACAAAACGTTCCGACTTAGAAAAAGTAGGAATTTCGGCGTTGGTACTGTCAGATAAAAGCAATAAGACGCCTTCTGAACCTAGACGCGCCATCTTTTGCAAATTAGGTGCTGGTTGATTGCCAACGGGGGTTAAATCAAATTTGTAATCACCAGTTTGGATAATTACTCCTTGAGGAGTATGCACGGCGATTCCTAAAGTATCAGGAATCGAGTGGGTAGTTCGGAAAAATTCAACACTCAAATGATTAAATTTAACGACGTCTGATTCTTGTAAAACGTTCAGGATTGTACTTTCCAGTAAACCATGTTCCTCTAGTTTACCTTTAATTAAAGCCGTTGCTAAAGGACCAGCATAGACTGGAATATTAGGGATTTGTTGCAGAAGAAATGGAATCCCACCAATGTGATCTTCATGACCGTGAGTAATAAAAAGTCCCTTGATTAGATCTTGATGATCAATTAAATACTGGTAATCGGAAATCACGTAATCAATGCCTAAGAGTTCATCTTCAGGAAACTTAATTCCAGCATCTACAACGACTAATTCATCTTGGTATTGAATGACGTACATATTTTTGCCGATTTCGCCGAGACCGCCAATAGCAAAAACTGCAACTTCATCGGGCTTTATTTTGAGGTCCATTAACTAAAACTCCGCCAGATTGGTAATTTGAAAGTCAGGACTTTTTTGTTCGTATTCAAGATAATTACCAGTTAATTCTTCGACTGATTCAATATTAAATTCTGTTTTAGCAGCTAAAGTGGCCCGTACTTCAATGGCTGACTCAGCTTCAGTGTAGAGTGTCTCGGTAGTTTCTCTACGAGGATTTTGAATCATCGTTTTTTGGTATAAAACTTTGTAAATCAAAAGTATCTACTCCTTAAAGATTATTATTGTTTTTTCAACGAGAGGGGTTGCTAAAATGCAACAATTAAAAGAATTTTAGCACATTTACTAAGTAAAGTATATAAATAAAGACAAGCATCACTGCTTGTCGGATTAGGAAATAAAAATCGTATCTTGTTGGAAGGCAAAGGGTTCTTTTTTATTAATATGGTCATAGAAGAGATGTCCATGGAGATGATCAATTTCATGTTGACAAACAATTGCCGGATAATTCTTGACACGCATTTTATGAATTTGACCATCGAAGTCTTGGTAGCGGATAGTAATGCGAGCACTGCGAGGAACGTAGCCGGGAATATCTTTATCGACGGATAGGCAACCTTCGCCTTCACCTAGTTGGGCTTGTTGGACCGAGTTGGAAATAATTACTGGATTAATAAGGGTCATTTTTAAAGCGTAATTTTCTCGATCATCATTTTCTCCGGGGACTAAGACGGAAGCCATTTGCTCACTAACTCCAACTTGGGGAGCGGCTAGGCCGACGCCAGCGCGAAGATGGTGTTTGGCGGCAAATTCTGGGTCTTGGCTGTTAATCAGATATTCCATCATATCGTGGGCAAGTTGACGGTCAGCGTCGCTTAAAGGAAATTTAACTACTTTGGCAGTTTGGCGTAAAACGGGATTTCCATCCCGGGTAATATCTTTCATCAAATACATGATTATAAAGAGTCCTTTTTAAAAATTTATTTAATTCACAATTGCATAATTATCCTAATAACAACTGAGCGCACTGTCAATCACCTTCTGTTAATCTTGAACGGGATTGGTTTCATTATGGTTCACAAACATTTATAATTTTTCGCTTGTGTAAAATTAAAAAGATGATAAACTAAGCAGTGGGAGCCCTTGCAGATTTGATAAGGACACTTGTGAAAGGAATGATAAACGTGGCAAAGAAGTCAATTGTTGATTTTTCAAAGATTAAGAAGAATCTTTCAGATTTACCAGATCCAATTCAAGTTGTTGATCAAAACGCTAAGGTTATTGATCAGGAGACCTTTAAGAGTTTCAGTGATGAACAATTGGTTGAGTTCATGAAGAAAATGGTTTGGGAACGTGCCTTGCACGAACAGACCATGAACTTCTCGCGTCAAGGACGAATGGGATTCTATGCTCCGACTGCTGGTGAAGAAGCTACGGAGATGGGAACCGTGATGGCAATGAAGGCTCAAGATTATTTATTGCCAGCATATCGGGATGTTCCTCAATTGATTCAACATGGAGCTACCGTGGCTGAGGCTTATCTCTGGTCTAGGGGTCATGTTCGTGGTAACGAATTTTCTGCCCGGGCTTTAATGCCGCAGATTATTATCGGTGCTGCTTACTTAGAAACAGCTGGTGTTGCGATGGGTCTGAAGCGGAATGGCGAAGATGCAATTGCCTTTACCTATACAGGTGATGGGGGAACTTCTCAAGGTGATTCCTACGAAGGAATGAACTTTGCAGGAGCTTATCAAGTACCAGCTTTATTCATTGTTCAAAACAATGGTTACGCAATTTCAACGCCACGGGTTAAGCAGACGGCTGCGCCAACATTGGCTCAAAAGGCAGTTGCTTGTGGAATCCCAAGCGTACAAGTCGATGGAATGGATATCTTAGCTTGCTACACGGTTGCTAAAGCAGCACGGGAGTACATTTTAGCAGGCAATGGTCCAGTGATGATTGAAACATTAACTGACCGTTATGGTGCTCACTCTTCTGCTGGTGATGATCCTTCCCGTTATCGGACTAAGGAAGAACAACAACCTTGGTTTGACCGCGATCCACTCATTAGAATGCGGAAGATCTTAACGGATAAGAAGCTTTGGTCAGAAGAAGAAGAAGAAAAATTAGTGGCTGAATACAAGAGTTCCTTTAAGGATGCCATTAAAGAGGCTGATGCAGTTGAACCTGAAAAGGTATCAGATATGTTGAAGCGGACCTTCGAAGTTCCGACTCCAGCGCTGAAAGCCCAAATTGCTGAATTTGAAGAAAAGGAGTCGAAATAACATGACCAAAAAGACTTATATTCAAGCTATTACGGATGCTTTAGACATCATGTTAAAAGAAGATCCTAAGACTTTAATCTTTGGTGAAGATGTTGGTAAAAACGGTGGGGTTTTCCGGACCACTCAAGGTTTGCAAGAAAAGTATGGCGAAGACCGAGTTTTCGATACTCCTTTAGCTGAATCAGGAATCATGGGTTTGGCAATTGGTTTAGGCTTAACCGGCTGGCGTCCACTACCAGAAATTCAATTTAGTGGTTTTACCTTTGAAGGTGTGGACTCTATTGCTGGTCAAATGGCGCGGATGCGTTTCCGTTTTAACGGTAAACAAACCAGCCCGGTAACAATTCGGAGCCCATATGGTGGGGGAACTCATACCGCTGAAATGCACTCCGATAACTTAGAAAACTTCTTTACCGGCGTTCCAGGATTGCGGGTTGTAATGCCAAGTAATCCTTACGATGCCAAAGGTTTGTTAATTTCTTCAATTGAAAATAATGACCCTGTATTATTCTTAGAAAACTTAAAGCTATATCGGTCTATGAAGGCTGATATTCCAGATGAAAAGTATAATGTTCCTTTGGATAAAGCTAATGTGGTTCAAGAAGGAAATGATGTAACAATCGTTGCCTACGGAGCTCAAGTTCAGGAAGCTCAAAAGGCTGCTGAAGAATTAGCTAAAGATAACATCTCGTGTGAAGTAATTGATTTACGAACCGTATCTCCAATTGATACTGAGACTATTTTTAACTCAATCAAGAAGACTCACCGGGTTGTCGTTGTTCAAGAAGCCCAAAAGATGGCTGGTGTTGGTGCAAATGTAGTTTCCGAAATTTCGGAACACGTCATTTTGTCATTAGATGCCCCAATTGCTCGGGTAGCTGCACCAGATAGTGTTTATCCTTTTGCCTTGGCTGAAGAAGTTTGGATTCCAAGAAAAGACGAAATCGTCGCAAAAGTTCGCGAAACTGTTAATTATTAGACTAAACACACGAAGGGAAGAATTGGATAATGGCATTTAAATTCAAATTGCCAGAATTAGGCGAAGGAATGGTCGAGGGTGAAGTTGCTACTTGGTTAGTCAAGGAAGGCGACGAAGTTAAGGAAGACGACTCTTTAGTTGAAATCCAAAACGATAAGTCCGTTTCTGAATTACCTTCACCAGTTTCTGGAACAATTAAAAAAATTGTAGCTCAGGAAGGTGACACCGTAGAAATTGGTGATCCGTTAGTCGTAATCGATGACGGCTCTGCTGACACTGGTGATGACGATGAAGCCGCACCAGCCGAAGAGGTAGCTCCTGCTACTGAAGAAAAAGCTCCAGCAGCTTCTGCTGCACCGGCAACTGAAGCTACAGGCAGTTCTAATAAAGATTACTTAGCAATGCCATCAGTTCGGCAATATGCTCGGGATAAGGGTGTTGACTTGAGCCAAGTAACCCCAACTGGAAAGCATGGTCAAATCACTAAGGCTGATGTTGATGGTGCTACTAATGGCCAAACCGCAGCACCTGCTGCACCAGCACCTGCTTCCAGTGAACCAGCGGCTGCTAGTGTTAAACCTTACAAGTCCGATGAACCGGAATTAGAAACTCGTGAAAAGATGAGTATGACGCGGAAGGCTATTGCTAAAGCAATGTCCAATAGTAAGCATACAACACCACATGTTACGAGTTTTGATGAAGTTGAAGTTTCAGCTTTGATGGCTAACCGGAAGAAATACAAACAAAATGCTGCTGATAAGGGAATTAAGTTGACCTTCTTACCTTACCTTGTTAAAGCTTTAGTAGCAGTTTTGAAGGCTTATCCAGAATTCAATGCTTCCATTGATGGTAGTAGCGATGAAATTGTCTATAAACACTACTATAATATTGGAATTGCTACGAACACTGATCATGGTCTATATGTACCAAATATTAAGAATGCTGACTCCAAGGGTATGTTCGCCATTGCGCAAGAAATTACGGAAAATACCCAGGCAGCCTATGACAATAAGCTAAGCGCTAAGTCAATGCAAGGTGGATCCATTACCATTAGTAATGTTGGTTCCATTGGTGGTGGCTGGTTTACACCAGTTATTAATCAACCTGAAGTTGCTATCTTAGGAATGGGTAAGATTGCTAAGGAACCTTATGTTGCTGAAGATGGCACAATTAAGATTGGAAACATGCTGAAGCTCTCCTTGAGTTACGACCATCGTTTAATTGATGGTGCGTTGGCACAACAGGCTTTGAATATGTTAAAAGAATTATTGCATGATCCAGAAATGCTGTTAATGGAGGGCTAATTTAAGATGGCAGATGTAACAGAAAAAGAAACAGTTGTTGTTGGTGCCGGCCCTGGTGGGTATGTAGCTGCCATTCGTGCTGCTGAATTGGGCCAAAAAGTTACGATTATTGAAAAAGAATATATGGGTGGTGTTTGCTTAAACGTCGGTTGTGTCCCTTCTAAAGCTTTAATTCAAGCTGGTCATCGGATGCATGACGCCCAAGATGCAACTACCTATGGAATCACCACCAGTGATGTCAAATTAGACTTCTCTAAAACTCAGGCTTGGAAAAATGAAAAAGTTGTCCAACGAATGACCAGTGGGGTCAAGATGTTGCTCAAGAAGCATAAGATTGAAATTATTGATGGTGAAGCGTTCCTTGATAATAACAATCAATTGCGGGTAATGGCTGTTGGTCCACGTCAATTTATGGATAACGGTGGTGGTCAAACCATTAAATTTAAGAATTTAATTTTGGCTACTGGAAGTCGTCCAATTGAAATTAAAGGTTTCAAGTTTGGCGGTCGAGTTTTAGATTCGACAGGCTTATTGAATGTTAAAGACTTGCCGAAGAAGTTAGTTGTTGTCGGTGGTGGTTATATCGGAACCGAACTAGCAGGAGCCTTTGCTAACTTGGGTACAGAAGTAACGATTTTGGAAGGTACTAAACAAATTGTTGCCAACTTCGAAAAGGCCATGGTCTCAGTTGTTGAGAAGAACCTGAAGAAGAAGGGTGTCAAGATTGTTACTAATGCGATGGCTCAAAATGCCAAAGACAATGGTGATAGTGTAGATGTAACCTATGAAGTTGATGGTAAAGCTACTACTGTTAACGCAGATTATGTCATGGTTTCCGTAGGTCGGAAGCCAAATACCGATAACTTTGGTTTGGAGATGACCGATGTCAAGTTGACTGATCGTGGTTTGGTAGAAACTGACAAACAAGGTCGGACTTCTGTTGATAATATCTTTGCCATTGGTGATATTACTGCTGGACCTGCTTTAGCTCACAAGGCCTTCTTCCAAGCTAAGACTGCTGCTGGCGCAATTTCTGGTGAAAAAACTGAGAATGACTATTTAGGTGTTCCGGCAGTTTGCTTTACTGATCCAGAAATGGCTAGCGTCGGGATTACGGAAGCTGAAGCTAAGGAAGAAAAGCGAGAAATTAAAGTGGCTAAATTCCCATTTGCCGGCAATGCGCGGGCTGTCTCTTTAGATAGTATGGATGGATTTGTCAAATTGATTTCGGACAAGAATACTGGAACTATCTTGGGAGGCCAAGTAGTTGGACCAAGTGCCAGCGACTTAATTTCTGAAATTAGTATTTTGGTTAATTGCCAACTGAATGCGGAAGATGTCGCTTTGACAATTCATCCACATCCAACCTTAGGTGAACCAATTCAAGAAGCTGCTGATATGTTAATTGGTTACCCAACTCATATCTAAAAGTTAAACTCTGAAAAGTCGACGTCCAAAGGCGTCGACTTTTTTGGATTTAACTTTTTAATTATTCATAAGCTTAGCTTTAACTTTGCGTTAGGAAGTTATTAGTTCAAAAGCGATATTTGCTATAATAGTTAAAAAAGGACCGTTCTTGTAGGAGGAATTAATAAAATGATGGATCTCGAATTTATTCAAAACCAGGTCTTAATGATTTTAACTCGGGTTAAGAATCAGTTGCGGCAAGATCCGAGTTTTGAAACCGTTCAAACTAAAAGTAATCGTAATGACTTGGTAACTAATCGAGATCAAGGAATTGAACGGCAGATAGTTGACTTTCTCCGAGAAAAATTTCCGACGGCAAGAATTATTAGCGAAGAAAGTTGGCACCAGCAAGTTAATGATAGTCGGGGATTAATCTTTTTAGTGGACCCGATTGATGGAACCATGAATTTTGTCAAGTGTCGGGATCAATTTGCCTCAATGATTGGTGTTTACGTTAATGGGATCCCACTTTTTGGAGCCATTGTTGATGTGATGCAAAATCAAGTCTACTATGGTGGACCACAAATGGGTGCCTTTTGTGATCAACAGCCCTTAGCTGGACTGCCTGACCCGTCTTTAGCCCAATCCTTAGTAACTATTGGTCAACATCTCTTAATAGACCCCCAGGCACCCTATTGGCCGCTAATTCGCCAAAGTAGTGGTCTACGAGTTTATGGCAGTGCTGGAATCGTGTGGACCCGCTTGTTACAAGGAAAGCAACAAATTTATATTTCCCAATTGCAACCGTGGGATTTAGCAGCAGGGCGAGCAATTGCTGCGGCTTTGGGAATTGTCGTTCGAGCCATTGACGCCCACCCGTTAAATATGTTAAAATCACAACTTGTAATTATTGGGACGAAGTGCGCGACAACCGAGGCTCTTAAAGTAATTTCCAGAGCTCAGGAGCTGTGATTCCAGCTAATCACAGTTTTTTTATACACTTGACCGAGAAGAACTGCACGGAAGGAAGCAAAACTTTGAAAAGAAGAGAAGATATTCGTAACATCGCTATTATTGCCCACGTTGACCACGGGAAAACAACCCTGGTGAATGAGCTTTTAAAACAGTCAGATACTCTTCCTGAGCATATGGAGATCGGTGATCGAGCCTTAGATTCCAATGCAATTGAAAAAGAACGTGGTATCACTATTCTCTCTAAGAATACCGCTGTCGAATACCAAGGTACGAAGATTAATATTTTAGATACCCCAGGACACGCCGATTTTGGTGGTGAAGTAGAGCGGATCATGAAAATGGTCGATGGAGTTTTACTGATTGTTGATGCCTATGAAGGAACAATGCCCCAAACTCGTTTTGTTTTGAAGAAGGCCTTAGAACAACATTTAATTCCTATTGTGGTTATTAATAAAATTGACCGTCCAGGCGCTCGCCCGGAAGAAGTCGTTGATGAAGTGTTGTCCTTGTTTATTGACTTGGGTGCTGACGAAGATCAATTAGAATTCCCTGTCTTGTATGCATCAGCTATTAACGGAACTTCTAGTTATGAATCTGAAGTTGAAACGCAAAAAAACACCATGAATCCAATCTTTGATACTATTTTAAAGACGATTCCGGCTCCAATTGATAATAGTGAAGAACCACTTCAATTCCAAGTGGCAATGTTAGATTACAATGATTACGTTGGGCGAATTGGAATTGGCCGAGTTTTCCGAGGGAAAATTAAGTTGGGCGATCAAGTTTCGGTTTTGAAATTAGATGGTTCGGCCCAAAACTTCCGAGTTACGAAGATCTTTGGTTTCTTTGGTTTGAAACGTGAAGAAATTGAATCTGCCCAAGCAGGTGACTTAATCGGACTATCTGGGATGGAAGATATCTTTATTGGGGAAACTGTAACTCCAGTTGACCATCCAGAAGCCTTGCCAATTTTACGGATTGATGAACCAACCTTGCGGATGACTTTCTTAGCTAATGATTCACCTTTTGCTGGTCGTGAAGGCGATTTAGTGACGGCGCGGAAAATTCAAGATCGCTTGGAACAACAACTGCAAACTGATGTTTCTTTGCGGGTTGAAAATGCCGATCAAGCTGGCGCTTGGGTAGTTTCTGGCCGTGGTGAGTTACATCTTTCAATTTTAGTCGAAGAGATGCGGCGTGAAGGCTTTGAATTACAACTTTCTCGTCCCGAAGTTATCTATCAAGAAATTGATGGGACTGTCTGTGAACCGTTTGAAAATGTCCAGATTGATACGCCTGACGAATATGTAGGTTCTGTGATTGACGCTATGGCTCAACGTAAAGGTGAGATGCAGAACATGGAAAGTAACGGTAACGGCCAAACTCGTTTGACTTTCTTAACTCCTTCTCGCGGATTAATTGGTTATAATTCTGAGTTTATGTCTCAAACTGGTGGTTATGGAATCATGAACCATACTTTTGAAAAGTATTTGCCAGTTATTAAAAATTGGGAACCGGGTCGGCGAAGTGGCGCTTTGGTATCAATTAATCAAGGCCCATCTACGACTTACAGTCTTCAATCGGTTGAAGATCGGGGAAAACTCTTTATTGGTGCTGGTGTCGAAGTCTACGAAGGAATGATTATCGGTGAAAGTAGCCGGGATCAAGATATTGCCGTTAATGTTACTAAAGGAAAGAATTTAACAAACACACGGGCTTCTGGGAAGGATCATGCAGCGGCTATCCGGACTCCGAAGACGATGTCTCTAGAACAATCAATTGAATTCTTAAATGAAACAGAATATTGTGAGGTAACCCCCCAAAGTATTCGCTTACGGAAAAAGATTTTAAATACCAATGAACGTCGTAAAGCAGATAAGAAACGTAAAGTTGCTAAATAGATTTGATTTGGGAAAAAAGTATCTCGTAGTTAGAGATACTTTTTATTTACAAAAAATTTTGATTAAGAAAGAACAATTGAGATTTTGCCCGTTTTGCGTGATAATTAGGAACTAATAAAATAAAAATCTGCTCTAGAAATCGGGGAATTAAGAATGAAGACCAAACTAAAACATCTCGATTATTGGCTCCTAGTTCCGTTTTTACTATTGGTTGCTACGGGAATCGTGATGGTTTATTCTGCAAGCTCAAATGTCGCCGTAACTCAGGGTCTAAATAATTTGGTTTATTTACGGCGCCAAGTTTTGTTTGTCCTTTGCGGTTTGATTTTGGGGGGCCTGGCTTATCTCTTAAAACTTGATAAATTGAAAAGCACAAAATTAATTGCCGGCTTGTTATTGTTGGTAGTGCTTTTATTACTTTTTTTACTAGTTCGCCGCCATTTTGATCCTAGTTCAGAGATCAATGGGGCATCCTCTTGGATTAAAATTGGGCCGATTAATATGCAACCCTTAGAACTAGCCAAGTTGATCTTGATTTTATATTTGGCTAAAATTTATAGTCAACGTTGGTTTAATTTTTCCCAGCAAGGTTTGCGGAAATTTTGGCATGAATTATGGCCACCGATTATTGTCGCTATTTTAATTATTTTTTTGACAGCGCTCCAGCCGGATTTGGGAGGAGCGGCAATTTTAGCGACAGTCTTGGTCTTGATGTCCTTTGCTTCGGGGATTGACTTAAAGTATGTGATCGTGATTGGAATATCTTTAATCGCTTTATTTACTAGTGTTTATTTTTATTTTCAAAAGGAATCGTTAACTTTAGGACACTCTTCTTATCAATTACGCCGTTTGATGGCTTTTTATCATCCTTTTGAATTGGAAAAATCAGGAGGATCGCAACTAGTTAATTCTTATTATGCGATTAATAATGGTGGTCTGTGGGGCCGTGGATTAGGGAACAGTATTCAAAAACTGGGTTATTTACCGGAACCACATACTGATTTTATTTTGGCGATTATCGCCGAAGAATTGGGAGTTATCGGTGTTATCATTATTTTAACAGCCTTATTTTTCCTAATCGCTCGAATTGTGTACCTAGGGGTGCTTGCTCCGACGGTTTATCTTTCTTTATTAAGTTATGGGATCGCGGGGGTTATTTTTATCCAGAGTTTTTTTAATATTGGTGGAATGTTGGGTATTCTTCCGATCACTGGAGTTACGCTCCCCTTTATTAGTTATGGGGGTTCAAGTATTATTATCTTATCAATCTGTATGGGAATTATGTTAAATGTTTCTATTAATTTACGTCAATCGGGAAAGGAAACGACTTAAATGGAGATTACTTCACGGCAAGAACTCATCGTTTGGTTGTCCAATTGTCGTTTGAGCAAAAAGCTCCGACGCTTTGGGACGGTGATTTATGTCTCTTTCAAAATGAATTATGTCATTTTATATGTCGATCAAGCCGATTTGGAGACTACAGTGGCTCAAATTCAGGCTCTAAAATTTGTTACGGAAGTGCAGTTATCGCCCCGACAGGAATTATTAACTAATTTTGATGGGGCTACCAGTTCGCTGCTTTCAAAAATACAATCTGATGAGGCCGATTTATGCGAGTAGTTGGTGGTCAATTTCGCGGCTTAAACCTTCAAGCAGTTAAAGGGCAACAAACGCGTCCGACGAGTGATAAAGTTAAAGAATCGATTTTTAATATTTTAACGCCTTACTTACGAGCTGATATGACAGGACTGGACCTCTTCGCAGGTACTGGTGCTCTAGGGATTGAGGCTTATTCACGAGGAATTAAAGACGTTTACTTGGTGGATAAAAGTTCACGGGCGATTGCGGTAATGACTGCTAATGTTCAAAAGACCCATCAAGAAGTTGATTTTACAATCTGGAAACAAACAGCAGCCCAGGCTTTAAATCACTTGGCACAAGAACAAGTTAAACTTGGTTTACTGTTATTGGATCCACCCTATCGTTTACGAATTACACCACAAATAGTTGAGAATTGTTTACAACAGGGACTCTTAAAGCAGGGGGCCTTGATCATGTTGGAAACTGATTACTTACTGCCTGAGACCAGACCCTCACAGTGTCAGCTGGTAACTAGAAAGCAATATGGGCAAACCTTTGTTGAAATTTGGCAGTATCAAGGAGAAGAAGATGACTAAAGTTGGATTATTTGCAGGGAGTTTTGATCCTGTAACTCTAGGACATATTGATTTGATTCAGCGGGCTAGTCGCTTATTTGATCACTTATACGTGGTGATTATGACTAATTCTAGTAAGAATTATCTATTTTCTTTTGTAGAAAAAGAAAACTTACTGCAACAAGCTTTAGCGGCGGTTGATTGTCCTAATGTTACGGTCTTAACGGCAGCTAATCAATTAGTGGTTACGGTTGCTCAAAAGGTCCAAGCTCAATTTTTAGTCCGGGGATTACGGGGGAGTGCGGATTTAGATTATGAGCTAGCAATGCAAGAGATTAATCATCTCCAAGATCGCCAATTGGAGACGGTTTATTTAGTTGCTCGACCGCAGTATGCTCATATTTCTTCCAGTATGGTTAAAGAAGTCGCCCATTATGGTGGTCAAGTCGCAGGTCTTGTACCTCCCGTTGTTGCAACTGCCTTAGCCCAGAAGAAGGCTGAACGATGATGAAGAAAAAAACAAGTAAGATTCTGGGACTAGTTGTTTTAGTGGTTGTTCTTTTAGGAATCTGTTTGTGGCCGTGGTCCGGAGTGATTGAGGCTCCGGGAACGGCAGATGCAGTTTCTAGTGTGGTAAAAGTTAAAAAACATGGCCCCCATGATTCTGGTCGTTTCTTGTTTACAACCGTTACTTTAAAACGTTTAAATCTCTTAACTTGGTTGCAGGCTCGAAATAATCCTTTTCAAACGCAGCAAACTCAAAAGGAAATTATGGGACATAATACGCGGCAAGAGTATACGCAAGTTCAGAGTTTTTGGATGGATAGTTCGCTCCAAAATGCAACTATTGCTGCTTTTAAAGAGGCTCATCACAAGTATCGCCGAAAATATGTGGGAGCTTATGTAACAGATGTTTTACCCCAATCGCATTTTTTTAAGAAATTACGAGTGGGAGATAATTTAATTGCTTTAAACGGACAAAAGATTCATAGTGTCCAAGGGGCTATTGGTTATTTAAAGAAGCAACCCCAAGATAAAAAAATTAAAGTTACTTATCGCCGGGATAAACAGCGACATATAGTTTATGAAAAATTAACTTTTTTGAAGACCCAAAAACGTTTCGGTCTAGGTCTTAGTTTGGCGGATAACTTTAAAATGAAAACCAAACCGGATGTTCTCATGGAAGCTGGAAATATTGGTGGTCCTTCAGCGGGGTTAATGTTTGCCCTGCAAGTTTACCAACAAGTAAGTTCGCATAATTTAACCCAACAACGTTTAATCGCCGGAACTGGAACCATTGATCCCCAAGGTCAGGTAGGACCAGTAGGTGGAATTGAAAAGAAGGTTTATGCTGCTTGGCAACAACGAGCAAAGATTTTCTTTACACCGGCACCCCAGGCCCAAGAAAAGAAAACAGAGACTAATTATTATCAAGCCCAAAAGGCGGCTCAAAAACTCCAAGCTTCAATGAAAATCGTTCCTGTTCATAATCTAAATGAAGCCATAAATTATTTAGAAACACACCACTAGTTGGTGTGTTTTTTTTGTAATTTAAATTGAGGTGAGAATAGTGGCAGATATTAAATTATGGCTAATAGAGCATCGGTCACTTCTGATTACAATAGTGATCATTATCTTTGGCGGCTGCTGGTGGTGGCAAAGTCAACACCAGGAAGTTACGCAGACAGAAGTCCAATTGCCGCAGACAAGTAAGAAGAAGGGAGCTGTAACCAAGAAAGAACGGTTAACAACAGCAGTGGTAGTAGATGTTCAAGGAGCAGTTAAAAGACCAGGAATCTATCATTTATCCGCCCAACAGCGAGTTTATGATGCTTTGCAGCAGGCTGGCGGAACTACGGATCAGGCGCAATTAAAAGGGCTCAATCAAGCTCAAAAAGTCAAGGATCAGACCCAGATTTATGTTCCTAATAAAGATGAGGCTCCTATTAGTTCAAATACCCCCTCTTCCAACAGTACGGCAACGGGGAAGGGCAGTGGAACCGATGCTAAGCAAGTTAATTTAAATACGGCTAGTTTGGAAGATTTACAAAATGTTACTGGAATCGGTCCCAAAAAGGCCGCGGCCATTATCGATTATCGCCAAAATAACGGGACTTTTAGTAAAGTTGAAGATTTGAGTAAGGTTAAGGGTATTGGGACAAAAACTGTGGATAGTATTAAAGACCAACTGTGTGTTTGAGCCGGGCTGGTATATTTTCGTAGCCTTGGCTTTGCAACTAGCAATCACCTTTTGGACGGGAACAAATCGTTGGCTTTGGTTAGGGTTATTTCTGGGGCTGATAGTGGTGGTCTTAAGAGCCCATCAAGTTTTTTGTTTTTTAGTAATGGGGGGCTGTTTTTGGGGTGGGCAATTATTAACTTTCCCTCAACCCCCAAAGCCACCACTGGTCCAAGAAGTGCGAGTTGCTGCTGACCAAATCAAAATTCACGATCAGTGGTTGTCTGGTCAAGGAAAATTAGCTGATGGCCGGGAAATTTTATGGGGCGGACCCTTACCAGCCCATTTCAGACCTTCGGGACAGACACTAATTATTCGAGGAGATTTTACGACTGAAAGAATAACACCCGCAACTAATCCCGGTGAATTTGATTTTCGAAAATATTATCATTACCAAAGAATTGACTTTCGGGCTACGGGAACTAAGCTGAGCTGTCGAGTTGCCACGCAGATGACGGGACTTGAACTTCTGCATAGTTGGCGTTGGCATTGTTTACAGTTTTTAGAGAAGTTCCCCCATTGGCTCCGAATCAATGCTGCCAGTCTTTTATTAGGAGAATTTGATAATCAAGAAACTCAATTGCGACAAGGATTAACCAATCTCGGAATTATTCATATCTTTAGTATTTCGGGGCTCCATGTTTATCTCTTGATAGCCTGGTTGAAAAAAATAGCCTCACGTTTGCGCTACCCCGTGGAATATTTAGAACGAGGACTGCTTTTAGTTTTACCCTTGCTAGGAGTTTTGGCTGGGGGAGGAGTCGGGATTTGGCGAGCTTGTGGCCTAGCGCTACTGCAAATTCTCCGACGCCAGTTAGCTTGGAAGCTATCGCGGCATGACTGCTTCGGACTAGTCTTATTAGGACAAACTTTATTTGAACCTTATGTCTTATTTTCTCTAGCGGGACAATTAAGTTATCTCTTATCTTATGGCCTCTTGGTGATTAAAGTACCACGAGCTTGGCAACGATCCTTATTAATTAATTTTTTAAGTATTCCGATTTTGATTTATCATAACTTTAGCTTTAGTTGGTTGACGGTGGGGGCCAATTTATTAATTACTCCTATTTTTGAAAGTCTAATTATTCCAGTAACAGTGGGAACTTTATTGTTACAGCCCTTTCCGCAAAGCTTATCTTTTTTAGAACAGTGTTTTCAGTTAATCTACCATCCAATTCAAGATTTGGCTGCTGCTAGTTGGTCGCAAATCACGATCGGACAAGTGAATATTGTTTTAATTTTATTTTTATTGGGTTTGACTTTAGTCTGGTTACAACTTTTTCCCAAACCGCTTTGGTGCTTGATTTTAATCTTATATCTTTGTATTTGGGCAGGAAATCGTTATCCTTTACAAGGTGAAGTGAGCATTATTGATATTGGTCAAGGAGATAGTATCTTGATCAGTAGTCCTTATCATCGCTATACTTGCTTAATTGATACCGGGGGAAAGTTGAATTTTGGCCACCGAAATCCTGATAATAATCGAGTCGAACAAATTACGATCCCTTATTTACGACATCAGGGAATTACTCATCTGGATGCGGTTTTTTTGTCACATCAAGATGCTGATCATATCGGTGATTTAGGTGTTTTATTACGTAACTTTCCCGTCCGAAAAGTATATTTTGCTGCGGGAATGGAACGAAATAAAGCCGTAGGTCGGCAATTAAGACCGTTTATTCATCGAGTTAAATATAGTAAACTAAGACTAAATAATCAAAAAAAAGTTGCTCCGCAGTTGAATTTTCGGGTGGTTTGGCCCCGGACACTTTCCCAAGGGCGCAATGAAGATTCTCTCAGCTTGTTATGGACAATTGGGCCAACTAGCTGGTTATTTACCGGGGATTTAAATCGAGTTAATGAACGTCGTCTGTTTCGTTCTCCCGTGAAATTAGACTATTTAAAGGCTGGGCACCATGGCAGTAAGACGGCTAGTGATCCGCAATTTTTAGCGGCAAGTCATCCTCGACTGGTTTTAATTTCGGCAGGACGAAATAATCGCTATGGACATCCTAATCAAGAAACTTTGGCCAATTTAAACCGGCTAGGTATTCCTTATTGGAATACGGCGGAGCATGGAATGTTGACTTATCGTTACTTACCGGAAAAATCAGGACATTGGCAACTTTTTTATAAAGGAAAACTTAAATCATGAATATTAAAGAATTAAAACAGGCTTTACAAACGGAAGTTAAACCCCTTTATCTAGTTCAAGGAACTGAGCAACGTTTATTGCAAGATATTCGTCAATTATTTTTTCAGTTATTAACTCCAGAGGAACAGGAAATGAATTTTGCGGAGTTTGACCTGAATCAGGTCGATATTGAAGAAGCTGTTGGCGAAGCTAATTCGCTCCCTTTTTTTGGCCGGTATCGCTTGATTTTTGTCAATAATCCGGGATTTTTGACCGGTCTACGCAATAGTAGCAGTAGTGAACAAAACCTTACTGTCTTTGAACAATATCTGCAAACTCCCCAAGAAACGACGATCCTAGTTTTATTTGCTCCTTATGAAAAACTGGATCGGCGAAAAAAAATTACCAAGCTCGTTCAAAAACAAAGCTGTGTAGTTGATGCGACTAAGTTGCAGCTATCGGAAATGAAGCAATTGCTAAAGCAAGAATTACAACAAAATGGTCAAGTTATTACTTCTGCAGCTTTGGAACAGCTGGTTTTACGAACCAATGGGGATTATTCATTGGCGACTAATGAAGTCCACAAACTCCAAACTTATAGTCAAAAAAAACCGATTACTCTGGAAATGGTTCAGAACCTGGTTCCCCAAACTTTGGATGATAATGTTTTTGATTTACTAGACGCTATTTTGCAGGGGAATTTGGCGCAGGCAGAAAATTACTATCAGCAGTTGTTAATTTTAAAAAACGATGTGTTAGGTTTGACCGCTTTAGCTCAAAGTCAAATCCGACTTTTATTACAAATTAAGATCTTAACGCAGCGGGGGATGTCACCGGGAAAATTAGCCAGTTATTTACAGGTTCATCCTTATCGGGTTAAATTAGCTTTGCAGAGAAGTCACCACTATCAGGTTCAGCAGTTAAAAAAAGCCTTGCTCAGTCTCATTCAGATTGATTACCGAATGAAAACTGGACAAGGCCAAAAGGAACGGTTATTCGAATTATTTATGATTAATTTTATAACAAATAAAAAGACGGCCTAAGAAGGACGTCTTTTTATTTGTTAATCTTATGAGCTAAACGAGATTTGTCTCGCGCAGCTTTATTTTTCTTAATCAAGCCTTTAGACTTGGCCATATCAATGGCACGAGTTGCTTGGCGATATAAATCTTGAGTATTAGAATCGTTATTAGCAGCAGCTTGTTCAAACTTCTTCATGGAAGACCGCATTGCACTGCGTTGGGCAGTATTGCGTTCGTTAATTTGAGCTGATGTTTTAACACGTTTAATAGCTGATTTGATTTGTGGCATACTATTCACCTCCGTACCAGTTCTCAATACCTTAAAAGTATACAAGAAGCTTCTTCACTTTGCAATATGCTTGCTGGATTCTTCTTGCATTTTTCTAATAGATAAGTTATATTCAATTGTGTGGTTAGCTCAGCTCAGTTGTTCGTCACACCAACGCCAGCTTAGTTGAGCTGAATAATTAAAAAAAGGTGGTAGCGCAAATGGCTATTAGTAAAGAACAAAAGCAAGAATTAATTAGCAAGTATGGACGTAAACCCGGAGATACAGGTTCACCAGAAGTCCAAATCGCAATCTTAACTACTGAAATTAACAGTTTAAATGACCACTTGAAAGCTAACAAGAAAGATCACCATTCATACGTTGGCTTATTAAAGAAAATTGGTCATCGGCGGAATTTGTTGGCTTACTTGCGGAATAATGACGTTAATCGTTACCGTGATTTAATTAAGAGCTTAGGCTTACGGCGTTAGTTTTCTATCTGAAAGGTCCTCTTTTAGAGGATCTTTTTTTTTACCTAAAATTAGTTCTGCCAAGAGTAACAATATAAATTTTCCTTAAACTGTGCTACAATGATTTCAAATTGTCGCCAGTTAGTCAACTTTGACAGTAAATAAAATGAATATTTTAGTAAGTAGAAGGGTGAAAAATTTGGAAAGTTTGAAAATTATTCCGCTCAGTGGTTTGCGGGAAAATGGAAAGAATCTTTACGCAGTGGAGTATGGATCCGAGATTATTCTTTTGGACTGTGGTTTACAGTACCCAGAAAGTGAATTCTTGGGAATTGATGTTGTGATTCCTGATCTAACTTATATTCAAGAAAATATTGATCGGGTGCAAGGAATCTTTTTGACCCATGGTCATGCTGATGCCATTGGCGCTCTCCCGTATTTAATTGGAAATTATGATATTCCAGTCTTTGGTTCAAAATTAACTTTAGAATTAGCCAAAATGGTTATTCGTCATGATAAACGCAGTCGAAAATTTACCGATTTTCATGTAGTTGATGCGCAAACAGCAATTGATTTTCAAAATTTAAGTATTTCGTTCTTTAAAACGACCCATTCAATTCCTGATTCTTTGGGAATTGTTGTCCAAACGCCGGTTGGACAGGTGGTTTATACAGGTGATTTTAAATTTGATCAGTCTGCTTTACCGGCTTATCAAAGTGATTATCAACGTCTAGCTGATATTGGTCGCGAACCAGTCGTGGCTTTATTAAGTGATTCTGCTAATGCTGAGTCACCATATCCGGCGGCAGATGAGCGCGATATCTACACTTATATATTAGAAACTTTTGAGGCCCATACGGGAAGAATTATTGTGGCTTCGGTAGCTTCTAATATTCAACGGATGCAACAGATCTTTACGGCAGCAACCAAAACTGACCGGAAGGTAGTTTTGACAGGACAAGATGCGATTCGGATTGTTCGAGTAGCCATTAAATTAGGTTATCTTCAAGTTCCCGAGGAACTCTTAATTACTGCTCGAGAAGCGGAAAAGATGGCTAAAGATAAGATCGTGATTGTGGAAACCGGCCGGATGGGGGAACCAATTAAGATTCTTCAAAAAATGGCGCACAGCCATCATCATTTTTACCATATTGAGACTGGTGATTTAGTCTTTATTACCACGACTCCTTCACATGCCATGGAGACAACGGTCGCTAAAACTCGGGATGCTATCTTCCGGGCGGGCGGTGAAGTTAAAGCTTTGGCTGATTCCAAGATGTATACTTCCGGACATGCTTCTAAAAACGATCTCCAATTGATGATTAATCTATTACATCCCCAAAATGTAATCCCAGTTCAAGGAGAGTATCGTTTACTGAATGCTCACGCGCAGATTGCTCAAGAAGTGGGACTAGATAAAGAACATATCTTCATTTTGAAAAATGGAGATGTTTTAAGTTGGGAAAAAGGTGAATTTCATTTAGCTCCAGCAGTACAAGCTGGGAATACGATGATTGATGGAATGGGAATTGGCGATATTGGCACCATTGTCTTACGTGATCGGCAATTGTTGTCGCAAGATGGAGTCTTTGTAGCCGTAGTAACCATCGATCGTAAGAAGAGGAAGATCATTTCCCGTCCCAAAGTTACGGCCCGTGGTTTTGTCTATCTCCGCGATAACAAGCAATTATTAAATGATAGTATTGAAGTTGTTACCAAGGCAGTTCAAAATAATTTGGAACATAAAGATTTTGATTGGGCGGAATTAAAACAAGATGTCCGTGAAGATGTGAATCACTTTCTTTGGGAGCAGACTAAACGGCATCCGGTAATTTTAACCGTGGTAATGGAAGTAAATCAAAATCGCCATCGAAATCATAATAAACCCCAGAAATCGAAGTAAAATAGATGGAACAAACTAAATTAAAACAATTAATAACCGCTGCGAAAAAGGCTGAAGCTCAACGCCAATATTCCGCGGCGGTTATTGCTTGGGAACAAGCTTATTTGTTGGAACCTAGCCATCATCTACAATGGAAGTTATTTCGGGTTTTGCACGCCACTGGACAAGACCAAAAAGCGCAAGAACTGGTTAAAGATGATTATGCGGCCTACTTCCAGAAAAAGGAGGAAGGGCAGCTTTTACTCCAAGTATTACTTGCCAATCAAGAATTTATTTGTTACCGTCAGCTCTTGCAGGAACATCAGTTACGGACCGCAACTAATTTAGCAGCTGTAGAATTTCAAGAACAGTTTTTTCGCCAACTAGAGGGTTCACTAATTAAACAACGCCGTCAAGAAGTCTTGGAGTGCGTGACTTTCCCCTTGGCCCGTCAGGTAGAACTAGTTGGTCAACTAAAACATTTGCCGCTCCAAGAATTTCGGGAATTTTTACGGATCTTAGCTTTAAATCCGTACTTTCACCCCTTATTAAAAGCGACTTTATTAGAAGAAGCGGTGAAATTAGCAGAAACAAAGCTCATCAAGGTCAGTTTTTATGGTAAAGTACGTGATTTTTATCCCTCTCAAGCTGTAACTATTAATGCTCTGCCAATTCGTCAACAGCTTCAGGATCAATTGCTTCAACAAGCGCCGGAATTATTAGATGAGGCCCTTGCTAGTATCGGTGCCGAAATTAATTTATTCGTGGCTTTAGTCTATCCGTTTACAGAAGAAGTAATCGGAGATCCTCATTTATGGATTCAAATAATTTTAGAACGCCAAGGTTACCTAAAAAAGCGGCAAACACTTGAAAAAGATCTAAAAGCTGTTAAAGTAGGTAACTGGTTGGATGAATTTAGTCATTTATTAAGTTTATTCAATTTATGAAAAGTGGTTTACATTCCGGTGCAAGCTTTGTATACTACTAAGGGTATATTTTTGGCCGGTAGAACTTTTTTTTTAGAGTCAAAAGTAGTATAATTTCTGCATAAAGAGTTGGTTCGTGCAATGCTCTTTATATTTTTTTGCATTGACAACTCGTTAATGACAAACAGGAGGTTTTTTTAATGGCAGAAAAAGAACATTATGATAGAACTAAGCCCCATGTTAATATTGGTACCATTGGCCACGTTGACCATGGTAAAACCACTTTAACCGCCGCAATTACGAAGGTATTAGCTGACAAAGGTTTGGCTAAGGCAGAAGATTATTCTGATATTGATAAGGCTCCAGAAGAAAAAGAACGTGGGATCACAATCAATACTGCTCACGTTGAATATGAAACTGAAAAGCGTCACTACGCTCATATTGATGCTCCAGGACATGCTGACTATGTTAAGAACATGATTACTGGTGCTGCTCAAATGGACGGTGCAATTTTGGTTGTTGCTGCAACTGATGGTCCGATGCCTCAAACTCGGGAACATATCTTGTTAGCTCACCAAGTTGGTGTTGACTATATAGTTGTCTTCTTGAACAAGACTGACTTAGTTGATGATGATGAATTAGTTGACTTAGTTGAAATGGAAGTCCGGGACTTATTGTCTGAATACGGTTACCCTGGGGACGATGTTCCTGTAATCCGTGGTTCTGCTTTGAAGGCTTTGGAAGGTGACCCAGAACAAGTTAAGGTCATTGAAAAGTTAATGGATACCATCGACGAATATATTCCAACTCCAGAACGAAGCAAGGACAAGCCATTCTTGATGCCTGTTGAAGATGTCTTCACAATCACTGGTCGGGGAACTGTTGCTTCTGGTCGTATCGATCGTGGTGAAGTTAAGATTGGTGACGAAGTTGAAATCGTTGGTTTGCATGATGAATCCAAGACAACAACAGTCACTGGTTTGGAAATGTTCCGGAAGACTTTAGACTTAGGTGAAGCTGGCGATAACGTTGGTGCCTTACTTCGTGGTATTAATCGGGATCAAATCGAACGTGGTCAAGTTTTGGCAAAACCAGGTTCTATCCAAACTCACAAGAAATTCAAGGGTGAAGTTTATATCTTGAGCAAAGAAGAAGGTGGCCGTCATACACCGTTCTTCTCCAACTATCGTCCACAATTCTACTTCCATACCACTGATGTTACTGGTGTGATTGAATTGCCAGATGGCGTTGAAATGGTTATGCCAGGCGATAACGTTACTTTCGAAGTTGACTTAATTGCTCCAGTTGCGATCGAAAAGGGTACCAAGTTCACGGTTCGTGAAGGTGGCCATACGGTTGGTGCTGGTGTTGTTACGGAAATTTTAGATTAATTTTTACGTAACAAACAAAATGGGAGGTCTGGTAAAGCCAGGCTTCTTTTTTTATGGCAAATGCAAGAATCAGAATGGTTAACATTTACAAGCTATTTTATTTAAGGTAAGATAGCTAAGTATGTAGAGATGATCAGTACCGGAGGGATATTATGGCTACGCAAGCTAAATGGACGAAAAATAAGGATCAAGATGGAGAATTATTATTCGAAATCGATGCAGCAACAATTAAGCAAGGCTTAGATACAGCTTTCAAAAAAGTACGGAAGACTTTGAACGTTCCCGGCTTTCGAAAAGGTAAAGTGCCACGAGTAATGTTTGATCAAATGTATGGTGAAGAAGCACTTTACAATGATGCTTTAAATGCAGTCTTACCGCAAGCTTACTCTGATGCTGTTGCTGAAGCAGAAATTAAACCTGTTGATCAACCCCAAATTTCTGTTGAAAGCATGGAAAAAGATCAACCTTGGCAAATTAAGGCTACCGTGGCTGTAGAGCCCGAAGTTAAATTAGGTGATTACAAGGATCTAGAAGTTAAGAAGCAAGATAGTAGTGTCAGTGATGCTGATGTAGATGCTGAAATTGAAAAATTACAGAAGCAACAGGCTGAATTGGTCTTAAAAGAAGACGGAAAGTCAGAAGCTGGCGATACCGTTGTGATTGACTATAAGGGGAGCGTTGACGGCGAAACCTTTGATGGTGGAAGTGCCGAAAATTATTCCTTAGAATTAGGTTCTAATTCCTTTATTCCTGGTTTTGAAGATCAGTTAATTGGTCACCAAAGTGGTGATGATGTGGAAGTTAAGGTAACTTTCCCGAAGGATTACCAAGCTAAGGAATTAGCTGGAAAAGAAGCTCTTTTTGAAACTAAGATTCATGAAATCAAAACTAAAGAATTACCAGAATTGGATGATGATTTTGCCAAGGATGTTGACGAAGATGTTGATACTTTAGCAGAATTAAAAGAAAAGACTAAGAAGAGCTTAGAAAAACAAAAGCAACAAGCTGCTGAAGATGCTGTTGAAAACGAAGCAATTCAAAAAGCGGTTGATAATGCAAGTTTTGAGAAACTACCCCAAGCAATGTTGGATAGTGATATTCAAAGCCAAATCGATCAGTATTTGGGTAACTTACAACGTCAGGGAATTGATCCGAAGATGTACTTCCAGATTACTGGAACCACAGAAGCTGATTTGAAGAAACAATTCAGTGAAGGTGCCGAGAATCGGGTTAAGACTAGCTTGTTATTAGAAGCTATTGTCAAGGCCGAAGATATTAAAGTTACACCTGAACAACGTGAAGCTGAAGTTCAACAATTGTCTGAAGAATACGGAATGGAACCTAAGGCTGTTCAGCAAGCTCTGTCAGATGAAATGTTAGACCATGATATTGCAGTGAAGGCAGCAATTGACTTGATTACAGATTCTGCAGTGCAAAAATAAAATAAGCCCTGTGGCCGTTGCTTCTTTCAAAAATGAGAGAAGTAAAGCCATAGGCTTATTTTTTTAGATTTAATTTTGAAAACAAATTAGTGAACCTTATCATAGTTTGCTTTAATAGCAGCGGCTGATTTATCAAATAATTCTTGTTCAGATTCATTGAGCGGTACAGGAACAACTTTCTCAATGCCATGACGACCGAGAACAGCCACTTGACCGACGAATAGTCCCTTGGCTTCATCGTACGCACTAACTGGAATAGCACGGTGAGAATCGTTTAAAATGGCCTCTGCGGTGACATTTGCTCGAGTAGCAATCCCGTTATTGGTATAAGCTTTCCCCCGATAAACTAAGTAACCGCCGTCGACAATCTTAGCGGTGAGATCATCGAGAGGAAGCTGAAAGTCGGTGATTGGCTGACCGGCAACCTTGACACTTGACCAAACAGGAAACATGGTATCTCCGTGTTCGCCGAAGACATAACCTGTGATATCATGGTAGTTATAACCTGTAGCTGTGGCAACAGCATGTTTCATTCGAGCAGTCTCTAGACCAGTCCCTGTTCCCACAACTTGACTTTTATCTAGACCAATCTCTTCTTGTAAGATTTGGGCAATAACATCACAAGGGTTAGTGATGCTGACAATAACGCCATTAAAGCCAGATGCTTTCACCTTGGGAGCAATCTCGCGGGCAATTTTGCTAGTGACTTGGAGTTCATAGTCACGTTGGCCGCCATGATCGGCTAAAGCTTCGATTTGACCGGCAGAAAAAATAATGACGTCGGCATCTTGCAATTGATCCCAACTTTCGGCATCATAGTCTTGAACGGTAATTGTGGTATCTGTGTCGAGAATGGCAATTTGATCTTGTAAGTCAGCTTGCTCGGCTTTCACTTTGGCCTCTTTTTTATCGACTAGGACAATTTCACCAACATGACCGCGTTGAGCCATGATTAAAGCAGAAGTAGCGCCGACGTGACCAATACCAATAATTCCAACCTTGTTCATTGTAAATTACTCCTTTTCAATATTTTATTGGAGAAAAGCAATTATATGAGTTTTTTTTTACTTTTCTATGACTGTATGCTACTCTTTTTAATACTAAAATGATAGTTTAAATCCCTTTTTGGAGGAAAAATATGTTCGACAATACCGATGAAAATAGTTCCATTGTTTGTTCTTTTTGTGGTAAAAGCCAAGCGCAAGTCAAGCAAATTATTGCAGGGCCTGGGGTTTATATCTGTAATGAATGTGTCGATTTGTGCCAACAGATTATCGCTGATTCGGATGATGACCGCACAGAAGCTCCCAGGGTAGAAGATTTATTGACACCAATGGAAATTATGCAAACTTTAAATCAATATGTGATTGGTCAGGCAGAGGCGAAAAAAAATCTTGCCGTGGCGGTTTACAATCATTATTTAAGAATTAATAATTTAGCAACTAGCTCCAAGGAAGATGCTGCTGAAACCGTGACGATGCAAAAGAGTAATATTGCTTTAATTGGTCCCACCGGTTCCGGGAAGACCTATCTAGCCCAGACCTTGGCCCGGATTTTACAAGTGCCCTTTGCGATTGCTGATGCAACAACTTTAACGGAAGCCGGCTATGTGGGGGAAGATGTCGAGAATATCTTGCTAAAGTTACTCCAAAACGCTGATTTCGATGTTGAAAATGCCCAACGGGGAATTATCTATATTGATGAAATTGATAAGATTTCTAAGAAAAGTGAGAATGTTTCTATTACTCGGGATGTCTCCGGTGAAGGGGTTCAGCAAGCCTTACTAAAGATCTTAGAAGGAACCACCGCTAGTGTTCCGCCTAAAGGTGGACGGAAACATCCCCAACAAGAATTGATTCAAATTGATACCACCAACATTTTATTTATTGTTGGCGGAGCTTTTGACGGAATTGAAGAAATTATTAAAAATCGTTTAGGCGAGAAGACAATTGGTTTTGGAACCGATGATGATCAAGCTCAAAAATTAAATTTAACGGATCACGATAGCATTATGGAACATGTCATTCCGGAAGACTTGATGAAGTTTGGTTTAATTCCTGAATTTATTGGGCGAATTCCGGTAATTACTACCCTAAATGAGTTAACAGCCCAAGATTTAATTGCGATTTTAACGCAACCGAAGAATGCCTTAGTTAAACAATATCAACGACTGTTTTCCTTAAATGATGTTCAATTAGAATTTGAACCAGCCGCTTTACAGGCCATGGCTGACTTAGCAATTGAACGCCATACTGGAGCTCGAGGCTTACGGTCAATCATTGAAACTACTTTGATGGAAACTATGTATCGCATTCCGAGTCGCGACGATGTTAAAAAGGCAGTCGTAACCACAGCTGCGGTCAAACAAGAGCAGGCCCCAAAACTGTATGATAAAGATGGTCAGGTTGTTGCCGCATGAAAATAACTGACGTAACCATGAATCTTAGTGCGGTTAGTGCCCAGCAATATCCAGAACAAGGTTGGCCAGAGATTGCCTTGGCTGGCCGTTCCAATGTTGGAAAGTCATCCTTAATTAACACCTTATTGCAAAGAAAAAATTTTGCTCGAACTTCGAGTACCCCGGGAAAAACTCAAACTCTGAATTTTTATGGAGTTAACGAAGCTTTTTATCTGGTTGATGTTCCCGGCTATGGTTACGCTAAGGTTTCCCAAAAAAAGCGCGCCGAATTTGGCCGAATGATTGAAGAATATTTAACCACGCGCCAGCCCTTAAAGGGGATTGTCATCTTGGTAGATGGCCGCCATCAACCAACGGCGGATGATATTTCTATGTATCAGTTTGTTAGCTATTACCATTTACCAATCTTAGTTGTAGCGACGAAAATGGATAAAGTGAAGAAGAGCCAGTACAATAAGACTTTAAGCCAAATTAAGCAGGGATTGGATTTAAATCAAACGGATCAAATTCAACTTTTTAGTTCGCAGACTAAATTAGGTCGAGAAGAAGTTTGGCAATGGATTGAAAAGCAGATGAAGCATTAAAAAATAGTGAAGCCCAACTAGAAGGACTTCACTATTTTCATAATTTTATTTTGTGGGCGATGATTGCTCTTTTTTAGCCGCCTGAGTTTTTTTAGTTTTGTCTACTGCTTCGACAGTTTGCTTCAAATCTTCCGGTAGTGAGGCAAATTTATCGAACAAGCTGCCAAAATCATTTTCGCGTTTTACAGTTAGTCCCATGGGAATCAACTCCTTTAAGCGTTATTATAAAGACTCCGGGAAAGAATTGCAAAGTTTGCCGATCAGCGAAACTTCTTCGGGGTGTAAAATAATTTTCGAAGACTAGAAAGAGGGATTTTGATGGCTACCGAATATTTAGAGCATAAGTTAAAGTTACTCCCGGCCCGTCCGGGATGTTACTTGATGAAAGATCTTAATTCCCGAATTATTTATGTTGGTAAAGCCAAGAACCTAAAAAATCGGGTTCGGTCTTATTTTAAAAGCGAGCATGAAGGTAAGACCGCCAAGTTAGTTAGTCAAATTCGCGACTTTGAAACGATTGTCACGACGACTGATAAGGAAGCTTTTTTATTAGAAATCACCTTGATTCAAAAGCATCAGCCCTACTTCAATATTAAGTTGAAGCAAGGAACGGGGTATCCTTATATTAAGATTACCGCTGATCGTGATCCGCAACTTCTAATTACGAGTCAAATTAAAAAAGATGGTGGTTTTTATTTTGGCCCCTATCCCAATATTTATGCGGCTCAAGAAACGCTGCATTTCTTACAAAAGGTTTATCCCTTACGTCGTTGTAATGGTTATGCAGGACGACCGTGCTTGTATTATCATATGGGTCAATGTTTAGGAGCCTGTTTTCAGACTGTTCCCGTCGAAAAGTATCAAGCTCAAATCGCGAAGATTAAAAGCTTTTTAAACGGACAAGTGGGACCAGTTAAACAGAGTCTAACGAAGAAGATGGCCACGGCAGCTAAAGAATTGAAATTTGAACGCGCGGCTGAATTGCGGGATCAAATTAAATATATTGAACAAACGGTTGAGAAACAAAAAATTATTTCACATGATCATACACCACGCGATCTTTTTAATTATTATATAGATAAAGGTTGGATCTCTATTCAGGTCTTCTTTATTCGTCAAGCCCGTTTGATGAAGCGAGAACAGCGGATTTTTCCCTGTATCAATACTCCAGAAGAAGAGCTAGCAACCTTCATTCTCCAATTCTATAATCGTAAGAACCGGGTTTTCCCGAGAGAAGTTCTGGTTCCGAGAGGGATGGCGGCAACAACTTTAGCTGAGATTTTACAAATTCCCGTTCGAACACCCCAACGAGGTCAAAAAAGAGATCTTCTAAAGATGGCAGGGGATAATGCCCAGTTAGCCTTGGAAGAAAAATTCCGTCTACTGGAACTAGATAATCGGCAGACAGTTGGTGCTCAAAAGCAGATTTTTGAAGCTCTTGGGGTGCCTTATGGATCGACCATTGAGGCTTTTGACCATTCCCACTTACAGGGAAGTGATGCAGTTTCGGCCATGGTTTGCTTTGTCGATGGGAAGCCGCAAAAATCTAATTACCGAAAGTATAAAATTAAGAACTTACTGGAAGAACATAACGGGGCGGATGAAGCTGCCAATACACGTGAAGTTATTTACCGACGCTATTCGCGACTATTAAAAGAAAAAAAGCCTTTACCGGATTTGATTTTGATGGATGGGGGCTTGATTGAGGTCCGTGTTGCCGAAGATGTTTTGAAAAATGAACTGGGTCTAAATTTGCCCGTCGCCGGAATGGTTAAAGATAATCATCACAATACTTCACACCTCATCTTTGGCCCAGAAGAACAGGTAATGTCTTTGGAGCGTCGTAGTCAAGGTTTTTACCTCTTACAAAGAATCCAAGATGAGGTTCACCGTTTTGTTATTAGCTACCATCGCCAGACTCATAGTAAGAACGCTCTTTCTTCCCAGCTAGAGAGTATTAAGGGGGTCGGCCCTAAAACTCGGATTAAGTTGCTAAAAAAATATAGCTCTGTGAAAAAGATTAAAGAGGCTCCTGTGGCAGATTTAATGGAGTTGGGTTTATCTCAGATGTTGGCGCAGACGATTAAATTAAGTCTTTCGGCGACAGCTTCTCGGGAGCACTAAATTAAATTGACAGCTACAAATAAATCAAGTAGAATGAAACCAATTTAAAACATTTGAATAGTTGAAACCAATTAATTGTTTCCCGTGAGGAACAGATGGTTTTGAAGCCCTAGTCGGAAAACACCGCAGGTCTTTGCAAACAATAATTGGCGAAGACTTGGGGTGTTTTTTATTGAATTTAACTTTGGGAAGAGGAGTGTTATCTCTGATGGAACATGATTTAGTTAGTGTTCAACAATTAACCGCTCAAGATATTACCGCATATTTACGTTTAGCCCAGGCCTTTAAACGAGGTGCGCAAATTCAACTGCTGCAGCCAGCCTTTGCTATGAATTTATTTTTTGAAAATAGTACCCGGACCCATACCAGTTTTGAAATGGCTGAACGCCGCTTAGGAATGCAAGTTTTAAATTTTGATCCCCAAGCTAGTTCCTTGAGTAAGGGTGAAAGCTTATTGGATACTCTGAAGACAATCCAAGCAATTGGCGTGAATATTGCCATTATTCGTCACCCCCAAACTAATTATTATCAACCACTCCTAGAGGCAAATTTAAAGCTCAGTCTGGCCAATGCTGGTGATGGTCAAGGACAACACCCTTCCCAATCTCTCTTAGATATGTTAACTATTTACGAAGAGTTTCAACATTTTGCGGGTCTTAAAGTCGGGATCGTAGGTGACCTCGCTCATTCACGAGTCGCCCGTTCAAATGCTCAGCTTCTCCAAACTTTAGGGGCTGAAGTTTACTTCGGTGGACCAAAGACTTGGTTCCCAGAAGACCTCCAAGCTTTGGGAAGTTATTGTGAGTTAGAACAGCTTATTCCGCAAGTTGACATTTTAATGTTACTTCGGGTCCAACACGAACGATTGAAAGCTCAAAGTGAAGAAGAATTTTCTTCAAAACAATATTACCAACATTTAGGATTAACCCCTGAGCGTTATCAACTTTTACAATCTCAGGCAATAATTATGCATCCAGCTCCGGTTAACCGGGACGTTGAGATTGCCTCAGAATTAGTTGAAGCTCCCAAGTCGCGAATTTTCACCCAAATGGAAAACGGTGTTTATGCGCGGATGGCAATTTTAACCCACCTGTTAGTTAGCCAAGGACTAGTCACACCCCAACAATTGGAGGAATTAAGTTAATGGCAATGATAATTAAGGCTCCCCAAGTTTTAATCAAAGGGCAATTTCAGCCAGCTGAAATTTTAATTAAGGCTGGAAAAATTGCACAAATTGCTCCCCAAATTGCCGGTGGTTCCAAGCCGGTTGTGGAGTTTTCTGATAAGGTAATTGTTCCCGGATTGGTTGATGTTCATGTTCACTTGCGAGAACCCGGACTGACTGATAAGGAGACCATTCACACCGGAAGTTTAGCGGCTGCTCATGGAGGCTATACCACAATTGCCGCCATGCCGAATGTTGATCCGGTTCCGGATACGCCAGAGCGAATTGCCCAGATGCAAGAGTTGAATCAACGAACTGGGGTCGTGCATATTTTACAATATGCTAGTATCACCAAGCGGCGGCAAGGTCATGAACTGGGAGATTATCCCCAATTAAAAGCTGCGGGAGCTTTTGGGTTAAGTGATGATGGCTCGGGAATTCAATCTGCTCAAGTTATGTATCAAGCAATGCAGGCAGCTGCTCAAGCTGGGTTGCCTTTAATGGCGCATGTGGAAGATCATAGTTTACTCAATCAAGGAGTAATGAATGCTGGTCCAATGGCCCAACGCTTGCATCTACCAGGAATTCCAGAAGTCAGTGAAACGGCTCAGTTAGCTCGAGACTTAGAGTTGGCAGCAGCTACCGGAGTTCACTACCATGCTTGCCATCTGTCAACCGCTCGGAGCGTTGAACTGGTTCGCGAGGCCAAGCGGCGTGGAGTGGCAGTCAGTGCGGAAGTTACTCCCCACCATTTATTGTTAGATGACAGCATGATTACTGACGATAACCCGCTTTGGAAAATGAATCCACCCTTGCGAACATTAGCCGATCGTCAGTCCCTTTTAGGGGGATTATTCGACGGAACCATTGATATGATCGCTACCGACCATGCGCCACACACCGCAAGGGATAAGGGTGATTCAATGATCAATTCAGCCTTTGGAATTACCGGTTTAGAAACTAGTTTTGCCTTGTTGTACACTCATTTAGTTCAACCAGGAATCTGTAGTTTAGAGCAACTAATTCAATGGATGAGTACCAATCCCGCTCAAGTATTTAATTTAACTGATGCAGGTCAAATTGCGGTTGGTCAGCCAGCCGATTTAACGGTTTTAGATCTGCAAAAAACCACAACCATTAAAGTATCCGAAATGAAATCCAAAGGAAAGAATACACCCTTTGCTAATGTGCCAGTGCATGGTCAAGTGGTTCGCACCATGGTTGCTGGACGTTGGGTTGATTTGGAGGAGGAATAAAAGATGAAGCGCTATTTAGTTTTGGAAGATGGCACTATTTATCCAGGAACGGCTTTTGGAGCTGATTGTTCAGCAGTTGGCGAACTAGTTTTCAATACGGGGATGTCCGGTTATCAAGAATCAATCACCGATCAGTCTTACAACGGAGAAATTCTGATGTTCACTTACCCCTTAATTGGAAATTATGGGATTAATTGTGATGATGATGAATCGTTAATTCCGACTTGTCAGGGAGTTGTCGTTCATGAAGTAGCTCGTCTGGCCAGTAACTGGCGGCAAAATCTTAGTTTAGCCGAATTTTTACGGCGACACCAGATTCCTGGAATTACTGACATTGATACGCGGGCAGTAACCCGGCATATTCGACAAAAAGGAGCTTTGAAAGCTACCCTAGTAGATGAAGTAACTCCCCAAACTGTTGCTCAGTTGCAACAAGAAGAGTTGCCCCATGATCAAGTTTTAACCAGTACTACCAAAAGTCCTTATCCCGGTCCTGCCACTGGTTTAAAAGTAGTAGTCATCGATTTCGGTCTTAAATTATCAATTTTACGGGAATTAGCACAACGAAATTGTAATTTTACTGTTTTACCAGCGACAGCAACGGCAGCTGAAATTATGGCTTACGATCCTGATGGGGTTCTTTTGAGTAATGGACCAGGTGATCCGCAAGATTTAACGGCTTGTTTGCCAGTAATTCGGGAAATTCAAAGCCAATGTCCTTTGATGGGAATCTGTTTAGGTCATCAACTGTTTGCCTTAGCCAATGGGGCTCAAACCTATAAATTAAAATTTGGTCATCGTGGCTTCAATCATCCGGTACGAACTCTAGCAACTGGAAGAATTGATTTTACTTCCCAAAATCATGGTTATGCTGTTGACCGAGCTTCGGTTGCCCAGACCTCTTTAACGATTACGCAAGAAGAAATTAACGATCAAACGGTTGAAGGGTTACAGCATCAAGATTATCCAGCCTTTTCAGTTCAATATCATCCTGATGCTGCTCCTGGTCCGCATGATAGTGCCTATTTATTCGATGATTTCTTAAAGCTAATGACTCAGTATCATGAAAGGAAGGCTTAACAATGCCCCAACGGACAGATATTAAAAAAATTATAGTAATTGGCTCTGGCCCAATTATTATTGGTCAAGCAGCAGAATTTGATTATTCTGGAACCCAAGCTTGTTTAGCCCTCAAAGAATTAGGTTATCAAGTTGTCTTGGTGAATTCTAATCCCGCAACAATTATGACCGATAAAGAAATTGCCGATCGAGTCTATCTAGAACCTTTAACCCGTGAGTTTGTGAGTCAAATTTTACGGCAAGAACGTCCTGATGCCTTGTTACCCACCCTAGGGGGACAACAAGGTTTAAACATGGCAGAAGAACTGGCCCAAAGTGGGATCTTGGATGAATTAAATGTCGAACTATTAGGAACCAAGTTGAGTGCGATCGATCAGGCAGAAGATCGAGAAAAATTCCGTGATTTAATGCAAGAGTTAGGTGAGCCAGTACCTGATTCCGCGATTGCTCATAATTTAGCCCAAGCCCAGGCTTTTGTGGAGCGAGCTGGCTACCCGGTAATCATTCGCCCAGCCTTTACCATGGGGGGAACTGGTGGGGGGATTGCCCACAATGATCAAGAATTTACTGAAATTGTTGAAAATGGGCTTAGTTTATCGCCCGTGACCCAGATTTTAGTTGAACAAAGCATTGCTGGTTTCAAAGAAATTGAATTTGAAGTGATGCGGGATCATGCTAATCATGCTTTAGTGGTCTGCAATATGGAAAATTTTGACCCCGTAGGAATTCATACGGGAGATTCAATTGTCTATGCTCCTGTCCAAACTCTTTCAGATCGAGAAGTTCAGATGTTACGTGATGCATCTCTTAAAATTATCCGGGCGCTCAAGATTGAAGGGGGCTGTAACGTTCAACTAGCTTTAGATCCGCATAGCTATCAATATTATGTGATTGAAGTTAATCCACGGGTTAGCCGTTCTAGTGCCTTGGCTTCCAAAGCCACGGGTTATCCAATCGCTAAAGTGGCTGCGAAAATTGCTGTTGGCCTTACTTTGGATGAAATTGAAAATCCAGTAACCCAAACAACTTATGCTCAATTTGAACCAGCTTTAGACTACGTGGTCTGCAAGATCCCCCGCTGGCCTTTTGACAAATTCACCAAGGCTGATCGCCGTTTAGGTACGCAAATGAAAGCCACTGGCGAGGTGATGGCTATCGGTCGCAATATCGAAGAAGCGACGATGAAAGCAGTACGTTCTTTAGAGATTGGAACTTTAGATTTGGACTTGCCAAGTTTGCATGACTTGGGGAAAGAACATTTGGAAAAGGGACTAGTTCAGGCGCAAGATGATCGGCTCTTTTATTTAGCCGAAGCTTTACGGCGAGGTTATTCACTGGCAAGATTACAGGAACTAACCCAGATTAATTTGTTCTTCTTAGATAAATTACAACATTTACAAGAAATTAGCCAAGCTTTAGTAGAAAATCCGCAAGATTTAACGATTTTAAAGCTTGCTCGAAAGAATGGTTTTCCTGAAGCAACTATCGCTCGTTTATGGCAGACAAGCTCCGAAAAAGTGCATGAGTTAATTGAGCAAGCACATTGCCAGCCGGTTTATAAAATGGTTGATACTTGTGCCGGAGAATTTGCGGCCCAAACGCCTTATTTCTATAGTACTTCTGGTCAAGAAAATGAAAGTCAGCCGACTGAACGTCCTAGTATTTTGGTTTTAGGTTCTGGTCCGATTCGCATTGGTCAAGGGGTAGAATTTGACTACGCAACTGTGCACTGTGTTCAAGCTATTCAAGCTGCTGGTTATGAAGCGATTATTATTAACAATAATCCTGAAACTGTTTCAACCGATTTTTCAATTTCGGATAAATTATACTTTGAACCTTTGACTTTAGAGGACGTTTTGAATGTTGTTCATTTAGAAAAACCTCTGGGAGTAATTGTTCAATTTGGGGGACAGACGGCGATTAATTTAGCGGCTGGCTTAGCTAGTCAGGGCGTAAAGATTTTAGGAACCAGTGTTGAAGATGTCAACCGAGCAGAAGATCGCGATGAATTTAACCAAGTAATTCAAGCCGCAAAAATTCCTCAGCCAGCTGGGGGAACCGCTAATGATGCCGCAACGGCTTTAAAGATTGCGGCCAAAGTAGGCTATCCAGTCTTAGTTCGACCCAGTTATGTTCTAGGCGGTCGGGCGATGGAAATAGTCCAACGTCCCGAAGACTTGGATTATTACATGCATAATGCTGTGCAAGTTTCCCATCAACATCCCGTTTTAATTGATCATTATTTAGTTGGTCGAGAATGTGAAGTTGACGCCATTAGTGATGGTCAAGATGTTTTGATTCCCGGAATTATTGAACATATTGAACGTTCTGGAGTTCATTCCGGAGACTCAATGGCCGTTTACCCTTGTCAAAATCTTTCAGCCTCGGTTCAGCAACAAATTGTTCAATATACCCAACAACTAGCACACGACTTAAATTGCCGGGGAATGATGAACATCCAATTTGTCATTCAAAATGAGCAAGCCTACGTGATTGAAGTTAATCCCCGGGCCAGCCGGACGGTTCCTTTTTTAAGTAAAGTTACCGATATTTCGATGGCCCAAGTGGCAACTAGAGCTATTCTTGGCGAAAGTTTACATGATCAAGGATATGAGAACGGCTTAGTGACACCTGGAAACTTAATCCATGTTAAGGCGCCAGTCTTTTCCTTCTCCAAACTTAACCATGTTGACAGCTTGTTAGGACCTGAAATGAAGTCAACTGGGGAAGTTATGGGTAGTGATAATAACTTGGCCAAGGCTTTGTATAAAGCTTTTGAAGCAACTAAAACTCATGTTCCTCAACATGGGACAGTTCTTTTCACGGTGCGTGATAGTGATAAAGAAGAAGCCGTGGCCTTAGCGCGCCGCTTCTATCATTTAGGCTATCAATTGGAAGCCACCGCAGGAACGGCTAAAGCTTTCCAAGATGTCCAGTTGCCTGTACAGGTCGTGGCCAAAGTGGCGGAAGGCGAAGGACTCCTCGAAGAATTAAGTCAACAAAAAATTCAAGTTGTTGTGAATACTTTGTCGGCTGATCGAACCAGTGCTCAAGATGGGGCTCTGATTAGAAGCCATGCGATTGCCCATGCAGTTCCTTTATTTACCGCTTTAGATACTGTTGCCGCAATTCTCCAAGTCTTAGAATCGCGATCCTTTTACACGCGTCCATTATAGAAAGGAGCCAGTCAATGGCTGATTTGAGTGTTCATTTACCAGAAGTTACCTTACAAAATCCGGTGATGCCGGCCAGTGGAACCGCCGCTTATGGGCAAGAGATGGCGCAAAGTTTTGATTTACAGCAATTAGGAGCTTTCGTAATTAAATCGACCACCTTGGAGACGCGTGCCGGAAACCCACGGCCAACCACGGCAGAAACTACGGGTGGTTGGTTAAATGCGATTGGTTTAAAAAATCCCGGATTAAAGGCAGTTTTATCCGAAAAATTACCTTGGTTAGCGCAGACCGTCCCGCATTTGCCGATTGTGGCCAGTGTTGCGGGAGCAACCGAAGCTGAATATTTAACCGTTGCTGAAAAATTAGCAGCGGCCCCGCAAGTGTCTTGGCTAGAAATTAATATTTCTTGTCCAAATGTCGATCAAGGAGGGTTGGCTTTTGGGACTAATCCGCAATTAGTCGAAGATTTAACACGGCAGATTGTTCAAAGAGTTCAAAAACCGGTCTTTATGAAATTAACTCCTAATGTGACAGATATTGTTCCTATCGCCCAAGCAGCTGAACGTGGGGGAGCTGCGGGCTTAACGATGATTAATACTCTGACTGGTTTAGGTTTTGATTTAAGTACCCGCCAGCCCGTTTTGGCTCACGGAACTGGCGGCTTATCTGGTCGGGCGATTCATCCTTTGGCGATTCGAATGATCCGTCAGGTTCGAACAGTCTCTCGTTTACCTATTATTGGGGTCGGAGGAGTCTTCACAGCCGAAGATGTTTTAGAAATGTTTATCGCTGGGGCTAATGCCGTTCAAGTCGGGGCCGCATCTTATGGTCAAGGAGATGCTTGTTTACGAATTATTCAAGATTTACCGCCAGCGATGGCGCGCTACAATATTACTAGCTTACAAGGATTAGCTGATCAGATTTTAGATCAGGTTGGACCAAAGGCTTAATCTGGAAGAAAATAAAGGGCAGTTAGGTTAATATTAACCTAACTGCCCTTTTGATTGAATTCTCCAAAAAATACGGCTTCTTAATCTTTAAAATTGGAAGTGTTCAAAATGGTTGGCGTTTTTTGTAGTAAAAGTTGCGCTAAATCAATAGCGGAAACAGCTCCCAGATTAGCGGTCAGATCAACTCGTTGGAGCGCTTGAATAAGTTCGGGTAACTGTAAGGGAACCCCCAGTAAAGCTTGTTCAACTTGATGAAGGTTACCTTTGCTAATAAAGTCACCAAAGATTTTAAGAGCCGTAATCCGCTGATCAGTAAGTGAGTAATTGAAGCTAACAGTGCCAATTGGAAAGTGTTGGCTGACGTAGTATTTAAAACCCGGGTTAGTACCATAATTCCAGGCCTCAGTTCGATATTTCCCGGCTAGACGCTGGTCGATAATTTTCCAATCTTTAGCACTTAGATGATAAGTTTCAATTTCATCGAGGCGAGAAACACGGAAGATCTTTTGCAAAAGGGCGGTTCGAAATTGTTCTGGTGTATAACTGGCATAAGGTTCATCTAAAAAAGGTTTCAAATTAGTAACCCGAGCTTGGACGGAGGCGATGCCTTTGGAAGCCAGTTTGGACTGATCAGGAGTTAAAACACGAGTTGCAACGCTTTGATTTAAGTCAAACAACAAGGTTCCACCAGCAGCCGCGGAATTACCCACTTGAAACATAGTCATTCCTGAAAATTTTTGTTGATTAATAACCAAATCGTTGCGTCCGTGGAGTTGAGCACCTTTGACCCCCATCTCATGAAGTGCTCGCAAAATTGGTTCCGCAAAATAATTATAGTCACCAAAATGGGTCTCCGTATCAATCATGATATTTTCAAAAACTAAATTGCCGTAATCGTGATAAACAGCTCCGCCACCAGACGACCGCCGAACTAATTTGATATGATGATCATGTAAGTAGGGTAAATCGACTTCCTGGTAGGCATTTTGATGAACACCAATAATTACTGCCGGCTGATTAATGTAAACCATCAGTCCATGGCCAGGTAAACGTAAATCATTGACTAAATAGTTATCTAAAGATTGGTTGACGATTGGATCATAGACAGCTTGGCCCTCCCGGGAAGTATCAATCAGAAACATAGAGATCACTCCTTTACTTTTAGTATACTGCTAGTTAAGAGCTGAAGAGATTAATTATTGTGAAAAAAATTACAGGGAGCTAGAAATGGAATCGATTTTAGGTTTAGAAGTCGACCAAGATGGTCGTTGTCTTCACTATCATCAATCAACAGATATTGTCGGCCTTTACTGTTCACAGTGTCACCGATATTATGCCTGTTACTTATGTCATCAAGCTTTGTGTCAACATCCGTTTTGTCCTAGTTCTAAGACGAGTGGCTGGCCGGTTCTTTGTGGATCTTGCCGCCAGCGCTTAACTTTTGAACAGTATCAAAAGGGGTATTGCCCCTTTTGCCAAAGTCCTTTCAATCCTCGTTGCCAACTGCATGAGGAGATTTATTTCTGTTAAGACAAATTAAAAACCCTAAAACTATCAAGTTTATTACTTATTTGCTGGTGGCGTTTGGCAGGTTATTAATGTTTGGTTAAGTCAAGATAATCCGGAACCACCAGAGGCTATGGGTCAAATCTTAAAGCAATCTTTACAGAATCTAGACTTTACTTGAGTTTCTTATTTTTAGAAGGAGAGAGAAGCTAAAAACTTTGGGAGCTATATTTGTCCAAAATCAAGGCAATTCTGATAAGAAATCACTTATTTTATAAGCTATGAGAACTATTGTGGAACATTTAAAATCCTGATTTTAAGATCAATTAGTTTCATAGGGTTATATTTCAATTACTTAATGGTTAGTGAAAAAAGAAAATAGTCAGATATCTGTTTTTGAGATAAGGAATTTTAAAAATCATTCAGATAAAATAACAGCTTACAATTTCCGTAGAGGACTTAATCGTAAGCCGTTATTTATATTTAGGAATTTAAATTGATAACTCCTTGGGCAGCATGTTTAACCTGTTGTCGAACTAGCGCTCGTTGTTTAGTGTCAGTTAAGAGGACCAGAGTATCACCGGCCAAGATGATGGTGTCTCCGTGGGGCAAGATATTACTTTCTCCGCGGCGAATGATCATCAATAAGGCTTCTGGTGGCCAAGAGAAGTTTCGAACCGGAAGATCCTCTAGTTGACTGCCAGCAAAGACGGGAATTTCTAATTGATCGAGATGTTTGATTGTCTGGATTTTTTGGGAAATTGTCATTCGTTGAAGCAGTGTAGCATAAATTGGAGCACCTCCGCAAAGATCAACGACTACATAAGCTGTTAAGACGAGAACGGCCATCGCCATTAAGTTAGTTAAAGAACCGACCATTTCGGTAATTAACAAGATAGCCGTAAAAGGGGCCTTACCGATTCCCGCAAAATAGCCGGCCATGGCGAAAATAATCAAGTTTTGCGTATAAATTACTGGAAGCCAGCCCACTTTGACCATCAAACTAGCATAAAGAGCACCAATTAGGGCTCCTAAAGTCAAAATCGGTAGAAAAATCCCTCCCGGCAGTCCCGAACCATAAGAAATCATTGAAAATAAAAAACGGACTCCAAATAAAATCAGCAGGGCTAATAAAGCAGGCTTTTGTTGACCTAACTGTAAAATTAATTGATTGCCGCCACCTAAGATATTTGGTTGCCAATGACCAATAGGAATAACGAGTAAAAAGGGAATCAGGCCTTGGAAGGCTCGAGGAAGATGAGTATAAGTATAAATTTGCGGCATTTTTAAAAGGACCTGTTGATACAAGACTCCCAGAAGTCCAAGAACAATTCCTAATAAAATAAGATGCCGATATAGTTCAACTGGTAAAGTGTGGTGATAAACCAGATGGAGAATTGGTGTCGCTCCAAAAACTTTCAAGGAGACGAAATTTGCTCCTAAGGCACTAGTGAGACTCGTTAACCAAACTAACGGACTGAAGTTGTGGTAGATTTCTTCCAGGACAAACATCGTGCCCGCTATTGGGGCGCATTAAAGGCAGCGGCCAGTCCCCCTGCAGCCCCCGCGGCAATCATCACTCGTTGGGAAGATCCCTTTTGTTTCCAGCCAGTAGCTACTCCTTGGCCAACCCCGGCCCCCAGTTGAATTGAAGGTCCTTCACGCCCTAAGAAAAGTCCTGAACCAATGGCTACAATTCCCGTAACGAATTTTTTCCACAAAATTGGCCACCAATTGAAAGCAAAATTACCTTGGAGTTGGCCTTCGACTTCCGGAATTCCGGAGCCAGCAATATGCGGTTCTGTCTTTAAAAAGTATCCCAAGCAGATAGCTAAGATCAAATTAAAGATTCCTAGAACGATTAATTGCGAAAAAGTAGCCTGAGTGTAGATTTTTTGGACTAGCTTTAGAGTCTGACCAATGATCAAGCGAAAGCTGGAAATTACAGCACCAGTCAGAAGGCCAATAATTAATCCTTGAAGAACGGCTCTAAATCGAGCTGTTATAAATATTTGTCGAAAAAGTTTCAAAGTGCCACCTCGAAAACTAAGATTATAATTAACTTTATTTTACAACACTTTAGCTGAAACGAAACGATAAAGATGAAAGAAACGGTTCTTAGTTAACAGATGTTAACTTGAAAAATTAAATCATCTTTGAATAGTAGTTAAATTGGAAGATGATAACTAAATAACAATTATTTTTAATATTGGTCTAGTATTTAAAAAGAAATAATTTAGAGGAAAATCAAGTCTCTAATCCATTTAGATATAGATGATCAAGAGACTGATTAGATAATTTTAATATCTTTTAAATGACTGATATTACTAGAATATTAGACTGGTTATTCTGAATAGGAACAGAAAAATAATTCATTTTTCTTTTCGCTAGTCTTTTGGATGAAAAGGGTTTATATTTGATCTATAGCTTCTTTAATTGAAATTGATCTAGGTTATGTTGCAAGCTTTGGCCAAGAAGAAACTGGATTCCAGCTTTTAATCGATCGAGGAGGAATTTTAAGCATGGCCTATCAAACTGTCAATCCGTATACCAATCAAGTGGTTCAGACTTATACCAACGCAACGGCGACTCAAATCGAAGCGACGTTGCAAGTGACGCATGCTTTGTATAAAAAGTGGCGTCAAGAAGAACCAGCAAGTCGAACTGCGGTATTACACCGAATCGCAACCTTGTTGCGCCAAAATAAGATTGAGTTGGCAAAAATTGTAACCATCGATATGGGAAAGTTATTGTCCGAAGCCAAAGGAGAAGTGGAATTATGTGCGATGATTGCCGATTATTTTGCTGATCATGGCCCCCAGTTATTAACGGCTACACCACTGGCAACTCAAGCTACTGGTGCCGCGGAAGTTGAAAAGCAAGCGGTGGGGGTAATTATGGCTGTAGAGCCGTGGAACTTCCCGTACTACCAAATTATGCGAGTTTTTGCGCCTAACTATCTGGTGGGTAATCCGATGATTTTGAAACATGCTTCCAATACTCCGGGTTCAGCTGCCGCTTTTGAAAAGCTTATTTTACAGGCCGGAGCGGCAAAAGGAAGCTTAGTCAATTTATTTCTCAGTTATGATCAGGTGCAAACAATCATCGCTGATCCACGAATTCAAGGAGTTGCTCTAACGGGATCTAAGCGTGGCGGTCAAGCTGTAGCGCGAGCTGCTGGTGAAAATCTTAAAAAAAGTAGCATGGAATTAGGCGGAAGTGATGCCTTTGTTGTCTTGAGCGATGCTGATCTTGATCAAGCAGTTGAGTTAGCTTGGCGAGTTCGTCTTTACAATGCGGGTCAGGTTTGTACTTCTGCGAAGCGTTTTATTGTTGCTGATAATTTATATAATGAGTTTTTGCAACGGCTCCAGCAACAACTGGCCACTTTACATCCAGGCAATCCCTTGGATCCACAAACGACTTTAGCACCTTTAAATTCCCAGCGTGCTAAAGAAAAATTGGAAAAGCAGGTTCAAACTGCCATTACTGGTGGAGCCCAAGTTTATTATCAATTTCCAGAGATCAGTTTACCCGGGCAATTCTTTGCTCCAGTAATTTTGACCGATATTGCGCCAACTAATCCGGTCTTTTATGATGAAATGTTTGGACCGGTGATTCAGGTTTTTGCGGTTCATAGTGATCAAGAAGCAATTGAATTAGCCAACGATTCCCAACTGGGCTTGGGAGGAATCGTCGTATCTAAGGATCCTCAACACGGAAAGACTGTCGCTCAAAAGATCGAAACCGGAATGGTTTTCGTTAATACTTTCTTGAGTTCTTTGCCAGAATTGCCTTTTGGTGGTGTTAAGGGCTCTGGTTACGGTCGGGAACTTAGTGAATTAGGTTTAATGGCCTTTGTGAACGAAAAATTAGTTGTTACTGCTCAAAAACCGGATTATCAAAATCCCGCTGGCGGCTTAATCGTTCTATAAAGTAACTATTTTTAAATGAAACTGTAAAAGATCAACAGATCATCTTTGGGATAGTTTGTTGATTCTACTTAGTGAGAGAATTTAGAATAAATAAAAAGCACTGATGAAGTAATTTTCATCAATGCTCAATAATCATTAGTTGGAGTAAGTTTAAGCAGCAGCTTTTTCCGGAGTTGGTTTCCAAATTCCGTAAATAACTCCGGCAATTACGGCCCCGGTAATTACGGAAAGAAGGAACATGAGGGGATGGTTGGAAAGAGCAGCTACGAAAATTCCTCCGTGAGGTGCCGGAACATTAACATGCCAAAGTTGTGTTAAACCTCCACCGATGGCTGCTCCAATGACACTAGAAATAATGACGTGGAGTGGATCACCAGCGGCAAAAGGAATAGCTCCCTCAGTAATGAAGGCTGCACCTAAAACGTAGTTACTCAAACCAGCTTGGCGCTCATCATTAGTAAACTTATGCTTCCAAATTGTGGTGGCTAAAGCAATTGCTAGAGGAGGAATCATCCCGCCAGCCATAACTGCGGCCATTAGGGAACCATCATGGTTGTTGCTGGTAAAGATCCCGATCGCAAAAGCATACGCAGCTTTGTTGAAAGGACCACCCATATCGATCGCCATCATTCCGGCAAGGACAGCACCAAGTAAAACGGCATTTCCAGTACCCATGGTACTTAAAACGTTGGTGATGAATTTATTAACGACCGCAAAGATTGGGTCGATGGCAAAGAACATGATTGCCCCAACGATTAGTAAGCCAAATACTGGGTAGAGCAGCATTGGTTTCATACCCTCTAAGGACTTTGGCACCTTAACAAAGGCTTTTTTCAGAAGAATCATAACGTAACCGGCAATGAATCCTCCGAAAAGACCACCAATGAAACCAGCTGGACTATCAGAATGAATAAAGCTAGCAGTTGCTTGAGAAGCCATATAACCAGCAACGAAACCAGGCATCAAGGCTGGAAGATCGGCCATTGAAACCGCAATATAAGCCGCTAAAATTGGAATTAAGAAGGTAAAGGCATTATTCCCGATACTGTTAAGGAAGAGGAAGGTTGTCGATTTTGCGCCTACCATATTTTCAAGCAGGAAGGAAATCGCCATTAAAATTCCCCCACCGACAACGAATGGTAACATATGGGAAATCCCGTTCATTAAATCAGCGTAGACCCGATTCCACAAAGATTTTCCTTCGTCAGTATCAACCGCTCCGGCTCCCATTTCACTAGGGTCAGCGTGGTAAATCGGTGCTTCGCCAGCCTCAACCTTTTCGATCAATTCACTGGCTTTATTAATTCCATCGATTACGGGGCGATTAAGCAGGGGTTTGCCGTCAAAGCGGGGCATATCAACCTTTTTATCAGCTGTTAAAATAACTCCGTCAGCACGAGCAATTTCTGCAGCAGTTAATTTATTTTTAACTCCTTCGGAACCGTTAGTTTCGACGCGAATGTCAACGCCTAGACGTTCAGCCTCTTCTTGGAGTTTAGCTTCGGCCATGTAGGTGTGGGCAATTCCATTTGGACAAGCTGAAACTGCGACAATGAAACCTTTTTTGCTTTCTTTTGGTGCCTGAGCTGCAGCGGCTTTCTTTTCTTGGTCAGCTTTTTCCTTGGCTTCCTTTTCAGCTTGGGCTTTAGTAAATAAATCTTGAACTTCGGCTGGAGTCTGAGCTTTTTTAAGAGCCGCGACCAGTTGAGGATTAATTAAAAGTGCGGATAGGGCAGCTAAAGCTTGTAAGTGTAAACTGTCGGCACCGTCTGGAGCAGCAATCATGAAGAAAAGATGAACTGGTTGGTTATCTAAAGCTGCGTATTCAACCCCAGCTTCACTTTTAGCAAAAAGAACCGTTGCGCGTTGGACAGCTTTGTCACGCGCATGAGGCATGGCGATACCATCGCCAATTCCGGTGCTGGTTTCGGCCTCTCTTTTAAGAATATCGGCTTTAAAAATCTTGGTGTCATTGATAACGCCTTGTTCGTAATACTTCGCTACCATTTCATCAATGACAGTTTCTTTAGTAGTTGCTTTTAAGTCCATGATCATGACTTCTGGACGAAGCAATTCTTTTAAATCCACAGTAAAATTCCTCCCTTAATAATGTAGTAATTCTAAGACAATTGGGTGACCATGATTTGTTGATAAACTGTCTTGATTTTGTCTAAAGTGGCTAAATCTTGACTGAAGGCAGTTGCCGAACCACAAGCTGCGCCTTGGTGGAAACTTTCCAAAGCATCCTGAGTCTGCATGTAAGTGCCGACAAAACCAGCGATCATTGAATCTCCCGCGCCGACAGAATTTTGGACAGTGCCTTTAGGTGCATTGCAACTAAAAGCATGTTCTGGCGTGATTAATAAGGCTCCGTCACCGGCCATCGAAACCAAAGCGTGTTTGGCTCCCAAGTCCAAAAGTTTCCGAGCAGCGGTGATAATTTCGGAAACGTCTTGGAAACTAGTATGAAATAGATCGGCTAATTCGTGGTTATTAGGTTTGACAACTAAAGGATGCAAGGGCAGGGTATCCAATAAAGCTTGTCCCGTGGTGTCAATCACAAATTCTGCGCCTTGTTGGGTCACCATCCGGGCAATTTCAAGATAAAAATCATTATCTAATTGACGAGGCAAACTGCCGGCCATTACAATAACATCGCCTTTTTGAATCTTTTTGACTTGGTCAAGAAAAGCCTGCTTCTCAGCGGGGGTAATTGCCGGTCCTTGACCGTTAACTTCGGTTTCTTCATTATCAGCCTTAATTTTGACATTAATTCGCAGATCGTCTTGAACGGGAGTAAATTCAGTGTGCAGCTGGTGTTGTTGCAATAAATTCGCAAACATCTTACCAGTTGCTCCACCTAAAAATCCCCAAACGGTTGAATCAAAACCTAATTCTTGAAGAATTCGTGAGACGTTAACACCTTTACCTCCGGGTAATTTGACGTCATTTTGAGCTCGATTCACGGCCCCTAGATCTAGAGTTTGATCTAATTGTAAAACATAATCAATTGCGGGATTGACCGTAATGGTATAAATCATATTAAACCTCCATTATTTGTGTTAGTTGTGCTAGTTGGTTGCTGACTGAGCGCGGAAGCTGATCGGTAATCAAGGTTGCCGCACTTAAATCAGCGAATTTACTGAAACGAATTTGTTGATATTTAGAGGCATCTGTTAAGACATAAGCCTTCTTTGCTTGACGAATGGCTAAGCGTTTGACAGCTGATTCCTCGGGATCAGGAGTGGTATAACCCGCTTGAAAATCGAAACCGTTAGTTCCCATAAAAGCCCGATCCAGATGACAATTATTGAGATAGTCAGTAATGCTTTGACCGACGACAGCTTTGGTTGAATTACGCAATTGACCGCCTAAAACGATGGTGCGGATTTGCGCTTCTGCCAAGCAAGATGCCGTATCAACACCGTTAGTTAAAACTAATAGTTGATGATAGCGACTTAAATGAGGAATCATCGCTCGGGTTGTCGTGCCAGAATCCAAAAAAATAACATCGTCATCTTGAACTAAATTAGCAGCACACTGAGCAATTGCTTGCTTTTGGAAAATATGCAATTGCTCGCGTTGGGCAACTTTAGGTTCCATTTGTAAAGTTAAGTCCAAAGCCTTTGCTCCTCCATGGACGCGACAAAGAAGGTGTTGTTGCTCTAATTCGTCTAAGTCTCGGCGAATGGTCGAGGCTGAAGTGTTAGTCAGCTGCATTAAGTCGTGAATATTGACGATGGTTTGAATTTGAACTTGGTGTAAAATCAGTTGGCGACGCTTCTCTGTAATCACTTACATCTCACCTCAATAAGTATAATACAGCATTATTATTCAAAAGCAATCTTTTTCAATCAAAAACCTTTAAAAATGAGCAAAAATCATTCAAGTGAGTTTTAGAGATTCAGTCATACTTTCCGGAATAAGTGTGATAAAATAATGTTTTGATGAAAAGCATTGGAGGATCATCATGTTTGTAGATAACGTCAAAATTACAGTAAAAGCTGGGGCTGGCGGCGACGGGGCCGTGGCTTTTCGACATGAAAAATTTGTTCCGAACGGTGGTCCTGCCGGAGGAGATGGCGGCAACGGTGGCAGTATCATTTTGTGCGTTGATCCAGGTTTAAGAACCTTGATGGATTTCCGTTACCAAAGAAATTTTAAAGCACCTGCTGGTGGCAAAGGTATGATTAAAGCCATGCATGGTGCAAATGCGCAAAATGTTTATATTAGCGTACCTCCGGGGACAATTGTTTCAGACTGGGATACCGAGCAAGTTCTAGGTGATTTAACCACTGAGGGCCAGGAATTAGTAGTCGCTCAAGGTGGTCACGGTGGGCGAGGTAATATCCACTTTGCTAATTCCCGGAATACGGCTCCTGAAATTGCTGAAAATGGGACCCCTGGGCAGGAACTAACTTTAAAATTAGAATTAAAATTATTGGCGGATGTTGGGCTGGTTGGCTTTCCGTCTGTAGGAAAATCAACCTTATTATCTGTGGCGACAGCTGCAAAACCCAAAATTGCCGCTTACCAGTTTACGACTTTAAAGCCTAATCTAGGGATGGTTCGTTTAGACGACGGCCAAGATTTTGTCTTAGCTGATTTACCGGGCCTAATTGCTGGAGCTTCTCAGGGAGTTGGTTTAGGATTCCAGTTTCTGCGCCATGTGGCTCGGACGCGAGTTTTATTACACTTGGTGGATATGGATCCTAATAATGGAAGAGATCCAGTAGAGGATTATCAACAAATTCGCCAAGAATTGGCTAACTATGATTCGCAATTGTTGCAACGACCACAAATTGTTGTCGCAACAAAAATGGATCTTCCGGGAACTAAGGAACGGTTGGATAATTTTATCCAAACCCTAACTTTAGATCCCCAAGAAGTTTTCCAAATTTCGGGTATTCAGCATGATGGAGTGACTAACTTATTGCGGAAAACGGCTGCTGTCTTAGCAGATACACCGGTCACTCCAATAGTTGAAACCACAACAGCTAAGAATGATGAAAAAATTTATCAATATCAAGCAGAAAATGACAGTAAAATTGAAATCAAGCGTCTAGATGAGAACGTCTTTGAAATTATTAGTCCAGCGGTGCTGGCTTTATTCCAACGGAGTAACTTAAATTATCAAGATGGAATTATGCGTTTTGCGCGTAAATTAAAAGGCATGGGTGTGGATGAAGCTTTGATTAAGGCCGGTGCAAAAATTGGTGATACTGTTTTGATTGGAGACTTTGAGTTTGAATTTATGTAAGGGTTGGATCTTATTAGATGAAGAAAGCAACTAATTCCAAACGTTATATTACCGGCTTTAACGGGCTGAGAACGCTTGGGGTTGTTGGCGTCATTTTGTATCACATTAATCCCAATTTGTTCGCGGGGGGATATTTAGGGGTTCCGATCTTCTTAGGTTTAACCGGTTATCTAATTAGTAATCAAGTTTTGAGTTCATTAAATAAAACCGGGACTTTCCAATTTAAGGATTACTATATCAAGCGTTTTAAACGTTTGTATCCTAATCTCTTATTGATGTTATTTAGTGCCAGTGCCTATATTGTTTGTTTCCAAAGGAATCTCTTGGGACATTTATGGAGTATCTTTTGGACTAATGTAGCTAACGTCTATAACTTTTGGCAAATTATTCATGGACAATCTTATTTTGAACGTTTTGCTAATAATGAATCTCCTTTTACCCATATGTGGACTTTATCCATTCAGGGCCAGTTTTATTTTTTAGCACCTTTGTGCTTGTGGTTTTTGTTCCGTCGGTTTTCTCGGCAACAATTAGCGGGATTTTTGGCTAGTGTGACGATTTTATCAGCGGTTTTGATGGCTTTTTTGTATCAGCCGCAAGTCGATCCCAGCCGAGTTTACTATGGAACGGATACCCGACTTTTTTCCTTAACATTGGGAAGTTTGTTAGCCGTTATCTGGCCACTGAATAAGCTAAAAACTAAGTTAGAGTGGGGGCAGCGTTGGTGTCTCAATCTGATTGGAGCAGTTTGTTTTGCCAGCATGCTCTATTTAATGTTTAAGCTCAAGGCAACTTCAGGAGGACTCTACTACGGAGGGATGTTTCTTTTCTCCTTAGTAACAATGATCTTGATTGCGATCATTGCTCATCCAGCATCTATCTGGAATCGCTTATTGAGTAATCCTTTTTTTGATGAGATTGGTAAATTGAGTTACGGAATTTATTTATATCAATTCCCAGTTATGATTTTTTTCGAATCTAAAGTCCATAACATTGCGGATCACCCATATTTATATCCGATAATTGAAATTTTATTGATTTTGTTAATCAGTATTTTAGCTTATAATTTAGTTGAAGCTCCTTTGGCTCGGAAAAATTGGCATCTCTGGGGGCAGCAATTATTACACTTTAAATTACCCCGTTGGGAGTCCTATTTAACGGGAGGAGTTTTGGTGATTATGACCTTGGGAACTTGTGGCTTAGTGCAATCCGTGCAAGCTCAAGACCAGCCTGATGCTAATCAAAGTAAATTGGCACAAAATATTAAAAAGAATAAGACAAAGAATGAGAATGAAAATAAAAAAGCTTTAAAAAATCTAAAAAAACACCATTCAACTAAAGAGCAACGGGCGCAAATTGCTCATTGGAAAGAAGAAGCCCGAATTAATCCGGTTAACCAAAAGTATCAAAAATTGGGAATTAGTCAATTTGATTTGCAACGGGCCCAGAGTATCTCCGCTTTGGCAATTGGAGATTCAGTGATGGTTAATGGATCTAGCGGTCTACGGGAAATTTTTCCTAATTTGATTATCAATGCGGCTGTAAGTCGACAAGCAGATGCAGCTTTACCAATTTTACAAAGTTATCAGACCCAGGGTATTTTACCAGCAACGGTGGTTATCGGTTTGGGAACTAATGGTCCGGTTAGTGAAAGCCAGATTAAAGAAATTATGACCACTGTGGGACCTAAGACGACAGTTCTCTGGATCAATGTCCATGTACCAACGCGAACTTGGGAACATAGTGTTAATGCTACTTTGCAGCGGCAAGCGCAACGTTATTCAAATCTCAAGGTCATTGATTGGCAAAATTACAGTGCTAAACATTCTGAGTGGTTTTATACTGATTCGGTGCATACCAATCCTCAAGGAACTCAGTATTATAGTATTCTTGTCGCCCGGGGGATTTTAAAAGCTGTAAAATATTAAATGGAAGCGAGAAGCCATGGAATTAGAATTTCTAGGTACCGGTGCAGGAGTACCTTCAAAAGGCCGCAATTTATCTAGCTTGGCTTTGAAATTACTCAATGAACGAAATGAAATCTGGCTCTTTGATGTTGGCGAAGCGACGCAACAGCAAATTTTAGAAACTACAATTCGGCCACGAAAAATTAATAAAATTTTTATCACCCATTTACATGGCGATCATCTTTTTGGTTTGCCGGGATTATTGTCTTCCCGTTCTTTTCAAGGCGGGCAGACACCTTTAGATTTGTATGGTCCTCGTGGAATTAAGCGTTTTGTTCAGACGACCCTGAAATTATCTGATAGTCACTTAACTTATAAGATTAATTATCATGAATTGCAGGCTGGAGGAGTGATTTTTGAGGATCAAACCTTTCGGGTGATTTGTGGCCAGTTAGAGCATCGAATTCCCTGTTACGGTTATCGAATTGAGGAGAAACCTCATGCCGGGGAGCTTTTAATGGAAAAGCTAGAACGCTTTAATGTCCCCAATGGTCCCTTGCTGGGTCAGTTAAAACGGGGCCAAGAAATTACTTTAGCAGATGGTACCGTGCTTCGAGGAACTGATTTTATTGGTCCAAGCCGTCCGGGGCGAGTTGTTACGATCCTAGGAGATACTCGTTATTGTTCTGAAAGTATTAATTTAGCTCGCCAAGCAGATGTTTTAGTTCACGAAAGTACTTTAGCTCATGCAGAAGAGAAGATGGCTTGGCAACATTATCATTCTACCAGCCGCCAGGCAGCGCAAGTCGCTGTTCAAGCCCAAGTTAAACGGTTATTATTAAATCATATTTCAGCCCGTTATTTTGGAAATAGTTTTTATGAGTTACTTAATGATGCTCGGAAGGTCTTTTCTAATGTTTATGTTGTAAAAGATTTTGATCAGATTGAAGTCAAGTTTGCGCCAGCAGAGGAGGATTAGAAGATGCAGATTGCTGCCTTAAAACATCTACAGGGGCAAAATATTATGATCACGGGAGCTTCGTCTGGGATTGGCCGGCAACTGGCACTACAGTTAGCTTACCATCAAGCTAATTTGATTTTAATTGCGCGCCATGAAGAAGCCCTTAAAAAATTACAAAGACAGTGTCAAGCTCTGACTGCTGGACAAGTGGTAATTTACCCTTTGGATGTGGGGATTGCTAAACATGTCCAAACAACGTGTGCAGCCGTCTTAAAGCAATTTCCCCAAATTGGAATTTTAATCAACGCGGCGGGATTTGGCGATTTTGATAACTTTTTGAAAACGGATTATGCCCTTTGGCATCGAATGTTTAAGGTCAATGTTTTAGGAACTATGTTAATGACGCGCTTGATTGCTTCAACGATGGTCGAACAGGGTCAGGGACATATTATTAATATTGGTTCGATGGGGGGAAAGATTCCCACTCCTAAATCAGCTGTTTATTCTGCAACTAAGGCTGCTGTAATTGCTTTTTCTGATGCTCTGCGTTTAGAGCTGAAGCCGCTCAATGTCCAAGTTACAACTGTTAATCCTGGGCCTGTGGCAACTAATTTCTTTAAGACTGCGGATCATAATGGTCGCTACTTACAATCGGTGGGAGCGATTATTTTACCGGTTGAAGAGGTGGCACAAAAGATTATCGCTAAAATTGGCCTGCCGGTTCGAGAAATTAATTTACCGAAGTTAATGGCTGCTGGTTACGTTTTATATCAACTATGTCCTTATCTGGGTGATTTTGTAACCCAAAGATTGGGCAATAAAAAATAATTAATTAAAAACTCTTGCCCTGTTTCCCGATTGATAGTAACATGTTAGGGGTACTTGTAAAGATAGTATTTATATCAGTTTAATCAGAAAAGGAGAATCATTACATGGCAGTTCCAGCAAGAAAGACTTCAAAACAAAAGAAACGCCAACGTCGTGGCCATATTAAATTAAGTCAACCTAATATTCAATTTGATGCTACTACAGGTGAATACCGAATGAGTCATCATGTTTCAGCTAAAGGCTACTATAAGGGTCAACAAGTTGTTGCTAACCAAACTAATAACGATTAGGCTTAAAACAAAGTGAGGACAGACTAGATTTTATAGTCTGTCCTCAGTTAGTTTTTAAAGAAAATGTGTTGGAATCAAAAAAGGATAACCTCGAAATGGTTATCCTTTTTTACTTGTTTGTGGTTGTAAGAGTTTGGGAAGAATGCAAATAATCAAACCAACAACTACGGAGACACCAAGGGCTAATCCTGGTTGATCTGAGCGTGAGGTTAAGGCGGCTCCAATATAGCCTAAGATTTGACCATAAACAATTGTCCAAAATAAAGTTACGAGATACTTCATGTTCGACCATCTCACTTTCATGGGAAATTCTAACATACAACGAGGATGAAGGCTATAAATTATTCTGAGTTTTGTTGTAAAATATGAGACACGAGGAGGTAGATATGGCCACACAATTACAAGTTATCAGCAGTTATACTTTACTCCAGAGTACAATCAGCTTACCCAACTTGTGTCAACAAGCACGAGAGCAAGGCTATCAGGCCTTAGCATTAACTGATATTAATGTTACTTATGGCTTAGTTGATTTTTACCGCTTGGCGAAAAAATATCATCTACAGCCGATTTTAGGTTTGACCTTGGAAGTGGCAGGATTAATTAATCCTGCCCAACAATATCCCTTGTTGCTGCTGGCACGTAATGATCGAGGTTATCATAATTTATTACAGCTATCGACGTTAGTTATGACTTCCTCCGAGTCTTTGGAAATTAGTGATTATCCCCAATTTCTCAAAGACTTGATCGTGATTGCTCCTGATCAAGGTGAATTGCAGACTTGTCTAAAAATGACTCCTGAAATTGTCCAAAAATGGGTGCAACAATTTCAAAATTTACCGGGAGATGATCTTTATCTTGGAGTTAGTATCCGCGATCATCATCAAGTTCAAGCCCAAACGATTGCGCAATTGGCTAAGCTTCATGACTTGCCAGTTGTTGCTTTGGGCGACGTTCAGTATTTAACCCCCAAAGCGGCTTTTGCGACCGAAGTTTTACGGCAAATTGGTGCAGGGGGAAAAATTGAAAGTTACCAAGCTCGCGGCGACCATTACTTACAGTCCTTAGCTGAGTTTACTGAAACTTTTCAAGCAGCTGGACTTGAAGAAGCCTTAGAAAATACGGATCGGATTGCGGCTCAGTGTCAAGTGGAAATTAATTTTCAAAGGACCCAACTTCCCAAGTACCCAACTCCCGAAGAATTCAATGCGCAGACTTATTTACAACACTTAGCTAGAAGAGGCTTAACGCAGCGTTTTTCTCAACAAGTTCCGGGAGTGTATCAAGAACGCCTAGAACATGAATTAAAAATTATCGCGCAGATGGGTTATGATGATTACTTTTTAATCGTCTGGGATGCTGTTCGTCAAGCCCATCATCTAAAAATTTTAACAGGCCCAGGGCGAGGATCGGCAGCGGGTTCCTTAGTTAGTTATGCTTTAGGAATTACTCAGGTTGATCCCTTAAAATATGATTTACTCTTTGAACGCTTTTTAAACCCTGAACGAGTTGATATGCCCGATATTGATCTAGATATTCCGGATGATCGTCGTGATGAATTAGTCCGTTATTTGCATCAGAAATACGGCGCCCACCATATGGCCCAAATTATTACTTTTGGAACTTTTGGTGCCAAACAGGCTTTACGGGATGTCGGACGGGTTTTAGCTTGTAGTTCTAGTGAATTGGGACGCTGGTCCAAAGCTATTCCCGCACAATTAGGAATTAGCTTAAAAGAGGCTTACCAAAATTCGCCGGCTTTGCAAAATTTGTATCGTGCTTCCCGGCGAAATCAATTGCTCTTCCAAACAGCCTTGCAATTAGAAAATTTGCCGCGTCATTTTTCAACGCATGCTGCGGGTGTGGTTTTGGGACAACAAAACTTGGAAGAAACGGTGGCTTTGCAAAAGGGAAGTAGCGAGCAGGTCTATTTAACGCAGCAACCTAAGGGTAATATCGAGGCCTTAGGTTTATTGAAAATTGATTTTTTAGGACTAAAGAACCTGACGATCTTAAATACGACTTTACATTTGGTTGATCCCCAAAAGCCAGCCCAAGAGCAATTGAACCAAATTCCCTTGGATGACGCGGCTACTCTAAAATTATTTCAAGTTGGCGATACTGAAGGGATTTTCCAATTTGAATCGGCAGGAATTCGTTCAGTTCTTCGTCGGATGCAGCCGACCAGTTTTCTGGATATTGTGGCAGCTAATGCTTTGTATCGACCAGGGCCAATGGAAAATATTGGCCATTATATTCAAAGAAAACATCAACAAGAAGCCATTAGTTATCCGGATCCTTCCTTAGAACCAATCTTGCAGCCAACTTATGGAATCTTGGTCTATCAAGAACAGGTAATGCAAGTAGTTTCCCAAATGGCTGGATTTAGCTTGGCAGCCGCAGATTTATTACGGCGAGCAGTTTCCAAAAAAGATCGGACAATCATGGAGCAACAAAAGGCGACCTTTATTCAACAAGCGGTGGCTCGGGGCCATCGAAAAGAAAATGCTCAACAAGTGTTTCGTTATATTGAACAATTTGCTAATTATGGTTTTAATAAATCACACGCTGTAGCTTACAGTCAGTTAGCCTATGATTTAGCCTATTTGAAGGTTCACTTTCCCCGCGCTTTTTTTGTCGCGCTCTTAAATGCTAACGCTAATAATGACGCCAAAGTAGTTAAGTATTTTCAGGCTCTAAAGTTACGCCAAATCAAAATTTTACGTCCCGATCTTAACCGAAGTGATCCCTATTTTCGGATTGAGAAGGCTAATCTGCGGACTGGTTTTTTCTTTATTAAAGGCTTGCGCCGAGATTTAGTGAAAAATATTTTAGAAATGAGGCAACAAGGCTCCTTTTCTGACTTGGCGAACTTCTTGCGACGCCTAGAAACAAGATTTTTAAAGAAGGATTTTTTGCTGCCCTTAATTTATAGTGGGGCCTTAGACGGATTTAATAAAAATCGCCATCAGCTGACAGTTGATTTAGAAGGGCTGATTGAAAGCCTTAGTTTGGCCGGTCAAAGTGTGGCTTTATTTGATGTTTTGGCTCCAAAATCACAAAAGGTTCCTGATTATAGCGCAACTGAGAGGCTAGAGCAAGAACAGAAATATTTGGGGGCTTATGTTTCGGGACATCCTGTAGACTATTATTACAAAAGAATTTTTCAACCTCAGTTCCAAAGGGCTCTCTCCTTGAAATTAGGAGATGTGGGGACGATTTTATACTTTGTAAAAAAGATTAAAGTCATTCGGACAAAAAATGGTTCGCAAATGGCTTTTATCGAAGGGGGAGATGAGCTTGGCGACTATAATTTGACAATCTTTCCCAGTTTGTATCAAAGGGTCCAACTAGAAGAACAGCAAGTCTATGTTATTCAAGTCAAGGTTTCTTTAAATCAAAGGCAGCAACCAGAATTAGTAGCCGAAAAATTAGTAGCTGCCCAACAGGTTTTACAAGAACAGCCCCAACATCGCTTATTTATCCGAATTATGAAACAAAATTCACAGATTTTGCAGCAATTATTGGCTTTAACTTTGAAATTTTCGGGCCCAATTCCCGTCGTAGTTTATTTCGCTGATAGTGATGAAAAATTTTTACTAAAAAAACAAAATTGGGTCCAAGATAATTCACAGTTTCGGATCCAATTACAGCAGTTGGTGGGAACAGATAATTTTGTTTATAATTAGATCTGCTTTTCATGAATTGTTCCTGATTTTTCAGTAAATTAATGTTATATTCTATAGTGTAGTATTTTTCCAGAAGCTAACAAAAGTATTGAGGTGTAGTCATGAAGAAAATTGGTATTATGACCAGTGGTGGAGATGCCCCTGGAATGAATGCAGCGGTTCGGTCTGTGGCTCGGCGGGCAATGTCGCTTGGAATTGAAGTTTGTGGAATTAATTACGGTTATGCAGGCTTAGTTGCAGGTGATATTTTTCCAATGAATCGTTCCGATGTCGGGGGAATCATCAACCGTGGCGGTACCAAATTGTATTCTGCTCGGTATCCAGAGTTTGCCCAAGAAAGTGGTCAATTAAAGGGAATTGAGCAGTTGAAAAAGTTTGGCATTGAAGCTTTGGTCGTAGTTGGTGGAGACGGTTCCTATCATGGAGCTTTACGGTTAACTGAGCATGGTTATAATGCCATCGGTTTGCCGGGAACGATTGATAATGATATTCCTTATACCGACTTTACAATTGGTTTCGACACTGCTGTGAACACGGTCGTAGAATCAATTGATAAGATTCGAGATACAGCTGCTAGTCACGAACGAATTTTTGTGATTGAAGTTATGGGTCGCGGAGCTGGGGATATTGCCTTATGGGCTGGAGTTGCTAGTGGTGCTGATGAAATTGTGGTTCCGGAACGTGAATTTAAGGTGGAAGACATTGCTCAAGATATCCGTAATTTACGGTCACGGGGCAAGAAGCACACAATTATTGTCTTGGCCGAAGGAGTCATGCATGCCGACGAATTCATGCAAAAATTAAAGCAATACGGTGATTTTGATGCCCGAAGCACAGTTTTAGGACATGTTCAACGGGGAGGTTCACCCACTGCCCGGGATCGAGTTTTAGCTAGCAAGATGGGAGCTTATGCTGTCGACTTATTGAATGAGGGTAAAGGTGGAATTGCGATTGGAATTGAAGACAATCAGCTAACTTACCACAATATTTTAGACCTCTTTGATAGCAAGCATAAACCAGATTTAAGTTTATATGATATAAACAAGTCTTTAGCTAAGTAGTTGTTTCTGTTATACTGTTGGAGTTGTGTTTTCAATTTATTCCTTAAGGAGAGACATTAATGAAAAGAACCAAGATTGTTAGTACCTTAGGACCTGCTAGTAACGATATTGATACAATTGTTAAATTGATCAATGCCGGAGCTAATGTTTTTCGCTTTAACTTTTCACACGGAGATCATGAAGAACATCTTTCACGGATGAACATGGTTCGGGAAGCTGAAAAGATTACTGGAAAAACAGTCGGAATTGTTTTAGACACCAAAGGAGCTGAAATTCGGACCACTGATCAAGAAGGTGGTAAATTTGAGGCTCATACAGGTGAGACAATTCGGGTTTCCATGGACGCTAGCTTAACGGGTAATCCCCAAAAGATCGCGGTTACTTATCCAGGCTTGTATGACGATACCCATGTTGGTGGTCATGTCTTAATCGATGATGGTCTAGTAGATTTAAAAATCGTTGAAAAAGATGAAGCTCACAAGGAATTAGTAACGGAAGTTCAAAACGACGGTCTAATTGGTTCCAAGAAGGGTGTCAATGCTCCGGGCGTTGAAATTAAATTGCCAGGTATTACAGAAAAAGATGCCGAAGATATTAATTTCGGTTTGGATCACGAAATCAACTTTATTTCCGCTAGTTTTGTACGGAAAGCCCAAGATGTTTTAGATATTCGGGAATTATTAGAAGCTAAGCATATGGATCATGTGCAAATCTTCCCAAAGATTGAATCTCAAGAAGGTATTGACAATATTGATGATATCTTGAAGGTTTCTGATGGTTTAATGGTTGCCCGGGGCGATATGGGGGTTGAAATTCCGTTTGAAAACGTACCTTTCGCCCAAAAAGAATTAATCAAAAAGTGTAATGCTTTAGGTAAACCAGTTATCACTGCTACCCAAATGTTAGATTCCATGCAAGAAAATCCTCGTCCAACTCGTGCAGAAGTAACTGACGTTGCTAATGCTGTTTTAGACGGTACAGATGCAACCATGTTATCTGGTGAAAGTGCGAATGGTGATTATCCAGTTGAAGCTGTTTCAGCAATGAGCCGAATTAACTTGCGGACTCAAGCTCAATTAGATGATTCCAACACTTTGGCTTTGCAACGGTTTGAAGCTTATAAGGGTTCTAACGCAACTGAATCAATTGGTGAATCTGTTGTGCGGACAGCCCAGGAATTAGGAATTCATACCATTGTAACAGCAACCAAGTCTGGTTATACTGCACGCATGATTTCTAAGTATCGTCCAAGTGCTGATATCTTGGCAATAACTTTTGATGAACGGACCCAACGTGGTTTGACCATTAACTGGGGTGTTACACCAATCATCGCTGATCGTCCACAAAGCACCGATGCAATGTTTGATTTAGCAACCCAAAAGGCTCAAGAATTAGGTTTGGCTAAAGAAGGCGACTTGATCTTAATCGTTGCTGGAGTTCCAGTTGGTGAAAGTGGAACTACTAACTTGATGAAGATTCAATTGATCGGTTCCAAACTCGTTAAGGGTCAAGGAATTGGTGATGAAACCTTAGTTGGTAAGGCAGTTATTGCTCACAGTGCGCAAGAAGCAGCTGAAAAAATCAATGACAAAGATATCCTAGTTGTTGAAAATACCGATAAAGATTATTTGCCAGCAATTGAAAAGGCTAGTGCCTTGGTTGTCGAAAATGGTGGTTTAACTTCTCACGCTGCAGTAGTTGGAATTGCAATGGGAATTCCGGTTATTGTTGGCGCAGAAACTGCTACTTCCGTCATTAAAGATGGTGAAGTGATTACGGTTGATTCTCGTCGTGGTAATGTTTACCGGGGAGCTTCCAACTCACTATAAAACAGTAAATGATCAGAGTTTTTCTAAGGTCGAGGTCTCCTCGACCTTTTTTATATGGTAAGATGGTGGTTAACAAAAAAGGGAGATTAAAATCCATGGAAAGTTGGCTATTTCTGCTGATTATTTTACTAGTGGCAACTTTTAGTAAGAACCGTTCACTGCAAATTGCTGCCGTAGTAACTTTAATTTTAAAATTAATCCCGCAAACGGATAAATTAATGCAGCTTGTTCAAAGTAAAGGAATTAACTGGGGAGTAACTGTAATTTCACTGGCAATTTTGATGCCAATTGCCTTGGGGCAAATTGGATTTCAAGATCTGCTCAACGCTTTTAAGTCTCCTGCCGGTTATGTTGCCGTCGGTTGTGGAATTTTAGTCGCAATTTTATCGGCCAAAGGTGTTGGCCTATTGACATCATCACCGGAGATGACGGTGGCTTTAGTTTTGGGAACCATTATCGGAGTGGTTTGTTTTCGAGGAATTGCCGCTGGTCCGGTGATTGCTTCGGGAATGACCTACTGTATTGTCACATTATTAGCATCATGGGGAATTAAATAACGAAGGTGGATTTATGAATTTACACGAACTGCTAGGAACGATTCAAACAGGAACAATTATTGATCAAAATACGCAAAATTATGCGGTTTCAATCTCTGGCTGGACTTTTCAAGTTTCTAAGAAAGAAGTTACCCCTGGTCAAACCGAAATCCGCGGCTTTGTCTATCAAAATTCACATCAGCAACTAGTGCTAACCTCTAAAATTCCAGAAATCGGAATCGGTCGTTACGGCTTGGGGGAAGTAGTTGCTGTGCAGCCTAAATTAGGAGTCTTTTTAAATATTGGCTTACCCGATAAGGACTTGGTGGTTTCCTTAGATGATTTACCAGAATTAAAGTCTCTCTGGCCCCAAAAGGGTGATCATCTTTTAGTTACTTTGAGCGTTGATAAAAAAGATCGACTCTGGGGAAAATTGGCTGATGCTCATGTGATTCAACAACTAAGTCGCCCCGTGGACAAAAAGTTACAAAATAAAAATTTGCAAGCTTTAGTTTATCGCCTGAAATTAAATGGAACTTATGTCTTAACTAATGATTATCATTTAGGTTTTATCCATCCTAGTGAACGAGAAAGAGAACCGCGCTTAGGAGAATTGGTTCAAGGACGAGTAATTGGGATGAGCTTTGATCATCTGAATTTATCACTCAAGCCGCGAGCTTATGAAGAAATTAGTGATGATGCCGCAATGATCCTCGAAGTTTTAAAGCGCCAACCGCAACATCAATTAGCTTTTAATGATAAAAGCGATCCTCAGGCTATTAAGCGTTACTTTGGAATCAGTAAGAGTAGTTTTAAGCGAGCCTTGGGAAATCTGTTAAAACGGCAGCTAATTAGTCAAAATAAAGCGGGAATTCAGTTGACGGAAACTGCCAGCAAATCTTAAAACTAGTGGAGTGATAATGATGCTAGTCAGATATAATCAAAATTATCAAAAAATCACGATGGGTTTCCTATCTTATTTACCGGAGTTAAAAGACTGGGAACATCTACAGATGGAATTGAACTTGTATACGCACGATGATTATCATCAGTTGTTTTTATATAAAAAACAAAGTGATAATTTTTTAGGAATTGTAGCGGTAGAGTTACAGGATAAATTGGTGATGGTCCGCTATTTCTCGCTAAATCCTGCTTATCGCAAAGAAAGTGAATTATTTGAAATTTTAGATGAATTGCAAGCCTATTATCCCCAATCGAAGTTAATGGGGACGATTTCTCTAACACCTCTAATTCAAAGTTGGCTCCATCGAGCGAAGGAGGAGCAGTAATGGCACCTCTGGAACTGGTTCTGGCTGATTTTCAAGGACCGCTCGATTTGTTATTGCATTTAATTCGGCAGTCCAAAATTAAAATTTACGATATTCCAATTGCCCAAGTGACCCAGCAATATCTGGATTATTTACAGCAAATGCAATCTTTACAACTTGATATTGCAGGGGACTATCTGGTAATGGCGACGACCTTGATGCGGATCAAAAGTCAGATGCTGTTGCCCCAGGCGCCAGTCCTTGATGAATTAGCTGCTGAGGATGAGGGGGGCGATCCCCGCAGTGACTTGGTCGCCCAATTACTAACTTATCAGACCTTTCAAAATATTACCCAAACTTTACAAGACTACGAAAAAAAGCGGCAGTTGTTGCATGCTAAGGCGGTCACTACAGTAGCTAATCCCGACCGGATTCCCCTGCGACCGGGAGTCAAAGTAGCTCGTGATTTGGCTTTGAGTTTTCGACAACTTCAAGCTAGACAGCAGCCGGTGGATTTAGTTTTTCCAGGAACGATAGAGACCATGTCGCTAGAAGCTGCTACTGGAATCATTTTAGAAAAATTGGCCCAGCATCCAGTGACTACTTTTGGGCAATTATTACAAAAGTCAGCTTCTAGTGAGGAAGTAGTGACGAAGTTTATGGCCTTATTGGAACTAACTCATAATAGTGTAATTCAAATCCAACAATCAGATTATCAAGCAGATATTGAGGTGAAATTGTGGCAATCGAAACAACCTTAATGGCTTTACTCTATGCTGCAGGTGAACAAGGAATTGAACTAGCTAAGGTTGCGGCAGTTTTGCAGGTTGATACTGCGGCGATTCGCGAGCAGTTACAATACTTACAAGATCGCTTGAGTGATCCCCGGTCACCTTGGACCTTACAGCAATATGGAGACAGCTATAAGTTATTGACCAAAGCTTCGTTGCATAAAGTAATTGAAGAGTATTTGCAACTCCAACAAGCAGCGACTTTGAGTCCAGCAGCCACGGAAGTCTTGGCAATTATTGCCTATCGCCAGCCAATTACGCGGATTGAAATTGATGCAATCCGCGGGGTGAAAAATAGTAGTGGGACTATTCAGGCTCTCTTAGCGCGGCAATTAATCAAAGCCAACGGGCATAAGAAAGCTCCCGGTCGTCCCTTAGTCTATGTAACAACAGAGTTTTTTTTAGATTACTTTGGTTTGCAGTCACTAATGAATCTGCCCGACTGGCAGGAATTCGCCTCAGTTACAGATCCAACGACGGAATTCGAAGAGGAGTAAGAATGGAAAATAGTAAACAAAGATTACAAAAGTTAATTGCTAATGCTGGAGTGACCTCTCGGCGCAAGGCAGAAGATTTAATTACCGCCGGTAGAGTTCGGGTCAATGGAAAAGTCATCCGTGAATTGGGCTCTAAATTTACACCGCATGATTTAATTGAGGTGGACGGCTTGCCTATCGAACGCGATCCCAAAATTTATATTTTATTTTACAAGCCTCGGGGAGTAATCACCGCCGTTAGTGATGATAAGAAACGTCCGGTTGTGACCGACTACTTTAAAGATATTATTAATGCGCGAATTTATCCGGTTGGACGATTAGATTATGATACTTCAGGTTTGTTAATTTTAACTAATGATGGTGATTTAACTAACCGTTTATTACATCCTAGTCATCAAGTCGATAAAGTTTATGTAGCCAAATTACAAGGATTAGTGGAGTCAAAGGCGCTTGAGAAGTTGCGTCATGGGGTAGTCGTGCATCATAAGAAGACAGCTCCAGCTAAAACTGAGATCTTAACTCGAGACCCCAAGCGGCAAATTTCTATTGTGAGAATTACGATTCATGAAGGAATGAACCATCAAGTTAAAGAGATGTTTCACACAGTTGGTTATGATGTGTTAAAATTAAAACGTGAGCAGGTCAGTTTCTTGAATTTAGCCGGTCTAACTTCTGGTGAATGGCGTTTTCTCAACCAAAAAGAAATTATCACACTTAAAAAATTATAAATCGTTTTCGAGGTAGGGTGTAATTCCCAACCGGCGGTTAAAGCCCGCAACCCACTTTTTGGTGGCTGATTTGGTGAAAATCCAAAGCCGATGGTCAGAGTCCAGATGAAAGAAAACGTACTAATCTTTACAAACTTTCAATTTCTTTAGTATTTGTGAGATTATACTTTGCCTCGCGACGGTTTGTTGGAGGCTTTTTTGATGAAATTTTTGAAAGTAGCATCGAACCGAATTGTCGGTGGGGCAGTTTTAGCTGCTTTGGCAACTTTGGTAATGCTAGTTGCGGTGCCACTATTACCCGGTTTTACTTTTTTAAAATTGGATCTCAGTGACATTGTAGTTTTGTTGGCTTTCTTTGCCTATGGGCCTGCAGTGGGAGTTCTAGTGGCTTTTTGTAAAGTCTTATTAGCTTGGTTATTGACAGGTTTAAGTTTGGGCGGACTAGTTGGTAATTTTGCCGCCTTAATATCGACTTTGTCCTTTTGTGGTCCTATTTATTGGCTTTGGAATAAGGATCGCTGGCATGGACAGGCCTTAGTGACGGGAATTATTAGTTTAACTATCATGATGGCCCTAGCTAATTATTACTTTTTACTTCCCGTTTATATGCAAGTCATGGGCTGGCAAATTAATATGAGTTTAAGCCATTATTTAATGTGGGGCGTTGTTCCCTTTAATCTGATCAAGGGGGCCATCAATTCAAGTTTATTTTTGATATTGTGGCAGCGAATTAAGGCTTAAATATGAACTTCCGAAGTGATTTTACTGAAATTTTGACGAACAACTGGTAAAATACTTATAGTTATATTTAGGGGTGAATTGTATGGATGATAAAGATTCTAAACTTTGGGAATCTAAATTTGATGGTAGTGCCGACGACCTCGACGACGATCAAGTGTCTGAGTCAGGTGAGTCTTTATCAAGGATTGATCGTACCAAGCGCCATAATAACAAGCTCTTGGTAGGTGGTTTAGTTGCCTTCTTATTGGTGGCCATGTTTGTACCGGTAGTTTGGTCGACCTTGATTTCTGGTCATGAAAAGTCGGCTATTAGTAACTCTGAGCGAGTTTCGGTGAGTTCCAAGCCAAAAAAGGTTGTGACCCATAAAAAAGCCAAGTCTGAAAAGAAGACTGCAGCTAAGAAAACGCAAAAGTCAAAAGAAGACCAGTCAAATTCTAAGAGTGGACCTGAAGTCGGAGATTCACAAAAAGATAATTCGACAACAACTGATACCGATGCGAATAATCAAGCTCCAGCGGCTAATAGTCAGAATAATGGAACCGAAGTCGGAAGTTCACAGAAAGATAATTCAGCAGCGGCTGATACTGATGCGAATAGTCAAGCTCCAGCAGCTAATAACCAAAATAACAATTCCACGACAACAGCTAATAATTCACCAGCAGCTAGCAATATCTACACCGTTCAACCGAAGGACAATGCTTATCGGATTGCGGTTAATCATGGAATGAGTCTGGATGATTTTTACCGTTTAAATGGTCGGGTTGCTTTACATCCGGGAATGACGGTCAAAGTGAAATAAGTTTGGAATAAGAAATAAAGAAAACAGGCGCGGGCCTGTTTTTTAGTTGGAGGAAGAAATATGCAAATTGCGATTGATGGTCCTGCTTCGTCAGGAAAGAGTACCATCGCCAAAATTATCGCCCAACAATTAGGTTATCTCTATATCGATACTGGGGCTATGTACCGTGCTGTAACTTTGATGGCGCAACAAGCAGGAGTTGCTTACGGAGCAGAAGCTGAAATTGTCCAACAAATGGGCCAACAAACAATTAGTTTTCAACTGATTGCGGGCCAGCAGCATACTTTTTTAGGCCCGCAAGACGTGACCGAACTAATTCGAACGCCTTTGGTAGCTAATAATGTTTCCGAGGTTTCCGCTCTGGCAAAAGTCCGGCAATTACTGGTCAAACAGCAACAAGATTTGGCAGCAACCCAAAATGTAGTTATGGATGGTCGCGATATTGGAACTGTTGTTTTACCACAAGCGCCAGTTAAAATTTTTATGACAGCCAGTGTTTCAGAAAGAGCTCAACGACGTTACCGGGAAAATCTAACTCGAAATATTACAACCAGTTTGGAAACTTTGAAGATGGAAATTGCGGCCCGAGATTATAAAGATTCTCATCGGAAAATATCACCGTTAAAAGCGGCTTCGGACGCTGTTCATGTTGATACGACAGGGCTTACAATTGAACAAGTTGTTCAGAAAATATTAGAAATCATTCATGCAAAACTAAAAATATAAATAATAGCACTGGTAATTTGGCAGTTTTTCTATTAATATAGACTGCGAATGATGGCGAGGAGGATCTTAAAATGGCTGAAGATAATAACAGCATAAATCCCATGGAGCAAGCACTTGATAATTTTAATCAAGTTCAAGTTGGTGATGTCGTAGAAGCTGAGGTGCTTTCGATCGATGATCATCAATTAGTTGTCGGTATTGACAACTCCGGTGTTGAAGGAGTTGTTCCGGCTCGAGAATTGAGCGGAAGTTCTAAAACCGATATCCATGAGCTAGCCAAGGTGGGGGATAAATTAGAATTGCTCGTTATGCGGCGTTCTAATAATGATAAAGAAGATGGCAGTTTTATTTTATCACAAAGAAGAATTGCCAATCGCAAGAAATATGAAAAAATGGCTCAGTTACAGGCTGAAGATGCTACGGTAACCGGTCAAGTTACGGGGACTGTCAAGAGTGGTTTATTAGTTGACATTGATGGCTTACGTGGTTTCGTACCAGCTTCAATGATTTCCGATCACTTTGTTCGTGACTTGAAACGTTTTGTGGGTCAAGAATTGGAATTAAAGATTATTGAAGTAGAAGCTGCTAATAACCGTTTTGTTCTGTCACACAAGGAAATTGCGGCAGCTCAAAAAGCTGAACAAGAAGCAAAAGTTTTTGCAGAACTTTTACCAGGGGATGTCTTAGAAGCCCAAGTTTCCCGGTTAACTAATTTTGGGGCCTTTATTGATTTGGGCGGTGTCGATGGTTTGGTTCACATTTCCCAAATTTCTCATCAACATATTGCTAAGCCTTCCGATGTTTTGGAACCAGGTCAAACTGTGAAAGTTAAAGTTTTGGACTTGGATCCCGAACGGGGACGAATTTCCTTATCAATTAAGGCTACTCAACCAGGACCATGGGAAGACGCTGCAGCTAAGATCGCTCCTGGCGACGAGGTTGATGGCGTAGTTCGGCGTTTGACAGACTTTGGAGCATTCATAGAAGTTCTTCCTGGAGTTGAAGGTTTATTGCATGTTTCCCAAATCTCTTGGGATCGGATTAATAAACCAGCTGATGTTCTGGAAGTGGGTCAAGAATTACATTTGAAAGTTTTGAACTTAGATGTTGATCAAAAGCGCCTAGGTCTTTCTTTGAAAGCCTTGATCCCAGATCCGCATGCTAAAGAAGAAACTAAAGAACCAGAAGATGATCACTATACCTTGCCCGAAGAAGAACGTGGTTTTTCCTTAGGTGATATGGTTGATGCTGATCAATTTAAGTAAGATTATTATTAATACTAGGGGCTGGCACTTTAGAGGTGCCAGTTTTTTATCTTTATAAAGTAGGTGTGGATCCATGGTTTTACCAACAGTGGCCCTTGTCGGCCGTCCTAATGTCGGGAAATCGACGCTTTTTAATCGTATCGCTGAAGAAAGAATCTCAATTGTTGAAGATACACCGGGCGTAACTCGCGATCGAATTTATACCCACGCTGAGTGGCTGGGGAAGCAATTTAATCTGATTGATACCGGTGGAATTACGCTGGAAGAGCATGATTTGAATCAAGAGATTCGCAGCCAAGCAGAAATCGCGATTGAAGAAGCTGATGTGATTGTCTTGGTTGTCGATGCCCGTGTCGGAGTAACCGCTGCGGATGAAGTTGTTGCTCAAATCTTGTTTTCGGCTCATAAACCGATCGTGGTAGCGGTCAATAAGGCTGATAACTTAGAACAAAGGCAAGATATTTATGAATTTTACGCCCTAGGCTTAGGCGATCCTTATCCGGTTTCTGGAGTTCATGGAACTGGAATGGGGGATCTATTGGATCAGGTAATTCAAAGCTTTCCACGGGAGACTTTAATTGCTGAAGATGATTCGCTCAAGTTTAGTTTTATTGGTCGTCCCAATGTCGGAAAATCGTCCCTAGTCAACGCCATTTTAGGTGAGCAGCGGGTCATTGTTTCAAACCAAGAGGGAACGACTCGCGATTCAATCGATACGAAGTTTATCGATCAAGATGATGGCCAAGTGTATACCATGATTGATACCGCAGGGATTCGCAAGCGCGGTAAAGTCTATGAAAACACAGAAAAGTATTCTGTGATGCGGGCTTTAAAGGCAGTCGATCGCTGTGACGTTGTGGTTTTGGTCTTGGATGGTGCTCAAGGGCTCCGAGAGCAAGATAAAAGAGTGGCTGGCTACGCGCATGAGGCCGGTCGGGGAGTAATCATTGCTGTTAATAAATGGGATGCCGTTGAATATAAAGATCACAAGACAATGCAAGAATTTACGGATTATTTGCGGCAAGAATTGCAGTATTTAAGTTATGCGCCAATTATCTTCGTTTCGGCCCTTAAGAAACAGCGTCTCCGTCAAATCGTCGAATTAGTTCGGGCAATTAATGAAAATCAGAATCGGCGGATCCAGTCGGCTCTCTTAAATGAAATGTTACTCAAGGCAACGGCAATTGCACCAGCACCAACAGTGAAGCATAAACGTCTGCGAGTTTATTATGTAACTCAAGTAGCGGTGCAACCACCAACTTTTGTGGTTTTTGTTAATGATCCGGAGATTTTCCATTTTTCCTATGAACGATTCCTCACTAATCAACTAAGAGAAATGTTTGATTTTACGGGAACACCAATTCGTTTAATCGCGCGCCAGAGAAAATAAAATTGCGGAAAACGGGGAAAAACAGCAGTTATTTCTTGATACTAAGGTCATCTTATGATAATTTGTAACATGACGATGGTTGCGAGAAGTTATCATGGTTAATTACAGCAATATTTAAGTTATTGCTGGCGGAGGTGAATGCAAATGGCAAATAAGGCTGAATTAATTCAAAATGTTGCTGAAAAGGCTGAGCTATCTAAAAAAGATGCGACTAAAGCAGTGGACGCAGTTATTGAATCAATCAAAGAAACCTTGGTAAAGGGCGAAAAAGTCCAATTAATTGGTTTTGGTAATTTTGAAGTTCGACACCGTGCAGCACGCAAGGGTCGCAATCCTCAAACTAATGCCGAAATTACAATTCCGGAAAGCAATGTTCCAGCTTTCAAACCTGGTAAGACATTGAAGGATGCCGTTAAATAATTTAAATCGCTTTATTAATAAAAGATAGAAACAACGACTGGGTTGTTTCTATTTTTTTGTCTTTGGGAGACTGTTCTGTCTCCTTCAATTATGATAAGGTAAACATTTGAAAGGAAGGTTAACATGGCTTTTGTAGATCAAATGTTAGCACAATTAAATACTGGTGAGCTTGCTAATAGTGTCCAGTTATTAGAAAAGGCCCTCCAGTTCGATGACCCGGAAGAATTGTTTGCGGGAGCTGAACAGCTGGGTCAGGCTGGTTTCAGTCAGCAAGCTGCCCAAATTTATCAACACCTTTTGGATCAATACCCTCAAGAAGATATTTTAAAAGTTAATCTAGCGGAAATAAAAATTTCCAATGATCAAGTTGACGCAGCAACCGACTTATTGGCCCAGGTGTCACCAGATTCCCCGGCCTATTTGAACGCTCTCCTAGTGGGAGCTGATTTGTATCAGACCTTAGGCTTGTATGAAGTTAGTGAGCAGAAATTGCAGCAGGCGATTCATTTAGCTCCAAAAGAATCCGTGATTCAATTTGCTTTAGCGGAATTATACTTTAACGAAAATAAATTTGCAGCTGCCCTAACCTTTTATGAAAAATTACAATCCCAAGGTGAAAAAGAAATCTCAGGAATTGTTATTTCTCAACGTTTAGCTGCTGTTTACGCTGGACTAGGCCAGTATGAAGAAGCCGTCCAGGCTTATCAACAGACTCCCTTGGCTTTTTTAAATGCTGATAACCTATATAATTACGCTAGTCTAGCAAATAAATTAGAGCGAAATTCTTTGACCAAAAAAGTCTTGGAACAATTATTTCAACTTAGTCCCGATTATGCGCCGGGGTATTTATTGGCGGCTAAGTTGGCCTTCAAGCAAGACCAACCAGACAAAGCCTTGCGCTTCGCGCAAACTGGCTTAAGTTATGATCCCTTCCAAGTTAAACTCTATAAAGTTGGTTCTCAGGCTGCCCAGAAGTTGGCAGAGCCTGAAACAGCGGTTCAGTTATTGCAAATGGGAATTAAGCAAGTCAGTGAGAATACAGCTTTAGTCTTGAGTCTCAGTAGCTTGTATTTAAAACTGGGACAAGATCAAACGAACTTAGATCTCTTAGCTCAATTTGAAAAACAGCTTCAAGATGAACCGCAGGCAATTTGGAATCGAGGTCGCTCAGAATTACACTTAGACCAAATTACCGCGGCGCAAACTGACTTATTGGCTGTTTACCAAGCCTATCAAGCTGATCCTGTTTATTTACATGATTTGATTACCGTTTTACAGCAGGGTACTCAAGATAAGCTCCCAGCCCTCAAGGCGGCTTTAGATAAGTATTTAAAATTGGTTCCTGATGATTACGAAATGGATGCCTTAGCCCAAGAATTGCGAGGCCTAGATGAAGATTAAGACTCTACCTCAACCCTTGCAGGATGCTTTACCGGTTTTACAAACTTTAAATCAGGCAGGATTTCAAGCTTACTATGTTGGTGGCTGCGTCCGTGACACCATTTTGCAACGACCAATTCATGATGTTGATTTAGCAACCAGCGCTTATCCGGCGGAAATTAAAAGCTTGTTTGCTCAGACAATTGATACCGGAATTCAACATGGAACTGTAACCGTGGTTTTAAATCACGAAAATTATGAGGTTACAACTTTTCGGACAGAATCCGGTTATCAGGACTATCGAAGGCCAGATCATGTCGAATTCGTGCGATCTTTAGATATGGATCTGCAGCGGCGTGATTTTACGATCAATGCTTTAGCCTTGGATGCGACAGGAGAAGTTCACGACTTATTTGGCGGCTTGGAAGACTTACGGCGAGGTCAAATCAGGGCTGTGGGGCAAGCCGAAGCTCGTTTTCATGAAGATGCCTTACGAATGATGCGTGCGGTTCGTTTTCAAGCGCAATTTGGTTTTCCGATTGCGGAGCAGACTTTGGCTGGAATCACGCAAAATGCAGCTTTATTAACGAAGATTGCTGTAGAACGAATTCATGTCGAGTTTATTAAGTTAATGTTGGCACCTTATCGTAAATTGGGTTTAGACTCTTTTCAAGCTACGGGCTTGGCTAGTTATTGTCCGCAGTTTAAAGGACACGATTGTCGTTGCCTAGCTGGGCAAAGTTCACAACCTTTAACTAGTGAAGCAGTAGTCTGGACTTTAATCGGCTATTTATGGCAATTGCCGCCGACTCAATTGCGATCTTTGTTACGGGCTTGGAAAACGACTAATGAAACTCAAAAGCGGGTTACAAGAGCAGTAACTTTGTTACAATTAAATACATGGCGAGACTGGGATTTGTATCAAGCGGGAACAAAGAGTAGTCAACTAGCGCAAGAGGTTTTATTAGTGACTGGCAAGAGTAACTGGGCGCAAGAGTTACAAGAAAGACAAGAACATTTGCCGATTTACTGTAGCCAGGATCTAGCTCTTGGTGGTCAAGCAATTATGGAAATTTTGCATTTAGCACCGGGGCCAGAGGTGGGACGTCTTTTGGAAGAACTCCAGCAAGCAGTTGTAGCTCGAAAGATACCAAATCAAGTCATTGCTTTGACCCAGTTCTTACAGCAAAAAAGAAATTGAGTGATTAAGATGAAAACATTAAGTGTGGAAAATTTGAGTCAAACAATGGGCGATAAAACTCTCTTTGATCAGATTAGTTTTAAAATTCAAACCCCCGATCGAATTGGGTTGATTGGTCTCAATGGGACCGGCAAGACGACTTTATTAAATTGTCTGGTTGATGAACACTATTATCAAACCAAAACTATTACGCACCCTAGAGATTACCAAATTAGTTATTTACAGCAAAATCCCCAGTTAGATCAGAGTCTTTCGGTTTTGGAAGCGGTTGTGCAAGGGAAAGAAGCTCTATATGCGACCGTCCGTCAGTATGAACAAACTTTGAAAGCTTACGGGCAAAATCCAGAGGATTCCCGAATTGCGGACCACTTTTTTAAATTGCAGTCCCAAATGGATCAAGTTGATGGCTGGGAATTGCAGTCCCAAGTAGAAACCATTTTGACTAAGCTAGGGATTGTTGATTTTCAACAACAGCTAGCCCAACTTTCTGGGGGCCAGCAGCGATTAGTTGCTTTAGCCCAGGTCTTATTAGCTCCAGCCGATTTGTTGATTTTAGATGAGCCAACCAATCACTTGGATGAAGCAGCGATTAAGTGGTTAGCGACTTTTTTGAATAATTATGCTGGCGCGATTATTTTTGTAACCCATGATCGTTATTTCTTAAATCAAGTTGCCAACCGGATTTGGGAAATTGATCATCAGAAATTGCAAGAATACCAAGGTAATTATGAAGCTTATGTAGATCAAAAGGCGCAAAATGAAGCGACTCTCGCGGCGACCCAGCAACATCAACGGAATTTATACCGGCAAGAATTGAAATGGATGCAAGCCGGAGTTCAGGCTCGAGGAACAAAGCAGAATGCGCGCGTGGATCGTTTTCATGAATTGAGTCAACAAGTTCAGCAAGCCGCTGCTGATGATCAACGCGAATTGACCATTGATATTAAACAACAAAGATTAGGTAAAGATGTTTTTCGTTTAGAAGAGGCGGGGCTTGAAATTGGTGGTAAGGATCTTTTAATCGATTTTTCTTTACAAATTAACGCCGGCGAACATATCGGGGTTATCGGAGGCAATGGCGTCGGTAAGAGTAGTTTTTTGAATGTCCTAGCCCAACGGCAAGCTTTAAGTCAAGGAAAATTGACGGTTGGCCAGACCGTGAGAATTGGTTATTACACCCAGCATGTTGAAGGGATGGCTCCGGATCAAAGAGTGATTAATTATCTAGAAGCTGTGGGCCAAAATGTGGAAAATAGTTCTGGCTATCGCCTTTCAGCTTCGCAACTACTGGAACAGTTTTTGTTTTCTTCTCGCCAACAGGGGGCCTTTATCCGAGATTTATCAGGAGGACAACAGAGGCGCTTATATTTATTGGCGATTTTGATTCAGCAACCAAATGTTTTGTTACTGGATGAACCGACAAACAACCTCGATATTCAAACCATGACCATCTTGGAAGACTATTTGAATAATTTTCGCGGTTGTGTCGTTGCGGTTTCTCATGATCGCTACTTTCTCGATAAAATTACCAGTAATCTTTTGGTTTTCCAAGGTCACGGGCAGGTTAAGCGTTATTGGGGTTCTTATTCGGAATATTTAGAAATCGCACACCAAGAGAAAGCTAAAATTGCTAAAGCAGATAAGACCAGCAAAAGTTCCCCAGCAACGACAGCATCTAAGCCGAAGAAATTAACTTATCAAGAACAGTTAGAGTTAAAAGAGTTAGAGCCAAAGATTGAACATTTAGAAGAAGAACAGGAACAATTAAAGCAGCGGATGGCGACAGAAGGTCAGGATTATCAAAAATTAATTGCTGATCAAAAAGAATTAGAGGCTTTAGAACAAACTTTGGACCAAGTTTCTGAACGCTGGTTAGAATTATCGGAGAGGTGAGCTTGATGTCGACAAAAAATGAATTACAGTATTTGCAAATGTTACGCACAGTCTTAGAAGAAGGGCACTACAAGAATGATCGTACCCAAACAGGAACTTACAGTCTATTTGGGTATCAATTGCGTTTTGATCTCCAGGATTCTTTTCCTCTATTAACGACTAAGAAGGTTCCTTTAGGATTAATCAAGACCGAATTACTCTGGTTTTTGCGGGGAGATAGCAATATCAGATATTTACTCGAACATAAGAATCATATCTGGGATGAATGGGCCTTTGAACGTTTTGTGAATAGTAGTGACTATCAAGGTCCTGATATGCAGGATTTCGGTCACCGACATTTGGTGGATCCAGACTTTAATCAGGAATATCAAAGTCAAAAAAAGCAATTTTGTGAGCGAATCTTGGCGGATGTTGCTTTTGCCCAAAAATATGGCGAATTGGGAAATGTTTACGGCAAACAGTGGCGTCATTGGCGCAGAGCTGATGGACAAGAGATTGATCAAATTGCCCAGTTAGTGCAGCAGATTAAGACGACACCGGATTCACGGCGCTTAATTTTAACTGCTTGGAATCCGGCAGAAGTAGCCCAGATGGCCTTACCACCATGTCATACCTTATGTCAATTTTATGTTCGCGAGGGTCATTTATCTTGTCAGTTATATCAACGGAGTGCCGATATGTTTTTAGGGGTCCCCTTTAATATTGCCAGTTACGCTTTATTAACTCATCTCTTGGCGAAGGTGACTGGCTTAGAGGTTGGTGAGTTTGTCCATACTTTCGGTGATGCTCATATCTACCAAAATCATCGGACCCAAGTTGAAGAACAATTGAGTCGGACGCCGACGGCGGGACCACAATTAATTTTGGATCCAGCTTTGACCTCATTAGAAGACTTAAGGCCGCAAGATATTCAAATTCAAGATTATCATCCCCAAGGAGCAATCAAAGCTCCGGTAGCGGTTTAGGAGGAAGGAAATGTTAGCTTTCATTTGGGCAGAAGACCAGAATCATTTAATCGGCCAAGCAGGTCATTTACCTTGGCGTTTGCCTGCTGATTTACACTATTTGAAACAAACGACCTTGGAAAGTACGATTGTGATGGGACGTAAGACTTTTCTTAGTTTTCCCCAAGGGGCTTTACCTCATCGCCGAAATATTGTCTTGACGCGACAAAAGCGGCCTTGGCCACAAACTGAATTGGCTTCCAGTAAAGAGGCGGTAGAAGAACTAATTCAAAATGATCCCCGTGTTTTTATTTTTGGTGGTCGCAGTGTTTTTCAAGCTTTTTTACCAGAAGTCGAGTATTTATATGTTACTAAGATTGCCCATACTTTTACGGGGGATGTGCACATGGTGCCGATTGACTACGACCAATTTGACTTAATTAAACGCCAAAAAGGGATTGTCAATGCAGACAATCCCTGGGAACATGAATTTTTACTTTATCGGCGCCGGAACTTAGAGATAGAAGTAGACTGCAAAAAACATTAAGCCGGTCCCGAGCATCACAAAGAGATGCCAGATAACGTGGATATATTTAATTCCGCGCATGATATAGAGTAAAGCGCCTGCGGTAAAGGCCACGCCACCCCAAAATAAAAGGGCAATCCCGGTATCACCGAGGGCTTGATGTAAGGGTTTCATCGCCACTACGACCATCCAGCCCATAATCACATATAGGCTAGTATCAATAACCGGATGATGGCCGACGTTAAAAATCTTATAAATAATCCCTCCAATGGTGATTGCCCAAATTGTTCCCAAAAGCCACCAATTTAGGGGTTGAGGAATTCCTAAGACGCAAAAGGGAGTATATGTTCCGGCAATTAATAAAAAAATCGAGCTATGGTCAAGAATTTGGAAGACGTGTTGGGCCCGGGTGAAATAAAGACTGTGGTAAAGGGTCGAACAAAGATAGAGAAAAAAAAGAGTAAAGCTGTAAATTAAGTAAGAACTTAATTCGCTGGCCTGTAAAGATCCATGAGTACAAGCCTTGATAATTAAAAGTACCGCCCCGATGACGGCGAGAACAACGCCAATTCCATGGGTCACGGCACTGAAAATTTCGTTTGTTAAACGATAGATTTTGGAAACTTGACGGGGACTTTCAAGTAGTTTCACGGTGTAAGATCTCCTTATTATTCCTTAATTGTTAAAGTTTAGACGATAGTTTATACTGAGAACCAGTAGTCAATAACTTAAATTATATATTAAATAGCCTAAAGGATAAAGGTAGGAATGACATGACAACTGTTAAGATTGTAACGGATTCTTCAATTCAATTAACCGCTGCGCAAATGCAAGCATATTCTATTCACGAAATACCCTTGAATGTAGAAGTTGGAGGGCAACAATATGTTGATGGAGAAACAATTACCCGTTCAGAATTTGTCCAAAAAATGGCGGAATCAGACCAGTTACCCAAATCTAGCCAACCAGCAATTGGCCGTTTTGTGGAGGTTTTTGACGAATTGGGTCAGGATGGTAGTGAAGTCTTGGCGATTACGATGACCAAGGGCTTGAGTGGTACCGTGACCTCTGCTCAACAGGCTGCCCAGCTTAGTTCAACCAAGGTGACGGTAATTGATAGTGACTTTACCGATAGTGGTTTAAGCTTCCAAGTTTTGAAAGCTGCTGAAATGGCGCAAGCCGGGGCTTCAATTGCTGAGATTTTACCAGAATTAACTAAAATTCGAGAGACAACCAAAGTTTACGTGGCGATGCCAACTTTAGAGAACATTGTCAAAGGAGGTCGTTTAGGTAAACTAGCTGCGAGTTTAACGACCTTTTTAAAAATTAGTATTGTTGTTGAATTACGAGATGGCAAATTAAGAATTGCCAAAAAGGGTCGGGGGATTAAGACTATCCAAAACTTTGCCCAAGCGAAAGTTCAAGAATTAATCGAGCACGGAGATCGTTTAGGTGGAGTTTCTTTTTCCTATGTCAATGATGATTATCTGCCCCAAAAGTTTACGCAACAGATTAAAGAACGTTGGCCCCAAGTTCCAATTGTGACGGAAGTTACGAGTCCTGTAATTTCCACCCATGCTGGTTTGGGTGCTTTTGCGATCATTTATTATTACAAGTAAAGTTTTTGTGTAATTTTTAACTTTGCTTTGGAGAAGCTACGTCGCCAAGATCAAAAGATAAAGAGAAGCTTTTGCCTAGTTCTTGTTATTAATCAGTCTTAGTTACGTTCGCTTTTTGTTTGCTTAATTTTCTGCGGAAGAAGGTTTTTCGATGTCTAGGAAGGGCATTTACTGGCGCAGAATAATCTGTGTGAGTTTAGTTTTCTTGTTGGGGACAGTGAGTCTTTCAGTTAGCCAAGCCAAATCCAAAAAGACGGCTTTTCAAGTTACCGCCTTAGGAGATTCCTTAACTTATGGAGTTGGCGATAGTCATCATCGCGGCGGCTATTGTTATTTAATTCAAGCCCCTCTCAAAAAAACAGTTCGCAGACCAGTTCAAGTGCATAATTACGGTGTGAGTGGGGAAACTAGCCAACAAATTTTAGCGCGTTTGCGCGAAAAAACTAAAATTCAAAAAAAAATTAAAAATAGTCGAATCATTATTTTAACTTTAGGTGGCAATGATGTGATGCATGCTTTGCAGCATTATGGAACTAAATTGACACCTCAGAAATTAGCCCATTATCAGCAGGAATATACGGCTAATCTAACTCAGTTGTTGGCTCTAATTCGCTCTCAGAATGCGCGCGCCCCAATTTATGTTTACGGAATCTACAATCCTTTTCAGATTTATCTTCCGCAAGCTGTAGGTGTGAAAAAAGCCGTCAAATATTGGAATCAAAATACAAAAGAAGTCACTACTGAAGAATCTCGCGTTCATTTTGTCGATTTAAGTGCATTAGCACAGCCGAAACGCGTCACATATTCTAAAATTAGTAAAGAAGCTAGTAATCCCTTGTTGTATAAAAAGGATCATTTTCACCCTAATGATCGGGGTTATAAATTAATGACCCAGAAACTGTGGCGACAGCTAGTTAAGACTAAGAAAGAATGGAGTCGATAGAATGCAACGAACACAGGATGCTAAGAAGCACAATTTTTGGAAGTGGGCCTTTTGGCTGTTGGTTATTTTGATTATCGGAACAGTTGCTACGTCCACGACTTTAGCCTTTTGGCCTGAGAAGTCAACTGAACCCCAAACGGAAGAAAGTAGCAAGGCTTCGTCTAAGAAAGCCATCTTTGATGTCGCTTTGACCAATCAACAAGTTGAACGTTTAGCCAATCACTATATTGACAAACAACTCAGTCAAGGTGATATTAAGTATAGTTTAAAAGTTGGGGAACACGTTAGTCTTTTGGGAACGGTCGTTTTCTTAGGGTCGAAGATTCATTTTGAATTGATAACGGATGCTACAGCTACTAAGACTGGTGGGGTTCAGTTACGAGTTCGCGGTTTAAAAGTTGGCAAACTGGGAGTTCCGGTTGAATTTTTAATGTTTTATATCCAGCATAATTATCATTTTCCTAAGTGGGTCCAAGTTCAAAGTAGTCGTCGCTTGATTAAGATCAATTTGGAGCAATATCAGCAGACCAGTAGCGATGGTTACTACTTCCGAATTCAAAAGTTGAATTTGCAAGAAAATCAACTACGGGTCAAAGTTTATTCGAATAAATTTTAGGAGTTAAAATGCACAAGACCTTCTACCAATTTTTAATGAGCCAGCGGGATCCAGAAAATTCTGATCCCCTAGCTCATTTTGCGGATGCTGCTTTTTTTGATCAGCAATTTCCGCAACAAGAAAAAGAATATGAACCTTTATCGGAATACTTGGAATTAAACGGTTCGTATTTACCGAGTATGTCGATTTTTGATCAGGCCTTTGAACGGTATCGGGCGTCCGAAGGTAACTTTAATTAAGGATAAGAAAATATGAAGCGAAAATTTTCAGGAAAATTTGTCCTCGGAGTCAGTGTCCTAAGCCTCCTCTTGGGCTCAGCCTTAACCTTTGCCTTTGTCGCCTTGAAACTCTTAAGCTCTTCTAGTGCACCTTTGAATTCGGTGACCGAGGCTTATCAAAATATTATGCAAAACTATTACCAGCCGGTTAAGTCTCAGCAACTGGTTAATGGGGCAATTCAAGGGATGTTAGATACTTTGGATGATCCTTATTCGCAACTTTTAACCTCGCAAAATCAAACAGATTTTGATGAAAGTATTTCTGGTAAAATTTCGGGAATTGGGGCCACGATCGAACAAAACGGTGACCAAATTCAAATTGTCTCGGCGATGCCGCATTCCCCCGCGGCCAAGGCCGGATTAAAAGCTAGAGATCAAATCCAAAAGATTAATCAACACAGTACCAAGAAAATGACCGTCAGGAAAGCTTCCCAGTTAACTCGGGGTAAGCAAGGGACGAAGGTCGTTTTGACCATCAAGCGTCAGGATCGGACTTTTACGAAGACTTTGCGGCGGGCACCTATTCAAGTAGCCACGGTGCATGGTGAGTTAACCAAACAAAATTCTCAGGTGGGTCAAGTCACGATTACTCAATTTTCTGAAAAAACAGCCACCGAATTAAAGCGGGAGATCCAGAAATTACAGCGTAAGGGAGCCCGCAAGTTAGTCATTGATGTCCGCAATAATCCTGGAGGAGTGATGGATCAGGCGATTGCCGCGGCTAGTCTTTTTGTACCTAATGGGAAAGCCATTATGACAATTACGGATCGAGCAGGTGAACAAAAGACTTATCGGGCGGCAGCAAAGTATCTCGGGGGGACAAAAATTAAGTTGCCAACTGTAGTCCTCGTTGATGGCGGCAGTGCGAGTGCGGCTGAAATTTTTGCGGCAGCTTTGCATGAGTCTGCTCAAATTCCCTTAGTTGGTGAAAAGACTTATGGAAAAGGGGTCGTCCAAACCGTTAATTCTTTGGGGGCTAAGTCAGAAATGAAAATCACAACCGCTAAATGGTTAACGCCTAAGAAACATTGGATTAACCATCGAGGAATTGAGCCAACTGACCTTGTCAAGTATCCGGCATATATGAATTTGACGGCCTTTAAGAGCCAAAAGACTTTAACTGCTGGAGCCAATGATGCCGATATCCAGCGAGCACAAAAAGTTTTAAAGGCTTTAGATTATTCTCTTTCGGTAACCGGAACTTTGGATGCTACGACCGTCCAAGTTCTACGTGACTTTCAAAGCAAACAAAAGATAACGGTTAATGGAAAGTTGGATCTCGCGACTCGCCAAGCCTTGACTCAAGCCTTAGTTAAAAAGGCGCAAGCTCAAGACCCAATGCTGCAAAAGGCCCAAGAAATTTTAACTGCTAAATGATATTAAAAGCAATCCCTATTCAGCAGATTTATTCAGTAAATCTGCTCGAAAAAGAGATTGTTTTTCTTTTTGCTTTCATTACTTTTTAATAAGTTTTTCCTTATAGTAATCTAAAATTATGTTAAGATTTTTACGTGAGAGAATTTGGAGAAGGAGTTTTATTAATAATGACAATCCAATGGTATCCTGGCCATATGAATAAGGCCAAAAATCAAATTCAGGCGAACCTAAAATTTGTTGATGTTGTCTTAGAGTTGCGAGATGCGCGACTCCCCTTAGCTTCAGCTAATCCGGTTTTAAAACAAATTGTTCCGGAACCCAAACGGATCATAATTTTAAATAAAAGTGACCTGGCCGATGGGCAACAAACCCAGCAATGGGTCCGCTACTTTCAAGAACAGGGTGTGACGGTTGTTCCTCTTGATGTTCAACACCATCAGAATTTATCTGAGTTAACGCTAGCAATTGAACAGAAATTAGCCCCGCGGTTGAAAAAATATCAACAAAGTGGAGTGCGTAATTATACGATTCGGGCAATGTGTGTGGGAATTCCCAATGTCGGTAAGTCCACTTTGTTAAACAAATTGGTGGGAAAGAAAGTTGCGGTCACCGGTAATCGTCCAGGGGTGACGAAAAATCAAAATTGGCTAAAGGCTCCCCATAATTTAGAACTTTTGGATACTCCGGGAGTCTTATGGCCGAAAATCGAAGACCAAACCAATGGTCTCAAGTTAGCCTTGAGTGGGGCGATTAAAGATAGCTTAGTTTCGGCTTCAGAACTAGCTGTTTTTGCCTTAGACTTTTGGCGCCAGTATTATCCGGCAGCTCTGCAAAAAATGTATCAGCTCGATGACAGTGATTTAAAAGTCTCTGGGAGTGATCTTTTAATTCATTTAACGCAGGCTTGGGCTTGGCAAGAAGACTATGAGCGGACCGCTCAAAAAATTATTCAAGATGTACGTCAATTGCGTTTAGGACGGTACAGTTTAGATCGGGTGGAGAATAATCATGACTGATTGGCAAACTTATCCGATTTCGCAACTTCGTCAACTTTTTCAAGAAAAACAACTCCCGGATACTGCTTGGCAACAATTAGAAGCAGATCCCCGGAAGGGAGTCCAACTCTTAGTTTGCCAGCATCAGCATCTCCAAGAAAAGCGGGCTGAACTAAGGCAGGCCTTTCAGGATCGAACCAAGTGGGAGCAACCCTACTGGCAAGCTGGACAAATCGTGGCCGGTGTCGATGAAGTAGGGCGGGGTCCCTTAGCGGGGCCGGTAGTTACAGCGGCGGTAATTTGGCCCGCAGAAGCGGTTGTCTTAGGAATTAATGATTCCAAACAATTAAGTGTTCGTCAAAGAGAAAAATTATATCCCCAAATTGTGGCTCAAGCTATTGATGTCAGTATTGGCGTTGGGAGTCCGCAGTTGATTGATCGCGAAAATATTTACCATGCTACAGAATTAACGATGCGCCAAGCTGTTCAACATTTACGAATTCAACCAGATCATTTGCTAGTGGATGCGATGAGGATTCCGGTGGATCTTCCCCAAACCCGTCTGATTAAAGGTGATGCCCAAAGTATTCCGATTGGAGCCGCTAGTATCGTCGCCAAAGTTTATCGTGATCATTTAATGGCTGACTATGATCAGGTTTATCCTGGTTACGGTTTAGCTCAAAATGCCGGCTATGGAACTAAAATTCATCTGGAACATCTCCAAGCCGTGGGTCCTTGTCCTTTGCATCGGCAGAGTTTCGCGCCCGTTGGAAAAGCTCGCCAATCTTTGGGGTAATTTCAAATAAACCGTAAGGGTGGATTTGAAAATGGAATTAAGACAATTAATCAATCGCTGTGTTCAAACGCGAATTCCCAGTAATCGCTTATTGTTGAAAATGTCTCAGTACCAACGCTATACTGGAAGCTCAAGCTCGCAATTATTGACTTGGCTTGAGCAACAACTCTCTTCTGAACGAAAGGAGCTTTTTCAGCGTCGCTGGGGCCAACAAAAAGAAAATCTTAGGGGATCTTATTTAACTTTCTTAGATGATAATTATCCGCAAAAACTACGAGAGATTTACAATCCTCCCGTAATCTTGTATTATCAAGGAAACCTCCGTTTACTTAAGACTCCGACTCTGGCAATTGTCGGTGCCCGTCAGTGTTCCCATTATACGGAGCGGATTATTAAGGGATTGCTTCCCCAGCTAGTTCATCAAAAAATTACGACAGTCAGCGGTTTGGCCTTGGGAGCTGATGCTTGCTGTCATCGAGAAACTTTGTTTCATCAAGGAGCGACAATTGCGGTCTTAGGCAATGGGTTGGATTACTTTTATCCACGGGCCAATCAGCGACTACAAAAGCAAATTGCGCAGCAAGGTTTGTTACTTTCAGAATACCCGCCCCAAACTACACCCCGTCGCTATTATTTTCCACAAAGAAATCGGATTATTGCCGGCTTGTGTCAAAGTTTGCTGGTTACTCAAGCTCGCCATCGCAGTGGAACTTTAATTACTGCCGAACTAGCTTTAGAGAGTAATCGCAATGTTTGGGCGGTTCCTGGACCAATTGATAGTCCGCTATCTTTAGGCTGTAACGAATTAATTGCTGCGGGAGCACGGCCCTACTTGCAAGCAGCAGAATTATTGACAGATTTTTCCTAATTGAAGAGAAAGATTTGACAAACTAGAAAGCTCTGGCATATCATTTGAAGCGACTTATCAAGAAAGGAGCTTTTCTTTGACAGGCTCAAAAACAACGAAGCGAAAAACCGCACCAAAGAATTTGGTTATTGTAGAGTCGCCCGCGAAAGCCAAAACGATTGGTAAATATCTCGGACGAAATTATAAAGTTCTAGCTAGTAAAGGTCATGTGCGGGACCTACCCAAAAGTCGGATGGGAATTGATTTTGAAAACGACTATCAACCCACTTATATCTCAATTCGAGGTAAAGGGGAGACTATTAAAGAATTAAAAAAGGCTGCCAAAAAAGCGCAACAAGTTTATTTAGCTGCCGACCCGGATCGGGAAGGGGAAGCAATTGCTTGGCATGTGGCCCATCTCTTAGATTTAAATTTAGAAGATCAAAATCGAGTAGTTTTTAATGAGATTACTAAAGAAGCCGTTAAAGGGGCTTTTAAGACCCCCCGAAGCGTCGATATGAATTTGGTCGATGCCCAGCAAGCCCGCCGGATTTTAGATCGACTGGTGGGATATTCCATTAGTCCTATTTTGTGGCAGAAAGTCAAAAAAGGTCTCAGCGCTGGACGAGTTCAATCGGTGGCTTTAAAGCTGGTAATTGAACGCGAACAAAAGATCAAAGAATTTAAACCGGAAGAATATTGGACCCTTTTGGCCCATTTTCAAGCGACAACTGTTCGAAGCAAGTTTGCCGCTAATTTTTATGGTTTAAAACAAAAAAAGACCCCTCTGCACTCCCAAGCAGAAGTCCAAAAAGTTTTACAACAAATTAATCGTCAAGAGAAATTTACAGTTACTAAAGTTACCCGTAAGGAACGTAAACGTTATCCAGCAGGACCCTTTACGACCAGTTCCTTACAACAAGAAGCCAATCGCAAACTTAATTTCAAAACGCGCAAAACGATGATGTTAGCCCAGCAATTATATGAAGGAATTAATCTAGGCGGACGGCAAGGTAGTGTGGGTTTCATTACCTATATGCGGACCGATTCGACGCGGATTTCCCATGGAGCTCACCAAGAAGCCCAAGACTTCTTAAAGACCAATTATGGTTCGGAATATACTGCTCCGCGGGCTCGCCAAGTAAAGAACCCAGAAGGAGCGCAAGATGCTCATGAAGCGATTCGACCAACTTCCATTTTGCGGACGCCAGAATCAGTCCAAAAGTTATTGACTCGCGATCAATATCGTTTGTATAACTTAATTTGGACCCGATTTATGGCTAGTGAAATGGCGCCGGCAGTTTTAGATACGATGGGGGTTCGCTTGGAGCAAGGTGAAGTTCAATTTCGGGCGAGTGGTTCGAAAATTAAATTCCCTGGTTTCCTAAAATTGATGCCCCCAGATAGTAAGACCAAGGATAATTTGTTACCGGATCTCGAAGAAGGTCAAGAAGTTAAACTTTTAGATACCAATCCCGAACAACATTTTACCCAGCCACCAGCTCGCTTCACCGAAGCGGCCCTGGTTAAGTCTCTGGAAGAAAATGGTGTTGGTCGGCCCTCAACTTATGCTCCGACTATCGATACGATCCAAAGACGCTACTATGTTAAGTTAAACGGTAAGAGCTTTGAACCCACGGAATTAGGGACGATCGTCGATCATCTGATCGAAGAATACTTTCCAGATATTATTGATATTGACTTTACAGCCCATCTAGAGACCGAATTGGATGAAATCGAAGTTGGCAAACAAAAATGGACAACCGTAGTTGATGAATACTATCAACCTTTTTCTAAAGAATTAGAGGCTGCCGACTCTCAAATTGAGAAGTTACAGATTAAAGATGAGCCCGCGGGAATCGATTGCGAAGTTTGTGGGGCGCCCATGGTTATTAAATTGGGCCGTTACGGCAAGTTTTACGCTTGCAGCCGTTTCCCCGACTGTCACTATACTCAGGCAATTATGAAAGAAATTGGGGTTCAATGCCCGAAATGTAGCCAAGGACAGGTTATTGAACGCAAGTCCAAAAAGAATCGTTTATTCTATGGCTGTTCGCGCTACCCTGATTGTGATTTTGTCGATTGGAATAAACCAGTTGGGCGCAACTGTCCAAAGTGTCAACATTATTTAGTAGACAAGAAGGTCAAAGGTGGTCGTCAGGTCATCTGTCCAAACGGAGATTACGAAGAAGAAATTCAAAAATAGCTAATTTTATTAGCACCACCAATTCTCTTTATGTTATGGTATGAGAAGATTTGGGGGTGCTTTTGTATAGGCGAATTATGCCCCATATTTTTAATTAAACTTTCAAGTGAGGTCAAAGATGACAACAATTTGTGCAGTTCGGCACGGATCACAGACCGCGATTGCGGGTGATGGTCAAGTTACAGCCGGCGAAAAAACGATTATGAAAGCTGGTGCCCACAAGATTCGTCGAATTTTTGATGATCAGGTAGTAATCGGCTTTGCGGGCGGAGTTGCGGATGCGATTACCCTGCAACAATGGTTGGAAGAAAAACTACAAACTTACGCCGGAAATTTGAAGCGGGCTGCTGTCGCCTTGGCGCAAGACTGGCGAAAAGATCCAACTTTGCAGAAATTAGAAGCAATGCTGATTGCCTTTAATAAGGAAGATCTCTTGTTGATTTCTGGTAATGGTGAAGTAATTGAACCAGATGAGAATGTGGTTGCTATTGGTTCCGGAGGTAACTTCGCCCAAGCAGCAGCCTTAGGAATCTTACGCCATCCACAGGACTTATCGGCGCAGCAAATTGCTCAAGAAGCCTTAGAAATTGCTGCGGGAATTGATATTTTTACGAATACTGAGATTATTACAGATCAGATTGGAGGTCCTCAATAATGCCAACCCAATTAACTCCTAAGCAGATTGTTGATGAATTAGATAAATATATTGTTGGCCAAAATTCTGCTAAAAAGGCGGTGGCGATTGCTTTGTATAATCGCTATCGGCGTTCACAATTATCTAGTAGCTTGCAACAGGAAATTACTCCTAAAAACTTATTGATGATTGGACCAACTGGGGTCGGAAAGACGGAAATTGCCCGGCGTTTGGCCAAAGTTGTCGCTGCCCCTTTCGTGAAAGTGGAAGCAACCAAATTTACCGAAGTAGGTTATGTTGGTCGGGATGTGGAATCAATGATTCGCGATTTGGTTGATGTCGCCGTAAAGTTGGAAGAAGATCAACAGTATCAAAGTGTTCGGGCGCAGGCTAGTCGGGAAGCAAATAAGTTATTGGTGAAGTTAATTGTTCCCGGACAGAAGAAAGCAGCTCCACAAGTCAATGGCTTGCAAGATATGTTGACGGCTTTTAATTCCTTAGCTAAGGGGGAAAATCCAGTTGCCGATAATGAAGAAGTAACCGATAAAATTCGGGATCAACGTTTAAGTGTCAAAGAACAACTTGATCAGGGACTTTTGGAAGATGAAGAAGTAACCATTAAAGTTGATGAAAGCAGCAAAGTTAACCCAATGAACGATTTAATGGGGCAGATGGGAATTGATCTCAATAATGCGATGGATTCGATTCTCCCCAAGAAACAAGTTGAACGGACTTTGCCAGTTAAAGAAGCTCGAGAAATTTTGATTCAACAAGAATCAAAGAAATTTGTTGACGAAGCCGCAATTTATCAAGCTGCGATCCAAAGAGCCGAAAATGATGGAATTATTTTCATTGACGAAATTGATAAGATTACAGCGGGAAATAAGAACAGTTCTGGAGAAGTTTCCCGAGAAGGCGTGCAACGTGATATCTTACCAATCGTGGAGGGTTCTAGTGTTAAAACCAAGTATGGTTCTGTCAAGACTGATCACATTCTATTTATTGGTTCCGGAGCTTTCGCGGAAAGCAAGCCTAGTGATTTGATTGCCGAATTACAAGGACGTTTCCCAATTCGCGTCGAATTACAGGATTTAACTGAAGCCGACTCTGTCCATATTTTGACGGCGCCGGATAATTCTTTGGTAAAGCAATATCGGGCGTTAGTTGGCAGTGACGGAATTAAATTAACCTTTACTAAAGAATCCATCTTAGAGATGGCTCATATTGCTCACCAAGTTAATCAAGAAACTCAAAATATCGGGGCTCGTCGTTTGGCGACTATTTTGGAAAAGGTCTTGGAAGATATTATGTATGAAGCCCCTGATATGCAAATGGGCGAAATTACCATTACCCAAGATTATGTAGCGCAAAAGGTAGGGGCAATTGCCCAAGATAGTGATTTAACGAAATATATTTTGTAGAAGGTAATTATCATGACAAAAGTAGAACTGCATAATTCCCAATTAACTGTCCAAGTAGAGACCTTGGGGGCGGAATTACAAAGTGTGGTTGATCATCACCAAAAAGAGCGAATTTGGGGCGCTAAAAAAGAAGTTTGGGGGCGGCATGCTCCGGTCTTGTTTCCGATTGTGGGGCGGCTGCAAGCTAATCAGTATCAGTGGCAAGGTCAATCTTTTACGATGACTCAACATGGTTTTGCCCGTGATCAAGAATTTACGGTTACCCGGCAAACAGCGACGCAAGTTTCGTTACGACTCAAAGCTAATTCTCAAACCTTGGCCCAGTATCCTTTTCAATTCAGTCTGGTAATTAGCTATGTTTTACGAGCTAATTCAGTTTATGTTACTTATAATATCCAAAATCAAGATCAACAGCCTCTGATTTTTGGAATTGGCGGACATCCCGGCTTCAATTTTGATTATCAAAAGCCCCAAGCCCAATTGTTAATTAAGTATCCGCAGCAAGTTCAAAAGTTAAGTTTGGATGATTCTGGTTTAGTTGATCCCTACCAGCCAGAATTATTCCAAAGTGATAGTGTCGCTTTTCGTCAACAAAGTTTTGTCAATGATGCCTGGATTTATCAAAATCGGGCACAAAATGTTTTTACCTTGGCTTATGCTGGTCAGCCCCAAGTTAGTTTGGTGACCACGGCGCCATATCTGGGAGTCTGGTCTGCTTATCCGCAAACCGATCAATTCGTTTGCATTGAACCTTGGTGGGGAATTGCGGACACGGTTGATAGTGATGGCCAATTAACAGATAAGTTCGGAATGCAAACTTTACAACCGGCGCAACTCTTTAATGCTAGTTGGGGTGTTACTTTTTATTAATAATCATAGTTTTCTAATTTTAAAATTTTTACTGAAGAAGGATTGTCTCTAAGGTCAACCCTTCTTTTTTAGGAATATCTGAAAGGTAAATAATCCGCAAATTAATTTAATAAAGTAGTTGTATAATTACTTATTTTTATTAAAATAAATTTATGTCTAGGGAGATAATTAGATCTCATAAACGGAATCCGACAATCAAGGAGTAAGGGAGAATGATGCCTAAGAGGCAAGTGCTTCGTAGTTTTAAATTAATTTTGTTATTTGAAGTGGCGGATCTTTTATTAAGCGGTCAAACGATGTCCTCTTAGAAAACGTTTTCAAAATCCGAACAAGGGGGTTCTTTAGTTAATAAATCACCTAATCGATCAATTTTAAATAATAAAAAATATTTTTATTCTAATAACAAAACTAAGGCGAAACAGTTTCAGGATGACCACACCCGTTCGACTACAAATTTTGCGGCGGCGGATTCTCCAGCTAGCCGGTAAGACGCGGTTGAGAATATTAAACCTAATGCCAATCTGGATGTTACTAATCAAGATGGAAAAGCAGTCGGCGAAGGTAGTAAAGCTACAGCAGCAAAACCAGCTACCGCTGATGACTGGTGGTATTTTGATCAGAATGAAAATGGAGGCACTTTGCACATTAAAGTGGAAGCTACGATTAATTTTGGGAACGAAGATTTAAAAACGGCTCGAGATAAGACTGCGGAGATTTTTCCGCAACGTCTTCCCCGGGGTCGTATTAGGATAGAGTAATAATTCATCTCCTCTGGACTTGTGGTATCCCTCTAGGTGATGTGGCTGCCAATTATCTTGTCGGAATTAACTGTTGGCCAATGATTTGTCTTGGTGGTGTGAAGTTGAACCACAGTCTTTGACTAATGTGGCTAATCCGGGTGGTGATCCGAATAAGAGCATTGATATAGATAATCCGAAATATATTTCTGATTCTAGACATAGTTTTTAAGATGATGTTACGAACAATATGGATAATGGACAAGCTGATTATGATACCTAGCATAACTTTTCGGCGAAGGGGATTGAAAAAAATTATACCAGCACAGATTTAGCAGCTGATGGGAAGGCACACACTTATATTTGGCAACTTTACGATCGTTTTATTAGACTGGAGCAAGTATCTAAGGGTTCTGGTTTTCCCTAAGATAATGCTTGGCCTTATAAAATTAGTTTTAACAGTCAGAAAATTGAAAATACAGGAGGGAGATGTTTACACTCATTGGGCTCCTTCTCATATGGACCAGGACGATAATGATATTTATCCAGAACCTGACCCAGAGTCAATAATGAATTGGGCAAGATTTATAGTTGAGGATGCTCGAAAATTATCGGAACGAGAAAGAGATGTCATTCCTCTGCTGGGTAAAACAGATGGTGCTTGGAAAAATGGTAATGATCAAAAATCTTAGCAGATTAAAACTAAGGCCAGTATCGCAGGGGTACCGGGCTCAGCTAATAAACCTGATTCTATTCAGCCTCCTAAAACTGATGAAGCGGCAGAACCAGTTCAAATTGTACCCAGAAGGCTCCTTTTGACCAGGAAGGTCTTAAGATCCCAGTTGATTATCCTGTCGATTTTCTTAACAAGGGAGATATTGATGCTTGGAATAAGAAGTATGCCTCAGAAAATCCAGCTCTTAAGCGAAAAGAGGATTACTTTGTTTTAGATTTGGGGAATCAACCTCTATATTCCAAGTTGGGAACCTATAAAACTACATTGACTTATTCGATGAAATATACAGCACCAGCGGCTAGTTCGGTTTCTAGTAAGTAAGGTTTAGATAATAAGTGTATTAGGATTTATGATAGAGAAAAATGAGCTTTGCCTTTATGAGATAAAGGTTATTTTTACTTGCTGAGTTGATATAGTTCTAGGCAAAGAAAATTTGCTAAAATTAAAGCTCAGTTAGCTGCCTAGAATTAGTCTTCTTGTTTAGTATAGTAAATGTCTGGAGCTTGACTTTCATCGCTAGCGGTAACTATTTGTTCTGCGATACGCAGTTTGACTGGGCTGGTAATTAGCAAATTTGGGGGCGATGAACTCATCCCAAACGCCACTACTCCATTGATGATAGATCTTTTGATAGGTAACTTTATCAATCTGAATATTGCGCACTAAAATTGCGGTTTGAAGAATAACTACGTTGCAGACCATTAGGAAAATGGACGACAATATTTCGAGTAAGCGTTTTTCTTTCTTGTCTAGTATAGCTTTGATGTTGAACTTGGGCTGGAATGGTCTGCTGATTATCTTTGTTGGCCACAATCGTGGTTGGATTAGTTGTAGCCTCGTTAACTTGGTAGCCAGCAGGTAGTCGGTAAACAAGGGGATCGCCAGCGTAACCGCTGATTTCTTGAGTTTTTACAATTTTATTTTGCTGATCAAGGTATTGAATAGTTACTTTCTGTGATCTTTGATTGTAGAAAATATCAACTGTTTGGTCGGACGTGCTAGCGCTAATTACTTGAACACTAACTTCCTTTTGACTAGGCTCATAACCGACGATTTGTGGCAAAGTATACTTTTGCCAATTGGCGTTTGACCAGCTGCCATAAGTTCGAGTGCCATCGTTATTAATTATCATTGGATGAAAAATAGTTGCCGTTTGGGTTTCCGTATGCATCTCGCCGTTAGGTTGATAAATATTAATAGTTCTGGTTGCGGTATGCGTTTGGATAGTTCTTGTGAATCTAGGGAGACTATCCCATTCGTAAGTATTGGTCTGATTGTGACTATTTAAGTTTACTAGCTCGTCAGAGCTATACTTTTGACCCCTTTGATAACCGCTAATGGCCACCCAGTGAGATGAGCTAATGTGGCGATTAGTTCCGGGGATTTTGGTTCCCGGTCTAGGAACTGTTGGTAAAGCAATCGCCCTACACAAGTTAGGACGATTAGATTCCGGGTTGAGATAAGTATTTGCACCTAAGACTAGATGAGATAGGTTATAATATTTATAAAATAGATGGTAGGGAATATTTGATAAATGGACGGTATTAAAGTTGGCCAAATCCAAGTTAATTAGACTGAGACAGCGATAGAACATAGCATTCATATTGACTACCTTAGTAGTATTAAATTTTTTTAGATCCAGATTAGTCAAACTAACACAGTTTTTGAACATCCCGGCAATGCTAGTTGTATTGATAGTATTCAAATTTTCTAAATTGATGATTTCTCTAAGGTTTGCCAAATTTGCGAATAAAAAATTGGTACTTACGTTAGTCATAACCCCAAGATCGAACTGAATTTGGGTTAGTTTAGGGGGCCGTTCATCGTTAGATTGTAAGACGGTGCTTCCAATAGAGTTATAATAACCTCTTCGACCCAAAGTTCCCTGATGAAAGTGAAGCTGGTTTTTTTCGCCATCATGCAGATATTCTCACTTGCTGTTACCCCAAGTTCTGATTGTCGGTGTTGCTGTTTTCGTCGAGACAGCAGTCTTGGTTGGCGCCGGAAGCTGAGGATCAACAGGGGCTGGCTGAGATTGATTTGAAGTCGATTCTAGGGGGATGTCGGCTTGCTTGCTGAATGATCTGTAGGGTGACTTTAGAACTATCCACTGGTTCGCCTTCATCATTTTGAGAGGAAACCGGTTGATTTGATTGATCTGATTGGGAGATCTTGGCCGGTTTTTTTCGCTCGTGAAGGATTTTGGGAAGTAACAGCAGTCGTTGAAGTTGCCTTAGGGCTTATAGAATTTGCCGCGGGAGTGGTTGTGGGGTCCCGCTTTAGTTTTGTAATTCCGACTTGTCTCAGTTTGATTAATTGTGGGTTTGCTAGCTGTTACAGCTTGGAACTGTTTGGGGCTTAAAGCCCAGCCACAAACTAATCCCAGCACCGTGCTAGTTAAAGCTAACGATTTATTTCTAGAAATATTCATTAGAAGGCCTCCTAATATAATAATTTATTCGAAATATTGTTCGTATTTTTATGGCAACATTTTTAAATGAAATAATTATTTTTAAACTATTGGCTCTATTGAAACATAACTTCTTATACTGTTCAGGTAAATTGAACTGGAAGGGGATTTAAAGCTCTTAGTTTTTGAATAATTGGCGAAAAAACTGCAGAATATTTAGAGATGACTTGTTTAGCTGGATATCGATAACCTTAGTGCTTGCGGATGACAAAGATGAGAAAAAAGCTGAATTTAGGCTTGACTTTCTGAAAGATTCATTATAGTATCACTGCAAGCAGTTAATCAAAATAGTCAACAAACAAATTGAGTGGGGGAAGTAGTCCACAGTTAATGTACAGAAAGCCTCGATTGCTGAAATGAGGTCGTTAACGTGAATGAAAATGACCCATGATTGGTGTACTGAGTTTACTGAAGAGTTTTTTGGTAAATAAGGTAACAATGGCCGGTACCCATTAACGTACACGCGTATAGTTGTTTTGTACGTTGTCGAGTGGTTTAGTGTCAGCTAAACCAGAATTAGAATGGTACCACGGTCAAGCCGTTTCTATGAATTGTCTTTAAGGAGATGATTCGAGGAACGGCTTTTTTGTTTGCTGATTTATCTTGAAACTAGTAAATTTTATGAGGTGAGTTAAATGGTGAGAATTAAGAAAGTCGCATTATTATTGTTTAGTGTCTTAGGAATCTTATTGGTAGCAACCGGTTGTGGCCAAAAAGATCAAGATAAAACTGTCAAAGTGGGAATCAGTAGTGCTGATGCTCCAATTTGGAAGGTTGTCCAAAAACAGGTCAAGAAGGATCACATTAAGTTAAAGGTTGTGGAATTTAATGATTACAACCAACCCAATACGGCTTTATCGCAAGGTGAAGTAGATATCAATTCTTTCCAACATCAATTTTTCCTCGATGCTTGGAATAAGGCACACCACAGCGACATTGTTTCGATTGGAGTTACCATGATTCAACCAATGGCTATTTACTCCCACAAGTTGAAGAGTTTAACTGCTATTAAACCGGGAGCTAAGGTAGCTTTACCAAACGACGCTTCTAATGAAGCTCGGGCCCTACAATTATTAGAATCTGCTGGCTTAATTAGGTTGAGCCCAGCTAAGGATAATTTACCAACCCCTAAGAATGTGCGGGAAAATAAACTAAATTTGAAATTTAATGTTTTGGATGCTGCCCAAACAGCCCACTCGCTCAATGATGTTGATTTCGCGGTAGTTAATGGCAATGTTGCTCGGTCGGCTAAATTAACCGCCAAGGATCGGATTTACATTGAAAAAGTAAGTAAGAAGTCTAAGCCGTGGATCAATATTATTGCTGTTCAAAAGAAAAACAAAGATAATGCGACCTACAAGAAGATCGTTAAAGCTTATCAAACCGAAGCAGTTCTCAAGGCAGTTAAGAAGTTATACGGTCCGCAATCTGTAGCTGCTTGGAAAATTAAATTATAAGAAGAAGGAAGTTTTTAATTATGGTTCAAGTTGATGATCCTTTAATTCAAGAATCATTCCAGAATTTGGCTGCTTATATCGCTTTGCCATCAGTTTCGGCTAAGCAGCAAGCCCAGGCTGAAACCGCAACCTATCTCTGTGATTTGCTGACCGATTTAGGGGCTCAAGTCCAAGTTTTCTCAGATTATCAGGCACCTTTAGTCATTGCTCAATTAACGCCCCAAGACCCTGAAAAAGCCAAAACAACGGTTTTGATCTACAATCATTACGATGTGCAACCAGAAGAACCTCTGGAACTTTGGCAATCGGATCCTTTCAAACTACAACAAACAGCTGAAAAACTGATTGCTCGCGGAGCTTCTGATTGTAAGGCGGACTTAATCAGCCGAATCACTGCCTTAAAGCTTTACCGGCAAAAGCATGGTGATTGGCCATGTACGGTTAAGTTTCTACTTGAGGGGGAAGAAGAAGTTGCTAGTGAGCATTTGCCAGAGTATTTAGCGCAACACGGAGAAAGTTTACAAGCGGACCTAGTAATTTGGGAATCCGGAGGTAAGAATGACCGGGAACAATTCAGTCTGACTGCTGGCAACAAAGGCATCTTATGTTTCCAAATCACGGCTCGTTCTGCCGCAATTGATCTGCATTCCTCATATGCAGCGGTAGCTGATGGGGCTGCTTGGCGATTAGTAGCGGCTCTCAACACGTTACGGGCTAGTGATGGCACGATTCAAATTCCCGGTTTCTTTGATAATGTAGTTTCCCCGACAGATCAAGAAGAAGGATATTTAAAAGCTGCCCAAACACCTGATTTGACCGAACAATGGGGTTTAACCCAAGCTTTACTGAAGCATAAAAGTGTCAATGATAGCTTAGTCTTTCAACCGACGATTAATATTGAAGGTTTGACTAGTGGTTGGCAAGGGGCGGGAGTCAAAACGATCACTCCCAAAGAAGCGACGGCCAAGTTGGAATTTCGTTTGGTTCCTAATCAAGATCCAGAAGATTTATTTAAGAAATTAACGTGCTATTTAGAAGATCAAGGGTTTGCCGATCTTCAAGTTGATTATCTTCTCGGGGAAAAGGGTTATCGTAGTGATTTATCTCAACCAATCGTCCAAAGTCTGATTCAGACAGCACAAGCTTGTTATGGGGGACCAGAGCAAGTCGAAGTTTTGCCTTCGAGTGCCGGGACTGGCCCAATGGAAGTTGTCAGTCGTTATGCCAAAGCCCCAATCGTATCTTGTGGGGTCAGCTATGCGCAAGCCGGAAACCATGCCCCGAACGAAAATATTCGAATTGCCGATTACGTTCAATTTATTAACTTCTTCGGTCAATTCCTCGAGCAGTTGTAGGAGTTCAAATGACAGTCGAAAAGCAAGCAATTATTCAATTAAAAAAGATCAGTGTTCAGTTTCAGAATCAGGCGCGAACTATCGATGCAGTTCAAGATGTTTCTTTGACAGTTACCCCCGGAGATATTTACGGGATCATCGGTTATTCCGGAGCTGGTAAAAGTACCCTTGTCCGGGTGATTAACTTCTTGCAGCGGCCAACACAAGGGACGGTTACAGTGGCTGGTCAAGATTTAGGTCAACTAAGTCAAGCCCAACTGCGGCAGGCTCGAAAAAATATTGGGATGATTTTTCAACATTTCAATTTAATGGCTTCGCGAACGGTTTTTGGCAATATCGAGTTTCCTTTATTGGATCTAAAACTATCGAAAATCCAGCGGCAAGAAAAAGTAACTAAACTTTTGGATTTAGTTGGTTTAGCTGACTTGGCCCAACAATATCCTTCCCAACTATCAGGTGGACAAAAGCAGCGAGTGGCAATTGCTCGGGCTTTGGCCAGTGATCCCCAAATCTTGATTTCAGATGAGGCAACCAGTGCCTTGGATCCCGAAACCACTACGGAAATTCTCAACTTATTGCGTTATTTAAATAAGCAGCTCGGGATTACCATCGTGATTATTACCCACGAAATGGATGCCATTAAACAAGTCTGTAATCGAGTAGCGGTAATGGATCAGGGACAGGTGATTGAAAAGGGAACTGTTTTGGAAATTTTCGGTCACCCTAAAGCTCCCTTGACACGCAAGTTCGTCGATTCTTCGACTCAGTTGCGACCGGCTCTCAAGCAAATTAAAGCTAATAATTTAGTGCCTTTAGATAGTTCCAATCTGGTCGTTTTGAATTACACAGGAGAAGCTACGGAGCAACCTTTAGTCTTGGAACTTTATAAACGCTATCAAGTTAGTGCCAATATCCTTTTTAGTAATATTGAACAGCTTCAAGGAACGACGGTTGGAATTATGTTACTGCTCCTAGAAGGTGAACCAGACCAAATTCAAGCTGGTTTGGACTATCTGCGTGCTTTAAAAGTCCGTGTAAAAACGGTCGATTTGCAGAAAGTGGAGGTGGATTAGATGGGAGATCTAGTCAAAACTTGGCTTCCTAATGTGGTCGCTAATTGGTCGGGAGATAATGGCTTTGTGATGGCGATTTATCAAACTCTCTATATGACTTTTGTGGCGGCTCTCTTTGCGGGGATAATTGGTTTGATTTTAGGAATTATTTTAGTCGTGACTGCTGAAGGTAGTATTTTAGAATATCCTCACCTTTACTACTGGCTCGATAAAATTGTGAACCTCTTTCGGTCAATTCCTTTCATTATCTTATTGGCCGTAATTGGTCCTTTTACGAAGTTGATCGTCGGCCAGACGATTGGACCGACGGGAGCTTTAGTTCCTCTAGTTGTAGGAGCAGCCCCATTTTTTGCTCGGCAAGTGCAGTTAGCCTTGGTAGAAGTTGATCCCGGAGTGATTGAAGCCGCTACGGCAATGGGTTTATCACCGTGGAAAATCATCTATCGGGTTTATTTAAAAGAAGGTTTGCCGGAATTAATTCGTTGTGGAACTTTGACAATGATTAGTTTAATCGGTCTTACCGCCATGGCTGGAGCCATCGGTGGTGGTGGCCTAGGAAATATGGCGGTCGCTGTTGGTTACCAACGTTTTGAAAACGACGTGACTATTGTTTCCATGATTTTCATTTTAATTTTAGTCTTTATCATTCAAGGCCTAGGAGATTGGGCGATTCGCAAACTGAAACATTAATAAAAACTCCAATTATCGGGAATTTAACCTGACAATTGGAGTTTTTTACTGGCTAATTTGAAAGTTATTCGAAAGCTAATAGTGGTACTCTGACAAAAAAATTCCACTTGGAAAAAACCCTTGTTTCCAGTACAATAAATGACGCTCCCTTGCTATTTCCCTTTTCTAAGAGGATTTTTTCTTTTGTTGGAGATAGTAGGCAAGGCCAATATGAACTAAGTTTTCTTGATGATTTAGGAGACGTTTAATATTGGGCCAATGACGATAGTAAACAATGATTGTGACTACCACGGCCGCAAATAACAAGTAGAAATCGCCGGTAAATAAGATAACGATGGTTAAAACCGGTAAGACAATTAGACTAGCCAAACTCACAGTGCTGGAGAGTAAAATGATCGTGGCAAATAAAACCGCTCCAAGAACAAACAAGGGTGGATTATAAGCGAGCAAGATTCCAGAAGCCGTGGCCACCGCCTTACCACCTCTGAAATGTAAGAAGATGGAATAACAGTGTCCAGCTACCGCGGCCAAGCCGACAATAATCATCCAGAAATGATCAGGAATACGGAAGAAGAGTGGTAAACTGGCAGCCAAGGTCCCTTTAAAAATATCAAGGGCTAAAACAGCAGTTCCGGGTAAGACCCCAAAAGCCCGAAAAGTATTGGTCGTTCCAATATTCCCACTACCTATTTGGCGAATGTCTTGGTGGAAAAAGATTCGGCCAATCAGATATCCCGAAGGGAAGGAACCAATTAGATATGCTAGAATAAAACAGATTACAATTTTCAAGATAAAACCTCCGAAGTTAGGTTAGTACATCAAATATTTTAATACAAAGTAAGTAATTATTCTGTTCTTTTTTTGAAAGTAGGATTGTTTTCATGACACAAAGTAATAATTATGATGATGCCGCCATTCAGATTCTGCATGGTCTGGAGGCAGTGCGGAAGCGACCGGGAATGTATATTGGTTCAACGGACGCCCGTGGTTTGCACCATTTAGTTTACGAGATTTTTGATAATGCGGTCGATGAAGCTTTAGCTGGCTACGGTGATCGAATTAATGTCACCTTAAATGCTGATAATTCAGTCACAGTGCAAGATTTTGGCCGGGGAATGCCGACCGGAATGCATGCATCTGGAATTCCCACGATTGAAGTTATTTTGACCGTTCTCCATGCGGGGGGCAAGTTTACCGAAAATAATTACAAAACTTCCGGTGGTTTGCATGGGGTCGGTTCTTCAGTTGTTAATGCTTTGTCTTCTTGGTTAACGGTTGAAGTTGTCCGAGAGCATCAATTATACCGAGAAAAGTTTGTCGATGGTGGTCAACCGCAAGGAACCTTAGAAAAAGTTGGCCGTGTGAAACAAGTTAGTGGAACCACGGTGACCTTCCAACCAGATTCCCAAATTTTTCAAACGATTGAGTTTAATTATGATACTTTAGCGGAGCGATTACGTGAATCGGCTTTTCTTTTAAAGGGGGTCAAGATTACTTTAACTGATCAACGTTGTCAGCCGCAGCGAGTGGAAGAATATTACTTCGAAGATGGGATTAAATCTTTTGTTAAATACCTCAATGAAGGTAAAGATACCCTGAAAGATGTTTTCTACTTTACGGGAGAACAAAACGGAATCGAAGTTGAATTTGCGGGACAATATAATGATGGTTATTCCGAAAATACGATTTCTTTTGTCAATAATGTGCGGACTAGTGATGGGGGAACCCATGAGGCTGGGATGCGGTCAGGTTTAACCAAGGCCTTTAACGAATATGCCCGCAAAATTGGTCTACTTAAGGAAAATGCCAAAAATCTCGAAGGAAGCGATGTTCGCGAAGGTTTGAGTGCCGTTTTATCGGTCCGAATTCCCGAGGATTTACTGCAATTTGAAGGACAAACCAAGGGTAAATTGGGGACGCCGGAAGCTCGGAGCGCCGTGGATACGGTGATTTACGAACAGTTAACTTTCTATTTATTAGAACAAGGCGATTTTGGCCAAGTTTTAGTCAAGAAGGCCCTTAAAGCACGTGAAGCACGCGAAGCTGCCCGCAAAGCGCGGGAAAATAGTCGTTCCGGAAAGCGGAAAAAGAAAGACCAAGGTCTCTTATCCGGAAAGTTAACGCCGGCTCAATCTCGAGATTCTAAGAAGAATGAACTCTTTTTGGTCGAGGGTGATTCAGCGGGAGGTTCGGCTAAACAGGGACGAGATCGAAAGTTTCAAGCCATTTTGCCTTTGCGAGGCAAGGTTTTGAATACCCAAAAAGCTAAGCTGGATGATATTTTTAAAAACGAAGAAATTAATACGATGATTTATACGATTGGCGCTGGCGTCGGGGCGGAATTTCAAGTTGCAGATAGTAACTACGACAAAGTTATTATCATGACGGATGCCGATACCGACGGAGCCCATATTCAGATTCTCCTGTTGACCTTCTTTTATCGCTATATGCGTCCCTTGGTTGAACAAGGTCACGTCTATATAGCTTTACCACCTTTGTATAAGTTACAAAAGAAGTCTAATAAAGGTAAAGTTGATATTGAATATGCTTGGACGGATGCGGAACTAGAAGAATTAACCCAGCAATTTGGTGTTGGTTATAGTTTACAGCGTTTCAAAGGTTTAGGAGAAATGAACGCCGATCAACTGTGGGAAACTACGATGGATCCGACCACTAGAACCCTAGTCCGGGTCCGAATTGATGATGCAGCCCTAGCTGAGCGGCGGGTGACAACTTTGATGGGCGATAAGGTTGCCCCGAGACGGCAATGGATTGAACAAAACGTGAAATTTAATTTAGAAGATGATGGCAGTATTATTGAAACGGAAGTTCCCACGTCATCAGTAAAAGTGAGTGAAAATAAACATGGTAGATAAATCACGGGTTAAAGAACTAACCCTCGAAGCCATCATGGGCGATCGCTTTGGACGCTATTCCAAATATATTATTCAAGAAAGAGCCTTACCAGATGTCCGGGATGGCTTAAAGCCTGTTCAACGCCGAATTTTGTACGCAATGTATTTAGACCACAATACCCATGATAAGGCCTTCAAAAAGTCGGCAAAATCGGTTGGAAATGTGATGGGTAATTTTCATCCACACGGTGATAGTTCGATTTACGAAGCTTTGGTTCGTCTAAGTCAAGATTGGAAGGTTCGGGCACCGTTAATTGAAATGCACGGGAATAACGGGTCGATGGATGGAGATCCACCTGCTGCAATGCGGTATACGGAAGCTCGGTTGAGCTCGATTTCGCAAACCCTATTACAAGATATCGACAAAGATACGGTCCCCATGGTTCTCAACTTTGACGATACTAAGGAAGAACCAACCGTTTTACCCGCCCGCTTTCCTAATTTATTAGTTAATGGGGCGACGGGGATTTCGGCTGGTTATGCAACTTCGATTCCTCCGCACAATCTTGGTGAAGTGATTGCGGCCACAATTGCTTTAATTGACAATCCAGATCTAACTTTGGATCAGGCTCTAGAATATATCAAGGGCCCTGATTTCCCGACAGGAGGGATTCTCCAAGGGCAAGTCGGCTTGAAAAAGGCTTACACAACTGGTCGGGGGAAGGTCGTTTTACGTTCCAAGACTAAGATTGAGACCTTGAGGGGGCATCGGCAACAAATTGTAGTGACCGAAATTCCCTACGAAGTCAATAAAGCCCAATTGGTAAAAAAGATTGATGAATTGCGGGTTTTGAAGAAGGTTGACGGTTTAGCTGAAGTTCGAGATGAATCTGATCGTCACGGTCTGTCGATCGTTATCGAATTGAAGCGGGATGTTGATGCTACTGGGATTTTGAATTATTTGTTTAAAAATACCGATTTGCAGGTCACTTATAACTTTAATATGGTGGCGATTGCCCAAATGAGACCGCAGCAACTAGGACTCTTGCCGATGCTGCAAGCTTATTTGAAACATCAACAAGAAGTTGTTTTGCGCCGAACGCAATTTAATTTAGATAAAGCTCAGAAGAGATTGCATATTGTCGCTGGTTTAATGAAGGCTCTTTCAATTTTAGACCAAGTAATTCAAACCATTCGCGCTAGTCATAATAAAGCTAACGCCAAGGAGAATTTGGTCCAACAATATGATTTTTCACCTGAACAAGCCGAAGCCATCGTGTCCTTGCAGCTATATCGCTTGACCAATACTGATATTCAACAATTACAGGCTGAAAAAGCCGAATTAGAAGCAAAAATTGCCGGTTATCAAGCAATCATCGATGATCCGCAGACTTTAATGCAGGTTATCAAGGATGAATTGCAGGCGATTCGGGACCAATTTCAATCACCTCGCCGGACCCGGATTGAAGCCCAGGTTCAGGAATTAAAAGTTGATCGCCGAGTCTTAGTAACTGAGGAAAAAGTACATTTATTAGTCAGTCATGAAGGTTACTTAAAACGGAGTAGTCTTCGTTCCTATCAAGCTTCGACCGCTGGTGCTAATGGTTTGCGCGATCAGGATTGGCCGGTCTTGGATCTGGAAGCAACAACCTTAGAACATTTGTATATTTTTACTAATCGGGGAAATTTGATTTACCGTTCCGTTCACGAACTCGATGATGCCCGTTGGAAGGATAAAGGGCAACATTTATCCCAGTTAATTGACTTTGCGACCGATGAACAAGTGGTGGCCGCTTTTGTCTTTCCCGATCTAAAAGAAAAAGGGAGTTTTGTTTTAGCTAGCAATGATGGTTATATTAAACAAGTTGCCTTTTCCAATCTCTTGCCAGGACGGACTTACCGCTCCCATGCCCTAAAAGCGATGAAATTGCATCAAGCTGACAGTCAAGTGCTCCATGTTTGGTATCGAGAAGCTCAGGCTCCTGTTCATGAAATCTTTGGCTGTACTCAAAATGGTTATGCCTTACGTTTTGATCTCGATCAAGTTCCCCTAGTGGGGGCTAAGGCGGCTGGAGTTCGCTTTATGACTCTAAAAGCTGGCGAAGAAATAGCTGATTATGCTTTGCTCCAAGATTCCCGGCCACTCTATTTGGGCTTAATTACCCAGCGGGGAGCCTTCAAGAAGATGAAATTAGCAGAATTGCCACTCGGCAGTCGAGCCCGGCGAGGACTGCTAGTCTTAAGAGAGCTGAAAACAAAGCCGCATCGCATAAAATTCATTCACTTATTGGCTAAAGATGATATATTAAAGGTTACAACGAAACAAAATAAACTAGTTTCCATTGTGACGGTAGATTTTGCCCCGGTTGATCGTTATTCGAATGGTTCCTTTGTGGTAGATGTCAACCAGGATGGTCCGATCGAACGTCTTTTTCCCGTTGAGCCGACTCAAGTAGAGGACTAAGTGAGGGGGATTTTCTAATGCAACAAAGCAAAATAAGTTTTACACAAGCCATTACTTCTAAATCTTTGAGTTATTTTTCTAAACTCGCGGCCAATTTGAGTTATACCAAAACAGCTCGAGCTTTAGGGATTACTCAGCCGGCACTGACCCAACAAATCAAAAAAATCGAACATAGTATTGGGACGCCGCTCTTTTACTCGGTAGGCAAACAAATTCACTTAACAGATGCTGGGCAAATTTTGTTGTTGGCGGTCGAAGAAGTCCAAACGACGATTATCAACGCCGTAGATCAGATTCAACAATCGACCCTCTCGTCTACTGGAACCATTAAATTAGGGGTCTTGGCTTCGATGGAAACTTGTGTTTTGGAAGCATTTGCGATTAGTTATCATCAAATCCAGCCAGAAGTGACTTTGGAGATTTCTCTGTTGACTCGGCGGCAGTTGTGGGATGATCTGGAGAATAATAACATTGACTTAGCTATCATGTATTTACCAGATGTGGCGATTCGTAATTGGCGCCCCTACAAAACTAAAAAAATTATTGATGAAAAATTGTTGCTCTTACATGATAATCCCCAATGGTTAGGTCAAAGTAAAGTTAGCCTAAAAAAAGCGGCTCAAGAAGAGCGAGCCTGGGTCATGTATCCGCGAGGTTACTATGTGACCGAGTTACTGTGTGAGAAGTTTAAAAATTTGTTAGTTGATGTTCCTCCTTGCGCTGGACGCTTTGCCGCTCCCCAACAGATTCTTCATTTTGCCCAAACAGAAGAACTTTATACGGCTTTTCCCGAAAGTTTTGTTTTAGCCCATCAGGAGGAAATTCAGTTCCAGACTGCTGTGCTCGAACCAGAAATTAATTTTGAGTTAAATTTTGTTTACCGAAAAGAAAAAATTAATATTCCGCGAATTGCAACCTTTATTCAGAATTGGGATCGGTTTTTACAGGAAGAAAATTATCAAAAACGACTGAAATCTCTTTCCTAATTGAATTTGAGTGTACTATAATTAAAGTGGTTTAATTAAAAGTATGGAGGTAGAAACTTGGCAAAAGAATTAGTTTTCGGGCATCAAAATCCCGACACCGATGCCATTTCAGCAGCAATTGAATATTCTTACTTACAAAATCAACTAGGATATGATACTGAAGCTGTGGCTCTAGGTGAACCCAATAAAGAAACTGAATTTGTTTTAAATTATTTTCACCAAGAAATGCCGCGTGTTGTCCACAACGTTCATGATGAAGTTGATGCGGTGATGTTAGTAGATCACAATGAAAAACAACAAAGTGCCCCAGATATCGATCAGGTAACGGTGACTCACGTAGTGGACCACCACCGGATTGCCAACTTTCAAACTAGTGCTCCCTTATATTATCGGGCAGAACCAGTTGGTTGTGTCAGCACAGTTGTTTGGAAGTTATATCACGAGCATCAGATTGAAATCCCTAAAAAAATCGCCGGTTTGATGGTTTCAGCAATTATTTCTGATACTTTATTGTTGAAGTCCCCAACGACCACGGATACTGATCGCCAAGCAGTTGTTGAAGCAGCCCAGATTGCTGGAATTGATTACGAGGCTTATGGCCTAGAGATGTTGAAGGCTGGTGCCGATATTTCTGACCAAACTGCAGCTGAGTTGATTGATGCCGATGCAAAAAGTTTTGAAATGGGTGGTAATCAATTTCGGATTGCGCAAATTAACGTCGTTGATTTGTCAGCAGCCTTAAAACGTCAGGCTGAATTTGAAACAGCAATGGCTCAAAGCTGCCAAGCTAATAGTTATAACCTTTTCTTGTTGGCAATTACCAACGTCTTGGACAGCGACACAACCGTCTTGGTTAGCGGACCAGAGGCTTTGACTGCTAAAGTTGAAGTAGCTTTTGGGAAGAAATTAGATCAAGGTCAATTGTCTCTTCCTGGAGTAGTTTCGCGGAAAAAACAAATCGTTCCACCTTTACAAGCGCAATTTTAGATTATTAATAAAGAAAGTCCGATTGTTTTACAGTCCTTAGTTCGCTTCAAAGTGTTAGGATTGTGGAAGAGTTGGGCCTTTTTCATTAGTTAAGAAATGGAGGATTAGAGATGCAAGAAGCTGAAAAATTAGCGATTTTAGAACAATTAGTGAGTTTTCCCTCGGTCAATGATCATGAACTTCCGGTAGCTCAGTATCTCCATGATTTATTAGCGCAACATGGAATCGATAGCCAAGTGTTATCCTTAGGCGGTGACCGGGCTAATCTAGTCGCGGAAATCGGTAGTGGCCAGCCAGTTCTAGCACTTTCGGGACATCTGGATGTTGTTGAAGTTAACCGAGATAATTGGCAAACGGATCCTTTTCAATTAACTAGTCAAGGAGATCGTCTTTATGGTCGGGGAACGACGGACATGAAGGCGGGACTAGCTGCTTTAGTTATCGCGATGATTGAATTAAAAGAACAAAACATCTCAATTTCTGGGACAGTTCGTCTCTTAGCGACAGCTGGGGAAGAAGTAGGACAAAAAGGCGCTCAAGCTCTCTATGAGGCTGGTTATATGCAAGATGTAGAGACGCTTTTAATTGGAGAGCCAAGTGGTTATCGGGCTGTTTATGCTAATAAAGGTGAATTGAATTTAACTTTAACAGCGCAAGGACGAGCCGCACACAGTTCAATGCCGAACCTCGGAATTAATGCTGTGGAACACCTTCTTGAATTTTTGCAACAGTTAACAGTGCAAATTAAGCCCTTGATTGCTGCTCATCCTAACGCAACTTTAGGACAGACGGTTTTTAACATTGACCAAATTCAAGGCGGCAGTCAACCCAATGCTATTCCAGGCAAGGCCCAAGCCGTCTTAAATATTCGAACGGTGCCAGAATTAGCGAATGGGACGCTTGTTAATTTGGTGGAAGAAACTTTAGCGAGCTATAATCAAGGACATGCTGGAACGATTAAGCAAACTGTCGGGATGGATATTATGCCGATTGTCGGTCAGCGCGAAGCAAAAATTATTCAACTAATTCAAAAGATTGCCCAACCGTATTTACAAAATTATTCTTTTGATCCTGCCCAGTTAAAGAAATTAGAGGCGGTGGCGCAAGCTCAAGGTGGAGATTATTCTTTAACTGAAGTTGTCCCCATTGCGGTTTCGGGAGGAACGGATGCTTCGCAGTTGTTGATTGATCAGCCCCAAGGAGCCAACTATGTAGCTTTTGGTCCTAGTAGCGATAATCCGCATGAAGATAACGAATATATTTCACGCCAAATGTACTTGGACTTTATTCAAATTTATCAGGAATTAATAACTGCTTACTTTAATCAATAATTGAAGTAAACAAATTAGTTGTTCTAGAAACAATGACCTTTAAAATAAAAATTGAAAGGGTGATTAGATGAAAATTATGGTGATTGGAGCAACGGGAATGGCTGGTTCGGCTATTGTTCAGTTGGCTCTGCAACAGCAGCATCAGGTCATCGCCGTTGGTCGGAATCAAGATAAATTAGAAAATTTGCGCAAAGAGCAGGCGACTGCTGCACAATTAACTTTACAAGCGCAAAATGCTTTCACACTTACTAAAGCGGACTTACAACAAGTCGATGTAGTGGTTGATTGTTTTGCGACTGCTCCAGAACAGGCCTACTTACACGTTGATTTAGCCACCCACCTAGTCGCGGAATTACGTGAATGTACGCAGCCCCGTTTAGTCTTTATTTTGGGAGCGGGAAGTTTGCTGGCTGGAAGCGATCAGCATCTCCATGTTCATGACTTGGAAAAATTACCGGGAGCAGCTAATTTTATTGCTGTCCCACAAAATCAGTTAGCAGAATTGCAATTTCTGCAAACCGTAAAAAATGTTAACTGGGTAGGTATTTCTCCTTCAGATAGTTTTGAAAAAGGGCCCACAAGAGCTTATCAATTAGGACAAGATCAACTTTTGGTCAATGCTGCGGGAGAATCAGTAACTACTTCGGGCACGATGGCTGAAGTAGTCATGCAAGAAATCAGCAATCCCCAGCATCATCAGGAGCGTTTTACGGTCGTGAATCAGTAATTAACTAGAAAAGTGAATCCGGAATTTCTCGGTAAACGGGATCTTCCGGATTTTTATTTTGAAATATAGTGGACAAAAGCCACTAAATAATTTATACTGACCCTAATAAAGGTCAGGAGAGGTTTAGATGGTTCTGCCCAAAAAGCAAATTAATCAAATTCGGGACTTTAATCGGCAATATACACAAGCCTTGGGAGTTTTGGACAAACGACTTTTGGGGCCAACTTTAAATTGGACTGAAGCGCGAGTCTTGTTGGAAATCAAGCTTAATCATTGTCCGACACCACTTGCTTTGGCTCGTTTGTTGGATTTAGACAAAAGCTATACCAGTCGGATCATTAAGAAGTTAGTCCAGAAGCAATTGGTAAGCAAAACGGCTTCCACCCAAGACTTGCGCTCGGTAACTTTGACGTTAACCGCGAAGGGAGACGAAGTGGCGCGAGATTTGGATCAAAAATCGCAGGAACAAATCCGCTGGTTATTACGGAATTTAAATGCTGCAGAACAAGAGGAATTTTACACAGGGATTAGGAAATTAGCTCAGCTTTTAACAAAGGGGAAATCATAAATGTGGCAGATTCAAACTTTTTCCGAATTAGATCAGATTGATTTATATCAAATTTTAGCTCTCCGAACAGCAACTTTCGTCGTTGATCAAAAACGAATCTACCAAGAAGTTGATGGACAAGATCTCAAGGCAATTCATGTTTTTAACCGTTCTCCTGCTCGTCAAATCGCTGCTTATGCGCGGGTCTTTTTAAGTGATCAGGGAACTAAAGTAACCTTTGGGCGAGTTGTGACTGCGCCTGAATTTCGCGGTCAGGGTTTAGGAGCTAAATTAATGGAGCTTGTTTTGACAACGATTGCTCAACGTTTTCCCGGGATTCCGATCGAGATTGAGGCTCAAATTCAAGTGGTTCCTTTCTATGAAAAATATAATTTCACCAAGATTGGAGAGCCCTTTATCTTTCAACAGACACCCCATGTGCGGATGGGGCATCTTGCACTTTAGGGAAAAAGTTCCGGAAATTTAAAATGAAAAACTCAAACCAGTCGATTTCAAAAATGAGATAAACTGGTTTTTTAATTGCCGCTATTGATAGTGCAAAATTGAATTTTAACTAGCTCTAGGGAGTACTTGTAATGAATTTGTAAAGCAAGAGAAGATTCTTTGGAAGGAGAAAAGCGATGAGTGCAGCATAATCATCAATACCAGCTACTAGTTCAGAATCAATGCAGATTATCTTGCATGCAGGAAATGCGAAAAGTGATGTTTGTGAAGTTTTAGCTGCAATTAAAGCCGGACAAATCTGGGTTTATGAGATGAAGCAAGATAAAGCGCAAGAAGAAATTAAACAAGCCCATCACTTATATCAGTAGAAACTAGAAGATGGGGATGTAGCTAGCGATCACTATCATAGATTTTCTGAAGATCTGGAGTTGATGTGCGAAGGTGGACAAAATTCCTATCTTTTCTCACTTTCTTAGCCGCGAATCATTAAAAATTACCGCGGCGAGGTTAATCCAACAGGAATTGATTTTTATAATCGCTTGATTGACGAATGTTTACAAAAAGGAATCACCCCCTTTGTTACTCTCTATCATTGGGATTTATCGCAATGTTGGGTTGAAAAAGGTGGTTGGCTAAATAAGGACGTCTGTACTGCTTATCAGCACTATGCGCAAGTTTGTTTTGCCGCCTTTGCATTGGCCAACTTTTAATGAACCAAAGTGGATTATTGTTAACGGATACTTAATTGGCAACTGATGTTTTCAACAATTGGTTTTTTAATGTTGGTTTTAGATCCCCAAAAACTGGGTTATACCGGTAATTTAGTGGTTGGGATGGTCGGGGAATTATTATTGCCCTAGGGGTAGCTATTTTGACGACTGAAGTTAACTTTGAAAAATAGATCTTATGATTTTGTTTTTGAAATTTTACTGGCAGCTCAAAATAAGCAATCAAAAAAGACAATTACCGCTCGTTTTCTTATTCATATTAGTTGCCTTTTCTTGTATAACTTTTATTTTGCTTTTTGAACTTTGAAAGAAAGCAGAAAAGCCCCTAGAGTTAAAATTAAGACGAAGATTAAGCCCCGTTGCGTACCAAGCTGCAAACCAGCTTGACCCAGTTGCTGGAGACTGCCCGAGGCCATTAGAGAAGTTATGATGGCAGTTGCTAGAGCACCCACAATTTGTTGAAGAGTATTTAAAATGGCGCTTCCATCAGCACTTTGGGGGCCACTTAAGCTATTGAGACTATAAGTTTGTACCGGAGACATAGCTAAGGGAGTACCAACTATTAAGACAATATGTCCGATAATCGCTAAGGTAAGTGATTTTTGAAAGCTGGTCAAAAGAAGAATTAAAGCTCCGATGATTGCAATTCTTGATCCTAGTCGGGTGAGACCTTGAGCCCCAAAACGGTCGTATAGGCGTCCGGATACGGCAGAAACAAGAGCGTTGACAATTCCTCCAGGAAACATCACTAAGCCACAAAGGGCTACCGGTAAGGCTAAAACTTGTTGTAAAAATAGAGGTAGTAGGTACACATAGACCCCAAAATGATGCCAAAGTTGAACATTACCAGAATTGTTCCTACTGTAAAATGCGATTGCTGAAAAACCCGGAGATTGAGAATTGGTTGGTCAAGCTGGGGTTGCCGCCGGGTATAAAAGGCTAATGAAACGAGGCCGATAGTTAGAGAAACGAGCACTAATGGTGCCAGCCAACCTTTTTCTGCTGCTAGAGAAGCTCCGATAACAATTCCAGCAAAGCCAAGAGTTGAAAGAATAATTGAAGGTCAATCAATTGGAGCTTTAGTTTGCGGATAAATATTTTCTAAATTATAAGCCGTGAGGATTAGGGCCAAAATTAGGAAAAATTAGGAAAGGAATAAAGAGCCAGAAAATATAGGGCCAAGATAATTTAGCTAAAAGCAGATCCGTAATCGTCGGACCAACGGCTGGGGAAAACATGATGACTAAAGCAGCACGTCCCATGGCAGTTCCAATTTTGTAAGGAGGAAAGATCTGTAGTGCTACGGAAAAAAGCAATGGGAAAATCAGCCCAGTACTTAAACCTTGGATCATCCGCCCGATTAGAACCATGGGAAAGTTAATCCTCAAAGCGGAAATACAAGCCCCTAGGATAAAGGCACTTAAAGCAAATAAAACAATTTTTTGGTGGCAAACCACTTACTCAGTAAGCTGGAAAGAGGCATACAAATTCCAATAATTAACATATAACCTGTGATTAGCCACTGAATCGTTCCCTGATTGACTTTGAGGGCCGTCATTAGAGAAGGGGAGTGCAATGTTTAAAGAAGTTTCTGAGAACATTCCCACAAAGGCGCCAATCATCAGTCCGAGTATGGCTCCAGTGGGGTGGGCGACTTGGGGCTTAGTTTGTGCAATTTCCATAAATTACTCCATTTCTGTACTCCCTAAAAGGAGCCCTAATTTAGAACATTTTTAGGCGACTTGATTGTGCTAGCAGAAATTGGAGCGCCACGTAAGTAAAAATTACAACTAATTTTTCCGGAAATTTTCCTTAGGGTTTCATGATTTATAAAACTTCGTTTCAAAGTTAAAAAATTGAACGACTTTATTTCTTGTCTTGATCCTTGGAAGTCGGGGGTTGATTAATTTGATTCAAGGCTTGTTTTTGCTGTGTATCGATAATATGCGTATATAAGCCGGTGGCTTTGGTGGAGCTTTGGCCTAATTGAGTTGCGACAAGATGTTCATTTTTAGTTTCTAAGTAAAGTTTGGAAGCCAAAGTATGACGAAGTTTATGGGGTGTAATACGAATCTGATTAAAAGCTTGAGAATATTTGGCCACTAATAATTCAACGGTGGAACTGCTAATCCGCCGGGGGTTAGGGCGCCCTTTGGTCAAGAAGAGGGCAGGGGTAGAGGAGGTAGCTTGGTAACGCAGCGTGCGGATTTCTAGATAAGGTTGTAAGTAAGGCAAAACCCACTGGGCAATAGGAACAGTATCAAACTTCCCTCCCTTACGTTGAACTTTAACTTGAGCCTGTTCCCAATTTAAATCGGTGAGATTGGTGTTGGTCAGTTCTGAAACTCGAATACCACTCCCCAGCAACAAAGCATTAATTGCCAGATCGCGTTCCCGATCGCGCTGGTATAAATTAAGTTTTTTACGATTATTTTGCTGAGCACCATAATCGTGAGCAATAAATTCCAGATATTGCTGATCATTATCCAATAAAAGTTGGGCTTTGATATTTTGAGCCCGCGCTTGAAAAGTTTCACTATCTGGAATCAGACTAACTTTTTTCATAACATTTCGATAAAAGTAAGGTTCACCATCAGGACCCTCTGATTCGACGGTTAAATAACGAAAGAGTGCTCCCAGAGCATTTAAAGAACGATTGACGGTTTTAACTGAGAGAGTTCCCTGAGGGTTTTTCTTATTAGCTTTTCCGCGGTTGAGTAAGAAGGCTTTGTAGAGACCAACGTCCTGTTTACTGAGATGTTCCAATTCTTCTAAGGTAATGGCTGCGGGATTAGCTGCTGAACTGACCCCGGTATCAATCAACCAAGTAAAGAAACGCTTGAATTCATTTAAGTACTGATACAAAGTTGCTGGTGATAACGGGACCACGCTTTTTTCCAAATAATATTGTTGGACATAAGTTGGTAGCTGTGCGACCAGTTGCTCGTTGTTAGCAATGTAATGGGCTTTATCCATAAGTAAAAAACCTCCAGTTAAAAATTAGACTTAATGGGACTGAAAAATTGGTGGGCTGATTCTTCTTATCCATAACTCAATAAAATGTCAATTTTATTGAGTTATATTTTAGCATATGAGGGACTGGAAAACCACTAATTGAATAGTTCTCCTGGTTCTGAAGTTTTTATGTTTTTAAATTAAGAGTTTGACCAATCAAAAAAATTAAGAATCAACTGCTGGCCGGAATTCCCTTTTTAAAACTCAAATCCAAGTAATAGATCAACAGATTAAGGCTGGATGAAATTTAAAATAAATAATTTGGGACTTTAATTACTTATAATTAATTATTTGTCTTTATTAAGTTACTCCAAACAATTATTTACCAATCCCTTTTCTTGGCTTTAAAAATTCCGATTTTAAATTATGAAAAAACCTATCAATTCCAGCCAATTTAAATGGGAAATTCCTCATTACCCTGAATGATAGCTCTCTTCAGGCTTTCACTCTACTTTTATGGAAGTCGTTTACAATTAAAATTAAGAAAAATCCTATTTTATCAAGATTAAATCTTAATTTAAACGGACTAAACTTCATTTTAAGATAATTGACATTCTAGTAGAGTGTGATAAATTAGGTTCAATTTACAATTATTTTCTGTAAAGATAGCTGGAATTAATAGCTTTAGGAACTTAATTTAAGGAGGAATTATTTTTGAAAAAAACAGATAAATTTACGCAGTTAGGTTTGACTTTTGATGATGTCTTATTAATTCCAGCTCCTAGTGATGTTTTGCCTCGAGAAGCTCAACTTGAGACCCAATTAGGTTCCAACTTAAAGTTACATATCCCAATCATCAGCGCTGGGATGGACACAGTCACAGAAACGGAAATGGCCCAAGCGATGGCTCAACAAGGTGGTTTAGGTGTCATCCATAAGAATATGGGAATTGCCGAGCAAGCTCAAGTTGTGCAAGCCGTTAAAAAAACACCCGTGGAAGATCCAGCCCTGGCCGCAGTTGATGATCAAGGCCATTTATTAGTCGCCGCAGCCATTGGTGTTGCTCATGATACTAAAGAACGTACTACTGCCCTCTTAGCTGCTGGTGCTGATGTTTTAGTGATTGATACAGCACACGGTCATTCTCATGGTGTTTTAAAAGTAATTGCTCATTTACGAGAAGAAAATCCCGATGTAACCTTGATCGCCGGAAATGTAGCTACTGCCGCGGGTACTAAGGCTCTTTTTGAAGCCGGGGTTGATGTCGTTAAAGTGGGTATTGGACCGGGTTCAATTTGCACGACTCGAGTAGTTGCTGGTGTGGGAGTTCCACAAATTACGGCAATTTTTGAAGCGGCTCAAGTAGCGCAGGCTTATGGGAAACAAATTATTGCCGATGGGGGCATTAAATACGCTGGCGATATTGTCAAAGCTTTAGCTGCCGGGGGAAATGCGGTCATGTTAGGAAGTATGTTGGCAGGAACTGCAGAAGCCCCAGGAGATGTTTTCCTAGCTGATGATGGGCGCCAGTATAAATCTTATCGCGGGATGGGTTCTGTAGCTGCGATGCAAGAAGGTTCTTCTGATCGCTACTTCCAAAACAATGTTCATGAATCCAAAAAGTTGGTTCCGGAAGGAATTGAAGGTCGTCTCCCCTACAAAGGTAGCGTGCGTGATGTTTTATTTCAGCTAACGGGAAGTTTGCGCTCTGGAATGGGTTACGTCGGAGCTCGGACAATTGATGATTTGATTGAGCAAGCCCAGTTTATTCAGATTACAAATGCTGGCTTGATTGAATCCCACCCTCATGAAGTAACAATTACCAAATCAGCTCCTAACTATAGTGGTCGCTAATTAACCACTTATTTGATTAATAAATTACTTTAGATACGACAGATACGACAAAAGGACCCTCCCAAAATGATCTGAGAGGATCCTTTTTCTAATCCAACTTTTGCAGTTGCTATTTGGAATTGGAAGATGATTGTTTAAAAAGCTTTTGCCAATCAATCATCAAAATTTTTCCTTGAGAATCGCGAGGGACTACTTCAGCAAGAGAGTGACTATTGAGGACATGTTTATAGCTTTCCTCGGCGTCGGAAAAAATATCTTTGGCGACTTGACCATATTTGGTAACTAAGTTCTCGGAATTAAAAATTTTATAGAGCATATCGTAGTTACCTTTTTGAACGAAACTATGATTAGATTCTGCAATAATGAATAAATCATAGAAACTAATATCTTCAACTTTCTTATTTAAAGAATAACCTCCATTCTTGGAAGCTGTAGATTTAATTAAACCAGCGTCCTTTAATTTTTTAGCTATTTTCTGGAGATAAGTATGCGAGACTTCTAAGCGTTCGCTTAGTTCGCTAGACTTGAGTTTAACACCATCTGGTAATTCCGCCAAAATCACGATAATTGCTATAGATTGAAGGAACGAATTACTTAATTTCAAAAAAACCACCGCTTATTTTTATTTTTGTGTTTTCCTATTGACATTTAATATCTACGGATTTATTATATCCACAGATGTTAAACATCCGTAGATTTATTATATCCATGAGTTAAGTTAATGGTAAGTTATTTGGACATAAGAATCAATAACAAGAGGTGGAATTTATGAAAAAGATTTATAAGTTGACCCTGATTATTACAATCATGGCGTTGATCCCGGTTATTTACTCAAGTCTGTTTTTGGGGGCTTTGGAAGATCCTTACGGGCGGTTAGATACCTTGCCCGTAGCGGTGGTCAATACCGATCAGGATGCTAATCCTGTCTATCATCGCCTAATTAAGGCTAAGATTTTTGATTATAAGTTAGAAAGCTCAACTAAGGCTCAAAAAGACTTACAAAATGGCGATGTTTATGCTGTTGTTAGATTTGATAAAGATTTTAAGAACAAGATGCAAAACTTTGTTCGGACTTCGCAGTCACCGAAGATTCAACTCACGACTTCTGAAGGTTTAAGTTATTCAACGACTAAGATGGTTCGCAGTGCGATAGAACAATTCACAGATCGGGTCAATCATGCTAATAGTCAGTTAATGATAGTCCAGTTACAGGCGCGGCATATCCCCTTACCAGCCAATATTAGTTCGGTTATTCAGTTGAAGAATAATGATATCCATCCGGTTAAGAACAATGGTGAAGCGATGACTCCTTATATTCTTTCTTTAACCCTCTTTGTTGGTGGAATCTTTGTTAACCAGTTTGTGATGCGGAAGTTTGCTAAAAAAGGTGACGACTTACCAGTTTACTGGATGAAACAATTCTTATTGCCATTATTTATTAGTGTTTGCCAAGTCGGCTTATTGTTGCTCTTTAACCAATTATTCATTCATATCTCAATTGATAAGTTCTGGGGTGCTGTTCCCTTCCTTCTCCTTGTCGCGGCAACCTTCTGTAGTATCATCGTCGCCTTTAATAAGTTAATCCCGGGAATTGGGAGTTTAATTGTTCTTTTACTAACTATGCTACAGACTTCTTCTTCGGGTGGAGCTTACACCATTGCTTTATCTGCTCCATTTTTCCAAACCATTCATCAATTCTTGCCGATGACTTATAGTGTGGCCGGTTTACGAAAGTTAATTAGCTTGAACACTTACAATGTTTGGCCGGAAGTTGGAATTTTGTTATTGTTCTTTATTGGTGGACAGATTATTTTACTGTTAGCTTATCATAAACATGAAAATCGGCTGTTTGGCTAAGCTTATCCATTGATAAAGATTTTAAGTTATAATGTAATTTTACCAAGTTAAGTAAGATTTATTTTTAAGAAAAGAGGAATCATTATGGATCGTGAAGCTAAAGATGAAAGTATTAAATCAATTAAGGAAAGTAGCAAGAACTTAGGCCATATCTTCAAAAAAGAAGGCAAAGCTTATGCTGATTTAGGTAAGAAAGTTGCTCAAGAATTCAAAGACTTGAAGAACAAGGACTAATTGCCTCCTTTAAAAGATAAAAAGCATTAGTGAAATTAACTTTTCACTAATGCTTTTTTGATCTGTATAATAAAAAAATAATCCGCTATCGTTACTAAGAAACGAAGCAGATTGTAAACTAAACTTTTTCAAAATCTTTGATCCAACCGAGGGCCATAGCATTTTCTCCCAGATGAGTACCAATGACCGGACCAAAATAACTTTGTTCAATTGTTAAATTCGGAAATTTCTCGCGAAGATGTTTTGTCCAAAGATCATTTTCCGGCCGATTATTGGCATCTAAGACTAATAGTCGATAAGGAAAATCGGCAGCTGCTTGGACCGCCTCAAAACGTTGTTCAGATTTGAGATAGGCTTTTTTCATGGAACGAACCTTTCCAAAGGCGACGATCTTGTCGGTTTGGTCGTCAAAGGTTAATAAGGGTTTAATATTGAGCATCGAGCCAATTACGGCGGAAGCGTTCGAAAGCCGCCCGCCCTTTACCAGATTATTGAGGTCGTCGACAATTAAATTTTCATCGATTGTACTCCGTAAGTCCTCTAGACGAGCCAAAATTGCTTCCAGTTCTATACCCTCTTGAGCCATTCTTCCAGCTTCTAAAGCTAAATAACCCATTAAACGTACTGTAATATGAGAATCAAAAGGAATAATTTTGATATTGGTTTTGGATTGGGCTAAAGACTGTAAACTATTAATAAAGCCAGAAATAGTCTTTGCAAGGTGAATGGAAATTACCACTTCGTAGCCTTCGGCAGCGAGCTCGTCATAAAGTTGGCTGACTTCTTGGATTTCCGGTTGGGAAGTTTTGGGAAGTTCAGTAGTTTTCCGCATTTGCGTATAGAATTCTTCATTTGTAATATCAATTCCCTCGTGAAACACGTGATCATTAATAATTACGGGTGTGGAAATTACCCGAATGTGATAACGGTCGGCTTCTGCCTTTGAGAGATACGAAGAACTGTCGGTCACGACAGCAATTTTCATAGATTGTCACCAGCCAAATTTTAAATTCAGTTCATTGTCTAAATAATACAATAAAATATTATATCACACTCCTTAATCTAGTGTAAAATAAGAAAATGAAGTCTACGAGCTAAAAGAAAAAAATCTTATCAGGAGTTAAAATATGTCATTTGATGGTGTTTTTACCCACGTAATGGTTCAAGAATTAAAAGCTGCTTTAGAGGGTGGACGTTTAACTAAAATCCAACAGCCCTTTGCCCAAGAATTAGTCTTCACGATTCGAAGTCATGGAAAAAATCAAAGCCTGTTATTATCAGCTAATCCGACTTATGCTCGGGTGCAATTGACCCAAGTTAAATTGGCCAGTCCGCAACAACCCAGTACTCTAGTGATGACTTTTCGAAAGCATTTAACTGGAGCAATCTTACAAGCGGTGAACCAAATTGCTAATGATCGGATTATGGTTTTTCAATTTCTAACCCGGGATGAATTTGGCGATCCCCAAACTTTCTTATTATGTGTTGAAATTATGAATCGTCATAGCAATATTATTTTGGTTCACCAGGCCACTGGGAAAATTGTAGAAGCCATTAGACATATTAGTTGGCAGCAAGATCGTTACCGCGAATTGTTACCCCAAGTAACTTACAAGTTGCCACCAGCTTTAAAACAAGCTGACCCATTTGATCAGTTTGCCCGAGAGAAGTTTCTAAAAGCTCAAGGGCAAGCAATTGCCCTAGCTTCAGCTGTTGAACTTGCTAGTTTGTTGCGCCAAACATGGATGGGTCTAGGGAAAGAGACTAGCCAAGAACTAGTGACGATTACACTACAAGCTCGCCCCGATTTGCGTTCCATTCAACGAGCTTGGCAGCAATTTTTCACGGCTTTGAGAAAACCTCAGCCAACTATTAGTCTTGATTCCAAGGATCGTCAAGTGTTTACGCCTCTTCCCTATCAGTATTTGCAAAATCTCGAAAAAAAATCATTCCAGTATTCAACTTTGAGTGGCATGTTGGATGTTTACTATGCTGACCGGGCGCGGCAAGATCGGGTTCGCCAACAGGGAGCCAATATTTTACAAGTTGTTAAACGTGATTTGAAAAAAAATCAAACTAAACTACAGCGTTTGCAGCATGATTTAGCTAAAACTGATTCTGCAGAAACTAGCCGAATCCGAGGGGAACTTTTGACAACTTATTTAAATCAAGTTCCTCGAGGAGCACAATCAGTACAATTGGCTAATTATTATGATAACAATCAACCACTGACGATTCCGTTGCGCCCCGAACTTTCGCCAAGTCGCAATGCACAGAGGTATTTCAAAACTTACCAAAAATTAAAGCACTCGGTACGCCATCTGCAGTCGCAAATTACGACAACCCAAACAGAGATTGACTACTTAACTGGTATTTTGAGCCAGTTAGCTTACGCCCAGCCCCAGGATATTGCCGAAATGGAAATGGAATTACGACAACAGGGTTATTTAAAGCAAAAATCACACCGATCAAAGCCGCACAAAACGAAAGTCCGTTTAGGTGAAAAGTGGTCTTTGAATGACCAAACAGAGATTTATATTGGAAAGAATAATCTACAAAATGATTATCTGACTACCAAGTGGGCCGATAAAAGATATACTTGGTTGCATGTTAAAGATAATCCCGGCAGCCACGTTATTATTGCCAAATTTGCAGTGACTGCTGCTGAGCTTACTCAAGCGGCGCAAGCAGCAGCCTACTATTCTCGGGTGGGACGAGCGGGCGCCAAAGTTGCGGTTGACTACACCAAAGTTAAGTATGTGCATAAACCTAATGGTGCCAAGCCGGGCTATGTAATTTATACCCATCAAAAGACGCTTCTAGTTGAACCGCAATTACCAAAAAAGAACTTGAACTAGCTCAATCTTTAATGCTGAGCTTAATTCAAGTTCCTTTTTGGTGTCGGAAGATTAACAAAATTACTTATTAGATCACGGGGTCTCGACCAGTGTCCATATCTAGATTAGTTTGTAAAAAAGCAAGCAAGTACAGATTATAAGCACCAGCTAATACACAAGACCAATTTTAATTAATCCCTAGTTCAGAAAGTATTTATTCTTCAATTTTCCTTTTTATCCTCTTTACTAGTAGAAAGATCATCTTTCTTAGTTAAAGAAGCTACATTATCGGATAAGATTCCAATGACAGTAAGAAAAGTTGTACCACCAAAGATACCGCCGATAATCTGGTGATTATTAAATATTAAATAAAAAGATAAAATTATGAATACCAATAAAATAGCGATAGAAGAAATCAAAGAAACCCAGGCCAATTTATTTTTAGTATTCTGTCGAGAGGTTTCTAGCTTTCTTCTATGGACAGAGGACAGATTCATTAACGCCGTTTTCGATTATCTCCTTTGCTGCACCGTCATAACCCTTGAGAATTTTAGGGTGTGGGATAGGACCACTATACATTTCCATTGTGGCCAACATGTTTTTGCGCTTAGATTCTGGCAAGCTTTTCACTTCATCCAAAAGAATCTGATCTTTGGTTTTATTATCCTTATCACTTTTATTGTTATTTGTTAATTTATTTGTTGTCATATTGGTGTACACTAAATCTTAAATCAGCACCAACTTTTTCCCAGCCCTTGGCAATCGATTTCTCTACACTCGGGATGGAATCAGTAGTGAAAAGTTTAAAAACGAATGGATTAACGATGTCCGAAGCAATTCCTTGAATAGTTGAACTAATGTTTTTACCAATACATATAAACATTCTGTATCATTGCTCCCTTCCTAAATCCTATAGAATCGTATTATAACATGGTTGATTAGAAATACTGAATTTTTTATTTTTTAGAAGGTAGTTCCTGTAAGGGATCAAAATAGCGAATCCGAGTGGTGTAAACACCGTTGGTGTTTTGATAAATTAATAATTTTCGACCTAGGCGAATGCCCGGAGTTCTCATCGAATCTAATCTTAGAGGATTGCCTAAGAGGGCATGACTCAAAAGATTAATAAAGTCTGGATTCAATTGTTGAATAAGTCCAAGATTGTTGCTGAAGCCAGCCTTAATTTGCCGAACTTGGTTGTCCTGGATCAGAATCGTTCCAAATTGAAGTGTCGATTGATGATGTTGCAAGTAGTGCTGAGCCTGTTGGCGAAAATTATAACTGTGATGCCCAGGCACAGTAGTGACTTCGTAGCGCTGCTTGTTTAAGGGTTTTAAAATACTAGTAATTGGATCAGCAAACCAATATTGCTGGTTTTCCGTGCGGATAAAAGCGATCTCTTGTAAGAATTGCACCTGCTGTTGGTTAAAGTAGGACCAGAGATTATATAATTCAATAGTTTGCTGGATAGCTGGTTGCTCATCTAGTTGGTAACTTAATTGTAAATGGTCAGTTGCCGAATATAAAATTGATGGTAACTCCAAAGACTGCAAGCCGGGTTCAGTGACAGCTTGGACAGCGGTTTGCGAAGTGAAATTAGCTAAAAGATTCCCCTTGGTAGCTACAGAAAAGCCATCGTTAACGTACTGATTGACTAATCCTTGAGCTAATATAAAGAGCTCATAGTTCGAAATGACGTTAGTGTTTTGCTGCCCAGCGAGCGTAATTTGGGCCGGGGCTAAAGTTTGTTGAGGTTCCGTTAAATACAAGTCGTAATGATTAGTTACTGCCCCGTGCTCCAGATCAAAGGAAGCTGGTGTGGCTTGGGGAGTAAGATTCAAATGTAATTGTTGTGTAATTTTTTGGACTTGTTCGGCGGTTAAATGCCAAAGTTTAGCAATTAATTGATTATCAAAACCATAATGCTTAGCTTCTAGTAATAACTCAAAGTCCCCTCTTTGATAAGCCAAAAGCCGTGCTAAATCGAGGAGATGACGGAGAGTTTGTAAAAAAGTTAAGTCATATTTGGTGAAACTATAAATTTCGCTAATTTCAAAGCCCCGATCTAAAGCTTCACAAATTGTAATAATTAGTTGGGTATTATTGTGAAATAAGGAAGATTCAATTTGTTCATCTAAAAGAACTTTTTGGGGACGTTGGAGAAAGATTAAATCCGTGATTTGCCAAATTCGAAAGCCCTTCATAAGAATTGTTTCCAGATTATTGCTATTGACGATAAAAGCACCACTGGAAGTTTTACGGGGACCTAAGTTGACTTTAGGATTTTGATTTTTCTTAGTTTGCCAGACAGGAAAACGAGCGGTCAAGTGATTGGGGGTTAATTCGACGGCGCCGTTAATTGTTGCTCCATTGAGAGCAGTAATCGTCTGCAAACGCTGCCCCCGGGCTACTTGACACCAAATTTCCAAGATTGGATAACCGGTATTTTCCAATAAAGGTAAGATCTTACTTTGAAAAAGTGGTGAAATTTCTAAAATATAAAAAGATCTGCTTTGTTCATCAACGGCCAAATGGTAAGTACAACTACCGACAATTTTGAGGAGCGAACTAAGGCGAATAACCGCGTCTCGTAAGCGTTGCAGTAAAGTGTTTCCAATAGAAAAAACGGGAGCAATGCTGATCGAATCTGTGGAATGAATTCCGATGGGATCAAGATCTTCAGACTGATAAACTAAGGCATGATTATCGAATTTATCACTCATTGTCACTAAGGTAATTTCTTTGAAATTACTGATACTTCGTTCGACCTCAAAACTGGTAACTTCTGAATTGGCTTGGAAGAAGTCGTGAAGTTGTTTTTGCGTGGTAATATTATGCCAATAAGTTTTTTGCTCATTAAGATTGCTGCGAATAATAATTGGAAAATTATGTTGATGGGTAAATTCTAAGGCTGCCGGGTAATCAGTCACTGTTTCGCGTTCGATGAGGCGAAAACCTTGACTATCAAGAAATTGATTTAGTAAGCGACGACTTAAAGTCAAATTTAAATTCTTAGTATTTAAACCAAGAACCTTAACCTTTTCTTGAGTAAAAAAATCAACACGAAACAAAGTACGCAGAACCTGCAAAGCTGTCGGATTACTAAAGCTAGGAAAAATGGTCGTTATTTGGTAATCATGGATTACCTGCTTGATTGTTGCGCTGGTTAAAGGGGCTCGAATAATTGTTACTAGATCATGGACCATGGTAGTAAGGGCCTCGTGATTTTCAGTTAGTAAGAAAACTTGGTCCCCAGCCTGACGAAAGACTTGACTAGCAACTAATTGGGCCTTTTCTTGTTCTAGACGTTCACTGGAGGCAAGACCACTAGCCGTCCCGAGAATTAAAAGGTTTTGTGTCATAGCTGTTTACCTTGCTTAAAGGAAGTTATCATTTCCATAAATTCATCAAAAACATAGCTGGCATCGTGAGTTCCGGGAGCAGCTTCAGGCTGAAATTGAACGGTCATTGTGGGGTCACTTCGGTGACGCAGACCTTCAATAGCATTGTCAGTCACACAACGATAAGTAATAAAAAAGTCTGTATCTTTAATACAAGTGGGATCCACCGTGTAGTTATGATTATGATTTGAAAATTCAATGTTTTCTGTAGCAATTTCTAAGGTAGGAACATTTGAACCATGATGTCCATATTTAAGATTAGTAATTGTCGCCTGATTAGCTAAGGCCACGACTAAATGACCCAAACCAATCCCCAGAATCGGTAACTTTCCTTCAAGATCATGACAAGTTTGAATAGTTTCCGAGATTTCTTGGGGACTTCCAGGACCACTAGTGAAAAGAACCGCATCGGGGTCAAGATCTAAGATATCTTGAGCAGAAGTATTATAGGGTAAGATAATGGAGTCACAATTTCGAATTGAAAGTTGGCGGAGCATCGAAAACTTTAAGCCTAAATCAACAATCGCAATTTTAAAACTAATATTGGGATTGGGATAGGGTTGTTTGGTCGAAACGGTCTTCACCCGGTCTCGAGGAATTACTAAAGCGCGAATTTGATCGCGAGCATGTTCATCAGCCGTATCCATAATACTAGCTTTCAAAGCACCATTTTTTTTAATATGAGCGGCTAAACGCTGCACGTTTATGTTGGTAATTCCCGGTAAGTTTCTTTTTTTTAAGAAACTATTAATAGATCTGGAATTATTAGTATCTAGTTGACTAAAAGGTAGGCTATTGAAGATAACTCCTTTACAACTAGGGGTAATTGATTCGTAGTCATCACGGTTGACGCCGCGATTATTGATGATCGGCGCGGTGAAAACAATAATTTGATCGTTATATGTCTGATCAGTAATTGTGTTTTCTAGGCCGCCCATATTATTGGTAATTACTAGTTCTCCGGTTGAAATTGAAGGAATTCCAATACTGTCACCTTGAAAAACGGTCCCATCCTCGAGAATCAAATATTTTTTCATTCGGAACGCGAATCTACAATTTCAATTTTATCTTCATCGTCGATTTCTGCCATCAAGACTTGGATAGTTTCACGATGAGAAGTGGGAATGTTTTTCCCAACGTAGTCGGCGCGGATGGGAAGTTCGCGGTGACCTCGGTCAACTAAGACGGCTAGGGAAATTTTACTAGGACGACCAACATTCATAATGGCATCTAAAGCGGCTCTGATTGTCCGTCCGGTGTACAAAACATCATCAACCAAAACGACATGTTTATTATTTATGTCTTCGGCTTGAAATGGTGGCTGACTAATTTCAGCTTCGCGTTCTGGTTGATCGTCGCGCCAATGGGTAATATCGAGGGCAAATTCTGGAACGTGAATTTCTTCCAATTGCTGTAAACGCATTTGGATTCGTTCGGCTAAAAAAGCTCCGCGAGTTTTAATTCCAATGAGAATCAAATTTTGATTACCTTTATTTTTTTCGATAATTTCATAGGTGATTCGAGTTAGAGTTCGTTTCATTGTTTTATCATCGACAATTTCTTTGTGCATCAGTTTTCTCCTTACTAGTTATTCTAGTTATTTTTGCTTGATGATTGGCGTAAGTTTGTCAAAGTGGTTTGGAAAATAGTCGGTGGTTCGACACTAAATTCTAGCCATTCTCCGGTTCGGGGATGGTAAAAGCCCAACCGAGCAGCATGAAGAAATTGTCCAGCTCCCGGGAGGGTTTTTTTGGGTCCATAAAGCAGATCTCCCGCTACAGGATGTTTAATATATTGGAGGTGGACGCGGATTTGATGGGTCCGCCCAGTTTCCAAGTGGCATTCAATTAAGGCATAATTGGCAAAATTTTCTCGAACCTGAAAATTAGTAACTGCGTTTTTTCCGTTGGCCACCACAGCTTGCCGTTTTCGATCTTGAGGGTCACGACCGATGGGGGCTTCAATCCTCCCCTTTTTCTCAGCAAATGGACGATGAACAATGGCTAAATAACTGCGCAAATTAGTTTTGTCTTTTAATTGCTGGGATAGACTCTGTTCAGCTAATTCAGTTTTGGCCACCATGAGCAGGCCGGAAGTATCCTTGTCAATTCGATGGACGATTCCTGGGCGTAAGGAATCATCACTTTGAACTTGGGTATGGTACAAAATGGCATTAACTAAAGTATGGTCTGGATGTCCGGCCGCTGGGTGAACCACTAAACCTTGGGGTTTATTAACCACCAAAACATCTTGATCTTCGTAAACAATATCCAGTGGTAAATCTTGGGGGAAAGCTCGCAATTGCGGACGTGGTAAAACTTGAACCGTAATTTTGGCTCCTGCCTGAACTTTGGCACCACTCTTGGTGATTACTTGCTGATTAACTTCAACTGCTCCAGCCTTAATCCAGCGTTGAATTTGAGCTCGGGGATAGTCATTTTGAGCTTGACTAATGGCTTGGTCTAAACGAAGCGGCCCGGTTGAAGTAGTAAATTCGATCGTCTTAATAACCTTTATCCTCACTTTTCAATAGACTTCCTAATAAGAAAATTACACCAATCGTAATAAAAATATCAGCTAAATTACAAACGAAATTTAGAAATGGTAAATTAGCAAGATTCAAATAAATGAAATCTACTACATACCCACTAAAGAGCCGATCGCAGGCGTTGCCTAAGGTGCCGGCCAATAGAAGTGCTAGTCCCCAAGAAAGAAGTGGTCGTTGTCGATAGTTGTGAATTAAATAGTAACCCAAAATGAGGACGGATACCCCACTAATGAGGAGAAAGAACCATAATTGACCCGCAAGTAAGTTATAAGCGGCCCCTTGATTGTGTAATTTTAGAAAGCCCAAGGTGTTGGGAATTAGAAAAATTGGTTGGGATCCAGTAAGGACTTTAGTAGCAATCCATTTACTTAACTGGTCTGCCCCTAAACCACCAAAAATAATTATTAAATAAAGCCACATTAATTAAATCTCCTAAAATAAGCCCGTAATTTCACCATCAGCAGCGATATCCATATCCAAAGCTGCTGGATGAGCGGGTAGTCCGGGCATCGTTAAAACATTACCCGTTAAAACAACTAAGAAACCAGCTCCTAATTTAGGTACAACGGCGGTTACTTGGAGCTCAAAGTCTGTTGGTGCCCCCAATAAGTGTGGGTTGTCACTAAAAGAATAAGGTGTTTTGGCAACGCAAATGGGAAGTTGGTCCCAGCCTTGCTGGCGCAGTTCTTGAATTTGTTTTTGAGCGGTCGGGCTAAAATTAACCTTGCGGGCATGATAAATCTTTTGGGCTAAACATTCAATTTTATTGACAACGTCTGTTTTTGCTTCATAGATCGGCTTGATTGTCCCCGTTGTGACCGGAAGATCAATGAGGGATTGCGCCAGACTTTGGGCCCCGGCTCCCCCATCACGAAAGACAGTTACTGGATGAACAGCGATCCCTAATTCCTGACAAAGTTGCTGTAATAACTCAACTTCGGCTGGATTATCATCTGCAAATTGATTTAAAGCAACAATAACGGGTCTTTGATAAGCTTGCAGATTAGTTAAGTGCCGTTTCAAGTTGACAAAACCTCGGCGTAAGGCCGCAAGATCACTAGTCTTGTTTTGGGCTAAAGGCTGACCCCCGTTGTAACGTAGAGCTCGTAAAGTTGCCACCAAAACGATTGCGGTTGGCGAGGTAACTAAGTGTTGGGATACGAGATCAAGAAATTTTTCCGCGCCTAAATCAGCCCCAAAGCCAGCTTCAGTCAAAGTATAGTCACTTAGACGCACGGCTAGATTGGTTGCAATAATACTATTACAACCGTGGGCAATGTTCGCAAAGGGGCCTCCGTGAACAAAAACGGGGGTATGTTCTAAGGTTTGAACTAAATTAGGCTTGATAGCATCTTTTAAAATAAGGGTTAAAGCCCCTTCAGCATGTAAATCGTGAACAAAAACGGGTTCATTGTCCACATTATAACCAATTAGCATCTTTTGAATCCGTCGTTTTAGATCCTGTTGATCTTCTGTAAGACACAAAACGGCCATCAACTCAGAAGCTACGGTAATTTGAAAATGTTCTTCGCGGACAACTCCAGATTTGGGGCCACCTAAGCCTAAAACAATATTTCGTAAGCCCCGATCGTTAACATCTAAGGCCCGTTGCCAGATAATTCTTCGGGGGTCTAGACGAAGTTGATTTCCTTGCTGTAAGTGATTATCAATTAAGGCTGCTAAGGTATTAATCGCTGTGGTTAAAGCGTGCATGTCGCCGGTAAAATGAAGATTCAAGTCTTCCATAGGAACAACTTGCGCATAGCCTCCGCCAGCAGCACCACCTTTACGTCCCATGACGGGACCTAGCGAAGGTTCCCGCAAGGCCACAGCTGTTTTTTGATGGAGTCGTTGGAGAGCATCTCCTAGTCCAAGCATGACCGTTGACTTCCCCTCACCTGCTGGCGTGGGGTTCATGGCAGTAACTAAGATTAATTTCCCCGGAGCTTGTTTTTGAGCTCGAACTTGAGCTTCTGAGGTAATTTTGGCTTTCGCTGATCCATAAAGTTCTAATTCTTCTGCCGTCAGTCCTAATTTGGCAGCTACTTGGGTAATTGGCCACATTTCTTGTTGAGCATTGGTTTGGGCAATTTCAATATCACTTAACATTTTGATTAGCTCCTTCAACGAATTTCGCTAATTTTTTTTGTGTCGTAGTCCGCATAAATAAAGTTAAGGGCAATTCAGTAGGATCTTGAAAAATTAAAATACTGCAAAATCGTCGAGGATTGATAGTTTTGATTTCCTTGAAGTTCAGTTGAACAGCTCGAGTCAAAAACCAGCCCTTAATGGTCAAAGTTTGACTCTTTGGATCAACTAGAACTTGGTGACTCCACCAAGTAATCACAATCAAGGCTAAAATTAGGAGGCTGATGCTGATAGCTAGCCAATTATAACTAGTGCTTTCTAATTGGAGAATGCCTGCTCCCAGTAAGCCGATCCCGACCCAAATCCAAAATAATTGAGTTAAAGCATTATTCATTTGGTAATGAAACTTCAGCATAAGGTTTTCCCCCCTCCTCTCCCACCGGATACATGTACATTTTATCATATTTACGAGTTTTATTTGCTCTGGTGTTGGTAATTAGGATGTCCCCAATATTGGAAGTAATCTGTCCTTAAAGAACCGTTGTATAATTTTCTTTTTTTAGTTGCTGGGCGGCCAAAAGATTTTTCAAATTGGAGATCACTAGTTAAATAGTATTGACTCCAAGTAGTTTGGGGTGAAAATAATTGCCCCAACTGGCGATATGTCTGGCGAGCTAACTCTAGCTCTTGCATTCTTTGTCCATAAGGAGGATTGGCAATTAAAATTCCGTTGGGTAAGTCCAAGTGTAAGTCCTTAACAGCTACTTGTTTGAAAGTAATGTCCTCGAAGACTCCTGCCGCTTGAGCATTGGCTTGAGCCATAGCGATCATTTGACCATCAATATCACTGGCTAAGATAGTTAGTTCGCCACTAGGTTTAATCATTTCTTGGGCCTGTTTTTGGGCGTGCTTTAAAAGTTGAGGATCAAACCAATTGAAGTTTTCAAAAGCAAAATGACGGTGAAGTCCTGGAGCAATTCGCCGTCCAATTAAAGCGGCTTCAATCGCAATCGTTCCCGAACCCGTCATGGGATCACAGAAAGGATCATTGGCTCGCCAGGGAGTTAACAGAATTAAGGCTGCCGCCATATTTTCTTTCAAGGGAGCTAGACCATGTTCTGTCCGATAGCCTCGTTTAAATAGGGAGCTTCCGGTAGTATCTAACGTTAATTCTACTTGATCTTTGACAATTCGAACTTCTAAGGGATATAAGTTGCCCGTTTCTGGTAAGCGTCCGTGGCGATGGTAAACTTCAGCTAATTTATTAACGATGGCTTTCTTGGTGATTGATTGGATATCTGGTTCATGATGCAACTGAGATTTGACAGAACGTCCTTGGACGGGAAATTCAGCATCTAGTGGTAACCACTGATCCCAGTCGAAAGCATAAACATGGTCAAAAAGTTCACTAAAAGACCGCGCTGGAAATTCTTGAAGCACAATTTTTATCCGATCGGCGCTCCGGAGCCAAAGATTGGTTCGGACGATATCGTTTTGATCGCCTGTAAAATAAATTTTGCCATTGGCCACCTGTAACTGCTGGTAACCGAGTTGATTGAGTTCTTTTTTTGTCACAGCTTCTAATCCGCTGGCCATTGTCGCGACTAATTTCATGTTTTCTCCTTTGTATTAAAAAAGGGTGGATTATTATCCACCCTGAGGTTATACAGATTTCTATAAGCCACGTTTTGTTCCAGTTAGCTTAACCACAACTAACTTTCAGTAATCATCTATCTACATTAAATCGTAATGATCCAATGTCTTTGACTTTGGTTTGTTTCCCGTTGTCAAAGCTCCCCTACCAAAGTTTGGGTTTCCTGCTCGAGGGGTTTACCCGTTCCACTCTTTTGTTTCCAAAAGTTTACGTTTCTGTGGCACTTTCAAGTTACTCATACTTAGCTTGCGCCTTAGCACTTTCACTGCCGTTACCTAATTATAAGAAATAGGTACTCCAGCTTCTTGGGCTGAACACGAACACTATAAGCATTGCAGCTTATGCCGGCGTGGACTTTCCTCAATTTGCATAAGCAAACCGCAATTACTCAAAACCTGCAGATAATATAATACACTTTATTATTTATAAAAGCTAGTTCTTTTAGCTTTAAAGGTCGGAGTTAAGTGGATTAGTGTCGTCTTGAGTATAATAGTCATTCTTAATAGTTTGTTTGGGATTAGATTGACCGAAAACATGGCGTTCCAAATTGGACAATCGTTTTAAAATATCATAATTTGTGGTTCCAGGTAAGGCTGCTTCGTCAACGTCACCACTATGGTTAGACATCATTGGCGTGGTCGTAACTGGATCGGGAGTCGCTGTAGGTTCAGGACTCGTTGCGGGTGTTTGTTGAAGTTGCTTTGTTAAATCTTGGGTTTGGACAGTTAATTCAGCGATATTTTTTTCATAAGCTTCGTAATCTTGAATAATTTGATCGAGAAAGGCATCAACCTCTTTTCGGTTGTAGCCACGGGTAGAGACCTTGAAATTTTTCTCTACGATTTGTTTTGGGTCTAATTTTATTTCTTCCATGTTCATGACACTCCCATCTTACTGATTTCAATTATAGCAAAAAATGGGTCACTTAGCCTACTTAAGAGCTAATTTTAAACAGGAAAATCTGTTTGACTACTAGTAAAATCCTGAAGGTCATCCATAGTCACTAATTGGAGTTGATAATCAACTTTTTGTTGGTAGTTTTGGATTGCCTGCCAGTCGTATTGGGATTTGCCCGGATATTCCGGATCATAGATTAAGAGAGCTCCTTGGGTATGTTGGAGCATAAATTGTTGGTAAAGTCGAAATTGACTGGGATTTTGATAATCTTGTTGGCTAACATAATTATGATAATCAGCTTGCTGGAGAATTTTTTGAAACTGAGTCTGTTTGTTTTCCGACCAGCGTTGCGCAAAATTTGTAAAAGGTAACATAACGGCAACTTGTAACTGGTAATCAGCTAAAGCTGCTGTTTGGCTGGCAGAGACACTATATTGCTCAACTCCTGATTGGCCGCCAGTTAAGACCCATTCTAGACCTTGGTCACAGTATTCAAATAAAGTTTGACTTAAGTAATTCATAATAATTTTTTGTTTAGGATCATTATCTTGAAAAATTTCTAGTTCGTAAGCCCGATACCCCGTGACCCATAAATTTTTTAAAAGTGACATTTAACTATCCTTCTATCTATGCTTAGAGTTAAAGATGATATAATGGGCATCAACTAGGAGTTGATTATAACGTGTCCATCAAATATCCTCAAGGAAGTGTCTCCATCTCAAATTCAACCGATTTAGCTCAACCAACGGTCTTTGGAGATCGAGGCATGACCTTGGAACAAGAAATCAATGAAAGTAATATTTACTACCGGAATCATCAGCTGGCAGTTGTCTACAAGAAGCCAACTCCGATTCAAATCGTGAAAGTTGATTATCCCAAAAGAAGTCGAGCGGTCATTAAAGAAGCCTATTTTCGGCAGGCCTCGACCACGGATTATAATGGTGTTTATCAAGGTTATTACCTTGACTTTGAAGCCAAAGAAACTCGGAGAAAATCTTCCTTTCCTCTGGGAAATTTTCACGAGCATCAAATTGAACATTTAGCTGCTTGTTTACAGCAAGCAGGAATTTGTTTTGTAATTATTAAATTCGTAGTTTTACAACGTTACTTTGTTTTGCCTGCTTCGAAGTTAATTGGTTTTTGGCGGCAAGCTCAACGAGGTGGAACGAAATCGATGTCTTTAAAATTTATTGAACAATTTGGCTACGAAGTCAAGTCAGGGTATAATCCAGTTTTACCTTATTTAGAGGTCTGTCAACAGTTAATTAATCTGATAGGAGAAAAGCATGAGTAACTCTCGTTTACAAAAGTATCATCGTTCTAAATCACCTTTTAAGCGTTGGTTCTGGCGCTTATTCTGGGGATTAATTGCCCTGATCGTCCTGATCGCTGGAATTTTATTTTATTACGGTTCCAGTGCTCCTAAAATTTCTCAGCGAGATTTGACCAGTGGCGGTTCTTCAACTATTTATGATACAAATGGCAAGTTGATTACGGCTTTAGGAACTGAAAGTCGAACTTATGTCACTATTGACCAAGTTCCCCGGCAAATGCAAGATGCAGTTATTTCGATTGAAGACCGGCATTTTTATCAAGAACAATTGGGAATTAATCCTTTACGAATTGCTAAAGCCGCCGTTAATAATTTAAGAAACCGTGATGATGATGGCGAAGTTCAAGGGGGGAGCACTTTAACCCAGCAGTTAGTAAAACTTTCCGTCTTTTCGACTAAGAAATCGGACCAAACTTTTAAACGAAAATTACAGGAAGCTTGGTTGTCGATGAAAGTTGAAAGTCAATATTCTAAGGATCAAATTCTTGAATATTATTTAAATAAAGTTTATTTGGCCAATGGAACTTATGGCTTTCAAACGGCGGCTCGTTACTATTATGGTAAAAACTTAAAGCAGCTAACCTTGCCGCAAATGGCTCTTTTAGCAGGGATGCCCCAGGCTCCTAGTTACTATGATCCCTATAAGAATCCGTCCGTTGCTAAAAATCGCCGGGATCTGGTTTTAAAAGCAATGTTGAGCAATCATAAGATTTCTGATACTCAAGCCCAAGAAGCTTTGGCCACACCAATTCAATCTGGCTTACGGACCTACCACCCTAACGCCGGTTTAGGAGAAAATAAACTGGTTGTCGATCCGTACATCAAAGAAGTTATTCAGAATGTTAAGAAGAAGGGTTTTGATCCCTATCGGGATAATTTAAAGATTACGGTAAATATGGATATTACCGCGCAAAAGCAACTCTATACCTTAGTTAATGATGACAGTTTGGCTTTCCCAGATCAGAACTTACAAACTGGTGTGAGTGTTGTTAATCCAAACAATGGTGCGGTAGTAGCCATGATTGGTGGTCGTAAATTAGGCGATGTCCAACTAGGCTTAAATCGAGCGGTTCAAACTAGTCGCAGTAATGGTTCAACGATGAAGCCTTTGATGGACTACGCACCAGCGATTGAATATCTCCATTGGGCCACAAACCATACGGTTGTCGATAGTCCGTATCGTTATCCGGGAACTGATGTCGACTTACAAAACTGGGACAATAATTATCTGGGAACGATGACGATGCGCGAAGCCTTAGCCCAATCACGTAATGTTCCAGCAATTCGAACTTTAAGTTCCGTCGGTTTCAATCGGGCGAAAACTTTTGTCGGTAAGCTAGGAATTAAAGTGGGCAGTGATGCTGGTCTATCTGCTGGGATCGGAAGCAATATTTCTAGTCTTCAATTAGCCAGTGCCTATGCTGCCTTCGCTAATGGTGGAATCTATTACCAGCCCCAATATGTTGATAAAATTCAAACTACCGATGGGGTTGTTCACCAATATAGTCCTGAAGGTCAACGGGCCATGAGTGCTTCAACTGCCTATCTGATTACCGATATCTTAAAGGATGTCGTTAAAACAACTGGAATGGGTTCGCAAGCTTATATTTCAGGACTTTATCAGGCTGGAAAAACGGGCACGACAAATTATAGTAGTGAAGAATTGGCCCGCAATCCGATCTTAGCTGGTCAGGCTAAAGATTCCCTTTTTGCTGGCTATACTCCAAATTACTCCATCGGGGTCTGGACCGGCTATGATCAACCTAATTTAAACGGATTGAGTCAGACGCAACAAAAACTAGCTGGAGAAATTTATCAACGTTTGATGAGTGACCTAGCAGTTAAAACGACTAATCGAGACTTCACGAAGCCCGATGATGTTGTTCAGGTTTCTGGAACTGATGTTCTTTACGTTCAAGGCTATCAACCGAGTCATTTACCAAGTCCCAAAAATAATAAGGCTCGCGATAATCGAACGACAGACTCTTCTGCAGCAACAAGTAGAAGTTACCAGAATAGTACTGATGGTAATCAAGCTCCTAGTGAAAAACCTGATTCAGATCAAAATTCTACGAAAGCGACTCCTGACCAAGACAAGAATAAAAATAATGAGTCTAAGCCCGCAGAAGATTCTAAGGAACAAAACTCTAATACAGATAATAATAAGTCTTCAAATCAAAATAACAATTCGGAAACTAATTCAAATGGTCAAAGTTCAACCCCTACTCCACCAACCACAGATAATGATGCTGCAAACAATAATTCCACTCACTAAAGATAACAGTTACAAATTAAAAATCCGCTGAGTCAATTAAGTTTGACTAAGCGGATTTTTGTTAATCTGAAAGTTGATTTTCCTGTTCCCATTGATCACATTGGCGAACAACTGGTAAATCTTTAATTTGAGCTTCGTTGTTAAAGTTATATTTACGACCCATTTCAATTAAAGCATGGTGACCGTGAATCCAGTCTTTAGGATCTAGAGCTTGCGTAACTCTTTTTTCTACGACTTGGACACTGGATTTAGGAGCAACAAAGTGCAGTCGTTGAGAAATGTGACTTACATGGGTATCAACCGCAAAAGCGGGAACTTGGAAGCGGTCAGCTAAGACAACGTTGGCGGTCTTTGTCCCGACACCACTTAAAGTAGTAAGTTCCTTTTTAGTATGAGGAACTTCACCGCCAAAATTAGCTAAAACTTCTTGAGCACAGGCGATAATGTGTCGCGCCTTATTGTGATAGAGGCCAATTGATTTAATTAACTCTTCAACTTCAGGTACCGTTGCTTGAGCCAAATCTTCTGGATTGGGATATTTTTGAAAAAGTTTCGGGGTAATCTTATTGACTGCCTTATCGGTTGTTTGGGCACTCAAGACAACAGAAATCATATATTGGAAATTTGTTCGGGCATCTAAGCTGGGACCAGCTTGGGGAAATTCGTCCATAATCATCTGCATGGCAGTAACAATTTGGGGATCAGTTAACATTAGTATCCTCCTGTACGTTCGCGGTATTTTTGTAATTGTTGTGCGGTCTGAATGTGTTGTTTCTCCCAATTTAACAAAATTCGATCCATATATTTAAGAGAATAAACTTGATTCAAAACAGCTTCTTTTAAGGCTAAGGTAATTAATTCAACGGGATAATGATCTTCAACTAGCCAAGCTTGGATCGTTTCCCGTTCCAGAGGTGATAAGGTTCGGCCAAACTCGACTTCAATCTTTTGGAATAAAGTTTGTAAATCATTATTTAGCGGATTAGGATCACTTGCTTGGTCGTGATCCATTAGCCGTTTTAAAGTTGGTGATAAGTCATAACAATCTTGATACTTTTGTCCCTGTTGGTTTTGGGATTCAATGCGAATTAATTTTTTCTGAATTAAACTTTGGAGCAACTGATAAATTTGATCAGCTGTAAAGCCTGTATTTTGTTCCAACTGTTCGGTGGCTGGAAATCTAACCCCTAATTCTTGAAACATTCTTAGATTCAGATATAAAAGAAATTCATCACTCGTCATTTGCAACCGAGGTAAATTTTGAAGGATCAGATTGTTAATGGTAGTTGTTCCGGCATTCCAGATCGTAGTTTGATTTAACAAAATTAAGCTTCCTTTCACGACAAGATCTCGGGCCGATAGTTAGTTAATCAAGTAAGAAAGTGTGACATGAGATAGTAGCAAAGAAAGATAACTAATAATAAGCCGAATGAGAGTCTTTGTTCTCATTCGGCTTATTATGGACTTGACTGTCTTGTAAAGCATCTTTATTCATTCGGATTTAATAAATAACTAGGTATCTTGATCACAGTCGCCAACTTGTCTCAAAGAGAAAATTGGGGCTCAACTTGCTCTCCAAAATTCCTTTATAACTAAACAAGAATTGTTTAAGGACGCAAACGATTAATCATCCGTGGGAAAGGAATGGTTTCTCGTAAATGATCTAATTTACAGATCCAAGTTAAGACTCTTTCTAAACCGAGGCCGAATCCAGCATGTGGAACGCTGCCATATTTACGTAAGTCAAGATACCAACCGTAATCATCTAAATTGAGCCCTTGAGCTTCCATATTTTTCTTGAGATAGTCGTAATCGACTTCTCTTTCGGAGCCCCCAATGATTTCACCGTAACCTTCAGGAGCTAGTAAGTCAGCACAAATATAGACATCATCGCGAGTTGGATGGGACTTCATATAGAAAGGTTTAATAGTTTTGGGGTAATTCAAAATAAAGACTGGCTTATCAAATTGATCAGAAATATAAGTCTCGTCAGGAGCACCAAAATCGTCACCCCATTGAATGTCGATTCCCCCCTCTTGACACATCTTGATAGCTTCGTCATAAGAAATTCGCGGATATGGAGTCTGAGTGTAAGGTTTCAAAACTTCTGGATCACGATCTAAGAGTTTTAATTCATATTGGCAGTTATCTAAGACCTTTTGGACTAGATAGGCAATGTATTGTTCCTGAATCGCTAGACTTTCTTCTTGATGCATGAACGCCATTTCTGGTTCAATCATCCAAAATTCAGTTAAGTGCCGCCGAGTCTTAGATTTTTCGGCCCGAAAAGTAGGACCAAAGGAATAAACTCGGTCATAAGCTAGTGCGCCAGCTTCTTCATATAATTGTCCACTTTGAGATAAGTAGGCTGGAGTATCAAAGTAATTCGTTTCAAATAGTTCGGTTGTTCCTTCCGGAGCGGTCCCCGTTAAAATAGGCGGATCCATTTTGATGAAGCCTTTTTGGTGGAAGAAATCATAAGTTGAACGGATAACTTGGTCCCGAATTCGCATAATCGCATAAGGACGCCGAGAACGTAACCAAAGATGGCGATGATCTAGTAAAAATTCAATTCCGTGTTCCTTAGGACTGATGGGAAAATCTTCACTTTGACCGACGATTTCGATATCTGAAACTTCAATTTCATAACCGAAGTGAGATCGGTCATCTTGATGAATGGTTCCAGTAACGTAGAAACTGGTTTCTTGGTGGAGTTTTTTGGCTTGTTCAAAAACAGTTTCGTCGACATTATTCTTGACGACAACTCCTTGGAAAAAGGCTGTTCCATCACGTAACTGAAGAAAAGCAATCTTTCCCGAAGATCGTTTATCTGTTAACCAAACTCCAATTTTAACCTCTTCATCAACGTGCTTGGGAGCATCGATGATATTTATCTGCTGCATAACAGCTCCTCCTCTATCTAAATACTAAAACCATTTTACTGTAAATTATTCAACCCGTAAATGCTGGAAGCCTTGGAAACTAGTGCTTATTTTCTGATTTTTATTTTTATCGGCGATATTTTAGCAAACGGATCCTGATACGAGTGAATCATTGGTTAGAAAATGATCTTAATCAAACTCATATCACTGTACCATTGTTTTCAAAAGAGACCAAGTCTGGATTACAGAAATTAAAAAAGGCGATCCTCATGGTTTAAAAAACCAGCAAGATCAGCCCTTAGTTTAGAGATTATCAATAATTTGAATAATTTTGGTGTTTTTAAAATTAGTTAGGTAATAACCTAGAGTATGATTCTTATTAAAGTAACTAACCTCCCAAACCAGTTGGTGGCGATAGTAACCCAAAGCAACCTGTTTGATTTTTGCCGGGTGGCGTTGATCATTGACGATTTGGCGAGCTTGCTGCGGCGCGTCGTCATCACCAGAAATAATTCTTTGATTCCCACTTTGCCCGTCAATTAGAACATATTGGTATTTTTGAGGTTGTTTTTTAGTCCAGCCACCAACACAAAAATAAGTTTTATCACGATTAAACTCGGAGTAAAAGCGAGCTTTTTGAAGTGGTCCTTGCGTAGTCGCAATTTGAACTGCCTGTTTGTGGGCTGAACTTTGACTGCTCGTTAAGGCAAAGTAAATCCCAACAATAATTGCTAGGAAGACAATCAAGCTCGCACCAATAATTGAACGTCTCTTCATTTAAAAAATCACCATTCTTGTTGTTTAATTAGGGATGTGGATCTTCTTGTCCCTGTTTTTTAATTAACCGTCTTAATTCTAGCAAAGTTTGCTGCTGAACGGGAGGTAAGTTTAACTCTTGAATTATTTGAGGTCCATAGGCTGAATTTTGCAAACGAGGATCAAGAATAATTAAAATTCCTCGATCTTGGGGGGAACGAATTAGGCGTCCGACTTGTTGTTTAAGTCGACGGGTTGCAGTAGGTAAAGTTTCTACCAAAAAAGGATTTTCTCCTTGCTGACGCCAATAATTATCTTTAGATTGGACTAAAGGATTAGTTGGTGCATCAAAAGGTAAACGGGTAATAATAACTAGCTTTAAGGCTTGCGGGGCTAAGTTCAAGCCTTCACCAAAACTCTGAGAAGCTAATAAGATGGCCCGACGATTTAGAGCAAAACGTTTTTTCAAACGAGCATTGGAACCATGGGTACCCTGAACTAGTAATTCATAACGGTCATTTAAAGGAGTAGCTCGTAATTTTTGGGCTACGGCTTGGAGAGTGGTTAGTGAATTAAATAAGATTAAAGTTCGGCCAAGATCGGTACTGACTAGTAAGCTAAGGGCCTGCACCAGATCTTGGACATAAGTTTCGGTTGTTAATTTATTGGGAGCAGATAGATCAGTCGGAAGATAGACTTGTAAACAGTTATCTAAAGCATAGTCTCTTTGTAATTGTAACTCTTGACTAGCGGCTTGATCAGATAAGCCCAGCTGTAAGCGAAAATTAGCGAAGCTTTGCTGATAGCTAAGACTTCCGCCCAGGAAAAAACAAGTAGAAAATGGTTCCTGAAGTTGGGCTAGGAGTTCTTGATTAACGAAAGTTTGAGTGGCGATTTGCATCGTGTCCCAATTTTGATAATTAGTTTGGCTAATTATCAATCCCATGGGAGATTGTTGCCAAGGGGATAAGCTGGCCAAAATGGCTTCTAAATTTTGGTTTTGCTGCCAAGCAACTTGATAGTCTAATTTTAGCTGATAAAACAGATGCTGCATTTCTATCGGAGCCCCTTCAGCAATCGTCGGATAAATAGTCAAGATGGGATTTAGTTTTAAGAGCACGGCTTGTAAACTTCGGGCTAATTTTTGCAAACGTTGCTGGGTTTTAGGCGTGATTTGTTCTAGGCGGAGAGCCAGATTCAAAGGTTGTTGCCGCTGATTTAACGGGATTAAGCTTTTGAAGTAATTGCTGCTCAAATCAGCTTGCAATTGGTCTAAATATTGTTGCCAAGTATTTCTTTCAGCCTCAAAACTAGCTAAATCATTAGCTTGCCAGACTTTTAGAGAATTATTCCGTAAAAATTGGCGTAAGGGCTGACGTTGCTGGTAAAGTAGATCGCTAACTTTTTTGAGCGTATTTTTTAAAGTCCCTAATTTTAATTGAGTTTGGGGCTCTAGGGTTTGATCCAACAGATGGTTAGCTTCATCGAAGATAACGACAGCGGCCGTTTGCCAAAGAGGATCGGTTAAATGTTTTTGGAGATAGGCATGATTAGTAATTAAGAATTGACTTTGTTGGGCTTGAAGCTGGAGATGTTGCCAAAAATCATATTTATAAAATTTTCCTTGAGTTCGCTGCCCATTGCTACAAACTAAATGACACCAATCTTGATCATACTGGGTTAAATTGAGCTCACCGAGATCCCCTGTTTGGGTGCGGGTTAACCAGACTAGTAAGCGCAGCTTCATTAATTCGGTGCTTCGTTGATTAGTTTTTAAAAAGAGCCAATGATAAAAATTATCGAGGTCTAAATAATGCTGTGGGCTAGAGATCACCGTCGTCAAGTAAGTTTGTTGCCGAATTTGTTCCAATAAAGGAAGAGCTTCTTGGACTAATTGCTGTTGTAAAAGTCGAGTTGAAGTTGCGATGACCACTGCTTGACCTTGATCAACATAGTAAGAAAGTGGTAGCAAATAGCCTAGAGTTTTACCCATTCCTGTTGGAGCATCAATCAGGCCAATATTTGTTGGCTGTTCTAGTAATTGATGGATAAAATCCATCAATTGAGCTTGCTGGGGCCGATAATTAACTAGGGGTTCTAGTAATTTCTTTTTGGCCGCGACAGTTTGAGGATAAGAGCTAATCCTAGTTGTTGGAGTATGGCGTCGCGGACGGGTCAAGACCAAACCGTGAACTAGCACTAAGTGAGTTGGAAGAACTTTTTTGGGAGCTGATTGAGCGGCATCCGTAATTAAGTCCCCCGTTTGCCGGATTAATCCCGAAGCAAAACGGTCCATTAGAGCTAAAGTCGGTTGGGGTAAAGATTTGAGTTGTTCTTGCAAATACAAAAATAACTGGGCGGTTGCTAAAGCATCGCTATCAGCTTGATGGGGATTAAGATGTTGAATATCTAAATAGCGAGTTAAATCGGTCAGTTTGAAACTGGGAGCTTCTGGCAATAAAACCTGAGCTAATTCGACAGTATCCACAGCTCCCAGTGGTTCTATCTCCTGCCCTGCCGCTTGTAGCTCAGCCTGTAAAAAAGGTAAATCAAAATTTACATTATGAGCTACAAAAATCCGTCCTTGGAGTAAGTTTTTAATTTGTCCAGCAATCTCCGGAAAAAGTGGTTGATCTAATAACATTTTGGGAGTAATGCCCGTTAATTCTTGAATCCGAGAAGTGAGATCTTGCTGAGGATTAATTAAAAAATTATATTGACCACTGATTTGTCCTTGATCGATTAAAACCGCGGCAAATTGAATAATCCGATCACCTTCGCGCCATTTTGTACCGGTGGTTTCTAGGTCCACCACAATATATTTTTTATCCTTCATAATTCACTATTTTACTCTAACTAGCTGGTTAATTGAGAGAAAACATAAATATTTTTGAGTTACATTGCGTTGTAGAATCTGCTCTGCGGCAGTTTGATAAAGATTTAGTTGCCCAGAGTAATTAGTTACTGCTTGCGCGATGGAATGAGGTCCCGATTTTTTCTGAGCTTCTAAATAGTCAGTTTTGTAATCAAATAAGGTAACTTGATCTTGATCATCAATAAATAAACCATCAATAATTCCGTGAACTAAAATTTGATCGGTCTGTTTTGAATCAGTTGGATCAGCAAAAATCTTATTCGCCGGTAGTAAAAGTGAAAAAGACCACTCACGTTTTAGACTTTGTTGATGTTCATAAATTTGTTGGCCTAAGGCAGATTGATAAAACTGCCCTAGGCTTTGATAATTAATCTTTTCGGCCAGCGCCGCACTTAAAATTCGCTTTTGAACTAGCTGTTGGGCGAATTGTTGAAAAGTTGCCACGGTTGGGATTTGTTTCAAGGAAACCTGTTGTAACAATAGGTGGGTCGCACTTCCGACTTCTGCGGCGGTGATTTGACTAGCAGTAGTCGTTAAAAAGTTGGGCCGGGAAAATTCTGGCAAGAAAAAACGTTGTCCAGTACTACTGGTCTGTGGATCGAGAATGGGCAATTTCTGGTCAGCTGGATCGGCGAAGAGGTGTTTAATTTCTGAAACCGATTGGTAGGCTGTCGTTACTGTGGCCGGAGAATAAGGATACTCGAAGTTGAGGATTTGGGCGGCTGTTTGGCGAAAAAGCTCCGAAACTAGTTCAGAGTTTTCTGCAGCGGGAGAACTATCAAGAATTGTTTTTTTATTTGTGCCAGAAGTTATGTTTTGACTACCATCAACGAATTGAATTTGGAAATCAAAAGCACTAGGGTCATTTTTGGTCATAGTTTCAGCTTGTAATTGACTATTTTCCCCTAAGACGTATTTGAGACAGTCTTGGAAGGAATTAAAGTTCATGCGCAAGGAACTGTCTAAAACGGTCGCCTGATGAGCACCGGTCGGTAGTTGCCATTTCTGCCAAGTTTGCTCTGGATTAACTTTAGTGGCCCCAACTAAAAATAATTTTTGTTGGGCTCGGGTCAAAGCAACATAGAGTAAACGAATTTCTTCAGAGATATTCTTATTCTTCTTTTGAACTTTCATCGCTGAAAATTGGAGACTTTCATAGAGAATCTGAGTTTGTAAATCACGATACTTAATTCCTAATCCACCTTGAGTATCCAGTAAATATTTTTGTTTGAGATCACTAGTATTGAATTGATGGTCAATCCCGAGGACAAAGACCAAGGGGAACTCCAACCCCTTACTACCATGAATGGTCATCACCTGAACTTCATTTTGTTGGCGGTTTGCTTCCAAGGGTTGAGCAAGATCTTTTTGGTTAGCTTGTAAATGTTTGATAAAGCGAACAAATTGAAATAAACCCTTGAATTCCATCTGCTCAAACTGCTGGGCGCGTTGGTAGAGGGCGTGGAGATTGGCCCCTCTTTGTTGCCCATTAGCCAGTCCTTGAACGTAAGTTAAATAACCTGTATCCAAATAAATTTGCCAAATTAATTCGGCTAAACTAATTTTAGGAGTCAACTGCCGCCAATTTTCGAGCTGTTTTTGAAAGTGTTGCATCTTTTCGGTTAGTTGTTGGGTGAAATCATTATCTCGGGAGGGATTCTTTAAATAATGAGTTACTGCTTGGTAGTAGTCTCCGGTATGTTGATTAATCCGCAAGTAGGCTAATTCATTTTCTTTTAAGCCCACTAGAGCTGAACGTAAAACAGCAACTAGCGGGATATCTTGTTCAGGATTATCAATCACTTGAAGTAAGGCCAGCATTGTCTGAACCTCGGTAGTCTGAAAATAATTAGTTGTATCTTGTACCACAATCGGAATTTGGGCTTGCTGAAATTGAGCCACTAAATCGTTATTCCAAGTTTTTACCCGAGTTAAGATGGCAATATCAGAGTATTGAAGGGTACGTGTTGTCTGGGTCTGCGGATTATAAATTTGGTAATCCTGGGCCATTAAAGCTTGAATCTGCTCGATAATGACTTGAATTTGGGCCTGCTGGCGTGTCCAAGGAGCGGTTAAAGGTTCAGTCTGTAATAGAACTTCAGTTTGGCTATCAATATTCTGCGGCCAAGTAGTACCACTAATTAATTCGGATTCCTGATCGTAATCTAAATCTCCGATTTCTTGGTCCATGATCCGCTTAAAAATGGCATTTACACTGGATAAAACATTGGGCGCTGAGCGAAAATTTTCCGCTAGATGAATTAATTGTCCGTTACTGGTATCTGCTTGCATCGCCTGATACTTGCCGGTAAATAAATAAGGGGCTGCCTGGCGAAAACCGTAAATTGATTGCTTAACGTCCCCTACCATAAACAAATTTCCCGGTTGCTGGTGTTTAAAAGTCTGAATAATGGCTTCTTGTAAGGGATTGGTATCCTGATATTCGTCAATTAAAATTTCATCAAAAAGGTCGTAATAATATTCTTGGGCAATCGGTTGCTCATTTTTAGTGGCTTGTAAAATTTGGAGGGCATAATGTTCTAAATCATTGAAGTCTAAAGCGTGCTGGCGCTTTTTTTCCAGTTGGAATTGTTTTAAAAATTGTTCTTCAACCTCAATCAGCTTGCTAACTAAATTTTGGCTTTGTTGAGTAATTTGTTGCCAGCTAGCATTATCTAGGGCAAAAAATTTATATTGCCAAGTTTGAATCTGCGCCGTAATCGCCTTTCTCTGCTCTTTAAAAGGCTCGGCAATCTCTGGATCACTTTTGGGCTTGACTCGCCCGGTGATTGGCACAAGTTCTAGAACAGACCGGCGCAAATTATCCCAAGTTTGCTGGGGTAACTCGGCCAAGAGTTGGGCTAATTGTTCCTGTAATTTTTTTAAACTGTCTTGGAATTTAGTCAATTCATCATAACTTTGGCTGGCAATCATAGCTTGATTGATCTGCAGCTTACAATAATGAAATTCGTTAGCCAGTAACGGCAGAAATTGTTGCTGATAAAAAGAACTGTTTGTTAATTCTTCCGTGGGTTGATAGCTTTGCGTTAATTGTTGAAGCCAATTTTGGGGATCTTGATTAGTGAGGGCAAAATTAGTCAACTGAAAAATGACTGTTGCCATCTGTTCATCATCGCTCCCAGTTACAAAATTACTCTCTAGATCGTAAAAAGCCTCATCACTTTGTTGGTAGTAACGATGGCGGACTTTTTCCCAAGCTCGCTCCTGTAAAAGACTCCGCTCATTATCATCGCTCAAGAGGCGAAAGCCTGGATTTAGGGCAATTAAATAATAGAATTTCTGGAGGATTTTGAGGCAAAAAGCATGCAGAGTACTAATTTGGGCTGCGGGAATTTGTTGTAATTGCCGGCTTAAATGGGCTTGGATTGCCGGATTAGTTGCGGTGGCTAAAGTTTGGCGGAGTTTTTTGGTTAGACGTTGTTTCATTTCTTGGGCTGCCGCATCTGTAAAAGTAACAACCAGTAAATGAGATAATTCTTGACCCGCAGTTAATTCGCGGATAATCCGGTCAACTAAGATAGTCGTTTTGCCGGACCCTGCTGAAGCCGAGACTAAGATGTCACTTCCCTGGGCAGTTAAAGCCTTTTGTTGACTGGGAGTAGCTTTAAAGTGAGCCATTATTGATCCTCCTTAGAGTCTAAATGTTGAAAGAATTCTTTTCTATTCATCTTGGGGATTAAGCGATAGTTATTTTCTGGAAGCATGGCGTCAAAGCGCATGATTGGACGATAATCGCTATAAGTTAAGGCTGTAGTTTGTTGGTCAAGCCGGACGGGACTAAGGGCTAAGTCCCCTTGTAAAATCCGCTGCGCAGCCTGGATGATTAATTCTTGATTATATTGCAGCATTTCTTGTAATTGCTGTGAGGTTACGACTTTTTGCGAAGTCGGTTTATGATTTTTATTTAGTTGAAAAATAGCTGAATTTTGTCCAGACAAATCCGGCTCTAATAATTCTCCAGTAGTTCCATCATCAACTAACAGACCTTTATAGCGATATTTTTTGAAGAGAAATTCTAAATAATTGGCTAGTTGTCCCTTTAAATCTTCAAAATTAACGGTGGGATCTTGGAGATAAAAGTAAAATCCACCTAGGGGTTGAGCTGGGGTCTCAAAGAGCGAATTATCATGAGCTAAACTTGCCAAATAAGTCAGCATTTGTAAATCTACTCCGGCATAAACCCGATTAAATTGGAAATCGTGGGCGCTAGATTTGTAATCGACAACAAAATAATTTTCGGGATGTTGCGTCAAACGATCAATCCGATCGATTCTTCCGCGGACTACGACACTTTGTTTTTGATTAATGGGATATTCTAGCGGCTCCAAATTATGAATCGCCCCGACTTGACCAAAAGCAACTTCAGTTTTGAAAGGATAGAAATCGGCGGCTTGAGCTTGTTGGCGAATGGCTTCCAAGGCTCTTTGGACAGTTTGCGTGAGCCGCCGGCGGGCAAATTCCTCATCACTTGTAAACATGGAGAAAGCCCTTTGATCCAATAGTTGGTAAATTAATTGATTAGCCAATTGGCGGAGTTGCGGAGCAGTCAAATCGTGGAGAGAAAGTTTTTTTTCTTGTAAGGACTTGAAGGTCAGATCAAGAACGCTGTGAAAGAAGGTTCCCCGATTAGCCGGGGTGATTTTTAACTCGGTCCGGGGATGAAGATGTAAACCATAGCGTAGAAAATATTCGTAAGGATTTTGATAGAAAGTTTCCAGTTGAGAAATTGAAACGACTAACTGATCTCCGTAGAGCTGCCGTGCTAAAGCTGGCTGCAATGATTCGGGAAGATTTTGATCAGTTAAGGAAGCCCAAATTTTTGTCAAATGAAATTTTTCTGGATCTTGCTGCCAAACTAGCTCGCGTAAAGCTTGCCAAGTCGCTGGCGGAGTCTGTTTTTGGTCTTGAGCTTGGCGGTAAATTTGAACTAGATGGTTAGTCGTAATGCTCGGACTAGCAACGGTTGCCAAAACCTCAGTTTCGGCATTGTTGGCCAAGCTAGAAGGAAATTGGGTTGGTAAATTAAAATGTTCTTGCAGAACTTGTACGTAAGGAGAAATTTGATTTTCACCTTGAGCGTCATTAGCTGCATAACTAAAAATTAGCCGCTGACTGCTACTTAAAAAAGCCAAATCGTGCAAGTAAGGCTCAGCTTGGTTCAATTCTTGTTGACTTGCGGGCAGTTGGAGGTCTGGTTCAAGGGCTTGTAAACTTTTTAAGTCATCGTCGGATAATAAACTGTTTTTTTCATTGAGATGGGGCATTTCTGTACTGTTAGCGCCGATAATGATCGTGATCTTATGGTTTTGGTTTTGTACCATTCCTAATTCAGATACTTGGATAGCATCTAAAACCGCCGGGATCGTTGAATATTGCGCATTTTCAAAGCCGTTATCCAACATAATTTGAAATTCATTGGCCTGAAAGGGTTGATCCCCAACGATTTGAACATACTCCTCTAGTAAGCGAACAAAAGTATTAACAATTTGTTCAGGTTGTTGACTTAGAGCTAAGTTCCCCACTTGGACGGCTTCTTGTTCCCATTCTTTGAGAATTTTAAAGACTTGTAAATCAGCCAGTAGTTGATATAACTTGCCACAAGCCTCCTCGCCCTTCAAATTATTCTGCATAATTTTAGTAATCGCTTGGTAAGTTTTTTGAATGAGCTGTTTGAGCTGATTCAACTGCTGCCATTTTTGAACTTCTCTTGGGTGGGCTTTTTCACTGGCAAAGTCTTTTGGACTGAGCCAATCAGATTTTCGTAAGGCGTGCGCTAAGATGTAGTTGTCTAGTTGATCTACAGTTTGGCGATAAGTGGTGCGATCCCAACCTTCTGGCCGCACAAGTTCTGTGCGTAAAAAGCGCATAATATCTTGGTATTGTAATTGATTTTGCACGAGTAGAAATAGACTATCTAAGAGGTCCTTAAAGGCATGATCTTTCATGGAATGTTGCAAATCGATGAAGTAACTAATCTTCTGATTTTGTAAATAAGGATCCAAAAATTCTTGATAAGGACCTAGATTGCGGGCTAAAACCAAGAAATCACGATAGCGGTAATCTTGAGTGGCCACAAGTTGACGAATATAAGTTGTGACCGCGATAATTTCTTGCTGTGGCGTGGGACAAGTCCAAACTTGAATTGCACTAGGATCAGTTAAGCTTGTTGGAGAAAGTTCTTGAAACTGAGTTTGATGTTTAATCCAAAAATTTTCCAGTTCAACTAAGTCTTTTTGGACCCGAAAGTCCGGCGCATTAATGGTTCTATACGGAATTTGGGCTTGTTGGGCAAACTGACGTAAACGAGTGTAGGTTCTTAACGGCCGTTGCCAAAAGAAATCACTTTCGGCACTAGTCACTTGAGGATCTAATTGGAGGGCAATTTCTACGCCAGCACTATGCTGAATTAAAGTTTTAATTAAATTTTGTTCTTGCATTGTAAATTGGGAAAAACCACTGATGAAGTATTGAATTTGGGCCTGTTGTGGATCTTTTTTCAAAAAATCCTGTAAGTTTTGGTAAAGAGCTTGTTGATCACTAAATTGATGTTTAATTCTAGCGAGATAGGCTTGATAAATTATCTGCAAGTCGACCAGTTTTAAAGGGAGATCTCCTCGGAGAGGAACTTCTTTTTGCCAGCCTGCCAAATCTTCCACATTAATTTCTTGGTTTTGCAAATCATTAATCTGGGCCTGTAAAATCGTGATAAAACCGAATTGTTGTTCCTCACCAGCGTAAAGTTGTAAATCGGTCGCTTTTTCGCGCACAATCTGCGCTAAAATCATCGTTTGTAATGTCGGAGTTAATTGGGGACTCTGATAGATAGAATGAGTCCGTAAAAAATACCAAAGCAAACGTGAAAAAGAAAAGACTTGAACTTGATTGCTCGCAAAAACGCTGGTTTCGGTCTGCAAGCTTTGGAGAACCTTAACTTCCATTTCAAATTTCAGGTGATTAGGAACTAACCAAATAAATTTAGTGTCGGGCTGTTTTTCTTGTGCTTGTTTTAAATCGTGCAACATAATTTTTTGGTGGTCATTTTGAGCCTTGCCTAAAACAAATTTCAAGGTCATAAGTAATAAACCTCCTTGAGGTGGAATAAAAAGTGCTAAATCAGAATTAGTTGTGTAAAATAATAGAGGTTAGAAAGGTGATTGACAATGATAGCGACAGGAAAGGCGCATGGAAAATTAATTCTGGTTGGGGAACATGCCGTAGTCTACGGACAACCAGCAATTACGATTCCTCTTCTTAACTTACAAGTTCAAGCGACAGTCAAGTCGGCACCAGCAGCATATTTGAGCTCGGATTATTACCAAGGCCTTTTAGCACAAGCTCCTCAAGATTTTGCAGGAATTAAAAGTCTTGTAAATCGTTTAGAGGAAGACTTGAAATTAGAGCCGACGACTTTAGCTCTGCAAATTAACAGTGCCCTCCCCTTAGAACGAGGATTAGGATCTTCCGCAGCTACAGGAGCGGCTATTTGTCGAGCTTTTTTTGCGCTGGCTCAAAAAGACCTTAGTTGCCAGACTTTGATTAATTATACCAACTTTTCAGAAGAGATTATTCACGGAACTCCCAGTGGTGTCGATGCAGCAACGGTCAATTCTAAGCAGCCACTATACTTTATTAAAAACCAAGAGACAAGCCCCTTTGCGATGAATTTTCACGGTTATTTAGTGATTATTGATTCTGGAATTAAAGGCAAGACAGGCGCCGCCGTTGCCGCTTTACGACTTTTAAAAAAAGAACAACCTGAATTTGTCAATCCACGCTTAGAAGAGTTAGGTAGCCTAGCTCAACAAGCTCGCAAGTTATTACAAACTGATGGCTTACTTGAATTAGGCCAAGTTTTTCGGGCTGCGCAAAAAATTTTAAGGGAATTACAAATAAGTAACCAGCAATTAGACCAGTTAGTTCAAGGGGCTAGTCAAGCTGGAGCCTTAGGGACAAAAATTACTGGCGGTGGTCGAGGAGGCTGTTTAGTGGCCTTGGCCAGTGATTTTGACCAAGCTCAAAAAATTGGTCAAGCAGTCTTAAGACAAGGTGCAGCTCAAGTATTCTTTCAAGATTTAAAAATTTACTCATAAAAACAAAGGATTTTAAAATGACGACAACAACAACGGCGCATACAAATATTGCCTTAATTAAGTATTGGGGGAAAAAGGATCCTCAACTTCATCTTCCCTATACTGATAGCTTGTCTTTGACTTTGGATGGTTATTCTACAACAACGACAACCCAATTTTTACCGGGAAGACAGGACCAAGTCCAAGTTAATGGTCACCCAGCTAGTCCCGCTTTTTTTCAAAGAGTGGTTAACTTTTTAGATCTTGTCCGCCAAGTGAACCATTCTCAAAAAGGGATTCTGGTTCAAACTACTAACCAAGTTCCGACCGCAGCTGGACTGGCCTCCTCAGCGTCGGGCTTCGCTGCTTTAGCGGGATCTTTAAATCGTCTCTTCCAAATGAATTTAACCCCCACGCAATTATCTTGTTTAGCTCGGCGCGGGTCAGGGTCGGCGAGCCGTTCAATTTTTGGCGGTTTTGTCCGCTGGCAACACGGAACTGGTGATTTCGATTCCTATGCCCTGCCGATTGATGAACATCCTCAGTTACCCTTAACTCTTTTAAGTGTGGTTTTTAATGGCCAAGCTAAGAAGGTTTCCTCGACTCAGGGGATGGAACAAGCTGTTCAAACTTCGCCTTTTTACCCGCAGTGGCCCCAAATCGTTGAACGGGATTTAGATGAGATGTTACTAGCAATTCAAAAACAAGATATTGCTGAAATTGGTCAATTGGCAGAAAGTAATTGTTTGGCAATGCACGCTTTGAATTGGACCGCGCGGCCCTTTTTCACCTACTTTACTGCCGAAACTTGGCAGTTGATTAATTTATTGCCGATTTGGCGCCAGCGAGGTGTTCTTGTTTATGCAACCGTTGATGCCGGACCGAACGTTAAGTTGATTACCAACCAAGAAACTCTTCCAGTGGTACGGAAATTGGTTCAAAGTAAATTTCCGCAAGCTCAGTTAACAACCCTCTATCCGGGACCAGGACTTACTTAGTTATTAATTATGCTATAATACTAATTTAGTGATTTATTTGAGGAAAGGTTTTGATGATGTGTTAACTGTGAAAGCTCCGGGAAAATTATACATTGCAGGTGAATATGCAGTGGTCGAACCCGGTTATCCTGCCATTTTGGTAGCCTTAGATCAATTTGTGACAGTTTCGATTGCCCAAGCCCAAAATTATGGAACCATTAATTCGAAACAATATGAAGAAGTCCCCGTTTTCTGGCGCCGGCAAGGAAATCAGTTAGTGATTGATAAGCGAGATAATCCTTTTGAATATATTTTGGCGGCGATTAAGTATACTGAAGCTTATGCTGTCCAAAAGGGAGCAACTTTAACGCTCTTTAATTTAACTATTAATAGTCAACTAGATTCGGAGGATGGGCGAAAGTATGGACTGGGTTCTTCAGCTGCTGTAACTGTTGCAACGGTCAAAGCCTTGACACAGTTCTATCATCTGAACCTAACGCTTGAAGAAATTTTTAAATTAGCGGCAATTTCTCATTTCACGGTCCAAAATAACGGATCTTTTGGTGATATTGCGGCCAGTGTTTATGGGGGCTGGATCCTTTATCAGTCACCTGATCGCCAGTGGCTAACGCAAATGTTAAAACATGAATCCTTACAGCAAGTTATTGAACTCCCTTGGCCCCAATTAAAGATTGAATCTCTGCCAGTACCTGCTGAACTACGTTTATTGATTGGTTGGAGTGGTAGTCCAGCCTCAACCCCCGTTTTAGTAGATGAAATTGCGGTTTCGAGAGCCCACAAGCAGCAACGTTACAGTGAATTCTTATCTGTCTCGCGTCAGTGTCTACAAAAATTGACTCAAGGTTTTAAAGAAGGCCAAATTGACCTAATTAAGGAACAATTAGCGGTCAATCGCCAATTACTCCAAAATTTAAGTGCTTTCAGTGGGGTGGTAATTGAAACCCCAAAATTAGCCCAGTTATGTCAACTGGCCTGCAACTTTGGTGCCGCGGCTAAGAGTTCTGGTGCTGGTGGTGGTGATTGCGGGATTGCTTTGTTACAAGCCAACACCCAAATTCAGACGCAGATTCAAGCCGCTTGGCAAAAAAATGGTATTCAGCCCTTAGCTTTTAATGTTTACAATTTACCCCAAGAGTGAGGTTTTAAAAATGCCCCAACAACCATTGGACTGGCAACGTAAATTAGAACATGTTTTTTTAGCAGAGAAATATTATCAAGCCACTAATCCAGAATGGCAGAGAATGCGAATAGATCCGGTGACTCTTCCCAATTTAGCGATTAAAGAAGTTGACTTACGGACCTCATTTTTTAGTAATTTTACAGCCAATGCCCCAATTTATATTAATGCAATGACCGGTGGAGCTCCGCAAGTCAAAAATTTAAATGCGCAATTAGGCGCTTTAGCCGCCCAATTAAACTTACCAATCGCCGTGGGCTCAATGAGCAATTATTTAAAGTATCCCCAAAATCAAGATGTAATCGATTCTTATACAGTGGTTCGAAAAGCCAATCCTCAAGGAATGGTTTGGGCTAATCTTTCGGCTAAAGCTTCATGGCAAGAGGCGCAGCGTTGTATCGATTTAATTCAGGCGGATGCTTTACAAGTCCATTTGAATCCAGCTCAAGAATTAGTTATGGCTGAAGGTCACCAAGATTTTCGTTGGCAGGAAAATTTACGCGTTCTTTGTCAAAAAATAGCGGTACCTATAATTATCAAAGAAGTTGGTTTTGGGATGACTGGTAAAACAGTAACCCAATTAACTGAGCTTGGGGCCCAAGTAGTTGACGTTTCTGGAGTTGGGGGAACTAATTTTGCGCAGATTGAAAATGAACGAAATCCAGAGCATGATTATTCTTATTTACAAGATTGGGGTTGGACAACTTTAGAGTCGCTATTAGATCTACCAACTCTTCCCCTAACGAGTCAGATCTGGGCTTCTGGAGGGATTCGGACACCTTTAGATGCTCTCAAAAGCCTGATTTTAGGAGCCCAAGCGGTCGGTTTAGCCGCCCCCTTCTTGCATACTGTTCAACATCATGATTTAGCAACAGCTGTTACGATTTGGCAGACATGGTTGCAGCAATTACAGGAGTTAGTTGGTCTAGTCGGCTGTCGGCAAGTGTCAGAATTAACTCAAGTTACTTATCAGATCCGAGCATAGATAAAGTACTTCTTTAACCAGCCAGTCGGCTGGCTATTTTTTTCAAAATAAAAAAATCCCCTACTGTTAAGTATATTTCCAAATTCTCAATCTGATTATGATTGAAAACTGTTTGAGCTGAAAATAATTTTAAAAACTTCGGTAAAGGGAATTTTTATTCTAAATTAGATTAGGACTCGTTTATTTCTAAGGTTGGCGGAGACCTTTAGGTAAAAAGTTCTTTAATTGGTTTTGAACCACTTTCCCCCAAGCAAAAATTTTATTCTGATAGCTAACAGCAATCCAACCTTTAGGAAGGTTTTGGGTCAGAATCAAAGCTTCACCGTGGACGAAGTGTTGAAACTGGCTCGAATTTAAATCAAAAACTTGTTGGAATTGGTCGGGCCGTAAGGCAAGGACTAGAGCGTGATCAGGTTCAAAACGTTTCTTTTTGAAAGTTCCCAGTTTCAGGCCATTTCGCAAAACTTTGCTAGAAGCCAAAGTTTCGGGATTTAACGCCGGACAATAAAGATTATCTTGTTGACGCAACAGTTGAGGCCAAGAGATATTTTGCAGAGTTTGTTGTTCAAAGTCCTGCCATAATTGCTGGTCGGGCCAATTAGAGCGGTGATAAGGTTCCTGGGAGGACTGATAAGAAGAAGCAGTCTCAGTGCACTGTAACGCACAAATAAAATGACCTTCCCCAGCATAGTGTTGCGGAAATAACCGCCAAGCCTTTTTCAATTCCATTTGCTGATTGCCCCACTCTGGTCGTCCGGAGTCGACCCCTGCTGGACGGGGTAGATCTTGGACAGTTAGGGGGTAATTGTCTAACAACCAGGCAATGATTTGTTCATCTTCTTCGGGGGCAAAGGTACAAGTTGAATAGATAATCCTTCCCTGCGGAGCTAACATTTGCATAGCGGAAATGAGAATTTCTTGTTGACGCTGAGCGCATTGTTGCACCAGGTCTAAGGACCAATATTGCATTGCGGTCGGATCTTTACGAAAGAGTCCCTCACCTGAGCAGGGAGCATCGACTACAATACAATCAAAGAAATGGGGAAAAATAGCCGCTAGTTGAGCTGGACTATTGTTGGTAACTACTGTCTGGGTTAAGCCCCATCGTTCAACATTTGAAGAAAGAACGCGCGCTCGACTGTGATTAATCTCGTTAGCAATTAAAAGCCCTTGGTTATGCATTAAGGCAGCCAGCTGAGTCGTCTTCCCTCCCGGAGCTGCACAAAGATCCAAAACCCTTTCATGGGCTTGTGGTTGAGCTACTTGGGCGACATTCATGGCACTCGGATCTTGAGAATAGATCCACCCTGCGAGGTGATCAATACTATGCCCGTCGATTTTTCCGCGATAGCCATTGCTGACTTCGGTGATCGGCTGTGATAAATCTTCATTGACCTGCTCTAGTTGGGCCTTTTGGGGATTGAGACGAAAACCAGCCGTTGGAGCTTGTGCCAGGCTAGTCAAGAATTCTGGAGCTTGGCTAGCCAAAAGCCTTTGATATTTTTGAATGAAATCTGTTGGTAATGACATTAACTTATCCTTTGCGTGGTTTTGTGAAATTAAGTTGGAGTAAGACTTGAAGATTAAGCAAAATGAAAACTACGCCAAAGTAGAGAAAAAGATAACGCCAACTAATGATTTGAACTTTATTGAAAGCAATTAGTCCGGCAATGGCAAAGGTAATCACTTGTCCTAAGAAAAATTTAAACCAAGTCTCTAATTTGAAAGTTGATAGAAGACCGTTTTGTAAGGCGCTTGCTTTAACCGAATGAACCGCGGGAATTTGACTCAGCCAACCGAGAATTAAAATAACTAACGCCGTCACGCTTAAAGAACAAAGAGTGTCGCCCCAACGGGTCCACCAAGTTTGCTTAATATTATTAATTCGGTTGACCGATCGAGCCGGTTTGCGGGCGTGAAAAGCAGTTTGCAATTGTTTTAATTTCTGGGGATGATTCAAAATGGGACCGTCAACAACAATCTGATAATGGCGAATTTGGGTGCGGTTATTTTGTTGAGGTGATGCTGAAATAAAAATATGTTGGTTCAATTTATTATGATCATTAATTCCCGTAGCACCAATGACTGAATAGTAACGTTGTCCAATTTGATAATACCTTTGAGCTTGCGGATGGTAAGCTTTTTGGTATAAATCTTTTCCTAAGATAACAAAGGGAATTGGCGATTGGAAATCACTTTTGATGAAAAAGCGCCCTTTGGTTATTGGTGTAGAGCGTAAAACTTCAGGCATGTAGACGTAACTTACATTGGGATTTTTTTTCTGAATGAAATAGATTTGGAGTTGATCTAAATGGCGCTTCTGTAATTTTTGCAGAGCTTGGGGAATAGATTGCTGTGAACGAGATGGAAAAATAACCGCTCCTTCGCGGATATTCCCCCGTTCGAGGAGTCGTTGATAATTGCGGGTATCGCTATGAGATACTAAAACAGCACTCCAGACAAGAAAGATGATAATTAAGATATTATACAAGATAGTTTTTTTCATAAAGTCACCTAATTACAAATAAATGGTCTTTAATAAGATCTAAACTGGGATAGTAACGATTAATCTGAGCAATTCGCCGATCATAATGGAGCTGAGCTTGATCCCAGAAGAGTTGACTATTAGTTACCCCCCGGTATTCTCCAATTAACCAAAATTGGGGTCGAGGTTGAAGTTGGCGAATTGCTTGGAGCAGTTGCCAGTCAATTTCTTCTCGATCGGGACTCCAAGCTAGTAAAATCACATCAACTTGTTGCCCTTTCTCGAGAACGGCGGTCAGGGCATCTTGTTTTTGAACCGAAGTCCAAAGTTTACGGCCGGTCTTGCTAGTTTGGGCCCAAGAGAAATTATCAGTGGCATAAACCGTCTGTTGCTTTTGGCGGAGAGCCCAAGAGAGCATTCCGTTGCCACTCATTAATTCTAAATAACGGTAATGAGGAAATTCTTGGGTCCAGCAAGTAAGCATTGGTTGATTTAACAAGGCCCAAATTCCTAGTTCTTCTTGTAAATAATTGCGAAAATCACCTAAAAAACGGGCTAGATCTTCAATTTGTTCTTCTTTTTGACTCCAGTTCTTCCCTACCGAGAATTTGGAATTAGTTAAAAGCCGAGTTAAATCATCCGGGGTAACGTCTAAATTTGGTAAAATAAAAGTTGGTAACCGTTGTTGCCGGTAGGCAGCAATTGTTTGTGCTAATTGCTTTAAAAGAACTGAAAATTTAGGATCAGTTTGGAAAAGAGTTTGATAAAGTTGTAGTTTAGTTTCATAATCTATCGACATGAATTTTCCTCGGGAATTTTTTGTTCTTAACCTAGCAAAAGTGTATCATATGCTTGTATTGATTACCGCATAATAAAGTGAGGTGAAATGAATGGGCGCTGAAAAAAGTAGTTCAGGGACGGTTCGCTCATGGTTGATTTGGTTGGCTCAGACGATCGGCCTGTTGATTGTAATTTGGGGAGCTTTCTTTCTCTTAAATCGTTATTTGATTGACAATACCCGAGTTTCGGGAACATCGATGCAACCAACTTTTGAAGATAATGATCGGGCCATTGCTTGGCGTCATAGTAAAGTTAAAACCGGTGATGTGGTAGTCATCGATGCTCCAGATCAACCGGGAGCTTTTTATATCAAAAGAGTAATTGCTACTCCGCAGCAAACCGTAGTGGCGAAAGATAATCAGATTTATGTTAACGGTAAGAAACTTCAGCAAGATTATTTAAAGCCGGGATCTAAATTAGTTGATGATGGCACCGCCGGAGTTTATGGAACCAAGTATACAGATACGGATGACTTTAGCCTGCGAACCTTAGCTAAAAGTAGTTATTATCGAAAATTGTATACCCCGCAACAGCTCCAACAACTTCAAGCTACTAACCAAGTTCCCAAAGGCAGCTATTTCGTCATGGGAGATCACCGGAGTGTTTCCAAGGATAGCCGCTATATCGGTTTTATCCCTCGAGACAAGATTGAAGGTGTCGTTAAGGTGCGTTATTGGCCTTTAACGAGTTGGAAAATTTTTAATTAGGAACTAGCAAAATTGCCAGCCTCAGGCTTGGCAATTTTTTGTTGTCTGCAAGAGATAAAGAAAACTACTAAATAGGCGAATGAAAACTAAAATTTTCATTCACCTATTGGTAAATTGACGAGCGTTCCTAATTGTCAGGAGAATCTCTCTAAAGATCCTTAATGTTTATTCGTCAGACTTCAAAACTCCACCAACTGAATAGTGATCCGGTTGCATTTCATTGAGAACAATGTGGACATGTTCAGCCGGAGCTCCGGTATTTTTCATAATTGCTTGGGTGACATCAGCCACCATTTGTTTAAGTTGTTCCGGCTTACGACCGGCAATTAATTCAATATGAACTAAAGGCATAATTATTCTCCTTGCGTATTTAAACGACTGATTTCTAAAATGACATCGACCGCTTTATCCATGACCTGCTCGGACACATATTCAAAACGTCCGTGCATGTTTTCGGGACCCGCAAAGATATTGGGAGTCGGTAAACCCATGAAAGAAATGGTTGAACCGTCTGTGCCGCCCCGAACAGCAGTTTTATCCGGGACAATACCTAAATTGTGCATGGCTTTTTCGGCTAGTTGGACGACTTCCATATGGTCTTTAATCACTTCATACATATTATAATACTGATCATAAATTTTAGCTTGAATTGTTTGAGATCCATACTTTTGCTTCAATTTAGCGATAATTTGTTGCAGGAATTCTTTTCGTCTTTCTAGGCCTCCACGATCGAAATCCCGGATAATATAAGAGAGATTAGCTTGATCGACACTCCCTGTAAATTCAGTTAAAAAGTAGAAACCTTCCCGACCACTAGTCTTTTCTGGGACTTCATTAGCAGGAAGTTGACTTTGCAGCTCCATGCCGATCAAGCTGGCATTAACTAAAATATCTTTAGCTTCACTAGGATGGACATCTTTTCCCGTAATTTGAATTTTAGCAGCAGCGGCATTAAAGGTTTCATATTCAAGTTGACCTTCGCTACCACCGTCTACAGTATAGGCAAAGTCCGCTGCAAAAGCTGGAGCATCGAAGTTTTTAGCGCCCTTTCCTGTTTCTTCATCGGGGCTAAAGCCCAGGCGAAGAGTGCCATGTTCAATTTCTGGATGTTCCAGGAGATACTCTACTGCGGTGATAATTTCACTGACGCCAGCTTTGTCATCTCCTCCGAGTAAGGTTGTTCCATCAGTGGTAATTAAAGTTTGATCAGTATACTTCTTTAAGCTAGGAAAGACTTTAGGATCTAATTGATATTTACCTGCCGGATCAAGTTTGATAATTTGCTGGCCATCGTAGTCAGAAACAATCTGGGGGTTAACGTGTTCAGAATTGAAGTCTGCCGTGTCGACATGGGCTAAAAATCCAATTACCGGAACTTGTTTGGCAGTATTGGCTGGCAAAGTGGCTGTTAAATAACCGTTTTGCGAATTATAAACTACTTCTTGGAGACCAAGATTGGTTAGTTCAGTTGCTAGTTTTTTCAAAAAAATCACTTGGCGTTGCGTAGTGGGAACGGTGGTTGATTGTTCATCAGACCGAGTATTTTGGCGAACATAGCGTAAAAAGCGTTCTTCTAGTTGAGGATATTTCATTTCTTAAACTCCTAAAAAATAAATTGGAATGGTTCGGTATTTGCCTGAGCGACTTGGACTTCAATTTGCCAGTCAGCCGCTTGCGCCCAGCTTTTAATTAAAGACTGCATCTGATCTTGGAAGATTACTTCAATGTGGTGTCCTGGATCAATCACACTCAAGTTAGTTGTTAACATTTCATGAGCCGTATGGTAGTAAACATCACCCGTAATTAGAACTTCTAGACCACGGGCCACGGCTTGGGGATAAAATTTACCACCATCACCACCCAAAAATCCGATCTTACGGACAATTTGTTCCGGCTGCTTACTAATCAAACGGAGCCCACTTAGTTGGAATTTTTGGCGAACGAGGCGAGCTAACTCTTGAACTGATAAGGCGCTAGGAAGAAGTCCCCAGCGACCTAGAGGAATCCCATCTTGGTCAGTTCCCCAAGTTTGAATCTCTTGTAAGCCTAATTTTTGCGCCAACCAGTCGTTCATTCCGCCGGTGGCTTTATCCACATTAGTATGGGCTGCGTAAACCGTAATTTGGTGTTGGAGCAGTTGCGCGTACATTTGATTTTGGGGATCACGAGTATCTAGATTAGTCGCTGGATGAAACATTACCGGATGATGAGCCACGATTAGGTCAACTTGCTGGTCAATCGCTTCTTGAACGACCTCCGGACGAACGTCTAAAGTTGTTAAGACCTTGTGAACCGGTAAATCAGGATTCCCTAATTGAAGCCCCGTAGGATCATGAGCTATTTTAATCGCTAAAGGAGCAAGTTTTTCGATTCGTTCGATAATCATGGTTGCCGTAGGAATCATTTTAAAACCTCCTCAATTTCTTGAATTCGTTGCTGGGCCCAAGCAATCTTTGCGGGCTCTTGTTTTTGAGCATGCTGCAAATTTTGGTACATAAATTTCGTTCGTTGAAGTTTGTCACGCCATTTATTGAGAAAAACCGAACTTCTTTCAGCCAATAATTTGGGGCCAAATAAAAGTTCTTGAGAAGTCAAAAACACTGCTTGCTCAACTTTTTCAGCCCGGATAATTTCATAAATATGGCCATCTTCTTGAACCAAGCATTCAGCCGTAATTTGCCAATGATGTTGACTAAGCCACAAGCGAACTTGAGGTTCATCGTTATTGGCTTCTAAAATCAAACAGGAAATTGAAGCTAGAGCGGCAATTCCTTGCGTCAAAATACGAGTAATCAATTGCCCGCCCATCCCCGCAATAATCACGACTTCTACTTGGTCAGCCTCAGTTAAGCCCTGTAAGCCGTCGGCTTGTCGGGTCTGAATCACTTTTCCTAAGTTAGCATCCGCAATGTTTTGTTGGGAAATTGCTAAAGGTCCGGGAGCGATTTCACTGGCAATAGCCCGTTGAGTCTGGTGTTCTTGGACTAAGGTGATGGGAACAAAAGCATGATCTGATCCAATATCAGCGACACAAGTTGTTGAAGGAACCAATGAAATAATGGTTTGAAGACGGTGGGATAGTTTCGGCATACAAAACTCCTTTAATTATGTAAACCTAACTCAATTGAGTTAGGGAGTAAACTTAACTTTTAATCTAAAAAGTCGCGTAATTGTTTGGAACGAGAAGGATGTCGGAGTTTTCTTAAAGCTTTCGCTTCAATTTGGCGAATCCGCTCACGGGTTACACCGAAAACTCGACCAACTTCCTCTAAGGTTCTAGTTCGACCATCATCCAACCCAAAGCGCAAGCGTAAAACATTTTCTTCTCGATCGGTCAAAGTGTCGAGGACATTTTCCAATTGTTCTTTGAGTAATTCATAAGAAGCATGATCTTCGGGACTAGTAGCTTCATTATCTTCAATAAAGTCACCCAAATGAGAATCGTCTTCTTCCCCAATTGGAGTTTCCAAGGAAACTGGTTCTTGAGCAATTTTGAGAATATCGCGGACCTTGGAAGTCAAAATTTCCATTTCGGCGCCAATTTCCTCTGGCGTCGGTTCCCGACCTAAATCTTGCAGTAGTTGCCGCTGAATCCGAATCAGTTTATTGATGGTTTCGACCATATGCACTGGAATTCGGATGGTCCGCGCTTGGTCAGCAATGGCACGGGTGATGGCCTGACGAATCCACCAAGTAGCATAAGTTGAAAACTTGAATCCCTTCCGGTAATCAAATTTCTCAACCGCCTTCATCAAGCCCATATTTCCTTCCTGAATTAAATCCAAGAAGTGCATTCCCCGACCAACATAACGTTTAGCAATTGAAACCACTAACCGCAAGTTAGCTTCCGCCAATTGTTGCTTGGCTTCTTCGTCACCGTCTTCAATTCTTTGGGCTAAGTCAACTTCTTGTTGGGCATTTAATAAAGGAACCCGACCAATCTCTTTCAAATACATTCGGACAGGATCGTTAATCTTAATACCCGTCGGAGCTGACATGTCAGTTAATTCGTGATTGTTGACCTCTTTTTGGCTTTTTAGGGCTAATTGACTAGGATCACCGTTTTGGTCGACAACGCTAATGCCGCGATCTTGTAAATGTTCAATTAACTCTTCAATTGAGTCTCCCTTCAAGGCAAAAGGTTTCACGAGGCGCTCTTCTAAGACACTATCAGCAACCTTCTTATCGGCCTTATATTCTTTAATTAAGCTATTGGTTGCTTTTTCAAGTTCTTTGCTTGATTTGACGACACTCTTTTTTTTCTTATTCTCCATCCAAAAGCTCCTTTTTTTCTGCGTGATCAATTTGCTGGCGCAAAGTAATCAGTTTCAGGGTAAATTCCAGTTCTTGTTGCGAGTCACCAATTTGGGCGGCTTGCTGGATCTTTTGTTGATATATCCGTAATTGTTGCTCCTCCGAATTTGCCTGTAAATTATTGATATAATCTTGGACTTCAGCTTCAGAGTAACTGGCCGGACGAGGCATCATTTCAATCGTGGTTACCAAGTTGCGCAGATTTTCAGGAATTAGATCTATAAATTGAGCAACAGTTAATTGATCTTGAGTCAGACTAGCCCGCAACCAAACATCAAAAATTTCTTGATATTGCTCGTGCACAAAATGAAAATTATTTTGCCGGTCCAAGATGTTAATTACCTCGGGAAAGTGAAAAACAATCTGTAATAAATTTCTCTCTGACTTTTCTATCCGGTCCAAATGACTATACTCTAAATCTCGATTCGGAGCAGCTTCTTGGGCTTGTTTAGTTAGACCTTCTTGGGCTAAAGGTTGCAGCAGCTTTTGACTTTTGATTTGATCAGCCAATTCTTGTTGCACTGCCGTTACTGAAAGTTGCAGACGTTCAGCTAGTTGACGGACGTATAGTTCTTGTTCAACAGGTGACTGCACCGGAGCTAAATATTTTAAAGCCGAATTGAGAAAGTCAACTTTTTGTAAATCATTACTGAGGTCATATTGTTGACTGAGAAACTCAATCATAAAGGCTACCGGGCTCAAAGACTTATGCTGAACTAATTTGACAAAAGCATCTCCACCCTGTTTTTTAATAAATTCATCTGGATCTTGTCCACCGGGAAGAACTACAACTCCAACTTCCAAGTTAGTTTCTTGCAGTAATTTTAAAGCTCGCTGGGCGGCTTTAATTCCTGGAGCATCTCCATCATAACAGATAATCAAACGATGGGTTAGACGTTGGAGTAGATAGATCTGTTCACTAGTTAAACTAGTCCCCATGGAAGCCACGCCATTTTTAAGACCGGCTTGATAAGCACTAATCACATCCATGAAACCTTCGAATAAAACAACTTCCCCTTGTTTGCGAATCGCGGTTTTGGCGGCAGCAAGATTGAAGAGGGTTTTACTCTTATGAAAGATTTCTGTTTCCGGGCTATTTAAATATTTTCCCACTGGTCGATCAGGCGGTGGTGGTTGCAATAGCCGTCCTGAGAAGGCGATCGTCTTTCCACTTTGATCGGTCACGGGAAAAACGACCCGATCTTGAAAACGATCGTAAAACTGACCTTGATCACTTTCTGTAAAAAGTCCAGAACGTTGTAGTTCTGGGGTTGATTTAGACTTCTCCTGGAAAAAACTCCAAAGAATCTGAGATTGATCTGGAGCATAGCCAATTTGAAAGTGTTCAATCGTCTCATCAGTCAACTGTCGTTGATGCAGATATTCCAGAGCAGAAACTCCAGCTTGAGTTCGTAGGAGAATATGATGGTAAAAATCCTGGGCGGCTTGATAGTCCTGTTTTAGAATGGCATGCGGCTCTGAACTATGATCAGAGGGAGCCTGATAATTCGCTGGCAAGGAAATCCCACTAAAGTCTGCGACTTTTAAAACGGCTTCCGGGAAATTCAGATCTTCCATATCCATTAGAAACTTATAGACGTTACCCCCCCGTCCACAACTGAAACAATGGAAAATTTGTTTACTTTCAGAGACCGAAAAACTAGGAGTTTTTTCTTCGTGAAAAGGACATAAGCCAAACAGATTCTGACCAGATTTCTTCAGCTGTACGTAAGGCTCAATTACATCCGCGATATTGGTTTGTTGGCGAACTTCTTCAATGAAGTCTTCCGGAATTTTAGTAACCAGTAGTCACACCTCCCGCCCTAAGCGAAAAGAGAGCCGCATTAAAAATGCGACTATCTCTCCTTATAAATATAATACTATAACTATACACCTAATCACCAGTTATGGTAAAGCAATTTAACCGGTGATTTATTTAATAACCAGCTGATTCAAGTCACCTAAGCTGTTAATCAATTGGGCTAATAATTGGAGCTGTTTAAGGCGATTAGCCCGAATTTTTAAGTCGGAATCGAGAATCATATTGGCGTCGAAATAAGCAGTAATCGTTGGTTGTAAGGCAATTAAAGCGGCGAAACGATCCGGAGCTTCCAACTGGGAAAATTGTTCTTGTAATTTTTGAACAGCTTGGTAAAGATCTGTTTCTGTAGAATCAACGAAGAGCCCAGAATCAACCGCTTGCGGCAGATCAGCAGTCTGATTTTGTTGGGTTAGATGTAAAACTCGCGTCAAAGCTTCCATGCTTGGCTTATAAACAGCAGTCTCTTGAGCGGCTTGAATACTTTGAGCTAAAGTAAGCATCGTTACGGGGTCAACTTTTGAATTAGCAACTACGGCTTCAATGACACCATGATTAATGTTTCGGGGAGCTAAGAATTGTCGGACCCGATCTTGGAAGAAGGTCGTCAGTTCTGCTTGGTGCTTTTGATAATCAAAGTTTCCTGGAAGTTGAGCAGCTTGATAAGCGGCACTAATCTCAGTTTGTAACTCTTGTAAGTCGAGATGCCAATTTTGCGCTTGGAGAATCCTGATTAAACCGTAAGCCTGACGCCGTAAACCATAAGGATCATTAGAACCAGTGGGGAGTAAATCAACGGCGAAGAAACTCATTAGACTTTCTAACTTGTCAGCTAAAGAAAGAATCTCTCCGGTTCGCGATTGCGGTAAGTCTCCTTCGGCAGCGGTTGGCAGATAGTGTTCACGAATGGCTTGAGCAACGGTTGGTTTCTCACCAAAAATCAGAGCATATTTTTCGCCCATGACGCCTTGGAGTTCAGAAAATTCTCCAACCATATCGGTAACTAAATCAAACTTGTAAATTTCAGCAGCCCGTAAAACATCAGCAGTAGTCGAACCATCAAGCTTGAGCTTTTGCGCTAAAAGTTGAGCAATTACTTTGGTCCGCGCCATCTTGGCGCTCATCGAACCAATTTTATCGTGGAAAGTAACATTTTCCAATTGAGATACGTAATCTTGCAAGCTTCGCTTTTGATCTTCCGCAAAGAAGAAGGCGGCATCTTCTAAACGAGCAACGAGAACTTTCTCGTTACCGGCAATAACATTGTTTAAATCGTTTTGATTGCCATTACGCACGCCGATGAAGTAAGGAGCAAGTTTTCCTTCTTGATCACGGACGTAGAAGTAACGTTGATTATCTTTCATTGAGGTAATCAGGACCTCTTCCGGGATTTGGAGATACTTGGGGTCGAATTGACCTGCAAAAGCGGTCGGAAATTCCACTAAATTAGTTACTTCTTCTAATAGATCTGGATCTAAATTGATTTGCCATTGGTGTTGGCTAGCCAGTTGTTGAATTTGCTTTTTAATTTCCGCTTTACGTTGGTGAGCATCAGCAATTACAAATTCTTGTTCCAAAGCGGTCGGATAGTCACTAGCCTGAGCTAAGGTAATTGGTCCCCCTAAGAAGCGATGTCCCCGGGTTTGATTCCCCGCCTGGAGATTTAGAAATTTAAAGTCCAGAATTTGATTATCCAGAAGAGCGACAATCCAATGTAAGGGACGAATAAATTCAAAATTAAATTTATTCCATTTCATCCGCGTTGGGAAAGTCAGATCAGAAATTACCGTGGTTAGTCCAGGAAGAACACTGGCAGCACTTTGGCCAGCGATATGCTTCTTTACATAAGCGTATGGTGTTCCCTTAAAATCTTGGAAAAAGATACTCTCAACGCTAGCACCCTGTCCCCGAGCAAAACCTTGCGCTGCTTTACTCCAATTTCCGGCAGCATCTTGGGCAATCTTTTGGGCGGGGCCTTTCATTTCTAGATCTTGATCAGCTTGTTTGTCAGCCAAGTCATGAATTAAAAGGGATAGCCGACGCGGAGTTGAAAATTGTTCAATCTTACCATGAGTTAACTTTTGGTCATCTAAAAAGGCAGCAACTTTTTGAGCAAATTGCTTTTCAGCCGCCGTTACAACGTGAGCTGGCATTTCTTCAAGACCTAATTCAAATAAGAAAGTTTTAGTCATTTGCTTGCTCCTCCTTGAAAAGTTTTTCTCGGCTGGCCTCATCCAATAAAGGAAAACCACGTTTCTTACGTTCGGCGACGAAGGCCTGAGCAATTTGATGGGCCATGGTCCGAATTCGATGCATGTAGCCGGCTCTTTCGGTAACGGAAACCGCTTTTCGTGCATCTAATAGATTAAAGGTATGACTACATTTAAGAATATAATCATAAGCTGGATGAACTAAACCAGCTTTAATTAACCGCTTAGCTTCGGTTTCGTAAGCATTGAAAAAGTTCAGTAACATTTCTTGATCGCTAGCTTCAAAAGCATACTTCGAATGTTCATATTCGGGTTCTTGGAAGATATCGCCGTAACGAACGCCATTGCCCCACTCTAAATCGAAAACAGAATCTACATTTTGGATATATGAAGCTAGTCTTTCAACACCATAGGTAATTTCACTAGTTACCGGAGAGGCGGTTAATCCACCAACTTGTTGGAAATAGGTAAACTGGCTGACTTCCATTCCATCTAGCCAAACTTCCCAACCGACCCCAGCACAGCCCATAGAAGGATTTTCCCAGTTATCTTCTACAAAACGAATATCATGTTCTAATGGATTAATTCCTAGAGCCTTAAGACTATCAAGATAGTAATCTTGAATTTCTAAGGGTGAAGGTTTCATCACTACTTGGAATTGATGATGTTGATACAAACGATTGGGATTATCCCCGTAGCGACCATCATCTGGTCGTCTTGAAGGTTCTACGTAAGCTGCATTCCAAGGTTCTGGTCCAATAGCCCGTAAAAAAGTATATGGACTCATGGTTCCAGCTCCCTTTTCTGTATCGTAAGCCTGCATTAACATGCAGCCTTTACTGCTCCAGAATTTTTGGAGCGTAAGGATCATTTCCTGAACATTCAGTGCTTTTTCCACCTGTCTACCTCATTTCTGATTGCATAAAAAAAGTCCCTTATGCAATCAATAATTGCATAGGGACGAGAGTTCTCGCGGTTCCACCCTACTTCAGGTCTGAGACCTGCACTTCATTAGAATGTTAAATTTAAGAAATAAAACGACCATTTTTAAAACGTGCTCGCACTATCCACGCTCGCTGAAACTTCCATTGTGCATTTTATCATTCCGCACCAACTTGTCAAGAATCCAATTGCCACTTATACATGGAGTCAAGAAACTTCTTACTACGGGGATAGATTCCCACGTGATCACGATAAATTAAATCTAGGATCTGGCGTAATTGGACTTTAGTTGCAGAGGTTACTTTGATACTATGCACTCGGTCAAGAGCTAAACGCGAGAATAAACGCAAGTAAGTAACCGTTTTGGGATCCAAGTGTAAACGATGCTCATCTTGTGACCAATGCTTTTGGCATAAAATTCCACTATAAACTAGTGAAAAATCAAACTTCCCCGTGGTCTCTGGTCCCAAAACACAATGTTGCCACTGGGGTGCAACTCCTAAGGGCTGGAGTAACTGGACAGCAATAATATCAGTAATGATTTCTGGATCTAAACCTTGGTCAATTAACTGAGTCGCTGTTAAAATTTGGTGAAACCAACGAGGATAAGCCCGCTTGGCGGTTAAAGACCGCAAAACCAAATCGTTAAGATAGGTAACGTAGGCGTTCTTGGTAATATCTTGACTAATTTTTGCAAATTGATGCAAGTTTTGAGCAGATTCTAGATAAGAAAAACCACGATCATTGAGGGTTCCTTGATAAGTTCCCGTAGTAAAGATCAGACCTAAAGCCCTTTTTTTAGAAGTTAATTTCTTAGTTCCTCTTAGTAAAAAAGTTAAAATACCAAAACGGTCAGTAAATAAATAAACCAACTGATCGTTCTCGTGATAATCTTGCGTACGTAAAACTAGACCCTGGAATTCTTGGTGACGCTGTAAAGTCATCTATTTTAAATCCTTTGAAGAATAACCGATGCGGGCTAAGAAAAGTGGATCATTGCGCCAATTTTTTTGGACCTTAATCCAGAGTTTCAGATTGATCTTTTCCGCCAAGAGATTTTCAATTTTTCGACGCGACCGAATGCCGATCTGTTTCAGCATTTGCCCCTGATTACCAATCAGAATTTTCTTTTGGCTAGCTCGTTCGACATAAATTGTCACTTCTACTTGGCGTTTATTGTTTTCATATTGATTCATTTGTTCAACAACTACAGCCACAGCATGCGGAACCTCCTGGCGCGCCAATTCCAAAATCTTTTCACGGATAATTTCGGCGACAATGAAGTATTCTGGATGGTCGCTAAGTTGGTCTTGGGGGTAATAGGCCGGACCAGCCGGTAAATGTTCCCCTAGAGTTTGTAAAAGCTCAGGAACATTGTTTCCTTGCGTTGCCGAAATCGGAAAAATATCAGTCCAATCAACTAGTTGCCGGTACTGATCCAATAACGGCAAAAGCCGGTCTGGATGAATGAGGTCGATTTTATTAATGACCAAAATAATTGGTTGAGAACGCCCCTGTAATTGAGCGACTAGCTTGCTGTCGGGAGCCGGAATGGAATCCTTGGCACTAACCATCCATAAAATTAAATCAACATCTTTTAGCGTTGAAAAGGCTGCTAAATCCATATATTGATCAAGTTCGTTTTTAGGATCGTGGACCCCAGGAGTATCTAAAAAAATAATTTGTTGCTGATCATCAGTATAGATACCTTGAATCTTATTGCGTGTTGTCTGTGCTTTAGGTGAAGTAATCGCGATTTCAGTCCCTAGAATTCGATTCATAAAGGTTGATTTTCCGACATTAGGAGCACCAATAATGCTGACAAAGCCCGAGCGAAAAGAATCTTTAGTCATGATCGAGATCCTCCGCGTCAAAGGCTCCGGGTAATAATTCTTGAACTGTCATTTTAGCCACCTGCTGATTTTGATTAGTTAAGTAAACTGGCATTTCTGGAGTACAGAATTCACTGATTACTTGTCGACAAGCACCACAAGGTGAAATAACTTCATCGGTTACACCGGTTACTAAAAGGGCCTTAAAATCGCGGTGACCTTGAGCCACGGCTTGAAAAATCGCGGTCCGTTCGGCACAATTAGTTAAACCGTAAGAAGCATTTTCGATATTGCAGCCGGTAATAATTTGATCATCGGTCGTTAATAAGGCTGCCCCAACGGGAAAATGGGAATAAGGAACATAGGCTTGGTCAAGCAATTTGGTCGCCGCAGACAATAGTTGAGCAACTGACATAAAAATTCCTCCTAACGCTGTAATTGAGCTTCCTGCAAAATTTTTTCTTGTAAGGCAAACATTTCCTGAGCTGCCTGGGATTCAATATGGTCAAATCCTGACAGATGTAAGAGACCATGGACGACTGTATAGCCGAATTCTCTCTCGACAGAATGACCGTACTCTTGAGCATGAGCTTGGACGACTTCAGGACAGATAAAAAGGTCCCCTAGATTACGTGGTAGACCAAACTCTTCTTCCAAAGCACGCGTCTTAATCCCCGCGTCGTCACCATCCTCTAAGGCAAAGCTAATTACATCTGTCGGTTTGTCGGTTGCTCGATAGCGGCGATTGAGCTGTTGAATTCCAGTTGCCGTACAAAAGGTTAAAGACATTTCTGTATCGGCAGCTAAATTAATCTCTTGCGCTCCCAAGCGAATTAAATCTTGGGCTAATTTTAAATGAGAAGCAGATACTAATTCGTGTTCATCATAAATCTCTAAATCCATTATTTATTCCTCATATCTTGTTGAGCATAAGCGGTAATAATTTCCGCAACGACCGGGTGACGAACAACATCGTTAGCCTGAAATTCAACCAAGCCAATTCGGGGTAAATTTCGTAAGATTTTCGTTGCCGTTAACAGACCACTTTGGGTGTGGCGGGGCAAGTCAATTTGGGTTAAGTCCCCATTGACAACCATTTTGGAACCAAATCCTAGACGAGTCAAAAACATCTTCATTTGCGCCCCGGTTGTATTTTGAGCTTCGTCTAAAATTACGAAAGCTTCATCCAGCGTTCTCCCGCGCATATAAGCCAAAGGAGCAACTTCAATTATTTGCCGGTCGAGTAAGCGTTGAGTATGTTCTCGACCTAAAATATCGTATAAAGCATCATAGATTGGCCGAAGGTAGGGATCGACTTTTTCCTTTAAGTCCCCTGGTAAAAAACCTAAACTTTCGCCGGCTTCGACTGCTGGTCGAGTGAGAATCAGGCGTTTAACCTGCCCCTTTTTCAAGGCGGCAACAGCCATGACTACAGCCAGATAGGTTTTCCCAGTTCCAGCAGGGCCTAAGCCTAAGGTTAAGTCACATTTTTTAATGGTTTGTAAATATTTACGCTGTCCTAAATTACGGACTCGAATAGCTCGTCCATGGGCATTACGGAGAATTACCTCATTATATAAATCTGAAAAATATTCTAATTCACCAGCTTGGGCCATTTGAATAGCACTGATGAAATCAACTTCTCCAATTTGAATTCCTGTATGTTGGAGTTTGATTAAAGTTTGTAAAACTTGGATTGCTAAATGGACGCTGGGTTGATCCCCCGAAAAATCGATCCGTTCGCCAAAGCCATGAACTTGCAGCTGAAATTTAGTGGCCAATAATTGGAGGTTACTATCGTTAACTCCCAAAACGATTTGATCATCGCGAGTTGGTAAAGTAAATGACTGTGTTATTTGTTCTCCCAAGACTCTAACCCCTATCATGAATAATAGTAATCATTAGTTCCATTATAAACGAAGATAAAAGAAAAAGGTTAAAGTGTTTCACCACTTCAACCTTACTTGAGTAATTCTTTTACAATCTTATTTACGAGCTGACCATCCGCTTTACCTTTTAATTCAGGCATTACGGCTTTCATTAACCGACCAAAATCAGCTTTAGTCGTTGCTTGTAGTTCTTGAGCCTTCTGGTTCACAAACTGCTGCACTTCATCTGCTGATAATTGCTGCGGCATATACTTCTCAAGTACTGCCATCTGCGCTTTGGTTTGATCAACTAAGTCTTGTCTTTGCCCTTGGATAAATTGTGCCAAAGAATCTTTCTGCTGCTTCATTTGTGAAGCCACTACTTGGGCTTCTTCTGCGGCAGTCAACTCATGTCCCAGTTCGATTTTTTTATTCATCAAACCTGATTTAAGCATTCTGATAACCGATAATGAAGTCTTATCATGACCCTTCATTGCAAGCTTCATATCAATCATTAACTGATTAGTAAGGGACATTAACATCACACCTCAATCTTAACGTCGTTTCCTCTTCTTATTACGCTTGCGAGCGGCTTCAGATTTTAATTTACGTTTCACACTAGGCTTCTCGTAAAACTCACGTTTGCGATATTCTTGAAGAGTACCACTCTTAGAAACAGAACGTTTAAACCGACGAAGAGCATCATCAAGAGACTCGTTCTCACGAACAACTGTCCTAGCCATATGATATCCCTCCTTCCGATTATTAACGTAACTATTATTTGAAACAGTTCCTACACAGTATAACAAAAAATGAGCAAAGTTGGAATAATAAATTCTATAGTTCAGCTAGCTTTTTTTTTTAGAACATGCTACTTTTAGAAAAGAATGGATGGTGAAGACAATGAAACAAGCAGTTTATGCAATTTCAGATTCCTCTGGGGAAACATCTGCCGGTTTTTCGCGCTCCATGATGGCCCAGTTTCCCGAAATAGAAATCAAGCAACGGCGCTTTGGCTTTGTCCAAACGACGGCTGAGCTAAATCATATCTTGCAACAAGCAGTGGTAGAAGATGCAATTTTATTTTATACCTTGAGTCACCGAGAACTTGATGAGATCGTTAAAGATTTTACTCATCGAAATAATTTATTAGCTTTTGATATTTTAAATCCTTATCTTGATCGGATTGGTCAACGATTCCAACAGCATCCAAGTCACGAAATTGGCGCCGCTCGGAAATTAAATGCTCAATATTTTGATCGTATTGCCGCCATTGATTTTGCTGCTGAAAATGATGATGGTAAGAATCCCCGGAGTATGCTTCATGCCGACGTAGTTTTATTAGGAATTTCGCGAACTTCTAAAACCCCTCTCTCCTTTTTCTTAGCTAATCAACATATTAAAGTTACTAATTTACCCTTAGTTCCCCAAGCGCAATTGCCACCAGAATTATGGCAAGTAGATCCCAAAAAGATTGTCGGTTTAACTAATGATGAAGAAGTCCTGCAAAAGATTCGTCAAGAAAGAATGCTAGCTTATGGACTACAGGCAACGACAGCCTATTCAGACACCGCAAAAATTCAGGCGGAACTTGATTATGCCGACCAACTTTATCAGAAGTTAAATTGTTTGGTAATTAATGTCGCCAACAAATCAATTGAAGAAGTGGCTTCAATTATTACCAGTGAATTAAAACTGCCAATTTAAAGTAAATATCCAAATAAAAACAAGGTCAGATCTTGTGCTGTTAGAAAAATTCTATCGGCACTTTTTATTTTGATTTTTGAGAATCAAAAATCAGTGCTCAACAAATACCCCTAGAGTCGTTTCCAACTCTGGGGGTAAATGTCATTTTTGTAAGGTTCACTTTGAAAAAAATAGTAATTTGCAACTAAGAGTTAGCGATAATTAATTTTTCTTGCATCTCAGGATCAAACCTTTGTTCAGTCAACATTTTAATTTCAGCAGCATACGGAGCCGCTGACTTTTTTCGATCTTGATCAACTAAGACATAAGGTGTTTCCATAATCTTGGGGACTTTTTCTAATTGAGGATGATGACAAATATAATTTAAACTCTGAAAACCGATGGTTCCAAAGCCGATGTTGGTATGGCGATCCTTATGTGACCCTTGCGGATTTTTCGAGTCATTTAAGTGAATCATCTGTAAGCGATCCAAGCCAATAATTCGATCAAATTCCTCTAAAACTTCATCGAAATTATCTTTAATTGGATAACCAGCATCACTCGCATGACAGGTATCTAGGGTAATCGCTAGTTGTTCGTTATGAGGCGTTAAGTCAATAATTTGCGCTAATTGTTCAAAATTAGTTCCGACTTCGGTCCCCTTTCCCGCCATGGTTTCTAGAGCAATTTTAACTTGGTTTTTTGTCGCTGCTAGAACTTCATCAAGACCATGAGCGATTGAATGAATGGCCTTGTCGGCTCCCAAACCAACGTGGGCTCCAGGATGAAAGCTCAAAGTCGTAATTCCTAAGGCCTCACAACGTTGAATTTCATCTTTCATAAATTCAATTCCAAATTCGTACTGTTCACTTCTTTTGGTATTTCCTAAATTAATAATATAAGGCGCATGACCCATAATAAATTGGGGGCCATGTTCTTTGATATAAGTTTGACCAGCAGAGATATTCATCTGATCAACTGTTTTCCGCCGAGTATTTTGCGGAGCCCCTGTGAAAATCATCATGGCATTAGCTCCATAACTGACGGCTTCTTGGGCGGCTCCTAAAAGCATCTTTTTTCCGCTCAGACTAACGTGTGAACCTAAAATCATTGTTGACCTCGATATTTTTTAATAGATATGTTCTTGATAAAAACGTCCGAGAATCATCTCGGCTTTGGTAATGCTGACAAAGGCATTCGGGTCGGCAATTTGGAGAGCCATTTGAAAATCACGGAGTTCATAACGGGAAATAACTGTAAAAAGCATCGTCTTGGGACGATGACGGTAAGCCCCTTCTACATTGTGAACGATGGTAATTCCCCGACGCATCTCATCTTGAATCTGATGAATAACTTGTTCTGGATTGGAGGTAATGATAATTACCTGAAGTTTGCGATCGCGGGTATATAAAGCATCAATCACGCGACCGTTAACAAAAATTCCCAAAATAGTATAAAAAGCATAGACCCAGCCAAAAAGAAAACCAGCACCAGCAACAACGATGGTATTAAAAGCGATGTTAATCGAACCTACGCTTTTTCCCCAACGTTTGCGGAGAACGATACCAATAATATCTAGTCCCCCCGTCGACATTTCATTTTTAAGCGCCAGTCCGGTTCCAAAGCCATTGAATAATCCCCCAAAAATAGCACAAATAATGGGATCAAATTGAACTTTAACCGGCGGTAAAGTACGCATTAAAATGGTCGAGAAACAAACTGCAATTACGGTAAAAACGGTAAAATTATGACCGATCTTTCGCCACGATAAAATCAAAAGCGGAAAATTAAGGGCCGCATAAAGCAAAGGGATTCCGATGTGAAATGGAAGCCAGCGTTGACTGACAGATGATAGTAACTGAGCCACTCCCATGATTCCCGAACCATAGATATGCCCCGGTGTCCAAAAGATATTGACAGCTAAGGCCACACAAAGGGAGTAAACTACGGCCACGGAAAGGCGAGTAACATTACGGTAGCGTTTGACGATTTGTTCTAATTCGTTCATTAATATATAAATCCTTTACGATTGATTACTGTTACACTTTAACACATTCTGTACGTAATCACGGCGGGAATTTATTTTTCAATTTCGGCGAGATAATCGCCATAGCCTGCGGAAACCATTTGGTCAAGGGGAATAAATTTTAAGGCTGCAGAATTAATACAGTAGCGTAAGCCTCCTTGATCTTGGGGTCCATCGGTAAAGACATGACCGAGATGCGAATCGGCTTGCGGACTGCGGACCTCGATTCTTTCCAAACCATGAGATTGATCGCGTTTTTGTTGTAATTTAGTAATCGGTCGAGAAAAAGCAGGCCAACCACAGCCTGAATTGTATTTAGCAGTGGAAGCAAACAAGGGCTCTCCACTGACAACATCAACATAAATTCCGGGTTCAAAGTTTTGATCGTACTCATTGTGAAATGCTGGTTCGGTTCCGTTTTCTTGAGTCACCGCGTATTGTTCTGGTGTTAACGCCTTTTTTTCTGATTCATACATTAAAAAACACCTCCTAGTTAGTTATTATAACTAACTTGGCGGTGTTCGAAAAGAAAGTGCTTTAATCGGTAATCTTTAGATGGAGATCATTTAATTGAGCTTGAGCAACAATTGACGGAGCCTTGGTCATCGCTTCAGTAGCCTTGGAATTCTTAGGAAAGGCAATCACATCCCGAATATTTTGCCGATGGGCCAGTAACATTGCGAAACGATCTAAGCCAATTGCTAATCCTCCATGAGGTGGGAAACCATACTCTAAAGCATCAAGGAGAAAGCCAAACTGCGCTTGGGCTTGTTCTGGTGTAAAGCCAAGTGCCTTGAGCATCTTTTCTTGAATTGAGCGTTGATGGATCCGGATTGATCCCCCACCTAACTCGTAGCCATTTAAGACAATATCATAACTTTGGGCATGAGCTCGATGCGGATCAGTATCAAGTAAAGCTACATCTTCTTCATTAGGCATCGTGAAGGGATGGTGGGCACTGATCCAACGTTGATCGCCTTCATCATATTCAAATAAAGGCCAATCTACTACCCAGAGGAAATTATATTGATCTTCTTGATATAAGTTTAATTCCTGAGCAAAGTGGGTCCGTAAATAACCTAAAGCCGCGGCACAGACCTTCTTGCTGGCAGCAACAAAGAGGACCAAGTCATTGTCAGCGAGACCTAATCTTTGAATTAATTGTTCAGTTTGTGGTTTTAAGAATTTAGCGGCGGGACCAGTAAGTTGATCTTCAGCCACTTTTACCCAAGCTAGTCCTTGTGCATGGAAACGTTTGATATACTCTTGTTGTTCTTCAATCTTCTTACGGGAGTATTGATTAGCTGCGTTCTTGATTACAATGGCTTTAACTTGTCCGCCTTGGGCAAGAGCCTGCTGGAAAACCTTAAAGTCACTGTCTTGGAATAAGGGACTCAGATCTTGTAATTCCATCCCATAACGGGTATCGGGCTTATCGGAACCAAAGCGATCCATGGCCTCATTCCAAGTAATTCTTGGGAATGGCAACGAAACTTTAATTCCTTTGGTGTCTTCCATGACTTGGGCAATTAAACCTTCAGTATAATCTTGAATTTGTTCAGCACTTAAAAAGCTAGTTTCTAAGTCAATTTGGGTAAATTCTGGTTGCCGGTCACCCCGCAAGTCTTCATCACGGAAACACCGCGCAATTTGGTAATATTTATCAAATCCTGCTCCCATCAGCAGTTGTTTAAATAACTGTGGTGATTGGGGTAAAGCATAAAAGCTTCCCGGATAAACCCGCGAAGGAACTAGATAATCTCGAGCTCCTTCTGGAGTTGACTTGGCTAAATCTGGAGTTTCAATATTAATGAAGCCCTGTTGATTTAAATAATTATGCGTCGTCGCCATAATCTGGGAGCGAAGGCGTAAACCCTGCTGCATTTCGGGACGACGTAAATCTAAATAACGATATTTTAATTTAGTATCTTCTGTAGCTTCGACTTGATCTTCGATTTGAAAAGGAATTACTTTGGATTCATTCAAAACCGTTAGTTGTTGAACTTCAACTTCAATTTTTCCCGTTTTCATATCAGGATTGATATTCTGTTCTTGACGAGCAACGACTTGACCGGTAATTTGAATTACATATTCAGCATGGAGCTGGCTGGCAGTCGTAAAAATAGCTTCGTCCGTTTTTTGATTGAAAACTAACTGAACCAAACCTTCTCGATCACGTAAATCCACAAAAATTAAATTACCTAAGTTTCGTTGAGTTTGCACCCAACCAGCTAAAGTAACCTCTTGTTCTAAATATTTCTCGGTAATTAAACCACAATAATTGGTTCGCTTCATTCTTTCCTACCCCGCCTTTATGGTCTTCAAGATGTTTACAATTTTGGTTAAATCAATTTGAGTTTCTCGACCATCACTCATCCTTTTTAATTGTGCCGTTTGTGATTCTAACTCACTGGCTCCAATAGCTAAAGTAAAGCGGGCCTGCAAACGATTAGCTTGCTTAAATTGCCCCTTAACTTTCTTAGAAGCATAATCCCGTTCAGCAGAAATTCCAGCTTGGCGAAGTTGATTTAATAACTGGGAAACCGCCGTTGAACTAGCAGGGTCAACGGTTACTAAGTAAATATCTGGACCAGCTAAGCTAGGCAAGGGAACATTTTCGTTTTCTAGTAATAATAAGAGACGTTCTAAACCAATTCCGAAACCAACACCAGAAACATCCGGACCGCCTAGTTGTTGAACTAAACCGTTGTAACGTCCTCCAGCAACGATGGTCATTTCACGATTATCAAAGGCGGGACTCTGAACCATAATTTCAAAAATAGTGTGATTATAGTAATCTAGTCCACGGACCATTTGTGAATCGACTTGATAATTAATCTTTAAGGCTTGTAAGGTTTTTTCAACTTGATTAAAGTGTTCTTTAGCTTCAGGAGTTAAATAATCTAAAATTTTGGGAGCTTGGGTAACTAACTCTTGATCTTTCGAATCTTTACTATCTAAAATCCGGAGCGGATTCTTCTCCAAACGAACCTGAGAATCAGCACTCAGTTGCTCTTTAAGAGGGTTCAAATAGGCTAAAAGAGCCTGATGATAATCTTTTCGGGTTTGGGGATCACCTAAAGTATTAATAACCACTCGATAATTGTGGAGTCCCAATTTTTGGAGATAAGTTAAGGCTACAGCAATAACTTCAACATCTAGATCGGGACTATCACTACCGAAAGCTTCAATTCCAATTTGATTAAATTGCCGTTGCCGACCGGCTTGGGGCCGTTCATAACGAAACATCGGGCCCTGATACCAGACCTTGTAGGGACTGAGATGGTCTGGACCAAAAAGTTTATTCTCTACGTAAGCGCGCACAACTCCCGCCGTGCCTTCCGGCCGCAAAGCTAAATGCCGGCCACCTTTATCCGCAAAATCATACATTTCTTTGGAAACAATATCGGAGCTATCTCCCGAAGAACGAGCAAAGACCTCATATTGTTCAAACAATGGTGTTCGGATTTCATGATATTGATAATTATTGAAGACCTCTTGGGCCACAGTCGTAATATACTGCCAGTGACGAACTTCTTCAGGTAATAAGTCCGCGGTACCCTTGGGTTTTTGATAACGCACGGGAATTCCTCCTTAATATTCAGGGGTTTTCGACAATAAAAAACACCCTTATAGCAAATAATGGTGTTAAAATAAAGGTATTTTTGAAGTTCGAAACAATACCGCTCCAGTGGGACTAACTTGTTAGTCCCACTAGCCATTTAATTTACTTAATTCATATTATAAGTTAACCATCCTCTTAAACAAAGTCAAGCCGCAAATCTAGGTTAAATCGTGTGCTTTAATATTTTTTATATTATAATGTTTTTGAAAGATAATCAGGGGAGTTTATGTTTATGAAAAGATCAAAGCGTTCTCCAATTCCTAATCCCCGTGTTTTTTGGACCTACTTAGTTGTTTTGGGTTTAATTCTTCTATCTGGAGTTTCAACTCTCTCTCTGGCCCAGGATAATCAAGTAGTTGTTAAAGCAAAGTTTTTAAATGTGCGGATGGGACCCAGCCTCGCCTATTCTACTATTATGCAGGTTAAGCGTGGTGAGACTTTAACTATTTTAAGTAAAAAGAATCAATGGTATCAGGTTCGCCTAGCTGGCGATCGAATTGGTTGGGTTGCTAGTTGGTTGATTGAAAATGGCGACGTGAATACTTCCCATAATACTGTTGGCGTTATTAAAGCTGTAAATACCGAAGTTTATAAGTATGCCGAAAAAAATTCCGAAGTCTTGGGAACTCTAAATCAAGGTCAACATGTTAATGTTGTTTATACGCAAAAAGACTGGAACCAAATTCTCTATCAAAATACCGTTGCTTGGGTCCCTGATTCCGCAATTTTGATGACCGATCAAGTTGCGCAAAAGATTAAAGACCCGACCCCCAATTCCCAGCAAGCGACGGTTAATATTCAGTCAGTAACAACTTTACAAAATAACACTAAAATTTATAAGCAAGCTAATGAACGTTCTGAAGTTGTGGCCCATGTTCCCGATCAAACGACACTGCCCTACTTAGGAACAGAGCATGATTTTTATAAAGTCAAACTAAATTCGGGAGATACGGGTTATCTATATAGTCGTTTAGTTTCTATTTCTGATAATAAGCATCAGATTAAGTCTGCCGCAACTAACTTATCAGAAGCAACGATTGTGATTGATCCAGGTCATGGTGGGCGCGACACGGGAGCTCTTTCGGAAAGTCAAAAGGGCTTTGAAAAAAACTATACCTTGGATGTCGCTTCACGCTTACAACAGCATCTGAAAAAATCGGGTGCAAATGTGATTTTAACGCGGAGCAAGGATCAATTTGTTGATTTAGCCGAGCGAGCTCGCTTGTCCAATAAGTTGAATGCCGATGCCTTTATCAGTATCCATTTTGATTCAACACCCAAAGGAGGACAAGCAACGGGGCTAACTACCTACTATTATTCGGCTAAGAAAGATCAACGTTTAGCGAATCAAGTTAACCAACAATTGCGTGGTCTTCCAATTTCTAATCGAGGAATTCGGACGGCCGATTTTGAAGTTACACGAGAAAATGAACAACCGGCGATCTTAGTTGAAGGAGGTTATATCAATAATCCTCACGACTTTAAGCAGATTAAGTCGGAACATTATCGCGACCAATTGGCCGCTAAAATTGCCACTGGTCTCGCTAATTATTTTAAATAAAATTAAAAACGGAGCTCAAAATTAAAATCTTGAGCCCCGTTTTTAATTTGTCTAAGCTTCGTAAATAATCGTCAAAGGACCATCGTTAACTAATTTAATTTGCATATCAGCCCCAAAGACTCCCGTTTGAACCAGAATTTGCGGATTATAAATTTGTAACTGCTGATTGAAACGTTGATATAATCTTTCGGCCGCTTGCGGGGCTAAAGCCTCCTGAAAGCTAGGACGATTCCCCTTTTTCGTATTAGCATAAAGGGTAAATTGGGAAATTGAGAGAAATTCCCCCTGAATATCTTGAATACTACAATTAATTTTCCCGGCTGGATCAGCGAAAACGCGACTTTTAGCAATTTTTCCGGCCAAATAATCGACTTGTTCCACCGTATCTTCTTGACCCAGACCAACTAATAAAAGAGCTCCCAGACCAATCTTGGCGTGTAGACTTCCAGCAATTTCAACTTGAGCTTCTTGAACACGTTGTAAAACAACTTTCATTTTTTTACCTCAGTTAATTAATGATTCGTTTAATATCGTAGACATCAGGGACGTTATTGATTCGCTGCATGATGTCTTTTAGGTGGGATAAGTTTCGAACGCCTACGGAAAGTGAAATATTGGCCATTTCATTATGGTCCATCCGGCCATTAATTCCCGCTAAGAGATTAGTTTGTTTATTAACCACTTGTAAAATGTCGTTGAGCAAACCGTTGCGATTATAACCAAAGACTTCTAATTTAACTACATAATTATGATTTTGGACATTTCCCCAGTTAGCTTCAATTAAGCGAGATTGCTGCTGATCATCTTGAATGTTAGGACAATTTTGCCGGTGAATTGTGACTCCCCGGCCTTTAGTAATATAGCCCACGATAGGATCCCCGGGAATCGGAGTACAACATTTTGCCATATGAATTAAGAGATTTTCAATTCCTTGGATCTCCACTTCCCTTTCTTCGGTCTCCGGAGCTGGGGTAGAAGTTTCTGGAATTGGAGTTTCAGTGTCAGCAGTTAAAATCTTATTTTCCCGTTCATTTTTTGTCTGTTGAGCATTTTTTTTGAGATTGACTTCGGTTAAACGATTAATAACCCCAATAGCTGAAACTTCTCCATAACCAACCGCGGCTAATAATTCTGATTCGGTTGTGAAGTTATAGTGTTCCAAAATCGGTTGCAGCTCTTTTTTATTTAAATAATGCTTCGGGGCTAGATTTCGATCAGTCAATTCTTGTTCAAGTTTACTGCGTCCCAGATCAATATTATCTTGGCGATCCATAATCTTGAAATAACGCTTGATTTTATTTCGGGCTCGCGCTGTATGCACTAAATTTTCCCAATCACGACTTGGAGAAGCATTAGATTGCGTCAAGAGTTCAACTAAATCACCATTGCGTAATTTATAGTCAAGGGGAACAATCTTGCCGTTAACTTTAGCGCCAATTGTGTGATTCCCAACTTCAGTGTGAACTTGGTAAGCGAAATCAAGGGGAATCGAATTTTGCGGCAACTCCATAACTTCACCCTTAGGAGTAAAGACATAAACTCGATCGGTGAAGATGTCTCCTTGGACATTGCGCATAAAATCAGTATCAGTCGATGATTCTTCTTGGATTTCCATAATTTCTCGAAAAACATCGATTTGGTGATCATTACTATCTAAAGTTAGTTTATTTTTTTTGCCTTCTTTGTAGGCCCAGTGAGCAGCAACCCCAAATTCAGCGATTTCGTGCATTTGATAAGTTCGAATTTGAACTTCCAAAGGACGTCCTTGAGGTCCGATAACTGTAGTATGCAGCGATTGATAACCATTAACTTTAGGAACCGCGATATAGTCCTTAAAACGTCCAGGAACAGGCTTCCATTGGGCATGAATGTTTCCTAACACTCCATAACAATCGCGAACCGACTTGACCATGATCCGAATCGCCAGCAGGTCATATAACTCACTAAATTGTTTATGTTTTTCGACCATCTTTTTATAAATAGAATAGATATGCTTAGCCCGACCGCTAATATCGTAATCAATTTTTAATTGGTCAATATTTGCTTTAACGCCCGCAATTGCTTCTTGAATATAGGCTTCCCGTTGATTTCGTTTGGAATTCATCAAATGAACGATGCGATAATACTGTTGGGGATTCAAATAACGAAGCGATAGGTCCTCTAGTTCCCATTTAATCGTACTAATTCCTAAGCGATCGGCTAAAGGAGCATAGATCCCTAAAGTCTCGTTGGCAATCCGCCTTTGTTTATCAGGACGTAAATGTTGCAAAGTTCGCATATTATGCAGACGATCCGCTAATTTGACCATGATAACCCGCATATCTTTAGCTGTCGCTAAGAGCATCTTGCGGTGATTAGCCGCCAGAAGTTCTTGGTGTGACTGATATTTATAGCGGGAAATCTTCGTGACTCCCTCCACGATGTTAGCGACATCATTCCCAAATAATTCCCGAATATCTTCCGAAATAATTGGAGTATCTTCGACAACATCGTGCAAAAATCCAGCCGAAACGGTATCAGGATCCATCCGCAAGTTGGCCAAGATTGCTGCTACTTGAATTGGATGAATAATGTAAGGTTCCCCTGAAGCACGCTTTTGATCACGATGAACATATTTTGCCATTTGGTAAGCTTTTTTAATATAGGTAATATGGCGTTCATTCATGTATTCTTGACAAATTGAAAAGACTTCAGTTGCAGTATAGATTTTTTCCTTCGACATGAAGTGTACTCACCACCAATTTTAAAATATAAGAAAAGCACACCCTAAGTGTGCTACTAATCTTAGTTAATGTAATTATGGAGAAAAAAACTGCTAATTACAATCTTTCTTATTTATTTTTTTCTAAAATAAAAGCTAAATATTCAATCAAAAAATAGAGGACTACTAGAAGATAAGCGTAGATACTTAGGGGATAACGCAATAAGACCAGCATCAAAAAGCATCCCGGAACAATTAAAAAAGTCCACTTGGCTTGTTCGTTTCTTTGAATCCAGCGACCGAAATACCATGCGTAGAGAGAATTAATGATCAAAAATAAGCCACCCACGCGTCCCGGTTTGCCAATTCCGAGAGAGCCAGTTAGTAAAGGTAAGGTAATGATAATGACAATTGTTAATAGTAGAATTGGACAATATCTTGAATTCCAAAAATTTCTAATTTGTATTTTCACTCGTTATTCCCACTTACTTAATTCAGTTTGATAGGAAACAGCACTCAAAAAATAGAGAGGTGCTGTTTCAGCACGCAAAATTCGCGGTCCTAAACCGCAAACTTTATAATTATTTTGCCTCAATTGAGTAATTTCTTCAACTGTAAATCCCCCCTCGGGGCCAAAAACTCCAATTAGCGATTGTTGGGGCTTTAAACTGGTTAAACTAGTCGTTAATTGTGCACCCTCCCCTTTTTTAGCCGCTTCTTCATAGGCTACTAGCTGACAAGAATAGCTGGTCGCGGCTATTTTTGCCAGCTGATCGTAATAGTGAACTTGCGGAACTAACAGCCGCTTCGATTGTTGAGCAGCATTTAGAGCAATTTGTTGAAGTCGAGCGAGCTTTTTTTCTTGAACGTTGGCTTTCCACTTCATAATCGAATAATGGGCTGGGAAAAAGATTAAATTGGTCACACCCAGTTCAGTAGCTTTTTGCGTAATCCATTCCAATTTATCCTTTTTGGATAAGGCACAAGCCAAAGTTACTTGTAGAGGCAATTCAGAGCTAACCCGCTTTTGTGGGACTAAATTCACCTGAAAAGTAGTCTGAGAAATATTTTTAATCGTAGCTTGATAAGTAGCATGGCCAGAATCGACAATCCAAAATTGATCCTTGACCCCTAGACGGAGGACCTTGATTAAATGTTGAAAATCAGCTTCGCCCAAGGTTAATTGCGTTTGATTTTGTAAGTCGAGGGCACTAAAGATTTGTTGCATGAACGTCTTCTCCCTGTTTTTGAAGTACTAAACAGCCCCAAGTGGGAGTTTGCATTAATTGAATCATCTTTAAGCCTTCAGCTTGTAAACTAACTTGAAGTTCAGCAGTCTTTTCGGTTAAAAAACCTGATAAGATAACTTGACCTTGGGCTTTTAAATGCGGCGCTAGTTGAGGAATCAACTGGCGCAAAGGTTCTTCTAACATATTTGCGGTAATTAAGTCGACTTGGCGGTCAATCCCATCTAATAAGGAATTAGTTCGAACCTTAATTTGGTCTTGGCAATGATTAAGATGGAAATTAGTTTCTGCAACCGAAATAGCTACCGGATCTAAATCATAAGCCCAAATTTTTTGAACACCCAATTTAGCCGCGGCAATCGCCAAAATTCCGGTACCTGTACCAACATCGATTAAAGAAGCTAGCTGAGGGGGACAAAACTGTTCTAAAGCTTGTAAACATAACTTAGTTGTCTCATGTTCTCCGGTCCCAAAAGATTCCTGAGGATCAATAAGGAGATCATAAGGTGATGTCGCTAATTCTTTTTGCCAAGGCGGAACAATCTGCATAAAATGACTGATTCGAGAAGCGTGGTAATAAGGTTGCCATTGTTGTCCCCAATTCCAAGTAACATTTTTAATGATCTCAATTTGGTATTGGCTAGGCTGAACTTGAAATTTCTGCAGTCGTTCTTGGAGCTCTTCTTGCCAAGAATGGGTTAGTTGATCCGCTGGCAAATAAATAGTCAAACCCTGATCTTGGGGAAGCAGCTCAATTCCGGTAATTCCTTGCAGAAGTAAAGTACTACTGATTGCTTCAAAATTTTGCGGAAGCGTAAAAATTTTTAATTGATTCCAGACTTTCATAAGAGATCCTTTGTAAATTCATTTTTTATCATTAGTGTACTATTATAAAATGTTAAACTTAGGAAAACAATATCCCGTAAGGAAGGTTCAAGATGTCCAAAAAACAAAAACACTTATCTAAAACCTTAGTTGAAAAAATCTTAGACAAAGAGAAAATCCCCTATCAAGCTTTAGAATTTCCAACTGAATTGCAAGGAGACGTTTATCAAATCACAACTGCTTCAACCCCAGCTCCGATCTATAAAACTTTAGTTTTAACCGGGACCCAAACGGGACCGTTAGTCGGTGTTTTACCTCTCCAGGCGCATCTAAGTTACAAGTTGTTAGCTCAATTATCCGGAAATAAAAAGGTCACCATGGTTCCCCTCAAGAAGTTGCAAGCAACTTCTGGTTTTATCCATGGAGCTAATAGTCCAATTGGAATTCGGGAACAACATAACTACCCGATCTTCTTTGACAATCAGGCCCTTAAGGATCAAAAAATTGCCATTTCTGCAGGAAAAGTTGGTCGATCTGTCTTAGTAGCTGCTAGCGATATCGCTAGTCTAGTTCAAGGTAAATTCGGTGACTTTGCGGTCTATAATAATGAAAATAAATAAGACGTAAGTTTCACCGAAAGGTGAATCCTATGTCTTATTAAGTGCCCCTGCCAAGGAGGTAAATTATAACATAGAGTTAAATTTATTTCTTTAAGCGTATATCTCTATTCGAGATATACGCTACTTTTAGCCTTAATCATCATAGAATAAGTAATTAATCCCCTGTATTAATCGAATTGTCCTTTTTTGCATGATATGTTTATCTCGAAGGGGGATTTTTATATCTAAAAATCTATTTGGAAATATTATTAAAAAAGTTCAGCAGCAAAAACATCTCAAACAAGCTCAGTTGGGACAATTGACTGGTTTTAAGTAAAATACCATTTCCAATTACGAGAACGGTAAAAGATCACTTACTGAACAAGATTTTGGAGTTTATGCTCAAGCTCTCAAAATGGCCGTTTCCGAATTACTAACAGCGGATCTTTAAATTCGGCCTCAGAATTATAATTATTTTGATTTAGAGTTGTTAGCCGGAATGCCCAAAGAATTTGATCTATTTACGACTTCGGGGATTCCCAAAGTTAATTTTTCCGAATTAGTTTTAGGAAAACAAAGTGACCCAGAAAGCTTTTTCATCACTCGAGCTAACGGAAACGCAATGGATCGAAGTATTCCTAATGGAGCCTTATTAATTGTAAAGAGGGTTAGCGACTGGCAGGAGTTGCAAGATGGCGTGATTGTAGTTTTTCAAAATTGTGAAAAAATGACAATTAAGCGTTACTACTATGACGATCAAACTAAGATTCGTTGTTTCAGTCCTGATTCGGCTGATGCCAATTTTAAACCGCACTGCTATCGTCAAGAAGATTTGAAGTATGTCAGAATCATTGGTCAGAGGGTCTCATATATTCAAAATTCTTAAACTGCAAATCACTTATTTTTTAAGATAGAAAAAATGATAATAGAGTTATTCGAAGTTTATATAATAGTGTTGATAATTGTGATCCAAAATAAGAATAATAACTCTAATAGTAAATCTAGAAAACAAGTGGCAGCAACTTTATTTTGTGATATTGAATCTTTGGATAAGTTAAATCAAACTGAGACTGCCCTGCGAAAAACATCAAAAATTGGCTTTTCTTGGAAACACTGTTTTCAAAAAACAAGTTGGCAACAATTATTGTCTAAGAACTAAAAACCTATTACTTTAAATAATTAGTGGATAATTTTAACCATTTTAGAGTTTAAAATAATTTAATTAATTTGAATTCTCTATAAAAGTAACCTTTATAACTATAAAAAATACACTTAGTTAAATAAATTAGCTGAGTGTATTTTTGTATGCTTTTAGTTTTTAGGAATCTACTAAGCAAAACCATAATTCCTACTATTAGTTATCGCTCTAACTAGATTAGCTTAACAAAGAGGGTTAGTCCGATTCAAAGAGAGGAACCGGTGTTTGACTAGGGACATCGAAGAGCCCGCGATCAGAAATTTTTAGAGCCGGAGAAACCAGTAACGATAACGTAGAAAAAGACATGATTTCATTAGGATTTCGGTAACCTAATTCGCGCATCTTTTGCCGTACCTGTTGGATTTGTCGACTTAAAACAGGCATCGGAGCTGGGCTAATAATTCCCCCTAAAGGAAGCGGGGCGTTAGCTGTAATTTTCCCCTGTTGCGCCACCAAATACCCCCCTTGTTGAGCAATTAGTTGATGTTGAATCGCCAAAATAGATTGGGAATCGGTCCCTAAAATCATTATATTATGATGATCGTGGGCCCAAGTAGCCCCCACGGCCCCGGGTTGAGTTAAGGAATTAGCAACTAAGCCATAAGCTAGACGTTGACTTTTTCCATAGCGCTCTTGCACTAGCAGTAAGGCTAGACCAGATTCTTTCCACTGAACTTGATGGTTGATGACCTTTAATGATCGTTGGCTGCGCTCCGTAAAAGTTCCCTGCTCGTTAATTGCAATTACATTGGTCTTAACAGTTCCCCCTTCTTGCGGAACTTGTAATTCTAAATCTGTTGTCGTCAATTTACGAGCATGGACGCTTTGTTCAAGTTCAGGCAAAAAATTAGTTTGGGATTTTTCCCAAGCGGTTTCATCTGGAACCAACTGGCCATTTTTATAAACAGCCGCAATTTGAAACTTTTGATAGTCATCTAAGACAATAAAGTCGGCTTGTCGTCCCGGAGTAATCGAGCCGCGATCCCATAAGCCCATGCGTCGGGCCGGAGTATAAGTGGCCAAATAAATTGCCATTTTGGGGTCTAAACCGCACTGAATTGCTAGTTGAACTAAAGCATTCAAGTGTCCGTGAGTTAAGTCATCCGGCAAAACATCATCAGTAACTAAGGCAATATGTTCTTCTAACTGATGTTTTTGGACAGCTTGAATGACTTCTGGAGTAATTGATTTTCGCTGAAGTTGGACAAACATCCCATTGAGAACTTTTTCAACAACTGAAGCTGCAGTTTGTTGAGTATGATCAGAAGTAATGCCACTGAAAATAAAACGGGCTAAATCTAAACCTTGATATCGGGGACAATGCCCTTCCAAAGGCATGGTTGGGCGAATTTTTCGACAACTAGCAATAATTTGACGAATCAGTGATTGAGTTTCAGAGGTGATTCCTTGAAAATTCATCGCCTCTCCTAAACAAATCACTTGGGGGTTTTGGAGGAGAGCTTGAACTTCTGGAACCCCAATCGTCCCTCCCGTAGTTTCCAAATCAGGATTGGTTGCTGGGACGGAGGACGGAATTGCGTAAAAAATATCAATTGGTGCTGGTTGCTTCATGAAAGCTTCTAACCCAGCTAAGCCAGCAACATTGGCAACTTCATGGGCATCAGCAACTACGGTTGTGGTCCCCCAAGGAGCTACAGCACGACCAAAGTTTTCGGGAGTCGTCATGGAACTTTCAATATGCATATGAGAATCGACTAGTCCCGGAACGAGATATTTTCCCGCTAAATCTAAAGTTTCTTGAGCTTGCACTTCTGAATAATCCGAAGTCAACCAGTAAAACTTACCGTCTAAAACGGTCACTGCCTGGGGAATAAAATCACGTAAAACGCTGTTGTAAACTAGGGCGTTTTTAATTAATAAATCAACTTGAGCCATTGTGTCCCTCCCTTACTATTGATTTAAAATCCGATTCCATTGTTTAACCCAGCTAGCTAGATGGCGATTAATATAAGTGAAATCAAGCATTCGGGCTCTTTGAGCGACATCACCGTAAGTTTTATTCTTAGCAGCTGCCCCTTGAAGTTGGACCTGTTGATTAACTGGTGCATTGTTTAGTGACGTTGGGGCGGCTACTTTCTTTTGAACCGATTTACTTAAGCGTTGGTTGAGATATTGATAGGCTAATTTTTGTTGTTTACTGTGGCGCACGATGGCCAGAGTATTGTAGTTGGCATAAGTTCCTTGTTGGGGAACGAGGTAGGTCGTTTGCGGGGCGGCCTTTTCAATTATCCCAACCGCAAAATCTCCCACTACTGCCGCTTCAATCTCACCACTCTTAAACATATTTGCTAGATCAGAAGCTTGGGAGTAGGTCTTCACAATATTCGGCCGGAGTTGACGTAAAGCTTGAAAAGCTGCTGCTCCTTGATCTTGAGTTACCGGAATCTGCGCGTGATCGCCGGCTAAGTAAACCATTGCGGGTCCAAAAGTGGTTGTGATATCAGGAATTGCAAGTTTATTTTGCAGTTTTTTCGACCAGAGTTGATCCCAAGAAGTAATTTGACCTAATTTTTTCGGGTTATAGATGATCCCTAAAGAATTAACAGTATAGGGAAGACTATTTGTTTGGCGCGCTAACTTTTGTTGTGTCGGAGTCAAGGTCGAGAAGTTTTTAATCTTTTTAAAATCTAGCTTCTGGAAAAGTTGTTTCTGATTACCCGTCAAAGCATTATTTTGCGAAAGTTCAATCACATCAATTCCACTACGAGAATTATGTTCAATTTGGGTATAGCGAGCTGAACTAGCCCCTGATTGAACGTGAACTTGGGCCTGATGTTGTCGCGCAAAAGGTTGAGTAACATCACGGGCCATTTGGCGGGTAGAAATTCCAAAAGTAGATAAATTCAAGGTGGTTGAGGCGGATTTAGAAGCACATCCTCCCAAACTAAAAGCAGTTAAAGTGACGCCTACTGTCAATAGCAATTTTTTGGTAATTTTCAAAATAAAGACCTCCTAATCGGTTAACGGTAACAAAGCAGTTACAGGAAGATTAATAGTAACAGCCGTATTTAAAGGATAAGTTTGCTCTTCCGCAATGACTTGCAGAGTTCCTAAGTCGGTTTGTATTTGGTAATTGTAACGCCCACCTAGATAGGTGCAATCAATAATCTTCCCCTTGATTTCGTTAGGGCCCGAGCCAAAACGGATGGCTTCAGGACGAATTGTCAACCATTGGGCCTTTTGACCAGTCGCTTGGGTGGTTAATTTTTGACCAGTAACTTGATAATGGTAGGCATCTTCTTGCTGAAGAACATTAATAAAATTAGCGTAACCGAGGAAACGGGCTACAAATTTGGTTTGGGGCTGTTGATATAACACTTCCGGGGTCCCAATCTGTTCAACGCGACCTTGGTTTAAAATGGCAATTCGATCAGAAATAGCGAAACATTCGGTTTGATCGTGAGTCACCATAATAGTTGTGAGCTGAAACTTTTGTTGGAGACGGCGAATTTCTAAGCGCATCTCGAGCCGGAGTTTAGAATCCAAATTGCTTAGAGGTTCATCCATCAATAATAACTGTGGTTTAACAACTAGCGCCCGGGCTAAAGCAACTCTTTGTTGTTGGCCCCCAGATAATTCACGAGGATAGCGGGCAGCTAAAGGTGTGAGTCCAGTACTAGTGAGCATTGCTTGAACAGCTGCTTCAATTTCAGATTTCGGGCGATGCGCTTGCCGCAGACCAAAAGCGACGTTTTCAAAAACAGTTAAATGCGGAAAAAGGGCATAGCTTTGAAAAACCATCCCAAACTGTCTTTGATAAACCGGAACGGTCTTTAAATCAGTTCCATTAAGTAAGATTTGGCCACTGGTCGGAGTTAAGAATCCGGCAATTAGCCGTAAAGTCGTAGTCTTTCCTCCCCCACTAGGTCCTAAAAGTGAAAGTAGTTCTCCTTGATGAACAGTTAAATTCAGATCTTTGATTACTGCCGGAGTTCCCGGATAATTCATATTTAAATTTCGTAAGACTAATTCGGTCACTTTACTTCTCCTAATTTAAAATTGATTTTAAACCGAGGATCCGTTCTATTAAGACCATCAGGAGTGCCGTAATCAACATTAAGATTACCGAAATCGCCGAAACAGTGGGATCGTAGTTATTTTGTAAATAATTTAAGATTGCGGTCGGCAGAAGATTCAAGTCAGGACCATTTAAGAATAAAGTAATTGGAATGTTGTTAAAGGAAGTAATAAAGGAAAGGCTTAAAGCTCCCAAAATACTAGGATAAATATTGGGTAAAACAACTTTAATAAAGGTTGTCTTCCAAGGGCAGCCGTAAATTGCTGCCGCCTCCTCTAGATGAGGATCTAAAAGTAATAAACTCGCAGTTAATAAACGAATTGTATAAGGTAGACAAAGTAAGATATGTCCTAATAACAAGGCCAGAATTAATGGAAAATGACAGGTAATTACTAAGCCCTGATAGAGAGCAAATCCAACTACGATTTCCGGAACAAAAGCCGGACTAAGAAAAATAGTTTGAAACCAAGTTTGATATTGCAAGTGGCAGCGGGTCAGTGCGTAAACCGCTGGAATCCCAATTAGTAAGGCTCCTAAGCTGGCAACAAGGGCAATTTCCAAACTGGTTTGAAAACCTTGGAGAAAATCTGGTTGTTTCCCAATGTTTTGGAACCAACGTCCAGTTACTCCATGGATTGGAAAAGTAATTGTTGTCTCAGAGCCGAAGGCCGTGATGAACACGACAATTAAAGGGCCAATTAAGAAAGCTAGTGTTAAAACACTAAGCAAGGTTGTTCCTCGATACTTAGGTCTAAACATGTTTCAATCCTTTCCGGCGACGCATCAAATAATGCATTCCCCCTGTCCAACAAAGGGTAATTACAATTAAAATCAGGGCAATTCGACTAGCTTGCGTCCAATCGCCTAAAGTCATCGCCTGTTGGTAAATTAACGTTGAAAGAACCAAACTACGATTCCCTCCCAAAATCTGTGGCGTCGTGTAAGCCGTCATTGCCCCCGCAAAAACTAAGGTTAATCCTGTTAAAATACCAACTCGTAATTGGGGTAAAATGATTTTTCGCAAAATAACGGCCGGTTTTGCGCCGCAAATACTAGCAGCGGCTTCTAAATTGGGATCTAATTCTTCTAAGCTACTTAATAAAGTCGTAATCATAATCGGTAAAAATAAGTAAACAGAACCAATAACAATCGAAAAACTGGTATAGAGTAATGGCAATGGCGTAACAATTAAATGAGATTTTATTAAAATATTATTTAAAATTCCGTTTTTTCCCAGAATAATAATCCAAGTAAAATTACGAACAATAGCGTTAGTTAAAATCGGAAACAAAATTAATATTGTCCAAAATCTTTTCTTTTTTTGAGCTTTATTATTGATCCAAAAAGCAACCGTAAATCCCAAAATAAGAGTTACAAAAGTAGTAATTATTGCTATAAAAAACGTTCGTCCAATAATCTTTAGGTTACTATAATTGCTAATTAACCCCCAATAACTATTGTTCGTATTTTCCCCAGATAAAGTCGGTCCCAAGATCAGTAATAATGGTCCAATTAAAAAAAGCAAGACAATGATTAGTCCTGGAAGCAACAAGAGTTTGCCTTTCTTATTTGAAAGCATTGATTTCATCCCCTTTCTTTTATTTTATGAAGCTACTATACCACAAAAAGCGAACTAAATAAAATAAATACTCATATATAGTTCGCTATATTATATAAATAATATTCCTCAAATTATTAGATCAGTCTTTAAATGGCCACTTTTTAAATTTATATTTTTAAATAATAATTTACAGAATATAAATATCTATCAGACAGATAAGCCCTGATAGTTGTCGTTAAAAATAGTATTTATTAATATAAGAAAATTATATTAATAAACATATATTTAAGATATTAAATTAATTTAATTACGTATTTTTATTTTATGAAGTGTTTTTTATAAAGACATCTTTTTTAAAAAATTGGCAAATGATTAGTTATATACAATTTAGATTAAAATATTATTATTAATAATTAGTAGATACTATTTTAGTAACGGAGACTATCTAAAGCGGTTATGATTCCTTATAAATTCATTTATATCAATGAATAAACATGGTTTTTATTTTTGTGGTAACATATGTGGTAACAAAAATCGTATTTAAAAGGAAATTTAAAAATGGGACCAACAAATTCAGCAATTCGAAAATATCAGCTTAAATCCGGGCGAGAAAAATATGAGTTCTCAATTCGGGTTAATAGTCAGAAGATAATCCATCGCCGCGGATTTTTAACTTTTAAAGAAGCTAACTTGGCTTATCTTGATTTAAAGCAACAAATCATTCGCGGCTCTTATCTCACTTTAAAGGCTAAAATTAAGTATCAAGACCTCTATCAAACTTGGATTAAACGTTATGCAAATGAGGTCAAAGAAAGCACGCTCAACAAGACGATTCGGACTTTTGAACTCCATATTTTGCCTTATTTTGGCTCAAAATACTTAGATCAAATTACAGTCGCTGAATGTCAAAAGGCTGTCGATCAGTGGTCTTTAAACCTGGTTAAGTACAAATTCATTAGTAACTACGCTGAAAAGATTTTTGCGGAAGCTCTCCGCTTGAGTTATTTAGAGAAGAATCCCTTTAATCAGGTTATTGTTCCTAAGATAACTAATCATGTTAAAGAAGTTCAGCAAGGAAGAAATAACCATAACTTTTATAATAAGGAGGAATTGGCCCGTTTTTTAAAGACGACTAAGGAACGCATGCCCTGGCAGATCTACACTTTCTTTCGTTTATTAGCCTACTCGGGCCTGCGACGAGGGGAAATTTTGGCTCTAACTTGGGGAGATTTAAACTTTAAAGCGGCCACGTTGACCGTTCAGCGAACCATTTCGGTGGGTTTAAATTATCAAGAGTTTATTGCGGCGCCTAAAAGTATCGCTTCTCAACGGACTTTAGTTTTAGACGCACAAACCTTACGGATTTTACGCCAATGGCAAAAAAAGCAGGAACAAGAATTAGCTTGGGATATTGTTCCCGTAACGCAATTTATTTTTCAAGACCCACAAAACCAACACTATCCTTTAGCGCGTCCACGACAGTGGTTGCAAAAGATTATTCGTTGGGGACAGTTACCGCCAATTACTATTCACGGCTTTCGGCATACGCATGCTACCTTGTTGTACGATGAAAATCCCTATATTACCCCCAAGGATGTCCAACGGCGATTAGGTCATGCCAAGGTTGATGTGACGATGAATATTTATGAACATACGACAAGTAATTCGGATTCGAAGATTCTCCAAGCCATGAATCAGCTCAGTCAAGAAAGCCAAGCATAAAAAAACCTCGATGAAAATTATTTTTTCATCAAGGCTTTTTGTACTTTAGGTGGAACTATTCAGCTTATGAAGTTGCCATACTAGTTTAGAAGATAATACTATTGATAGACACATTTGAAGAGCTCACAGACACATAAACTCTCCGGAGTAAATTCTAAACCAGCAGTTTGATATTCTTTTTGGAAAAAATCCCAATGGACTCGACGCCAGTAGTCTAAGGAACGATCCCCTTCTCCTTCTAAATAAGCATGTTCAGCAGTAACTTGCTGGAAAGGAACTTTTTCGACAACTAAGGTTTGCGTAATACAAACCGGCTGATTTTGCGAATCTAAAATAATATTGTAATCACCTACAAGTGGGAGCGCATCTCCATCATGCTCATACAAGGTAAAACCCGAGGTCGTTGCTGTCTTTTGCCCCTGTAAAACTAATTGCGCTAATTCATCAATGGTTTGGGGGTAATAGCCAAAGGACCAGGCTTCGTAATTGTCACTTTGTAACTGCTCTTGCAGCTTAAATTGTTGCCAATAGTCGGTAATTGCGGTCATATTTGTCCCCCAAGAAGTTTATTTCTTAGTTTAACAGTTTCTCTGAATAAACAAAAGCAACCACTTAGCTAAGTGGTTGTTAATTACTCAATGAATTAATCGTTAAATTGATGCCAAATTTCTTGGTCAAAATGTCCCAAACCATTTAAAGCCAAAGTCCGCAAGTAAGCCAGCAATTGAACAAAACCTCACGACTGACTTGGGCCACGACGTTCAACCCCGTCCAATTGGAACCACGTTACTCATGGCGGTGATTCTTTGTCCTGGAGCAATGGTCACTTGAGAACAAGTAATTGTCCATTGGTCAGGAAGAATAGGAGCAAAAATCAAAAATAAATTAAAGTCCGCTGACAAGTATGCCGGTAGGGCCCAAGCCAAGTCATCCATTGCTTCTGGAAGTAAATTTTCTTGAAAGGCAAAGCGGGTGATATTATTTTTTTGAGGCGCAACATCTAATAGGAACATCGTTTGTTCAAAATGAGGATCTGCTAAATCTAAGTCTGAAAATTGTTGATCCATTACTTTGGCTCCTACACAAAATTTGTTCGATAGAAATTATATTTTTGCCGAATTGATTGTAAAACGGGATCCATAATATGTTCCATCCCAGCTTTGTCAAGTTGAAAATGTTGTTGAATAATCAGCTGAATTTTTTCTTGTAACTGAGGTGCCGCTGCCAAAATAGGCTGTAATTTGGTCGTCATAATTTCATAATGCTGCGTATATTGGGGCACGAGCAATCGACAAAAATCCTGATAGGTATCTCTGCTAAAACATCGGCATAGATATGATCAGCATACTTGAGTTCCACTTCTTCTAACAGATCATAGTATTGCCGGTTACTGAGACCACGTTGATCTTTCAACAAATGTTCTTCATCATATTTGTGAACTAAATAAGAATCTTACTCCCGAAAAGCATAGCTAACTAAGCGTTGGCGAAACTTTTGTCCTTCAAAACTCAGATTCGATATTTCAAAGGAAGCAGTAGAGTCCAAACGGTAGGGCTGTAATAATTGTTGAAAGACTAACGCATAAAAAGTATCCTCTAACAATTCCGGCTCTTTTTGCCCCTGATAAAGCGGGCCAGTTCCCTTCAAGGAGGGAGGATGGCGTAAACCATGCCGCGTTTGTTGTAAGGCAAAAATTAAATTCTCGCTAACTTCATCAATTTCCGCTTGGGAACTTAGAATTTGTAAAATTCGTGTCAAAAGTTGAACTAAATGATCTCTTTCCAAAATCTTATTGGAAAAGATTCCCCCCTGATGTTCATACTTGCGCATTTGGCGTTCTAATATGTTCTTCATAAGCATTAATTTGATGTTCAACTTCGACCGGAAGAACTCTTTACATGAAAGACTCACGGGCTAAAGTTCGGACAGCTAAACGTAAACGTTGCCGCATTTTTGGTAAGATGCTTTTTTCGGATTTCTCGATGAGTTAGGAGCCGGGGATCTACTCCCACTACTTGAACAATTGCTTTAGTCTAAGGCAATAAGTCATTAAATTGTTCGGTGGTGTTAATTTAGCAGCCAAACTGAATAAATCAAGCAACGGTTCAGGAGCCCGAGTCTTAATAGTTGAGCTAACTTGGGTCTCATGATATTTGGTTAATTCTGCTTTACAGATATTCTTTTGGATAAAAGTCGGTTGATCATCATCACTACTAGTAAATATATGGCCATTTTGGTCTTTAAATTTAACTTGGTAAAAAGGCTGTTTAACATATCTCTTAATTGCTTCCATTTGATCATAAATCCGACGAACGATTACGCTTTTAAGACGGCCTTGGCGGATACTTTTAACGTCATAACCTGCACTACGTGCAACAGTTGTTGAAGCTCGAGTTAACTGCATTGAGGTAAAATCCCATTTTGAACGTTCTTGGGCCTTTAAATAGTCTCCATCTTGAGCTTGACTAGAAATAGTAATAATTTTTTCAAAGGCTACTTGAAGACTCTTAGCTGACTCATCTGCAAAGTACATTCGGCCCTCAGCCCACTTAAGTGCTTCAATGATTTCCCAGCCAATTAATTCTCCTTTTCCTCAAGGATCATCATCAGTTGCAATTATCAGGGCTTCAATTCCGGAAGTTGCCGCTTTAATCTGATCTAAGACTTTTCTAGAGCCAGTAATCAATTGTTGTTTCCAAGTAAAATCATGCGGATCCCAAGGTAAATCCTCAAGGTTCCACGAAGAATATCTCGTCATTAACTGCAACTGCGGATCTTTTAACATGTTGTGGTCATTAGGCTCACAAAAGGTTATGAGTTGGCCATGACTGGCTACAATTCGAAAATTTTTGTGAGCGTACGTCCCCTGGTAACTGCCAAAAGCAACAGCCATCTTCTTGGCGGCACTGGGCTTTTCCGCTAAAATTAAATAATCAATCATTTTTAACACTCCATTTCTTGATGTCGTTGCTTAGTTTGCCGAATTCGATTAATTATTTGATCCATTTGAATATCAATCTTTTTTAATAAAAGCTTTGAAGTTCTATTGGCGCGATCTAAGCTTTTGAATTTATCAAAGTGCTGTAAGCCTTCCTTTTGGATAAACGTGGCTAAATAATTGAGCGAATCAGTTTTCGTATTAATAACGTAATTTTTAGCTACTGTATATGCCGTCACTTCTGCCTCAAATTCGGCGGTATTTTTATCTACTGGCTGTTTGTCAACTATTTGATCCAGCAGCGTTGCAATAGCATCAAGATTATCAGGAACGTTCCACAAAGACATGCCAGTTAACGTAATATCTTTGCTGATAATTAGTCGAGGATTGAAGTCAAGAGAACCACGATGGCCAATAATAACAATTCGGCAAAACTTTTTTAATATCCCAATATCGTTAATCAAATTAACATTTGCTAACATCTCAATCACGAGATCAACATTTTGAATGTTATCTAAATACGATGGATCATGGTGATTTAAAATCAAATCGGTGCCGGCTTGTTCAACCTGATTGATCCCGTTCAGTGAACTAGCGGTCCCAATAACTTTAGCGCCAGCACGCTTAGCTAGTTGAACAGCCAATAGTTCAATGCTGCCTGAAGCGCCATGAATTAAAATGGTTTCCCCGGCATTCAATTTAGCTTTGTCAAATAGTGAATGATAAGCTGTTGAAGCTGGTGATCCTAAAGTGGCCCCTTCTGAAAAGCTGACAAATTGCGGTAAGAGACGAACAAACTTAACATGACGAACCGTCTTTTCAGCATACGTGCCATTTTGAGCATTAGCTAGAGACGAAGTAACAAAGACCCGATCACCTTTGTTGAATGCAGTGACTCCTGGGCCAAGTTTATCGATTACCCCAGCGCCATCTAAGCCTAGAATATACAGCAAGTTAGGTTTAAAAGCAGTACAGTTTCCCGAACGAATATAGGTATCGACGGGATTAACTCCGGCTGCGTATAATTTAATTCGAACTTCATTTGTCTGTGGCTCAGGTTCCTGAACATCAGTTAATTTCAATAGGTCAGGTGACCCAAATTTTGATAAGCGGATAGCTTTCGTTTTAAGTCTCCTTTAAACATGATTCTTAAAAAAATAATGCCATTTGTAATGAATGCTTCTATTGTGCTTCTGTATCTACACTAATTTCTACAACTTCAATTTCACATAATATATTGGCTGGTAGTTGACAGCCACACAAGTACGAGTCGGTTTTAAAATAAAATACCGTGCATAGATTTGGTTAAAAGCATCAAAGTCAGCCACATCTTGTAGAAAACAAGTTGTTTTTAACACCGCTTTGAAATCACTTTTGCTAGCTTTGAGTACAGCTACAATATTCTGATAAGCTAATTCTGTTTGGGCGGTGATCCCTACGGGAACGTCACCACTTTGGGGATCTAATGGTCCCTGACCAGAGCTGTAAAGTACCCCCCTTAGAAACCATACCCTGAGAATATGGTCCAATCGGCTGTGGAGCTTGACTGGTTTTTATGGTTTTCATAATAAACGCCCTCCTGTTAACATCGTGTATAATTTCTTAGCTAGTGAACTATTTTAAAATTGGTCACAGCTTTATTTTAGATTAAGGTTACCTGTTGAATATAGCGTAGCATGTCCAGCTAATTTGGTAATTTCCCCTTGATAATCGCAGTAAAGAGTACCGGTACGTTCAGAAGCTTGAAATGCAGCAATTTGATTTTTGCCCAGCTTCTTTGCCCAGTAGGGAATGACGTGACAATGACCACTTCCACAAACCGGATCTTCATCAACATTTAATTTAGGTGCAAACGAGCGGGACACACAATCATAGGCCTTACCAGGAGCAGTAACATTTTGCAAAAGGCCATCAAGATGCTTTAACTTTTCCAAATTCGGTTGCATTTTTTTAACTTGATCCTCATTAGTAAATACTGCTAATAAGTCACGTCCAAGATAGGCTTCAATCGGCCGCACGCCAAAAGCCGCTTCCATTTCATCAGTAACTGGTACTGACTTAAGTTCGTAAGATGGGAAGGTCATTTCATATAAGTCGCCTTTCTTAGTCACTTTTAAAGCACCGCTTTGAGTATTAAAGGTGACCGTGTCGGTATCCTTGGGGGTGGCATTTTGAAAGACTAAGTAACCCGTAGCTAAAGTTGCGTGTCCACAAAGGTCGATTTCTCCGCCTGGAGTAAACCACCGTAAATCATAATTAGCATCTGATTTTTTGATAGCAAACGCTGTTTCTGAAAAACGATTTTCCATAGCAATATTTTGCATTAATTTGTCAGTGAGCCATTGATCAACAAAACAAACCGCGGCTGGGTTGCCCTTAAACAACTCATTGGTAAATGCATCTACAACAGACATCTTCATTGAATACCACTCCTTTGATAGTTCGATATAACCTAATCATACTTGTACTTATAGGATAGTTAAAACAAATATAATTAATGATTTCATTAGATAAAATGATTTGTAATGTATAACTGCTATTACCCATACTAGTTCAAGCAAAATTTTGGTCTTTAGTTACAAAAAATTTACTAGCGCAATTGACCCTTATTTTTTAACAATTCCTGAATAAAGTACTGACTAGCAATTGGCAAACGTTGTTTGTCTTGATAAGCAACTGCAATTTCACGCTGAATAGCGGGAACTAGCGGTCGAGTAACAATGTTAAATGGCATGCGTTGCAATACCAATTTAGCCAAAATACTGACTCCCAGTCCTGCCTCTACCATCGTCATGATGGCATAGTCATCGTGAATACGATATTTTATGTTGGGCTTAACCCCTGCAGTGGAAAAGGCGTTTAGTGGCTCACTATAATTGCCTTCTTCCAACAGAATCAAGGGATCGTTCTTAAGTTCCTCTAGTTTCAAAGGAACTTCTGGTTTGCGAGCTAATAGGTGATTTTTAGGCAAAACTGCTAGCATTTCACCTTGTTTAATGGGAATAGTTTTAAATTTGGTAGCCATCGGTGGTGTAGTAAAACCAAAATCAACTGTATTAGTTCTAATCCATTCAGCAATGGAATTGTAATCACCTTGATAAAGTAAAAATTCAACATTGGGATATTTAATTTTGAACTGTTTAATTAACTTGGGTAACCAGTGAACAGTAATACTGGAGATCGTCCCAATTCGGATAACAGCGGTTTTTAAGCCCTTAATCTCGGTCGCCCGCTCTTGAACAGCTTGATACTGACGAATAGCTTGTTGAATTAAAGGATAGAGTCTTGTCCCTCTAAGGTTAATGAAACCCCAGAACGGGACCGATTTAACAACTTAATGGACAATTCATCTTCCAGTGATGCAAGCATCTGACTGATTGAAGATTGGGTATAGCCTAAAACCCCGGCAGTCTTAGTAAAGCTACCAAGTTCAATGATTTTTTGCAGTATTAGGAAACGATTCATGACACATCACTCTTTCTAATGTTTGAATTATAATTATTTGTTTTTATTATTTTACTAGCCAATATATACTAAGCGTAACTTATTCTTCAAGTAATGAATTGATATGTCGATTGAAAATGTCTGTCAGTACTTTAAACAATTTGGCTTAGCCGATCGCGTAGTGGAACACTATCATATTGGTGACACATTAGCGCATGCGGCACAAGTGCTAAATTGTGAAGAAAGGCAAATCGTTAAAGCTGTGACTTTTATGGTTGATGATCAGCTCGTTTTGATTGCATGGCAGGAGACGCTAAAGTTGATAATCATAAGTTTAAAGCAACGTTGGATAGTCGGGCTAAGATGATTCCTTTTGACTAAGTAGAGAGTTTGATTGGTCATATTCCTGGCGCGGTAACTTCATTTGCCGTTAATCCAGGTATAAAGACTTATTTAGATGCTTCACTTAAACGTTTCAAAACTGTGTATACGGCTGGTGGAAGTTTAAATAGTACCATTAAACTATCACTTGGGGAGTTAGAGAAGTATACTAAACTTACAGATTGGGTAGACGTTGGCAAAGGTTGATTCATCAACGAATAATAGTTAACGTCAACTATCAACATTGGAAAAACAAAATAAAAGGGTGTAACGATGAATTTAGATGAAAAGTTTCAATATATGGCAACAGAAAAGCCTTACAATGATTTAGATCCACTTCTATCAGATACTCGTCATCTTTCTACAAAGATGACAAATAGAATTAATCGGGAAGAAGACCCTGAGAAAAGAGAGCAACTGATTCGTGAGTTATTTGGCAGCGCCGGAGTTAGCCCTGAAGTTAGTCCTAACTTCAGGTGTGAGTTTGGTCGTAATATTCATGTTGGTGATCATTTTTATGCGAACTATGATTGTGTTATCTTAGATGGTGCCAAGGTTACGATTGGTGATCGAGTTCTCTTTGGCCCTAAAGTAGGCCTTTATACGGCCAATCACTTATTTGATGCCAAGGAACGTGAAATTGGGGGTTGTATTGCTAAACCAATTACCATTGGTGATCGTTGCTGGTTAGCTGCTAACGTGTCTGTTTTGCCCGGTGTCACCATTGGTAGTGATACTATTATTGGTGCCGGTAGTGTGGTCACCCATGATATTCCCAGTAATGTTATTGCTGCAGGGAATCCATGTAAAGTGATTCGGCCAATTACTAATGATGACAAAACCAGTTTTACCGGCCATGACAATTTGTAAGGGATTACTATTTTTTAATGTCAGCAAAATAATATTAATAAAAAAGTCATGAATCATGGTTCTCAGGAAATTTCTACAACCATGATTCATGACTTTTACATATAGTAAGACTATAGAAACTAGGCCAACTGTTACAGATTTTGTACTGGTCAAACTAATATATTTTCATAACCCCTTTATTCATAACTTGGCTTGCGGTATAGATTCCCTGTATAATGGATAAAGCAAGAAGTTTTAAGGGCGGTGGCTGTCTCTTCCCTTGCGAGGTGAGGCTCATGGGAACATGGAATAATCTTCAGGAAGGTTTCACAGTCAATGAGTGTCTTCCAGACACTCTCGTTGATGTTGCTGTTTGGCACGTTTTTAATTGCGCTACTCAGCTATATCGACAAGCACCGCAAATAAAAAAGCCGCCCTGCGTAACTTTGGCCAGTTACAGGGTAGCTTAATGCTGTCTTATTAACTTCGTCACCGACTTTGAAGCGGCTTGCACGGGAAATCCTGTTCCAGCGGGACTTCCTTTTTCTATTTCTATTATAGCATGTCCTTTAAAAACTGACTAACGTTTCAGACTTTGATCAGATTCAGAATCAGGTTGCTTGATTTCCGTATTTTGTTCAGCAATGTCTTTCAGTTGCTTTTGTGTTCGCTCACTTATTTCTTGGTGAACATCATTTAACTTGTTTTTCAGTTAAGATGACGGTTGTCATAGTCATGCACTCCTTTTGTTAAGAGGATTTTCAAGTTCCATATACCCCTTTTATTAACCTCACTAAACCATTCTTGATGACGTTGAATTTGTTGTTGTTCAGTCTGCTTTTGTTCTAAATACAGACGATATCTTTTGATCGCTTTAATATCACTACAGGTTGACCAGTTAAACAGGACAGCAGCAAGTCCAGTGCCATTAAAGCTGTTGATATGAAGTCTATTTTTATAGACAACGCAAATTCGTATAAGCTCTTCACCAACATATAAATTCCTAGTAAATAGAAGGAGCGATCGAAGTAATAGGACAACTTGGTACACTTATAGGGAGTTACAAAGGGATCTGTGTGCAAGCTGACGACGATTTTCTTAAAATTAATCTCCATTTTTTCACGGAAAATTTGTTACATTAAAAGTAAAAAACTCTTTTCCATTTGCAACGTACAGATTTGAAAGAAGTAAATTAAAAAATTTGAATATAAAACAACTAAGTAATACTAGTGAATAATAGTAGTTCAAATATATCAAGTTCCCCTTTCAAATTAAACCTTCTAACCGTAAAATAGAGAGCTATATTGTTTTAACTGGATTTCTGGGTTATGACTATAGAATTAATCATTTGGCTTAAACTAAAAAAGATCATTCTCAATTTACGCTTGAAAATGATCTTTTCGTTGGTGAGATGAACATATCCAAAACTCTACCAATCCTAGAATATGGGGTAAAGCTCTAGAAGGAAATTATAGATTAATTGTCGATATCTTAGATGATAAATTTTTAGTTCTTATTTTAAAATCTGGAAAAAGAACCGATATTTATAAAAACAAATAATTCAAAAATAAACTGACCTTCCAAACTTACGCGAAATTTTGCCGAGGCAGTTTATTTTTAGATTACTTTCCTTTTGATCCGATAAACGGTACTTCAACCAATATCATATTTTTTTGAAATCTTTAATATAGGAAAATTTTTTTAGGTCTCGGACAATAACACGATAGATTGCTCTCTTTTGAGGTTGAGAACTTGGTCTTAACCAAAAGAGCTTGGCAGCATCAGAGATATTCAGATAGTTGCTATTATATAATTTCTATTCTATATTACGTTTATAGAATATATATTGTACCGAAAGACATAAATAACATTTATAGAATAGAAGTCTACGAAGATCGTCATGGTTATAGTGAGATTAAAAGTTGGCTAGATAGCCTAAATCAAAGCAATCAGAAAGATGATCAAAAAATTTTAAAAAAAGTTCGTTATCAATTAAAAATTTTAGAAGCACTGGGGACTGATATTAGACCGCCACATTCAAAAGTTCTTAAGGGTTACAAATATACAATTATGGAATTAAGACCACAACCAGAAAGAGTCTTTTATGCAAGTTATGATGGCAATAGTTTTATACTACTAAGCCATTACACGAAAAAAAGAATAAAACTGATAAAAAACAAGTTGAGCACGCAATTACCTTATTCGAAGATTGGTTAAAAAGAAAGGAAGGATAGTCATGCTATTAACAAATTTAGAAACAAGTTTTTCTTCAATTCCAGTAGATGAAAAGTTTATCATTGATACTATGGCTAAATTATATGCAGAACGGATCAAAAAGAATATCTCACAGCAAGAATTAGCCGAAAGAATTGGAATGAAACAGCCACAGCTAGCTAAGCTTGAACTATTAGAGTCTATTCCAACTCTAAAAACCTTAAACCGATATGCTAAAGGAGTCGGAATGAAATTAAACATAGGTCTAGTCCCAGTTTAAAACCGTTGCTGTTTTAAAAATCGCCCAGTTTTTACTCTTAGTGTTAGAAATAGCACTGAGAGTTTTTTTATTCAATCGTTTTATGGTAGTTCCCTTTTAATTCGGTAAACGGTGCTTCGACCAATACCATATTTTTTTGAAATCTCTAATATAGGAACATTCTTTTCCAGATCTCGGACAATAGCATGATAGATCGCTCTCTTTTGTGGATTAGCAGCATGAGCACTATACTCTTTTGCTTTACCTTTATAAATTCCCCTCTTTTTGGCAATTTCAATCCCTTCACGTTGTCTAGTTCTAATATGTTCTCTTTCTGATTGAGCAATATAACCCATCAGATCTAAAACTAAGTTAGTCAATAAGTTACGTAAGTTAGTATCTTCAATTCCCTCGAAGGATGGGAGATTTAAAATATCAATTGTAGCTCCTTTATTTTTGATCTGATTTAAAATATCTCTGATATCATCAGAGTTTCTACCTAAACGATCCAAGCTGTTGACAATAACTACATCATCATCGCGAATATAACCTAAAAGCTCTTTTAGTTGCGGGCGTTCCATATTCTTGCCAGATAGCTTTTCAGCGAATATCTTTTTACATTCGGCTTTTTGTAGCATCTCTATTTGTCGAGCTAAATTTTGACTTTTAGAAGATACTCGGGCATAACCAACTTTCAATGTCCTTCTCACGCCTTTCATTGATACACCCTTATGATACACATAATTTCAATAAAAATATAGCTTTTTCTACTGGATCATAAGAGTACACCCAGAAATAACAAAACCATTACTGTTAAGTTATGACTTACATTTAATTGAGTAAGACATTTTGCACCTACTTGAGAACATTTGAATCTTTGATTGGTAAGGCAATTTGTTGCATAAGTCATAACCTCCTTTGATGATATAATAGTGCATAATTGACGTACGTTATCATGCACACCTATAATATTAGATAATTGAGGAGGGGAAATCATATGGTAAAAATTATTAATCCCACCACAGCACGAACAAATCTATTTTCACTTATGGCGTTTTAGATTTTTTATGTGCCAAGGCCTCGAGTTTTTCAAAGTATGCTACCCGGATTCGTAAAAGCTCGTTTTCTTCTTGAAGTTGTTTCAATGTCTTAGATTGTTTAGATTTATCTGTCATTTTTAAAGACCGTCCTTTAGATGGCTTAAGACGTCCCTCAATCAGTCTTCGTTCCCAGTCCCAAACCACCATTTACCTGTAAGATACAGATTTTATCTTAAGACTCAGTCATCATCGGTAAAACTGTGGGTATGACTTTACTCAACAGATACGTTTCATTAGACAAATCATTTATAAAAGATTTTCCAGGCAAGTCTTTCAAATACTCCTGAAGTACAAACTCTACATTATCTGGCCATCCGTGGATATAGTCCATTAATTGTTGATCTCCATTATACATTCTTTTTATGAATGCTATATCTGAAATATCAGACGTTTTTAATTCCATCGGTTCGATTTTTCTAACATGTCGCTGGACTCCAGCATAACTTTCATTTCCTCCAGTTTGGACATATGATCTTACGTATGGCAACCCAAATATGTCATTACTAGAAATATAGATAATTTCATCTGCTAAAATGTGCCCTTGAGAAAAGTAGCTGGTTTTACCAGCATTTGATATGCCTAGTAAAAGCTTTTTCTTACCATTAAATTCTCCAATTACTCCATGAATTGGGTAAACTCCTCTTTTTAGCATTGTTTCAGTTATTCTAGCTTCAATAATTTTTTGGAGTAATAAAAAGTCCTTGAGTAACTTTTTTAGATCAACATATTGAATCAACACAACGCTGCTCATATATTCAACATTACAAAATGAGGTTCTAGTAAACAGCGTTCCATTTGTTGACTGCCCCTTAATGAACTCACCTTCATCTAAACTAACGTAGTCAACCTCATCATAACTTTCCACTTTTGAAAACTTGAATATTTCAACTGGCATTAGCACATTATGATTCATAATAGAGGCTGTTAAAAAATAGTATTTATTCAATTCGTTTAAAATACTTTTCTCATCTGAGGAAAACAACATCTTTATATCTGAAATAGCTGCCACCAAGTTAAACCGTTCCAAGATATCACTTATTGGAACATTTGCATCTACCAGATTATCGCAGATAGACAATTTTCCCTTTTGAAGCACCGCTTTGTACTTATTCATTAGTATCACCTCTGACTTTTTTTCTCGCGAGCCACACTGCTAAACGTTTTAAGCGTGTATTAATCTCATTTTCACCGATATTAATTGAAGAAAAACGCAAACTTATATATTCTTGAAATTCATCATCCGTTAGCAGATCCTTTAACAATAATGGTAGCCACTTTTGATTTAAGGTTGTAATTCGATTTTCCACCAAAACCATGGTTCCCAATGAATCAACTGCATTACCAACCACCATAGCCCTGACATACTTGTCCGCGACCTTTGTATCCGTAAGGTCATTCAAAAACTGATAATAAAACTTTTTTTCTAAGGTATTAAAATCAAGTTTATTTTTTGCTGTAGCTAAAATGCGCTTTAATGTGTCATCTCTATCCTGCAGAACTTTACCGGAAATTACCCGACCACTCATTAAATTTAAATCATGCTTAGCATCTAATACTTGTTGGACGAATGTATTAACGAATTTTTCAAATTCATGTACGTTAATGATTTGTAAATGAATTTTCTGATGTTGAAATATATCCACAACTAGCTCTTTAGCATGATAACCATCAACTACAACAAATATATCTAAATCACTTAAATCATTGGACACTCCCATAACTGTTGATCCATGCTGAATCATTCCAATAATATCAAGTTTCTTCAATTTTTTATTCTGTTCTATATACTCCGCTATCAATATAATCCCCCCCTATACCCAGACCAGAAATATTATGACAAGAAAAACTAGGACTCGAACAATGTGATGCTTTAAATGGAAATTATTAATTGCAATTCCATGCATAATTGCGGCCGCAGCAATTATACATGTTGCAACAGTGACTGTGATTTTAATTAGCAAATTAGTACCTACAATGAAGACCAGCAATACTAAAACCATACTTAATATATTGAGACTCCCTGAGATTTGCAATAACCGCGAACCCGTACGAAACTCTTTAAAATTGATAAGTGTCGTAATACTCATTAATACCGTGATTAACAAAAGCGTATATTCTGCAACTATATTAAGCATATGATCGCTCCCTTAAGGTATAATTCGAATTCCTTTAAATGCCGCAAAAACAACCGCTAACGCGGACAAAATAAATAACACGCCCCACACTGTAGATACCAATTTTTGCTTAACCGATTCTTTCCGTTGATGATTTCTTAAAAATCTTCGAAAAAAAACGTTTCCTAACACCGTAAACACCAGTTATTTCTTGAAAAAGACTGTATCCATCACTTCTAAAAAGAAATGGATATATGGAAATTCCGACCATAATCAGGGCTGCGTACGCGTATTTTTTTAGAAAAACACCCATCATATCATTGCCCATTTGAAATTCTAATGCTGCTAAACTAAAAACGATTCCGACAAATCCTAACATAGAAATAATTACTCTTGAAAATACGTAGATACGATCACTTTTATCTTTCTCATATAGATATACCTTATTTGTTGTAAATGATAAAAACATAAACCAGGTTATTCTAATTGCAGCTTCGCGAACTCGACTCCCTACAGATAGCGTATACAACGTTTCAAATATCTCATGAAGAATCGCTGTCAAAACAACTGAGAAATAGATAACCAGCAAATCATTACGATTTAATTCTTCAAATATCAGTAGTTGCCTATTTAAATAGACAGACGTAAGTCCCATGACAATAAATGTCACACTCAAACCTGTTAGAATTGATATATGTTTGGGTCGAACCACTATATTCTCCAAATTAATAGGAATTCGGATTCGAACAATTCTATAAATCATCGACCAAAACCTTCCAAAAGTAAATCCAGAACCTGCTCGTACTGGAACAATTACATGTCTATCTAAAAAAAAGGCGATTAAGTCAAGATCAGCTTTGGAATATTTCTCATCTAATTCTGTTTCTTGATTGAAGCTTAGCAATACTTTGGCATAATATTTTTTTACCTTAAAACTCGTTTTCCTCGTTATAACCATGTATTGGGTTGTATCGTCGATTTGTTCAATCACTGTACCCGGAGCCAAAATATACTTAGGATTCCATGGTTGCTTCGCTGATCTCAATACCTGATTCATTAAAATCACTCTCTTTTTTGCCGTGCCCTACATTCTGAAGGCTTTCGTAAAATAACGTTTTTACTCTTCCAATCGGGTTATCTTTCATTAAAATCTGTTTCTTTTGAACAACATTGGCCATTTCAAAGTTCTTACTAGCGAAATCCTTGAACGTATTCAAATATTGCAATACTAGTTCTCTAGTCCGTTTGAATTCCTTTTTGGCAATCGATACACAGAAGTATATATCCATACCGTCCTTGTTCTTTGTTTGAACAGTTTGTGAACGATAGATTAGGCCCTTACTACGCAAGACTCCTGTCAATGTAGTCAAAAATTCCTGTAGTAAGATGCTAATATTTTCACTTCCTAATACGTGTATCTTCACTGTGTAACAAGTCTCTTCAGTGGGAACTGTTTTTGAGTAGAATGACTGAATACCTTTTGATTGAATTACTTTGGCATTATTAAGACTATTAACACGAATAATGGTATTTTTGGCATCCGTATCTGATGAAATTAAATTGCTAAATTTTTTAAGCTCCTCAACCTTAGAATAAATATCTGCTAATTTAATACGCTCTAAAGACTCAATACTTCCTAAAATAGGAATTTCGTCCGGATTAGCGGATAATTTTGCAATTAGTAATTCAAAATTATCCAAAAAATAATGTTTTATTTCTCTTATAACTAATTTCTTTTCACTCAACATTTTTTCTTCAGAAACGTCAAAATTGCAAAAAATATTTTCCATAAATGTTTTGGTCAAATCATCATCCTCGTTTAAGCTCTGAACATAAAACAAAGTAAAATCAAATGATGTCGCACCATTAAATGCAATACCTGCTTTATTCATAGAATCCATCATTTTTTTATTAGAACTTGTTTCAAATATCAGATGTTCTGTTAAATGTGCTAATCCTGATTTGCCAGCCGGATCAGAAATCGATCCAAATGGTGCACCTGCACCATATGCTATCGTTTGAAACCCACTCATAGTCTCACCTCCACTAACTTATGAAAATCGTCTGAAGCTTTATAACCCACACTATCATTTAAAATCTCTTTGAAAATTGACATGCCCAATTTATATTTGAAACACTTACCCTTTACAAATTGTGACTTGAGATAAACCGGGTTAAGGGTTGACGTTACCTGTTCCCTAGATAATAAGCAAAAGCACTTAACCTGTGAAATTGAAAGAGTTGAAAATTTTGGTGTTTGTAAATTCAACAGAACTTTTGCCTCACTATTGATTACACTTTTGGATTTTATCCAACTTTTCTTTAAAAATTCAGGATGAAATTTTTTTAGATCTCGCATATATATACCTGGGCACCTGCTCAATGCTTGAATCGTACCGTCTTCACTAATAGCAACAAATTCGTCCGTTAGTAACTCCCATCCATTTGCTACCAGGTTCAGGGCACTTGACGTTTTTCCACTACCTTTCGGCCCTATAAACAGAACTGCCCTATTTGTTTGTGGATTTCTTACTAAAGAAGCATGTATGCCCCAAACTGCATTTTCTAAAATCTTTTGTCTTACAAGTTCCGTGACTCCTCCCCTGAGCAGTCCATACATAACATCTACTTGATCATTCAAGGTCTCATCATAATAAAGCTCCAGTAAGCTTTCACTTTGTTTACGGATAGAATGCCCATAATCAAAATACACAAATTTCTGATCACTCCATACACTACAGACTTCATTAATTCCGATAAGCTCAGCATTTGGAGCTATAATTTTATTTATATCATTTGTTAGTTTCAATGAAATATGTGCATTGTTCTCAATACTAGAAAATTCATTCCTAATATTTTCAATCATTTCCTCAATATCCATACTAGCTATCCCCTTGTTGTAAACTAGAAATAAAAGGGTGAGGAGCAAAGGATTTAACCTTGCCCTTCACCCTTTTATTTCTAACTTAAAAGCTAATGTAGTAGAAATTGTTTCTTCGCTAAGAATCCTGTTTCACCGCCATCGAATTCTTCAATCTCGGCCAAGTCAATTGTTTGATCGGATTTGTTTTGAGTCATCATGAATCACCTCTCTATCAAACAAGTATCATCTTCTAGATACCTGTTTTGGATTGGGAACATCATACATCCGCTAAAGATATAATGCAATGCTTTTTAAGCGTAAATTAATTATTCTTTAATCTTTGCTCATTCGATTCCTACAACAACCCCATAACAAAGGCACTTTAAGAAATATATTTTTTCTGTTGGATATATATTTCTTATTTAAAATTAATTAATGATTAGAAAGCGGTGATTTTACGAAAGAGTATCTGGTAGATTGCAAATTTAATCCGAATTTTTTGACAAATTGGTCAACATAACCTGGTAAGGTGTTTGCCTGCCAGTTAAGTATTTTAAGAGGTCTCTGATTAATTTAGAGTAACGTCGTTGTTAAATCTTGAGCACTAATGTGCTCAAAACAAGTCCCCTTAGGGTAAAAATAACGTAAGTTCCGATTAAATTGTTCATTACTGCCGCGTTCAGCTGGCGTATAAGCATGGCAGTAATAGGTCGGAATATCGTATTGTGATTCAAATGACACTAGATTGCTAAACTCAGTGCCGCGATCGACAGTAAAGCTGTGTACCGGCCCCTTAAAAGTTGCTAGAAACTTCATTAAGGCCTCATTAACAGCTGCTGCCGTCTGATCTTTTAATTGATAGGCCCAAAGAAAACGTGATTTACGATCAAGTAAAGTTAATAAAACGGCCTTACTGGGGTCAATGGAACATCCATACGGAAAGTAGCGGTAGGCGCCTTAATCAAAAATCCAAAACGCTGTTAAATCAACGTTTTGGATTTTTAGTTACTGAACTAAGTCACTATTTGCTCGGAACATTCTCACAAAAAGTAGCGGTAGAAATTAAATCCCGAACATTAGCTATTTTCCTCAGGCGTATCTAATGGTCGTAATTGGCCATCTGCGAGGGCTTCATCATATTGAAATGTATACTGGCCAATAAAATTGATATGCTCAAACATCAGTGGCGATAGTTTACCGATCATTTCATCGTCACATTGATACCCCTCCGTTTTCATCTTGTCAATAATTGCTGCTATATATAAGGTGTTCCAATAAATGATAGCATTGGTCACCAGACTGAGCGCAGTTAATTGTTCCTCCATACCATCAAAATAAGTCTGATACAGTTTGCCTTTCCGGCCATAGAAAATGCTACGGCAGAGGGCGTGGCGGGCTTCCCCCTTATTAAGTTGCTCTAAAATTTGCCGGGCATAACCCTCATCGGAAAGATAGCGCAGTTGATGTTTCGTTTTATAAACTTTGCCATACTCCGTAATTGCTTTGCCTAGTTGGGTTGGATGGCCTTCCCGCTGTAAGGCTTGTGTTAATTCAGTGGCGTTGACCTTCCCTGATTTTAGCGAGGTGGCTACTCGGAGAATATCGTCCCAATTATCCGCAATTAATTGACGGTTAATCCGATTTTGAGAGACCTGGTTGAGAATTTGATAATCGGCCTGTGGATCACAACGCCAGAGCTTAGTCCCCTGATTATTTGCAATTCGGGGACTAAATTGAAAACCTAGGAGGCCAAACAACCCAAAAACTAAGTCACTGTAACCCGCAGTATCCGTCATAATCTGCTGGGGTTCTAAATCACTGGTTTGATTCAAAAAACCTGCCAATAAATACAGCGAATTGCGTAAAGTTCCGGCCACGACCATACCATAAAAGCCAATGTATTGATCTGAAACGAAGTTGTAGAAAGTAATCCCCCAACCGCGACCAAAATAGCGCGGGCTGCGGCGTGACATAACGAATACCATCTGCTGAAGCCATTTGCCCGTCACCCCAAATTTGAGCGATTTTCAGTTGCCAATGGGCATTAATAATCCGGTGATTAGCCGCTGATAGGGTATCTAATCGCAAATATTGATGGTCAATGTACAGGAGGCGGTCATATTTTAAATTGCGATCCGTCTTCTTGGCCACCGGTGAAATCCCGATATTACAAGCTTCTGCCAATAGTACGGCTAAGATACTGATATCTACATGCTTCATTTTGGTCTCCCCGGCATTCAGATGGGTAAAACAATGGGTTAACTGTAGCTGTTGATTCACTTCTAGCAGGAGATCGGATAAATCGATCTTGGGAATTAACCGCCGGACGCGATTTCGAAAAGCCAATTCATCTTTGTGTTCTCGTACTTTGCGTAGTTTGGCAACCACAATTTTATCGTGTCCATCAACTTGTTCAATCCGGCCCATCTCTGAAGCCGGCCAATTTTTTAGCGTTTCTTGATACGAAAGTTCTAAGTCAGTTTCAAGCATGTCAACGGCTGCTTGGCCGGTTGCCGGCAAGTCTAATTGCTGAATTAAGATTGCTTTTTGCTGCTGCCAGGTGGCTTGATCAATCAAACAAGCCATCGGATCGGTGTATCGCTCGCTTTGGGTTACATAAATATCATGCCGTTTAAGGCCATGCATCAATTGCTCAATACCCGCAATTAGAACGCACTGATTCGTGAGGTTGGGGTGCTGGTGGATATAATACTGCCATTTTTTCGGGAGCTGGTCCTCGATCCTTTGAAACATCGGATAGGTAATTGGCCGAGGAAAACGCTGTTCAATTAACCGCCAAACCGTTAAGCTGGCTTGACCATAGTGGGTACCGACAAAGTCAATCGTTGCTAATATATCGGGAATAAATTTTCTGAATTTGCGATAGGAGGTTAACAATTCTTCAATGGCAATCGGCTCTTCATCATTATGCACCAGCTGATTCACCTGGGTCACAGCTGATTGAATATTATCCGGCCCATATTGTTGCAGGATCGTTGGTCGTAAGGTTTGCTGATCAACGGTGTCGTCTAGGACTAAGCTTACAATTTTTGCTAAAGTTAACGCCGCATGATCTAAATCTTTTAAAGTGCGTATCCGTTCCTTAGTTTCTTTATTCTTAGCGCGTTTAAAGAGCGCCTCGTAGAAGCGTGAAAGTGCCAATAGTTGCTCATCCATCACTCGTCGGCGATATTCGTAAATAAACGCGACTAGTAAGGCCGTTTGGCGGATTGGCTTCATTCGTTTAATCAGACTGGCTTTGGCGTTAAACGCATATTGGGCAAGCTGTTTTAGTTTACCTTCTGGAATCGTGGCTAATTGCCAACTGTCGGTTTGAAACTGTTCAAATTGTCGTAGCCGTTGAAAACCACGTTGAATCTCCTTGCGACTTTCATCCATTACCGGCTTTCGCAGGACATCCATGCGAATCGTGGCGCCATCCACAGGCGTTTCAACCGCCATTAATAGTTTTTTTAATTGGTGAATCTCAGCCGCCGTTGGCATCGCAGCGATAGCTTGATCGATTTGCTCAGCAGCTAATTCAATGATTTGGCTGACAAAGCGTTCAAAAGTCGTGATTCCTGGTAACAAGATTTTTTCATCTATTTAGTAATGAATGTTTGAGCCATACAAGTGAAATTAGAGTATTTTTGGGGTGTAGTTTTTGCAAATAAAAAGCCTATACATCGAGGGCAAGCTTAGTTTGGGTCGGATTGTCACCAATGCCAACTGTGGTGTATAAGCCTAATTACTTTCGTCAATTGAATACGGCCAAACTTCTTTTTCAGTCGTAAATTGGTGGAAGATTTGGTTAATTTGTAAGTTACGTTCGATATAGAGATTCATGCATGGTGGGAAAATCCACAGTCGCGGATCATTAGGTAAATCACGTTTACGTGAGACATTGGCTTTGATATGAAATAATTGCTTGGCTTCGAGTGAAGTAGCCAAAATTAGGCCGCCATTGGTGTTTTTAGCTTCGCTAAGGACAACTAAGGGGATTCACAGTCCCCGAGCCAGTGCTTCACAACTGGCATAGAAGCTTTTGTTGTCGATTAGAAAGAACAAAACTGATTTAAAATAGTCGAAAGTCACTTATAGTCACGCTATAATGTGGGTAAGAAAAAGGAAGCCCCGCTGATAATAGGACTTCCCATGTAGAGCCGTTTAAGACGGTGGCTGCATTTGGTTAAATAACCGCTAGCTTGCCAGAGCTAAGGCGGTTATTTTTTGTCTGATTTTTGATCAGCTCAATAATTTATAACTTTTATCTTTTACGCATATTGATATGGTTTTATTTTAATGTAAGAACTGGCATGTGCACTTTTTTCATTGCGAAAATCAATCTCGTTTTGGAGATTAAAAAAATACTTATCGGATACTCCAAAAAATCTCCCCAATCTGATTGAGGTATCAATAGTGATTCTTCTGCGACCGTGTAAGATATCTTGAATCCTCGAGGTTGCTACGCCAATATTCTTGGCTAAAGCATAGGTCGAGATGTCTAAGGGCCTCATAAATTCTTCTTTTAAAATTTCACTAATTGTTGGTGTTGGTATTTTTGTGGTCATTTTATTTTTCCTCCTTAGTGGTGATAATCAGTAATTTCTACATTATAAAAGCAATTCCTATCTTTGAAATTAAAACAAATTCGATATTGATTATTAATTCTAATACTATATTGACCTTCGCGATTACCGTGTAATTGTTCCAAATGATTTGCTGGCGGTATTCGTAAATCATTAATATTTTCGGCGCTATCAATCATAATTAATTTGCGCAAACTTATTTTTTGGATATCTTGCGGTAATTTCTTTGAAAAATTCTGGTTATATATTTTTTTGGTTTCTTTATCAGCAAAATCTTTTATCATGACAAAATTAGATACTTTCTGTAGACTAAACTGTCCTACTACTTCTGCCTTTTTATTATACACGTAATAAGTGTATATGCAACTCAGTTAAAAATAGTATCTTTTGGGTGTACCCTGAGATAACGCTTTGTGTTATAGTGAATTAGCGAGCAAAGAACAGGAAAATAAAGACTATTGACCTATTCTTTTACTTTTGCAGCATGTGTTATTTATACATGTTCATTCTGTTTTTTAGAAAGAGGTCACAAAATGCAAGTTGGCTATGCATGAGTCAGTACGTTGGATCAAAATCTAGAAAAACAACTGACTAGTTTAAAAAAAGCCGGGGTGAAAAAAATTTTCTGGGAAAAAATTTCTGGAAAAGATATCAATCGATCGGCTTTGAAAAATATGCTGAATTACATTCACGAAGATGATCAAGTAATCGTTTTGAGTTTGGATCGACTAGGACGAAATAACCAAGATATTTTGGATATAATTGAGTACATTGAGCATAAAAAAGTTGTGCTGCGTGTTTTAAATCTACCTACCTTTGATAATGTTCAAGATGAAAATTTACAACGGCTCTTAACCAATCTAGTTTTAGAGATTTACAAGTATACGGCTGAAAATGAGCGGATCGAGATCCGTGAACGGCAACGTCAGGGAATTGAACTAGCTAAACAGCATGGTGTTTATCAAGGAGGGCCCCCCAATATACGTCCGATTCTAAAAATCTACAAAAAAGGCATACTTATGAACGAATCGTTGAACTTTTACATACTAAACAACAAGGACAAAAATTACGGTTGCTGAGATTGCACGAGATAATGGTGTTTTACGTAATCTGGTTTACAAGATCAAAAACAATTATCTCAACAACAGGAACATTATGTTATATGATTCTTTACCACCAAACATTAAACCAGCTAATAGCCAATAAAAAGCCGACTGATAATTCTGGCTGTCAGTTTTTTGCGTGACTTAGCGACCTAAATTCAACTAGCACCAAAGATAGATTCATATATATATAAATGTGCACTGGTATTACCTCTTCTAAAAAAATCACTTAATGTGACCCGCTTTTCTGTAACTGTACACTTTAATAGAATATAATTAACCAGCAAATTATTTTGCTGAACTCCAATTAATGCATGCTTATTTAAGACATTCTCAATGTAATTTATAATCTCATACAAGCACTTGCTCCCGTGAAGTCTAGTGTTCATAAAAATTTTTACAGTCACAACTTTTTTATTCACATCGTCTAAGTTAAAAATAATAAAACTGGCTATTCTTTTACCTCGATATTTACATTGATACCACTCCATCTTGCCAGTACCCACCATATCAGTATGCCACCAACAACGAATAGTACGATTTTTTTTGGCTTTTATTATATCAATCATATCTTTCCTCAAACAATCTTTATATTAATTCATCCTCATTTTTAAAGAGCTCTAGTATATCTTTTTTGTCTAATTGATAAAAACATATTCCTCTTCCAAGAATATCCACATCCTTAATCTCACCACAGAAATTAAAATTAAAATTATTTGCAAGATTAATCATTAGCTTATTAGTATTGTATATTTTTATGAGCAGGAAATTTACCTTCATATCAAAAAATAAGAACACTAAAACTTTTTTGAATACTGCTTGTGTAAATATTGAAAAATGTTGTAAATATATAATTGGCTCTGAAAATTGAACATTATTATCTCGTGTAATATTGGCAATAAATACTCCTAGCCGGTGATTACCAGAATAAATAATATAAGTGTCTATTATTAAAGAACGTTTACCAATGTTATTCGTATTATAGCAGGCTTTTAAATACAAACGATCACTATCAGTCAAAGCTTCTTTGAATTCGATAAGCATGTTAGCTCCTCAATCCTTATTCTGTAATAAATTAATTTGTTGTCCAATTTCTTTTTTAATTGTTTGGAAATCCACCTTGTCATTAAATAAGTTTGGGCTTGTAGTGAGCTTTATTTTAAATTTTCTTTCAAGATCAATAATTAGTGAGATGTATGATAATGAATCAATCAATAAGTCATCCCTTACCCTTGAATTATTATTAATATCTTCAATTTTTATTTCATTAGGCGTATATTTTAATATTATTTTTTTAATATATATTTCATCAATAATCATGTTTTTCCATTCCAACTTTCCCCAATCCTAACAGAGAAACTTTATCCGTATATTGTTCAATTTTTCGAGGTATCTTTAATGTATCTAAGTTTTTCCTTGCAAATTCATATAAATTACTTTCAACAAACTTAAAATTCTCGTTCATCACGACTTTTGCTACCGGTACTTCTCCTAAAACTTCATTTTTTGTTTTTTCCACAAATACATGTTTTACACTGGGCATTCTCTCCAGGACTGTCTCAATCTCTTCTGGATAGATATTTACGCCACCTGAAATAATCACATTCTTTTTTCGTCCAAGGATATAAATATAACCATTGGAATCTACTTTAGCCATGTCTCCAGTCTGAAACCAACCGTCATGTGTTAATTTTAAGGGAGATAATTGATAGTCTTCGTTTAGATACCCTAGAGCGAGGTATTGTATTGACTCTTCACTTGCAACTCATCTTTCATGATTCTTATATTCCACTCAGGGCAAGCTTTTCCAACCGATCCAGGTGGACATGCTTTATCATTGGGGCCTCCCATACAAAAAACTCCTAGAGTTTCTGTCAACCCATACATTGGGAAAAAAGCTTCTCTATTTATTAACCCATTAATGTGCTTTAAGTGTTCAAAGTCAATTTTTTCTCCCCCAACGGCAACTGCCTTTACTCCTACAGACCTCCAGTTATACCCGACCTTATCTAGAATGCGCAATATGGTTGGGGTAATACCCATAAAATCATAACTATTACTAAGATTCTGCATTAAATCAGGAATATTAAATGGAATTTGATTAATTTTTAAAGTTCCCTGAGATATGGCTACTGGTAAAAGTTGTGAGAAGAGTACAGCCGTTGATGAAATTGGCAAAGAAACAAGTTCTATTGTTTCTTTGTTAAGCTTAAATTTTCTAGACATGTAATTTACATGATGAACCACGCTATTAAGAGAAATAACCACACTCTTAGGTGTCCTGGTTGACCCACTGGTATTAATTAGCATTGCAATGTTATTACTTAGCTTTGACTTATCACATATTTCATTCCAAATAGTGTTAATGTCAGGTAAATAATTAAGAGCAGGTGTATTGTTGTGGGAAATTATTTTTTTAGTAACTCATCAGTAATTACAATCGTATTTTTCCTAACTTTTAATTGTTTTCCAGTATAAAATGAGAACGTTTTACCAGATAGCCATGTTGCAAAAACACAAGTAATCATGTTCTTGGCACTAGTAGTCGTCAACATTATCTCAGTTTTGTTTCTATTAGATTTCAAGAATCCATACAATTCGCACACATCTTTGGAAATTTTCTTCCAAGTTTTTCCTTCAATTATTTCTTTTACTTGAATCATAATATTCGCTCCCTATATATGCCAATAAATATTTATCCTGCTCCTTCAGTTTTTCTATTACATTTTGAACTTCCTGTCGGTCCAAAATATTTTGAGTTATTGAATATTTATATAAACACACGCGCAGAAGAATCCATTGCTGTTGCCATAAAGTTAAATTAGATAATAGATCAATTTTTCTGGTTTTTTCACAAATTATCTTTACTGTTGCCATGCGTGTAGCAGGGATATTACTATCTGCTAAGTTATATGCCATTTTACGTGCGTCCTTTATTGAAAGTCCTTTGACAAAATCATTTAATTCAGTCCAAGGAACGAATATTTTTCTTATTTTCATCAACTCGCTAAATATAGTATCCAAAGATCTATTTATAACTATCCATTGAAGCAAATTTTGAAAATTAATTTTCAAAATTCTCACATCGTTCATGTTATTATCTATACATATTTCACCAGACATCGATTTGATGGGGTTTGAAGGCACATATGAATCAAAAACTCTCATTGTTTTTCCCCCACAGACGTAAGGAGAACAAAATGATGGTAGTTCAAGTTCTCTGATGTGGTATAAACAGAAGCATATTTTAGATAACGTACAGGTAAGTTAATAACAAACGGTTATGTAATTTTGCTTAATGATATATTATTAAAACTTTCAACTTTGGTATCACGGCCAATGTAATTTAGAATAATGTCATTGACATTGGTATCAAAAGTAAGGTTCTCTTTATTTAATTGTATATTCAAGAATCCTGGGTCAACCATTAAAAATTCCTCTGGAACCTTTACACCATATATTCTTTCTATAGCCAACATGATGGGGCCACTCAAACACTGCATAGCAGGCTTACTTTCAGCCATGGTATCCCCCTTTCTATCGTCTAAAAGACTTCAAATGAGCCGTTTGTTTTTTCATACTTAATGCTATATTGAAAAATACAAATACCTATGATTAGCCACATAAGGTTGACGGCAATATAAGTTAATATTAAATCTATCGGAATGCTGTGTTGTAAATATATTAGCCTCGATATTTCAATACCAGAAACAAATGGAATAACATTTTGAAACGGGCTGAACAATGGAATAGTTATATTTCCAATTAATAATAAAGCTGTTTGGATTGTTGTTGTCCACTGTCCAACACGCTTTACATGTATGGAAACTGCACCAAATATAAATCCAATACCAGACATTCCAATATTTGAGAGTATAGAAATTAAGAGTAATTGTATTACTAACGTTAAAGCCTTTAATAAAGTTAACTTAATTGAAAACGCAGACAGTGTTATAATTACAAGAAAATAAAATATACCAAGAATATTATTAACCCCACTGCGAATTATAATCAAAAGCCACAGGGGGTGGGGACTTTGTAGTTCAGACTCTAATATTCCCGCCTTCGCATCAGACTCAATCGAATCGGATGCTGCATCCATTCCTAGAATACCGGCATTCCAGTAAAGGTATCCTATTAATATTAAGACCTTTCCTGTTACTACAGAAGTATGATAATACGCAGCCATCGTTGGAGAGCTTGCAATATATATAACAATAAGATAGGTTACAGTATATATTGCGATACTGCTTAGAAACTGTATCTTATACTTTGTTCTCACTTCAAATTCTCTTAGTGCTTCCATTTTAATCATTCGCATAATTCCACTCATATATTATCCCTCCTTTTTAAATGATTGATGATATAGGTCAATCAAATCTTCATGGCTCGCTGGTGAGTTCAACTTTGCGATAATATGTCCTTCTCTGATGAACACGTAACCATCACAAACGCTTGTTAAAAGATTTACATCGTGAGAAGATACAAGCACTTTTTGATGCCCATTGTTTTTGGTTAAGTTTAATACATGTTTTAACCCATCCTGTGCGTCAATATCTAATCCATTTGATGGTTCATCTAAAAGTATCAATTTTGTTTTAAGTGCCAGTGCATTTAATAGAGCTGCTGATTTTTTTTGCCCTGTTGACATTTTGTCATAGTCACGATGAATTAAATTCTTCATTTCAAGGGCCTGCGCCATACTTTCAAAGTAATCTAATCCATCTTTGTAATTCACATTTTTTAAACCACAAAAATATCTGAAATTATCAATTAACGAGAGTCTATTAATTAATCCTCGTTCGCCAGCCGGTACATATAGTGTGTTTTTCAATGCCCACCGGTTATAATCAGACTGCTTGTTAGCATCATTCAATAGTATCTTCCCAGAATTTGGTAATAGCACTCCGCTTATCACCCTCATTAGAGTGGATTTTCCTGCACCATTCGGGCCAACTAACCCTATTACCTTACTATCTAAATTTATTGATAGATTAATATCAAATAATACTTGTCTTGCGCTATACTTTTTACTTAGATTCTGAATTTCAATTTGCATAAATACACCACCTTTCCTAGTCAAAAAAATCTAAGATTTTTTTGACTATCTTACCAGTCTCTGAGAGGCCCAAAATAGGTAGGCTAGCCTGATTCTTTAAGCTATCTCCTAACTCAGAAGTTCCTCTTGACTCTACAAGAGCAAGCACTGGTCGATTATAATAAGATTCAATATATCTAACTGTTCTAATAATTAAGTTCATAGAATCATTTCTATTAAAAAGTAGAACATAACAATCAGCGTTTATACCTGTCAGAACAGATTGAGTTTCAACAGGTATAAAACCAATATTTTTCTTATTACTGGACATCACCTGGGACTGTGATCCTGCCACAATCAGGTCATGTTTTTCATCATCGAGCTTCTTCATAGCATTATTAGCCCCAATTACATGCTCTTGCCATGAAAACCTAGTCGCATTATAGCCATAATGCCAGTAATGTTCACAACCAATTATCTCAGCAAATGGTTCTGTTAACATAAGGCCAACATCATATCCCGTTTTTCTAAGAAATCTAGTTATTTCAAGTTGTAAGCTTACTTTTCCCTGCTTACTTGAAGTACCAATAATGCCAACAATGGGTGTACTAAAAGTAAATAAAGAACCACTGAATCTTTCTTTATATAATTGTTTCTCATTTTTCACTAAATCCAATGCATAAATTTTTTCTTATATTTATTGCACTTTTCAATGATTTCAGATAATAAGTCTTTTTTTAGTAACAATGATATTTCTTTAACGTGTCCAAGTACTACTGAATTGAAATCCTTGGATTCCCAATCAATACCTCTCATATCCTGTATAACCTGCTTTGGCACGTAACTTGTATATCCAATATCTGCTGTCGTTTTTCCAATCTTTGAACTTGTGTGATAGTCATAGATTGAGATTATATGTGGAACAACAAAATCAGAGTTATTCATAATGGTAAATATTTCTTTATTTAAGGGTAGGAATATTGCTCTATCCTTGGAAGTAAGCAAATCATTAGCTATATTGTGGTATTTAAGATTAAAAGAGCCATTAGAATGCTGCATTTGACTCATTATCTTTTTTATTTTCACTATAAAATTGCCCTGCCTGACTAGTTTCTCTGACCAAATACTGCTAATTATTGCTGTGATAACAGGTGTACTAAAACTAGATCCAATCAACCAATCTTGGTTTTTGTTAATCTCAACAGAAAAATGACCAGAATACGCTAAAATATCAATCCAATTATTATAGACAACATTAAAACTCTTTATTCGTTTCACTCTGTGGTTGCAAACAACAGAAATAGTGTTTCTATAAAAAGCTGGGTAGCTTATAGCCCCACTGTTGTCAGCAGCACATACTAAAATAACTTTTTGGTCCACAGCATAATTTACAGCCTGCTTTAATTCACCATCCCTATCACTTCTAGTACCCATACTTATATTAATAATATCTGGATGGAATTCATTTATACTTTTCTTTATACTGGAAGCCAAGTTTCTAGCCCGAATCGTTTGATTATCATCAAAAACCTGTACGGAAATGATAGTACTTTCTTGTACGTAATTATCAATTATTTTTGTAACTGCAGATCCATGGTTCATACTTGATGTTTTACTTTCACAGTTATAATTGGGTAAATTAATCCTAACTATCCGGTTTCTGTTTTGGCTATGAAAGGAATAACACCCCCCATCTAGAACAACAATTTTCAAATAACCCCTCCAGTTATGTATGTTTTGATACAACAACAGGACCAGCTACAGCTACTTGTTGTTTGTCGCGCAATACTAAGTTAAAAAAAACGTCTTTCAACATCATTAATTTGCTTTTCATAATTTTCACCTCCTTTTAATTCAGTTAAGTTCTTTATGATACTTGCTGTACGCTTAGGAGTAGCACCTAAAAGCTCTTGAGTAGTTCTGGAGTCAATCACTAGGTCAAAAGTGTCTTCTAGGTTAATTAAAAAATTAACCATTGACAGAGAGTCCATCAATACTTTCTGATTATCATCTTGTATCACAACACCAATATCGGAATAAATAGAACTAATCTTTTGCTTAATTTCATTTTCCTCATTTGCTTTCATACAATCCTCTCTGATTTATCATCATTTGTCACTTAAAAAGTATCACTATTTTTTTTCTTGTCAATACAAGGCAAATGAAAGTTTTAATTTGAGTAAATCTAGAAGTATTCAATGACAGTTTGAGTTTATTTCTAAACGTTCTTGATTAAACCCACATTTTGGTTCCTTAATTGTTTTTACGAGCAATATCTTTAGCTTTCATTTTATCTAATTCTTTTTGTTGTTTCTTTTTCTTATTCTCACGAGCCCATAGCCAAAAACCGCTAATAATGGATCCGCCTATAATTAATACTAGAAACATAGAAAGCAAATGTCCCTGTCCTCTGGTAATCATGACGTAAATCATAAAAATTAAAAATGCTAAGTTATAAACTCCACCAAACCATTTTGGGAAAAGCCTATCTGTCCAATAGACCACTCCATCTGGCTTATTGGTGTGTCCAAGATGATTGCCTTCCAACTTGAAGTACTTTTTAAAGATTTCAACAGTCTTACTTTCAAATAATGTAGCATCCACTGTATTTTGTGATCGCGTAGGTGATTTTCCCCAAGCCATTTCCACCAGTTCAATATCTGATGGATCAATTTCCGTGAGCATATTTAGCAAGTTATTCTTAATGCTTTCAAGATTTTTATCCCTTAGTTTATTGGTTATATTCAATTATGGCAATTTAAAGTTATTGATACAATCTTGGAAAGTATCAAATATATCGCAGATTAAGTAAAAATAATTTGTAATGATTTGCCAAATGCGTTAGCAATTTTTGAAATTGTATCCATACTCGTGTTAGCCCCGTTTTCCACTCTAGCAATTGTTGACTGTGGTAAACCTGACCTTTCCGCTAAATCGTGTTGGGTCCATCCGTAAGCTTCTCGTTCATTCCGTACTGCCACGGCACTGTTTAGTTTATTCATTTCAGCTTTAACATCATTAGCAAAACTTGGATCCTATAAGTCTTGAGCAAAAAGATCATTAATATCTGTTTAAATAAGTTTTATTAGCCATTCTTTTCATCTTCCTTTCGTTGATAGTATTCTGCTCGGATTTCTAAGCCTTGAATCGCATTGTCATACGTCCACTGTTTAATTTTATTCATGTCATTAGTCCGGTAATAATCAGCAATTAACTCGTTCCATTTATCCCACTGATCTAACGGGACATTGATTAATCCAGCGCCACCATCAATCATGATTTTATTGGCGCTTAAAGTGGCTGTCCGTTTGTTTCCATCCCAAAAGATTTGTTGTCGCATATTATGATACAAGACCGTCAAAGCTTTATCAGTCGTAGTTGTCTGGGAATTAGCCAATGTTTTTTGTAAAAATGTTTGTTCCTCTTGTTCATCAACCAGGGGTGGTTCAAAAAACTCTTTGCTTCCTAAATCAACCCCACCTTGCCCTTGCCGTAGCTCACCAGGAACTAAGGCGTCTTCGGCCGCCACTACTTTATTAATTTGCTTTTCCATTGCTAATGTTAAAGGTTCAGTTTGGGTCGTAACATATTGCCAGCCCCGCTTTAAATTAACAATCGTTAACACATCTTCTACTGGCACCCCGGCCACACTCATACCGTCCATGATGGTTTGCGTTTGTGGCAACGTCGTATTAACACCCTCAAAGCGAGAATTTGTATGCACCAACTTAATAAAGTTTGAGCGTGCAAATCGTTTGTTTTCTGCGGGGGTAAAATGATACCGATCCTCATACGCTTGCTTTTCAGTCATGTTCTAACCTTCCTTCTATATTTTTTTAAATATTATTCTTCCATGTTAGATCACAAAGTGTTGTGCGTTGATGATTTGTTCTTGCCGTTTATCAGGATCCGGATTATGTGCCGCTTGTTCCCAAATTTCTTGAATATCGACTGTCCACGGGTCCGTTAACCATTCCTCTATTTTTTCACCTTCTTTGCTTGGTTTGGTCATTAAAAAACTCCTTTCCCATTTATTTAGGTCAGTTATCGGCTATTAAACTACTCAAGGCACCTATTCTTTCTTCTGAGAGATTTTAAATTATTTTAATATAATTATGCTTTTTTCACTTAAAGCGGCTTAAATGAGCTTATATGCGTTTTAGTTCCAAGAACCCTCATTGTGAGTGTTCTGCTCCTCGGGGTGTTTGGCGGCATATTCTCTGGCAGCCTGTTTATTCCACCAAATGGCAAAGAGATTTTGCATGGTGCCGTACAGATAATTTTCCGCGTTCTTGATGTGCTTCTCGTGGCTTCTCAGGGCGTTAAAGTAGCGTCTCAGGGCTTTGGTCATCAAAGGCTTGAGTTCCTCGTCATCTAGGGGAATTAAGACTCCAATATCTTGGTGATCTTTTTCAACTTTGTATTTGGCATTCAGAATAATACCGATAAACCGGCGCATTTGTTGCGGGGTGCGGCACCAGAAACTAAGCAATTGCACGGCTTCGGGTTCTAAGAAAACGGGTAGCCCACTATCTTCGTCAGTTAAGAAGTCGTCCGCATGGGTAACGAGATCTTGGTTTTGTTTTTCGATTTCTGCCGGTGAGAAATTGGTTGTGGAAAAGTCCAACTTGTGAGTATCTATATTGTATCTACCAGTATCTAAATTATTAATATAATTTAGATCGTGTCCGATTTTCGGATTTTTGCTTGTAGCAAGGGTTTGCGGCTCTTTTTGAGCATATTCACCACGTAAATAGACATCGGTTGACTGCATATCTAGTTCGGCTAGGTAAAGTCGATTGGGTTCGTTTTTCCCTGTTTTGGGATTAAAATGCATAGCTTTTTGATAAAGTAGCCCAGCATTTTCTAATTCTTTTTTCACGGCTGCTAATTTATCATTTGAGCAGTTGAACAAATCTTTAAGTTCTTGATTGGTAAAAATAAAGTAGATGTGCCCTTCTTCGTCAACCCAGTGGTTGCGTAGAGAATACTCTAACCGGTCTTTTAGCACCATGTAAGCTAACTTAGCAGTATCACTTAACTTTCGATATTGTTGGCCATACATTAATACTTTGGGAAACTGAAAGAACAAGGCCCTATAAACGTTGTCAGCTTGATAAAATTTGAAATTTGCTTGATCCATTATAAAAACTCCCTTTCTTGACCGACACACGCTGTCTCAAAAGAGAGTTGCTAAAACATTTGACTTGCATTACAATACAAATCTGATATGCTCTAACTGAATTACAAAGCCTCACCGCTAAATGAATGCTTTGTAATTTACCAGCATGTGTCTATTCCGGGTTGCCCAGTCGGCAACTTTTTTAGTTTAACAACAAAAATGGACTAAATAGCTCCGGTTAGCTACTTAGTCCATTGGCTTTAATTTGTTTTTAACTATCCTTCACTTGTCCTCTAGGACTGGTTTGCGGTATAATTAACCTACAAATTAAGAACAATGTTCAGTCGATTTTAACTTGGCGGTGAAAATCGACTGAATCTAAGTAGCTGTCCTATAGCTACTTGCTAAACCCAAAATCCCTGATTCCTCGTGAATCGGGGATTTTTATGTTTAGCTTGATCTCTTTATTCGGTTGTTAAATTAATCTTAGTCTAGCATAGCGCTTACCTAGCGACAACTTTATTTGGTCTTGTATATTTTGCCCGCCTTTGGCTGGAACCAATAAGCAATAGAAGATATTAGCAAATATTCGAACAGCATAAATGCTTCAGGGTGTTTAAGCAAGTCCCCATCAAAAGCACTGAAAATCAAAAGCATAAGTAATCCGGAAAAATAAGTAACAAACAAGGATACTATTTGCAATATACGAATTACTGATCTGCGATTACCTGTCCATTTTTCAAATAAAATTTGCAACCAGTATTGTAGAGGAAATAGCCATTGCCTAAAAAAGAAACGATCATCTATTCGATGGCTCTTCACACTCTTGATGGCAGGCACTAACCAAAAAACGGCAATGCAGGCGCTGAAAAATAAGGTAGTTATTTTAAGATTCAAGATATACACATCCTAATAATACCTGATAAATTATTTATTAACAAAACAAATTAATAAATAATTAAATTGCATCTATAATCGAAGCCAAAAACTCTGAACGATTTTTAAATCCGTTTTGTCGGGCAGCCTTATCCATCTTGTTAAGCTGACTTTCGGTAATTGAAAAGGTCACGGAGCGTTTGCGTTCTACTTCTTTCCGACTAATGTTTTTCAAAAAAGCTGCTGCATTGTCTTTCTTGCTATCTTTCAATGTGGTTTCGTAACTTTCTCTCATTTCTTCGTCTTTCTTTTGGTTGAATGTATCTAAACTCATAATTTAACTCCCCTTACTTAGTTTTATTTGCTAATTGTTGAAAAAGCTGGTCGGCTTGTTCGATGAATTTTTGGTTTTGTTTTAAAATGGATTCATCCTGGTTGGCTAACTCAAATATTGAGGCGTGTCTTGCAGTAGCTTTATTAAATAGTTCCCGTTCAGGGATTATAGTTGCTACCGTTTCATCATTCTCTATATGTTTTAGGAAATCACGAGACATACTTGTATTGTGTCTGATCATATTAGCAACAAAAAAGAGCTTTGCGTCGACGTAAGTTTCACCAGTTCGATAATCAAAAAGTGACTTTCTGAATTTTTCTAAGCGAATTTCCAAGTCGAACTTAGCATTGTAGCCATGTTCACTAGGGGTGATGGGACTAAGTAGATAATTGCTTATAGCAATGGCATTTTTAGTGATGGTACCGAAATCCGGGTGTGTATCAATTAAGATATAGTCGTAGTCACTAAATCTTAATAAATTGGCGTTGTTTTTAAACCACATGAACAACATCATTTCTTTGTTACTGCTGTTTTCTAGATGTCTTCCAAGAACATCGAGGTCTATAAAACCAGCTATTAAATCTAGGTTAGACGCTACCTGGTCAATCTTAACTTTTTGGGCATTTTCTTCTTTAAACGCTTCAGCGATTGTATTATTGCGCCTTGTTTTTTCAAAAACAGTTGTTAAATTGCACTGATGGTCTAAGTCAATTAGTAGAACTTTTTTACCTTGTTTGGCTAACCAATCACCATAATTCAAGGTCAAAGTTGTTTTACCAACACCACCCTTGATAGCAGTAAAAGTAATAATCTTCATTTCAATGCCCCCTTCAATTAGCTAAATTATACCACTGACAAACAAATAAATAAACAATTTATCAAATAATGAAATTGAATGTTTATTTATTTTTGAAAGCCTTCTTTTATCAAGATTTTAGACCGTCAATTAATTAACTCTAAGTTAGATTTGACATAACGTGGACTTATCAGAAGTTTTTTAAAAGAGACAATTAATATTTTCCAAATAAATTTAAAGAACATAAGCAAAAATATACAGTCGGTTGTATAATAAGCGCAAAAGGAGTGATTTCATGTCTTTAAACCAAGAATTTGTGGTTGCTAGAAAGGTTTTTCAATTAGCAAATGCATTGCTTGCTACACGTAACGCACATCTTAAAGCTTTGAACATAACTACTGGACAGGCAGATGCTTTAAACTTTTTCTATGATTTCCCCCAGAGTTCAATTTCTGATTTAAAGAAGTTTAAACATATTCAACATCAAAGTGCCCAAATGATCACTCAGCGTTTGGTCCAAAAAGGGTATGTAAAACTCATGTCTGATCCTACAGATCAACGTGCTAAGCTTATTTTTTTAAGTGATGCTGGCTATAAAATGTGTAGACAATTGCAAAAAAATGGCTCGTATACAGGGGAAAAAATTTTAAATAACTTTTCTTCTGCCGAGAAGGAAAAATTTATTGTTCTATTGGGCAAGGCAGTTGCTAATTTGAAAGAAGAGAGAAAATGAAAAAAAACAATTTACACGCGTAACATTATTATTATACTTGTAGCTACTTTTTTTTACTTGTCTAGTCCAATGTTAGTCAATCCTATAATTACTGGTTTTTCTCGCAGCATAGGCAGTAGCGAACTTATAGCGGGTTTAGTTGCCGGCATTATGAACCTAACTTCATTGGTTTTGCGTCCCGTGGCGGGAAATTTAACTGATCACCATTCTAAGTACGCACTATCTTCTTTGGGTGGGATCTTCCTAGTAATTGCAAGTATAGGTTACCTTTTTTCTGTTAATTCTTTTTTGTTGCTTCTTTTTCGTATAATTAATGGCATTGGCTATGTTTTATGTACGTCTTGTATGGCAACCTGGATGGCTAGCCTTTTACCACGAGAGAAAACAGGCTCTGGTATGGGGATATATGGCTTAACAAACGCGTTAGGAGTTGCCATTGCCCCTGCATTAGGGATTTATCTATATCATCAAGTTAGTTACCAGGCAGTATTTATAGTAGCCGCTGTTTTTGGGGTACTTATGACAAGACTTGTTCAATTTGTTGGCGATCACGGAAAGCCAGTAAAACCAAAGCAAAATGACGCAGCTCCCAGGATGAAGATCATTCAGCCAAAAGTCCTACCTATTGCTTTAATCTTAATGCTGTTTGCACTACCATACTTTGCAACACAAACCTATATTGTTAGTTATGTTTCAGCTCAGCATTTGGCCGTTTCAACAGAAAGCCTTTTCCCAATTTATGCTGTAATATTACTTATTCTGCGTATTGCATTGCGGAACCTTTTTGATACAGTATCGTTTGGAAAATTTTTATATATTGGTTTGCTGTGTGCTTTGGTTGGGTTGTTGGCCTTAACGCATTTGACAAACAATTTAATTATGGTTGTGGCGGCACTTGGTTTTGCAGGCGGTTTTGGTTTAATGTTTTCTGTCTGTCAGTCAGCTGCCTTGTTAATCGTACATGATAATGAACGTGGACTGGCTAATAGTACCTTTTACGTGGGGATTGATTTAGGTATGGCTCTAGGGCCAATTGTAGGTGGAGCAATCCGTAGTTTATTTCCATTAACTTATTTTTATCCGGTAATATTGGTAACTTTACCTTTGATATGGGTAATTTATTTTGTCAATCGAAAAAGTCTTGATCATATAAATTAAGGCCCATTAATAACAAATGGACCCTGTTTTTAATTAATGACGATTAGGGAATTCCTCTGACCACTTATAGAAATAAGATTTATCAGAAAAATCTGCCATATAAGCACCATTTAAAACGGCTTTTTGACCGAAAATTTCTAGTTTAATGATTAGATCTTCTTCTGGTTTTGAAAAATGGATTCTACCGGCCAAAGCAATGCTCCGAATATAGTTAACTAAGTGATTAACCAAAGCAGCAGGATTTTTAGTTGAAGAGATATTTTTGATCACTTGTAAGAGGACATCCATAATATCAAGTAGTTCAGGTGAGCTATTTGCTGTACGTCTTTTCTCCAAATAATTAAATAATTCTTGTGCGTCTTCTTTTGCTAAATCAGACATTTAATAAACCTTCTCTTTTAAAATTTGGAACTGTTTAAACTAATTGTACTCCAAATGAGATAAATCAAGTCTAACCAAAGTCAATATTATCTAACATTTCTTCCGTACTAGCTTGATCTAGGCCTAAATAAGCTAGGGTCATAGCCTCACTACTATGATTCAGCAGGTGCATGACTAGCTCGATATTGTAATTCGACTGCACGTAGACCCGGTAAGCACCTGTTTTACGCATGGTATGGGTCCCTAAATAATCTAAATTAAGGAGATCCCCGACTTTGGTCATGATTTTGTAAAACTGTTTTTCGGTAATGTGCTTGTCAGGGTGCTGGATCGACGGAAAAAGCCAGGGTGAGACTAAATTTTCTTGCTGTAACCACTTTTGATAGAGCATGAGGTCACCTGTAACCGGTTTTAAGTATAAGCGGTTGGCTTTGCCAGTCTTATGATCGTGGAGAAACGTGTTTTGACGCACATTTCCTTGGTCATCAAAGACATCGGTCCGTTTGAGCCGGAGAATGTCGCTGACACGCAATAAAGTTGCTTTACCGACTTGAAAAATAGTGTAGTTGCGGCGACCAGCTTTAAAATCTTCTTGTAAGCACCGCTGGACTTGGGTTAAGACATTGGAATCTTTGATCGGTAAGACTTTTTGTTCCATGGTAATTTATCCTCCTAGAGTAATATTTGCTAGATTGAGTGTTTTTAGTTATAATAAATTATGTAATACGATCGTAAACAAAGGAGTGACGTAAATGAGTAATGCCACTATTAAGAATAAAACTGTTTCGACCCGCGTAACCCCAGAAGTTAGCGCACGGGCCAAAGAAAATCTGGCTAAACAAGGCCTAACGGTCTCGGAATATATCCGGCTGTCACTAGTAAAAGCGGCTAATAATGAGGTTCGTTTAGTGAGTTTCTTAAATTCTACGGAAGCTTTAGCAGCCAAGCATGAAGCTGAAAATAACAAAGTGACTGAGATCGGTTCTTTGGCTGACTTTGACGATTGGATTGATCAACTAGATGAAGATTAAGGCGACTAAAGCGTTTGAGCGGGAGTTAAAACGGCTTAATAAGAAGCATTTTCCCGTTAAAGTGTTAAAACCATGTTTGGCAGCAATCATTGACCAAGATCTTGCCATGTTAAAACGTATTAAAGACCATGCCTTAACAGGAAAATGGCAAGGTTATCGGGAATTTCATCCAGCAAGATATGGGAGTTATGGGAAGCAATATGACGGTTGGATCGTGGTTTATCAGTTAGACCATGACGAGTTGATTTTACTGTTAGTTACCACAGGGCCACATGAAATTTTGACACAATAGATGAAAATGAAGCCCCTGATTTCAATTAGAAACCAGGGGCTATTTTGATACTTTTTTGGCTGTTTTTGCCCCTTACTTTCAAGTCTAAAATAAAGAGGCCGGTAAATCAAGTTTTGCCAGGGTCTATTACTAGATAATGGGCCCTAAAAATAATCAGCTTTGTGCATTTTAAGTGTTATAATTCAAACTTCGGCATTACTAGTGCCATACCTGGTTATTTGAATCAGCCATAGTTGGATCTTACGGATCAGCCCAAACGTTTATATAGATGTCGTTTAGTCGGCCCCCGTCACTCCACTGACCAATCATTTTATGATCACGACATGCATTAGCAAATTTAGTCATTCTTTTTCTAAAAAGTTTTGCATTGTTTGCCTTAATTTGGATTGTATCAATTCGAACTCTTTGATAGAGAGGGGGACACTCACAAAAGTATTCCCTGGCTCCTGGACGTCTTTTAAGGGCTCGTTTTATTCTTTTATCCATTCTAAAGCTATTTGGATTCATGTCAGGTAATCTTGCTTTTCCCGCAGCAGTCATTCGCCCTTGTTTTTCCATTCGAATACATCTGGCTTTGTTTAATTCCGACCAGATGCTACCTTGTTTTCTAGGAACAAATCGCTGAAAAGCTGGTTTACTTGGGATAATCACTTTGTAAGTACTATCTATCCACCCAAAGCACATTGCTTCTTCAACAGCGTCAATATACCAAAAATTAGTGTCCGTTTGTGGTATTCCACGTTTAACCATAACCCAGCATTCTTGGGTTTGGGTATAGTTTTCAGTTAACCACTTACGAAATTCATTTCTGCTGGTTACATTTAACAAATTTTGAGGATCTTGAATACTCATATATATTTACCTCACGCTTAATTTTTTTACGCTCACAAATTTTAAGTCATTTTTCTTGAGTGATGACTTGTATGATAAGAGGGTCTATTATTCACAAATGAATCTTAAAATGATTATCTATAATATTTAATACAGGGGCATACTGTATCTTCTTTTGTATTGTTTAGTTTTTTAAAGTTTCATAAAAAAGCAAAGAATAACGCAAAAATCTCAATAAGATCTGTAAATCAAAACATAGAAAAATTTCTTTCAAAAATTGCAACGTAAATAAGTACCAAAACTCCAGAGATGGACCTTATTAAATTTTTAAAAAGTATGGTAATGTTTTCTATATAAAAATTATTAATCTACCAAGCTCCATAATGCTTGTGGACAATCTTAGTGCACTTAATTGTCCTTCTTATACTTATTGAGTTAGAATCATAATTTCCAACCTATATCTTTACGGGATCAACTATTGAAACGTTTGTTAAATATTTTTCTGAGAATTAAAAATTTCTACACCGTAATTTATCAATTAATCAGTGGGACAGATAATTCTATAACAAAAATTGTAATATTAAGGTATAGCTCTTCGATTTTGATTTAACTTATAGTGGCCATTATGCATACATTTTCAAGTAGAGCCACCCCCAAATGCCTAATATAAACAATCCAATCAGGTTTAATATTGTGAACACTTTTAAAAAATACCATAATGATTGCTGACCATTGAATAATAATAATTGTTTTACTGCAAGTAAGTTTGCAAGAGAGGCCACACTTGATCCAAGTCCACCAATATTAACACCTAGGAACAGTGCTGGTATGTAGTGTGTAAAATGAGTTAGTAAGATAGCGGCTGGAACGTTACTAATCACTTGACTAGTAGCTAAGCTGGTAACATAAATACTCTGTGGTGTTTTCATTAATTGATTTAACCAGTGAGTAATGTATAAATTGTGACTAAGAGCACTAACAAAAAGAAAAAAGCAAACGAATGTTAATAGCAAGGCATAATCAACGTGTTGAAAGACGTGCCGGTCAATTATCAATCCGACAACAACAGTAACAATAATAACTAATAAAATTGGTACTAAATTGAAAATTCCAAGCATGATAAATCCAATCAGACCCGTTGTAATACTAATTTGGCGAGCATGAATGGTGACTGATTTCTTAGAAATCATCGCTATAGAATTTTTTGGTATCCACAAGCTTAACACTGCCAAAAGAATTAGGCTGGCGATCATTAGTGGAATCGATAATTGGAAAAAAGTCAGTATATTAACGTGATAATATGTCACAAGAAAAAGATTCTGAGGATTTCCAATATGTGTAAAGGAACTTCCAAGATTTGCTGCTATCACAATCAAGGTTAATGGATAAGCAATTGTTCCCTTTTGATGATGAGCCAGTGTCATAAAGGTGGGAATCAAAGTTAGAATAGCAATATCGTTAGTCAAAAACATTGATCCACAAAATGCTAATAGAATAAAAAATTGTGTCATCTGTCGAGTATGTTGTGATTTGACTAATAGCCAATCACTTAAGGCATCTAAGATATGCATAGCTCGTAATAACTGAACACCAATCATGAGCGATAATAACGTTCCAATCGTGTTCCAGTTAATCTCGGTAACTTGTGGTGTTCCAACCAAAAAGCTCAATCCCGCGCAAACTAATGCAATATTAAAAATTTTATCGCTGATAATTCGTCGGAAGACAGTACCCAATTAGGTCATCTCCTTTTTCATGCCTTTTTTTAGTATCAACTTTTATAAACCCGTTTACTCGTGAATAGGAAGAAGACTTGTATGATCATTCTTGTGCCTGTGCATAAATTTCATTTACAGATTCTCCCAAGATATCGGTGTTTTTATAATCAAATAAAACCAGGTTAATTGCCCACTGTTATTCAGAAATATGTATGCTTTTTTAGCTATTGTAGCGATAATAATTTATCGTGTTGTCCATTAACAAATCATCAATACAGATTGAAATCTTCATTAGTGATCATACTCCTTCAAAGATAGAAAAGTTAATGTAGTCCAAAGACATGTAAAAACCGATGATTCTTTTTTTCCCTTTTATTTTTATATAGATCAAATAGTTTGTAAGATTACTCTCTTCTAGAGTTCAACTAATGATCACGGGAAGCTATTTTTGAGTCGTTTTAGGCAAAAATGATTGCAAAACCTTTTGGACCAACGTGAGTCATAATTGTTGGACTGGTTAATTGATTAATAATTTTTAAATCGGGACGTTGATTTCTTAAAGTCGTTTCAATGGCATCTGTATCCTGATGACTGTCAACATATGATAATCCTACCTGTGTAATTTGAGGATCTTTAGTAATGATATCGATTACTTGATTAATTAATTTTTGCATACCATGTTTACCACGAGCTTTGTGCACCACCTTTAACTCTCCATTAGACATAGCTAACTCTAGTTTAAGATTAATTAAGGAAGAAATAAATCCAGTTGCACGATTAGCTCTACCACCTTTAACCAAATAATCAAGACTATTAACGAAACAAGTTAAGGTGATTTGTGATATATATTTTTTTAGTTGTAATATTATTTTTTCTGCTGTAGTTTGTGATTGAGCTAGCTTAGCTGCCTTTAGAACAACTAATCCTAACCCACGATCTGTTAATCCACTATCAAGTATCTTTATTGGGGTTGTTAGTTGATTTGCGGCCATTTGGGCTGTTTTAACAGTACCACTAAGAACTGCACCAATATGAATTGAAATAATTTGGTCTCCTGGTTGGAAAAGCCATTTATAAGTTTCGATAAAATCACCTACTGATGGTTGACTAGTTTGAGGAAATTTGCTATTTGTTTTGAGTTGCTTTGAAAACTCATTTCGATTGATATCAATTTTATCTCGATAATTTTTACCATTTAAAGTAACCGTTAATGGAATAACCGTTATGTGATTAGTTCTAATCTCTTGATCAGTAAGTTGAGCAGTAGAGTCTGTAACAATGTGAATCATAAAAATCAACCTCTCTTTATAATAACAACATAAATGAGTTCTTAGCTTTCTTCTGTACGATACTTTTCAATTCAATATAATATTACAAGGCAATCTCCAGCATATAAGCATTATGACGTTTTATTAATTTATATTCCTATTTTCGTCGAATTAGCACCTAGCAGACTTTTTGTAAATATAGTGTTTTTAATGATTCGGTGAGGGTCCGTACTCTCAAACTTTGTCTCGATACTTTCCATGGCGCTTCTTAATGATTTCCCGTTTCTCTTAAGCCATATATTTATACAACTCAATGATAATGTTAGTCATTATGGTCCGTAAGTTCAGGTTGTCAATCCGATTAATACTTGGTAAATTCAAGATATTCAACGTAGCCCTTTGGTGACAAATGACTTCCATAATCGTTGCTAAATCGGTTGAATTTCGACCTAATCGATCCAGACTCACCACGATGACTTCATCGTCATCGCGGAGATTCCGAAGTATCGCCCGCAAGTGCAACAGTTAATCAAAAAAGTAAGCTTGAAAGTTCAACTCATTATCTATTTTTCTTTTTTTCCTTTGGAATTTTTACTTTGAAATAATTTAATTTTCGTGCATGTTTAAAATACTTTGTAATTTGGCCACTATTTATACCCCATTCATAAAATAATAATGATCCTATAATAACGACAAGAAAATCCCAAGGATATTTAATGACACCAATGCCGTTAAATTCTTTACTACCAATGTAAGAAAGTAAAGAAATAAAAATTAGATAAAAAAACATCCATGAGCTACCAGATAATTGTTCTTCAATATGTTTCCATCCTTTTTTCCATTCATAATACAGGTAAATAGGTACACCTAAGAGAATAATTATAATAACTTCAATTGTAGTTGGCCACATTGCCCAATAAACAGCCAATGAGGTTAGTGCAAAGGAAAGTGGCGCAAAAAAATTAACCTTCCTATTTCTAAATGGTCTCTCCATATTAGGTGCTTTTTCTCGTAGATAAACCACCGACACAGGACCTGTTAAATATGCAATCAACATTAAGGTTGAAATAACGGTTGCCAACATACTCCATGAACGAAAAAAAGTCACCATTAAGATACCAACAGCACCATTAACCAATACCGCATTTCTAGGTATGCCTGATTTTAAATCAATTTTCCCAATAGATTTGGGCAAATGATCATTATCAGCCATTGCAGCTAATGCTCGGCTACCAGAGGCAGAGTTTGAAACACCTGTTCCAAAAGGTGAGATAAAGGCATCAATATATAATATTAGAGATAGCCATTGCAATCCAATAATAATTGCTAGATCAGCAAAAGGTGAATCAAAGTTAATACCTGCCCAACCAACTTTTGTAATTTTATTAGGTGAAATAGCCGTTAGATAAGCAATTTGCAACAGTATATAAATAATTGCACTGAGGAATAACGAAATATGCACAGCTCGTTTCATATTAATTTCAGTTTTTTTTAAATCGCTATCAATATTAATAACTGTTTGAAAAGCATTCAAAGAAAAAATAATCCCAGCTGTTGTTGTAGCTTGAAAAATTGTAGCTGATCCATAAGGCATAAATTTACCTGACGTAATACCAATATTGCTTACGTGGAAACTGCTTAACATTAATGCAATAATTGTTATTAAGGGAATGATGATTTTAAAACTAGAAATTAAACCTGTAAACCGCATTAATAGTTTTACTGAAAAATAATTAACAAAAGAAAATACGGCGATAAATAAATAAACTACTAGTAAGCCTTGAAAAGTGACTTGTCCATTGGACATTAAACGATGTGTGAATGAAGCCCAATGCCACGGCCAGCTACTCATATATTGAACACAAGCTACAGCTTCAATTGGTAAGGTAACAATAAGTGATATCCAATTAGCCCAAGCAGAAATATGCCCTAGTAAGGAACCGTGTGAGTATTGAGCATATTTACTAATGCCACCATTTTCTGGCAACATAGCTCCTAATTCTATATAATTATTCGCAATCACTAAAGTAATAATGGTACCGATGATCCAAGAGATAATTGCAGCAGGTCCAGCAACTTGTGATGCTTGCCAAGACCCGAATAGCCATCCTGAGCCAATAATTGAACCGATTCCTAACATAACGGCATTAAACAAGCCAATTTTTCCTTTTGATTTTTTCACTATGTTCTCCTTTATTTACTATAGTATCCGATATAATTCTGCAGCTCGCACACTTCTTATTGAATCAGACACGACTAATGCATTAGTATCTATTTTATTAATCATAGGAATAATATTGGCCATTTGGTGTGAGGTACAAATTAAATAAATAATTGGATTCTCTTTCTTGCTATAAAAACCATGTGCTTCGATTAACGTAAGACCTTGGTGTAAGCTATTTGATAGTGCCTGTGATATTTCTTTATAATGGCTAGAAATAATTTGAATAACTCGTTTTGAACCAAACTTCGATAAATAAATATTTGTAATCTTTGCAGATATATATAACTCGAATATGGTCAGTATAGTGTTTTCAAAGCCTATAATGAATATTGAAGGTATGGCCACGGCTAAATCAAAAAATAATGTTGCATAACCAATAGGAATGCCCCAATATTTATTAAAAATTTTTCCCAAAATTGTGCTACCTGCAATAGAACCATGCGAATTCAATATGAGACTCATTGATACTCCAGTTAATATTCCACCACAAATAGTGGGAATAATCGTTTGACTAGTTTGATAGTGTAAAAAAACGGGTAGTTTTAAGAAAATTGATAGCCATAAGACAGCCCAAAGTGATAACAAAATTGTTTTTTTATCTAAAAACTTAACGCCAATTATCAATAAAAGCGTATTTAAAACAAAATTAGTTAGATACGTGGGTACTCTTAATGTGTAAAAAGCAATGGTTGTTAATCCAGTTACACCACCTTCGCCTAACTTAGTTGGAATAAGAAAGTAATTAATTGCAATGGCATATAATAAGGATCCTATGACGATTAAAAATAATGATTTCGCATTTTTTTATTGATATTAATAGCCTCCTTAAGATATCTAAGTCCTAAATTAATCATATAACCTACTTATCCAATGTCAAAATTATTTGTGCTTCAATTTGAAATTAGAGTGGATGCTTGGCTATTATGTAAACCCTTCTGATAGATGATGATCTTTTTAAAATATAATCCAATCAATTACGATCATTAATTTTGATCAGCAATATAAATGATCGTAAACTATTTACTGATTAGGGGAGCCAGAAGGTAATTGATACCATTGAGCCGATATGAAGAATGAAAAGATCACATTGAAATCTCGTACAAATCCACTCAACATGGTTGCTTGCGTTGATGTGCAGCTTTAAACTTGATATATGTGATATAGCATTATCACGATAATATTTAAGAGTTAGTTTAAAAATTGGTTGTCATTAACAATATTGAAACTAACTTAAGCTGTATAGTAAGTTATCAACCAGTTTTTTGTATCTTTCCTTTTTGTATCTTATAATAGCGTGGATGGTTATGTGCAAATGATAAAAATTTTTTCTTGTTTGATAGTTGATTTCACAAATTGGAGGCAATTTTATGGCAAATCAATACAATTATGATGTTTTATATCTCGGAAGTGGTCATGGGACTTTTGATGGGGCGATTCCCCTTGCACATTCTGGTGTCAAGGTTGGTATTATTGAAGAAGATATGATTGGCGGTACCTGTCCGAATTATGGCTGTAACGCAAAAATCACATTGGATGCACCTGTGGCATTGACAAGGGAAGTCGAGCAGCTTCAAGGCATTGTTGAAGGACAACTGTCCATTAATTGGACCAAGAGTGAGGCTCACAAGCAGGATGTCATTAAGGGCTTGCCAGGAATGATTGGCGGCTTACTTAAGGATTCCGGTATTGACGTGATTCATGGGAAAGGGACCTTTAAAGATAATCATACGGTATTAGTTGACGGGCAACCGAAGACAGCTGAAAAAATTGTCATTTCAACTGGATTGCGGCCACACCGTTTGGATATTCCAGGAACCGAATTGGCTCATGATAGTCGTGCATTTATGAGTTTAACCAAATTGCCGAAACAGATCGCTATTATTGGTTCCGGGTACATTAGTATGGAATTTGCGACTATCGCCAATGCCGCAGGCGCCAATGTTACGGTTCTCATGCATGGTGATCAGGTACTTCGAAACTTCTATCACCCTTATGTTGCCCAAGTTGTCAAAGATTTGGAAAAACGAGGGGTTAAGTTTGTAAAAAATGCTGGTGTTTCTTCGTTTGAGAAATCTGGTGATCAAGTTGAAGTCCACTATGGGGATAGTCGCACCTTAACTGTTGATTGGATTCTGGATGCAACCGGCCGAATTCCAAATGTTGAAAAAATTGGTTTGGATAAAATTGGAGTTAAATATAACCAACACGGGATTGAAGTAAATGATTATTTACAAACAAGTGTTGATAATATCTATGCTTCAGGAGACGTGATTGATAAAGCACAACCTAAGTTAACGCCAACGGCCATTTTTGAATCGACTTACTTATCTAAGCGTTTTTCAGGACAAATCAATGATCCGATTAACTATCCGGTTATTCCATCTGTTGTCTTCACATCACCACGAATTGCTAAAGCAGGTCTTTCCATAGAAGAAGGTAAGGAAAAGAGTTATCAAATTGAAACTAACTACCTACCAGATGATTGGTATCGTCAAGTTGATAATGAGACCATAGGTGATAATTCAATGGTTTTTGATAAGCAACATCACTTGGTAGGCGTGACAGAGGTTAGCGAACAGGCTGAAAATGTCATTAATACATTATTGCCGGCAATTGAATTTAAGTTTGGACCGGCAGAACTGAATAGACTGGTCTACTTGTTCCCATCAATTGGTTCTGCTGCATGGACGCAATTGTCATAAAATAATTACTAATAACATGGATCTATTCATTATTTAGTAAATAATTTTAAATGTTCACGTTCTACTGGAAATATTGGTAAAACTAATTATGATGTGGCTATTAATTGTGGAGCTTCTGCAATTAAGGGCAATGGATTTATCTTTCATCAACTTAATAGGATGAAATATAGCATTGGGCCAACTTTTAAAAGTATTAGTTCAAATGATATAAAAAGTGCTGGAATAATGGTTACAAATTTTGCAGAGCAACAAAAAAATGATGTTTTCTTCCAACAAGTTGATGAGACTATTACCTTCTATCAGAGTAAGTTTAAAAAACGCAAAAAGGGTATCTGCAAAAGATGTTTTGCTGATCCTTAATCTGGTTAAATTTAAGACCCTATGAACTTCCATGCCTTAATTTTTAACGCGCTTGGTCAATACTTAATTCACCTATATAATGGATTAAGTAAGAAGTTTTAAAGGTAGTGACTGTATTTTTCCTTGCGAGGTGAACATGAAATAATCTTCAAGAAGATTTCATATTCAATAAGTGTCTTCCAGACACTCTCGTTTATATGGTTGTTTGGTATGTTCTTTGTGCGACTCAGCTACATCAACAAGCACCACAAATAAAAAGCCACCCCATAACTTTAATCGGTTATGGGGTGGCTTAATATTGTTCTTTAGCTAAGGCCACCGCTTTTGAAGTGGCTTGCACAGGAATTTCTGTTTTCGGTGAGGCTTATTTTTTCCGTCTTCATTATGGCATGTTCTTTATGGCATGTTCTTTAAAAATTGGTCAATGTTTCAGACCTTAAGCAGTCAGTCCCGTTTATTATTTCGAATTAGCTCAATAAACAATAAGAAAACTATCCCTACTAAAAGAATCGACACAAGCAATAAAATTGTTTGAAATTCTGTCAATAAATGCCACCATTCTAGCTTGATTCCCATTATTCTTTCAAAATCACTTCGTTGATTATGAAAGATTGTGCTTAATTTATCTGTCATAAGTATTTGTCGGTAAATCGCTGCTACATATGCTCCAGGTGTTAATTTGATAAGAAATTGCGCGAAATTAGGAAGAATACCAATTGGAACATAGGTGCCGACTAAAAATCCAGAAGTGGTTCCTATGATGGTTTCCAAAATTCCAAGAGAGTCAAAACGACTTATAAATTGAATGAATAGCATATTAATGACAACTGCTAGTAAAGAGCTAAAAAGAGCAACACAAATTACAATTGCTAATGAATTCCACGGAATAGTTAGATTATCTGTAAATGAAAAATAGGTTATCATAAAAATAAGCATTATCAGTTGCATAATAAAGCCGATTAATGTTGCACTTAACATATAACTAATTTTTATTTCGAAACGAGAAAGATCGGTTAAATAAAAATCCTTAATAACATTATTCTCTTTATCCTTAATCAATCAGTTGTCCTAATAAAGCTAGAGTAGTTGTAATGGCAGTGACTGATAGGGTGCCACCAATTATCCAAAGATCAAGTAATTGACGCGAATTTGGTATGATCTGCCAACTGTTTATCATTGATTTTTTCAGAAAAATAATATATAAGAGAAACGAAATCATTGCTCCTAATAATGATAAAATTACTTCAGAGTAATTGCGAAAATACAATAATAGATTCCTTTTTGCCAAAATGATCATATCAGCGCATCTTCCTTCCGGTAAGTGACAAAAAAGCATCATCCATTGTACCGTCTTGATAAGTGAAAGTTTTAACATAGATACGAAACTTTAACAATAATGTTAGGGCTTCATCAGAATCAGCGGGAAAACAAACGATTTTATGATTAAATTGCGTATGGTTTATTTCACCTGGAATAAGTTTCATTAAGTAATCTGCATGTTCAGAAACAATTGTTAGTTTATTGTTGGAATTTTGTGCTTTAATCTCAGTAGCCGACCCGCTTGCAATTACTTTGCCGCGGTCAATAATATAAACTTTATCTGCATTATCTGCTTCTTCAAGGTAGTGAGTGGTCAAAATAATTGTAAGGTTATTATTGTGCTGAAATGAATATAATAAATTCCAGATTGCTGATCGAGTTTGAATATCTAGACCCGCTGTGGGTTCATCTAAGAAAATAACATCAGGCTGATTGAGTAAAGCTCTGGCAATGTCAACTCGTCGACGTTGACCACCAGAAAGTTGACGGTATTTTCGATCAATAAATTGCGCTAGTCCTACTTGATCAATTAAGGTATCAATATAATTAACGTTTGATTTTTTATAAAGTTTATTTCTAATAAGTAGATTTTCTCTAACCGTTAGATCGTTATCTAAAATGCTTTGTTGAAAAACCATACTAATCTTTGTTTCTGCTTTCATCTTTATAATTCCAACAGTCGGCTTCAAAAGCCCCGTGAGCATTGATATGATTGTTGTTTTACCAGCACCATTAGGCCCTAACAAAGCAGTCAGACTTCCTTTTTTGATTTTTAAATCAATATGGTCGACCGCAATTTCTGTCTGATAAACTTTAGTGAGATTACTTGTTTGAATAATCACTTTGCCACCTGCTTTCAGAACTAGGGAAAATTCTATCATTGAGAATTTTTATTTTGATGAAAAAATTGCTAATTAAAATTTTTGCTAAAAATACAATAATCGGAAAGGTTGCAAAATATTTACAGCTTTTCTCTTACTAAATCCTGTTTTAATACTGATATTATAATACTTGTCTGGGTGTATGGGGCGCGTTTTTTACGTTGGATCAATATGCCATTTAATTTAAGCAAAAGTAACTTTAACGATTATATATTTATCTTGTAGTGAAATACCCACTTATCAAAACTTCCACACAGAATTCACATAAGGACATAATTAATACCGTCTAAGTCATCCAGCACAAATTCATGATAATGATCAATTAGTTTTTTAGAAATAAAATATAAAATTACTGAACAGATTCTTGCTCCCCCAAATACTCTTGACATGCTTTGATAATACGTTTTGCGGCATAACCATCTCCATATGGATTTTTAGCATTAGACATAGCCTGATATTTTTTAGGACTATTTAAAAGCTCCTCCATTGCTAATTTAACATTGCCAGTTTGTGTTCCAACTATTTTAAGAGTACCTGCTCTAACTCCTTCTGGACGTTCAGTTGATGTACGCAACACAAGTACAGGTTTGTTTAATGAGGGAGCTTCCTCTTGTTGCACCCCACCAGAATCTGTCATAATAAAATAGCTATTTGCAGCCATATTGTGAAAGTCAATAACGTCTAAAGGTTCAATTAGATGAACATTGTCAACATTATCGAATGCTTCGTGTGCTATTTCTTGGACACGAGGGCTTAAATGAACGGGATAAACAATATCAATTTTTGGATTAGCCATAACTACATCTTTAATTGCCTTAAAGACATTTCGCATAGGTTGTCCTTGATTTTCGCGTCGATGCATAGTTAATAAAATCATTTTATGACCGCGAGGTATTTGCGTTAAAACTTCATGCGTATAATTTGCTTGGATAGTATATTTAAGTGCATCAACAGCTGTATTTCCGGTTATATAAATCTTATTTGCGTCATGATGTTCTTTAAGCAAATTGTCTTTACTAAGTTGTGTCGGTGCAAAATATAAATCAGCCATATCATCGGTTATCACACGATTTATTTCTTCAGGAAAAGGGGAATACTTATCCCAAGTACGTAATCCTGCTTCAACATGACCAATTGGAATTTGATGATAGAAAGCGCTTAAACTGGCAGCCATTGTAGTAGTAGTATCTCCATGAACTAAAATCAAATCAGGCTGTTCTTTTTCCAAAATTTGATCAAGTCCAAGAATTACCTTGCTAGTAATCTTTGAAAGAGTTTGCTTTTTCTCCATAATGTCTAAGTTATAATCAGGATGAATATGAAAAATGTTTAGAACTTGTTGTAGCATTTCTCTATGCTGACCAGTAACTACAACACTTGAAACCATATTGGGATTGGTTTCTATTTCTTTTATAACGGGGAACATTTTAATTGCTTCAGGTCTAGTACCGAAAATCGTCATTAACTTTAACACTTTAGTTAACTCCTTCCATAGCTATTATAGTGGTTAAAGTAGCGTCATAATAATTATCTTGAATAAGTGATTTTGAAAATATACTTTGTAGACTAAAAAAAAGTTCTTCGTTTCTACTATTTTTATTCTGTTTAGCAGCATAAAAAATAGGTGCCTTAAAATAAAACTATTTGATTGATAGTGATTGATTGGAGTACCTGTTAAGGTATACCCTGCCGTAATCTGATTTTGCTTATTAAAGAAATTTAGCATTTTGTTGATAATTTTTTTAGCGCGTGGGTCATTACTAGAACCTAGCATCATAGGAACACGACACGCGTTAGCAGCATAATCTCCGTCATATTTACTTTAAATTGTTTTTTCCTGTACAGGACGAGTACTGTTAGTAGTTACCCATGCAAAGTCAGGAATGAGGCCAGTTTTATGTTTATTACTTAAATCGACCATGTGATTGAGCATATTATTTTTAATTGATAACCAACGGCGATCATGATTTGTCTTATAAAGCGTATCAAAAATTTCTGGTGAAACATCAGAAGTACGCATTAAATTATGATAAGGTGATTTTTTGTGGCCCAATCGCCTACGGTTAAAGTTTTGGTTTCTTTATTATATTCGTAGGTCAAGATATCATTAGCTAGTTTATGCTCAACTTTTTGATAAAACTTCGCACGTTTTGGCCACGCCTTTTTAGATTGAGTAAGACTAAAGGCGATAAATAAATCACCATCTGTTGCACTATTAGCGTCACTAGACCATTTTTTATTTTTTTGATATTGGCGCCATTGCATAAGATAAGTGGATTGATTATGCTTTACTCCAAGATATTCTCGGTGTGCTAAATAGTAATTTAATAAATTATCGTATTCTTTTTGTTTGGCCCATCCTTTAGTTCCAGCTTTAGCAGTTAGGTATAAACCATAACCCTGTCCCTCAGAAAGAGCGACAGGATGACTTTTTTTATTGCTAGTATTTACAAAAGATTCATGCTTATTTTTTTGAATTACATAGTTTTCACGCCAACTATTATATATTTTGTATTCAGTATTATTAGGGCTTTTAAGCCGAATGAATAGTAAAATAGCAATATAAAGGATAGCTATAAGACCAATAAAAGCCCATATAAATTTTAAGTGTTTCATTATTTAAAAATCCTTTCCACTAGTTGTTAAATCGCTTGGTTTTAACCCAAACATTGCCATTGCGATGAAGTAAGGAATCCAGACATACGGACACTACAGCATGAACAGAGACAAAAATGAACAACTGTGAATAAGTAAAATAAGAGACAAATGCGATCCAAATTTGATTAGTAGTGGCTTGTCCAAACTGAGTTGATAAAGCTACAGAAATTTGTAAGATATATAAAACAATCATTAAGATCCAATTAAATAACAAAAGTTGCATAATTTTTGTTAGGTATATTAACTACCTAATATACCTTCTTAATTATTGAATTTCTCCAGTCGGTAAAGTTGTTCATCATCAAGAGAATTGTTGCCATTCTTAAAGTGATAACCCATTTTTTGGTAAAAGCCTAAACCAGTAATTGAAGCAGGTATTTCAATTCGTTTGGCTCGTTTAAAATATTTGTCCTGTTCCAATGTCTGAATAAGTTGTTTGCCAATTCCTCATCCTTGATATTCAGGAGATACAAAAATGTTGAACAAACTACTTTCATCTTTTTTGCCCCAATATGCACCAATTAAACCCACAGCAATGATCTTGTTTACAGTATTATTGAAATAATAAACGAAATTGAATTGAACATTTAAACTATGCCTTGCAACTCCCCTTGTTCGACGACGCAAATCTCTTATCTTTTTTATAGTTCCCGTGTGAGTCATAAAGCAGTGCTAATTATAATTCCAAAATTTTAAATAGTTTATAGTTTAAGGTAGATTGTAAAATTAATCCGAACGCTGTTCGGATAAAAAAGATCAGCTTCCCTTAAAATGGTATTTACCACAAACCCATTTTTAGGAGCTGATCTTTTGTCTAGTATAACCTATTCTGAACGAATTAAAATCGAAACCTTTTGTGAACTAGGACTGACCAATGCCAAAATGGCTGAACGGTTAAAACGATCGCCGTCCACGATTTCTTATGAATTATCTCGTTGTCAACCTTATCAAGCTGAGTTGGCACAGACCAACGCTGAATCTAAGCGGGCACGATGTGGCCGAAAAACTAAACTGAATGCCAAATTAAAGCAAACCATTCTAAACCATTTACGTCTAAGCTGGTCACCAGAAATGATTGCTCATGAACTTAAACTAGCGACTAAATCTATTTACAATTGGTTATATCAGGGAAAATTTGAATTCTCTTTGAGTGAACTACCTGAACATGGTCTACGCCAACGGCGTAACCTTGACCAACGTTCTAAATATAATCAATCATTAGGACGGTCAATTGAACAACGACCAATCGTGATTAACCAACGTAACCGCATCGGTGATTTTGAAATAGATACGGTGGTTGGCCCTCGCGGGCATAGTAAGGCCGTTTTATTAACTTTATTTGATCGTAAATCACGTTTTCTTTGGGCCTATCAATTAAAAGATCGGACGGCAGCAGCTGTTAATGAAGCCCTTTAAAAGTTTCTAGCAACTTTTAAAGGGCCAGTACACAGCTTTACTGTCGATCGCGGCACTGAGTTTAGCAAGCTAGTGTTATTTGAACCACAATACGGTATTCCGACCTATTACTGCCATGCTTACACGCCCGCTGAACGCGGCAGTAATGAACGGTTCAATCGGAACTTACGTTATTTTTACCCTAAGGGGACTTATTTTGAGCACATTAGTGCTCAAGATTTAACAACGACGTTACTCGAAATTAACCAGCGCCCCCTTAAAGTACTTACCTGGCAAACACCTTACCAGGTGATGCTGACTAATTTGTCAAAAAATTCGGATTAAATTTGCAATCTACCATTTAGCTGCATAATAATACTCCTGGTAATCAAATTTTAAGCATAGCTCTATTTTATCATCTTTCTCTTCAACTTTGTTTAAAAATTAATAAATACATAACAGTGAAAGTTCTTTGCTCGATCTTTAAAATTTTGAGCAGTAAGATGTTTCAAATCATTCTCTACATACTCGTTAGAAGAATCTTTTATGTTGGTAGTTAACATAGTTTCTTTAACTAAGTTAGCAACCTCTTTAGCGTCTGAATTTTTAAAAATTCGTTGTACGATCATATTTGTTTCTCTCCTTTAAAACACATTAGTTATAGTTGTCTTTGCTGGGATTCAGTTTGCCTTGACTGCTTGATTTCTGGATCTTGTCTCACAAAATTTTGCAACTGTTTTTGAGTTCGATTACTTATTTCTTGGTGAACATCATTTAACTGGTTTTTCAGTTCTGATTTTTGTTGGGGATCAGTTGCTTGCTTAATTTGTTGTTGCAAGCCTTGATACGACTGATTAAGTTCATTGGCTGATCGCTTTTTTAGATCATGTTCAGGATCTTTTTGCGCTTCCTGTAAGCCTAATTGTTTGGTTAGCCCGTCACTAAGCGCTATCACTTTGTTGCTCACTTGCTGGATCTCACTCAAAGCACTATGGATCACGGCTTTATCTTTAGCCCAGGTAGCCACATAACCAAGTGAGTAGTTACTGGTATCAACGCCAATATTTTGCATGGCAACATATGCGACCGCTTCGGCTTGGGTTTCCTGATAGGCTCGTGGGCGATCTTTAAAAGCTGCTTTTAACCCATGTAGCTGACTATGCGCATATTCGTGATACAACGTCTTTAATTTTAGGGAATTGTCAGGTTCATCACCACCAATATAAGGTGCTTTTTCCGGCACCATTAATTCCAGCCACAATAATATACTTTGGTTTGCCCATTAGATATCAAAGCCTGGCGCACTAATAATATCCTTTTGACGTTGCCCCAGGGCATAGGTGTAAAGAGCATGGAATAGTTCTTTCTTATCGCTACTTGTTTCATGTAGAGATCGATCCAATAACTCTTGGAGATCGACTTGCTCAACTTCTTTTAAGATTTCATCTGAAGTAATATTATCAACCATCAAATTAACTCCTTTACCTAAAAGATACTTGCTGAAGTTCTTCCAGCGTTGGATGATATCCTATCAATAAATTTGTACGAATACTAGAAAGTAAGCTCTTAGCATCATCTGAATTTAAGAATGCACGGTCATAGCAGGCCTTTCTCCAAGATGGATTAGGAATATTACCTTGAATATACCAATCTTGGAAACTAGGTTCTAACATCGTTACGTAACCTGGAAAACCAAACTCTCCCTTAGTTTCAAAGGTTATCAAAGCGTGAAGAATAAGGTGTTCTACAGCATCAACATAGACTAATCTTTCTTTTACCTGCATTGAATACGGATAGCTATACTTTTTAATAAAAGTTTTATTGCCCAAGTTAAGAGCCTTATTTTCATCAATATGGTGGCAATAAAGCCCCTCTTTAGTTCTCTTGTACTTTCCTGGAGTAATATTCTTAATCTCTCCATTCAAAAATCTATAGTAAGATTTTTCGAGAAAGTAATTATCTTTAACCAAACCATGTTTTTGACGAACAGTTTCAATAGCTTCAGTGTAGGAGCACTGCAACAAGTCAGAGTAGTAATTCAAATCCCCCATAGGATATCCCCCCATAGCCAAACTCTATTCTTTTAAAGTAAAGTTTAGCCTCGTATATCTCTTTTTTTATAAAGCTTTCCTAATTGAAAAAGACTTCTCTTTTTCTACAAACATGTTAACTTTACATATTCAAAAAGTAAAATGATTAAAGAACCAAAATTATCCCCCCGCATGGAATTATCTCCTTTAGCGACCACTTTCAAGGCATCAATATCTAAACCAGAATCAATTTCATCCAAAATGGCGAAAGCCGGCTTAATCATCAATAATTGTAAGATTTCATTCCGCTTTTTTTCGCCTCCGCAAAAGCCTTCATTTAAGTAACGTTCGGTCATATCGGTACTCATATCCAATAATTCCAAATTTCGATCTAACTCTTGCAAAAACTGGCGCACCGAAATCTGTTGATCTTCAGGTCGGCGGGCATTGATTGCCGCCCGGAGAAACTCGCCATTGGTGACTCCTTGAATTTCAGCCGGGTATTGCATCGCTAAAAACAAGCCGCGCCGAGCCCGCTCATCAACGGGCATCTCAATAATGCTCGTCCCATCTAAGTAAATATTTCCTTGGGTTACATGATAAGCACTTCGACCCATAATCGTTTCTGAGAGAGTTGATTTTCCGTTTCCATTAGGTCCCATGATGGGCATGAATCTCCCCCGTCTTCATGGTCAAATTAACTCCCTTTAAAATTTCTTTGCGAGTTTGTTGCTCTTCATCTTCAACTTCAACATGCAAATCCTTTACTTCAAGTACTGCCATGTGCTCGCCTCCGTAATTTTTTTCATCTCAAGCAATTATTCCAATTGAATATAAAATCAATCACTGATTTTTTTGATTCAGGAATAGTCTTGCAGCAAAAGTGCTATCTAACCGGCTTAGCCTGCTTTTAAAAATATTATAACTAAGAATATTTTAGAATTAAATTAGGCAATCCCCCAATTATCAAATCAGTTCTACCATGAAATAATAAAGCTATTTAAAAAGTATTCTGGAAGTTAAAGGGGTTTTAAAAAATGTGGCAATTACAAACTCAACCGCAAAAGTTCACTATCCAGAATTTAGAAAATCTGGAGGCAGGAATGATGTAACGCTTACATGGTTTGAGAATTCATATGGGTAGCCAAGAAAAACTTCTCCACCGTTATCCCTTTCACGGACTGGTAATTGTTCAAATTGAACAACAACGCTTAGATCTTAGAGCACTAGTTTTCCAATAACGACGGAAAAAGATCATGACAAGCATTGCACTCTTCGGTAATCGAATACTGGAAAAACAACTTTTTTCAGTCAACTTACCGACAATTATGCCTATGTGGGGAATTGGACCGGAGTAAGCGTCGAAAAAAAGGCCGGCTAACTCAAAGGTTCCGATATTCAGACCATTGACCTCCCCGGGGTCTACTCGCTAACCTCCTGACTAAAGATGAAAGAGTTGCGGTCAATTATTTACTCCAAGAAGACCCGACCTTAATTTTAGATATTACTAATCCCAGTCAACTCCAACGCAACCTACTTTTATCCATTGAATTATTAGAACTAGGCAAACCAGTGGTCTTAGTCTTAAATATGATCGATGACTTGCATCGAAGTGGCTCAGATTATGATCTCCAAGTTTTAGAGGAGCGCTTACACTGTCCAGTTGTCGTAACCAATGCCCGAAGTTGCCAAGGTCTTCCAGAATTACACGATCATCTAATTGAATTCTTGCGGACTAAACCGCAAACTACTACTCCTCTAGAACTACCCTATCCTCCTTTACTTCAACAAGCTCTCCACCAAGCTAGTCAGGCTCTTAGCTCTGACTTTAATTTTTCACCGGCTTTCGTCCGTTGGTTGACAATTCAATTTTTTAATTAGAACCAAGTAAGTCAAACTTGCCTAAGCTATATTGAAGAAGCGCTAACAGCCGCCCACCAAACTAGTTCTTCAACCCAACGACCTAATTTTACCAATCATTTAGACAAATTAATCACTAATCCAATTTTGGCTCTCCCTATTTTTATTCTAATTTTTCTTTTGATATTTAAAGTCTCCCTTGATTGGATCGGAACTCCGCTGTCAGATCTCTTGAATGATTTTCTTTCCGGTCCGGTCTCTAACTGGGCTGATACTTGCTTACATCAAATGGGGGCTTGGCCTTTCCTACGCTCTTTAGTGGTCAATGGAATTATCGCGGGCGTAGGAGGAGTTTTAACTTTTATTCCCCAGATCTTTGTTTTATTCGCCTGTATTTCTTTGTTAGAAGATTCTGGTTATATGACCCGCGCGGCTTTAGTAACCGACCGACTGATGGAATTAGTCGGTTTAAATGGGAAGGCCTTTATTCCCTTAATCATTGGTTTTGGCTGTAATATAACCGGTATCATGGCAGCGCAAACCATTGAACAACCTAAGGAACGGTTGATTTCTCCTTTTATGAGTTGAGCGGCTCGTTTACCACTCTACGGTTTATTTGTCGCCGCTTTCTTCCAACATCACCAGGCCGTGATCATTCTTTCCCTCTATTTCTTGAGGATTGCGGTGGTCTCAATTCTCGCTAAAATTTATCAACTTTCCTTTCATACTACCGAAAAAACGATCTTTATTGTCGAGCTGCCACAATACCACTGGCCCCGTTTGGATATTATTGCCCAAAGTACTTGGGGTAAAGGAAAAGGCTTCATCAAAAAGGCGAGCACTGTTATTTTTGGGGGAACCGTTTTGATTTGGCTCTTATCCAGTTTTGGACTTCATGGTTTTACCAGCAATGCGACCACCAGTTTCTCCGCGCTGATTGGCCAAGGATTACTGCCCTTCTTTGCTCCTTTAGGTGTTACTTCCTAGCAAGTTATTAGTGCCCTTTTAAGTGGCATCATGACGAAAGAAGTTATTAACTCAAGTATGATGGTTCTTTTACAAACTTCCAGTCAAGGTGTCTTAATCAGTATTTTTGCCCAGCTTTTTACAACCTCTATCAGCGTATGCTTTATTATTTTTTATTCTTTTATATATTCCCTGTTTTGCGACTCTGGCAACCACTAAGGCCGAAACTGGTTCAACCAAAATGATGCTCTATTAAGTAGTCTCCAGTTTTGTGATTGCTTACGGTTTAGCGACTTTAATTTTTCAAATTAGTTCATTATTCGGATAGGAGGAAATATTGATGTTAGTTTTAGGAAATTTAATAATTATTGGTTTAATCCTCAAAATCTCCGTTAATTATCAGTTACTAAAAAATCCACCTGCAAAATTAAATTCTGTAGGTAGATTTTTAGATCTTAGAAGAATTTATCTCTCTTAGGGAAGGTTCTTAATGAAATCAACTTGTTCTTCCATCCCGACCAGCTAATTTTTTAGTCCAGCATTGCTTTTTCATAAATCGTGTAATCACAACGATAAACGAATAGTCGCTTGCCATCAATCAGTAAATTTGTCGATGAGGGCACATCAGTTTTCGAAACCCGCACTCTGTTGCCCGCAAAAGTAGCAATTGGCTGTCCAGTTTGGGAACGGATTAAAATTACGTAACTACTCCCGGAAAAATCATCCTTCACTGCATGGACGAAACGATTCACAAAAGGAACATTTCGTTTCTTATTAATAGCTTGAACTTTTTGGGGGTGTTGATCCAAAACATTCGTTAAACCATCTTGGTAAGCAATCAGAGAACTCCCCACATGACGCATCAAATGCGAGCCTACGGTAATTTTCATAACTTTGGACTGTTTATTTTGCTTACCATCACTATTAATTTCATCAAACTGCCGATCTCGAGTGATCGCTAAAGAGGTTCCTCGAACTTGGTCAATCTTTTGCGCCTGGTCATCGTAAGTCGCTAGAGTAAGCGGTAAGCCGGCCCACTGTTGCCGTAAATTACTCCCAAAGTCAGCGACTAAAGCACAGCCGCCTAAAAGTAAACTCAATCCTAAAACTAGAATTAGGAAGACGATTGTTCGTGAACCTAATTTTCTTTGTTCCTGCAAAATATTATTTCCTCACTTTACTTGAGTTACTTTTTATTATTACCAATTTTTATAAGTAAAGCAATCCCTCTCTTTTTCAGATAATAAAAAAAGTCCCCGTGAGAAAACAACTTTCTCAAACCAGAACTTCTGTGATTAACTTGAAATTTTTTATTTTAGTTAGGCTTGGACCTGATGGAGGATCTTTCCTTGGCAGAGATAGGCAATTAAGTTTTGACTCGCCTCTTGAGCAATTGCGGTCCGAGCGGCCAAAGTTCCGGTTCCCGCATGAGGTGTCAAAACAACATTATCTAGCTTGGTTAAAGCCGCCGGAAGATGCGGTTCATCTTCGAAAACGTCTAAACCAGCGCCGGCAATTTTTCCTTGCTGCAAAGCCTTAATTAAATCCTCTTGTTTAACTAAAGCTCCGCGAGCAGTATTAATTAAATAGGCTGTCGGTTTCATTTGGTCAAAAACTAGAGCATCGATAATTCCCGTCGTCTCTGGAACTGCAGGCGCATGGAGAGTCAAAACATCCGCTTGACGAACTAGAGTCGAAAAATCAACATAGTGAACTTTTTGCTCCTGTTCTTGGCCAGTAGTTAAAGGATGACGTTGATGATAGATAACTTTCATTCCCAAAGCTTGGGCCAATTGAGCTACTTGCGAACCAATCCGACCCAAGCCATAAATTCCTAAAACTCGATCTTGTAAACTCATGCCCATATATTCAGCCTGGGAAACATCAAGCCACTGCTGCTGGCGAAGAGCTTGATCGTAAAAATGAAGGCGGCGAACCGTAGCTAATAAAAGGGCCAAAGTCATCTCTGCCGTAGGCTTTTGGACACTTTGAGGACAATTAGTAATTATTATTCCCTGCTGTTGGGCAAATCCTAAGTCAACGTGATCAAAACCAACTCCATTAGTGGTCACGATTTTTAAATTACTTCCAGCCGCTAGAAGTTCCGGGTCGGCGGACATTCCGGCCAACAAAAGCCCGTCATACTCTGATAAATGTTTTAAAACCCACGCCCGCGTTTCAATCTCGGGTTGATAAAAAACTTCACACTCGGCCCGCAGTTGAGTGAGACCCTTTTCGGGAATAATTCCGGTTACTAAAACTTTTGGCTTCAAATTCTCTTCCTACTTTCTTACTTCTGGCTTAAAGCTGGATCAACAGCTCTTAACATTGCCTCTACATTTTGGGGCTTAAAATAAATCCGTTCCGCATTTTCAAACATAACCTGTTCTAATTCCGAATTTGTAAAAATATCAGTTGCTTCTAGCCAAGTTGCTAATTGATGGTAGGAGTTGAAAGTTGCCGACCAAGGGGCATCACTCCCCCAAATAATTCGTTGAGCTCCTAAAATTTGCTTGGCCAAACGAACGTCTTTTTGACAGCGAGGATAAGGAAAGTCCTCCGGATGTTCATTTTCAATATCCTGAATTGCTGAAATATCCACGGCAATATTAGGATACGGAGCAAATTGCTCTAGGCTATTAGCTAAACAATTTAAGTGGTCCGCATTGGGAAAAGATAAGTGGCAGACCACAAAATCTAGGTCTGGATAACACTGGGCTAAATTAACGATCGCCTCAGGTTGATAACTCACTTCTTGGACAGCACCATAATCGACCGTAACAACAAAACCCGGATAATCAGCTAAACAATGCATAATTTGCCCAACTCGAGGCTCTAAATCGAGGCGGAAAGGATGGTGAAAACCATGTAAACCACCGCCCGCACTGATCTCAAACTTCATGGTTCGAAAGCCCAAGTCTGCTACATGCCGATGAACAATCGCTAAGGCCCGTTGGGCAAAAGGATCCACCGAAAAAGCCGCAATAAACTTTCCAGGGTACCGTCGGGCAACTTGATAGGAATAATAGTTTTGATAGCCGTTTAAGGTTCCCTGCAGAAGAACTGCTTTTTCAATTCCCTCTTGTTCCATAACTGGGAGATACTTTTCCACTAAGAAATTGTCATCTCCCCAACCCTTAGGAAAAAGTTGAATTATCTCACCATCATCCCAAATTGCTCGTCCCGAGCCCAAGGGAGTCAACCGACCTTGATTTTTAGATCCTGCCAAAGCGCGGACTAGGTGCAAATGACCTTCAATTTTACGCATAAATTTTCCTTCCTCAATATTTTGAATTATTTTTTGTAACAATGTTGACCTGATTTAGGAGCTCGCCAAAAGTAATAGGCAATTATAATCCCCACCACTAAAATGAGCAGCAAACTGCCGGCGATGATTTGGGGCCACCAAGGAAAAGAACGTGACTGATGGTAATTAACTCGTTGTTGACGATCAACCTTAAAACTTTCTTGGAGATCCCAAACCTGATCTTTGCTGGTTAATCTTAGAGCTAAACGATAACGTCCAGATTTTAGGGTTTTACCTCCTAGAGAAAATGGTAACCGATAGAGTGAATTGGGGGCTAATTGTTTACCTAGATTATCTTGATTAGAAAAATTGAGTCTTTGAATAGTTTTATGGGTTCTAGAGTCCTTAATGGTTCCTTTAATCGCCAGATTATTAATAAAACAGGCATTTTGATTATGAATAGTTGCCATAATAGCGGGTCCAGTAGTTAATTTTTTGAGCCTAATTGTTCCTAAACCAAGACGAACTGGTGCTGGTGGGGTCTGTCCATGTAAGACCAAACCAATCGTATACGAGTAACGATTTCCAACTTGAGGAACGTGCGGGGTGGAGTCTCCCATCTGCAAATCGCCTAATTGAAGTCTAATTCCCCCAGCAACAACTCCCAGAATTGACTTCGCGGGCATTTTAATGGTTACAGGGACTTTAGCTACTGCTTTGGGAGCCAATTTAACTTGCTTGGGAACTTTAACGAACCGTAAAAGATCCCCATGTTGCAGGTAGGAATAATCAAACCTTGTCCGCAAATCTCCTTTAGTTGAACTATTATATTGAACTGTTCCATTTTCATTGGTATAGGCCCGCCCTAATTGTAAAAGAACGGTTAATTTCTTTTTAGTATTATTTTTGACAGTTAAGTAAAGGACCTGCTTTTGACGCTTAGCCAGTTGGAGGTCAAAATAAGGCTTAGATTTATCAACCTGATTTTCCGGGATTTGTGGTGTCACTGTAAAGTCAAAATCTCTAGCCTGCACCGAAGTAGTCATTAAGAGCCAAAAACTTCCAACTAACAAAAGGATGCTACTTATTTTAACAATTTTCATGAATAATTTGATCCTCATAAATTTATCTTCATTTACTTACATTATAATATTATTTTTTTAAATTGCGAACAAAGATCCCTCAAAATAATTTCTGAAAGCGGCCTAGGCTGCTCAACCACGTTTGCTTAATAACTTGCTTGCTATAACCCACCTTACCAAGATAATAATAACAAAAAATTGCCGGCAAACAATTTGTCGACACTTAATTTCTAGGAGGAAATTCTAAATGGTAATTTTTGACTTAGTCTTGTTGAAGATAATTAGTGGCATTATTAAGAACTTGCAAAATCGTACTGTAAGAATAAAGATGTATAATTTCATTAATTTGTGGTGCAGACTTATTACCTGTGAAAGAAATGTTTCAGCGTTTACCAGATCAATTATTTTTTTGAAATTAACATCATTCTGCAATTCATTACAACAATCTTTGATTTTGCTAGCTACAGTCGCATAGAAGTAAACTCGCTCCATAATTTCGGTGAGTTTATTGACCTCTCTTTACTAGCCATTGTAGTCCATCCCTTCATTGTTGAAATTAGTTAGCTACTAACTCTTTTTCCTGAGTTGTAACTTGGGGCGCAGGATATTGTTTATCTAAATCTGAAATTGCTAAACGCAGATCATAAATGAAATCATCAGCAATCCTCATGGGCATTGATGGCCAAACAACAATTCTACTAATTGTTGTATCATCCCGATTCTTTGGCAATGGATATGACGGTACTTGCCAACCATACTTAGCTAGTTCAGACTCCAAATTATACAAGGTCCAGCCCACTTGAGCATCATCTGCTAGTTTAAGTGAAACCTTCCGAACATTATTCATTACGGCTTTAAAACCATTATAACCAAAGCGGATAAAATTATAATACTGAGCAACAATATGGGTCCCACTATGTGAGAAGTTAATTGCGATCGAATCAACGGTCTTCCCTAAATAAGGCACCTGGAAACGCATCTCCTTGGGAAGATAATCATAATTATTTTTCTTCGTGAATTCTTAAAGGTAAAACAGCAATCTGGTTATATTCAGAAACCAGTTGATCTAATTTTTGAATATCATCAACGGCACCAGTATAAGTAATTCCCTGAATACCAACGATTCCAATAGTATTCGCATCGACATAGTCCATATCCATTGACATATGTTTGTCATCGATTGGAACCTAGCGCATTTTCACATTCCAGTAGACACAGAACTTTTCCCAAACCACTTGATAGCCGGGCATAATTACCAAATTAGGGCGATATTGGTGTAAGTCTGCAATATCAAAATCAGCAGCTTGAGCCCGGTGCTTCCAAATTAACAGAAGCGATAAACCACCTAACATACATCCTTCAAAGGAATCGACAGTTGAAGTTCCAATGAATTCATCATACATACACCTTTTGATCATCAAGAATTCCCCAAAGATGGGCTAAGAAAGAAACACAGTAATTTTTCATAGCCGCTGTTTTCGGATATTCTGACTTGTCAATCGCATTAGTATTCAAAGCACTAAGCATTAATTGATCAGCCTGGGACTCCATTTCGGTTGTACAAAATGTTGCTAAGCTTTGATTTGCCTTGACCTCATTCAAACGATAATGCTGAATCAACTGGGAAGCTACATCTGGAGCCATCGGGTGTTGCGACATGGTATCAGTAGGTAAAGAAGTTACTGCTTCCACACTAACACTACCTAAAAAATTCTTTTCTAAGTCAACACAATCGAAGTTTTGTTCATCATAGTTAGCCATAATAGTAAGCAACCTTTCTTTTATTTATCTAATTAACTTAACGAGATGCTTTATCGTCGTGCGATTTTGAAATGACATTAGTCGTCTGTGATCCAGAAGATAACAGATCAGACTTATCTGTTGTAGCAGTATTTTGATTTTGAATCGTCTGGAACTGCCGCAACCATTTCTGGTGATAGCGATAAAGGATGAGGGGAATAAAGACAACAACCACAAAAGCCGCTCCCAATAAAAGTAAATAGGTTCTCCGGAGCTAATTCAGCTGGCGGAAAGAAAGTAACTACAAACCCAAAAGCAGATCAGACTAATCCTACAACACCGTAAATTTTTCTAAAGAGAGCGCTTTTAGCAGCCACAAAGCTTGGCTTTAATTCGGAATGTTTAAACTACAAGACAAGATAGCTTGCGAAGAGTAAAACATACATCAAGGTGTAAAACGCTACAGTTAAACTGATTGCGATCTGGATAGTTATCCTTTAAAAACTGGGTTAGTTTTTTCAAAATCAAATTAATCGTTTGTAAAATAAAATTACTAAAGAATTCTGAGCTTGGGATTCATCAATATGGCGAAAAAAATTGGGGCTGAGCATCAATATATTGGAAGATATGTAAATAACCCTCGACCCAATTTGGAATATCTAAGTTTTGTACCAGTTCTTGCGCTTTTGCTTCTAAATAAGTCTCCAAACAATCATATTTATCTCCAAAATGATAATAAAAAGTTTGCTGATTAATTTCATTTTTTTCGGCAATATCCGTTACATTTAAATTATTAAACGATTTTTTTCTACTAGTTGGCTTAATACTTGACAGATTCTAATTTCTGTATACGACTTCATAAATAGCCCCCGCTTCTATTCAATCTGCGCGATTTTTACTATTTAAATTGACAAATAAGTTATCAAATTTCGATAACCTGACATTTAGGTAGCAAGGTTCATTGATAATTCATTTATTTTAAAGCAATTATTCTCAACCTAATCTCCAGAAATATTTAGAATCTTCTTCATTTGTTTTCTAATTCTACGCGATTTTGGTGACATATCCCCTTTAATCGCCCGATTCACCTGCTGTGGTCCCGTATGCAACATCTTAGCCATCTCGCGCTGCGTAATTCGGTGTGTTAATAAAGCTACTTTCATTTGAATTTCTACTTCTTCTGCTGCTTCTAATAATTGCTGATCAGACATAAAATCAATCCTTCCCCTGTTATTTATTCGTCAAGTAGTTGTCTTTTCTATCATTCGTGATAAAATCAAAGTATGTTAAATAAGCAAGAAAAACTTGATCTGATCCCTTTTCTCATTCCCGTGAGCTGGTTGGATCATACTTTTTTTATTGCTTGATTACTTGATGAATATATTATCAATCATTAATGATTTAATGTCAATTGTTTTCTACCATTAGTGGTTGAATAAGAAAGATTATTTTCCTTAGGAGTGCCTGTATGACAACGTTAGATCTAATAAAAAAATTTTCTCGACAAAGAGGCTGGTCTCTCCAAACATTAGCTGAAAAAGCAGGACTGGGTAAGAATAGTATTTATCGCTGGAATACCAAAACTCCCAGTACTAATAGTCTCAAGAAAATTGCTAAAGTGCTCCAAATTTCCATCGAAGATTTATTTGGCGATGATCTGAAAGAACATGAAGATTTAAAAAGTAAAAAGATTGATATTACCAAGGCAATTCATGAAGGTGAAATCTTAGCCTATGAAGGACAAGATATTCCACCAGAAGAAGTAGAGATGATTCGGAGAATTATTGAGGGGCGTAAACATAATGGATGACTTGATTACTTACTTACTCAACTATGCTTTTCAAAATGGCTACGGCTACGAAATTCTTAACGATGCCCATACAAATTGGCCTTCTTTAGCTTATCCCAAAATGAACTTAATTTTCATTAATCTAAATTGGCATCAAAAAAGGGAGATTCCTTTTCAAATTGCTCATGAGATTGGTCATTTAATCGATGGTGATGCTTGTCACCGGTCTCGACTTCACCAAGCTAAAATTAATATTGAGAATCAAGCCGATCTGCACGCTATTAGAATTTTACGACAGTATTGTTTTGATTATGACTTTCGAATGGAAAACCCGCTTATTTTTGCCGAGCAATTTGGGATTCCCTCACGCTTATACGATGTTGTTACTAATAAATGGTCAGGCTAAGAAACGATTAAAAACCATAAAGGGGAGAATTTATGTATCGAATAATTAAAATCGGGATCGTTTTATTGAGTAGTCTCAGCTTTATGGCTTGTGGCAAGCAAACTTCACCAAATTCAACTTCCTCAGCACCGCAAACCAAAAATCAAATTACAGCAAAAAAAGGATTTAAAAATCACTCCTTTGCTAATGCTCAGGGTATCTTAGTAATTAAAAATATTAACACTATGAAGTCCATTGAAACTGAGGAAAGGAAGACTCTAAAGGCCGTTATCTTTCGCGGAACCTTCACTAATAAGTCCTCGTCTCCGATCACCGTTGAAGACTTTTTTCAACGCTATGTCGCCGCCTTTGCAATGGAAAATGATACTAATCAGCGCTTGGTGACGGACGGTCTCCACTTCAATACTCCTTACGACCAAGATATTGCCACCGCTCATGATGAGACTAAACCAGGACATACATCGACGTTTGCGATCGCTTTTCAAGTTTCTGATTTGGCTGCGTAATATAAATTAACCGCTTTAAATGCCCAAAAGGAACAATTAGGATCTGAAACTTTTGAAGCTACTGATATTTCAGCAAAAAAAGAGCCCGCTAAGCAATCCCCAAAATCCTCTCCAGATGAAAAGCAGCTGACTGCTCATCAAAAAGCTCAAATTAATAAGCCTTTCTACAACTGGACCGCCCAACGAGCAGAAATTGGAAAGATGGCAGTTGGTGATTGGTATTTTGACCATGGAGCTGGTGGAACCGGCGATTGGTATGCTCAAACTCCTGATGGTAAAGTTCAAGTACAAAACTTCAATAATCCCGGTCCTCGTTCTTTTTCGATTCATGCCCTAGGTGGTTGTGTTTTCTATAAATCAAAAACTGGTAAAACCGGCGCCCAGAAACTTTATCAAGGTTCATTTGCCGAAAATTATTCAATAGATATGAATATGAATAAACCAATTAGTAAATACCTTTTGGGTGATAATGGTGTTGTTTACGAGCTGAAAACTGGAAATGGCCTTTCGGCAGGAACGAGGACTGGCTTTGGAGAATACGATGACGACGGGACTGTTGGTTCTAATGGCCCCGATGAAAGCTTTCAAATTCCTGAGGACACCACGGCCCAAGACAAGCTCCAAAACTAGTTCGATCCAAATGTGGTTGAGCAGGCAAAATGGAACGAAAATCGTCGGGGTCCAAAGCATCAAGATCAAAATGGATGACAACGTGATGGATTCCCTTAGATTTCAACCATTTCAGAACTGATTCGGCGATCGTCAAGGCATCTGGCGTCGCATAAGCCAGCTTCAAGTCAGAGGCCAAGTGATCCATGGGCCGTAATTCCTGAACTTGTAAACCTGCCAAAAAGATCTGGTCAGGAACTAAGGGATACCGCAGTGCTTCACTAAAAATCGAATGACTTTGACCTAATAAATCTGCCACAACCATTTCATGAAGATGATGGAAGTCTTGTGGAGTTGAGATGTCAGGATGAGCATCCAACCAAATTACGCCAAAATCATTGGGATATTTTCCATGGAGGTAATCAAACGGAGTTGCTGATACTGAACAATCCCCACCTAGAATCAGTAAATGTTGGGGCTGTTGGGCATCCAAAAGCTGCTGAACATATTTTTTTTGGTCATAAAGTTGCTTACCACCATCTATTCCAGCCAGCGGAGTAGCCTGTGAACTAACGGGAACCGTCATCGTCGGAGTTGTTTGGCTAGGGGGAACAATTGCGGCCAAAATCTCCTGTCCTATTTGATAATTAGGATCCATTCCCCCCTGCCATTGAGGCCAATTAAGACGTAAAGATTGGACTATCATATTATCTTTCCTTTCTAATCTACAAATCGCAAAGTATAGATGCATTAAGGCAAAAAATAATATACCTAAACTACAATTCAGTTGCTAGCTGTTGCACAAGGAGTTGAATATTCTTTTCATCGCGACGATAATAAGTCCACTTCCCATGGCGTTCAGAAAGCAAAAGACCACAGTCTTGTAAATCACTCAAATACTTCGAAACTGTCGATTGAGCTAAGCCGGCCTTCTTAACAATTTCTTGAACACAAATTCCTCCTCTTTCCTGCATCATAAAACGAACCGTTTCACATGAGACAGTGGTGATTTGCGTTTCCGGATCTTTGAGCCATTTCAGAATATTTAATCGAGTTTGGTTGGACAGGACGCTGAATAACTTTGTATTAATTTTCATAAGTTCGGTTTAGCATATTAACCATTAAATATCTATCTTATTGAATATGTCAATATTTATAAATACTTTCTTGAACAAAAAATGACCTTCACAACGCCCGGATCGGGCACTGCAAAGATCATCTTTGTCTGAATCTCTAAGTCTAATCTGCGGTTCGCTGAGCATAAAATAGAGCCACCAAACCACTACGAGAATAATTAATTAACTTCAAATTTCGTTGCCGCAGTTTTATTACTAATTCTTCTTTTGTAAAGAAATGATGACCTAACTTTTCACAGAGACGAATGATTAAGCTATGAGCTTGCTCATCTTTTACAAAAGTTTGACAAAATAACTTTCCATCTTGATCTAAAAGTCGAGTAATTTCATTCAAAACCAAATCCACATGTGGCATTTGGTGAAGCGCCCCGCAAATCCAAATTTCGTGGAAGGAATTATCTTCAAATAAGTCGAGCTTTTCGGCATTCCAATTAATAATTTGAAAGTTATCTCCGAAGCCGTATTTTATCTTTTCCTTCTGGGCAATCTTTAAAGTATTAGTGGCAATATCAACTGCATATATACAAGTCCCTTGTTCTTTGTGCTCCAATCTTAATTTACGACCATACCAACCAGTACCACAAGCTAGATCCAAAATATTTTCTGGAATTGATTTTTTGGACGTTTGGCTTTCCGGATCTAAGGCTAATAGATCATGATAAACGACAACAAAATTCATTTTTTTATGCGCAAAAAAGGAAAGAAAAATCGGATGAACTATTTTATTATAGGCTTTTAGGAAGTAGGAATTATTTAAAATCATCTGTGAAAATGTTTCTTTTTTAGTCACTGTTAATAATAACCTCCATCTTTAGTCAAGCTCCTTTAGAGACTCTTCTAGCTTAATATGATTAATCTTTCGAGCTAACAAATTATTAATGACTATTCCAGTAATCAAAGTTCCCAAAATAGCGACTAAAATTGTCTTCCAATTGAAGACTAAGACCATATCTGTAGTTTGCCCCATCATCTGTAAGATTTTATTTAATAAGAAATATGCTCCCGGAAGTCCTAAAATGATTCCTAAGATTGTCAACCCATTCAATTCCCGCTTAAATATTTTCCGAAGTAGTTGATTGGAAAAGCCGAGAACTTTCAGGGTGCTCATTTCTTGTTTCCGCTCAACATAACTAAGATTACCCAAGTTATAGAGAACAATAACCATTAATAAAACCGCGGAGATAATCAATAGACTAACCAGCTTAGACATCGAATCAACCATTTTTTGAACATTATTTTTTTCAGAAGTAATGGGAACAACTTGTTGGACTAAAGGTGATTGTAATTTTGTGAATTTACGAGAAGTTAACAAAGCGGTCGGTCGGAAATCGTAACCTTTTTTGGTAAAGAAGTCTTCAGTGACTGAAAATCCTTGATTAATCGGAACCCGATAAATTCCAGTTATCCTAGAATTCTTCCAAGAACTAGTTCCAACTACCCGCCATTTTAGGATATCTCCCTTAGATAAATTTTCTTTTTGAGCTAAACGATAACTGACTGATAATCCCTGAGAGCCCACTTTAAAGTTATTTTTTTGAAGATCGGTCAACTTAACCATTGAAGTATTTTGGTTAGGATACACGGTTAAAGATTTTAATAATCGTTGGTGATGAGCTTGAATATCAATTGTCTGTTCAGCAATTGGCTCAGCTTCAAGATTAGCTTGGAGTTGGTCAATTTGCTCTTGAGAGCGATTGGCCTTTAAATTAACTTTAGTTTCATAACGCGCTACCTTTTGATATTGCCAATCAAGAATATCATTTAAAGAGTCTTTTAAGCCCAAAGCAGTCAGCATCAACATCATACAACCCGCTACCGAAATAACGATGGTCAACGTTCTCGCTAAATTATGACCACAATCGCGAAGGTTCCATTTGTTGGCAAAAGAAAGATGCGACCAAATTTGCCAATTGGCAATTCGAGAGCTCTGCTGCTTGGATTTAGTTCTCTTCTTTAAGGTATCGACAATTTTTTCATGGAGAATGGAACGGCAACTGCAATAGACTGCTAGCATACTGATCACAACACTAATTACGATGATTAAGAGATTACTTTGCGGTTGACTCGCCTGCCAAACCGGCAAAGTAAACATTGATAAAGATTTATAAACTACAGGAGGTAAGAGTACCGGTCCTAAAAAATAGCCAATTAGTGCTGCGGGCAAACTAACAATTACCCCATAGAATAAGTAATTCCAAAGCAAGATCCGTTTTCTAAAACCTAAGGCCTGTAAAACGCCAATTTCTACACGTTGTTGCTGCAGCAGCCGAATCATAGTTGTTAAAATGATTAAAATCGCTACGATGAAAAATAGGATTGGAAAAATACCAGATAGTGACCGAAATTGCGCAATTTTATCTTGCAACATAGTATAAGAAATTAAATCTTTACGTGCCTGCAAGGAACTAATCTGATCATGATGTGTAACTTGGAGTAGTTTATTTTTGGTACTAGAATTACTATCAGCTTTTGTACGAACCAATAATTGATTGAAAGGAAGCGGTGGTTGAGAGCCAGCAAAATATTGCTTATAAGAAAGAAAGCCAAAACCAAATTCTCGATGATCCGGCAATAATTGACTAGAGGAACTTAGTGGATAAACGTATTCAGGATTAGTGATCAAGCCACGAATCGGAACAGTTTGCTTCTGGTAATTCGAACTGAAACTAAAATTATCTCCAACTTTGAGATGGTGCTTTTGAGCATAATCACGATCAAGCCAAATTCCTTTCTTCTTTAAGGAAAAAGGCGTTCCCTTTTCTAACCGAACTTGTGAAATTTTATTTTCTTCTAGATAATTCAATTCAACCGTTGCTTTTTGATCATGTTGATCGCTAACTCGCAAACGTAAACGACGTTCAACATCTCGCACATAGCTTAAATCAGCAATTTTCTTTTTAGTTTGAGAACTAATTTTCTGAGAATTTAACCAGTAATCAGCTAAATTTTGTTTTTGATAATAAATTTTGCTTTGTTGTTGCATTCCAAACCAAGTCGCATTAAGACCCGAAAAAACCAAGCAGGCCAAGAAAATGATTAAGAAGATCGCAGTAAATTGACCCTTATTTCTTTTAATATCAGCTAAGGCTTTTTTTAATAGAATCAAAGATCAGCCTCCTTAACTTGAACTGGTTGCGAATTAGTTTCAACCGTATCAATATGACCATCTTTTAAAGTGATTACCTTATGAGCCAAATCAGCGTAAGCCTCATTATGGGTCACCATTACAATCGTTTTTCCGGCTTGATTAAGTTCCTGTAAAAGCGCCATAATTTTTTGCCCCGTTTTACTATCTAGGGCTCCTGTCGGTTCATCACAGAGTAAAAGGTCCGTATTTTTGGCAATTGCTCGGGCAATCGACACTCGTTGCTGTTCCCCACCCGACAATTGAGCTGGATATTGTTTTGCTTTTTTTCCTAAACCAACGGCCTTAAGAACCGCCATTCCCGGCTTACTTTGATCAGTAATTTCTTGAACAACATTAATATTGTCTAAAACATTTAATGTAGGTAATAAGTTATAAAATTGAAAGATAAAACCAACCTCTTGAGCTCGATAATTGGCTAATTCTTTTTCATTGTAGCCTGTAATATTTTGGCCAGAAACAATCAATTCTCCTCCTGCAGGCTGAGCTAGTCCACCCAATAAATCTAATAGCGTCGACTTCCCTGCTCCACTAGGGCCTAAAATAACAACAAACTCTCCTGGATAGATTTGTAAATTAATATCTTTTAAAGAATAAAATTTCTGATTGTTAATTTGATACTTTTGACTTACATTACTTAAAGAAATCAAGGCTTCCATTAGGTTATTCCTTCTTTCAAATTCAATAACTTATTTAACGATGTTTAATCTGGAGACCTTTCTTTTCTAGATCTGCCAAGACTCGCTCAGAATTTGCCGTCAAATTTTCCCAATCATAAACACCTGCAGCTAAAGTTATTTTAGTTTCAAAAATTTCTGTGACAATTACACAAGCAAACATCGCTGTCATATAGTAAGATGACTCTCCAGAAATCACTAACTTTTGTTGCCCTTTCCCCTTCCAAGTGACTTCTAGAAGACATCCCTTATCTGATTGCTTTACTTGCCGTTTCATTTTAGAGAACAAAAAATATAATTTCTGTAGAAAGGGAATCGTCTGTGTATTTAGCCAGCTACTAGCTTTCAGCAAAAATTTTAATTGTGTTTTCTTAAGCGCCGCAAAATGAACTTTATAAGAATAATTGACTTTAAGTTTTCGTAAAGCAGCGGTTGTGACCATCTCTGGATTTTCATAGCCGATTAAAGACGAACTTTGGGAATGCCCCCAAAATCGATAATTATCGGTAACTTCGTTATCGATCCAAAACTTTTTACCCTTAACCAAAACGGGATATTGCTGATTAATTGTTCTCAACATTGCTGCCATTGCTCCCGGTCCAATTGGTTGCTGTCCAATATATAAGCGACAAGCAATATCGGTAACTGTAGACGATAAGTTTAAACCCAAGGCAAGGGTACTCAATCCAGGACACAAACCGAAGCCTGTTAGAACAGTAACTTTTTGCTTTTCAGCTTGTTCTTGTAAGTTCTTTATTTTTTGAGCCGCTAAGATACTATCGTTTATATCTAGGCAGTTAACTTGAGCTATAATACATAATTGCTGCACTTTATTTAAATATTTCTCAAACGGTCCCAGAGCAATCACGGTGAAATCAAATTTTTGCAGTAAAGCAATATTTCGCTGCTTGTCTGCCGCCAAATCAAAATAAATAATATGATCATCAGAAATTGCAGCAGCTCTTCTGGATGTTCCAAAAATCTCTAAATTTGGATTGGTTTGCAATTCACGATAAATTAAGTGGCCTGTAACTCCGGTCCCTCCAATAACTAGAATTTTTTTCACATTCTCCACCCCTTTTTTAATCATTTTGTTCTAGTAACTTCTGTAAAACGTGGAGTAAATCGGAAGAATCTTGCTTAAAGATGCTATAATGATCTCCTTTTATCTGAAGATAATTAATTTCATTGCGACTATACATTTGCCAGCGTTGAATTCTTTTAGCCAGTCCAGAGTTAGGGATAATAAAAGTTAAATTATCAACTTTACCAGTGGGTATATACCCAGCTTGAGCTCCTAATAAGGACCGTAAACTGTTAATATACTGACAACAAAGTTCTGGCGATATTTTAGCTGCCGTTAATTCTTGTTTATCAGCGGTCAAAGTTGTTAAGTTTTTAAGGGCTTGCGTACGATGGGCATCAACTTCTAAATAATCCCGAGTCCTTTCCCAAAGCCCTTCAATAGTTGTTTCTTTTTCCAAAGCCGGAGTAATCGATTCCTCTAAATAAGATTGAAGGAATTTTCTTTCTTCGAAAACAGAGAAAGTGGTCAAGTCGCTGCCTTCACTGCAATTAGCTGGTCGATATTACTCAAAAATCTTCCAATTCGCCGTTGTTCAGATAGTTGTGGAATATTTAAATTTTGCTTTAAGAAATCTTTGGTCACTAAATTATTCATCATTGTTGCC
>NZ_JABZEC010000010.1 GCF_013385145.1 Bombilactobacillus apium
GATAGACATTGATCCAATTCACCACTTGCCTTTGAGACTTGATGCTGTATTTCTTTGATAAATAAGGTACGCCACCTTCTCCCGCAAGATATTCGTGAACGATCTTTAACTTAAGTTCAAAACAATATTTAGCCATAAAAATACCAACCTCCAGAAGCTAGATTTTTGGTCTAATTTTTGGGGGTCGGTACATTTTCGAAATAGTTTAAGTGAATTTCTCGGAAGAAAGTGTTATCCTACTTCTATTGGTCGATTTTCAGAATCGACAATTTGAAATGGAGATGTAGATATATGGATGTTTTTTGGACTTCGATTCAGAGTGTCCTCTCCATCGTGATTATGATTGCGATTGGTTATATTTGTCAGAATAAAGGCTGGTTTGATGACGGTTTTTCTGGGGCCTTATCAAAATTAATTATGAATGTCGGTTTACCGGCTTCGATCTTTATGGCAATGTTAGAGCGATTTAAACCCGCTCAATTACAGACTTTATCAGTTGGTTTGTTATATTCAATTTTAGCAGTCATTGTGGGTTACTTAATTGCCTGGGGCGAGACCCGATTGTTTAAAGTTCCTAAGGGTCGTCGAGGATTAATGATGACGGCGATTAACGGAGCAAATACAGTTTTCATCGGGATGCCGTTGAACATCGCTCTCTTTGGCAAAAATTCAGTTCCTTATTTATTAGTTTATTATATTGTTAATACAGTGGTTATCTGGACCTTCGGAGTTTGGGTAATTGCCGCTGACGATCCCACAGCTTCAGGTCAAAAAGCTCAATTTGACTGGCATCACTTGATTCCCACACCTCTCTGGGGATTCATTGTCGCTTTACCATTTATTTTCTTCTGGCCACATGCTGCAACGCAATTACCAACTTTTATCACTTCAACTTTAAGTTCCGTTGGTGCTTTAGTAACGCCGTTATCTTTAATCTATATTGGGATTATGCTCAGCACCTTTGGTTTGAAGAATATGAAGTTCGATCGGCATGTCGTTTTGACCCTTTTAGGTCGGTTTGTAATTTCGCCAATTATTATGGGCTTAATTATCTTCATCGGTTTGCATGCGGGAATGCATATGGTTCCGGTCTTTTCGAAGACTTTGATCATTCAAGCTGCTACCCCAGCTCTCGCGGTCTTACCAATTTTAGCTAACACTTATCATAGTGATGTTAAATTTGCGACAAATATCGTGGTTTCTACCTCAACCTTATTTATTATCGTAGTGCCAATTATTATGGGAATTATCAACTTTATTTAATTAGAATTTTAAAAGACGAATCCATCTCGGATTCGTCTTTTTTATATATCAATAATCTGAACTAAATGTATTGGAGGCGAACATTATAGAAGCTTTTTTGATAAAAAAATTGCTGCAATATTACTAAGGAGCGCTAGTATAAAACAAGCAATATTGAGCCAAAGAATCCAAGAATAGAAGCGATTTACTCTCTGATTTCTTTTTATTACGTATAGCGGGGCAAAAATATCGATGATTGGAAGGAACGCTCATATTCGAGTTATTATGAATAACAAAGCACTTTCGTCATTTGAGGCTAGCGGACCGTTTTGAACCTTCCCGTTAATTAATTCATCTAGAGAAACCTGGTAGAGTTTTCCCAGCCGTTGAATATTATGAAGATCAGGTAGATGGGTACCATTTTCCCATTTTGAGATGGACTGTCTAGAAATCTGCAGCGAGTCAGCAACTTCCTGTTGCGACAATTGCGCTAGTTTTCGATACTTTTTGAGATTTTGAGCAAGTTCCATATTATCCCCTCTTTTTGAGTAGAATCATAGCATGTAAAGTCTTTGGTGCGCAATGTAAACCTACATATACTGATAATTTTTTGGGGTTTTTGATAAATTAAGGATGTACAAAAAATAAAAAAGGGGAATTTATAAAAGGGGGATTTATAAATGAAGAACATTGGAAAGAAAATTATTGGTGGTTTTTTGGCGGTTATTACAGTTTTAAACGTAATTGCAAGTACAGGAACAATGGCTGTTGCGGATATAAAAGAACCAGATACGGCAATTGAATATAATCAAAAGAAAGGTAAAATTGAAGTTAGTTCAGAATTTGCTGAAGAATCTGGAATGAGTAAAAAACAAGAGCAAATGTTGATAAGCAAATTCGATAAATTATCTGATTCTGAAAAAGAACAAATCCTAAATAATAATAATGCTAGAGTTGCGCCGCTGGTTTTATGGGCAGCCAAAGTTTTGGCTAGTGCTGGCTTAGGATGGTTAGCGAAGAAACTTTTAGATTATGGTGCAGCAAGGTTTTGTAGGGCGTATCGTAATTCAAATTGGGCAACAAAAAAGGTATGTGCTGTAATTGGTTAGGAGAAAAGTTATAGTCATATTTATTAGCTTGTTAGGTTTAATGGTAATATTTATTAGTTTAAAGCCGATTGTACAGCAAAAAGTTTATCAAAATGAGGTTACTAGGTTTAAAAAAGTACGATCAATATCAGCAATTAAAGATAAGAATTATGTGGTATTTATTGGCAAAGAAACTTGTTCTGCTTGTAAAGATTTTATGATTAATAATTTTCTTAGAAAAAAGTTAGATACGAAGACATATTATATTGATACTGATTCGATGAAAATCGAAGATAAAATTAACTTATTGGAGAAATTTGATATTAGTACTGTTCCAACAGTCATCTATGTAAAAAATGGTAAGGAAATTAGGAGAACGCATAGTTATTCTAAACTTGCTGTTCGACAGGAGGAAAATAGTGAAAATTATTATCGCAATGATTCTAACGTTCTTTCTTACCGGGCTGTTGGATAAGGTCCCGTTGATTAAGAGTAATTTGATGATTAATTTTATAGTGTTTTTAATTGTTTATGTGCTTGTTTATGTGGCAATTACTTGTTTAGTGAAAATTGTTGGCAATAAAGACTAAATAATCTGAGCCCATCTAAGCAGGGTGATTGATCTATTGGGAAGTTATAATCAAGAGTCATCATAGCTATCAAAAAAAGAGTCTGGAGATTTATTACAGACTCTTTTTGGATATTCCAGATAGTATTGCCGACTAGAAGTAGGACCAGTTTCAAAGTGAGAACCTTGATATCATTAGCTCGGTTCACTTTCATGATCTTGATCAAGCCTAAATTAGTTAAAATTTATTTTTTTTGTTGGATGAAGTTTTGCAGGGGAGTCCAGCTAAGATTGAGGAGAATTAAAATTAGACTAGCACTAGTAAGCACGATTAAGCCCCAGTGATAAGTGACTTGAGAATTTTGTAGTTGAAAGCCTAAGCTTCCGTTGACCGTCCGAAAGCTGAAGAAAAAGGTGGTCGGTAAATAATGAGCCCAGTGACTAAGAAATTCAACGAAAGGCGTCAAGTTGGCGCCTCCCAATAAAACTAAGAGGACCACCAGTAGAGATGTCAGCAGCGTTCGAAAAATTTTGGTAATCAATAAGATGGCACTAGTCAAAAAAATTAGTTCCAAAATAAATAAGAGGATAGTTGGCCCAAGCAGATTTTTTAGAAGCAGATAGTGACTGGCCTGGCTCGCTAGGTTCCAAGAGTAAATCGGATAATTCCAAGAGCCTGGGTGAGCAAGGAGGCTAGTGATCGTAAAGGTCAAAAGAATAGTTGCTCCGAGAAAAAGGAGGCTTGTGGTGAAGCCGGTGATTAAATCAAGCAGGGTTACTGAACGGAGCCGAAGAAGAGTGTTTTTGTCTAAGCCTTGAACATAACGATTGGTGTAAAGTTTGATTAGTAGAAAAATTAAAATTAAGGGGAATAAGACTGGGAGAAGGTTGGCAAAGCTAGTAAGGGTAAATAACCAGCCTGAATTCGGGAATTCTTCACTTTCTTCGGGAAAGACAGTTTGCTTTAGGCTTTGATAGCGGGAAATTTCCCGTTGTAGCTGTTCTTGAGAGAAAGTTGTAAGCGTCTGATCCTTTTTTCCAGCATTTAAAAATTGCTGGGCTTGTCTTTCTAAAGCTGTATAAGCTTGAGCTCATTTCTTGTGACCTAAGTCGGCTAATATTTGGCGATCTTGGTGGATTGGTTGGCGCTAAAAATTAATTTCTTGTGTTGCTAGCTCGCGATCTTGAGAACTTAGATCTGGTTTTTGGAGCTGCTTTTTAGCATTTTGCAGGGCCTTTTGCACAGTTTTAATCCTCCTGAAGTTGCAACCGCTTTAAAGAAAGGGCCTGCGAAACAATAATTTTAATCTCATCTTGATAGTGAGAGGCAATGATGATTAATTTTCCCTCTTGTGCTAAATCGATCAGTTGCTGATACAAAATTTCTCGGCTAGCTTGATCTGAGCCATTATTAATTTCATCCATTAGTAGATATTGAGCACCACTGACGCGATAAAGGTCAATGAGTAATTTTTGCTTCATTCCCAAAGAATATTTTTTGATCGGAAGTTTATAGTAATCTTGCATTTGCCGGCGTTGAGTTTCTGGATCTAAGGGAATAGGAGACCACCATTGTTGTTGAATAAATTGCAGATAGTCTTTTCCTGAAAGGTTGGGGTTAAACCAATCTGAACTCTCAAAATAAAAAACCTTAGCTTTAACCTGAGAGCAGGGAACTTGACCAAAGCTTATTATTCTAGATTTCTTCGGAACAAGATTGACCAAGGAACGTAAAAATGTAGTTTTCCCAGAGCCATTTTCAGCTTGCAAAAGATAAATTTGACCTTCTTGGAAAGTGTAGCTAGCAGCTTGTAAGATTGGTTCTCGCTGAACTAGAGTTAGATTTGGAATTTTGAACATTGGTTTCCCCCAAATAAAGAAAGAATCTTCTCTGATTAGAGAGAAGACTGTTTATTTAGATAATTTGCACCTAATATTGTGTTTAATTAAGAATATCATATTATTTTCAAAAAAATACAGAGTTTAAGCCAGTATGGTTGTAAATTAAGCTGTTAGTCGGTTAAATCAATCTAAAAGGCAGAGTAGTCATAGGTAAGATGGGTTAATTTTTTGCCAAATTAAATTAAAAATCAGTTACTGATTTATCATGAAATAGATTGACAGTAATAATTTTGATTCGATATAATAGAAATAGTAATTGTTTATTCTGTTTTTTGATTAAGATTAGATCTCTCTAAGTAGATAATTTGATAATTGAAAGAGTGTAATTGATAATTTCTAGAAACTAGGGTTAGGGGAGCATGTAATGCAAACCAGATTTTTAAAATTTGAAATTTATCTTTTCATGTTGAAGATTTTCCGGTTGCTTTCGCTCGCTTTCAATCTAAATTATAAAATAGTTGTTAAATTGTTTTCGTATAGAAATATATTGATTAGTAGGAATATAAATAACCAGAAAATATATACCTGTAAAAATGATTATCAATATAAAAAAATGGATTTGCCGGATCAGCAGACTTGTAATAATCTATCCGTAAATTGGATTAGTGATGAGAAGGATTAAGTTTGCGGATTACATATGGAGATCTAGCTGGTTATATTTTAGAGGGGATGGTAATGATGACGGAGATTGGTGATCTATTGAAAAGAGAACGACTTCACCGTCGTTTGAAGCAGAAAGATATGGTTGCTGGAGTCATGTCGACATCATTTTATTCTAAGGTAGAAAATGGTGTAAGTGAGATCAATGCAATTGATTTAGTCAAAATTTTAAATGCTAATGATATTGATAAGGGCAAATTTCTTTCAGAAGTTGACGTTCACTTAGATCGAAATCATAATAGTTTTGGCTATCTAGAGAATCGCTTAACTAGGGACTTTTATGAGAACAATATCCCTGATGTGAAAAAAGCCGTCACTGAAATTAAAGCTATTCAGCCAGAAACACCAGCTAGTAGGAGATTGCTACTTCGGTCACGGCTCTACTTAGCGATGATCACCGATAATTATGAAATGTTGTCGAAGAAAGAAAAGCAAAGTATTCGCACGATGTTGTTTGACCTAGATACTTGGGATTATACCTCGGTGCGCATTTTTGCTAATTCGTTACCGATTTATGATTTAGGAGAGTTGTCGTTTTTAATTAATGCTTTACTGAAAAGCGTCAATAATCGGGAAGATGTCGATTATCGGTATCAACAGGCAGTAGCTGATGCGATATTAAACTTTGTAACCATGTGTTGTGATCATCAGTCTCCTGAATTAACAAAATTACCGCTAGAGTACATTCAAAACTTACCGGATACCCCTAATTTTCTTTTCCATAAATTATTGGGAGCTTATTGTCAGGCGGCAATTAAGAGAAATAAACAGGATCTCAAATCTATCCTGACGGCTTTTCGTTTGGCTGGCTGGAGTGCGGATTATTTAAAACGATTAGATATGGTTGTTCATGATCTTAGTAAGTAAATTTTCTTTTTAGAAGATTTTTGTCCCAATATATTCTATAGAGTATTATTTGGTTGTAATCTTCATTGATTTATTTGTTTTTGGTTGTATAAATTAGAGGGGGGTAAATCTAATGACAAAATCTGATATTCAAATCGTTGGTTAATGATAGTTGATCTTAAAAATGAAAGGTCTAGAACTAGTTCTATTAGTTTTAGATCTTTTATTTAGCCAAAAGTGATAATAATAATACCCTAAAACACTTGTTTTTCAAAAAACTAATTTTCTGTTGGGAAAATATGTCTCTTTGTTTGGAATTTGAATTGTGATTTAGGTAGAGAAGATGTATTGTGATAGCTATAATAAGCCATTTACCACGAATCTTAAAAAGAACTCCACTCTTTTTGAGGTTTTTCATAAAAGTAATTACTCTAAATTGATAATTTCTCCACTTATTCTCGAAGGTTAAGAGAGTATGACGTCAGCGCGGTAAATGGGTTGTTATGAACTCCGAGAAGGACTCCACTCCTTTTTGGAGTTTTTTGAATTATAATTAAGAAGAAATTGATTTAGAAAAATTCTCCTCTTGAGTTAGCTGAACTAACCCACTTTTTCTGAAAACGCAAAAACCTAGATGAAAATTAATTTTCATCTAGGTTTTTGTTGGCTATATTTGCAGGTAGTATATCTTTGCCCAAGTTCAGCTATTTACTGCACATCTTTCAGTCCCAAACGGCGTCGTCCACGATTAAACCAAGGACTAACGGTAAAAGCGATAACGTCATTGAGGATGTAGACACTAGAATTAATAGCCATCCCTAAATTGGCATCGCCTTGACCAAAGGTAATTGCCCAGAGAATTAATTGAGCAATTCCACTGAAGAGCCACCAGAAGTACTGGTTGCTGTAACGTAGGTAGCAGACAATTCCCCCTGTGGTGCTGACCGCAAAGGAAATTCCATCAACAATTGGCCGAGGATCATTAGTTAGTAAGCCAATGAGGTAGGCACTAACGGCCCACAAGACGAGGGTGAAGACAATTGAAATCGTCCATTCTTTAGCGTGGAATTTTTTAATATTATTTTTAGTTTCGTCATTCCAAGACTTAGAGCTGAGTAAAATAGGTAAATCAAGGGTTAAAATATAAATAATTTGTTCGACAATCGATAAGTAATTTTTGGCAGCGAAACCGATAAAGATAAAGCAAGCGGCACTTAAAAGTCCCAGCCAGCCGTTAATTGCCTTGGCGGCGTTAATCGCAAGGACGCAGAGAACCCCTAGGGTTGTCCCAATAAAAGTGATCACTGTGACCCAGGTGATGGGATGATCGACTAGGGTCATGATCTGGCAGCCGAAGGAAAACCAGAAAAGATAATAATTTTGTTGCGGCCAGCCCTGTAACTGATGAAAGAGCCAGGTAAAATAATTTTCGTGTTTGTTTGCCAAAGTACTAACTTCCTTTGCTGTTTAGATTTTATATTCTTAGTTTAGTCGCAAATTACAGAAAATAAAGACTTTAAAACACAAAATATATGTGGTATAGAATTAATTATACACAAAATGTAGATGTCGGGCTATGATTAGAGCTTTGCAAATGAAAAAATATGAAAAGAAGATGACTTTGATGTGTGGTCGATTTATGTTTCAACCTCAAGCCCAAGCAGAACTAAGGCGGATTTATGAGTTAGCCACTCGCCAAGGATTTACGGTTCAGACCGGCCTAGTCCGTCCGAATGATTCCTGCGCAGTGGTTTGGCAAGAGGCCCAACAAATTAAGGTAGGAGCAATGAAATGGGGCCTTTTGAGCGGACCCAAAGATCAACTAGTCATTAATGCCCGGAGTGAAACAGTGGCTCAAAAGCCTTTGTTTGCTGCAGCCTTTGCAAGACGGCGGTTAGTCTATCCAACTTCGGGTTTCTTTGAGTTTAACTCGCAACACGAAGCTGTCTGGTTTAATTATCAAACACAACCTACAGCCTTATACATTGCCGGGATCTATGAGACCTTTGCGGGAGAAAGGCGTAGTAGCTTACTGACGACGCAGCCTAATGTTTCTGTTGCTGCAGTTCATAACCGGATGCCTTTAATTTTACGAAAAGATCAGATTATTAAGTGGTTGCAAGATCAAAACTGGGCTAGGAACTTTCTGCAGGCTTCCATGCCAACCTTAACCGCGGTCCCGGCCAAGCCAACTTTATGGTAAAGTAAGGAAGAGAAATGAGGGATTAATAATGAATAATCAAGTCTTAGATTTGTTATTAAAACGGCGGACCATTCGGGCTTTTAAAGATCAAACCTTGACGCCGGAACAGTACCAGACTCTGACCGAGGTAGTTCGGCAGACGGCAACATCAATGTTTATGCAACAAACCAGCTTAATTCATGTCACTGACCCAGAAATTCGGACGACGATCCGGGAAGTCTGTAATCAGCCTTATGTCGGTGCTAATGGTGATTTATTTGTCTTTGTAGTTGATTTATACCGCAATCGTCAGATCTTGGCGACCCAAGGATTAGCCACTGAGCAAATGCACGGGACAGATGTTTTCTTACAAGCAGTGGAAGATACCGTATTAGCGGCGCAAAACTTCACGACCGCTGCGGAAAGCCTTGGCTTAGGAGCGGTTTTTTTGGGGAGTATTCAAAATGATGCGCAGAAAGTAGTGACGGCTTTACAATTGCCCGAACTAACTTTTCCTTTGCTCGGCCTTCAAGTTGGAATCCCTGATCAAAAGCCACAATTGAAGCCACGGATGCCGTTATCTTTACGGACCTTTACTAATCACTACCAACCTGATTATCAGCTGGCTGACTTTGGAGAATATGATCAAGTTGTCCAGACTTATTATGATCTAAGGGATGCTAACCGGCGAGTTGACTCCTTTACGCATCAGGTAGGGACTAATTTAACTAAGAGTCCCGCCCAACGTCGCCACATTTTAGATATCTTACACGCTCAAAAATTATGTTTACACTGATGGGTCAATTAAATAGTAAATAAGGTAAAAAAGAAGACCAAGAGTGATAATGGAAGAGATTAAGTTAATTTAAAAACATGCTAAAAAATATTGTTGAAAATTTCCTAAATATGAGGATATTTTTCATCATCGCTTAGAGTGTCAATGGAAGAAATTCTAGGGGCACTTTTTTAGTTTAGATAAAATATAGCAAAAAAATAGCCGTGAGTCCCATCAACACTCACGACTACCAATGTAGGTAAAGTCCACATATCGTGGATCCGCAGTCAGGCCCTAATTCCAGTAGGGCTCTGGTAATGCAAGAAGACAATAACATAGGTAGAAACCAAGTTCAAGATTAAAGCTTTTAAAATGAGGGTCAACTATTCCGAAATAGATAATTCTGCCTAGTACACAAAAACCTAGATGAAAATTAATTTTCATCTAGGTTTTTGTTATGTTTGTTGTCTCTACTCTTAGATTATACTTGTGAAGTGGAATTAGGCTTTTTCAGTTTGATAACTAGCAGCGTCATCTTGGTATTGCGGAATTTCTTCCTCGGTACAAAAGACTTGGTGACCCGGAGTAATTTCTCGTAAAGCATGATTATGGTCGTAGCCTTTTTCAATCGAAGTATCATAGGGAATTCTTTGCCGACCGCGTTCTAATTCGGGGTCGGGAAGAGGAACTGCGGAAAGGAGACTCTTGGTATAAGGATGCAAAGGATGATTGTAAACTTCCTCAGCAGTTCCTAGTTCCATCAAGCGTCCTTGGTGCATAACCGCAATGCGGTCACTAATATACTTCACCATGGAAAGATCATGGGCGATGAATAAATAAGTTAAATTCTTTTGCCGTTGAATTTCTTTCATCAAGTTGACGACTTGGGCCTGAATGGAGACGTCCAGCGCGGAAATTGGTTCGTCAGCGATGATAAATTGCGGATCGACTGCCAGTGCGCGAGCAATCCCTATTCTTTGTCGTTGCCCACCGGAGAATTCGTGAGGGTAGCGGGTCGCATGATCTGGATTGAGGCCGACAACTTTTAGCAGTTCTTTGACCTTTTGATCTCTCTCAGCAGTACTCTTGGCTAAGTGATGAATGTCTATACCTTCAGCGATAATATCTTTAACCTTCATCCGCGGGTCTAAAGAAGCGTAAGGATCTTGGAAAATCATCTGAGTTTGCCGGCGGAACTGCAACATTTCGGGACCATGATGTTTGATTTTACTGATATCCTGATCTTTAAAGAGAATTTGACCGGAAGTTGGGTTGTAGAGGCGGATAATGCTGCGTCCGGTGGTACTTTTCCCAGAACCAGATTCTCCTACAAGGCCAAAGGTTTCTCCTTCATAAATATCAAAACTAATATCATCAACTGCCCGGACTTCGTTGGCCTTGCCAATATTGAAATATTGTTTGAGCTGTTTTACTTGGACAATCTTTTTCGGTTGTTCAGTCATTAGTCTTGGCCTCCTTCGATCGGTGTTTCAATTTTACCCGCTTTAAAGAGGTGGTCGTACTCCGCACTTCGTTGTTGGATCGCTGCGGGAGGAGCAACATCTGGGGCATCTGGATGGAGTAACCAAGTAGCGGCATAATGAGTCTCACTGACCTTAAAGTAAGGTGGTTGAGCTTCGATATCAATTTGCATGGCGTAAGGATTCCGGGGTGCGAAGGCGTCACCTTTGGGCGGATCCAAAAGATCTGGCGGAGTTCCCGGGATGGAAGCCAATTTACCACTTCCGATATCCAGGGTCGGCATAGAACTAAGCAGGCCCCAAGTATAAGGGTGTTGTGGCTTGTAGAAAATTTCATCAACCGTGCCGTATTCGACAATCTTCCCGGCATACATTACGGCTACTCGATCAGCAATTCCCGCTACCACACCTAAATCGTGAGTAATGAAAATAATTGAGGTTTCCAGTTTTTCCTGCAATTCACGCATTAAATCAATGATTTGGGCTTGGACGGTTACGTCAAGGGCAGTTGTCGGTTCGTCAGCAATCAGAATTTCGGGATAATTAACAATAGCGATCGCAATCACGATTCTTTGTCGTTGACCCCCAGAAAATTGATGAGGGAAGTCTTTCATCCGTTCTTTAGCGTTGGGGATACCCACTAATTCAAGGACTTCTTGGGCCCGCTTGAGGGCCTTTTCTTTGGAAATATTACTATGAATCCGGAGCGGTTCCGCTACTTGTTTGCCAATGGGCATCGTCGGATCTAAAGAAGTCATTGGATCTTGGAAAATCATGGAGATATCGTTGCCCCGATGGTGATCCATTTCTTTAGTCGATTCTTTTAGTAAATCGCGCCCTTTAAACTTGATTTGGCCGCTTTCAACTTGTGCGTTAGGAGCTAGAAGTCCCATGATACTGCGGGTTGTTACCGATTTACCGGATCCTGACTCGCCCACGATGGCTAAGGTTTCCCCTTTTTTAAGATTAAAGCTGACGTCGCGAATGGCCTGTACGGTCCCGGCAAACGTCGCAAAATTAATTTTTAAATTTTTGACTTCGAGAATATTATTACTCATCAGACAGACCTCCTCTTAAGATTTCGGATCAAATGCATCTCGTAAGCCGTCCGCAAAGAGGTTAAAGGCAATCATCAAGATACATAAGACTAATGCTGGATACCACATCTGGTAAGGCAAGAAACGGAAGGCTTTTTGACCATCAGATAGTAAGGTTCCCAGAGAAGCGTTCGGCGCTGGAATCCCAATCCCAATGAAACTAAGGAAAGCTTCGAAGAAAATAGCCGTTGGAATTGAGAACATGGTTTGAATAATAATCGTCGAAGAAAGGTTGGGAATTAAATGTTTAATCGCAATTTTGAGAGGTGATTCTCCAAGGGTAATTGAAGCGAGCACATATTCTTGTTCCTTAAGTTGCAGAGTCTGGGCTCGAATCAGGCGGGCCATAGTGACCCAACTACTGAAGGCAATCGCTAAGACAATCGAGGTTAAACCGGGTTTAAGAATTAAGAGCAATAAGATAACCACGATTAGGTTCGGCACCGACGAAATAATTTCAATAATTCTTTGCAGAACTAAATCGACGACGCCCCCTTTCCAACCGGAGATAATCCCGTAGGGTAGTCCAATTAAAAGGTCCACTAAAGTGGCAATGACAGCAATAATCAAGGAGAGCCGAGTTCCATAAAGGATTCGGGAGAATAGATCTCGTCCGAGATAGTCGGTTCCTAAGATATAGGTCCGGTCTTTGGGAACTCCGTTACTGCTATAAGGATCGGTTTCAATACCAGCAGCATTTTTAATTTTACCGCGGAAACCAGGAATATCAGTATTGGCGATTCGCGGCGGTAAGTTAGCGTAATTAGGATTTTGAGCGTTGGGATCGCGCGGCGATAAAATTGGCGCGCAGAAAGCAATTAGGGCAATTAAAACTAAAACGAAAAAGGAAACGACCGCGACTTTATTTTTCCGAAGACGCCGGACGGCATCTTGGAAGAATGTTAAAGAAGGTGCGCTAATTTTTTCTTGATTTTGCGATTGATCGCCTTCTAGTTTCTTAAAACTAGCGGCGGTAATTTTCACGTCGGTCATAATTAGTTAACCCCCTTGCTATTGGTTAGTTTGATTCGTGGATCGATAATACTGTAAAGAATATCGGTAATTAAGAGCATGGCCATAAACATTAAGGAATAGAAAATGGTTAGTCCCATGATGGTTGGATAGTCGTTAGTCATGATTGACTTAACAAATTGTTCCCCAATTCCTGGAATTGAGAAAATATTTTCAACAACTAAGGAACCAGTTAAGATATTAGCAGTTAAGGGACCAATAATCGTGATTACGGGGATCAAAGAGTTTCGCAAGGTATGTTTAACCACCGTTTGCCAACGGGTATTCCCTTTAGCTTTGGATAATTCGATATAGTCACTGTTTAAGACATCGACCATTTCTGTCCGCATGAAACGAGCGGTTTGGGCCAGCGGAGAAAAGGCCAGGGCAATGGATGGCAGAATACTGTATTCCCAGCCGTTCCAGAGAGCAATCGGAAACATGTGCCATTTGAAAGCCAGGTAGTATTGAAGTAAGACCCCTAAAACAAAACTGGGAACGGAGATTCCGAGGATGGAAACGAAAGTTGCCAAACTATCAATCCAGTTGTTCTTGTTCATGGCAGCCACGGCACCTAACAAGATTCCGAGGAGCGAGCCAATAATCATTGCTTGCGAACCAATTAATAAGGAAGGTTGGAGCCGAGTCAAGATTAAGGATAAGACCGGCTGGTTATTAAATTGGAAAGAAGTTCCAAAGTCACCGTGGAGTAAGTTGGCAATATAAATGACATATTGTTGCCAAATTGGTTTATTTAAGCCGTACTGCTCATTCATGATCTTTAATTGCGCAGCCGACAGTTTTTCTTGATTCGTAAACGGCGTTCCGGGCATCAACTTCATCATGAAGAAGGTTACACTGGCCACAATGAATAAGGTCAGGATCATATAAAAGAGCCGTTTAAGGATATATTTAAACATTGGAAAACCTCCTTAATTAACAAAATAAAAGCGAAGCTAGAAATAACTTCACTTTTATATTTGTTGAACATTTATTCCTTAGTATAAAGCGACATTTGGTTATAAGTACCAGATGAACCAAAGTCGACGCCCTTAAGACGTTTATGAGTCAAGTAAGCTTCCCCATTTTGGAATAGTGGGATGACCCCTTGTTGTTCGTTGATGATGTTTTGAGCATCTTGCATATCTTTCCAACGAGCAGCTGGGTTATTAGCATCTTCATTCATACTCTTTTTGACAAGGTCGTTGTATTCTTTGTTAACCCATTTACCATTGTTGTTGCTTGCACCTTCTGTGAAGAGGGTTAAGAAGTTAATTGGATCAGGAAAATCAGCAATCCAACCAGTAACAACAAGGTCAAAGTCTCCAGAAATGGCCCGGTTCAAACGGGACTTGAAAGGAACATCATTGATCGTAATCTTCAAGCCGGGAAGTTTACCCAATTGATTTTGCAGGAACTCGTCTCGCTTCTTTGAGCTGTCGGTGTCATCACCTAACAAGACGAGATCGAGCTTCTTACCGGTATTACCAGTTTCAGCGAGACCTTCCTTCCAGAGCTTCTTGGCTTTCTTCAAGTCATAGGAAGCATTGGCCTTCCCAGTTTTGCTGGTTTGAGCAACGAAGTCTTTGGAGTTATCTTGAGGATCATAAGCCATCTTAGCGGGAGTAATTGAATTAGCGGGGGAACAACCAGAACCTAAGACTTTATCAACCAATTGTTTCCGGTTTAAAGCCAAAGATAAGGCTTGACGAATCTTTTGGTTCTTGAAAAGAGGATTCTTTTCTTGGTTCATTTCAATAAAGAAAGTTGAGTTTTGTTTAACTTCACCGTAATCTTTATTATCTTTCATTTGTTTAGCGGTATCACCGGAAACTTGTGCCCGGTCTAATTTATTTGCTTGGAATAAGTTAACCGAAGTTGAATTGTCTTTAACAACTTGATACTTCAAATTCTTAACTTTAACGGCTTTGGAATTCCAGTACTTATTGTTCTTAGTTTCTTTCCAGGAGTTATCAGGACTGTTCCAATTAACTAATTTGTAAGGTCCGTTGAAAATCATGGTCTTGGAGTTGGTGCCGTATTTCTTGCCCCACTTCTTAACGGTCTTTTCTTGCAAAGGGTAGAATGTAGCGTTAGCAATTAATTTGTTAAAGTAAGGAATTGGTTTTTCTAAGTTAACTTGGAAAGTATGATCGTCAATCGCTTTGACACCCATCGTATCGACAGGTTTCTTGCCAGCAGAGATGTCTTTAGCGTTGGCGATCCCTTCAAAGATGTAAGCATATTGCGACTTGGTTTTAGGATCAACGGTCCGCTTCCAAGCATAAACAAAATCTTGGGCGGTTACGGGATCGCCGTTACTCCATTTGGAGTCTTTACGCAACTTGAAGGTATAGGTTAAACCGTTATTCGTTGGTTTAACAATTTTTGTAGATACGCCGGGAACTAGAGTCTTTCCTTTCCAGCGGTACAAACCTTCCATTGTGTCTACCAAAGCTTGACTCCCAATATTATCGGTATTGAGTGAAGAGTCGGCGGTGGCAATTATGTCTTTGCTACTAATTCCAACCGTGTCTTTCGGCGCTTGGGCTTGCTTAGAGCCACAACCGGCTAAGAAGCCGACGGCAAGAAGAGAGGTTGTCCCTACTGCCAGTAATTTTTTTAACTTCATGATATTTCACTCCTAAAAAATATAGATAACATCCATAGTTTACAATGGACTATATTAAAAGTAAATAGTCATGATTAAAAGATGCTCATCAGGGACTGATTAGTGATTGCAAGATTTAAGAATGAGATTAAAGATTACTTTGCCATTGTTGTAACTTATTATAACTTTTAGGGTTGGCGAAAAGGTGAAATTTAATTCCAGATTCTGTATAGCTTTGATCGCGAATAATTTCATTACATAAAATTTGATTAATTAGAGGGCCTTCAGTGAACGGAACTAAAAGAGTTAAGGGACGATAACTGGCGAATAATTGTTGCAAAATTAGGCTTAATAATTTTTGAACACTAGTTAGATTATGGGCGGAATAGCTGATGGTCGTTCCTATAGGAGAATTAGTGGGTTTGGCTGTTTGGAGGTCAGCCTTATTATAGGCATAAATCATTGGCTTATCGGTAATTTCTAATTGTGCCAAGATTTTATTAGTTGTTTGAATGATGGCTTCTGGATCAGGATTAGTTCCGTCAATTACTTGAACCAAGAGATCGGCTTGCCGGGCTTCCTCCAGCGTACTCCGGAAAGATTCCACGAGCAGCGTTGGTAGTTTGTCAATAAAGCCAACTGTATCAGAAATTAAAAAAGCAGGATAATTAGGAACTTTGATTTCCCGGACAGCCGTATCTAAAGTTGCGAAGAGTTGATCTTCTACTAAAACTTCTTTAGCAGTTTGCTCTGGGGTACATTTTAAAAGGGCATTAAGAGTAGAAGATTTTCCGGCATTCGTGTAGCCAACTAAAGCAACCCGCAAGATATCCGCTTGTTGCCGCTTTTGACTTTGGGTCGCAAAAGTCTGTTGTAGTTGGCGGAGTTCTTTTTGATATTGTTGGATTTTTTGCCGGAGTTGGCGTTTGTTGAGTTCGCGTTGACTTTCTCCGGCGCCCCGATTATTAAAACCACTGCCGCCGCGTTGTTGATCAAGGGGATTATTTGAGGGATGAATTCTTGGTAATTGATATTTTAATTGAGCCAGGCGAACTTGCAGTTGAGCCGGACGAGTATGAGCTTGTTGGGCGAAAATTTGGAGAATTAATTCGGTCCGATCTAAAAGACGGTACTGGGTGGCATTTTCTAAGTTGCGTAATTGGGTGGGAGTGAGTTCATCATTAATAAGAATGAGTTTTGCTCCGGTTGCCTGAGCTTGAGCTTGTAAACTTTTAATTTTGCCGGTGCCAAAGTAAGTTTGCCGATTGACTTGTGGTAACATTTGCCGTTCAATAGCGACAACTTGATAATTTTGGGTGGCAGCTAGTTGAGCTAGCTCATGGAGCGAATTTTCAAAATCTGTTTGTTGATGACTAACACCCGCAATCATTACGGGAAGAAGAGTAGTCATAAAGGAGCCTTCTTTCTATAGGAGAAAATTTTTTCAATTATTCTTAGTTTAACTTAAAAAGGGATGTTTGCGGGCTAGCAGAAAAATAATTTAATCACCTAGAAGTGAATCTATGTGAGAAAAAATTAATTCAGTCCTTACCGAAAAAGTCTTCCGTAGGAGGATAATTGTCGTCGGCTTCTAGTTGGTGGTATAATAACAAGTATTGGACTTAATTTGCATTTTTTAATATTTGGGAAAAATAGTTTCTCCGATCAAAAGCCCAATATTACGCTTGCAAAATATTTTAGGGAGTGAAAATAATGTCAATGATCGAATTCCATGATGTTCAGAAATATTATGGTCAATTTCACGCTTTGACGGATGTTAATCTGGAAATCGATAAGGGTGAGACCGTCGTCTTAATCGGACCTTCTGGTTCGGGAAAGAGTACTTTGGTACGGACGGTGAACGGACTGGAGTCAATCCAAAAAGGACAATTAATTGTTAATAACCATAATTTGTCCGATCCTAAAACAAATCTCAATGTCCTCCGGCGGGATGTGGGGATGGTCTTTCAACATTTTAATTTATACGCGAATAAAAGTGTTTTGGAAAATATTATGTTAGCTCCTCGAATTGTTAGTCATGTTCCCGAAGCGGAAAATCGCGAACGGGCGATGAAGCTTTTAACGATGGTTGGCTTAGAAAGCAAGGCAGATAATATGCCTTCGCAGATTTCTGGTGGGCAAAAGCAACGGGTAGCGATTGCGCGTTCCTTGGCCATGCGGCCAAAATTACTCTTGTTCGATGAACCAACTTCAGCACTTGATCCGGAAATGATTGATGATGTTTTGCAAGTTATTAAAACGATTACTTCCGATAGCGATATGACCTCTTTAATTGTGACTCACGAAATGGGCTTTGCTAAAGAAGTTGCTAACCGGGTAATTTTTATGGATAACGGTCAAATTGTGGAAGATGATTCCAGTCAGAGTTTCTTTGAGCATCCGCAAACGGAGCGGGCTCAACAGTTTTTGAGTAAGATTATTACCCACTAAGGAGTAAATGGTATGAAAAAGAGGCTGTGGTGGCCGCTACTAATCTTATGTAGCTTGTTCGTGCTGACTGGCTGTGGCAAAAGTCTTTCCCAACAGTCGACGCTAGCTAATGTCCAAAAGTCTAAAACAATTACTTGGGGAGTCAAAGGGGATGTGCGTCTTTTTGGCTTGATTGATGTCCAAGATGGGCAACAAAAAGGTTTTGACATTGATTTAGCTAAATTATTAACGAAGCAAATTTTGGGTCCTGAAGGGAAGGCTGAGTTCCTAACTGTAACTTCTCAATCGCGGATCCCGCTCCTAAAGAACGGAAATATTGATGCGATTATCGCTACTTTGAATATTACTCCAGAACGGAAAAAGATTGTTAACTTTTCCCAGATGTATTTTAAAGCGGGTCAATCCTTATTGGTTCCCAAAAATTCTTCAATTAGACGAGCTCAGGACTTGAACGGGCATACGGTTATCGGAGTTGTCGGCGCTAATTCGGTTGAAAACGTCAAAAAGGTAGCACCCAAGGCGCGAGTCTTAGAACTACAAGACTATGCCCAAGCCATGAATGCTCTTAAATCGGGACAAGGCGAAGCCTTAACGACAGACAATGGGATTTTATATGGTTTAGCCGTCCAAAATCCGGGCTTTGAAGTTCGAGGAGGAACCTTTACTTATGAACCTTATGGAATTGCTGTCAACCACGGCCAAGTTGACCTGCAAAAAGATATTGATCGGGCCTTAAAGGAAGTTGAAGCCAACGGCGAATATAATAAGTTGATTCGCAAGTGGTTTAGCGATGTCCCGGGATTTAATTATAAGGAGTTGTATCAATAATGCTGAAAATTTTTACGGATTATGGCTCGCAACTCCTGGTTGGTTTCGGCTGGACCTTGTTGTCGAGTGTTTTGGCGTTGATCGCCAGTTTAA
>NZ_JABZEC010000011.1 GCF_013385145.1 Bombilactobacillus apium
GCAAGTGTGGTGGCGATAGTGAGAAGGATACACCTGTTCCCATGCCGAACACAGAAGTTAAGCTTTTTAACGCCGAAAGTAGTTGGTGGGAAACTACCTGCGAGGATTGGTCGTTGCCACGCTTAAGAAAAAAGATCATCAGTTCAATCTGATGGTCTTTTTAGTTGCTTAAATAAAGCTTTATAAATCTAAAAATATATGGTGAGGTGTTGAAGATGGAGGAAAGGCGCATACAACAGATTTTAGATACTGGAGTTTTGGCTGGACGAATTTTAATGGAGTCTGGTTCAGAGATGTATCGAACCGAGGACACTTTAGAACGAATTCTCTGTAAAGGAGGCCTGGAGCACCCTGAAATCTTTACCACCCCGACCGGAATTTTTGTCAGTGCTCGGGATATCAATAATACAAAAATGGTTCAATTGACGACCAGTTCCGTTAACTTAGAAAAAGTGGCGCAAGTTAATGCTTTGTCTCGGCAATTTTCTCAAGAAGAGATCACTTTAAATGAGCTCCAACAGGGCTTACATCAAGTAGATACCGGGGCCTTGGATTTTCCTTTCTGGTGGAAGTTAATCAGTGCCTTTTTAATTAGTTGTACACTGATGGTCCTCTTCACGGGCCAGTACGATTGGACTGATTTTTTACCCGCCGGGGTGGTGGGTTTAGTCGGCTATCTTTTGTTTTATTATCTAAATCATGTTTTACAAATCCAATTTATTAGTGAATTTATTGCTAGTGCCGGCTTAGCCTTAACCGCCTTGATTTTACAAAAAATAGGTTTGGTTGGAAATTTAAACAACGTGATTATTGGTGCTGCAATGCCTCTAGTCCCGGGAGTTGCCTTAACTAATGCTTTGCGAGATTTAATTGCCGGACACTTATTATCGGGTTTGGCGCGAATGTGCGTGGGGGTTTTAAGTGCGATGGCTATTGGTGGTGGAATTGCGGTTATTTTAAGATTCTGTTCGTGAGGTAAAAGAGATGAATATAAGCCTTCAGATTGGGATTCAGATTATTTTTAGTGCAGTTGCCACCATGGGCTATGGAATTTTTGTGAATATTCCGCGACAGGCCCTTTTACCTTGCGGTTGCAGTGGGACAATTGGTTGGTTAGTTTATTGGTACTTCGTAGATTTTGTGCATGCTGGGCGAGTTTTTTCCAGTTTGGTAGCGGCTTTGATTGTTGGTTTGGTTAGTTATGGCTGGGCCCGAGGTTTCAAAATGCCAGCGACTTTATTTAATGTTCCGGCATTAGTTCCTCTAGTTCCGGGAGTTCCGGCTTATCAAGCTGTTCGGGCGATGGTTATGGGACAATTTGTGAATAGTGTCAACTTGTTTATTATGGTAATTTTAATTATGGGAGCTATTGCTTTGGGTTATTTGATGGCTCAGGTTTTGATTGATATTGTGCATCGCTATTAATCGTGGTATATTGAACTTTGCGATGAGTCGAGGGATCACTTGTTAAAAGTGATCGTTCTAGAGGACGTCAATTGGAAACAGTACTCACCGGAGTTGTGAGGACGGTTTGAGGAGAAGATGTGAACTTCGAATCAAATATTACTTGTAAAAGTAGTATCTCAAAGAAAAAGCAATGGTCCTTTTGGGATCATTGCTTTTTTGGTTTATTGAAATTGTTGTGGCGATTAATTAAGTTGTCATGAATTAGGCGAGTAACTTGAGGATTTGCTAAGACACTGGAATGGGTACTGTCAGCGCCTGTAACGGTTAGCTGGGTATACTTTTGAACCTGTTCTTGGAAAATATACTTTCCTGCATCGACACTTTCTGCAGGAACAATTCCATCATCTTGATAGTTGGTATTGCCGGCAATGGAAAAGACGGTGATTTTTTGCGGGATTCTTTTCCGATTTTGATATAGTTGGCGAAAAATTGCGGTTTGATTTTTGGGATTAGACTCTAGCGAGTTATAGGGAGTCCCAATTGTGGTCAGAGAATTAATCGTTAAATCATTGGCATCAAAGTACTTTTCTAGATACCAAGTCCAGATTAGTCCGCCATTAGAATGACCAATAGCTTGAAAGTTATTGAAATTATAATTTTTGATTAGATAAGTCATCGCCACTTGGAGCCATTTGGTTTGCTGGGCAATATTTTCATAACCATCATGATTATTTTGAAAAGCAATTACTACGAAAGGCTGCCGATCGCGTGCGGCGATGTTCCCAGTAACTTTGACTGTCTTATTAGTCTGGACAGTAAGTTTTAAAATACTGTGCTTAGTTTTATTAGCATTTAAATTCTGAAATAAGTTATCAAAGCGATCTTGGCTGGCGGAGCTTCCCGGAATAAAAATTAAGGGCGATAAGCTAGAGTTGTGAAAAGCGCGTTCGTTGTGGACTGAACGCTGCATGACGAAATAGGCGGGAATCCCTAAAAGAATAATGAAGCTAGCTAAGATTTGGGTCCAGTGACGTTCTTTCATGTTGTACCTCGAATTTAATAAAAGGATAGTAGATAGCAGTTGAACAAGCAATGGCTAAAATAGTTGCTATTAGACTAGCCCAGTTGCCATTAGTTCCTAGGAAGTTTACAAGCCAATTGGGGGTTCCAGCAAAAACTTGGTAAACTGCCGGCGGCGCCCAACCAAAGTTGATAAAACAAGCGCCAATTCCCATGCTCACAAGTGGGCTAAGAATAAAAGGTATTAAGAGAAAAGGATTAAAGAGCAAGGGGAGACCAATTAGTAAGGGAGCATTAAAGCCGAAAGAACAGAGAAAGATGTTTTCCAAAACGAGGCGATTTTGTTTCAGGAGATAGAGGGCGATGATTAAGCCTAAAGTTCCGCCAACGCCGCCTAGAAAGGCGTAGCTAGTATAAACAGAGTGAATATTAATGGGATAGGGTAAATTTTGGAGACTTTTTTTGGAAAGGGCTTGGGCTAAATTTGCGGTTGCTTTCGGAGAATTAATATACTGACTGTTGCTCGAGAAAGGATCAATTAGCCCCATCCAGGCTGCCAGATTACGAATTCCTGCTAAGGGAGCGACGGCCGACCAGTTAATATGGCGTGAACTGGTGGAAATTCCGGGAAGACTGGTTAAGAAGGTGCTTGAACGGAGAAGATTGAGTAAATAGCCACTAATTAAGGAACAAGTCAAAGGAAGAAATTTCCCGGGGATCAACGGCCAGATTCGAGCCACTGAGTAACTAATGATAATTACTAAACAGAAAACAGGGACTTTAAAGCTGAATTTTAATTCGGGATTAAAGTTCCAACTATTAATTATCAGAATCAAGATGGTATTGAGGCTATTGAGATACTTAGTTTGGGGCCGCCATTGTTCTGTCAAAACGTAGCCCAAGAAGCACATAATTAATAACTCTAGGAGATTAATAATTGTCGAGATGTTACGTGCCCAAGGTCCTTGTAGAAGCGGGAGATGGAAAATTTGGACGAAGAAGCCATTGGGAGTTAGGCAGGTTAAGCGAATAAGGTGCAAATAGGTGTCCATCAAGACGAGAGGATATATTTTGGCGAAACTTAGTTGCAATTGTTGGGCGAAGCTAAAATAACGTTGAGAAATTAACTGCCAGAATTTGGTCATCTAGGGACCTCCTAAAAATATTTTGAACAAAGGAGCAATTAATGTGAAAAGTAAACAGCAGCGTTGGCTATTAGCATTGAATATTATTTTTAATTTAATTATGGGCTTTATTTTACCAGTAAATACCATTTTTATAACGAAAAACTTACGTAAAAGTATGGTAACCGCCGGTTTCGTCTTATTGATTTATTCGCTATTGATGCTGGTTGGAAATTTCTTAGGGGGACAATTATTTGATCGCTGGTCGCATCGGGGGACTTTATTGTTGGGATACGGCTTGAGTGCTGCCAGTCTTTGCGCAATTACTTTCAACCATACTTGGCCCAGCTATTTTATTTTTTTGGCTACTGGCGGACTAGCCATGGGGATCGCTTATACAGGAATTAATTCTTATACGGCTTTATTGGCAGAACAAAGTCCCCGAAAGAGTCAGACCATTTTTAGTCGGATGTATTTAGCTGCTAATGTCGGGATCGCTGTGGGATCCACTTTTGTCGGTTGGATTTTTCAAAGGAGTGTTTTTTGGACCTTTGCGCTCCAAACAATTTGTTTTTTAAGCTGTTTTCTAATTGTTTTGCGCCTAGGAGCTATTTTAGAGAGTCCAGCTGCTAAAGCAACTGCTGACCAGCCGCCATTTTCCTCAGCACCTTTTCTAAAATTAACGCGTCCGCAGCGAATTAGAAATTTGATCTTAGTTGCTAGTGCCTCTTTAATTATTTGGTCGGGCTATTCTCAGTGGGATAGTAATTTATCTTTATACATGCTCCAAAATCATTTCTCGTTGGCCCAATACAGCTTCTTGTTCAGCATCAATGCGGCCTCTTTGTTTATTATTCAACCCTTGATGAATCGTTTATTGGGACATTTCTTGACGCAATTAAAGTCGCAAATCACGGTCGGTTTACTTTTGATGGGAAGCTCCTTTTTGCTATTGCCTACGGCTACTAATTATAGCCAATATATTGGGAGTATGCTGCTTTTAACCATTGGTGAGTCAGTGACCTTTCCCTTAATTCCGGCCTTGTTGAACAAATTTGCGCAACATGAAAATCGTGGAACCTATCAGAGTTTTTATGTCATTTTTAGTTCCCTAGGAAGAGCTTTGGGTCCCTATTGGGGGAGTCTTTTAATTACAAAGGCTTCATTTACAACTCTTTTCTATGTTATCTGGGTCACAATGTTCTTGGCAGCCTGGGGAATTGGTCAAGTCCGGGAAAAACCTGCACCTGATTTAAACTGAACTCCCTACTGAAAAATTAATTTTTTTTAACCGTTAACGATTTACTTTTAATGAGAATAATAGTAAACTTTATTCAACTTTTAAAAGAGTAGGGTGAATAGGATGCAAATAAAACGAATCTTCGCTGCTTCGGCCGTGACCTTAGCTGCTTTGACGACATTGGTTGGTTGTGGCTCCGGTGACAAAAAAGCTAAAGCTCCAGCTGATACTGTAAGTTTTACTTCTAAGGATGCCGTAGCGACCGCGGATTCATCAGTTGTTACCGATTTAATTTCGGCCCAACAATTGATGAATACGATGGATGGTCTATATCGTTATGAAGGTAAAGACTTGAAGCCAGCGATGTCAACTAAAATTGTCAAGCCGACCAATAATGGGACTGTTTATACTTTCCCCCTCCGTAAAGATGCTAAGTGGAGCAACGGTGATCCGGTTACCGCCCAAGATTTCGTCTTTGCTTGGCGGCGAACCGTCGATCCGAAGACCAAATCACAGTATTCCTTTATTTATGAGGGGATTACTAACGCTAAAGATATTACCGATGGTAAGAAAGCAGTCGATTCTTTAGGAGTTAAGGCTCTTGATAAGCATACTTTACAAGTTACCCTAGAAAAGCCAGTTCCTTATTTTGATAAATTAATGGCTTTCCAAACTTTCTTCCCGCAAAATCGAAAGGTCGTCGACAAATGGGGTAAGAAATATGGCACCAACTCCAAGACTTTAGTCTTCAATGGACCATACAAACTGCAAGATTGGAGTAATGGCGATAATACTTGGACCCAAGTTAAGAATAATAAGTATTGGAATGCCAAAAAGGTAAAAGTTAAGAAGCTCAAATACCAAGTAATGAAAGATGCTTCCACGTCTTTGAACCTCTATCAATCAGGGAAGTTAGATGTTGCCGAATTAACGGGGGATACTTCTAAACAAATGAAGAATTCTAAAGATTACACGGTTCAAAAACAAAATGCGACCTGCTATCTAGAATTTAATCAAGAAAAATATCCAATCTTTAAGAATGCCAAAATCCGGCAAGCAATGTCGATGACCATTGATCGGCAGCAATTGACCAAGAAAGTTCTGGGTAATGGGACTACCGCAATTGGTCCAGTAACGGCGGCTAATATGGCTTATGATCCGCAGACCAAAGCAGACTTTGTGACCCAGACGAAAGCCGAAGCCGATAAGTATGAGAAGCAAAATCTGAAGCAAGCTAAGCAACTTTGGAAGGAAGGTTTGGCGGAAACCGGAAATACCGGCAAGAAGCAAAGCTTTACTCTCTTAGGCGATGACTTAGATATCATTAAGAAGCAAAATGAATTCCTGCAAAGTCAACTGGAGAAGTTACCGGGATTGAAGATTACCGTCAACAATGTACCTTATAAGACGCGTTTGGAACGGTCACAAAAGCGGGACTTCCAGTTAGTAACAACGAAGTGGAGTGCGGACTTCCCAGATCCAATTAACTTCTTAACCTTATTTACAAGTCATAATAGCTACAACAACGGTCCTTGGAAGAATGCGGAATACGACCAATTGATCAAGAAGAGCTTGGGAGAAGATGCCAACAGACCGGAACAACGTTGGAATGACATGAAGCAAGCGCAAAATATTCTCAGCAAGGAACAAGGAGTTGCCCCGCTGTATCAAGATGGTCAAGCTTACCTAGTTAATTCGCGGGTTAAGCATCTAGATTACGGTCCTGGTGGAATGTACAACATGGTTAGTTTACGGATTAAAGATCAGAAGTAAGCTAATTTCAAGAGCTACAAAAAATTTACAAACCTAAACTGGTGATAGCTTTTAGCTAGAGCCAGTTTTTTGTCGTCTTTAGACCTAGAAGAGCCTGGGAGTTCGTACAAAATATATGGCGGAGAGGTAGTCTGATAATTCATTTGGAGCAGAAGGAGGCTTATCTAGGGGGGTGATGGAAGAATCCTGATCGAGGATTAAACCCGCCTAGGGGGAGGTTTTAGCGTCTTGTGCAGCTGACCAGTAATATTTTCAAAAGATCGAGTAGCTAGATGTCATTGCTTGTCTTTAGAAGAGCATGGGACATAAGTACTCTCACGTTTAGTAAATTCAAATAAATGTATTTCCTAAGCCAGACAAGTTCATCCAAGACCTGAAATCCTACAGAAAATGGTTACTTTCCTGTGGGATTTCGTTAGTTGGACTCCTTGTCTACCGGTTTATTTCACGCTCGCTAGTTTAAAAGCTTGAACCAAGATCAGGATTTTAGAAAATTAGAAAAAGCCTTCTCCGATGAGGGAAAAGGCTTTTTCAGGATGAAGCTTATTTCTTAGCTGCGGCAGGAACCCGTCGGCTAAAGTAATAAATAACTAAGAACCAGATGATTGTTAAGATAGTCGTAATTGTTGTTGCAGGAGTGACCAATAGGATAACGAAGATAAAGCACATGAAGATAATGGTTAAATAATCACTCCAAGGACTAAAGGGAAGCTGGAAAAGTTCCGGACCATTCTTGAAGTCGGCTGACTGGCGGTATTTAACATGGGCCAACATCAAGGACATGTAGATAATCAAGAAGGCGGCGGAAGCGACGGAAGTGATCATTTTGAAGGCATCTTTTGGGAAGCAGTAGTTGATTAAGACTACGCAAACGGCCACAATAATTGTCGATAAGGTAATTGAACGCATCGGAATTTGACGGTGGTTCAATTGTGCAAAATAGTGTTTGCGAGGAGTTAGAGAAAATAACATCCGTCCCGTTGTGAATAAAGAACTATTCAGAGAAGAGGCAGCGGCAGTCAAGACCACGAAATTAATGATTCCAGCAGCTGATTTAATCCCAATTCCCGCAAAAACTTGTACAAAAGGTGAATGTCCAGCGCTATAGTCTGTCCAAGGTTGAATTACCATGATGGCACTGAGAGCACCGATATAGAAAATTAGAATTCGAAAGATAATAGAATTAATAGAATGAGGAATGGTTTCTAGCGGATCTTTGGTTTCCGCGGCCGAAACTCCGACGAATTCAACCCCCAAGAAAGAAAAGAAAGCCATTTGGAAGGCGCCAATTAGTTCACGACCATTGCCCGAACTAATCCCGAAATGCCAGAGATTACTGAGGCGAACTGGTCCCTGATTGGTTCGAACTTGGAAGATCACCATCACGATTGCCGTGATGATAATGGCACAAATCGCGACAATCTTAATGGTCGCAAACCAAAACTCCGTTTCACCGAAAGCAGCCACGGCCACAATATTGATGAGATACAAAATGAGGAGAAAGGCTAGCTCCCAAATCCAACTCGGGATGTGGGGAAACCAGAATTGCATGTAGGCTCCGACGGCCGTTAATTCGGACATCGCAATGACGAGCCAACTAAGCCAATAGGTCCAACCCATGATGAAGCCAGCACGCGGACCAAGATACTTTTTGATAAAATCAATAAAGATGATGGAGTCGGTATCGGAGAGCAAGAGCTCACCTAAGGCGCGCATCATTAGAAAAACAAAGAAACCCGTAATCAGATAGATTACTAAAATTGCCGGTCCCGCTTGTTGGATGGATTCACCGGAACCTAAAAAGAGCCCAGTTCCAATTGTTCCACCTAAGGCAATCATACTGACATGCCGCGCGGAGAGACTACGAGACAAGTTATTGTCATCGCTCATTACGTTAACCACACTTTCCTATTAAGTCGAGGCTTAACTAAGTCTTTGATTAGAATCAAAAAGAGACTCTGAACAGGTATACATCAAGCTTTTATCTTAGCACATTTTTAATTAATAATTAAGACTTAAGACTGAAATTAAGTGTTGAAAAGCAATTTTTTTAGTCAGTTTCTGATTTGTATTAGTTGCTAAAAATGGTAACATAATAGGAAGAAAGTTTAAAACTTAGAAATTTAGCGTCCCAAAGGAGCAACATCATGCAATTAACCGTGCAACAATTCCAAGAAAAAATCGCTAACCATGATTATCAACAGCAACAAAAAGAATTTCCAGTGCCTTCAAAAATTACTGCTCAAACTTTAACCCCTGTAGCTCAGGCCTTGGTTCAAGGATTAGAGGATGATCTTGATCGAGGGTATTTGAGTGAAGTTGAAGCTTTAATGACCGGACTTCCTTTTACTTGTAGTTTTTTATTGCAGACCGGAATCATTAATCTACCTCTAGCTGATAGCGCTAAGACACGTCATTTTTTCACTCCGGAAGAAACCGTGACGGTGACTGCCAATCTGGTGACCATTTGCCCAAATTTGAATGCTTCGGATTTGCGAATTGATCAGGTCGTTGGCGATGCCACGTCGATTGCAGAGGCGACGACGACAATTGCTACGATGATGGCCCAAAATTTAGAACAGGCTCAAGTAAATTATGCCGCTCAAGCCCAGGAGGTTCTTGATGCTGATTAGTCAATTAAGCTTAATGTTAGTTTTTGGTGTCTTGGCTGGAACTCTAGGATCAATTCTCGGAATTGGTGGGGGAATGATTGTCACCCCTATTTTGACAGTGGCTTTAGGGCTAGACATTAAGTATGCGATTGGGGCCAGTATCGTCGTTGTCATTGCGACCAGTTCTGGAGCGACGATTTCCTTTTTAAAAGATGAAATGTTGAATTTGCGAGTGGCGATGTTTTTGGAAATTGCCACCACCGTGGGGGCTATCTTGGGGGCAGCTTTAAATGGCTGGGTGCCTAAATCCGTTCTCTATGTTTTATTCAGCCTCTTGGTGCTCAATTCTTGTGTCAAAATGATCAAAAAATTACGCCATCAATCTGGGGAAACAGCTCCGACAGGAGTTAATCCGGATTACTTAGCTAGCAAATTAAATTTGGATGGTAGTTATTATGATAAAGCCTTAAAAAAAGAAGTTAATTATCAAGTTAGCCATGTTCCCGGAGGGTTCCTAATGATGTTAGCTGCCGGTTTAGCCAGTGGCTTGTTAGGAATTGGGAGTGGTGCTTTTAAAGTCATTGCGATGGATAATATAATGCGGATGCCGCTAAAGCCTTCCAGTGCGACCAGCAACCTGATGATGGGAGTGACAGCTGCCGCTAGTGCGACGGTTTACTTCTTTAATGGAACTATTTTACCGCAAATTGCAGGCCCTCTAGCCTTAGGAGTTGTTTTTGGCGCGATGATTGGCAGTCGAATTATGCAACATCTCCAACCTAAAATTATCCGGATTATCTTTATTCCGATTCTCTTATATCTTGGAATTCAAATGCTCTTGAAGGGATTTGGGGTGACCATCTAATGTCAAAAGAAGAGTTAAACGAAATTGAATTAATCATTGGAAAAATTCTCCGAGTGGGGGTGATCGTCTCAGTCATTGTGATGATTATTGGCTTAGGTTTGATGGTAATTCAAACCCCGACGGGAACGACGGTTCATTTTCCCACAACTATCAGCGGCTTAGTTCACGGAATCGGTCACTTCCAAGCTGCTAGTATTATGATGTTAGGAATCTTTTTGTTGATTTTGACTCCAGTCTTGCGGGTTGTAGTTTCAATTTATGCCTTTGCCAAGGAAAAAGATTATCTCTACGTGATAATTACGACTTTGGTGCTAGTTATCTTAGCCATTGCGATGATTGGTGGCTACTGGATTGCTAATTAAGCAAATTCAAAATAAACAGACATTTTTTATCAGTCAAAAGTGATTGATAAAAAATGTCTGTTTATTTTTTTTGAGATGAAAATTATAAATATTTAGATGAGGTCTTGGCCTGTAAAGCCGGTTCGATCATTGGCGACGATTGGTTGGATTACTCGACAAGGATTGTCGGCGGCAACGACCTGTTTAGGGATGTCATGAGTGACCACGCTTCCGGCACCAATAAATAGTATCTGCGCCAATGGTTATACCGGGAAGGACGGTTACATGGCCGCCAGCCAGCAGTAATCTCCAAGGTGAATATTACAACCAAATTCACAGCGAAAATTGGGGCGAAAGTCTGGCTGAAGACCAGCACTTCCAACAATTTTTCGTAAAATTTTTTCTTTTAAATCGAGATCAGGACAGGTATTAAAAAGGTTAGTTTGTTCTTCAGCCCGTTTGCGAGCCGCAATCAAGAGAGGATCGAAGTCATTATAGGGCTTTCCGGTGGCAATATAAGCAAATTTTTCTTTTAAATTCATTTTTTAATCTCCTCACTCGGCACTACAAGCTATAGAAGTAATTTTATTATAAATTGTTTTTTCTAAAGTTAGGAGTTGGACAGAGCTTGAACTAAAAAAGTAACAAGAAAGAGATTGAGAGTGGGACATTAACTGGTAGACAAGGAGTACAACTAACAAAAATCCCCCAGGAAAGCATTTTCCTGAGGGATTTCGGGTATTGGACGATGGAATAAACGTGAGCATATTTATGTCCCAGTCCCAGTCTCTTTTTAGAAAAACGAGTAATTTAGTTTTGGAAGTTGAAAACTTATGAACCACTCAACCGAACTAAAATTTTAGCTTGGGACTTGTCGTTAGTTAAAGCTTCTAGTCCATCAGTCACTAAATCGTCTAAGGCGATTTCTTTAGTAATAACTGCTTCAGTATTGATTTGACCTTGAGAGACCAAAGCTACGGTCTGCTTGAAACTTTCATTAGAATAAGCAATCGTACTGGTCAGTTGGACGCCAGAGTTGGTGAGTGCCATCGGATTGAAATCAATTGAATGACCATAAATTGCAACGACAACAACTTTACCACGGGGGCGAGTTGCTCGGATAGCTTGATCAAAGGTCGCTTGAACCCCGGCAACTTCAAAGGAGACGTCAATTCCGGCTGGAACGAGCCGCCGTAACTCTTTCAAAGCATCAACTTGATCAGATTTAATGACATCAGTGGCCCCTAATTCCAGCGCTTTTTGGAGTCTTACTTCAGATAAGTCAATGGCAATAATCTTGGTAGCACCAGCAGCCTTAGCAGCGGCGGCAATTAAAACTCCGATTGGGCCCGCGCCAAAGATAGCAACTGTTTGTCCGAAGCGAAGACCACCTTCTTTGATCGCTTGAACCGCCACAGCGGTTGGTTCAATGGTGGCTGCTAAGCGGAGTGGAAAGTCTTGGGGCAAAGCGTAAAGGTTACTTGCGGGAACGTTAACAAATTCGGCTAGGCCCCCATCACAACCAAGACCCAGAAAGTTGTAACCATCGTAAACATCAACATTATCGGGCACTTGGTGATGGGTGATCGTCGGATTGATGGCCACATGATCACCAACTTTAAAGTCCGTAACCTGACTGCCAACTTGCGCGACAACTCCGGAAAATTCGTGGCCTAAAGTGAGTGGAGCTTGACCACCAGTTAAGGGGTCTGGCTGGTCAACGGGGATAAAGATTGGTCCCTCTTGATATTCGTGGAGATCACTACCGCAAATTCCAGCCCAAGCAACGCGTACCACAACATCAGTCTCTTGGTGAGCTTTTAACTCGACGTCTTCAATCCGAACATCATATGCTTGATGCCAAACTGCTGCTTTCATAATCCAAGCCTTCTTTTTTATAATTTATTCTCTTTCATTGTAAGCCTTTTCCCAAAGATTGCCCATAATTTTAATATAAGAAAATAGCTTTCCATATTGAAAAGCTACCATAAAAAATTTATTTTGATTTGCGACCAATATCGTAGTCGGTATCTTTCATCGCCGAAACTTGTCCTAATAAGTAACCATTACCAACTTGCGAGAAGAAGTCATGGTTGCTGGTTCCTGTTGAAATGCCGTTCATAACGATCGGATTAACATCTTCGGCATTACCATCGGCAAAGAGCGGATTTTGTCCCAAATTCATTAAGGCCTTGTTGGCGTTGTAACGGAGGAAGTGATTAACTTCATCAGTCCAGCCAATTTCGTCATATAAAGTGGAAGTATATTTTTCTTCGTTTTCGTACAATTTGTACAACAAATCATACATCCAGTCTTGTAACTTTTGCTGCTCCGTTTCGGATAATTCGTTGAAACCAAGTTGGAATTTATAACCAATATAGGTTCCATGAACGGATTCATCCCGGATAATCAATTTAATGATTTCCGCAACGTTGACCAGTTTGTTGTTCCCCAGATAGTAGAGTGGAGTATAAAAACCAGAGTAGAAGAGGAAGGTTTCTAGAAAGACAGAGGCGACTTTCTTTTCTAAAGGAGTACCATTTTGATAAATCTCGTTGATGATTTCTGCTTTATGCTGCAAATGTTCGTTATGGTTCGTCCAGTCAAAGATTTCGTCAATTTCTTCCGCGGTGTTCAGGGTACTGAAAATAGAAGAATAACTTTTGGCATGAACAGATTCCATAAATTGGATGTTGTTAAAAACGGCCATTTCGGTTTGAGTCCGGATATCGCGCCGTAATTGGTCAATCCCATCTTGAGATTGTAAAGTATCGAGTAAAGTTAAACCGCCAAAAACGTGCCCCACTAAATCCTGTTCGACTTGCGACAATTCACGCCAGTCGTCACGGTCATTAGATAAGGGAATTCGGGTATCAAGCCAAAACTGTTCCGTTAGCTTCTCCCAAGTTGCTTTATCAACTTGATCTTCAATTTTATTCCAGTTAATTGCTTTGTAATAAGTTTCTACCATGCTCACTGCTCCATTTCGAATTTAGATACTGCAACTTTCGCATTCATTAACTCCAATTTCACCGCTGTTATCAGTAAAGGTCCGGACGTAATAAAGAGATTTAATCCCGTGGTAGTAAGCGTAATTTCTTAAAATAGTTAAATCTCGGGTTGTTTGCTTGCCTTCCTCATCGGGGGTCTTCCATTCATAGAGACCTTCGGGGATTTGGGAACGCATGAATAAAGTTAAGCTCATCCCTTGATCGACATGTTGTTGGGCAGCGGCATAGGTATCGATAACTTCCCGCATATCAGTATCATAGGCTGATTTATAAAAAGGAATTGTCTCATTGTTCATGTGGGGAGCAGGGAAATAAAGCTTCCCGTTTTTCTTCTCTTGCCGTTCTTCGACTAACCAAGTCAGAGGCTGAAGGCTGGCACTAGTGTCATTAACATAAGAAATGGAGCCCGTTGGGGCCACAGCGAGACGATTTTGATTATAGAGACCGTCTTTTTGGACATCTTGCTGCAATTGAGCCCAGTCTTTAATCGTCGGAATAAAGATTCCCGCAAATAGTTTTTGAACCCGCGGATCTTGGGGGGTGAAATCCTTTTGAAGATAAGGCTGGAAGTAGCTCCCGTCCGCATACTTAGATTCCGAGAAGTTAGCGAAAGTCTCTTGCCGTTCGCTAGCTAGCTTGTTGCTTTCTACTAAGCTCCAGTAGTTGAGGAGCATAAAGTAGGTGCTAGTAAATTCTAAGGCCTGCGGCGATCCATAGCGAATCTGGTTCATGGCTAAGAAAGTGTGCAGACCCATGGCACCTAAGCCGATAGCATGACTTAATTCATTGCCGTGCTTAATGGTCGGCACAGCATCAATTTGCGAATGATCCGAGACGAAGGTTAAGGCGCGGACCATCGCCCGGACTGATTTACCAAAGTCAGGACTGGCCATCAGATTAGGAATATTGGTGGAACCCAAGTTACAGCTGACATCAGTTCCTAACTTGAGAAAATCTTGGGCATCGTTCAAAACCGAAGGAGTTTGGACTTGCAAGATTTCGGAGCAGAGATTACTCATGATCACTTTGCCGGCCACCGGATTAGCCCGGTTAGCGGTATCAATATTGAGAATATAAGGGTAGCCGGATTCTTGTTGGAGCTTACTAATTTCTAGTTCAACATCTCGGGCTGGAAGCTGATATTTTTTAATCTTAGGGTTGGCTACTAAATTGTCATATTCCTTAGTAATATCAAGATAAGAGAAGGGTTGACCGTATTCTCGTTCGACGTCGTAGGGACTGAAGAGATACATAGTTTGGTCTGCTCGAACTAATTCATAGAACTTATCGGGAACAATTATTCCTAGAGACAAAGTTTTAACCCGGATTTTTTCGTCGGCGTTTTCTTTTTTGGCAGATAAGAAGTCGAGAATATCGGGATGGAAAACATTCAAGTAAACTGCTCCCGCGCCTTGGCGTTGCCCCAGTTGATTACTATAACTAAAACTATCTTCTAAGAGCTTCATGACTGGTAAAACACCACTGGAGGCTCCTTGGACACCCTTAATCGGAGAACCAGCTTCCCGGAGGTTAGAAAGAGTTAAGCCCACTCCACCACCGATTCGGGAGAGTTGCAAGGCACTGTTAATTGCCCGGCCAATGGAGTTCATATCATCGGTAATTTGCACGAGGAAACAAGAAACAAATTCCCCCCGTCTTTTTTTACCGGCATTCAAAAAAGACGGCGTCGCTGGTTGGTAACGTTGGTGAATCATTTCGTCGGCTAATTGTTGAGCTAGCGGGGCATCACCACCGGAAAAATAGAGAGCGTTGGCTAGAACTCGGAGCTCGTAATCTTCGAGATAATAGTTGCCGTCATTGGTTTTGAGAGCGTATTGGTTATAAAACTTATAAGCGGCCATAAAGGAATGAAATTCAAAGTGCTGGTCTTGGAGGTATTGGTAGAGGTCAGCAATAAATTTTGGTTGGTATTGTTCTAAGAAGTCGCCTTCCCAATAGCCATGATCGACCAAGTAAGTAAGGTGTTCTTTGAGATCGGTGGCAATTTTGGTATTGGGGTGCACGTTTTCTTGATAAAAGGCGGCTAAAGCCTCCTGATCTTTATCGAGGGGGATTTGCCCGTTAATAGGGATGTTTAATTCATTATTTAATTTAAAATAGGAAACTTGGGCAATATCAATGTTGTTTAGACTCAATCTGGTCCACTACTTTCTGGAAGTTTTGCACGTCACTAGGCGTGCCGTTGAATTCAAAATCAAAAATCACCGGCACGTTGAGACCGTGGGCAATATCTTTAGCTGTGTGAATATAGAGCTTGTTAAAATTGCGGTTACCACCACCGGCAACACCAATTAAGTTTTGGGTGTTAGTTTGATAACCGAGAAAATCAATAACGGCGTCCATCATATCATCATCATAAGCGGGAACTACCAAGATATACGGAACCCCCATTTCGTAGAAAGGATTGCTATCGGTAATTTCATAGGCCGGACGTTGAACTTTTTCGATAAAGCGCCGGGTTTGTCCAGTAATGGAGTAGAAAGCTAGTTGGGTCATAGTTGGACCACTTGCTTTAATTGATCCGGGCGAAAACCGACGATTGGTTTCTGGTCTGGGGCCATCACGATGGGGAGACTTTGAAAACCTTGGTCTTTGAGATAGTGGAGATATTGTGGTTCTGTATTAATGTTTTTTTCTTCGAATTGGACGTCGTGTTCGGCTAAAAAATGTTTTGTCATTTTGCATTGTACACAACCGTCTTTGGTGTAAACCGTAATTGCTTGTTGCATCACGAAACCCCCTTAATTTGCTGAAGTCAATTATAAGATGAACCTGCTCTAAATACAACATATAGTATTCGGTTTGGGAGAAAATACAGGATAGTGTGGTTGAGAAAGCTTGCTAGGCTCGCTTTAGCGCTCAGAAAAAAATTTGAAGAGTTGGTTTTTGCTCGAATTAGAAAAAATCAGAATCCGCTAATTTTAATTAGATAGCTAAAAATCCCTAGTTTGATCTTCCAAGCCGTTTTTCGCATCAGTCGCGGGATTTATTTCAGGGTAGTTGACATTGGCTGTAGGATAAGAGTAAATAAGTTATAATGATTGAGAATAGTTTGGATTTGGAAAAGACGGAGGATTCAAATGAATCTAAATTGGAATTTATTAGGATTTTTGATTTGGCTCTTGTTTGTAATTGCAGTTGGAGCCCTGATCGTAAATATTCGCCACCGCCATTTGAAAATGGTGGTTGTCCAAAGGCAGCATCATTCTTGGCTAAATCTCAGCTTAGATTTTGGTTTGAGTGGGATCATGTTACTTGTTTTTGGAGGCCTTTTTTATCTGACCTTCTTACAACCGGTAACGGTAACTAATAGTCAACAAGTCAAGTTAAGTTACAAACTACGACCGTTAGTGATGCAAACTGAAAATGCGCAGGGCTTTTATGTCGAAGCGCATGAAGCTAGCGATAAAAGTATTATTAAATATTATACTTATTGGACTAGGGGGGCGAAGTATAATGTGCCGGGAAATAATGCTTCAATTTCTGATGGTAAACAACCGATTAGTTTAAATGCTAAGAACTATCCCTGGCCTGATGTCACTCATTACGATCAAAAGTATCAATCTGCCTATGCCTTGACTCTGGTGGCCCATTACCGCAACAATTGGCGTAACGGTCTTGGCTTTCGTGCGGGAACAGTTGCCACGGATTATACAGTGATTCGAGTCCCTAGTAGCACCTTTACCAAAATTACTAAATAAAATAAAAATCTGAATAGCAGTCTTAGAAAAATAAAAGAACGAATGAAAGAAGTTTTTTCATTCGTTCTTTTTAAGTCAAATCTCAATTATCTAGCGAGGAGATTAACTTGCAATAAAATAAAAATCCTAGTTCGGTAACTTTAATCTTTCTTTTTAGGTTTTGTTTTTGTTTTGGCTTTAGCCTTCGGGGTGTTCTTGGATTTCTTGAGTCCTGAACCAGCGACGACAATCTTGTGATTGAGTTCTGCGACGTTGTCTTCATCTTCTGGACTATAGTCGGTGATATGAATTAAAACAGAATTATTATATAGTTTCTCGACTGTGCCGACAAATGGCTTTTCCATATCTTCTTCTACTTGACCCTGGAGGATATCACCAATTTTAATACTGGAAATTTTCATCATTTTTTCTCCTTCTCCGAAAACTCCTACTATAATATGATACTATGAACCATTTGACAATTCTTTAGGAGCTTTGAAATGAAAAAAATTATTGTTTTAACAGGAGCTAGTGGCTCCGGGAAGACTCGAGTAAGTCATTATCTAACGCAAGAATACCAGATTCCTGCAGTTGTAACCCATACCACCCGACCTCAAAGAACTGGAGAAGTCGAGGGGCAAGATTACTACTTTGAAACTTCCACTACTTTTGCGACTAATGATTATCTGGAGTGCGTCAGTTACGCTGGTTATCAATATGGATCTTCCCGTCAGGGTTTATTGCGCGCTTGGCAGAAACAAGATCTGGTGAGTATTGTTTTAGATACTGCGGGTGCAAGTCGCTATCTAGCAGAATTTGGGGAACAAGTAATTTTAATTTTTGTGACCACTAGTTTGGCAACTTTAGAAAAAAGATTGGCTCAAAGAGGCGATGATCCGGTTGTGATCCAAGCTCGCCTGCAAAGCTCGGAATTTCAAAGGGACTTACAGCTTCCTGCGGACCTGCGAGCTCGAGCTCAAATTGTAAATAATGAAGATTGGATCAAAACATCTCAACAAATTGATCAGATTATTGAACCTTTCAAGAAAAAATAAAAAACGTTATTTTTTATTATTTTTAAAAAAACATAGTTTTTTGTAGTGCTCCCCAAAAGTTGGACCTTTTCAGAGTGGAGAAATCCACTCCGTTTTTTGTTATTTTTGGTAATTCTACTTTAGGCAGCTTTTAATGCTGCTTTTTTGTATTGAACTGGACTT
>NZ_JABZEC010000012.1 GCF_013385145.1 Bombilactobacillus apium
TCACCAAAAGATTACGACAGAATTAAAGTACTTTGAAACAGATAAGTCTGGCACTATTCGGGAAAATAAATTCTATCTTGTAGTATTCCCAAAAGTTAGATTTTTTGAAAGGAACTATATTTATCCTTTACTTTTTACATAATGAGTTATATCATTACATCTAGATTAGAAAGTGATGCTGAAAATGAAAATTTCAATAGTTATACCGTATTTTAATAATGCTGCATCTCTCGTTAAAGTCCTGGAATCATTGATTTTAATTAATAAAAGTCATAAAATCCAAGTAGTAATCGTTGATGATTGTAGCGATGATTTTAATGAATATTCTTATGAAATATATAATAGAATAAGAAAAATCCAATATTACAATATAATACATTTGTGGAAGAACCGTGGCAGAGCTTATGCTAGAAATATTGGAGTTAAAAAAGCGTTTTTTGAAAACGTTTTATTTTTAGATGCTGATAGGTTACTCTCGAAAAAAGCTTTCTCAAGTCCCGTATTTTCAGATCAATATATTGAATCAGGAATTAGAATTGGTCCTATATTTGATACGTATATTCAATTGAAACAACTAAATAACATTGATAAATTCATGGAAAATCCAGAGATGGTTAGAAAATATTCTTATTATAGGTTTATTGAAAATTTCGTCAATGATAATGGGTGTATTATATTAAAAAATTCTTGGCTCGCAACGTTTTCTGGAGCGATGTTAATTTCAAAGAAAAATTTTTATACTGTCGGTGGTTTTGACGCTGATTTTAAAAAATGGGGTATGGAGAACTTAGAACTTGGCTTTCGAATCAGTAATAAGCTTGGTTTAAAGTATCATATAGAGAAATCATTTGTTACATATCATTTAGTTCACAAACGAGATAAAAATTTTTATAATGATGGAATTAAAGAATCTACAGAAATATTTTATCAAAAGTGGCATGATGATAGAGTGCTTAAATTGCGGGGGTTACTGCAAGGGACGATATCAGTTGGTGAATTTGAAAATAATCCCGATTTTTCACAGTATTATTATAAGAGACCATTGATATAGGAGAATAAATAATGGAAGAATTAAAAATAGTTTTAAAACAGGTAAATCCAGCACTACCAGATAGCATTAATTTAAATGATGATTTAAGGAGTTTGGGGTTTGATTCCTTGGCAACAATGAAATTAGTTTTCTTTTTAGAGGACGAATGGAATGTTAGAATTCCAGATGAACTAATTACGCCAGAATTTTTTTCTACAGTAGGGGGGTTAGTTCAATTAAAGAGAAAAATAGTGAAATGACATATTGATTAAGTTTTATATAAGATAGTTTATAGTTTGTGGATTCTTATTATCCAGTGAGTATATCTATATTTTTTCATAGAGGGGGGGTGAGGAAATGAAGCGTTCTGAGAAAATGAAACATTCAACAAAAGTGCGAGATAGAAAAAAGATTTCAATGTAAAAATTGTAGAGGTCTTTAATTATTTGAAGTAAGTTTGATTGGTAATGATCAACTTACTTTTTTTGGGGGATAATATGAGCTTGGATTTACAAAGATATAAAAAAATAAAAAGTTTTTATGCTCCTAGCGACGAGAAATTTCCATTTGTAACATTAGCTCAAAGGGGAATTTTTTTAGATGGAAAGATTCCAGATTTTATACATAAAACAAAAGATGAGAATGATTCCATTTCCTTAGAAGGGCAAATATTGAAAATCCCAAGGGGTCATTATTCACGAATAGTAGTCATTGGATTTTCGATGTATGGAGAATATTCGGGAGATTTTATATTTCGTCGAAATGGGGAAAATATTATGAAACTCAGGGTAGGATTAAATGACCTTCAGTCATCGAATGGCTTATTTAATAATATACCAATGTTACGATCAAATAAAATGATTGATAGTGAAGGAAAAATATATCAGATGAATACAATGATTTGGGAGTTCGATAGACGGTTTAAAAGTATTGAGGTAGATGAAATTCTGTTATTTGATAATCCATTTGCGATTATTGTTGATATTGATTTAAAGGAAGAGTGAGATATGTTTGATCGCTATTTAGACTGTTTTCAAAATAATTTGGCTTATATCATGAAGAAACAGGGAATGGACTACTATGAAGTATACAAGCCATCAATAGAATTTAATCCAAATACTTTTAATATTGTGCAAAGTGGTTGGAAGGATGCTCTAAGTAATGTGGGATTCGTAATTTCTAGATATTCAACTAGTAATAAGAGTGAATTTATTAAAATATTTAGTAAAAGAAACAATTTATTTAGTATGGTAAAAACTAATGTAGTTGATTTGCCATGGTCGATCAGTTCAGGATCGGATGACGATGATCATTGGGTTACTGTCTGGAATGGCCGAATACAGGATCCTTACTATGATAAATATGATTTAAATTTAGATGTAGGGAAGATGATTGCACATGTGGTGCCAAATGTGGGACATCATTACACTACTTTCTTTTTTTTGTTTTCTAATGGGAAAAACTTTAATATTCAAAATAATAAGAATAATAGATGTGTCGTTGCATCCTATACTAATAAATTAGGACAAAATTTATTGGAGGCAATTAAGTCAAATATGGATAGGAAAGAAAGAGAATCAGAATTATTTTATTCAAATCTATTAAATATTGCCAATGCAAGAATTCAATTATATAAACACCTTAAAAAAAATGAGAATAACAATAGTTTACTAGAAAAACTATTGTTAAGCTATCAATCTTGGATAGCACTTGCAAATATATACTTCAAAATAATATTAGGATACTATAAATGGAATGAAGTTTCTAAACGTGTAATAATTAAAATAAATGAAATTGTTCAAATTGAAAAGGCCATTTATAAGGAGTGTCAATAAAAAAGGTTAATTATTTGAATGATATATCAGTAATAAGGAGAAATCCATAAGTGATTTTTACTGAAAATTTGATAATACTGTTTTCATATTAAAGAGTACTTGGATCGGAAAAGAAATGGTAGTAATGAGAATAGTATCGTAAATATCATGATAAATTAATTGTAAGAAGGAAAAATAAAATATGGAAATTGTAGGCAATACACTTGATGAAGTATACGTACAAGCTATTTCAAATGTTATGGACAATGGAGTTGAAGTTGATCCAAGAGGGTTACTAGTGAAAGAGATACAGGGATTACACATAAAAGTTAATGAACCGTGGAAACATGTCATTACAAATACTGGACGTAATATGGATTTAAGATTTGCCGTAGGCGAATTTCTTTGGTATTTGGACAAAGATAACAGTTTAGATAGACTGTTATTTTATAATAAGCGTTATAAAAATTTTTCTGATGATGGAAGTACTCTTCATGGTGCATATGGACCGAGAATATTCAGAAAGTCATGGGCAGCGGCCAAAAGAAAACTATGTAGTGATATTCATAGTAGGCAAGCGGTTATAAATATATATGATGCTAATATTGATTTAGAAAAAGCAACTAAAGATGTTCCATGTACCTTGTCAATGCATTTTATGATAAGAAATGATAAATTACAGTTATTTGTTAACATGCGATCAAATGATTTAATTTGGGGATTTCCATATGATACATTTTCATTTACGATGTTTCAAGAATTAATGGCAAAAGAAATAGGTATAAAAATGGGAAGTTATCATCATTATATAAATAGTGCACACATTTATAAAAGACATTATGAAATATCACAAAAAATCCGAAAGAATTTAAGTGAAAGTTATGGGTTGAATCTAGAATTAAAATATATTGATAAATCTATTAATGCTGAATATAATTTAAGAAAAAATAGGCGGTATCTAAATCCCTCAGAAAAATATCTCTTTCCATTTTTTTCCGAAATTTTAAATTCGGAACTATCAGATAGAACAAAAGATAATAAAATGTTTCGCAACAGCGTCGATTCTTTGCCAAGTAGACTATCACCATTAATATCATGGAGAAATTAATCAATGAAGATCACAAAGAATGAGATAATGGGATTGATTTCTTCAACATTTTTATTAATAATTGCAGCAATATCAGAATCTGCGATACCAACGTTAATTGGACAACTAGTAGATAGTATAAAACATGAAACCAATTATGCTAAAATTGGTGAATTTCTGGCAATTTTAGCGATAGTTGCTTTGCTTATCAATAGATTCGGTAAAATAGTTATTAATACCATAATGATAGATATTATAAGAAAAATGAGAAATAAGCTTATTGATATATGGATTCATACAAGTTGGCAGAAATTAGAAAACAAAAAATCTGGTGAATTTGTTTCTCTAGTCAATGATGATTTAGATAATATTCGAGATTTCGCTGTTGATGATATTCCGATGTTAGTTGCCCAAATTATTGGTTTTTTTGTTGCTATAACTCAAATATTTGTAATTTCTAAAATTGTGACCTTAATACTATTCAGTATATATTTAATTTATTTAGTGCCATTTCGAAAACTAATTAAAAAACAGTATAATGCACAAAAGGAACTAAGAGATTCTAAAATTAAAATAAAAACTTTAACCGCTGATATAATTCATTATCAAGAAGAATTAGCTTATATAGATGCCGAAGGATTTATGCAAAAAAAGTTTTTGTTGTTGTACGAGAAATTAAATCATCGAATATTATTGAGTGAACTTGCTAAAAATTCTTCAAAAATCTTACCAAGAACGATAGATTCACTGGGACCTGCAATTGTTATTTTATATGGTGGATATTTACAGCTGAAAGGATCAATAACGATAGGAAATTTTGTTACTATTTTTACTTACCTGAGTATGTTTAGTGCACCTTTCAAAAATGCTATGAATGTGGTTACGTCCATTCAAGAGGCGTTTGTTTCAATTGATAAAATAAAAGAATATTTAAATATGAATGATGAAATTCTCTCCCGAAGTATTTATTATCAAGTCAAAAGTGATTGTTGGGAAAAATTAAAAAATATTAGTTCTGGAGAATATGTAATTTTGAAGGGGCTTTCTGGTACAGGGAAGAGTACGCTACTAAAATATATCTATTTTAGTGATAAGCATAGTCGAAAAATAATGTATGTTCCACAAAATGTGATTGTATTTCCAGGAACTATCCGAGAAAATTTACTTAGAAATGATATTGATAGTGGAAAATTTGCTGATTTGTTATGTTTTTTACCTAATTTAGATAATACTATTTCGAGTGGCAAGGGGCTCTCAACTGGACAAAAGATGGTATTAAATGTAATTAGGCAATCTGTTTTTGATGCTGATCTCATCCTATTAGATGAGATTGGAGCTAATATTGATAATAATCTAAAAAGAAGTTTAGGTTCATACTTTATAAAAATGTTTGGAAACAAAACAATTATTGAAATTACCCATTTGAGTGAGCCACTAATTGCAGAGAGATCGATAGATAGAGTACTAGAGGTGAAATGATGCTTGAATTTAGTTATAAAATTACAAAAAGTAGCTTTATAAAAATAGCCTTTATAATAACTATTACCTTAATTAGATCTTTTGTTTTGCTATTGCCTGCTTATCTAATTAAAGTAATAGTCAATGATACATTACCGTCCAAAAATATTATGAGTTTAGTTTTGATTGCAACATTAATAGCCGTAATTCCGTTTTTTACCAATTTTCTAATAAGTATAGATTTAAAATTATCATCCTATGTATTGGGCAATGGAGAGTTATTGGCAAAAAAAAGACTATCTAGTGTTATATTTTTAGGCGTTCAGGATAAGTATAAAAGCAAAGTACTTCATATCTTGGCCAATGAGATACCAAATGTAGCTAAATTTTACTTTAGGAATGTTGGTAGTGTTATTTGGATATTAGGAACCAACCTTGTTGGATTTGGAATGGTTTTAAAAAGTAATCTCTTATTGGGAACTATTTTTGTTGGAACAATTTTGCTTGGTGGTTTGATACTTTTTCCATTCTATAAAAAGTATATGATTATAGAAGAAGAATTAAATGATATAAAAATTATTCAAAATAATCAATCGGTATTTTTGGATGAAATTAAAGATGGAATTTTAATAAATGATAAAATCCCAAAAAAACTAGTATATGATTTTAAACTGTCAAATGCTAATAGTACCATTTTGCAAAAGAAAATTGTTCGTCAGGAACAGAAAATCCTATTCTTTATTGATTTTTTAAAAAAATTGATTATATTTGAAATATTCTTTGGGGGATTTTTTATTCTGAGAATTCATAATATTGGTGTTCTTGTTGAAAGTTATCAAATCAGTATTTGGTTATTACCATCAGTAACGTTATTGATTCAGATAATCTTGTCAACACTTAATATATTACCACAAATTAATAATATTAATAAAAATAATTTCTATCTGTCTGAAAATGAATTACAAATGTTAGATGTGAAATTTTCTGGTGAAGGATTGGAAATAATTTCTGGTAAATTGGGAGATTTTGATTTAAAGAGAAAACTATCTTTAAATTATGGGGCGATCTACTCATTAGAGGGGAATGTGGGCGTTGGTAAGACGACAGTTCTCACTCACTTGTCAAAAGATTTAAAGAAGAAGAAATATAAAGTTTGGTTAAGTAGTAGCCGACCAATTATTTTTAATGACACAATAAAAAATAATATTTTATTGGGACAAAAGATTTCTAAGGATGAATTTGAAGAAAAGTTAATAAAATATGGATTCTCTGAAAAAATATTATCAAGGTTGGATGAATCGATTGATGAAGTAAAAGTTTCTGGGGGTGAAGCGCAAATGATTGAATTAGCTAGGTTGTTGCTAGGTAGGAAAAATCCAGATTTAATTATCTTTGATGAATCATTTAGTGCACTAGATAATGTAACATTCAATAAAGTTTGGAAAGGTATAATGTCTAACTTTAAAGACAGAATAATATTAGTGATTTCTCATAATATGCCAAAGCAAATCGAGATAGGTAAGGAGATCCAGTTCGCTGACTATTTTAGATATGGAGGAAAAGCGCATGATTGAATTTTTTGAGACAAGTAATGGTGTGAGAGGAGTAATAAAAAAAAAAGCAATAAAACATTGTCTATTATTTGTCAGGGAGTTCCAGGAACAAGGGTTGAAGGACGTAATTTTCTTGTGAAAATGTCTGAAAGTATGATAGGCAGTGATGTTGTTCGTTTCGAGCCCAGGGGGATAGGATATTCAGAGGGGGAATTTTATAATTTGACACATAAAAGTTGGTTGGCAGATATTGCTGGTATTTTGCACGAGACACTAAATTCTAATAATTATACAACCGTTAAACTAGTGCTAATGAGTGATGCCTCAAAAATGATTGTTAATATACTTGAAAAAGTATTAAAAAAATTAGATGATTGTATAAAATGGCAAATAATACTAATTAATGGTATATTGACGAAGGAAAATAAGTCTGGACCAAATAAAACAAGAATTATCAAAATGGGTAATGGTAATTGGGGGTTATATACTGGTTTTGGGGTCTATTTTTCCTTAGACTTTCTAGATTATTATCCAGATAAAGATAAAGTTCGAAAAGTTATACATGAAAATAGAAAAAATATTTTTGGAATTTATGGAATGAAAGATGATTTGACAATTAATTCTAAATTGCTGTTAAAAGATATTGGTATTCAAACTTTTGAGATCCGAGAGGGTGATCACTTATTCACTAGTGGGAATTGTATGAAAGAAGTGATTCAATCCATTAAGGAGATCTATAATAATTATTAATGATAAACAGACATTAATGGGACCCTATAGACAGTTTGTAATGTGTCCGTCAGATAGTATTTTTGGTAAGGAAGTTTATTTATTCGTTCCGGGATTTGGTCAAAGTGGTAGTGGATTATATTACTTATATTCTGAATTATAAAAAAAAATTAGAGATAGAAATTCTTGTATTCCTATTTTATTTGATTATGTAAATTCGGGCGATAGCGAATTTTACGAAAAAAAGAATCATACTTCTGTGCAAGATTATTGGGAAGAGTGCTTAATTATATTAGATTCAATAAATAAATATAAGCCTAAGAAAGTGAATGCCATTTTAACAGGGATGAGTATGTTTTATATTAAAAATATGTTAGATTATCAAAAAAAAATAAATATAATATTAGTTCCACCATATCCTATGAGTACGTTAAACTTTAGATTTCATAAATCAAGTATGTTCTTCAATACATCTGATGAATTTAAAGTAAATCCATCTATAAAAAAGTTTTTTGAAAGTTTAGGAGCTAATTGGTCCTCTTGGAAAGGAATTAATATTTCAGGTAGATTGGCCGCAAGTTTATTTTTGGAAGCAAGTAATTATGATAAATCGCAGGCTCTTGCAAGTGCTAAAATTGCGTTTGATTTTGATGAACATAGTTTGTCGCAATGTATTAGATTATATCATCGGGAATCTATAACGATAATTCATCCGGAAGATAGAGTTCGGATCTTGGAGAATTTATAATGAAATTTCAATACATTATAATCAGCTTTTATATATTAATAACTTACATTTATCGAATAAGGAGAACGACAAAGTCTATAAACTTTTTAACTAATGGTGGTGATAAGGATCGTGTGATGAACACATTTCCTATTATTCATATTATTGTTCCTGTTTTTAATGAACAAAAAGTTATTATAGATACCTTACAATGTTTGCTTAAAATGGATTACCCTAAAGAAAAACTTAGTATTAATATTGTTGGAACAGTTTCCGAACATACAATAGACTATCTAAATAAAAATTTTAAAAACAATTGTAAATTTATAAGTTTATATATATCGCCAAAATCAGGTAAATCTAATCAGGTAAATTATGCAATTGATCAAATAAGTGACAAAATAAAGAATCCTAAGAATGAATATATCTTGGTATATGATGCAGATTCGAATCCTAGCAAGAATAGCTTACTTTCTTTTAGGAGCAGAATTTTAGAATTTGACTTTCCCATTGCTCTCCAGCAGTCAACAATATATTTGAAAAATTTTGATTCATTAGGATGGTACGGAAAGATAGAATCTATATTTCAGCTTAGTAGAGTATTGGTTTATGAAGTTTATGGACAGTTAAAAACAATTAATTCTGCTACAGCATATACGTATATGGTAGGCCACGGAATGTGTATTAGAATAGATTTTTTACTAAAAACTGGAAAATTTTCGGTTCCCTATGATGATGTTCATATGGGACAGCGAGTCCGTTTATTTGGTGAAAAGATAATACCAGTTAATACAATGGATGTATCGGATACAGCCATATCATTTAGAGAAATTATAAGGCAATCTGGTGGTTGGTTATTAGGTGGACTAATAATAACCGAATTTCAACGTATTAAGCATTATAATAATATACATGATTTGCAAGTGTTTTGGCCTATTATTTATATAAAAGGAATTTTTGATACATTATCATGGTTTACGGATGGAATATTAATATTACTGTTAATGTGGTATAGTTTTATGGATATTAAGTTTTTAGGGCTCATACTTTTATGGGAATTGTTAAGTCTTATAAGTTTATGGTTAGTTGTAAATTTTGCTAAAAAGTTGGGAATAAAAATAAATAGAATGATTATTTTACTATTAATAGGAGGATTGCTAAGGCCTGTTGTTAGAATGATTTCTTTACCTAGTGCATTTGTTGTAATGTGTTCGGGCAAAATTAAAAGGGCTAAAAGGGGAGAAAACTGACGACTAATAGTTTAACAGAAAAAATAAATCAGTGTTATGGAATTTTTACTAATAGTATAAAGCCTAATTTCCAAAGTAACTTTGTGTATGATTATTTTATTAGTGATAATAAAGGTAAAGCGTATTATTTAAGGTATTTCAACTCCCAAAAGAATATATTAAATAATATTGATGAACTACAAAGGATTCACGCTATATTGCAAAATCAGGATGATTTTTGTGTTCCAGAATGGATCTTATCTATTGATGGTAAAGCTACAATGAATTTTAGAAATAGTAAGTATATTTTGTTAACTATGCTACCAACAGAAAAAAAAACATTAGAAAATTGGAATTATAACAAAGTATTGAATATATTAAGCAAAATGCATTTAATACTATCTAAGCTATCTAAAAATAATTCGATAATCAATAGCGAGCTAACTTTTTTTAATTTTGTTAACCCTTGTAGCCGACATCTTGATGGATATTTTAAAAATATACTAGCCACTTCTATAAATGCTGTTACTGACAATTATAGATTTAATTATTTGAAAAATTATAAGCGGCAAATAATACATGGCGATTTTCATTCATCAAATGTTTTTCCGGGAAAAAATAATAAATTAAATATCATAGACTTTTTTAATTCTACATTTGATACACCTCTATTTGATTTGATGGAATTAATGGATTTATTTCCTGAAAATAAATTTAATATTTTAGATAAATATAATGATTGGAATAACTGCCAATTTACAATGCGGGATTTTGAGTATCTAAAATTTGTAAAAGCTGTATTTTATTTAAATAGAATGAACGAGAATATTAGATTTAATTCAAGATTGAAGGGTGGGGCAATGACAATCAAGTGGGCAATAACAATAATCGACAATTATTTATGTGGATAACATTTGCTGCATAGTTAGTGGAGGAAAAAATGGAGTATAAGAGTCTAAGTATGATGTTTGCTGATAAATTAAAAATGAATAAAAATAAATATGTGGTTATAGATTCTGATAGAAAAGTAACTTATCAATATTTAGCCCATATCATAGGGATCATTCAAAATAAAATGAAAAACCTTACAAGGTTTAAAGAAGCAAGTGTGATTGCATTCAGATTTCGGAATTCGGTGGAATATATTGCGACGTATATTGCTACTATTGGCTTAGGAAAAATTGCTCAACCAATCTATTATGAGTATAACTTTGTGGATTTAAAAAGGATATTATTGCAGTCAAAAGCAGATTTTTTTATTGACTCTAAAAATGATATTGATATTAATGAGTATTTATTGAGTTGTCCTTTGATTTCTTCCAAATGGTTATTTAATGATTTAGAAAAAAGTCAAAATATGAATATATCACCGATATTTGAAGAAAGTAATCCTAATGATCCAGTATTGTATCTCACTTCTTCTGGGACTACTGGAAGTTCTAAAGTGATTGCACATAGTAATTTATCATTGTTATTAAATATAGAAATGCACATTAATTCTCTTAATTTAGGTAAAGGGGCTGTGGGTTTGGCAGCTTTGCCATTACCATTTGGTTATTCCAATATGACCCAGTTTTTAGTACATATATATTTAAATGGTACACTTGTCTTGGGGGAGGCTTTAAACTATCCTACTATTTTTTTGAATGCTATACGTGTTAACCGGGTGACGGATACGACGGTAGTTCCCTACTTCTTATCATTACTTTTATATTATATGAATAATCGTGGGGATAGTTTTCGTAATCTTTTTAGCTTAAAGTATATATTGTTTGGAGGTGGCGTTCTTTCTCAAGAAACGTTTATGAAATTAAAAAAATTAAGTGGGAAATCATTAAATTTTGTACAAACCTATGGTAGTACTGAGTGTGGACCAAGAATAACCACAAAGATTATTGATTCTGTTTATGATAAAAGTAATCTCGGAAAACCATTGAACGGAGTCAAAATAACAATTACTAATGCTAATAATACTGGTAATGGATTAATAAAAATTACAACACCGAGTTTAATGTTAGGGTATGTGAAAAAAGGTAATATAGAAAAAAATACTGAAACTAGCTTTATTCCTGGAGATGTTGGTAAAATAAATAAACAAGGTGAGTTAATTTTTAAAAGTCGCGTTAAAAATATGTTGAAGTATAGGGGATTTAATCTACAAGTAGAAGAAGTTGAACATGAAATAATTCAGCTGTTAAAGGGAGATCTTTCTAATTTAGATATTAGAGTAGGACAGAGTTTGGAGGGAGATTTAGTTTTAGAACTACATACAGATACAGTAGTAAAGGAAGGTAATATAAAACAAAAAATCAAGGGATTATCGGCATATATGCGTCCGACAATAGTGAAAATAGTAGATAAAATTCCGAGAACAGCAAATGGAAAGATTAAGAGACCAGAATATTTATTAATTTAATACTAG
>NZ_JABZEC010000013.1 GCF_013385145.1 Bombilactobacillus apium
GTAACAAGACCGCTTAAAGCGGTCAACAAAAGTGGCAAATGCATGGCAAAAGCCAGCGCCTTGAGATATAGGGCTTACAGCCCTAGAGCAAACTACCTGTTTGACGGGTAGTTCTGATTGTGGAATAACTACTTAGGGTTGAACCTGAGGAGTGGTAGTAGTTGTTGAAGTTCCTCCCGCTTTCGGTTCAGTTGCTGGAGTCTGTTCTGAGCCATTGCTTGGTGAAGTAGTTTCCGGAGAAGAAGAACTATTATTCCTAGTAGCAGTTGAAGAATTGTTAGCTTCACCTGTTGTTTCCGTGACGGGAACTTCAGAATTCGTACTACTGTCCCGATTTTGATTGCTAGGAAGGGTTGTGGCTGAAGAGCCGCCTCCCATTACGCTTGTGCTTTGATCAGGAGTCGTTGTCGTGGTGGAAGAAGGGGAGCTATTTTCTGTTGCGGTATTTTCACTACTTTCACCGAGATGCTTCTTGATTCCATAACCATTTTGTTTTCCGAAATAGTGATCCCAGAAAAGTTGGTAATTTTTACTACTACCACCAATCCCAAATTTTCGAGACAAGTCTTGGGCGTGACCGTTATAGAAAAGACTAGTAGTGGTTTCCTGATTCAGTTGGGCTGGATAACCGTTATAAGTTACAGTTCCCGGTTTGGTACCTGTTTCTTTGAGAACCTGCTGGGAAACAACTCCACTAGGACGAGACATCTTGGACTCCGTCCGGAGAAGGTTGGGATCGGTTTGAGCAACATTATTCATTAAGTTAGCCCATAGTTCTTGGTTGATATCTGTTGAATTTTCCTGAAGATTATAATTATGCCCGTAAAGATTATCATAACCGGTCCAAGAAGCCAAAGTTAAACCAGGGGTGCTACCAATGAACCAGTTATCGCGAAAGTCATTGGAAGTCCCGGTTTTACCAAAGGTGGATTTAGAATCAAATTCTAATTGTTGTGGTAATTGCGATGCTGTTCCTGTTTTAACGACTCCTCGGAGCATCTTTTGCATAATATAACTGGTTGCCGGAGTGAAGACCCGCTTTTTATGAATGCGATGTTGATAAATAACTTGGTTATCGCTATCAGTGATTTGGGAGATGGAGTAAGAAGCAGTATGTTGACCTTGATTAGCAAAAGTGGAAAAAGCACTGGCCATCTCGTTGACGGTTAGTCCGTTCTTAGTCCCTCCTAAAGCTAATCCCAATTGGCGATATTCGGAATCTTTAAGTTGCAGCCCCATCTTTTCCAAATAAGATTTAGGATTGGCTTTCTTTACAACTTGATTATATAAATTAACGGCTGGTAAATTAAGAGATTGCGCCAAGGCCTCATCGGCAGCAACAAATTTATTTTCAATAGTGCGACCATAATCCGTTGGCCGATATTTACCAAATTTAGCTTTAAAATCGGCTAACATAGTTTTACTACCGATTAATCCCTGATCAATTGCTGGCCCGTAGACCAATAAAGGTTTGATGGCTGAACCAGGAGAACGTTGAGTATCAAAAGCATGGTTAGTCTGATTGTCATTAAAGTCTTGTCCACCAACAAAACTTAAAATAGCACCCGTCTGATTATCTAAAAGAACACTCCCATTTTGCACTGGTTCGTGAACACTAATAATTTTTCCCGTATTGGGATCAGTGGCCTGATAGCTATGCGTAGTACCTAATTGATCCTTATGTTGATCAAAGGTTTTCTGCATGTTTTCATAAAGATCTTTGTTGATTGTTGAGTAAACGTGGTAGTTATGAGCCCGCATCTGTTGATCGGCTTTTTGATAGTAGACTTGGTAAAGATCTTTATTTTGTTGGACCTCTCGGTAAGAAAGATTGTCTTCTTGAGCTAATTGCTTCATTAATTTAACCCGCAATTGGCTAGTTAAAAGATTATATAGATAGCCATACTTAATTTTATTGCTCGGGGCGCTTTCGGGTTGAGCAAATTGTTCTTTAAGATCGACTTTCTTAGCCTCTTGATACTGTTTTTGCGAAATGTCGCCATTGCGATACATCCGAAATAAAACTACATTTTTCCGTTTCAGTCCTAAGCTAAGATCATCTTTAAGCTGCCCTTGATTATCATAGGGAGTATAAACTGAAGGACTTTGAGGTAAGCCCGCGATGAAGGCCGCTTGAGCCAGAGTCAAATTTTCAGCAGCGGTGTTGAAAATTCCTTGGGCGGCAGCCTGGACACCAGCAATATTTTGTCCTTTATTATTTCGCCCCAGAGGAACAGCGTTAAAATAAGCTTGGAGGACTTGATCCTTAGAAAAGTGTTTCTCTAAGCGCATTGCAAGCAAGATTTCGGTAGCTTTTCTTTTCCAAGTTGTTTCCGAAGATAGAATTTGCATTTTGACCAATTGTTGGGTCAAGGTCGATCCTCCAGTTTGAGTTCCTAAACCGGTAACTTCTGAGGCGATCGCTCGAATTAAAGACTTGGGAACAAAACCTCGGTGTTGATAGAAGTTTTCATCTTCAGTAGCAATAATTGCTTTTTTGAAATTGGGAGAAACGTGTTGAAAGTCGACCTTTTTTCGAGTCACGTCGCTGGGGACACGTTCCATTTTGACATGATTGGCAAAATAGAGGGTGGTAGATTGATCAACATTTTCAATTTTATTTTGAAGACTAGCAGAACTAGGAATCGGTTCTTTATTAATTAATGCCGCTAAGTAGCCTGTGCTGAGTCCTAAAATTAACCCTAAAACTAAAATTAAACCGACGATCAAAGCTAAAAAAAGTCGCCGGATAATGCTAAGAGTTAAATTGATTTTACCTGCTGTGGTTGTTGGTAAATCAGCGGGGTTGACAACTGTTGGATGTTGCTCATCTGACTGGGAGTCAATAAACTTATTGCGCCAGTCATCATAATTTGAACGTTCATGTTTAGCCAAAAAAAAACCTACCTTACATAGTTAAAACAGAGTTAAAGTTCAGAGATTTGTTTACATTATATAACAAGTCCAGATATCTGTAAGTAATGTTTATTTTAATTTTATATCTCACTGGGTAATGAAAAAATTGAAGCTAGGAAAAAGGACTCTAGAAGTGTAATTTGTTGGAAAGTATGTTATCATCTGAATAACGTCTTGAACTAACGCTTGGTGATTTTTCGCTGAGCGTTTTATTTTGATATCGAGGTAAAAGTCATGATGAATCAAGAAACTAAGCGCGCGATTTATATCTTAATTGTGGGGAATTTTTTAGTTTGTTTAGGGATTAGTCTGGTAATTCCAGTCGAGCCGTTCATTAAGAAAATGTACCATTTATCAACTACAGATATGGGAATCATGGTTTCACTTTACGCTTTTGCCCAATTTATTGCTTCACCAATTATTGGCCGAGTTTCTGATAAAATTGGGCGAAAAAAGGTGATTGTGGGAGGGCTTTTCCTGTATGTGATTTCAGAAGTGGTTTTCGCCTTATCCAATCATCTTTTTTATTTTGATATTTCTCGAATTATTGGGGGACTTTCAGCAGCCTTGTTTGTGCCGACTTCCATGGCGATGGCCTCTGATTTAACCGAGAAGAAAGAACGGGCTCGCGTAATTGGCTGGTTATCAGCTGCTTTTAGTGGCGGTCTGATTTTAGGCCCAGGAATTGGGGGAGTTTTAGCCAATTTCTCTTATAAAACCCCTTTTTGGGTGGCCGCTGTTTTGGGCCTAATCAGTGCGATCTTTACCGCCTTTTATTTACCTGATGAACCTGTAGAACAGTTAAAGCATACGGTTAAAATTAAATGGCGCGAATTTTTGACACCAGTTTTGATAGTGTTGTTTGCAATGATCCTTATCTCTTCTTTTGGTTTACAAGGTTTTGAAAGTATCTATAGTATTTATGTCAATCAAGTTTTTGATTTTACAATGGGAACCATTGCCCTAGTTTTAACTTTGAACGGGGTTCTATCGCTGTTCTTCCAAATTGTGGCTTTTGATTGGATAACGCGAAAATTAGGTGAATTAAAGTTAATTGCGATTTGTTTTTTGAGTGGTGCAATCGGGACTTTTTGGATTACGCAAGCTCACAGTCAATTAGAGGTTATCATTGCTACTTTGATTATCTTTTGTGCCTTTGATTTGTTGCGTCCAGCGATTACGACGCTCCTAACTAAAACCAGTCAAAGCAATCAAGGACTCATTAATGGGGTGAACATGTCTTTAACCAGCGTCGGTAACATTATTGGCCCGATTATGTCGGGGATGTTGATGGATTGGAATTCACATGTCCCTTACTTGGTGGTGGGAGTTATCTTGTTACTTTCCTTTTTCATGACTTTAGTCGTCCATCGGGTGGAATTAACTACCCAGGCACCACAAGATTAATAGTAAAAATAAAGTAATTATTAAAAGAAAAAGGAGCTGGATGAAAATTTTATTTTCACCCGGCTCTTTTTTGATAGTTGTTTGTTATTTTGGGGAAAAATTTATTGGAGGGGAGTTAAATCAGCAATTCTGTAAATTAAATAGTTGATGGTTGGTAAGGAAGATAGGGGACGTTTCTGTTGCAAAAGGGTCCAAGTCCAGCTGGGATTTAAAATCGTTGAAGTTGGCTGCGGGTTGGCAGCTAAGAGATTTTGGAGCGGATACCATCCTTGACCATTAAGTTGACACCAACTTGCTCCGAGGATATCTTGCAGAGCAGTGATTCGGTAGAGATTGTGGGTCTGTAAACTACCTCGATAGGGACTAGCTTGATTGGGAGCGAGATGCAAATTTCGGTCGGAAGCAAGATAGGAAAGGGTGACCGGTTGGCCTAGATAAGGCAGTAATTGTGCTTGATGATTGGTATTAATGACTCCTTGAGCAGCAATAAAACGATTAGTGCCAATTTGTAAATAGGTTGTGGTTTGATTAAGATTAATAATTTGATTAACATGTATTGGAGTAGTTGGAGCTAAATTACCTTTTTGAGGAGCCCCGGGATAGGGATTTTCCCAGATCGGGGTTGCTTGAAGATTGGCGTAAAAAGCCTGGAAATCAGTGGTTTGCTGTTGCACTTGTTGCTTTAACTTTTGATAATAAGCGGCAGCTCCAGGATAATTAGTGACAACACCATCGATTGGAAGATTAACTAACCAGTTCCATTTTTGGGGATTTTCGTTCATTTCATCCCAAACATAGACCTTTTGGCCCAAATCGTGAAGCTGTTTGACTAAGGTTGGCGTGATAATTTCAGAAGAAAGGTTGACTGCGGTACTTGTCGCAAAAACTTCAAAATCCAGGCGTTTTAAACTTCCCGCAATAAAAATCCGAGGAATTTTGGGAAGAAGTTTTTGCATATTTTGTAAACTGGCTAAGGAAAAAGAGTGGACCATCACCCGTTTTTCCAGATGGTGTCTTTTAATGGCCGCGACCAGCAGGGCTTCCATATCCTGAGGATTTCCGGATTTAGTTTTTTTAGTTTCGATTAGAAACTTAACTTGTGGTTGGTTTTGGTAGTGATCAAAGAGCTGATCTAGAGTATAAATATTTTGACCATTATGCTGTTTGAGGGCCGTTAATTCTGCGGCTGAGTGTTCGGAAACAACCATATTATTACCGGTGACTCGTTCTAGGTTGCGATCGTGGGAAATGATTAATTGTTGGTCATTTGATTTATGAACATCAAGTTCAACCCATTGAGCACCGTTGCTAATTGCTGCATCAATACTCTGAAAGCTCTCTTCGGGAGCAGCTACGGGATCTCCCCGATGGCCGACAACCGTAAATCCGCTATTAAAAAGAAAAGTAAAAAATAGTAAAATAATTATTGGTAATTTTTTAGACAATGTTATAACCTCACATTAGGAGTGACAGGAATTATGGCTTATCAAACCTTGGATTTAATTGAACAAATTACGCGTAAGGATCAGAGTAAGTATTTTGAGTTGGGTAATATTTTTATGAATGGTCGAGCTGAATTAGCTGCTGAACGAAGCTTTATTCAAGAAGTTCGAATTTTAGAATTGAATATTCCCCGCTCAACGGCAGTTCAAGCCTATGAAAAGTATATTAATGATACCTATAAATTTCCAGAAGAAGATTTCGATCATTGGGAAGAATGGGCCAAACCAGAGGGTACAATTCTTACAGCGTTTCAGACTATTTTAAAGGCTAATCATATTAGTTAGAGGAAGAAGGCTTCAAGTTTTTGGAACAGTTGCATATCATGCATACCAATGATTTACACTCACATTTTGAAAATTTTCCACGAATTCAACGTTATATTGCTGACGAAAGGCTGCAGGATCAGATACTGAACCAAGAAACATTAGTTTTTGATATAGGAGATGCTACAGATCGCGAACACCCTTTAACTGAAGCAACTTTGGGTCAGGCTAATATTGAATGGATGAATCAAATTCATTATGATGCTGTGACTATCGGCAATAGTGAGGGGCTATACTATGATCATCAAATTTTGGAACATCTTTATGATCAAGCCAATTTTCCGGTTGTATTAGCTAATTTATGGGAAAATAATGGACAATTGCCGCACTTTGCTCAAGCTTATCAGATGTTGACAACGCGTCAAGGTACAAAAATTGGGGTAATCGGGTTAACGGCTTCCTACAAGCGGACTTATCCTTTAGTACAGTGGGATGTTCATCCTGCCGCAGACGTTTTACCGAGTCTGCTGACAAAGTTGCGGCCACAAGTAGATATTTTAATCTTATTGTCCCATCTAGGTTTAAATCAAGATCGACAGCTAGCACAGACTTATCCAGAACTGGATTTGATCATTGGAGCGCATACCCACCATCTTTTGCCTCAAGGGGAGCAGCAGAGACATACTTGGTTAGCGGCGGCAGGTAAATATGGTGAACAAGTGGGAAATATCTACCTAGATTTGGAGAATCACCATCTACAAACGGTTCGAGTTAAGACGACGCCAGTTACAGAGATTAATAGTCAACCAGAAGATCAAACTTGGATTTTAGAACAACAAAGAAAAGGAGAACGTTTGTTAGAAGAACAAGTTGTTGCTACTCTGCCGGTTCAATATGAACGTGTTCCTGCTCCTCATTCAAGTTTAGACTTAACTTTTCAAGCGATGGAAGAGTTGACTAATTGTCAGATAGCTTTGCTGAACACGGGTTTGTTTTTAACGACTCTCCTCGCTGGTCCAGTTACGGAAAATGATTTACATCGACAATTGCCACATGCAATTCATGTTATGAAAACTACTTTAAGTGGACAAGATTTATGGCGTTTGGCAATGGAAGTGGAAAAAAATCGAGGCTTTTTAAGTAATTTTATTCAAAAAGGGATGGGCTTTCGGGGAAAGTTCTTTGGTGATCTAGTCTGGGACGGGTTAGAGGTTGATCCACGAACTCGCCAAGTTTTTTATCAGCATCAGCCACTCCAGCCAAGTCAAAAATATCAAATTGCTTTGCTAGATCATTATCTATTTATTCCCTTTTTCCCGACGATCGAAATTATGGGAGAAAATGAAATAATTTATCCAGACTTTTTAAGAACAATTGTCAGTAAATATCTACAACGAACTTTTGGAGGAGGCGAAAAACGTGACGACAAAACAGGTAAATAAGGTAGAGTCAAAAAAGCAGTCACTACTTAGTAAAAGTATTGAGCATGCTTTAGAGGTTACTGATAATGAAAATTCAGAAAAATTAGCCTTAGCCATGGTTGAGCAGGTCAGCGATACGCATTTAAAAATTAATAATGATAGCTATTTATTAGTCAAAGATCATGCAGCTGGTCTAGATTTAAAGAGATTAGCGATGCGTTATAATAATGTTTTAAAAAAATATGATTATATCGTTGGTGATTGGGGATATGGTCAATTACGTTTGCGTGGATTTTATGACGATCATCGCCCGCAAGCAAAGATTGATCAAAAAATCGGAACTTTGCAAGATTATTTGTTGGAGTACTGTAATTTTGGTTGTGCTTATTTTGTTTTAGAACGTGAACATAAATTAACCAATATTCCGCCGCGTCCGAAGACCGGCCATCCTCAGCAGCGTTTCAAGCGCAGCAGTCTCCAGCGAAATTCTAAGAATAATAAAAAGCAAAGTAATCCTAAAAATTCCAATGTTCGTAATAAAAAAGCCAAAAAAATTACGATCAACAATAAATTTCGAATTCGAAAGATTAATAATCGAGGTAAATAATGACACATTATGCTGCTTATTTAATTGATCTTGACGGAACTATTTATCGTGGTCAAGAGCAGATTCCCGCTGCTCAGCGTTTTATCCAACGCCTTCAAGATCAACATCAGGAATTTGCTTTTTTGACAAACAATACAACCAAAACACCGGAACAAGTGGTGGCTAATTTAGCCCAGAACCATCAGATTAAAGTTCAGCCAGAGCAAATTATTACTCCTTCTTTAGCTACAGCGCATTATTTACAGGAACAAAGCCTGGAACCGTTAGGAGAGAAATCCTGTTATATTATTGGCGAAAGAGGCTTGAAACAGGCTCTTGGAGACACTGGATTAAAATATAATGAATTTGACCCTGACTATGTAGTAGTCGGGCTAGATAGTGATGTGACTTATCATAAGTTTGAGTTAGCAACATTAGCCATTAAGCGAGGTGCTAGGTTTATTGGGACGAATGCGGATACCAATCTGCCTAATGAAAGAGGTCTGGTCCCTGGAGCAGGATCCTTAGTTTCCTTAGTGGAAACTACGACTCAGCAGCGAGCAACTTATATTGGTAAACCTGAACGAGAGATTGCCGATTATGCCTTGAACTTGAAGGGCTGGGATCGGGCCCGGACAGCAATTATTGGCGATAATTATCATACAGATATCCAATGCGGCTTTAAGGCCGGTTTAGATACCATTTTAGTTTATACGGGAGTTAGTACCCCCGCTGAAGTTCAACAAATGCCAACCCAACCGACTTATGAAATCGCGAGTTTAGATGACTGGAATTTATAAGGAATGATGGCTAATCTATTTTTTTGTGCTATTTTATTAGCCTGGCTAGTTGGAGCTTCATTTACGCTAACTGTTGGTATGAGTTCCTTGATCTTTTGGTTTGATTCTCGTTATCTAGAATTAAATTTAGTGAGTGATCGAAGTCTAGTTCAAGTTGAGAGGGGATTTCATCAAGTTTTAGCTTATTTAACTACTCCGGGATCAGGATCACTAAAGTTGACAAATTTTGCTCTATCGGCAGCGGGCAGAAGTCATTTTCAAGAAGTTAAAATCATTTTTTATGTATTGTTTATTTTAACCTTGATTAGTGTTTGCGGTTTGCTGTTTTTTGGCTGGCGGAGACAATTACGAGCTCGATTACGGATTAACTCTACTTTTTTATGGAATTTGATTTGGTTACCAATAATTATTGCAGTTATTGCCAGTTTGGATTTTGATAGCTTTTTTATTGAGTTCCACCGTTTATTATTTCGGAATACTAATTGGCTCTTTGATCCAGTTACCGACCCAATTATTAAAATTCTACCAGATACTTTTTTCTTGCACTGTGCATTAGTTTTATTGTTATGGTTTGGAATTTTATGGCTGGGACTGTGGCTATATCAAAAGTCTTCTGGTGACAGAAAGAAAGATCTAAAAAAACATCTTACTCAATTTTAGGGTAAGATGTTTTTAGATTTTAATTTAAAATAGCTAGCTATTTACTAGTTTTTCGAGAACGTAGAAGACCCACAATCGCCGGAATAACTGAGACAAAAATAATTCCTAAAACAATCATTGAGAAATGTTCTTGAACGAAGGGAAGATTGCCGAATAAATGTCCGCAAACTAAGCAAATTAAGACCCAAATTAAGGAACCAATAATGTTGTAATGAAAGAAACGACCAAATTTCATCGCTCCTGATCCCGCAACAAAGGGAACAAAAGTCCGAATAATGGGGATAAAACGTCCTAAAGCGATAGCCTTTCCACCATGACGATCGAAAAACTCTTCGGCCTGCTGGAGGTATTCTGGTTTAACCAACTTGTTAAACCAACTTTTTTGCTGAAGCCAGTGATTTAAGTGTTTACTGATAAAGAAGTTACAGGTATCACCACCACAAGCAGCAACTAAAAAGAGGACAAATAATAGATAAATATTGAGCCCACTAGCTTGATTAGCGGCTAAAGCGGCAGCCGCAAAAAGAAGGGAATCTCCGGGTAAGAAAGGGAGGATCACCGCACCGGTTTCGATGAAGATAATTAGGAATAAAATAACGTAAGACCAGTGGCCAAATTCGTTAACCATTCCTGCCAAGTGGCGGTCAACATTCATCACGAAATCGAAAAGTTGCATAATAAATTGCATAAATTACCTCTCTAAATTTAATGGTTAATAGTATTTTAAACATTATTCAAAGATTTGGAAACCACGAACTTATTTAGTTAAACATAGAAGAGCTGTGACCGAAAGCTTTTTGTTCTGGATAAAGGTCTTGAATTAAGCTATTAACGGCAATTGGACCTTCACTAAATCCAAGGGCGATTAGTCGTTGTTTACCTGGATAAGTAACGGCATCACCAGCAGCGTAGATTTGAGGAAGGTTAGTTCGCATTTGGGAATCAACCTTGATGAAAGGACCTTGAAGGTTTAGTCCCCAAGATCTTAAAAGGCGTGAGTCCGAAGTAATACCGTAATTGACAAGTAATTTATTAACTATTAGCTGATGTTGGGTACCCGTTTTGACGGTTTTATAGTTCACTTGTAGCTGATTGGAAGCTAGGGGATGTAAGCCTTCAATAATTTCCGGAGTTAAAAGTTCGACTGTCGATTGTTGAAGTTGTTCCACACTAGATTCTAGAGCGCGAAATTGATTTCTCCGGTGAAGGAGATAGGTTTTTTGAGAAATTTGATTAATTTCTAAAGCCCAATCAATTGCAGTATCACCCCCACCAGCGATTAAAACCGTTTGATCTTTATAGTCTTCTAAATCTTCAACAAAATAGTTTAATTGGTGACCTTCAATTTCTGGGGCGTAATCAAAAGCTAGTTTTCGTGGTTGGAAAGGTCCATTACCAATAGTAATAATTAAAGCTCGAGCACGAAGAGCTTCTTGATTAGTCTTTATTTGGTAAAATTGATTTTGAGAATCCCAAGTAAAATTTAACATTGTCGTATTCACAAGTTTGGGGTAATTGAACCTTTCGGAGCCCACCAATAGATGATCGATTAATTCTGATCCTTGAACATTAAATTGCCCGGCGACATCGTATAAATGCTTTTGAGCATATAAGTTTTGGGGTTGACCACCTAAACGGGGCATGCTTTCTAAAAGAACCGTGTCTAAAGACCGCATGCGGGCATAAAAAGCCGTAAAGATTCCGACTGGGCCGCCACCAACGACGACTAAGTCATAAATTTTATCTGACAAAATATTCACCTCAATAATTTATTCTGTAATTATCCAGTAGAGCTTACTCTATGTTAATCTTTTCTGGGAGGGATTTTAAGAATGAACTTACAAGTCGGCCAGATTGTTACAGGGAGAGTTACGGGTCTGCGCTCTTATGGAGCCTTTGTCCAGCTGGATTCGAGCACCGTTCAAGGACTAATTCATATTTCTGAATTTACCAATGGTTATGTTTCGCGAATCGATAAATTAGTGCACTTAAATCAGCTCGTTCGAGTACAAATTTTAAATATCGACCCCTATAATGGGGCAATTAGTCTTTCCTTAAGATCTCTCAAAACCCCTCCTTTGAAGAAGCAAGTTAATGCTCATAAACACTATTGGGCCAACCATCCTGAACATCTAGGTTATCAAAGTATTGCCCGAATTAAACCGGTTTGGATTCAGGAAGCTCTGCGGGATTTGAAATAAATTTCAACTTTTTTTGAAAAAGTACTTGCCAGGGAGAGAAAAAGTTGATAAGATATCTTCTGTTGTCAGCGAGGCGAAGAGCTAAGCGATGAGGGCCGAAAAAAAGTTCTTGACAAGCAACAAGACAGATGATAAAATA
>NZ_JABZEC010000014.1:0-3125 GCF_013385145.1 Bombilactobacillus apium
AGCGTGGCAACGACCAATCCTCGCAGGTAGTTTCCCACCAACTACTTTCGGCGTTAAAAAGCTTAACTTCTGTGTTCGGCATGGGAACAGGTGTATCCTTCTCACTATCGCCACCACACTTGCTGCTTCTCTTCTTGAGATGACCTTAGTCCTCTCAAAACTGAATATTAAGAGTTTCCTTAAAACTACTACCTTCGGTTAAGCCCTCGACCGATTAGTATTACTCCGCTCCATCTATCACTAGACTTCCACGCGCAACCTATCTACCTCATCTTCTCTGAGGGGTCTTACTTCATTATTTGAATGGGAAATCTCATCTTGAGTTGGGTTTCACACTTAGATGCTTTCAGCGTTTATCCCTTCCATACATAGCTACCCAGCTCTGCCTTTGGCAAGACAACTGGTACACCAGTGGTATGTCCATCCCGGTCCTCTCGTACTAAGGACAGATCCTCTCAAATTTCCTACGCCCGCGACGGATAGGGACCGAACTGTCTCACGACGTTCTGAACCCAGCTCGCGTACCGCTTTAATGGGCGAACAGCCCAACCCTTGGGACCGACTACAGCCCCAGGATGCGATGAGCCGACATCGAGGTGCCAAACCTCCCCGTCGATGTGAACTCTTGGGGGAGATAAGCCTGTTATCCCCAGGGTAGCTTTTATCCGTTGAGCGATGGCCCTTCCATGCGGTGCCACCGGATCACTAAGCCCGACTTTCGTCCCTGCTCGACTTGTCTGTCTCACAGTCAAGCTCCCTTCTACCTTTACACTCTGCGAATGATTTCCAACCATTCTGAGGGAACCTTTGGGCGCCTCCGTTACTATTTAGGAGGCGACCGCCCCAGTCAAACTGCCTGCCTGACACTGTCTCCCACCACGCTTCAGTGGTGCGGGTTAGAGTTTTCATATAACAAGGGTAGTATCCCACCAATGCCTCCCTCGATACTAGCGTACCGATTTCGACGGCTCCTACCTATCCTGTACATCTTACACAAAAACCCAATATCAAGTTGCAGTAAAGCTCCATGGGGTCTTTCCGTCCTGTCGCGGGTAACCTGCATCTTCACGGGTATTATAATTTCACCGAGTCTATCGTTGAGACAGTGCCCAAATCATTACGCCTTTCGTGCGGGTCGGAACTTACCCGACAAGGAATTTCGCTACCTTAGGACCGTTATAGTTACGGCCGCCGTTTACTGGGGCTTCAATTCTGGGCTTCGCTTGCGCTAACTCATCCTCTTAACCTTCCAGCACCGGGCAGGCGTCAGCCCCTATACGTCATCTTACGATTTTGCAGAGACCTGTGTTTTTGATAAACAGTTGTTTGGGCCTTTTCACTGCGGCTGGCTCTTACACCAGCACCCCTTCTCCCGAAGTTACGGGGCCATTTTGCCGAGTTCCTTAACGATAGTTCTCTCGCTCACCTTAGGATTCTCTCCTCGACTACCTGTGTCGGTTTGCGGTACGGGTAATCAGTTTCTCACTAGAAGCTTTTCTTGGCAGTGTGACTCTCGTGCTTCGCTACTTTTATTTTCGCTCCCTATCACAACTCATCCTTCTCGATAACAAGCATTTAACTCATTTTCAGACTCGCTGCTTAGACATGCTTTTCCAGCTGCATGCTCACGTTTATCTCCTGCGTCCCTCCATTGCTCAAACAAAACTGACTAGTACAGGAATCTCTACCTGTTGTCCATCGACTACGCCTCTCGGCCTCATCTTAGGTCCCGACTAACCCTGGGCGGACGAGCCTTCCCCAGGAAACCTTAGTCATTCGGTGGACCAGATTCTCACTGGTCTTGCGCTACTCATACCGGCATTCTCACTTCTAAGCTCTCCACTAGTCCTCTCGGTCTAGCTTCTTCGTGCTTACAACGCTCTCCTACCACGTTAATCTTTCAATTAACATCCACAGTTTCGGTACCATACTTAGCCCCGGTACATTTTCGGCGCAGAACCACTCGACTAGTGAGCTATTACGCACTCTTTGAATGGGTTGCTGCTTCTAAGCCAACATCCTAGTTGTCTCAGCAGTTCCACTTCCTTTTCCACTTAGTATGGATTTTGGGACCTTAACTGGTGATCTGGGCTGTTTCCCTTTCGACTATGGATCTTATCACTCACAGTCTGACTCCCGAGTATAGATCGATGGCATTCGGAGTTTATCTGAATTCAGTAACCCCTGACGGGCCCCTAGTCCAAACAGTGCTCTACCTCCATGATCCTCTTCCTCGAGGCTAGCCCTAAAGCTATTTCGGAGAGAACCAGCTATCTCCAAGTTCGTTTGGAATTTCACCGCTACCCACACCTCATCCCCGCAATTTTCAACTTACGTGGGTTCGGTCCTCCAGTGCGTTTTACCGCACCTTCAACCTGGACATGGGTAGGTCACTTGGTTTCGGGTCTACATCTACGTACTTCGTCGCCCATTTCAGACTCGCTTTCGCTACGGCTCCGTCTCTTCAACTTAACCTTGCACGCAAACGTAACTCGCCGGTTCATTCTACAAAAGGCACGCCATTACTCTTTAACGAGCTTTGACTATTTGTAGGCACACGGTTTCAGGATCTATTTCACTCCCCTCCCGGGGTGCTTTTCACCTTTCCCTCACGGTACTGGTTCACTATCGGTCACTAGGGAGTATTTAGCCTTGGGAGATGGTCCTCCCGGATTCCGACGGGGTTTCACGTGCCCCGCCGTACTCAGGATCCTCGTGCGAGTGCTTCTGATTTCGTCTACAAGACTGTCACTTTCTTTGGTTCAGCTTCCCAACTGATTCGACTATCATTAGCTTTTGTTCTCTTACACAAGTCCTACAACCCCAACAAGCATGCTCGTTGGTTTGGGCTCTTTCCCTTTCGCTCGCCGCTACTTAGGAAATCGATTTTTCTTTCTCTTCCTGTGGCTACTTAGATGTTTCAGTTCACCACGTCTTCCTCACTCTTACGAGTGTGACTGACTGTTACATCAGCCGGGTTTCCCCATTCGGATATCTCCGGATCTACGCTTACTTACAGCTCCCCGAAGCATTTCGGTGTTCGTTCCGTCCTTCATCGGCTCCTAGTACCTAGGCATCCACCGTGCGCCCTTAATATCTTAACCTATTTCTTTACTTCTTTTTCT
>NZ_JABZEC010000014.1:3220-5107 GCF_013385145.1 Bombilactobacillus apium
AGTTGAGAGTAGACCTCTCAAAACTAAACAAAGTTTCTTCTGCGTTCTGGTTCCGTATCTTTTCCTTAGAAAGGAGGTGATCCAGCCGCAGGTTCTCCTACGGCTACCTTGTTACGACTTCACCCTAATCATTTGTCCCGCCTTAGACGGCTAGCTCCCCGAAGGGTTACCCCACCGGCTTTGGGCGTTACAAACTCTCATGGTGTGACGGGCGGTGTGTACAAGGCCCGGGAACGTATTCACCGCGGCATGCTGATCCGCGATTACTAGCGATTCCAACTTCATGCAGGCGAGTTGCAGCCTGCAATCCGAACTGAGAATGGCTTTCAGAGATCCGCTTACCCTCGCGAGTTCGCTTCTCGTTGTACCATCCATTGTAGCACGTGTGTAGCCCAGGTCATAAGGGGCATGATGATTTGACGTCGTCCCCACCTTCCTCCGGTTTGTCACCGGCAGTCTCACTAGAGTGCCCAACTTAATGCTGGCAACTAGTAATAAGGGTTGCGCTCGTTGCGGGACTTAACCCAACATCTCACGACACGAGCTGACGACAACCATGCACCACCTGTCTTAGCGTCCCCGAAGGGAACTTTGTATCTCTACAAATTGCACTAGATGTCAAGACCTGGTAAGGTTCTTCGCGTTGCTTCGAATTAAACCACATGCTCCACCGCTTGTGCGGGCCCCCGTCAATTCCTTTGAGTTTCAACCTTGCGGTCGTACTCCCCAGGCGGAGTGCTTAATGCGTTAGCTGCAGCACTGAAAGGCGGAAACCTTCCAACACTTAGCACTCATCGTTTACGGCATGGACTACCAGGGTATCTAATCCTGTTCGCTACCCATGCTTTCGAGCCTCAGCGTCAGTACCAGACCAGAGAGCCGCCTTCGCCACTGGTGTTCTTCCATATATCTACGCATTTCACCGCTACACATGGAGTTCCACTCTCCTCTTCTGGACTCAAGTTTAACAGTTTCCGATGCACTTCCTCAGTTAAGCTGAGGACTTTCACATTCAGACTTGTTAAACCGCCTGCGCTCCCTTTACGCCCAATAAATCCGGACAACGCTTGCCACCTACGTATTACCGCGGCTGCTGGCACGTAGTTAGCCGTGACTTTCTGGTTGAATACCGTCACGATATGAGCAGTTACTCTCACACCCGTTCTTCTTCAACAACAGGATTTTACGATCCGAAAACCTTCTTCATCCACGCGGCGTTGCTCCATCAGACTTTCGTCCATTGTGGAAGATTCCCTACTGCTGCCTCCCGTAGGAGTTTGGGCCGTGTCTCAGTCCCAATGTGGCCGATTACCCTCTCAGGTCGGCTACGTATCACTGCCTTGGTGAGCCTTTACCTCCACCAACTAGCTAATACGCCGCAGGTCCATCCTTTAGTGACAGCCGAAACCGTCTTTTAACTTTGAAGCATGTGCTTCTTAGTTTTATGCGGTATTAGCAACTGTTTCCAGTTGTTATCCCCCGCTATAGGGTAGGTTACCTACGTGTTACTCACCCATCCGCCGCTCGTTTGGCTTCTCGCCTCCGAAGATTTGTGAAGCTTCCCGCGCTCGACTTGCATGTATTAGGCACGCCGCCAGCGTTCGTCCTGAGCCAGGATCAAACTCTCATTTTTTATGAAGCTTGTGACTCATGACAATTACTTGCGTTCTTGTCTTGTCTTTTTTATTGTTCTTGTTCATTGACGGGTTCTTTCGAACCCCCAGTTCGCTTAAAAGAAACTTTGTTCAGTTTTCAAAGGTCTACCTTGATAAGTTTGAACCGCTTTGACAGCAGCTCGTTTATTTTATCATCTGTCTTGTTGCTTGTCAAGAACTTTTTTTCGGCCCTCATCGCTTAGCTCTTCGCCTCGCTGACAACAGAAGATAT
>NZ_JABZEC010000015.1 GCF_013385145.1 Bombilactobacillus apium
GCGTCAGTGAATTCTTTAAAGCGAATGGCTGGTATTAGGGGTTGATTATTCCGAACATTACTCATAATCCAGAACTCCCCTCAAATTATCAAGAATTTCTTGGTCTTCTGGATTAGTAAGTACTAAGTCAGCCATCATATCTTTTAAATCAGCTGTTAATTTCGCCTCTTCTTTTGATAATGACTTCATATCTGCCAACAATTTAGTTGTGTCAACTGGTGGTTCCTCCTCAAATATATCAACATAACGAGGAATATTTAAATTATAGTCATTTTCTTGAATTTCATTCATAGTTGCCACATGGGCATACTTTTCAATATCAACATGGTCTAGGTAGGTTTTAACAATTTTATCAATATCCTCCTGCCGAAGTTTATTACTATTCTTTTGCTTTTCAAATCCTTTCGAGGCATCAATAAACATGACATCATCAGTCTCACGATTCTTTTCCAGAACCATAATAATCGTAGGAATTCCCGTATTAGTGAAGATCTTTTCTGGTAAGCCAATGATGGCCACAATATTATGATTATTCAGTAACTCTTTTCGAATTTTTGCTTCAGCAGCCCCCTGGAATAAAACTCCATGGGGTAAAACAATGGCCATTCGCCCATTGTCCTTCAAGTGATATAAACCATGAAGTAAGAAGGCATAGTCCGCCTTGGATTTCGGAGCTACCCCCTGTCGAAAGCGAGGATCATCTTCTCGACTTTGGTTATCCCATTTTTGAGAATATGGTGGATTAGCCATAACCGCATCAAACATTCGAGGCGCATTAACTCCATCGATTACTCCGTCTGGCCAGTCACTGTTCAAGGTGTCGGCATTTCGCAAATTAATATCGTTATATTCAACTTTATGCATCATCAAATTCATCCGAGCTAGGTTATAAGTCGTCGTAATCCATTCTTGCCCATAATACTTAATGGCCCCCTGGACACCGGCGTTTTTCATATAGGAAGCAGTTGTTAACAGTAAGGATCCTGAACCCATGGTTGGATCGTATAAGCTATACTCTTCCATGTTTTCGCGACCAGCGGTTAAAATACGAGCCATAATATCGGAAACTTGGTGTGGCGTATAAAACTCACCCGCTTTTGCCCCCGAATTAACAGCGAACATGCCAATCAGATATTCATATAAATCACCTAGAACATCCATGTTTTCGTCTAACTCAATCTGGTCCATTAAGTTAATCCAACTCATCATTGTCGCAGTTCGGGTCTGTGCATTCGCTCCCAGACGCGAAGAAGTTAAGTCCATATCCGCAAAAATTCCCGCGAAATCATCTTTTGCTTCCTGACTAATACCTTGATCAAAATGAACTAAAGCATCAGAGACCATCATGATATTAAACTTATCTTCGTTAATCGCTATCTTCCAGTCTGAAAACATATCTCCTGGGCGAATAACATATCCTAAGCTTTTTTGCATAAAATCGGCTGCCTTATCAGAATCTTGCGACCAAATATCAGCCCATGTTTCTCCTCTTAAAAACTTATTCAGCTAATTTTGGGCTTTTTCTGATAATAATTTGTAGAACATTACTCCAAAAATATAGTTTTTATATTCAGAAGGTTCAATCTTTCCCCGAGTATCATTTAACGTCTTCCAAATCATTGCTTCTTTTTCAGCTGTTAACGCCATTGTTTCTCCCCCTAATTATCGTATAACTTATTAAAGCTACACATCTAATGACAATTATACATGGCTGGTTCAGATTTTTAATAGAAAATGTCAAAAATATACTTACGT
>NZ_JABZEC010000016.1 GCF_013385145.1 Bombilactobacillus apium
GGATTTAATTATAAGGAGTTGTATCAATAATGCTGAAAATTTTTACGGATTATGGCTCGCAACTCCTGGTTGGTTTCGGCTGGACCTTGTTGTCGAGTGTTTTGGCGTTGATCGCCAGTTTAATTATCGGAACTTTATTTGCGATTTTAGAAGTTGTTCCTAATCGGGCCTGTCGTTTAATCGGGCGGGTTTATGTGGAAGTTTTTCGAAATATTCCTTTATTAGTTATTACCATGTTCTTCTATTTAGTTATTCCTTTATATATTGTTAAAATCAATGGTTTTACGGCGGGAACGATTGGATTGACCCTTTATACTTCCGCTTTTATTGCGGAAACGGTTCGTTCTGGGATTCAATCAGTCGACCAAGGGCAGATGGAAGCCTCCCGGTCAGTGGGCATGACCTATGTTCAAGCGATGCGCTATATTATTTTGCCTCAGGCTTTTAAGATAGTTATTCCGCCGCTAGGCAATCAATTCATCAATTTGGTCAAGAATTCTTCCGTACTCGCTTTTGTGGCCGGTTTTGACTTAATGTATCAGGCTAATTCTATTGCTTCCTTAACTTTTGATACTATTAATAGTTACTTTGTGGTCGGGATTTTGTATTTAATCATTACCCTGCCTTTGAGCTATTATATGCAGTATCTGGAAAAAAGATTGGTTTAGGAGGGAAAATTCATGCAAACATGGTTAAATGCTTATTCAGGAATGAACCTCCGCTTCTTAATTATGGGACTGGGAGTGACTATTTTAATTTCGGTCATTTCCGTGGTCTTGAGTTTCATTGTCGGCTCCGTCTTAGGAGTTTTGCGTTATTCCAAAATTGCCTATCTTTCCAAGATTGTTGGTTTTGTGATTGATATTATCCGGAACTTACCGCTCTTGTTGATTATCTTCTTTACCTATTTTGGTCTGCCCAACTTAGGTTTCAAGCCGGCAACGATTCCGGCAGCCATTATGGCGATGACCGTCTTTGAATCCGCCATGATTGCCGAAATTGTCCGTTCGGGCTTGAACGCAGTCGATACCGGACAAATGGAAGGGGCGCGGTCCGTAGGAATGACTTTTGTCCAAGCCTTATGGCATATTATTTTGCCCCAAGGTTATAAGAAAATGATTCCGACTTTGATTAGTCAGTTTGTTTCCTTAATTAAGGATACTTCTTTAGCGACGATCATCGTGGTTCCAGAATTAATGCAACATGCTCAAGTCATTTATGGGCAAGATGCCAACTACATCTTGCCGATGTTCGCGGCCTTGGCAGTGCTTTACTTCATCACTTGCTTTGGTTTATCTTTGGTTGGAAATTGGATTGATCG
>NZ_JABZEC010000002.1 GCF_013385145.1 Bombilactobacillus apium
CGAGTGAATACAATGTGGTACTTGCACAGCCATTTAGTGTGTGCGAAACTGTTTAATTTATTCGCCATTTTCACAGCTCCTCTAAATTTATAATACTTGGCTTTGACAGCTCCATTGTAAATCCCAGAAGAGCTGTTTTGGTTTAACCATTGGACTATCGTTTTTTGTTTCGCACGGACTCCGTGCTCAACTAGGTCTAAAGACAATAAAATAAAAAGGGCCCCTTAATGATTGTCACAGCAACCACTAAGAGACCCTTCTTAATTCACATTTTACTAAAGTTTAAAGCAGAGCTTACATCATACCGCCCATGCCAGCAGCACCGGCAGCTGGGTCAGCTGGAGCAACAGCTGCTTTTGGTTCTGGCTTATCAGCAACTACGGCTTCAGTAGTTAAGATCAAAGCGGAAACACTAGCTGCATTTTGTAAAGCGGAACGAGTAACCTTCGTTGGGTCGATGATTCCGGCATCAACCATGTTTTCCCACTTATCAGTAGCAGCATTGTAACCAACTTCTACTTCTTGATCCTTTAAGTGTTCAACGACAACTGAACCTTCTTGACCAGCATTAGTTGCAATTTGACGAACTGGAGCTTCTAAAGCGCTCTTAACAATGTTAATCCCAGTTTGCACATCGCCTGTTTCAGAGGCAGACAACTTTTCCACAGCTGGAATAACATTCATCAAAGCTGTTCCACCACCAGCAACGTAACCTTCTTCAACCGCAGCGCGAGTAGCGTTCAAGGCATCTTCAATCCGATACTTACGTTCTTTCAATTCAGTTTCGGTAGCCGCACCAACTTTGATAACGCCAACGCCACCAGCTAATTTAGCTAAGCGTTCTTGTAATTTTTCTTTGTCAAAGTCAGAAGTTGTTTCAGCAACTTGTTTCTTAATTAAATCAATCCGTTCGTTGATGGCATCTTTAGAACCAGAGCCTTGAACGATAGTTGTGTTATCCTTGGTAATGGTTACTCGACCAGCTTGACCTAATTGATCAATTGTCGTGTCTTTCAATTCTAAACCAAGGTCAGATGTAATCACTGTTCCACCAGTTAAGATGGCGATATCTTCTAATTGTTCCTTACGCCGGTCACCAAAGCCTGGAGCCTTAACAGCAACTACATTGAAGGTTCCCCGAATCTTGTTCAAGACTAAGGTTGGTAAAGCTTCACCGTCAACGTCATCAGCAATAATCAAAAGAGCTTTGCCTTGTTGAACAATTGATTGCAAAAGTGGCAAGATATCTTGAATATTGGAAACTTTCTTATCGGTGATTAAGATGTAAGGATTCTCTAAATCAGCTTCCATCTTGTCATTGTCGGTTACCATATACTGAGATAAGTAACCACGATCAAATTGCATTCCTTCAACAACATCAGAAGTGGTTTCAATTCCCTTTGATTCTTCAATTGTGATAACTCCGTCGTTACCAACTTTTTCCATTGCATCGGCAATTAATTCGCCAACTTTTTCATTGGAAGAAGAAACTGAAGCAACTTGCGCGATTTGATCGCGGCCTTCAACTCGGTGAGAAATCTTCCGCAATTCATCAACAGAAACTTGAGTAGCTTTTTCAATTCCGGTCCGGATTCCAACTGGATTAGCACCGGCAGTAACGTTCTTCATTCCTTCACGAATGATTGCTTGAGCTAAAACCGTTGCCGTTGTGGTTCCGTCACCAGCAATATCATTGGTCTTAGAAGCAACTTCAGAAACCAATTTAGCGCCCATGTTCTCGAAATGATCTTCTAATTCGATATCTTTAGCAATGGTTACCCCATCATTAGTAATATCTGGTGAACCGTAAGACTTTTCTAAAACTACGTTGCGACCTTTAGGACCCATCGTCGTCTTAACAGTATCAGCTAACTTATCGACACCTTGCAACATTTTAGCGCGAGCATCTTCTGAAAACTTAATTTGTTTTGCCATAACTACTCCACCTCGAAAAAAATTTTAATTTAATTATTCAACAATTGCCATAACATCTTTTTCATGCATGACGAGATATTTTGTACCTTCGTATTTAACTTCAGAACCTGCATACTTATCATAGATCACTTTGTCACCAACTTTAAGAGTCAGGGCAATGGTCTTACCTTCAGGGGTTTGGCTTCCAGCACCGACAGCCACAACAGAACCTGTTTGTGGTTTTTCCTTAGCGTTGTTAGCTAAAACAATGCCGCCTATGGTTTGTTCTTTTTCTTCATCTACTTGAACTAAAATGCGATCACCTAATGGCTTTAACAAAGTAATCCCTCCAAATTATTATTTCTGATTAGCACTGTTAGCACTCTCTTTTAATTAGTGCTAACTAACAATTTCTATAATAGCATGTTCCGCGTCAGATGCAAGACCTTTCAGCAATTTTTTTTACGAGTAACCAAAAAGTGGAGACGGTCTCATCCAGAGCTCGACCTTCAACGAGCCAGACTCGATCACCTCCACTTCTAGCTGATCTAGAGGGAAGAACAGGAATTCAATTAATGAAATCCTAGAAAATTATTTTGTTAAAAGTAATTAAATCCAGATTCCTAATTTAGCCAAAATCCTCAATGGACTCTAGTTTTAACCGCCACTATCGAGGGATTAAAAGATGATGATTGTCGGATATCCGCTAATTTCAATTCTCTAATTTTTATGGTCCTTGGACTAAAGAATAGGTAAATTATGGCCTGATATTGCCCCACACCCAGACGATATAAATTTTGTAGTAGTAATTGCAGTTTAATACGGGCGTAGTGTTTAGTGTAATCAGTTGCACTAGCTCCCGTTACGGTTTGCGTATTGGTCAAGAGAGTCTTTTCTTCATTAGGCAACAAAGTTTGGGTATTATTGCTATCTTGAAAGTCCAGATTCCAACCGGTAAAAGATCGGCCTTGACTTTGTGCCTTACTATCTACCAATTCTTTTATTAGTTTCAAGTTAATCATCATTACGATAGCATCTTAATTTTATTAACTGAACTGTTTTTGTGATAAAAAGTACACATTTTTAATAGTACCAACTTTCATTCTACTTAGTGAATCTTTAAAAATTACCTTTCTAAATAAAAAAAGCCACCACATTTAGTGGTCGGCTTCAGCCATTTCTAATCTTAATCTTTGGGAGCTTTAAACATCCCATACTTTTGAGCGTAGGCTTGTCCATAAGTCAAATCATACTCAATTAACTGATAATCTTTGTAAGCTTGACTGGTCGTCCAACTTCCTTTTTCGCCGTCACTTCCATTAGTTTGCTTACCGTCACTATCAATTTGCACCGGCTGCGTTAAGACTGGAACTTCTTCTTGCACTTGCTGCAACAAATTATAGAAGGGACTAAGGGGATAGTTTAACTGCTTCAATAACATTAACGACATATAATTCGGTGAAAAATAGTCATAATTTTGTTGATCCAACTTAAAGTTGGCCGCCATCACAAAGGGAGTGGTATGTGATTTGAGGGGGTCTTGCTGCAACAAAGTATCATAAATTCCGTCACCCGGATAATGATCGCCATACATTGCAATAATAGTCTTTCGTTTGGAGTTTTGATAGTGTTCAACCAATTGTTTGAAAGCTTGATCCGTAGAATTAACCTCTTGGAAATAAGCTTGCATCCGTTTCGTTTTATCGGCATCATTATCAATCAAATGTTGTAATTTAAATTGACTCTTCTCACCCACAGCCGCACTATAAGGCATATGTTTGAGCATCGTAATCACGAGACTAAATTGCCGAGCGCGGTTTTGTTGAGCATAAATATTCGGATAGGTGGAAAAATCCGAAGTATAATAACTATCTGGTGATTGTTTTAAGCCCTTCAATTGTTTTTGATCCTGGAATTTCTCGATTCCTAGTGCCGGATAAGCCTGGCGGCGTCGATACATCGTCCCAGAAAAAGGATGGTAAGCTTGAGCTTGATATCCTTCGACTTGCAAGTAATTCATGACACTGGGAAAGTAATCCCGCCGCGAAACAATATCTTGATAAGGCGTACTTTGCAAGAAATAATTAGAAAATCCTGTATTAGCTTCAAATTCAATATTAGCAGTTCCCCCACCAAAGAAGGGACTTACCATATAACCGGAAGCTTGGTTTTCAGTTGGATGATCCAAAATTTGGGAAATAAAAGGCATCGGGTTTTGATTGTTAACAATCGGATAACGATCTTTCGTCCGTTGAGGATTAGATAAAGATTCATTTAAAATATAAATAATATTAACTTTATCAAAGGATTTATCTTTATTTTCTGTAGCTAATCGCCGCTGATAACGGTGAACTATTTTCCGGACCGTTGCTGGACTATAATTATCGGGCTTCGTCATCGGAGTTGACTCGACATTAAAAGCGAACCCAACCCAAAAGCCCCGATTTTGATAATTAGCCATCTGTTCATGGTCCGTATTTACCATTTCGTAAGCTGCCAATTTCTTAGCGACCCAAGAATGCTCATTACCAGCCTGGGTTAATAGCCAGAAATTACCGCCCAAGGCGAGCACTACTAGCAGGCGCAAAGGCCAAACCCAGAGATGATTTTGCCACCAATACGCAGCAGTCCAACGGCGTAAACAAAAGGCCAGTCCAAACAAAACTACCATTAAGATAATTAAAGCTAGAATTGCCTGCCATTTAACCATCCGAATTAAACTATTAGCTTGACTAACCATCGAAAAGTCACTCGGCAATAAAGGTTCTGAGCGAGAAACCACCTTATTAATGTTAATAAACGATATAATTAAAAATAAACTACTTGAAACCGCTAAGCCAAAATAAAAATCACCAATTAAGGCAATTAAAAATATTATGATACTTAATGTAATTCCATAGTTGACCCAAAAGACTGGATTCTTTAAATCTAAAAAATGACCCCAGAGATCTCCCACATTTTTCACTAAATCTCCTGTGAGAGTTAACTGGAGTAGAAAATAAAATAAATAAGCTAAAACGGCGATGATCCCAATCCTCAGAACAAAATAGAGGACTTGCTTAACTAAGTTTCTATGCATAAAACTAATTAACTCCTTAGGTTAAGTAATAGCAGAAATCAAATTGAGATCATCAAATACAACTTACACCTACTTTTCTGTGGATTCAGAAGCAATTAATTGGAGTCCCTCTCCTTGAATTTGCCATTCCTTAATTGGTGCTGGAATAATGAAACTCGTCCCCAAATTCAAAGGATAGTGGCTAGAGGCAATCTGCAATTCACCTTGACCTGCAATCACAGAATATAAAGTATAAGCTCCTAGTTGATGTCTCAAAGTTAAACTATCGTGATTAATATCTAAGCGCCAGACCGCAAAAAAGGGTGCTTGCGGGGGCTGTACATAACTAATAATTTGACTCTTTCCTAGCTTTTGGACTCGAGTTGTTAATTTCGGAGCTACAAAAGGGACCGTAATTGTATCTTTGGATTGTTGAAGATGCAACGCTCTTTTTTGACCAGATTGCTGGTTAACACGATCATAATCATATAAACGATAAGTGGTATCGCTACTTTGTTGGGTTTCTAAAGCCACAATTCCCTTATTCAAAGCATGAACCGTTCCACTAGGTACATAAACAAAGTCACCAGTTTTAACCGGCAATTTCCGTAACAGGTGGTCCCAATCACCCTGGTCAATCATTGTCTCTAATTGAGCCTGCGTTTGGGCATGATGTCCATAAATTAAATACGAACCGGGATCAGCACTAATAATGTACCAACATTCTGTCTTTCCCAATTCGTGTTCATGACACCAAGCATAAGCATTATCTGGATGAACTTGAACCGAGAGGCTAGCTTCCGCATCCAAAATCTTAGTTAAAATCGGAAAAACTTTTCCTGCCGGTTGTCCAAATAAGTCTGGTTGCTCCTGCCATAAGTCTGACAGTAACTTCCCCTGATAGGGACCATTGGCGATCGGAGAAGGTCCATGGGGATGCCCCGAAATAATCCAAGCCTCCCCAATGGCTTTTCCTGCCGGTAATTGATAGCCAAAATCAGTGACTAAACGACGTCCACCCCAAATTTTGGCCTGAAATGTGGGTCGCAAAAATAGTGGTTCCATTTTTTATTCCCCCCAATAACTTTTAACAATTATCCAAAAAATAAATTAAGGTTTGTAACTCGTTAGCTAAATCAACATTATGCACTCTGACTTTTGTCGGCGTAGAAATTCGTAATGGAGTGAAGTTTAAAATTCCTTTCACTCCAGCTTCAACTAGTTTATCAGCCACTGGCTGCGCACTTCGGACCGGAACTGATAAAATCACAACATCGATCTTTTGTTTAATGAGTTGATCTCTAACTTCGTCTATACTATACACCAAGACACCGTTGACTTCATTGCCAATTATGGCAGGATTGTTATCAAAAGCTGCCACAATGCGAATATTATTCGTCTGTGAAAAATTGTAATTTAAGAGTGCATTTCCTAAATTACCGACACCCACTAAACCAACATTAGAAGTTTGGTCTTGATTCAATAATTTTTGGAAGAACTCCAGCATGGGCTCAACTTCATAGCCATAGCCGCGTTTGCCTAGCGAACCGAAATAAGAGAAATCGCGGCGAATTGTGGCACTGTCAACCTGCACAGCATCCGCCAATTCAGTTGAAGAAATTTTTTGTTTATTCGAATCATGTAAAAACTGAAAGTAACGGTGATACAATGGTAACCGTTTAACAGTTGCATTCGGAATTTTATATTGTGTCATAAGTGTTCCTACCTCTTTTGATTTTCAGGGTCTAACTAATAAGTATTACCCATTTAATATCACAAAGTCAATATGCTAAAATTACTTTAAAGAAAACTTTATCACTATAAGGAGTTTAACGTTGCTAATCGTTCAAGGTCAAAATATTGCTCGCACTTTTGGAAGTGATGTTCTCTTTCAAAATCTAAACTTTCAAATTGCTGCTGGAGCGCATCTTGGTTTAGTTGGTCCTAATGGGGCCGGCAAATCAACGCTACTTAAAATTATTAATCAAGAACAAGAGCCAAGTCAAGGGCGGATCAGTTACCAAAACCAACTTCGATTAGGTTATTTGGCACAAAATCCCAACTTCGATTCCTCGAAGACTATTTATCAAGAAATGGAAAGTGTCTTTGACTATTTAAAACAAGACGAACAAAAATTGCATGAACTAGAACAAGAGATTGCCCAAACTGAGGATTCAACAACTGCCAGTTATCAACAATTATTAAAACAGTACGATCAATTACAAGTGAAATTCAAAGATGAGAACGGTTACGGTTATCAATCGGAAATTCGTTCCGTGCTGACCGGCTTTAACTTCCCGGCACAACGCTTTGATGAAGTCGCCCATAATCTCTCTGGGGGAGAGCAATCGCGGCTAGCTTTTGCTAAATTACTTTTGGAACATCACGATCTTTTAATCCTTGATGAACCAACCAATCACTTAGATATTGATACCTTAGATTGGCTGGAAAAATATCTACAAAATTATTCTGGCGCCCTTTTAATTGTTTCTCACGACCAATACTTCCTAGATCATACGGTCCAAGAAATTTATGCTTTGGAAAATCAGACTCTCAACCACTACCATGGCAACTATACTGCTTATCTCGAGCAACGCAGCAAGAATCTTGAATTAGCTTGGAAAGCTTATAATAAACAGCAAGCTGAAATCAAGACTACCGAGACTTTTATTCAAAAAAATATTGCGCGGGCAACCACGACTAAGCGGGCCCAAAGCCGGCGGAAGCAGTTGGCCAAGATCACTCCTCTCCAACGCCCCCAAGCTCTTGAAGCGCAAATAAAATTCAAATTCGCGCCCGAACGCCAAAGCGGCAACGAAGTTTTGAAAATCAACAATCTCCAAACGGGTTATGATGATAAAGATTTAAAGCAAGATATTACCCTAACCGTTAAAAGGCAGGATCGGATTGGGATCATTGGACCAAATGGTGTCGGTAAATCAACCCTCATCAAAACCTTAATTGATAAAATTCCTCCGCGCGCTGGTTCCTTCACTTGGGGGACCAATGTCGACGTTGGCTATTACGATCAGAGTTTACAACAATTGGATCCGCATAAGGATGTGCTTCACGAAATTTGGGACGCCCATCCGACAATTAATGAAAAAGAAATTCGTAATCTCCTAGCTGCCTTTCTCTTTCGGGCTGATGATGTTTTTACCAGTGTCCAAGATCTTTCCGGGGGTGAAAAGGCGCGGCTCACTCTTTGTAAACTAGCCTTGGAACACGACAATTTACTCTTGATGGACGAACCAACCAACCATTTAGATCTCCAAAGTAAAGAGATTTTGGAACAGGCTCTCCATACTTTTGCGGGAACAGTTTTCTTCGTTTCTCATGATCGTTATCTATTAAATCAAATTTCCACCAAGATTCTAGAATTACAGGCTCACAGTAGCACTCTTTATCTCGGTAATTACGACTACTATTTAGCTAAAAAGGCGGAAACTCAAGCTTTAGCCGTCGAAAGTAACTCTCAGAAAACTGCGGCTAATTCAACTCCAGCCCCCAGTGATTACCAAGAAGCCAAAGTCCAACAACGCCAAGAACGCAAAAAGCAGCGTCAAATCGCTGCTTTAGAAGAAAAAATTGATGCTTATAGTAGTCAAATTCAAGCTCTTCAAGAAGAGATGGTTGATCCAGAAAACCTAACCAATTATGCAAAATTGCAGGATCTGCAAACTCAAGTCGATACTCTAACCACTCAACAAGAAGCCGCCGAAGAAAAATGGACTGATTTGCTGGAATAATTGGGAAATCTTTTTTAAACTCCAAAGGCGCCTAACTGGCAGCCCTTTTTGATAATCGAAAAATCAATTTAACTTATTTTCCCCACAAGAATTGCACCAATTTTCGATCAACCGCCTGACTTTCATGAAGCTGACTGTGTTGGGCTTTAGGACCCGTGAAACGGTGTTCTTGGTAAGATTTAGCCCGGGAACTAACTAAATAGCGATAGGAACGAGCCGATTTCACAGCCACAGATCCATCACTTCCTTGACCCGTATCCCCGTAGAGATTTAACACTTGGGCTTTAGACGGATAAACTTGCCGTAAACCTAACAGCCCGCGGTAGCCAGTCGCTAATTGACTGGGACGTCCGTTAGCCTCTAAGTGATAATCCTGAGCAACAGTCGACTCACCCAGATATCCGTTATAATGACCGGCAATTGAAACCTGCTTTCGTAATTGAGGTAACTTTTTATCCATAGCATGATCACGTAAATAGTAGGCAATTTGTAAATTTCCCATTGAATGGCCCACTAAATTCATCGTCGAGTAGTGGTATTTTTTCTGCAGCGCGCGGACAACTACGTAAACATAGTTGCTGCTTTCACGATAATTATCAACAACATCACTAGTTTTCGCAGGGACACTTTTATTATTTTCTAGATTAACTTCAACCAGCGGATTTTTAGCTCCTCGGGGAATCTTCCCCCGCCAAGTTACTTGTCCCGATCGGCTAACATTCGCCCGGACAATCGTTTTGGTCACTTCCTGTCTGCGAATATAATGGGTCATTTGTTCTTCAGCATGAGCACTACTCCCCCAACCGTGGAAAAAAAGCGTGGGGGTATTTTTTTGTTCAAAACGACTCGTCGTGGAGCTAGAACTTTTCATCTGCTGTAGCCAGTAAAAACCGCCCACAAGAATAAGCAAAATTACTAGCAAACTAATAATCCCAATTTTAGCTTTCTTTGACGTCATAAATTCCTCCCCCTATTTTCTATTTCTGACTCTAAATTACCATGGTTGATCGGCGGGACCAACTGTAAATTCACTGATTGTGGTATCCTCTGGCTGATCAATTGCCAAAGCCACTACTTGAGCGACTCTTTCTGGCCCAATTTCAAATTGATCATAGGTTTGTTGCATCTCGGCAGCTGAAGCATGATCCGTGATCGTTCCCAACAATTCCGAGCTAATTGCTGCCGGATAAATCGTGGAAGTTCGAATATGCCTCTTTTCCAGTCCTGACTCCATCCGTAGAACTTCCATTAAGTCGCGCACGGCCCATTTAGTAGCTCCATAAACCGCCCCCCCCCACCGGGGTAAGCTTTGAGACCAGCAACTGAAGACGTTGTAATAATCTGACCGTGTTTTTGAGCAGTGAAAACTGGCAAAACAGCGTCGATTCCGTAAAGAATCCCCTTCAAATTAACATCAACCATTTGTTCCCACTCGGCCACATGTAACTGCGATGAGGGTGAATTAGGCATCAAACGAGCATTAAAAAAGGCGACATCTAATTGACCAAACTCTGCTTGAGCCAACTGAACTAAATCCTGACTCGCTTGGGGATTAGTAACATCGGTTACTTGATAAGTTGCTTGTCCACCAGCGGCTTTAATTTCGACAGTTAATTGTTGCAACTTGGATTCCCGGCGAGCGCCCAAGACAACTTTTGCTCCTTGACTAGCTAAGATCTTGGCTGTGGCGGCCTCGATCCCTGAAGAAGCTTCGGTAATCAAAACTACTTTATTGGCGATTGTCATCTTTAATTTCCTTTTTCCTTAATTTTGTTCTACTTAGCATAGACCCTCAAGTTAACTTGAGGTCAAGGGAGGTTTACTTAAAAATGACTAAAACTTATTCTATCGGGCAAGCGGCCCAATTTAGCCAACTAACAATTTCTACTTTACGCTACTATGATCAATTAGGCTTAATTCCCAACTTACAAAGAGATGCGAGTGGCCAGCGTTTATTTACCGCCACCAACCTCGAGGCAATTGCCATGATTTCTTGTCTGAAAAATTCGGGGATGAAAATTAAAGCCATTCGCCAATTCATGGATTGGTGTCAAGAAGGGGACTCGACTCTCAAACTGCGCCTACAAATGTTTCAAGATCTCCAGCAAAGTATTAGCCAACAACTAGCCCAACTCCAACAAACGCTAGCGGTCGTCAATTATAAATGTGCTTATTATCAAGAGGTCGTTAACGATGGTACGGAAGCCCAAGTTTGTCAACGAGCTGTTTCGGTCCACACTCTCCAAGCTAGAGCAAAATAATAAAATCGTCGCGCTGAAAGCTGAAAGAAGATCATTAATTTCAGGGCGACGATTTTTATTTAAACTATTTTCTACGGTGAAATCTCCGCCATAAAACTTGGAAAAAACTTAAGGAATGAACGATCCGTTCGGCAGGAATGTATTCGCGAATGGTTCGCAAAACTAATTTAGGATCTCGCGCCGAAAAAGTCAGGACACTGCCTGATTTTATTTTTAAACCAAAACGGGGAATCCATTTTCCTTTTAACAAGGCAGAAACCACAACATAGTCTACTTCCGCCCAAGGAATTTGAATAAAATTCTGCGGATTAGCTTCCGCATAAAATTCAAATGCCCGATCTCCAATCATCAATTGACCGTAACTACTCAAACCAAGATGAGAAGTTCCGGCACAAGTCAAAGTAACTTTGGTATTTAAAGATTGAACCACTCACTAGCCTCCCGATATCTAAAAAATCCACCTTAAAATAACAAAGAGACGTTTGAAAGCCCAAAACTTTTCACTCGTCTCTTTAACTATTAATCAAATTTGCTTAACTGGAAAAACTGCCAAAATCCAATCAACTACATAATATGCAAGACGTGGAAGACAACTCCCGCCACAAAGAGACCCAAAATAATGACAATTGGTGAAACTTTCTTTTTCAAAAGCCACATACAAAGAAAAGTTAATAGCAGTCCGGCCAAACCGGGGATCAACTGATCTAAGTTATCTTGTAAAGTTGTCAGTTTGTGCGCCGTTAAGGAGAGACCTTGTCCTTGTTGAATCAAAGCTTCTTTAATTCCTAAGGCCCCATGACTCAATTGGTCCCAGTGAATGTAAGCTTTGCTGTCTAACTTAACATTGGAAACCACCGGCGTAAATTTCACAGCAACCCAACGATTGACTAAGGCCCCAAGGATAAACATCCCCATAATAGAGGCCCCTTTAGTAATATTTTGCAGTAAATTGCCGGATAAATCATCCGTAATCTTTGATCCAGCCCGATAACCTAATTCTTGGGTATACCACATGAAGGTCATCCGAATTAAATTCCACAAGACAAAGTACAAGATTGGTCCTAAAATATTACCGCTGATTGCTAGAGAAGCCGCTAAAGAACCGATGATTGGCTTCACCGTGAACCAAAAGACTGGATCCCCAATTCCCGCAAAGGGACCCATCATGCCGACTTTCACTCCTTGAATGGTTACATCGTCGATTGGGGCCCCATTGGCTCTTTCTTCTTCAAAAGCCAAGGTCACTCCCAAAACCGGTGAAGCCAAGTAAGGATGGGTATTAAAAAATTCCAAATGACGCGTTAAAGCTGCGGAACGGTCCTCTTTAGTATGATAAAGTTTGCGCAAAGCCGGGATCAATGAAAAAGCAAAACCCCCATTTTGCATCCGTTCATAGTTCCAAGAACCTTGTAAGAAATTGGACCGCCACCAAACTGCGAGACGATCTTTTTTAGTTAATTTATAATTTTCGGTCATAACTATCTTCGCCCCTCTCAATACTTATCAATCAAATCGCCGACCGGATCACCCACGTTGGCCGTTGAACCACCGCTAGAATTGTTCGATCCGCCCTGATTTGACAAGGCTAAGTAAATTAAAGCTACGGCTAGACCAATCGCTCCCAATCCCAAAAGGGTGAGATCTTTGATCGTGGCCAAGACAAAGCCAATTGCGAAAAATGGCCAAACTTCTCGACTAGCCATCATATTAATAACCATAGCGTAACCAACAGCGACAACTAAGCCACCCCCGATTGCTAAACCATCGGTCAACCAAGCGGGCATCAAAGATAGTAAGCTCCGAACTGGACCAGCACCAATGGCCAAAATTAAGCCAGCAGGAATCGCAATTCGGAGTCCTTGTAAACAAATTCCAACAATTTGCCAAAAATCGATCTTGCGGAAATCCCCTTCTTTGGCTGCCGCATCCATAAAATGGACAATCCCAGTTGACAATGTCCGCACCAAAATTGTCAGTAATAAGCCAGCCACGGCTAGGGGAACAGCAATCGCAATCGCCGTCGTCACTCCCGCCTTACCTTGACCGCCCAAGACTAAGATAATTGCTGAAGCAATGGAAGCTAAGGCCGCATCGGGCGCCACCGCAGCCCCAATATTGGCCCAGCCGAGAGCAATCATCTGCAGGGAACCTCCAAGAATCAAACAAGGAACTAAGTTTCCCGTTACTAAGCCAATCAAAGTACAAGCAATTACTGGTTGATGGAAATGAAATTGATCTAAAATTCCTTCCATCCCCGCCAAAAATGCAATAATTAATACCAAAATAATTTGAATCAGATTCAATTGCATTATTTTGTTTCCTCCTCAATTTTTATCAGCTCCAACTTACCGTTGGTCGATCGCTGCCTGAGCTTTTTTCAAAATGGCATCCATATTATCAGGTGAATCATTGGGAACCTTGCGAACATCAAATTTGACTCCTAAATCAGCTAATTCTTGAAAAGTATCCAAATCATTTTGATCAAAAGCTAAAACCTTATTTGGCTGAACTTTCCCGGCTGAATGAGCCATTGAGCCCACATTCAAGGTCTGAATCGGAACCCCACCTTGAATGGCGCGTAAGGCATCTTGGGGAGTTTCAAACAGCAACAAAGCCCGCTGTCCGCCAAAATGTTCTTCATCTTGGGCCAATTTAATCATCTGTTTGATTGGTACTACATGAGCTTTGACCCCTACTGGTGCTGCTTGAGCAATTAAGTTTTTTCGTAATTTATCTTGAGCCACAGCATCAGAAACCACAATAATCCGGGTGGGCTTGGTTGTCTTCGTCCAAGCCGTCGCCACCTGTCCATGGAGCAGACGCGAATCAATTCGGGCTAAAACATAAGTAAACTTTCCCGGAGCCCCAATATTGGCATTGATCGCCGGAGTTGTCGGTTCACTTGTATTTTCCTTTTCCGGTGCTAAGTTCTCTGGATATAAACGAATCCCCCCTTGAGATTCGCCAATTAAATGGACTGCAATTTCCGCAGCCTTTTGCATCGACAAACGCGAGGCATAAGCTTCAATTAACATCGGCAAGTTTAAGCCGGTAACCACTGCCCACTGGTCTTCATGACCGTCCATTAAGGTACTTACCTGATTAAAGGGTGTTCCTCCCCATAAATCGACTAAAAATAAAATTGACTCAGCTTCCGGCATCGCCGCGACCGCTGCTTGTAAATGTTGCTGCAGATCACTGGGACTATCCCCGGGCAAAAAGGTTACCGCCTGAACATTTTCTTGTTCACCAAAGATCATTGATCCAGACTGCAAGATTCCTTGCGCGAACTGACCATGACTGGTCAACACAATTCCAACCATTTCTAATTCCCCCCTAGTATTTTTTTTACAGTAATTTTTATAGTAATAATGTGTACTTTGATATAATACCGCAACTAGGAAAGCGAATCCAAATAAATTTATTAAAGATTCAGTAAAAAATCGGCTAATAGCTGAAATCAAGACTAGGATCGGCGTTTAAAGTCCAGTCAGCAAATTCTCCGCGTTGATATTTAACGTGCGCAAAAGCGCCGATCATCGCCGCATTATCACCACATAAACGCAGCGGAGGAAAAATTAATTCCCCGCGACTAGCCATTAATTGCTGCATACTTTCTCTGAGGCCTTGATTAGCAGCTACTCCGCCAGCAACAATCAATTGCTGATAATCGCCCTGATCCCAGGCTCTTTGAGTTTTAGTGACTAAAATCTCCACGACGTCTTTTTGAAAACTAGTGGCAATATCTTTTTTATTGAGCGTCTGCCCCACTTGTTCAGCATGATGAATGGTATTAATAACAGCACTTTTAATTCCGCTAAAGCTAAAATCTAGATTATCTTCTTGTAACATGGCCCGCGGAAAATCAAAGTTATCTTGACCTTCATGAGCCCATTGGTCAATCGTCTTTCCCGCTGGATAATTAACGCCTAACATCCGTCCCACCTTGTCAAAAGCTTCGCCGACAGCATCATCACGGGTATCACCTAAAATCTGAAACTCACCGGGAGCGCTCAAACGTACCAATTCTGTGTGTCCCCCAGAAACTACTAAAGCTAAAGCGGGATAGCTAATTGGTTTTACCAGATTAGCGGCATAAATATGGCCCGCTAAATGATTAACCCCGATCAAAGGCAAATTCTGCGCCCAACTGATGCTCTTGGCCGCCATAATACCAATCAGTAAGGATCCCACCAAGCCGGGACCATAAGTTACGGCGACCGCGGATAAATCTTGATAAGTTACTTGGGCCTCTGCTAAAGCTAGACGAGTACAATGAACAATTTGTTCCACGTGATGACGACTAGCGACTTCCGGGACGACCCCACCAAAACGTTGGTGACTCTTGATTTGAGTAGCAATGATATTGGCCAAAATTTCTCGACCATTTTTGATAACTGCCACACTAGTTTCATCACAACTAGTTTCAAAAGCCAAAATTAAAGTTTCTGCTTCCAATTTCGCTCTGCTCCTTTAAATTGCTCTGTTTGATTTTAGACATCCTCAACGTAATCCGTATTTTCTTTTAATTGGGGATTTTTTTCTTGCCAAGTCAATTCGGCTTGCGTTTTTCTTAAGTAGCGAGGACTGAAATGATCCAAGTCAGTTACTGGCTGCCCCAAATATCCCAATTGCACTAAAGCTTGTGCTTGCGGAAGTTTTTCTTCCACCAATTGCGCTTGAACTTGCGGAAAGTCAGCTAAGGCTTGCTTGGGCAAAGTTAAATCTGCACCCACTAAACAAAGCGGCTGACTAACCTTGGCTAATCGGCTCAACAAAGTTGTCCAACTTAAATGTTGATCTGGACTAATAGTTTGCAAGCTTGAAGTCTGGAATCGATAAATTCCGGTAAAAATATTTTGATTTCGAGCATTAAACCAAGGGATGATCAAACCCGAAAAATCACTTTGGCTCTGGGCACAAACAGCTAAGCTAGAAACCCCCACCAATTCAATTCCTAAAGTCCAAGCCAGCACCTTGGCGGTCGTCACCGCCAGGCGGACCCCAGTAAAGGATCCCGGACCTTGGGCCACCACTATCCGGTCTAAATCTTGCGGTTGCCAGCCGACTTTTTGCATCAATTGATCGATTAACGGCAATAATTTTACACTATGAGATCTTAAATCTAGATCCGCAGCAGTCGCTAATACCTGGTCATTTTCAGCGACAGCGACCACTAGCGGTTGATTAGAACTATCAAAAGCTAATATTTTCATTGCAATCTCCTTCACGCAATTTCTCGTCTAGTATAACAAAAAACAAAAAAGAGAAAGCTGTCTACTACAACTTTCTCTAGCTTGATTTAATTACTATAGTTATGCAACTTGAGCCAGTGGAAAATCAAAATCAAAACTCCGGTTTGAATCGGAATCGAAATTAATTCCTTGACACTCCGGACCCAAAACAAGGGCCACCAATCTAGATGACTTAGGATGCTGACCCAGGTGGTATTTAACCCCAGCTGAATCAAAATTACCACTAAACTAGTAGCTAATAATAAACGCCACCAAGTAATTGTCTGCCGATAAAGCAAACTACCATAGATCAAGCCCGCAAGGATCGCTGAAAGCGTGAAACCCCAGAAAAATCCTCCGGGAGCGGGAAATAAAATATGGCCTAAAACATCGCTCGCCAAGCCCGTGAGCATGGATTTGGCTGGACCATAGTAATAGCCGATAATTGCCGTTACGATGAATCCTAGACCCACTTGAAAAACATTGGTCGGACCAATCTTAATCCGGTTAAAAATCAACTGTAAAGCTAACAATACCGCCAGCCAAGTCAATTGACCGGTGGAACTAAGGCGCGTAAATCTATTCACTTCAAGCATCTCCTCAAAGGAGTTGCCACCAAGAATCGTGGCGAATGCGAGAATAAAACCGCAAGCAAAATTACTTTTCGTCCAATGTTCACATTCCGTTCCATCGGCACTTAACGCTTTATTCTCTACTCCAGATTTTTTAAAACCTTTCTTACTTTACCACAACTTTAACTTTCTAAAAGAAAATCTTTAATAATTAGCTTTCTAAATTGCGGCTAGCTAAATTCTTTTGACAAGTAAAAAAGGCGGCTTCCGCCGCCCTAGAGATCATTTCTATTTTTGATTAGCTAATTACAGTGTCGCCATCTTTTATCTAGGAGGACCCGAGCGACAAACAAACCCAGCGGCAAAAACATAATAATTAAACTAGCCCGGGATAACCACAAGGCGCCTGTCCCAATATTATTCACTCCTAAATTGTACATTCCCCGATAAATATATAATCCCGGAATCATGATCACAATTGCGGGAACGGTCAAAGAAATCCGCGGATAACCCTTGCTCCCGTTAATCGCCGAAGCCAAGAGTCCCGCCACTAAAGCGCCGACAAAAGCCGCAATTCCGGCCGAGACCAAATGGCTATCAACTAACTCCAGACGTAAAGTATTGGCTACAGACCCAATCAAACCGGCATAAATAGCCATCTTATTCGGACTATTAAACATTACCGAGAATCCGTAGACGCCACAAAAACTGGCGGGGACACGCAAGCACATCAAAACCCAAGGCGATAACTGCAAAGGCAGGAAATTCTCTGGACGTAAATGACTAATTAAAGCCATCATAAAGCCAACTAAAGTTGCGGTCACAATAATCATCAGAGCATACATTAAGCGCTCTAAACCGGAACGCATATCTTGCTTCGCCATATCTAACATACTGGTAATGAAGGGAAAACCGGGAATAACGAACAACATTGCTCCAATGTATCCAGCCTCATGTTGCATATCAACTCCAAAACTCATTTCTAACAACTTAAAACAGCCTAAATAGGCTAAACAAGCAACTGCCACACTCAAGGAAACTCCGGCTAGTAAGGTTAAATGACGACTGCCCAGTTGCCGCCGAACCCAGTTGCCTAAACCAGCGCCAACAAAGCAGCAAATCATCTCAATCCAACCGCCACCAAGCAAAAAAACGAAGGCACTACAAGCCAAGGCAGCAGCTAATCCAGCCTGGAAAGCAGTATAGTTACTATCTCCGGCCTTGATTTGATCTAATTGGTGGTGCAACTCTTGGGCCGTCTTTTGTGGAGCAATCTTCGGAAAATCAGCCACAAAATTTTCCATTTGCATCAATTTATCGGTGTCAACTCCACTACCGGGTAAAGTAAGAACTTGAGAGTAACTGTGTTCTTGATCAAAACAGGTATATTCTAGCGTAATTAAACCAATATCCGCTGAACAAGTAATTCCCAAAACTCGGGCTACTTTATTCATTGCCGCCCGCACTCGCCAAGCTCCCGTACCACAACCCAACATAATAATCCCCACGCGCCCAACAATTGCCGCGCGTTGTTTTAAACTGGTTTGTAAAATTGGTTGTGTTTGCGAGCTGACAAAGTCTTGCCAATGAATTGTCATATGATGATTTAAAGATAACCTTTTTTCCGGTTTCTCATCCACACTTGTCCCCATTAATTATTTCCCGACCTTTAACAAAATTGATTTATAATGAACACTGTTAACTATAGCACGTTTTTGTTAGCTGAAAAAAATTTCTTCGAAAGGACAAGCCTTGATGAATCTTTCTTTAATTCAAAACTATGCTCAGCAAATTTTGGCAAGCGATGTCAGTGGACACGACTATTGGCACCTCCAGCGCGTTGCCCACCTGGCCCAAAATCTGGCGCGCCAAGAACAACAATTGTCGCCGCAACAAAACGACCTCCTCTTAGCCAGCAGCTACTTACACGATACAATCGATGAAAAATTAGTTCCTGACGTTCAACAAGCGCTTTTAAAGGGGCGCGAAATTCTCCGCCAAGCCGGACTGCAAGAAGAACAAGTTGAATTAGTAACGACTGCTATTCAACATCTGTCTTACGCTGCTAATTTAGAAGGTCCCTATCCCCTACCGCTTTTTGCCCAATACGTCCAAGATGCGGATCGCCTCGATGCTTTGGGAGCTATTGGAATTGCGCGCGCTTTTGCTTACGGTGCTAGTCACCAACAACCCATCTATGATCCCCATATTCCGCCTATTAAACTCCACTCCAAGACCGAATACCGTCAGCATCAAACTTCAACTATTAATCATTTTTATGAAAAATTACTTTCACTTCAAGAAACGATGAACACTTCTGCGGGCCAAAAAATTGCCCAGCAACGGACAAAAATTCTGACCGATTTTTTAGCGGAATTTCAAGCCGAGTGGCGGGGAGAAAAATAAGCATTCAAGTCTAAAAAAAAAATTTTTAATTCAAATCTTTAAAAGTCTGCGGAAGCGCGACTTAATTTTTAAGCAACGTTTTCCGATAGAGCCAATAGGTTAAAAGACAATAAATTCCATACAGGGATAGAAAAATTACAATCGGCCAAACAATTTGACTATAAGGATTGAGTAAAAAACCGCGGAATATTTGTAACCCAAGCAATATATGCATCATTCCTAATCCCGCGGGAATCGCAAAGACGAGCAACAATTCTTGCCGTAAAGTCCGCGCTAACAGCTTTTTCGAAGTTCCAATTTTAGCTAAAATTTGATAACCTGGTTGATTCAAATTGCAGTCCGTTAAGACTTTAAACATTAAACAACTAACCAACATCACGAGAAAGGCAATTTCCAAGAAGAAGCCTAAATACTCAAAACCGACTAAACCGGTTTGATAAAAGCGGTAGCGATAGTACTTTTGACCTGATTGACCACTGGGATCTTCCTTTAAATTCGAACTCTGTAAGATTTGTTTGATTTTATTTTTGGATTGGGCGAAGTTTTTGGTCTCTACTAAAATCAAATTTTTCGATTTTTCGGCTAAGCGTTGAAAATCAGCTGCGGGTAAGACTCCCAGGGCCTTTTTCTGTAAACTTGGCGGCAAAAAACTGGCAAATTCAACTTGAACTTCAGGATCTTGGGCAATTTTTGCTCCCAGCAACTTCTGTTCCCTGCTTTTACCTTGCGCATTTAAAATCCCGCGAAACTTAAAACTTAAAGTCGCTAATTATTGTTTAGTCTGGCAAGGACTCCCCACTAAAACTAGATCGTAAGCCGTACTTCGATCTGCAATTTTGCTTGATTCTTGGGTAAATTCCATCCCGACTGTCAAAGCTCCCAAGCCTAAAGCAAAGAGAAGGGTGACAATGGAAAGAATTTGCGTATAAGAACGTAAGCGTGTGGTAATTTGTGCCAAGGTGAAGGACCGCAGTCCGTGGAATTTATACCAATCCTGTTGCCGTAAAAAGCCAAATAAGAGACTAAATAAGGAATTGATCGTCAAATAAGTTCCCAAAATAATCGTTACCAAAGCCCCAATCAGAGCTGTTATTTTATATTTAAGTAACTTACTCATGAAATAATAGCCCACAATTAATAAAACAATTCCGGCCAGCGACTGGATAATTTTAACGAATGTCGACTGAATTCCTTTTTCTAAAGTCGTGGAACCGTGGCAAAGTTCTAACAAACTTTTTTAGTAACCGTATGGACATTAAAAAGTACGATTAAAGCAAAACTGACTAGAAAAAAGAGAGCCGTGATTCCCAAGGATTGCAGATCAAAAATCAAACCTAACTTACCTTTGATTTCTAAAGCATGCAGGAGTAGTTTTTGGACAAAATTGGTTAAGACAATCCCCAACAAAATTCCACTCCCGGTGGCTAAGACGCCAATCGCTAAAGTTTCTCCAGCCACTAATTCCCTAATTTTTCCTTTGCGAGCCCCGAGTAACATAAACAGGCCGTAATTTTTGGTATTCAACTGGAGTAAAAAGGTATTCGCAAATAATAGATAGATCAGGGTGATAACTCCGAGTAAAACGCTCCCAATTTGAAAAATAATTTGAAAATTGGAGCCGCTGGTCACGGTCGCAATTAGCTTTCGATTGCGGGCCAAAGTCTGAAACATATAGAAAACACTGCTTGAAATTAACAATCCTGAAAAGAGAATCAGATAATCTTTAATTCGTCCCTTGAGATTCCAACGCAATAATTTGAACAACATTTTGGCTCACCTCAATCTCCCTACTTCACTCAAAATAGCCTGATAAAATTACTCTTTTTCCTGCTGAGCGCGCGGTAATTGCTGTTGAATTTGGCCATCTTTAGTAAATAAAATTCGTTGACAATAACTGGCCGCGTAAGGATCGTGGGTCACCAAAATAATTGCCACTTGCTGCTTGGTATTAATTGTTTGCAGCATATCCAAAAAATCCGTGGCACTCTTGGAATCTAAGGCTCCAGTTGGTTCATCGCCCAATAAGAGGGCCGGCTGATTGACTAAGGCTCGCGCCGCAGCCACCCGTTGCTTTTGCCCTCCGGAAAGAGCATTAGGGCAATGATCTAACACCTTAGCAATCCCCAACTTCTGGCCCAAATCTTCAACTCGCGGTCTAATTTGTTCGGTTTTCACCCCTTGCAGTGAGAGCGGCAAAGCGATATTTTCTAGGGCGGTCATATTATCTAAAAGACTAAAATCTTGAAAAATAAAACCCATCCGTTGACTACGAAAACTGGCCAACTGGCGTTCACTAAATTCCGAAAGATCCTGCTGATCAATCAAAACCCGGCCGCTCGTCGGAGTATCGATACTGGTTAAGATGTTGAGGAGCGTCGACTTCCCCGATCCGGAAGCCCCCATGATTCCCACGAATTCACCCGCTTGCACCGCAAATGACAGCTCTTTCAAAGCAACAGTTGGACTGGCACTATTTACATCATAAGTTTTCCCTAATTTTTGAACTTCCACAATTACTGTCAAGGTGCTCACTCTCCGATCTTTGCTCGTAATTTCGCGGGAATTTGTTCGCGAGAAATCAATTGATATCTTTGCATCCGCTGTCCTTTAATAGTCACTTTGACAAAGCGCGGTTGAGCTGGTAATTTACGACCAAAAGAAGGAATCTGAATAATTCGCTGATGACCTTTTAGGAAATAAGAATGTACATTATAGCCGTAGTCGCGCATCTTTTTCGTTCCTTGATCTTCCCAAGATGTTGAAGCTTGCGCGGGAACCTTACCGTAGACAACTTCACTACGCACCAAAGGATTAATCATATCGGCCACAACCGCGCCCATTCCCGTCTTGTTTTTCGTAAAAAATGGCATGATACTGAAAATCAGGAGAAAGAAAATAACTATCCCCAGTAAATATTTCATTAATTTTTTCAAATCATCGCTCCCTTTCTGCTTTCAGAATACGAGCCAATTTTAAAGAATTGATAAAGAAGGTAAAAATTATAATCATATCCTACAAGAAGCCAGTAAATGGATTCCTTCTTGTATGCAACAAAATGGTCTAGTCATATTTAGGAAGAAAAGTTCTTTTATAATAAGTAAGCGCAAATCAATTTAGAGGAAGCCTATGATACTTAGTAAATATTTGTTATCACAAATTAAGACGACGATAAAGAATATCAAAACACCCATAATAATGAAATCCACTTAAAAAATTAAACGGCATGATTCCAATAGAATGTTAGAATCATGCCGCAATAATTAATTAATATATCTATTCAATCTGGGCAGACATCAGCACTTTTATATTCTGCCTTTTTGAGCTTGAAATACACTATGATCTAAAAGAAGTAATATGCGATCACTCTTGTGAAACCGAAGAGAATAAGAATCAAATTATTTGACAATGTTACCTTTCGATTTAAATTAAATGCTATCCACAACATCCATTCACTTAGATATAGTCCAATCCAAAAGATGGTAACTGTATGAGGCCAAATGATCCAGGCTATACACTTAATAAATAAGAAAGCAATTAAATATGGCCACAGAAAGTGAAAATAACTCATGTATAAACGCTTGGATATTGGCTTCCGAATCAATAAGAAGGTACGAATTGATAGTAATTCGCTTTGTGGTAATACCAAAGAAATATAATCAAATAAAAAACTGAAAACACCTACCATAGCCACAATAAAGGGACTTCCTTGATAACCAAATACTAAACTAGCGTAATCATGATCTGAAATTTGTGGAAATGAATGCGGCACAAAATAAAGCAAGATCAACATCAACAAAGCGTAAATACTAAAAGTTAGCTTTCTAAGCATCATCTAATTGTCCTGCTTGTAAAATTAAGGAACGATCATACGCTAATCCTGCTATCTGATCATGGCTTGCCACGATCACTAATTTTTTTTCTTGCTTCAAATGAGTTAATAATTTAATGAACTGTTTGATACTGTCAGGATCCAACCCTCTAGTTGGTTCGTCCAATAAAATTATATTTTGGTTTTCCATAACCGCCTGAATAATTCCTAATTTTTGACGCATTCCAACCGAGTATTTAGATACAGGTTGGTGATTATGAATATCAAGACCAAATTGTTGAAGCAAAGTTTCCGTCTTAGACATATCAAAACGATGGTTTAAGTTCCCTAAAAAACGCAAATTAGTCATTGCAGTCTCGTATTCTAAAAATTGAGGATTCTCAATTAATGCTCCCAAAACATCCCCCTTCTCTAACTCTACTTTTCCTTCATCTGGCAATAATAATCCAGATACGATTTTAAAGAGTGTTGATTTTCCACAACCATTAGGGCCAGAGATATGAATTAATTCTCCTCCGGTAGCCGTTAATGAAACATTAGTTAAAACTGGCTGTTGCTGAAAGGATTTTGTAATATTTTTGATTATCAGCATTGTCTTCTCCCCTAACTCATATGAATATGATGTAATGCCCTATAAACTGGATCATAAATTTTACTATATTGAATTAATAGATATTGCATCTCAAAAATATAATGATAGCCTAAATTTGCTAATATTGAAAAGATAATTAATACGCCAGGATATGAAAATTGATATATTCCCGCGATTATAATTGCTAAAATAATCATAAAAGAAAAACGTAATAAAAGAATTAAAATACCTATAACAAAAGAACCATCGATGAAAGCCTTCCTGCCAGTCAAAAAAAACGATACATAGTAAACTCCAAAATATATGGATGTTTCTAAAAGAACAATAAATAATAACTGCTTTTGAACATATTCCGTCTTTTGACGGACTCCAACCATTATAGCCACAGATTTAAAAGTCAAAATTTGCCAACTCATTAAACTTAAAAGTATGATTTGCGAAAATAGCACTGGAAAATTAGATCTAATTAGCATTTTTACAATATCGTAATTATTAGGACTACTAAAAATACACCAAACACTAATAAATATTGCTAACCCTAAGATTGACAAATATTGCACTCTTATTTTTTTATTAATTGCTTGAAAATTCATTCTATCCCTTCTTTTGCTTGTATACCATCCACCAATACATTAAAAATAAAGAGAAGATTAAATAAATGGAGGCAGATAATAAAAAACCAATATAAACATTCGGATGTTTTCCACCAAGAATGCCAAAAGTCATTTGACCGGGGGCAATAAGGGTTGGTAATAATAAAATATACATACCATAAGTCAAAATACGCGAAAACATTCCCGGAATTAAAATTAATAAAGTCCCTACTATTGCTCCTAAAACTAGATAAATACTATTCTTTTTAATAAATAATCCTAAAGAGAAGATAAATACTGCATAGATACCCCATCCAAGCGAAGCTAAAATAATAAAAATAACACAACTAGAAAATCTATTATCTGCAAAAGGACTTAGTTCCGCAGGGATAACAACATTAGATGGTAACTTTTTTAAAATAATAAAGCTTAATATTAATTGATATATTTTAGTTAAAAGTGAAATGAAAAATGCTACAAAAAATGTTCTCAAACTAGCTTTCTTTAAAAAAGATACATATCCAATTCTTTGATTTACATTATTGAAATAATTATTATTTTTAATATAAATTGATTTAAAAGAGCCATAACTGGTCAGAAAGCTTAATGCAATAGTTGAAGAAATCAGAGTATCGCTGATACCCGTGAACTGTAGATACCAAAAATTAGTAAGTAAAGATGTCCCATCAACTCTCGATCCCCAGTTTTGAAAAGTTCCTTGAACGATGACCCATGTTACTTCGATAAAATAGGCTAATAAGCAAATCAAAGAGATATTTTTTCTGCGAAAAAACATTGATCAATTTCCTTTCTTTATTAAATAAAAAGAGTTCAGACTATATATCTGCACTCCCTTATTACGCTTTAACTAAAGCGCATATAAATATAGGATCAACAACTAATTAATGCCAATCTGCACTAAAATGAAGCCTAACATTACTACCATTGATTGGGTTCATAAGACTTAGAACGAACATCGGAATAGTACCAATAAACAGGCAGCCCACTGTTATTCCATCCATGGGAAGTTTGATTAACATACAAACCTGTCCATGATGAACGGCCCGCGCCAGCACTATTAATTAGTCTAACATTATATCCATACCAATTTGGCTGGACATCACCATTAAAAGAAGCTGCAGTTGAATAGCTTTGTTTACAATTTGCATATCCAAAAGTACTCCATACACCATGGGCTGATACCCACACCGGTGTTATGGTCCAGTAAGCAGCCGAGGCCACCGTAGTTCCAGTTAGCGAAAAGAATGCAACTGCACCAATTAATGCTTTAAACCAGACGCTTTTAAAACCTAAAAATTTCATCTTCTTTCCCACCAAAAATTTAAGTGTTGGAGCTCAATCAACTCCTATTTGAGGATAGCGGCTGATTCTTTGTATGTCAATATAAAATTTATTAAACGGTATTTTAAAAAAAATCAGGTATAATTTAATTTTACTATCTAAAAATAATATTTACTATTTTTTTAAATGTTGTATCATTAACTAGCAATATTCTTTTATATTTTTATATTGGCGGATAATTAAAAAAGCATTTAGATATATTACTATACAGTCTATTTTTTATTATTTTTATGTAATCCTTTTCATTTTAAATAATATTTTTAATCCTTAGGGGGACCTATTAAATGAGTAATTTGCGTCACAGTATCATATTGGGAGTTTTCGGTTTAATCTTTAGCTTCACATTTATGTATTCTTCATCTAGCGCCGTAACACTAAGTGAAGAGAAAGTTCAGTCTTTGTATCAACAAGCTATTCGAGATAAAAAAATTGTGTCCTATAAGTATACTTATCAAGCTTTTAAAGATAATATTGGTCGCTTTGAAAATCAGTATCAAACCTTGGTTAAAGATAAGCAACTTGATCCTGAACAAATCAGCCTTGAGCAATGGTTAAACCAAAATAATTATGGCGCTTTTTCAGATGGTGCCGCATACGACTACGCGCAACCCAAATATCTATTCCGCTCTCAAGAGGATAATGCATTGCAGTTTGAAAAAACTTTGCGTAAAGGAGACATAATTATTGAGGGTGGTACTAACACTTCGGGCCCCTTTATTGGTCATACCGCTATTGCAACTACTAATAATATTGTTCTAGAAATGACGGGAGGCAACGATTGTTTTAAAGGAATTCCAGACAATAACCATCAATTTAAAATCGTTGATTGGCTACGAGGAAATAATGGTTCGACTCGTCATATTAATAATTGGCTACGAATTTATCGACTTAGTGACCAACAAGTAGCTCGCAAAGCTGCTGATTGGGGAGATTGGCGTTTTTATAGTTCAAACCATGGTTGGATTAAGGACAGACACATAAGATATCTAATTAATACCCAATTAAGAATTCTTGATCCTAACTACTGCTCAAAATTAGTTTATCAGGCCTACTACTACGGCAGTGATAATTTACCTGTCTTAAAACCATCTCTTATTGGTAATCAGGGAATTGTCATTCCTTCACTTTTGCCTAACTGGTTTAATTATCAGATCAATAATATAGGCACTTACTAAAAGCTTATTTCTATATACACAACTAAATATCCTAGTCTTATTAGTTTGGTGAGACTTTCAAAAATAGTTTAACTTATGATCAAATTAGCTAAAAGATATATTCATATTAGCCTCAAATCCTTTAAAATTTTTTCTCTTATTCTAATTATTATAAGTTTTGGTCGTTGGCGGCAAAGTTAAAGTGACCCGAGCCGATCCTTGGGCAGAAGTATTCTCCCAAGTTAATTTTCCTCCTAGTAATTCCAAATTTAAACGAGCGATTGCCAGACCCAAACCAAAGTGACCGGTTCCACTCCGGCTCAAGTCACCTCGATATAATTCCTCCCCTGCCTGTTTTAAAGCTGCGGGAGAAAATCCCGGTCCAGAGTCCGTAATCACAATCCGCAAATTTTCTTTCCGCTGCATTTGCCAAGTGATTTTTCCTCCCTGGGGTGTGAATTCAATCGCATTAGTTATTACATTCAATAAAGCCTGCTTTAATAGGCTCGGATCGGTGACTAGCTGGGGATTCTCCCAGTCTTCTTGATAGTTAATTTGAATTTTTTGGGGAGTGGCTAATTCCTGCATTTGCGCGAGTAACTCATTGCCCAAATCATGTAAATTACATTCCTTTAAATGAACAGTTTCTGCTTTCGTGGTCAAGGTTACTTGCAACAAGGAATTAATCAACTGGGAAATAGTCAATTTATTTTGTTGTAAATGGCGTAAATAGCTTTTCTGTTCTTCATCTAACTCAGTTTCCTGCAAGAGATCGGTCCAACCCAAGGCCCCAGTTAAGGGTGTTTTGAGATCATGAACTAGCGCGGCTAATTGTTGCCGATATTTTTGCTCCGCTCGATAACGTAAATTCAAATCGGCTTGTAAATTTTCCTTAATGGCTGCTAAACTCGTCAAAACTTCCTGAAATTCCTTAATTGACGATTGACCAACCGCAAAGTTCAAATCCGCCGCTTGGATTTTTTCGACTGCTTGGTTTAAAGGCTCGAGCTCTCGCCCAATTTTGCGAGCAAATTTTTGAACACAAAAAAGACAGGCCCCTAACAAGCCAATAATCATCGAAATTACCCAAACTTGAAAGGGTGTCGGGAGATAATGATTCCAACTCGCCTTTCGATAACTGGTTCGTAGCTGATAGGCGAGCAATAATCTTTGTTTTTGAAATTTAGTCTGGATGAAATAATGCCCCCGAGCGTCCTGCCCTTGGACAAACTTTTGGGCCTGTTTTAAGGTTCCTTGGTCCATATTAGTAGCTTTAACTTTGAGCTGAGAATCTAATAAAGCATATTGATTTAAAGAGGAGACCTCTTGCAGCGAAAAAGCCTGCTGCTTTTTTACCCGCTCCAATAAATATCGGGCATCCTTTTCTCCTTGATTGGCGGCAGTTAGCCCCCCTGACCCTTGAGCAACAAAGAGCAGCAGGCTGGGCAATAAAATTGCCAAAGTCAGTAGTCCAATTAGACTCCCCAAAAACTGAACCAAAAGGCGCCGCAAGGAGCTTAATTTTCTTTCGTGATCCATCCGTAACCCACTCCCCAATGTGTGAGGATCGGACAGTTGTCGATCCCTAATTTGGCGCGAATATTCTTAATATGGGTGGCAATTGAACGATTGTCTCCGGGAGCATCAAAGCCAAAGACATGCTCATAGATTTGTTCACGCGTATAAATCTGTCCCCGATTTCACGCTAAGAATTCACAAATCGCATATTCCCCTTTAGTTAGGGGGACTAATTGATCTTGATAATAGAGTTGTTTTTGTAACAAATTAAAACGATAAGGTTCCAGATTTAAACTGGTGTAATGTTCGCGAGTTTCACGGCGCAGATGGGCCTTAATCCGCGCCCGCAATTCAGCGATTCGAAAGGGTTTGGTTAAATAATCATCCGCGCCTAAACTTAAGCCATACAAAATATCGTTTTCCCTAGTCTTAGCGGTTAAAAAAATAATCGGAATTTCGGTTCGCTGACGTAACTCTTGAATTAAATCATAGCCATTCAATTGGGGCATCATGATATCCAGTAAAATTAAATCAAAAAAATCGATCTGATCAAGTTGCAATTCTTGCGGTTGAGCGCAGGTTACTACTTGATGACCATCTTTAGTTAAGCCAATCTTAATAATCGCTAGAATATCGGGGTCATCATCAATCACCAAAATATGGGTCATTTTTCTCCACTTTTCTTACTACTTTCTTAGTTCTCGCGCCAAGTAATTTGCGCTTGGGCGCTAACTCCAGCCGTTGACCTAATTAAGTGATGGGTTGTTAGATCATCCACCCGGACGAAACTTTGGATCGTTTCTTGATAAGGTACTTCATGTTCATACTTGATGTCAAAAGTTTGAATATTGTGATTGACTAAGAAATCTTGGCCTAAGGAATCAAGCATCCAATCAAAATAAATGGAATTATTAACATGACCATTAACATCAATATCAAAGAAGCGGGTCCGATATAAAATTGGCGGCTGCTGATATTCAACCCGGTCGATCCGAGGAAAACTTTCCACCTTAGCGGTATAGGGACAATCAAGGAGTTCCATAATTTGGGGATCAGTCGGAACCATTTTTCTTTTTTGAATATCCAACATAACCCAATTACTAGTCAATTGTAACAATTGCTTTCCCTGGGCATCATGAGCGGTAAAAGTCCGGTAACAGAAAAACTTATTATAACTAGTTGCTTCCGTGGTTAAGGTGATTTTCTCATCTAAAACCGGCCAGCGTTGAACTTCTAGATGATATTTAGTGACCACCCAACCCAATTGGTGCTCGTGCACCAGCTGCTGGGAATCAATTCCAGCCGCATGCAATTGATGCTCGGAAGCCAACAACAAAGCATCAAATAAAGCTGATAACTTCATTTTCCGGCTCGAATCAATAAAATAAAACGGGACGACGAATGATTCTGAATAACTAGCTTTCATCTTGCTTACTCCAATCCGTGATACAAATTATAAACTGCCTGTCGTTCCCAATGAGCTTGTTTAGCGACTGTTTTAATTGCGACATTGGGCTTTTGGCCCGCTTGGATTTGGCTTTGAACTTCCTGTTGAACCTCTAGTTCAGACCAGGTCTTTTCCACCGTCTGTAACTGTCCTTGAACCAAAACTACATATTCTCCCCGCGGTTGATTTTGCGCAAAATATTCTTGAACTTCACCAATTGTCCCCCGTAAAAAAGCCTCATGGACTTTGGTCAATTCGCGAGCTAAAACCAATTGCCGGCCAGTTCCTAAAACTTGGCCCAAGTGTTCCACCGTTTTTTGAATCCGATAAGGTGACTCATACAAAATAAAAGTAGCTGTGAGATTTTTTAACTGGGCCAAAGCCGCTTGCCATTCCTGCTGCTTCCGGGGCAAAAAACCATAAAAGTAAAATGGTTGGGGCACTAATCCGCTGGCAATCAAGGCGGTCAGGGCCGCATTGGGTCCGGTCAAGGGAACTACCGGAATCTGCACTTGAATACAGGCTTGCACCAACTCTTGCCCGGGATCGCTAATCGAGGGCATCCCGGCATCACTTACTTGCGCAATTTGTAGTCCCTGTTTTAGCTTCGCCACTAATTCTGGTAAACGTTGTTGCGTATTATGCTCATGAAAACTAATCTGCTTAGTTTTTATTTGAAAATGGTTCAATAATTTTTGGGTATTGCGGGTATCTTCAGCGGCAATTAGGTCCACTGTTTGCAAAACTTCAACCGCTCGAGGACTCAAATCTCCCAAATTGCCGATTGGTGTGGGGACTAGATACAGCCGTCCCGATGTTGAAGCCTTGAAACTTGCTACTTCTGTAATCATTTCGTTTTCCGTTCTCCATAAATAACATCGAGACAAAAAGCGCATTCTTCCTGCTGCTCACGATGGGCTCCATACATCACCGTGCAAACATGGAAACCTTGATCATAAAGTTTTTCCAAAGTCCGCCGAGATTCTGAAAGTTCATCTTCTTTTTTATTATCCACAGTACTCAAGCGCGTTCTCAAATGTTCATTTTCAATTTTTAGTTCGGCATTTTCTTCAAGAACCTGGGAAATACTTTCTTTCATTAAGGCTAATTCTCGGGTCAAATCTTGTGACAGCTGCTGTAATACTTCAAACTTAGCATAATAGTCTTTTTCTGTCATAATGAACTTCCTTTAACAATCTCCACGGCCTGTAAGGCTAACTGCTCTAAACTATTTTCCAAACTAACATTAGCTTGCCAATACTTTCGGGCCTCTAGGAAACTTTCAGTCAGTCGACGAACTACTAATAAATTAGCCCCATCATCGGCTACTTGCCGGATCTGACGCGAAAAGTTGGCTTCTAAAAGTCCCAGAAAGATGGTCTGTTGTTGGCGATTTTCCAAACTACCTTTAACTTTAGCCCCGACTTCTAAAAAGGCTGTCCAGGGATGTTCTTCTAATAATTGAAACCAGTTTTGGACTAAGTCACGAATTTTTTGAAAATCAACCGCAGTTAAGTCCTGCCCCAGTTCGTTTTCTAGGTGAGCTTGGGCAATGATCTTTAAATCTGGGGCGGTATAACCTTGAGCTTGTAATTGCTGCTGCCAGTTGCTATCAACCGCGGCCGTTAACGTTAAAATCTGGACCCGGGATAAAATAGTTGGCAAAATTGTCGTTGTGCTGGGGGCTTCCAAAATCGTCGTTACCGCTCCGGCGGGCTCCTCAAGAAATTTCAATAAACTATTGGCCGCAGCCGGCGTTAATTTAGCCCCCGAATTAATCAAAAGTAAGCGGTGATCGGCTTCAACTCCAGTTTGTTCTAGACTTAATTTAGCTTGGCGAACCTCATCAACTCCCAAGCTGGCTTTATCTGTCTTGAGACAAACGATATCGGGAAAGTCCCGTTGGGTAATTCGCCGACAATGATCACATTGACCACAAGGAAAACCGGCAGCCGGCTGTTGACAAAATAAAGCTTGCGCAAACCATAAACCCAACTGTTGGGTTTGTAACTGATTTTCTCCTAATAATAAATAGGCGTGCGATACCCGCTGCTCGACCACAGCTTGGGCAATTTGTTGAGTTAATTGCGGCTGCAACTGAACAATTGAATCCATCTCCTTAGCCCTCCTTCAAACAAGTCTTAATTGCCGATTAGTCGTTGCTGGTTGCGGTAAAGAAACGTTGGGCGATTGCTTGCCAACAAGCAGCCACTACTTGCGGTAACTCTTGCGTTGCATCAATTCGGACAAAACGCTGCGGTTCTTCTGCTACTAACTGATTATAAGCCTGATAGACTCGCTCATGAAAAGCCAGTTGTTCTTGTTCTAAGCGATCGGGAGCTTGACTTCTTTGTTCTTGAATTCTTTTTAAACCTAGAGCCGGAGGAAGGTCCAAGTATAAAGTTAAACTTGGTAAAATTTCTTCAACCGCAAATAAATTTAATTGACGAACAGCCGCGATTCCAATTTCTCTTCCCGCACCTTGATAGGCAATTGAACTATCTAAATAGCGATCACTTAAGACAATTTGTTCCTTGGCTAAAGCGGGAGCCACTACTTCAACGGCATGTTGCCGTCTAGAAGCAGCGTACAATAAAGCTTCCGTGCGCGCATCCATCTCTTGGTTAGCAACATCTAAAATTACTTGGCGAATCTGTTCGGAAATTTTACTTCCCCCGGGTTCCCGTGTTAATAATACCGGTTGCGTGCTTTGTTCTTGGAGTTTTTTCTGGAGTTGCGCTGCTACCGTTGATTTTCCAGCTCCATCTGGTCCTTCTAACGAAATAAAAATCTTAGCCACACTTTATCCTACCTTCATTGAGCTTTTTATAGAAGTCCACTATCCAGACTTCTGCTCTTCAAATTATATATAATATCTGTTATATCATAACACGCCCTTGAATTTGCGAAACTAAATTTTCCAAGGTCTGACTTATAAAAAAACTATTAACTCCAGCTAGTGTCGTTAATAGTTTCTTTTTTATAGTTGCCGGCGACCTTCAACCGCTCGTTGTAAAGTCATTTCATCAGCATATTCAATATCTGCTCCCACGGCCAAACCGTGGGCTAAACGGGTCACCTTAATTTGAGCGGGTTTAATCAATTTAGATAAATACATGGCCGTTGCTTCTCCATCAGGAGTGGCATTCGTCGCAATAATTACTTCTTCGACTTGCGAATTAGTTTGCAGACGCTGCAAAAGACTCTTGATCCGTAATTCATCTGGTCCTATCCCCTTCACCGGAGACAAAACGCCTCCCAAAACATGATATAAGCCGCGATAGCTGTGCATGTTTTCTAAGGCCATAATATCTTGCGGTTGTTCGACCACCAAAATCTGGCTATGATCACGATTGACATCTTGGCAAATCAGACAAGGATCAACATCGGTAATATTGCCACATTGTGAACAATGACCTAAATCAGTTTTAATTGCTTTTAAACTATCTTGAAATTCTTGGACATCGCCATCATCCATATCGATTGTAAAAAAAGCCAGCCGTGTTGCCGTCTTAGCGCCAATTCCCGGTAACTTCATATAGGAATCAATTAATTTAGCTACTGGTTGTGGGTATAACATTGACTGCCTGCTATGCAAAATATGGAGAAATATAGTAAATCACGAATGATTTCTATATTTAAAAAGGTTGCATATTTCCTTTCTTTATTTTACTTACTGCCGTTATGACGCCAGTATTCCGATATTCCATCAAGGAGTAATCTCATTGACCAACTATGACAGCATCAGGGCTTAGCCAGCCTCCTTGAGTTTTTTAGATTAAGGCTAACAAGTTAGCCGCGGCGTTCTCGTCCCGATCGAGGAATGTTCCACAGGCCTAACAAACGTATTCCTTATGCTTCGTCTGGTGTGTATATCTATCCGCAAGAATCAGTTCTTTGCCGTACATGCACATTTATAACATATTAAATAACCAAACATTGACCGCTGGAGTCCTTTTGAAGCAACGTAGCTCATTTGCATGTCCTTAACTGCTAAGTTCTTCGATCACGATTTTGTCGTAATTCGTCACTAGTTTCGTTGTGAATTTTTGCATAATATCGTACTGAAGATTAGCAACCCTCGAGCAGGTTGCAACGTGTCTCTCGTTGCCTTGCATTGATTACTCTTAGTTACTTGTTTCCCGTCTCAGGCTTAGGATTAAGCTCAATTTCAAAGGGAAGACTGGCCCAATATTTACCTTTCTCACGGTATGCACTGATAACCTTAAGCACACCTGATAAATCAACGTATTTACTTAACTTGATATCAGCCCAGTTTTTAGCACCCTGCGCTTTGTCCAAACGCAATTTTTCTTTGACGTGGAGCCTTCTTCGATTTGAAATCCGGTTTGCCCCAATCGGGCTGCGCCTGATCAAGGATAATTTCCTTGGCATTAGCGTAAGTTTGAATGAACTTAATTTGATCTCTCAGATTATCTTGCTGTCCACTCGTTGAAACACGAGCATACGCCACAACTTTCTTAGCCGTAGGCTGATCATCAAGATAGGTCTGATACTGATCTTCCGTATAATAACGTTGATTTGTCGGGGAGCGGTGGGCGATGAACTTACCTTTGCGATCCCATTCCTATAGAGTTCAAACGGTAACTCCCAAAAGTGCAGTCATATCATTAGACTTAATCATGGTCATGTTATTCACCTCCATATTAACTCTCTGTGAACAACATATTATTTATTCTATACTTGTCTATATCATTCTACATTTTAATCAATGATTATTCCTCCCTAAAATCCTGGATTATACTTCCCTAAAGTCTGCTGTGTTGTTTGCTCAATCTTAGCCATGGCGTCATTTACGGCCATCACAATCATATCTTGTAAAAGGTCTGGATCTTCCGGATCGATCACCGTTGGCTGAATTTTGATATCTTGTAACTGATAGTCTCCGGTAAAAGTTACCGTTATTGTATCATCAGCTGCTTGGCCAATAAATTCGGTGGCTTTGAGCTGCTCTTGAGCTTGACCCATTTCTTTTTGTAACTTTTGAGCTTGCTTTAACATTTGTTGCATATTACCAGGCATTTGTGGTTTCATAATTTTCTCCTTTAATCGGGTTTAACTTCGACCAATTCTTTACCAAACATTTCTTGGGCTTGACCAACTAAATCTGGAGCTGATTTTTTAGTTTCTGCTTTTGCCGCCGGCTTTAATTGATGATGTTGCAAAAAATCTTGCCGGATTTGCGGCCAGTTTTCTGCCGCAACAATCACCACATCAGCATCGCTTTTTAAAAGTCGGTCCAGATTAGTCTTTAACATGGTCAGCATTTCTTGGTTACTGGTGACTCTTTCAAACCAAACAGCATAATCAAAAGCCACCACAACTCCTTGAGCACTAGCCGCGACCGGTTTGGAGACTTTCATTACAGCCCGTTGAGTGACACTTAACATGCTCATCAAGTCAGCCCAGACATTTTGAACTTCTTGCAAATCTTGCCGGGTTGCTTTTTCTAAAATTTGATTAATCTTAGTTTGATCAACTTTGGCGGGCGAACTTCCTTTGGCAGTTTGTCCTTGGAGAATCGAATCCACTTTCGCAGGTGTTTGTCGCCGAGGTCGAGCTGCAGCTTGCGCTGGGGATTTAGTTGGTACTTGTGGCTGTTTTTTCTGGCCCAATAAAGTCTTAACTTGTTCTTGTAATTGCGCAACTTGCGCCTCTAAATTAGTAACTTCACTGGGAGCCGGAGTTCCAACAGAATTTGCAGAAGTCCTCTGCTGAATTTCAATTAATTGCACCGTCAAAACTTCCAAATAGATGGTCGTCTGATTAGTTTGCCGTAAATCTTGTTGCGTCTTAGAGGTCGCTTCAATCATTTGATACAACTGTTCATTACTAAATTTATTTTGGAGATCGAGAAGGGGCGCTTCTGACTCCGGTGATTCCAGCGTCGTCGATTGCAAAAGCTGGGGGTCAGTTTTAGCTAAAAGAAGATCGCGACAAGCCCCAATTACGGCATCGGTTAAGCGGGCGGCTGACCGTCCACTATCGAGCAACTCATGTAATTGATCTAAGGCCGGCGCTGCTTCAGCCTGGGTCACCGACTGGAGATAAGCCATTAGTTGCCTTTGGTCCAAACTACCGGTTACCTGCAAGGCATTGTCTAAAGTTAATTGCCCCGGCGTCAAAGCTAAAGTTTGATCGAGGATACTTAGAGCATCCCGCATTCCTCCTTCAGCCGCCCGGGCAATCACAGCTAAACCTTGCGGGTCTGCTTGGATTTTTTGCTCTTCTAAAATATATTCCATCCGCTCAACGATCGCTTCCGCACTAATTCGCCGGAAATCAAAGCGCTGGGTTCGAGAAATGATTGTCGCGGGAATTTTTTGTGGCTCCGTCGTCGCCAAGATAAAAATCACTTGCGCCGGTGGATCTTCCAAAGTCTTGAGCAGGGCATTAAAGGCTCCGGTGGATAACATATGCACTTCATCAATAATATAAACTTTATACGCCGCCCGAGTCGGGGCATATTTAACTTTATCCCGAATATCGCGAATCTGTTCGACCCCGTTATTGGACGCCGCATCAATTTCCAAAACATCATTCAGGCTCCCAGCTGTAATAGCTTGACATAATTCACACTCATTACAAGGTTCTCCTGCCTGGGGATGGAGACAATTCACAGCCTTAGCTAAAATCTTGGAACAAGAGGTTTTCCCCGTTCCCCGAGGTCCGGTGAATAGATAGGCATGACTAACCTGATCAGTTGCCACCGCATTAATCAAGGTCTGCGCAATCATTTCTTGTCCCACAATATCCGCAAAACATTGTGGACGCCAAACTCGATACAAAGCTTGATAGGCCATCAGAATCCTCCTGTTTTTTTTAAATTACAAATTATAAGTATTAAAAAACTCCTAGCCCCAAGGCTAAGAGTGTCTATGTCATATAAAAAAGGCACATGACGAAACATACTTAGTGCTGCTTTCTTCCGAACCTGACACAATTCGTAAGTCCATCATTGCCTCCGGTCTTACGACCACTAATAATAATAAACTATTGCAGTCTAATTTTCAATCTTTTACGAGTTTTGCTGCCGAATTTTTCGAAAGAAAGTAGTCAAAGTTTGGCTACACTCAGGAGCCAAAACGCCGCTTTGATAATCGGGACGACTATTATAGGGAAAATCAAATAAATGGATCAACGATTCCACTGAGCCTGCCTTGGGATCGCAAGCTCCAAAAATCACGTTGGTGATCCGACTATTAATAATGGCCCCCGCACACATCGCACAAGGTTCTAGAGTTACAAATAAACTATGATGTTCCAAACGCCAACTACCTACTTTTTGGCAAGCCGCGGTAATTGCTTCAATTTCGGCATGCGCCAAAGGATCTTGCCGAGTTTCTCGTTGATTATAGCCTTGAGCAATAACTTGATTCGTTAAATTATCAACAATTACCGCGCCAATCGGAACTTCCCCTTCAATTTCAGCTTGCTGAGCCGCCTGGAGAGCCTGTTGCATGTATTGTTCTAGTTGTTGCGGGGTATATAAATCTTTAGTCTGGGGTCTTAACACTTTTAATAACGTAATATCCTTTACTTCTTTTTATAATTTGGGCGTTCCCAAAGGCAACTTGCATCATCTTTTTATATGAAGGAGCGCCCTGCTTCTTTTGAATAACACACCATAATTGGCCGTCTGTTCTCAAGTACTGGAGAGCCTGCGTCAAGATGGCCGTCACGACCTTTTTTCCGGCACGTAAAGGCGGGTTAGTATAAATTGCGCCATAATCTTGGCGCTGCACGGACTGATAAGCATCTGAAGGATAAATCCTCACATTTTCAATTTGATTAGCCTGAGCATTTTGTTGGGCCAAAGCTAAGGCTCGCTGGTTAACGTCAACCAGCTCAACTTGCCGCTGCGGCCAAAGACTAGCTAAAGTTAAGCCAATCGGCCCGTAACCACAACCGAGGTCCAATAAAGGGCCCGTTGGCGCGGGCTCTAAGCCAATTGCTTCCAAAAGAACTCGCGTTCCAAAATCAATTGTTTGTTTAGAAAAAACTCCATTATCGGTCGTAAAATGTAAATCCTGTTGTAACAATTGAAATTGAAATTCTCGTAGCTGATGCTGAGCGTTCGGTTGGGCTGTAAAATATTGTTCTGCCAAAATTTAACCTCACTTACTTTCTCTATTCGAAAAGTTAATTATAACATGAACTTAGATTTCGCCGCATTTCACAAAGGCTAAACGTGGATTCAAAAAATCAACCTTGAGAGGCAATTGATCATCAAAATAAGATCCATTCCCCTAGGTTCACTCAACTTGAGGAGCACCGTAAGCTAACTGCCAAAACGCCGCCAATTCAGCCTTTGGCAGTGATCTTAACTGGACCTGTATTTACTTCTCCTTAGGTATTAAAAAAGCCGCAATCCTCATAAAATGAGAATTACAGCTTCGAACTAGAAATTAACTATTTCAAAGTTACAGTTGCGCCAACTTCTTCAAGCTTAGCTTTCATTTCTTCAGCTTCAGCAGAAGGTAAGCCTTCCTTAATTACGGAAGGAGCGTTGTCAACTAAGCCCTTGGAATCTTTCAAGCCTAAGCCAGTGATTTCCCGAACAGCCTTGATAACCTTAACTTTTTCTTGACCTACTTCGGTCAATTCAACGTCGAATTCACTCTTTTCTTCGGCGCCGGCACCACCAGCACCACCAGCAACAGCAACTGGAGCAGCAGCGGAAACATCAAATTCTTCTTCGATTGCCTTTACCAAGTCGTTTAAGTCAGAAATGCTTGCTTCTTTTAATGAATCAATAATCTTATCTTTATCGAAAGCCATTTTTATTCCTCCAATGGTTATATAAATAATTTAAGAATAACTAAGCGGCAGAACCGTCTTCTTCATTCTTATCAATAATTGCTTGAACTGCATAAGCAACTTTGCGGACAGGTGATTGTAACATGGAAGCCAAGGTAGCCAATAGTTCTTCGCGGCTTGGCATATTCGCATATTCGTTGATCTTTTCCAAGCTTTGAACTTGGCCTTCAATCATTCCACCTTTAATTTCCAAAACGTCGGTTGTTTCGGCAAATTTGGAAATAGTCTTCGCAGCTACAATCGCATCATCATAAGAGAAAGCGACGGCTGTTGGACCAGCAAAAGTATCGTTTAAATCAGCTAAGCCGGCTTTTTCAGCTGCGCGACGTAAAATTGAGTTTTTAACAACTTGAAATTCTACCCCCGCATCAAACAATTGCCGTCGTAAGTCAGTTACTTGGGCAACGCTTAAGCCTAAATAGTCAACGACAATCACTGATTCAGAACGACTCATCTTATCAGCAACAACATCAACTAAATCTTGTTTAGCCTTTAATACTGTATCTTTCATCTAGTTTCACCTCCGTAATCTTTCTACCTAAAATTAAAAGGCATTGTCACCGCAGCAACAATGCCCAATTTAACCAGCATCTAGCCTCGGCAGGATATTAAGGCCAACGGCCACCTGAGTCTTAGGTAGTTCATAATATTAATAAGTTAGCATGAATTCTAGAATTAGTCAAATACCACTTTGACACTTGGGCCAAAGGTTGTCGTCAAGTTCACGCTCTTCACAAATTGACCTTTAACCGTTGCTGGACGAGCTTTCAAAATTACGGCATTGAAAGCATCAAAGTTTTCTACCAATTTGTCATCAGCAAAAGAAACTTTTCCTAACGGTGCATGAATCAAGCCTTGAGCATCGGCACGATAAGCCACTTGTCCAGCCTTAACATCTTGCACAGCTTTTTCAACATCCATGGTCACAGTTCCGGTCTTCGGATTCGGCATTAAACCTTTTGGTCCTAAGATCCGACCCAAACGACCAACCTTAGCCATCATCTTTGGTGTCGCAACAACAACATCAAAGTCTAACCAGCCATCAGTAATCTTTTCAACTAAGTCGTCATCACCAACGAAGTCTGCGCCAGCAGCTTCAGCCTGCTTAGCTTGTTCCCCGTCAGCAAAAACTACAACTCGTTGAGTCTTACCAGTTCCGTTAGGCAAAACCATTGCTCCCCGGATTTGTTGATCAGCTTGTTTAGTATCCAAGTTTAAGTTATAAGCTACTTCGATAGTTGCATCAAAGTTTGCGTAGTCAATCTTCTTTAATAAAGCAATTGCTTCAGCAGCTGGGTAAGACTTGGTCTTATCTACTTGCTTGGCTGCTTCCAAATATTTCTTTCCATGTTTAGCCACGTTTGAGTTCCTCCTTGCGATTGTGGTCTAGTGGAGTTCAAACTCCTCCCACTTGTAACAAGCTCTGCTTGTTGTTACCGGATTTTTAAATTAATCTTCGACTGTAAAGCCCATGCTTCGAGCGGTTCCAGCAATCATGCTCATTGCCGCTTCAATATCATTGGCATTCAAGTCTTTTAACTTAGTCTCGGCAATTTCCTTGACTTGAGCTTTGGTCACAGAAGCAACCTTCTCATCCCGCGGGTTCCCAGAACCCTTTTGGACACCAGCAGCCTTCATCAATAAAGCAGCTGCTAGAGGAGTCTTGGCAACAAAATCAAACGAACGATCTTCATAAACAGTGATCACGGTTGGCAAAGCCATCCCCTTTTGATCAGCTGTCCGAGCGTTAAATTCTTTAGTGAATTCAACGATATTAATACCAGCTTGTCCTAATGCAGGACCAACTGGAGGAGCTGGAGTTGCTGCTCCAGCAGGAATTTGCAACTTAACAACATTTGCAACTTTTTTAGCCACGGTACATACCTCCTTAAGTCCGTGATGTGGTTAAAGATGGGATTAATATTTTCCCTCCCACAGACATGTCAAACGACATACTAAGTGATTTTAGCATTCTTAAAGCCATTTAGCAATTAGTAACTAGCTTTTTCTAAATTTGTATAATCCAGTTCCGTTTCTGTCAAACGGCCAAACATATCCACTTCAACCTTAACTTTACCGTGTTCGGAATCAATTTCGGTAATTTTTCCTTCTAAACCAGCAAAAGCTCCGTCAGTAATTTTGATAACTTCGCCTAGTTCTAAGTCGAGATCATTTTGGTCAGCTTGCTCTTGCATGCCATGCAAAATATGTTCAACTTCTTCTGGTAGTAAGGGAGCAGGCTTGCTTCCGGCACCATGACTTCCGACAAATCCGGTTACTCCCGGCGTGTTTCGAACCACAAACCAAGATTGATCGGACATCACCATTTCGACAAGTACGTAGCCGGGGAAAGTCTTCTTCATTTCGGTCTTAGTATGACCATTCTTAGTTTCAGTTTCTTCTTCTTCAGGAACCACCGCTTGGAAAATATAGTCTTCCATTCCCATCGATTGGGCCCGAGATTGTAAATTTTCTTTAACCCGATTTTCGTAACCAGAGTACGTGTGTAGTACGTACCATTTTTTTTGACTTTGTTCTGGCATCCTAATCTCCTCAATTCCACTAAAAAAAACTCCGCTTCCACGAAGTTTTTGCTTAATTAATATTGTAACAAATCATGATTCAAAGTACAAACGATTCCTAACGATGGGTTACAAACATTGTTAATAACTTTTGGAAAATCCAATCACAGGCTCCTAAAAAGAGGGCACAAACAATCGAAGTCATAATGACCGTCATCGTATCGTGACGATTTTCTTTCCAAGTTGGCCATTGGACTAATTTCATTTCATCTTTGACACTTCTTAAAAAACGCATGACCTTCTACCTCGTTTCTTGATGGAGCGTGTGTTGATCACACTGGGGACAATATTTCTTAATCATAAACCGTTCTTGTCGAGCCCGATTAACCAAAGTGTGATAATTATGAGCCCCACACTGACTGCATTCTAAAACAACTGTTTCTGTTTTCATCTAATCACCTACACCAAGCAACTATACAAAAGCTTGCCTTATGTGTCAAGCCCATGAGCTTGACAAAAAGAGCGAAATTTTACTCGACTCCGGCTCATGGCCCGTTGAACTTGAACTTTGGTATAAGTACCAGATTGAGTAACTTGTTCTGGTGTATTCAAGCCCAATAAAATCTGGAAACCTTTAATTTCAATCGTTGATAACTGATGGATGAAAGTTCGATACTCAAAAATAATTCTTTCATTACTGGCCCGGCCAAAGATGGCCAATAAATCTTCTAATTCCGGATCTTCTTGTAAAAGTTGTTCAAAAGAAACGGTTGCTACGTTGGAACGCCTTTTAAAGGCCAATTGATAGCGCAGTAAGTTAGCCAGATGATTTTTTAATCGAAGTTTAAAAAAACTGCCAAACTTGGACCCTTGGGAGCAATCATAAATCAGGCAGGTTTCAAAACAAACGATCCGCGCTTCTTGATACCAATCTTCTCGATCATATAGACGAAGTTGGTGTAAATTACAAAGATTTTCAATCATTGGACGGTATTTTTTAAATAATTGTTCCAAGCTTTGGGAACTGTGTTGCAGCTTAACAGCTCGAATCCAATGCTGTTCTTCTTGTAATAAATTTAAGCTTTCCATGTTGCTCCTTTCGAAGCAACAAACGACATTTAAAGCATAGCATTCTCCCTCTAAGAGGATAAGAGAACGTATGTTTTTTATCACAAAAAGTAATCTTTTTTAAATCAAAAAGCTCTATTGCGATAAATCATCTCTTAATTGCGCTAAGCGAGCCAACTGTTCCGGCGTGAAAGGATTATTACGCTGGACCTTTCGATCATGGTGTTGTTTGCTTTCCCACTGCAATTGGCGTTTCATCTCTTGAATTCTTTTATACAATTCATAAGAAGGCAAGCGAATCGCTCCCCGAGAAAAGACGGTCCATTGAACGGCTTGATCGGAGGTCACAACCGTGACCTGGTTGGTAATCTGATTTAACTCTTCACTCAAATTTTGAATATAAGTGTCCGCGGTGACCCCTTCCGGAGTAAAAACCACATCGAGATCCCATTTCTGAAACTGTTCTTTAACTCCGGGAACATACATGGCATCAAAAACCACAATAATCTGACCCTCAAAGAATTTACGATAGTTAGCCAGAATATCCAATAATAAGTCCCGAGAATCTGCCAATCGATCCTGCTGCTTCAATCGATCTAACTGGGGCCAAGTGCCAATTACATTATAGCCATCAACGATTAAAATTTGTTTTTTCATGATTAGTGGTCACCCTCACGACTTGTAAAGGCCTGATACAGTAGAATTCCGGTCGCTACACTAGCATTTAAACTTTGGACCTCCCCCACCATCGGGATGGTCAAAGTAGCATCCATTTGTTTTTGCACTAACGGCGATAAGCCCTTTTCTTCGTTACCGATTACTAGAGCAATCGGTCCCCGGGCATCCCACTGCCGATAGTCACTACCCTGCATTGCGGTCCCAAAAACCCAGATTCCAGCCTCTTTTAATTCCTGCAAGGTTCGAACTAAATTCGTAACTCGGACAATCGGAATTCGCGCCAGAGCTCCCGTAGAAGTCTTGGCTACTAATCCCGTTGCGCTAGCTGCTCGACGTTTAGGAATAATCACGCCATTAACTCCCACGGCATCAGCTGTCCGCAAAATAGAGCCAAAATTCCGGGGATCATTCAAATTATCCAAAACCAAAAAGAAAGGCGTCTCCTTGCTCTGAGTCAGGTGGTCCAATAATTCCGGTAATTCCCAATAACGTAAAGGAGCAACTGTGACCACAATTCCTTGATGATTTTCCTTTTGCGTCAAGTCATCTAGCTTTTGCTTGGGAACTTCTTGGATGATCAAATGTAAGCGCCGAGCAGTTTTTAAGAGAGCTTGGAGCTTGTCATTATGCGGTAAATTCTTCTGTAAAAAGACCTTATTAACTTGCTGTTGCACATCGGGCAATTGAAAGAGAGCTTGGACCGCATAAATTCCAAAGACTAACTCGCGCTCTGGTTTATTGGAAGTTGTATGCATCAGTTCGCCCCATTTCTACTTGTTCTAGACACCATTGTGCTAATTGTGCCACCCTTTGTTCTTGTCCAGTTAATTGTAAATAGCCAAAAATAGCTTCAAAGCCCGTGGAAATATTATACGTCTGGACGGAAGTGTTTTTAGCGTGCGTATAACTCTTGGCGTTGCGCCCCCGATGAAAAACATCTAACTCTGCGTCGGTCAAATAATTCTCCGCCTGCATTAAGGCAATCAAGGCCGCCTGGGCTTTAGCCGAAACAAAGTGGGTTGCTCGCTTTTGTAAGCGATTGACTTTGGTCAAACCTTGTTCCAAAAGATGCTGGCGGACGTAAGTTTCCCAAACTGCATCTCCTAGATAAGCCAAGGTAATTCCGTTTAACTGTCGATAATCAATCATTCTTTGTGCCACCGTGTTCCTTGAGGAGTATCTTCTAAAATAATCCCCATGGCTCGTAATTGATCTCTTAATTGATCACTCTGTTGAAAATCTTTATCCGCCCGCGCTTGATCACGCTCTTGAATTAAACCTTCAACTTCCTGGTCAACATTATTATCAAATTGAAATTCTAAGCCAAAAATCCCCAAAAGTTCCGTAAATTTATTCAATAACTGTTCAACACTTTTCCGATTTACTTGGTCTCGCGCCACATAGTTATTGACTAAGCGCATCATTTCGTATAAATCACTCAAACCATTTTGAACATTAAAATCATCGTCCATATGCTCTTGAAATTGTTGCTCCAGCTGGGTGACTTCGGCTGCTAACTGCGCATCAAAATCTCCGAAAGCTTCATCTTGGAGGCGGAAATAAAGATTCTTCGCCGCGGTTTGGAAATGTTGCAACTTAGTTTGAGCATCAGCCAAACTAGTTTGGGAATACTGCACTGGCCGCCGATATTGCGTCGCCGCCATGAAAAAGCGCAAGACTTGGGGATCTACTTGTTGGAGTAATTCATGAACCGTCACAAAGTTATGCAACGACTTACTCATCTTTTCCCCGTGTTCACCAATGGTTACAAAACCATTATGCATCCAATAATGGGCGAAAGTCTGTCCAGTATGAACTTCACTTTGGGCAATTTCATTTTCGTGATGGGGAAAAATTAAGTCTTCTCCCCCGGCATGGATATCCACAGTTGCTCCTAAATACTTATTAGCCATCGCGGAACACTCAATATGCCAGCCCGGTCGTCCCTTACTCCAAGGAGAAGGCCAGGAAATTTCATTTTCGGGAGCTTTCTTCCAAAGCGCAAAGTCAATCGGATCTTCTTTTTTAGCCGTATCTTGCACATCAACTCGTTGGCTGGCACCCAATTCCAAATCCGCCAAGTCTTGCCCGGACAATTGACCATATTTTTTAAACTTGCGGGCCCGGTAATAAACATCCCCCGCACTTTCGTAAGCGAAACCACGGGCAATTAAATCCGCAATTAAATCAATAATTTCGACCATATTTTCCGTCGCCCGGGGACTCTTAGTCGCGGATTGAACATTGAGGGCCTTCGTATCAGCTTGGTAAGCCGCGATATACTTATCGGCAATTTGTTGGGAGGTTAGTTGCTGTTCTTGGGCAGCTTTAATGATTTTATCACCGACATCAGTAAAGTTAGACACATAGTCCACCTGATAACCCCGGTATTCCAGATAGCGGCGAATAGTATCGAAAGCGACTATCGAACGCGCATTTCCCAAATGAATATAGTTATACACCGTTGGTCCACAAACATACATTTTGACTTGTCCCGCGACTTGGGGAACAAATTCTTCTTTGTTTTTGGTTAGTGTATTAAAAATCTTGAGCATCAAGTCACCTCATCTTATAAAAAGCACAGCCCATGATTAATAATCTAGATCACACGCTGTGCTAATGGATTAGTTTTCTAATTGTTTCAAAGTTTCTGCTAAATGGTGTTGGGCCTTTTCTTGTCCCAATAATTCAATCGCTTCCCCAATCCCGGGACCATGCATTGAACGTGTCGTGGCAATTCGAATCGGCATAAATAATTTCCGACCCTTAACCCCAGTTTCTTGGCGAGTTTGTTGAATTGCAGCCATAATCTTCGTAGCAGTAAAGCGCGGAACTTGTTTCAAGTGTTTTTGAAATGTCTCCAAAGTAACTAAGGCTTCATCTTTTTGAAGTTCTGCCATCGCCGCTTCATCTAATTGTTCCGGATCATGGAAGAAAATCTCGGCCAATTCAACAATTTGTCCCGTGTAACTCATTTGGTCTTTGAATAAAGCTACTAAAGCCCGAACCCATTCGATCTGTTCTAGAGACACCTCAGCGGGAACTAGCTTGGCTTCAATCAAATTATCCAAAGACAAATCAGTAATTAGACTCAAATCAGCCTTCTTCACGTATTGATTATTAACCCATTCCAACTTCTTTTGATCGAAGGAAGCCGGTGATTTACTCAAACGCTTCGGATCAAACTGTTTAACAAATTGCTTGGGGGTGAAGATTTCTGATTCTCCTACCGGTGACCAACCTAATAAAGTAATGAAGTTAAACATCGCTTGCGGTAAGTAACCACGTTGCCGATATTGTTCAATAAATTGTAGAACAGATTCATCCCGTTTACTGAGCTTCTTACCCGTTTCGGTATTAATAATTAAACTCATATGCCCGAAAACTGGCGCTGTCCAACCCAAGTAATCGTAAATCATCAATTGCTTGGGCGTATTTGCTACGTGGTCATCTCCTCGTAAAACATGAGAAATTTTCATCAAATGGTCATCTACGACCACGGCAAAATTATAAGTCGGCATGCCATCTTGCTTTTGGATAACCCAATCACCGCCGATAGTATCGGAGTCGAATTGAATTTCTCCCTTAACGATATCTTCCCAAGCATAAGTATGATGCTTGGGAACCTTAATTCGAATGACCGGTTTAATTCCTTGAGCTTTAGCGTTAGTAATCTGCGCTTCTTTTTCCGCCGCAGTTAAGCCCGCAAATTCATCTTCATAATGAGGCATTTCTCCCCGAGCCTTTTGAACTTCACGTTGAGCTTCCAATTGTTCGGAAGTCAAGTAAGACTCGTAAGCTACCCCTTGATCAAGCAATTGTTGAATATATTTTTGATAAATCTCTTGTCGTTCTGATTGCCGGTAGGGACCGTAATCGCCACCTAAATCAGGACCTTCATCCCAATCAATACCTAACCACTTCAAGTTATCCAGTTGGCTTTTTTCGCCCCCGGCAACATTTCTCTTGGTATCAGTATCTTCAATTCGAATTACAAAAATTCCTTTATTGTGACGGGCGAACAAGTAATTAAACAATGCCGTCCGCGCATTACCAATGTGCAAATGTCCCGTTGGGCTAGGGGCATAACGCACCCGAATTTTAGAATCAGTCAAAGTCAAACGCCTCTTTCTACTTATAGATGCTTACTAACAGCTTACCGACTTCTGGCAAAAAGTCAAAGCTCCTAGACCGGTTTGGCGAAAACTTTTCCCAAAGCCTCGCCGATTGTGCGCACTGTCACGATTTCGATCTCGGGGTATTCAGCAGCGGAAACCGCGTTATTTTGGGGAATAAAGATTCGTTGAAAGCCTAATTTAGCAGCTTCTTTAATCCGTTGCTCAATTAAATTAACCCGTCTAATTTCACCGGTTAATCCCAATTCGCCAACAAAACAATCGCCGGCTGCTAAACCGATATTTTTATCACTGGAAACAATTGCCAAAGCTAAAGCCAAGTCAATTGCGGGCTCTTCCAAACGAACTCCACCGGTTGCTTTGAGGTAAGCATCTTTATTTTGTAATAATATATTAGCTCTTTTCTCTAAGACCGCCATAATCACGGCAACTCGGTTATGATCCAAACCATTCGTTGTCCGTTTGGCAGTACCATAGAGAGTGGGGGTAATTAAAGATTGAATCTCCACCAAAATAGGTCGAGTTCCTTCCATTGAAACTACGACCGCCGAACCAGTTGCCTGTGCTAAACGCTCTTCTAAAAACACTTCAGAAGGATTTTTCACTTCTTGCAGTCCGGTGTCATTCATCCGAAACATCCCGATCTCATTCGTTGAACCAAAACGGTTCTTGACGGCGCGCAAAATCCGATAATTATGATGCAAATCACCTTCAAAATATAAAACCGTGTCGACCATATGTTCTAAAATCTTGGGTCCCGCTAAGGCCCCACCTTTAGTCACATGCCCCACTACAAAAACGGTCACTCCGGCTTGTTTGGCAATCGCCATCAATTCCGTCGTAATCGCTCGAATTTGCGAGACACTGCCCACGGCTGAGGCTAACTCGGGCTCGTTCATGGTTTGCACAGAGTCGATGACTAAATAATTTGGCTTTTGTTGGGCCACCACTTGGCGGATTGCCGCCATGTCCGTTTCCGCGTATAAGAAAATTTGCTGCCCCACGACTTGTAAACGTTGCGCCCGCAATTTAATCTGAGCCGCACTTTCCTCGCCGGAGACGTATAAAACCTTTCCGCCAATTTTTTCCAGTTGTCCAGACACCTGCAACAACAAGGTCGACTTGCCAATTCCCGGGTCACCGCCAATCAAGACTAAAGATCCGGGAACGACTCCTCCTCCTAAAACCCGATCCAGTTCGCTTAGACCAGTTTGTCGGCGTTTTTCTTGATTAAAAGTCACCTGATTCAAGGCAATCGGTTGATTATCAAGTTGGGGAGCCGTCGTATTGGCTGTTTTTTTGCTGGGAGCTAGTTCTTCAACAAGTTGATTCCAAGCTCCACAATTGGGACAACGTCCCAACATCCGCGGAGAAACATAACCGCAATTCTGGCAGACAAAACGAGATTTAGGTCGCGCCATTGTTTCCTCCTTACTCTCCGGAGGAACCAAAACCACCTTGGCGCCGGGGAGCATCATTATGATCGTTATCAACGGTTAAATAAGGCACAAAAATTCCTTGACAGATCCGGTCACCTTTTTTTATCAATCGATCTGTGGGAAAAAAATTCAACATTTGCACAAAAATTTCCCCTTCGTTTTGGGGGTTGTCATAGTAGTCCGCGTCAATCACCCCTACCGAATTCGGGAGAACCAAGCCGCGTTTTAAGGGACCACTAGAACGATTAACTAAGAGTAAAACTTCTTCGGCTGGTAAATAAGCCTTGAGACCGGTGGGAATCAAAACTGGCTTTAAAACTTGTTCGGCCCAATGAGCCCAACGTCCTTGCTGGGGTCTTTTTTGACAATAAGCCCATAACATTTTAGCCAGCGGTTGTTTCCAAATTGTCGGAACAACCATATCCACAGCGGCCTGTAAGTCATAGCCAGCCGCTTGTTTTGTTTGCCGTTTAGGCAAAGTTAAACCCGCTTCTTGATAGCGGGAAACAATTTCAAAACCACGTGTTTTCAATTATAATTACTCCTCATTTAGGGTATCATTATTATAACAGAATTAAAAGGAGACGCTGCCCATGAAATTCAAGCATCAAGCCGGTTGTTTTTACCAAGAAGATGCCCAAAAACACTTAATTGGTAAAATAACCTATACCCATCTTAAAGACCAAGTTATCAGTATCGACTCAACTTTTGTTGATCCTAACTATCGCAATCAAGGAATTGCCCGAGCTTTATTAGAAGAAGTCATCCAACGCGCCCGGCAAAAATATTGGCACATTATTCCCGTTTGCCCTTATGCGCGGATCGTTTTTGAACGCGAAAGTCAATTACAAGATCTTTTACAGCCAGTCAAGAAGGAGGACCAAGATGAAGCAAAATGAACTCAAACAAAGTGTGGGCATTAAGGCCGTTGACTTTATTCAAGAGGGCATGACTGTCGGTTTAGGCACAGGATCAACGGTTTACTATCTGGTTGAAGAATTGGGTCGACGCGTCCAAGAAAAGCAGCTGCAAGTCCAATGTGTTTCGACTTCGCAAAGAACTTGGGATCAAGCTTGTGCCTTAGGTATTACGATGAAACCCCTGCAAGAAGTCTCAACCATTGATTTGACTATCGATGGCGCTGACGAAATTGATCCTGATTTTCAGGGGATTAAAGGTGGCGGGGCTGCGCATACTTATGAAAAAATTGTTGCTGTGAATTCTCGAAAAAACATCTGGATTGTTGATGAAAGTAAGTTAGTCGACCAACTGGGAGCCTTCGGTTTACCCGTCGAAGTTTTGCCATTTGGTGCTCAACAACTTTTCCAGCGTTTTCAAGCCGAAGGCCTTCAACCTAAGTTACGTCTGGATGATCAGCAAGACCCGGTGCACACGGACTCCCAGAACTACGTTTTTGATTTAGAACTGGGGACCATTAAGCACCCGCATCTCTTAGCTCAATGGCTGGAAGAACAAGCTGGCGTGGTTGAACAAGGACTCTTTTTGGACCTCGTTAATACTGTTATTATCGGTACCGATCAAGGTCCGAAAATCATTTCTGATATTCGCTAAGGTCTGGACTAATTCGGTAATTTAATATAAAGTGGTCTTAAATTATTTTAATTTTTTCTGGAGGTTCTCATGGTAAAACCAATTTCAAGTACCGATTTACAAACTTTTCAAGCGGGATTAGCAGAAGTTCCCGCAGCGGATATTTTGCGCAAAAGCGTCGCTAATAACGGAATCTACGCTTCCAGTAAGACTTTAGCTAGTCAGGTTGCTTTAGATCCGACTTTCTCAATTGAATTAGAAACGGGTAAAGTTACCGATCAGAAAAGATCCGGTTTATGCTGGGTCTTTGCAGCTTTAAATACTTTAAGACATCCCATGCAAGCTCAATTTAAAGTTAAAGATTTTGAATTATCCCAAGGTTACATTTGCTTCTGGGACAAATTGGAAAAATCTAATTACTTCTATGAAAATGTTCTCCAAACGGCCCAATTACCTCTAGGTGATCGAAAAGTTGACTTTTTAATGGCCACTCCACAACAAGATGGTGGTCAATGGGACATGGTTTGCGGCTTATTTGAAAAGTACGGCGTCGTGCCCAAAAGCGTCATGCCGGATACCTTTAGCCGGACAAACACTTCCGAATTGAATCAAGTCCTCAATCTTAAATTACGCAAAGATGCAATCAAGTTACGTGATTTAGTCGCTCAACAAGCAACTGCTGACGAAATTGCTCAAACTAAGGAGCAAATGTTAGCCGAAGTTTATCGAATCTTAGTTTACACGATTGGTGAACCACCAACTAAATTCGATTGGTCCTACCGTGATGACGAACATAACTTCCACAGTGAAAAGGGAATTACTCCACAAGAATTCTACCAAAAGTATATTGGTCTTGACTTGCCTAACTATCTTTCCACAATCAATGCCCCGACGACCGATAAGCCTTACAACCACCTTTACACTGTGGAAATGTTAGGAAATGTTGTTGGCGGTCGGCAAGTTTGCCACTTGAACTTAGACTTAGAAACTTTCAAGGCCATGGCTATTAAGCAATTACAAAATAATGAAGCCATTTGGTTCGGAAGTGATGTTTCCACTATGTCTGATCGTAAGGCCGGCTTACTTGATACTAAACTTTACGACTTAGATCACCTCTTCAACTTAGACTTCCAGATGACTAAAGCCCAACGCTTGGACTTCGGTGAAAGTATGATGAACCACGCGATGGTCATTACCGGTGTGAACTTAGATGCCGATGGTCAACCAACGAAGTGGAAAATTGAAAACTCTTGGGGTGAACAACCCGGAACTAAAGGTTACTTCGTGATGAGCGATGCTTGGTTTGATCAATTCGTTTATCAACTAGTAATCAACAAGAAGTATCTTCCAGAAGACCTGCAAAAGGTTTACGATCAAGAAGTTGATCAACCAAAAGTTTTGGCTCCTTGGGATCCAATGGGTGCTTTAGCTTAACTCATGCCGTCTTTTAAGATACAATCTCTTTAATAAATTGAACAAGTTATTTAATTAGGCAGTTAATTGCCGTTCGGATTCGAATGGTGATTGACTGCCTAATTTTATCTAGATTTTAATGGGCTGCTAGTCAATGGTTCTTCAGTTTCATCTCTGCCGGTTTTTGGGATCAATTTGGTCATTTATAGTCATTTCTATCTGAGTAATTGTAAGTCTCACCTCAGCTCAAATCTGATAATGCTAATTACTTTGACTTTATTCACTTCTTAATTTTCCTATAAGCCAACTTTTCTTCCTCATAGCTAATCATGTGTGAGTCAAAATCATCTATTTTATAGTTCAAATAATTCAAAGTTTGTTGGATTTTATTGATTCTCTGGATTAATTCTTGCTGTTGATCAATTAGAATTTGCTTCCGTTTGGAATTCTGGTCTGAGTTTCGATAAGAATCAATGAATTTTTTCAAATTGCTTATTTCCATCCCCGCGTTTCGTAAGGCTTGAATATATAAAATCCAATTTAAATCACGCTGCTGATATTCCCGATAACCGCTCTTACTACGTTTAATCGGAGGCAATAAACCAATTTTTTCCCAATAACGCAAAGTAGTTGACGGTATTCCACATTTCTTACTAACTTCATCAATCTCCATAAATTAGATCTACCATCTTTCTATTTTCCAGTTAGTTGGCGCTGCAAAGAATTAATTTCCGAATCGTTAGATGCAATTCCTACAAAATTAAGTCCAAACCGGCGGGCAATTCGCTGCCAACTACCATAGCTTGATTGAATAGCCGCTTCCTGTTGAGAATCTGCTCCCTGAACAATAAGATATAAATCGGCCCCTTTCAAATCTTCATTAATCTCTAAATGATCAATAAAAGTTTTCAAATAACCGGACATATTGGACCAATAAACAGGCGTTCCAATCACAAGCACTTTAGCAGCTCGTAAGCGGGCAAATACTTTAGGATAATCACCCTCGCCTTGACCAATCTGAGGAATATGATATTCAGCTAAGTTAATTTGTTGGTAATGTTTCCCCCTCAATAATTTTTGCGCCATTTGGGCCGTATTGCCGTTTGTATTTTGACTAGCATTCAAAAAAACATATTTTCCATGACTATTGGGATGTTGAGCTTTAGTAAAAATCAGCTTATGTTTGGCTTTATTCATTTTAGACTCCTTATTTGCCGAAGCAACTTTAGAATTGGCTAATTGCTGTTCGCCAATCCCTCCAAGTAAGATAGCTATCACAAAGGTTATTAAACTTATAACGATAGTTAATTTTAAAGATATCTTCATTTGTCATCCTCCACTCCTCTGCAACTATTCGTTATCTTAAACCTTGAAGTCGACTTTAAGGAAAGCCTTTTTACCTAAATTTTGGCTAATTTTTCGGACAGGTTCTTGCTTTCAAAATAAAAAACTACCCCTTATGGGATAGTCTGAATTAGTTAAATTCTAGGTTAAAATTAGCTGCCAGGACGGGCCTTCTTTTCAACCTTCTTACCTTGCACCATCTGGTCATTGTAACCCCAAAACCAAGTAACTAAGAAGGAAATAATCAAAGCGGTCGCACTAGCCAGCAAGTAAGCATAGAAACTAGTCAAATCAGCGGGATGTTTGGGACTAAAGAAAGAAGAAAAGCCGATCAAAGAACCGGTGAAACCAAACATTGAACCGCGAAATAATCCTGTAATTAATCCACCGACCGCCGAACCGAGTAAGCCGGAAATAAAGACCCGCCGGTAACGTAAATTAATTCCGTAAATAGCCGGTTCCGTGACTCCACAAAAGGCAGAAATAGCGGCTGCAAAACCCAAAGTCTTTAAATCATCTCGCTTTGTTTTGCAGGCGACTGCTAAAACAGCGGCGCCTTGACCAACCATGGTTGTCGAAACAATGGCATTTAGAGCACTTTGGCCACTTCCTGAAATTTGTTGGGTAATCAGCGGGACAACCCCCCAGTGCAATCCAAAAATCACCAGAACTTGGTAGAAGCCCCCAATAATCAAACCGCCAAGCCAACCAGAAGCTTGCACTAACCAGTTAATCAAGTCCGCAATTCCGTTTGCCGCGCCTTGAATAATTGGACCGGTAATAATTAAGGTAATTGTGCCCACAACTAAAATCGTAATTAGTGGTTTAAAAATCATTTGTAAATAACTGGGTAAGTGATCTGCCAGCCAGTTTTCAACAAGCTTCGCTAACCAAGCTGCCAGAATCATGGGAAAAATTGAATAGGTATAATTCAAGAATTGGAAGGGGAAACCGCCAACCGCAAACATAGTTTTAAAATTCGTCCCCCAAGTTACTAATTGCGGATAAACTAAGAAGCCCCCAATTACCGCGGCCACGATTGGATCACTATTGAGTTTCTTGGCCGCGGCAAAGCCAACTAGAACAGGCAGAAAATAAAAAGCTGAGTCAGCCATCGCACTAACTGTTAGATACAAAACACTAGTCGGCTTTAAAATCGCCCCTAACTGCGGCATCGCCAACAAAGCCAAAATTCCTTTAATAATTCCAGCGGCCGCGATTACTCCTACAATTGGGCTCATGGAGCCCGTAATAAAACCAATCAAGTTTCCCCAAGCGCGACTAAAAGCTGATTGCTGGCTAGCCTTAGCCGCGGTTGGTGTTTCTGGGGTTTCTTCTTTTATTGTTGCAGACTGATCTTTTGCCATTAAATCTGGTCCGATAATTGCCATAACTGCGTCATATACTTGCGTCACGGCCGACCCAATCACTACCTGATACTGGCCCGAAGCATGCAAAACATCAATTACCCCAGCTGTTTGTCGTAAGACATCATCTTGAGCCTTACTTTCATCAACTAAAGTAAAACGCAAGCGGGAAATACAGTGAATCAAGCTCTTGATATTGGCCGAACCCCCAACATTTTGAACAATTATTTGAGCTAACTGTGAATAATCTTTTTGTGCCATTAAATTTCTCCCCTTCAAGCACTAATAAATAATTAACAAATTAAATTTCTTTCTAACGTAAAGATAGCGTTAACAAAAATTATTTTATAGCTTGTATAGACAAGTGTCAACAACTTAAAGTTATCTAAAAATTCGAAATATCAGTAACTCTTCTTGTCTGTCTAGACACGTTTAGATATAATAAAAATTAAAGGAGGAGATTATCATTTCTGTTCGCACTAGCAAGCAATTGCTCATCGCTCACGATATTTTAGCCAAGATCAAATCTCAGCAATATCCTGTCGGGACTTATTTACCTAGCGAAAGTCAACTGACTCAACTCTATGGTGTTGCTCGCGAAACTATTCGCAAGGCCCTCCAACAATTAGCTAATCTCGGAATTATTCAGCCGATTAAGGGCAAAGGTTCTTTAATTCTCGATTACACTCGCTATAATTTGCCGCTTTCGGGAATTACTAGCTTTCAGGAACTGAACCAGATTCAAGATATGCACGCCCAAACGCGGGTTTTAGAAAATCATCCTGGTCAAATCCCAACTTATTTCGCCCAACACGGAGTCAATCCCCAAGAAGAAGTCATCGTTCTCCAGCGGCTGCGGCGGATCAATGGACAAGCAATTGTCTTAGATCAGGACTATCTTCTGACTTCTTTAGTTCCCCAAGTTCCCGAACGGGCAGCGCAAAATTCGCTTTATGAATACTTAGAAGGTCAATTGGGCTACGAAATTGCCTACGCGACTAAGGAAGTCACCGTCGAAACTCCAACGGATCGTCAACGCGAGTTGCTCCAGTTGGCGGTCCAAGATACCGTTGTCGTAGTTCGTAGTCTAACTTATTTAGCCGACGCGACCTTGATTCAATTAACAGAATCTTATCATCGTCCCCAAACCTTCAAGTTTGTCGATTTTGCTCGGCGGACAAAGATTTAATTTCTTGAGGAGGAAATTATGAATAATTTAGGTCAAAAAGTAATTTATCAGATTTATCCCAAATCTTTCTATGACAGTGATGGCGATGGCCTTGGTGATCTTCGCGGAATTTTAGCCAAAATGGATTATCTAGAAAAATTAAATATCGATTTAATCTGGTTTAATCCCTTCTTCGTTTCTCCCCAAAACGATAACGGTTACGATATTGCCGATTACTATCAAATTGATCCTCGTTTTGGAAACATGGCAGACTTCGAAGAATTAGTTACCCAATTAAAAAAACGAAAAATTGGCGTCATGTTGGATATGGTTTTAAATCATTGTTCAACCGCTCATCCTTGGTTTAAAAAAGCCTTAGCGGGAGATCCTAAGTATCAAAAATATTTCTATTTACGCCCAGTCAAAGAGAACGGCGATCTTCCCACCAATTGGCAATCTAAATTTGGCGGCTCTGCTTGGGCACCCTTCGGCGATACCGGACTCTACTATCTCCACCTCTTCGATCCGACTCAAGCTGACTTAGATTGGCATAATCCTCAAGTTCGCCAAGAAGCTAGTCAGGTTGTCAATTTTTGGCGCCAAAAAGGAGTGCAAGGATTTCGTTTTGACGTCATCAATGTGACCGGGAAAGATGAAGAACTCCGCGACTCAACCGATCCAGCCACAGAAAAATATTTATACACTGATACCCCGATTGTGCACCAATACCTTCAGGAACTTAATCGCACTAGTTTTGGTCAAGACGACCAAACCATTACCGTTGGGGAAATGTCCTCTGCTCGCTTACCGGGAGCTGTGGAATACGCGGTGCCTGCGACCCATGAACTTTCCATGATTTTTACCTTTCATCATTTAAAAGTTGATTACCAAAACGGCAATAAATGGGAGACGATACCCTTTGATTTTGCTCAACTAAAAGAAACCCTCAGCTCTTGGCAAACGGCCATGGATCAAGGTGGGGGTTGGAATGCTCTCTTTTGGAATAATCATGATCAACCTTGGGCTTTGAATCGTTTCGGGGATCCAGTTCACTACCGGGAAAAATCAGCCACGGCACTAGCCACGGCGATGCACTGTCTGCGAGGAACGCCCTATATTTATATGGGCGAAGAAATTGGGATGATGGATCCTGATTACCAGACCATCTCCGATTACGTCGATATTGAAAGCCGAAATGCTTATCAAGAACTGCGCCGGCAAGGCTACACAGACGACCAAGCCTTTCAAAAGGTCAAGGCTAAAGCGCGCGACAACTCACGCGTGCCGATGCACTGGGATGCTTCTTCCACGGCGGGATTTTCCAGCGGTCAGCCTTGGTTACGACCAACCGACCAAGAAAAAATTAATGTGCAAAAAGAATTGCAATCCGGAGTCATTTTTAACTACTATCAAAAATTAATTTATTAGCGCAAACACCAGCCCTTAATTTCTGACGGCCACTTTCGGCAATTACTGCCCGATCATCCTCAAGTTTTTGCTTACGAACGTTGGCTTGATCAAGCAGATCAACGACTTTTAGTCTTAGTTAATTTCTACGGCCAAACAACCACTGTCAATTTACCGCAACAGTTCATCGATCGACCAAGCAAGGTCATTTTGAGTAACTATGAACTAGCCCGCACCAATTTTAATTTACCGAGCAGCTGTAAATTACGACCGTATGAAGCTCTAGTTTACGCCGTCAATTAACAATATTTTTAGACAAAAAAACCGTTTAGAGAACTGATTGAATAAGTTCTGTAAACGATTGCTTTAAAAGTTTAAAAAAGTTTAAATTAAGCTAACTTCAAGCGAAGGAGGCCTCAAACCAATGACGTAGAAGCTGATTTCTACTGGTTTAAGCATCGCTTTCAATTAGTTTTTTTAACGGGAAAGACCGTAACATACAGTGTTCTCACATTTAGTAAATCCAAATAAATGCGTTCTATAAACCAGACAAGTCTGTCCAAGACCCGAAATTCCGCAAGAAAATAGTTATTTTCCAGCGAAATTTCGTTAGTTGTCCTCCTTGTCTACCGGTTTATGTCACACTCTCAATTAAGCGAGTGCCTATTTAATTTGTTGACTCCCCCCAGTCGGTCCGTTGATTTCAGCGAGCCGGCTTTTAATTTTTCAATTTCCGATAATAAACCAAAGCCGCATAAGGGGGCAATTCAATCTGCTTTTCCAGACTAGCGGGCATAGACGAATAATTGGCTAATAACAACTTTGAACCAGTAAATTCTGCAGGAAGCGAATAATTAACTGGATCTTGACTGAAAGAACAAATTACAATTAATTGTTCTTGGGAATTAGTCCGCATAAAACCATAGACTTCTGAATCTTGAGAATTAATATTTTCATAACGACCATCAATAACTACGGAATATTTTTTCCGTAAGGCAATCAATTTTTGATAATAATAAAATACTGAATCTGGATCTGCTAAAGCCTGCTGAGCATTCATTTGCGGATAGTCTGGAGAAACCGGAATCCACGGCGTGCCTTGGGAAAAGCCCGCATTTTTTGAATTATTCCAGGGAAAAGGCGTCCGCGCATTATCGCGGGACTTCAAGTAGCAGATCTTTTTAATCTTCGTTTCACTTTCTCCCACGGCCCGCAATTCTTGAATCATTTGTTTGGTTTCAATATCTTGGTAAGCATTTAAAGAGACAAAGGGAACATTTTTTAAACCTAATTCTTCTCCTTGATAAATATAAGGCGTTCCCTGCATTAAATGTAACAAAGTTCCTAACATTTTAGCCGAGACTACTCGAAACTTGCCTTCTGCCCCAAAGCGCGTCGTGGGGCGCGGTTGATCATGATTACTCCAATACAAAGAATTCCAGCCTTGAACCAATTTCTGTTGCCATTCGGTCATCACTTGTCGCAAATCAGAAAGTTTAAAACGAACTTCAGAAAATTTGCCATACTTGCCGTAATCAAGATGCATATGATCAAATTGAAATAACATATTTAGTTCATGACGCTGCGGGTCGGTATATAGCAAGGCTTGATCACTATTAGTATTCGCCGCTTCCCCAACTGTTAAAACATCATAGTAAGCAAAAACTTCCCGGTACATTTCCTGTAAAAATTCGTGTTCTCGCGGTCCGTTGGAAGATCCATAATAATAATTCTTGTGTCGTGGTAAATCAGCAGGGGCATCGGGAAAGTCCTGCTTCTTACTCAAAAGTGTAATTACATCCATCCGAAAACCATCAATTCCTAAATCAAACCAGTAACGCATCATTTGGTAGATTTCCTGGCGAACCTGGGGATTTTCCCAGTTTAAGTCGGGTTGCTCCTTAGCAAAAAGATGTAAATAATACTGCTGCCGAGCCGGAACATATTCCCAAGCCGAATCAGTAAAGGTTGAACCCCAATTGTTGGGAGCTGAACCATCGGCTTGTGGATCACGCCAAATATAGTAATCAGAATACGGATTCTGCCGGGATTTTTTCGATTCTTGAAACCAGCGATGTTGATCACTGGTATGGTTGACAACTAAATCCATGATAATTTTCAAATGGTGCTCATGGGCTTGCTGCAATAATTCTTGGAAATCGACCAACGTACCATATTGAGGATTAATTTGATAATAATCTGCAATATCATAACCATTATCGACTAAGGGAGACTGATAGATGGGATTCAACCACAAGACATCAACCCCTAATTTTTCTAGGTAAGGTAAACGGGAAATAATCCCCTGTAAATCACCAATCCCATCACCATTACTATCTTGAAAACTCTGAGGATAGATTTGATAAACAACACTTTCTTTCCACCAAGCTTTACTTGTCATTATTCATCATCCTCGTCTGCCTCCATGTTTGCGACAACATCATTTACATAAACTAACTGCTGGCGAGCTTCTTGTACCGCCGTTCTAATTTGTTGCTTTTCTAAATAACCCTTCGGTAAGGTTAACAACAAGCTCAAAGCAAGCGGCAAGTTCATTCCCGCCAACAAATGAAAATGAGGTTGGCTTAAGTACTTAGTAAAGTTTTGATTAACTGAACCACCCAAGAGATCAGTAAAAACTAAAACTTCATCATTCTTCCAGTCTACATCGGCTAGAGCTTGCTCAATTTCAGTAGTCACGGCTACATTAGTTAGATAGGCATCCAAGACTTGTACTTTTACTGCGTTTGGAGCAATGTAATCCAAAGTATCTTTTAAGCCTGAGGCCAGCCGGTGATGACTCGCAAAAAGAACTTTACGCATTTTTTTAAATTTCCTTTCTTAATTTAAGGTTTCAAAATTCCAAAGAAGGCACAAATTAAGGCTACGACAATAATCGCCATAATAACTTGAATAACGGTCATTTTCTTACTTGCTAACAATTTATAGACAATAAAAGTCAAAGTCACTGGCAATAAGGCAGGGATAATCTTATCTAAGACTTCCTTTTGAATCCCCATCTTCACTTTCCCTGTCTGAAAAGTTAAAGCTACATTCATCTTTACCACTGATGGAATTAAGGCCCCAATCACGGTTAGTCCCATAATTGAAGCGGCCTCCGTAAAGACGGAAATTTTATCGCCCAAAGTGGTCACTAATTTCAGACCGGAATCATAACCTAAATGAAACAGTCGGAGCCGGACCCATAAGAAGAAAATATTTAAGCAAAGCCAAATGATTGCTCCGGTCGGATTGCCGTTTAAACCCATATAAGCGGCAATTGATCCCATGATGGTCGGATAAAGAACCCAGATCAAAGTATCACCAATCCCAGCTAAAGGTCCCATCATCCCAGTTTTGAAATTTTGAACAGCATCAATCGAATTGATGCCATCTTTTTCTTCCATTGCTAGACTGGCGCCCAATAAAATATTGGCCATCCAAGTCGTGGTATTAAAATAATTAAAGTGATTATTTAAAGATTTTTTATAGTCTTCATCATGCGGATAAATCTTACGTAAAGCCTTACTTAGACTATAAGCCACGGTTGGAGCTTGTTGATTTTCATAATTAAAAGTATTACAAGCCATAAACATATAGCGCCAAGCGGCTTTATTGATATCTTTCTTGGTCAACACATCCGCTTGCGTCTGTTTTTTAGACTCAGTTTTATTCATCCCAGTCATCTCCTTGATCTGCTGTTGTCGTAGTTGTCGTTGCTTCAGCTGCTACAGTTTTCGTTGTTAGATGGGTCACGAAGAAATAATAGGCTAAGGCTAAGCCAATTAAGGAAACTCCCATCATTGGTAGCTGTAGATAAGCGGCCAAAACGAAACCGACCAAGAGTGCTGAAAGATATTTTTTCGCCGGCATAACTTGTAACAACATGGCAATCCCCACGACAGGTAACATACTGCCCGCGATTGATAAACCGTTGGTAAACCAAGTCGGAACCACTCGTAGAAGGTTTTTAACTAAACCATTACCAAAGAGTACGACTAAAGCTGTGGGAATAGCGGTCGTCAAACCAAAGATTACTGGTCCTAGCCACATGATTAGGTTCATCTTGCGAAATTTATTCTGATTGAGTGCTCTTTGGGCCGCATGAGTTACATAGGTATTTAATAATTTAGCCACGACGTCCAATTGAATACCTAACATCCCCACGGGAACCCCCACGGCTAAAGCTACTGCTTTGGCATCAGCTAAGTTATGGGTTGTCCGTAGAGAAATATAAATTCCTACTAAGGCAGCTAACCCCCAGTTGGGCACCGACGAACCACCAATGTTGGCCACTCCTAAAGCCATCAATTGGAAAGTTCCCCCAATAATCATCGCCGTTTGCATATCGCCCATAATGAGTCCCATGAAGAGAGCAATCATAATTGGGAACCAAGTGGTAATTACTAAACCCTGCTGATCCAAAACGACCCAAAAAGACAGTAAAATTGTTAATAGACCTTGAATCATATTCATCATCATTGTCTCCTACTTAATATATTTCTCTAAGGGTTCATCAGAATCGCTGGGAACATAGCGAAAGGTTACCGGAACGCCCTGCTTTTGAATCGCTTTCAAATCTTGGATCTCTTCTTTGTCCACCGAGACCATCCGTTTAACCGTTGTCTTATCAAGGCCATCAAACATAATCCCAATATTAACTTTGGGAATCTTGACTCCCCCAGCTAAGAGTTGTAGCAAAGTCTTTGGTTCTTTGACGATCAAGAAGACATTATGCCCATCATATTTTCCCGCTTGAAAATTAGTGATGGCGGTCTTTGCGTCAATAATGGACATTCCGGTTCCAGCAGGTTTACTCATCCGCATGGCCGCTTTTTGGACATCATCTTGACTAATTTCATCATCAACGACCATCAGACGCTTGGCTTGAACCGCTCCAGCCCATTGGGTAACCACAATTCCGTGAATCAAACGTTGATCAATTCTTGCTAAAACTAAACTCATTTCAATTTCCTCCTTGTTTTTTGGTATCGATACCAAATTAAGTAAAAAAATAATTAAATTGATTGCCGCAGAACTAATCGCAAATCAAAAACCTGCTCTTGAGCAACCTTTTCTCCCTGTAACAACTGGAGCATTGTTTGGGCAGCAGCTGATCCCAATTGAGTAGTCGGTTGCTGCAAAGTAGTCAAAGGAATAAATAAGTCATTAGATAGGGGTTGGTCATCTACTCCTAGAACTCCTAATTCTTGAGGAACCCGAATTCCTTGAACTCGAGCAGCCTCCAAAATTCCAATCGCCACTTCATCGCTTCCAGAAATAATTGCATCTGGTCTGACCGGTTGCTGCCAAATATCCTGTAACAATTTTTTTCCTTCAGTCGCCGTTTTAACTTGAGTAAACATTAAATCTGGATCCCAAACTTGCCCGCGAGCCCTAAGTGCTGCCTGATAACCGGTCAAGCGATCATGATTTAAATTTGCAGTCACTTTAGTTGACACTGCTTCTTGGTGATGTCCAGTCACATAAGCAATTCGCCGATAACCCCTATCTAATAATTTCAAAGTCGCCCTGCGAAAGCCTTGATATTGATCAGCTCGCACCGTTGGCAATTGTAAGTCGGAGCGATACTCATTGACTAAGAGCAGTTGGCCAAACTTATTGTAACTTTGGATTAATTCCGGCTCATTTTCAATTGAACAAAGAATGACCCCTTCGACACTTTGGCTTTGTAATAAATCTAAAGCGGCTAATTCCTTATCGCCTCGACCAAAGGTCTGAATTAAAACTGTCGTATAGCCAGCTTGATCTAAAACTTGTTCAATCATATCCACCAAATTAGCAAAAAAAGGATTCGTGATTCGTGGAACGGTCACTGCCAAAGTTCGAGCATTAGAACCCCGGAGTTGTCGAGCGGCAGTCATCGGCCGATAGCCTAAGTCAGCCATCGCCTCTTTAACCAAGATCTCTTTTTGTGGTGAAACATGGGGCTTATGATTAAGTACTCGCGAAACCGTCGAAACTGATAAACCAGCTTTGCGCGCCACATCCGAAATATTGACCAACTAACTCACCTCCAATAAACAATTATTTTGATATCGATACCAAAAATACCTTTAACTCTCTTTTTCTAGAACAATTTAAATACAAGTAAGAGTATACGCTTTCTTTAAATCGTTTTCAAATAAAAATAAAAGTTCGGACAAAATTCTCTCTTCTCTGGATAATCACTATTGAACCCAAAACTTAAGCGTCCGCTCAAGAAGTCAATCTTCAACGAACGCTTTTAATTTATTTTTCAGGCTTCAAATAATTTAAGGCCGCTGTTCCAACAGCCTTAGCTGCAATCAATAAGCACCGTTCATCTAATTTAAAGTCCGGACTGTGATGGGGATGAGTTTGGCCATCGGCAACATCGCAACCAACATATAAGAAGGTGCTGGGACATTGTAAAGCATAATAAGAGAAATCTTCCGAAGGATCTTGGGCTCCAAAATCAGTAATCTGCGTGATTTCTGGAATTTGGGCCGCTTTTAACCCAGCAACCACTTCTTGAGTAAACTGCGGATCATTATAAAGAACCGGAACATCAGTTTGTAAATCTAATTGAACTTGAACGCCGAAGGTCGCTTCAATTCCTCTACAAATCTGGCGCAATTGTTGATGAATAACTTGCCGAGTCTCTTCTTTCATAATCCGTAAATCACCCTTTAGAGTGACCGTTTGTTGAATCGCGTTTGAAGTCCCACAACCGTCAAAAGATCCAACAGTTAAACTGGCATGTTCACTAGGATCAATCCGGCGAGAGACGATAGTCTGCAAGGCGACTACCAAGTAACTTCCGGCCACAATAGCATCATTGGACAGTTGCGGCATCGATCCGTGACCACCTTTACCAGTGATAGTAATTTGAAAATTCGAACGACCGGTTTGACTTTCTGCCAGATGGTAGCCAATCGCGCCCAGAGGCATCGTTGACATCACGTGGGCTCCGAGAACTCGATCAACTTCGTCCAAAACCCCGGCAGCAATTAAATCTTGAGCCCCGCTGGGAGCTTTTTCCTCGGCTGGTTGATGGATAATTCGAATTGAACCGGACAATTGTGCCCGCAGGGCCATCAATTGTTGCGCCAAAACTAATAAATAGGCGGTATGGGCATCATGACCGCAAGCGTGCATCACTCCCGAATTCTGAGAACGAAAAGCTAAGCCATTCTCTTCTTCCGTAACTGCTAAAGCATCAAAGTCAGCACGCAAGGCTAACTTGGGTCCGGGATGACCACCTTGAATGTCGACAACGACTCCCTGGCCAGTCCCCAAATCGCGCACCTGACAGTCCAAATCTTGATAAAATTGGCGCAAGTAAGCATGCGTGGCTACCTCTTGATGAGAAAGTTCTGGATGAGCGTGTAAATGCCGCCGAATTTGAATCATTTCGGCTTCTGAGTTTGTTAAACGTTGCCTTAATTCTGCTGCTAAAGTCACTAGTAAAATCCTCCAATCTATTGCTTCACCATAGGTCTTTTTTCTAGAAAATTCAACCCTAAAATGCTCGGTCAAAGGCCTACTTAATGAACAAAAAAATTTTAAAAGATAAATATTTAAATCTCAGCTTTAAGTCTGCTATAATCAGGTCAATTGCGGACCTCATCCTTCCTCTTTTACATATTCTAGATAGTTAAGGACAAGTGATTAAGCATTATGAAAACAATTAACAATATTGAACCCCCTCGGAAAAATCTCCACAATAAGCTTTCATTAGCGGGAATTTTAGTAGCCCTAGGGGTCGTTTATGGTGATATTGGAACCTCACCAATGTATACCATGTCGGCCTTAATTAACGGCAATGGGGGCTTGAAGCATATTTCCACTGATTTTATTTTGGGGAGTGTTTCGCTGATCTTTTGGACTTTGACTTTAATTACGACTATTAAGTACGTCCTAATTGCTCTCCGGGCTGATAACCACGGTGAAGGTGGAATCTTTGCCCTCTATACTTTAGTTCATAAAAAAGCCAAGTGGCTGATCATTCCAGCAATGATCGGAGGGGCCACCTTCTTGGCCGATGGGATGATGACCCCCGCGGTTACCGTAACCACCGCCATTGAGGGTCTCAAGGGCGTTCCCATTTTCCATAACGTCTGGATTCAAGATCAAAAGACGGTCATTATCGTCACAATCGCCATCCTCTCGGTTCTCTTTTTCATCCAGCGCTTCGGCACCGAGGCCATTGGGAAAGCCTTCGGACCGATTATGATGGTCTGGTTTACTTGTTTGGCAATTGCTGGTTTTTATCGTTTAGCCGGTGATTGGAGTTTCTTACGAGCTCTCAATCCCTACTATGCCATTAAGGCTTTAATCACGCCGCAAAATCGCAACGGTCTTTTTATTTTGGGCAGTATCTTCCTAGCAACAACGGGGGCCGAAGCCTTGTACTCGGATATGGGTCACGTTGGTCGGAACAATATCTATGGTAGTTGGCCTTATGTCAAAATTTGTCTACTAATTAACTATTTAGGGCAAGCCGTCTGGATTAACCAAATTAAAGATCAAGCCAGCTACCAAAATGCTCTCAATTTAAATCCTTTCTTCGCGATGGTTCCTGCTAGTTTACGCCTAGCGATGACTTTTCTGGCAACGATGGCGGCAATCATTGCTTCCCAAGCTTTAATTTCAGGCTCCTACACCCTAGTTTCTGAAGCCACCAAGTTAAAGATACTCCCCCGCTTACGCATGGTTTATCCGACGAATTTTAAAGGGCAACTTTATATTCCGACAGTCAATAATATTATCTGGATTCTTTGTGTCCTGATTGTCCTTTTCTTCCGGACTTCGGAAAAAATGGCCGGAGCCTATGGTCTAGAAATTACGATCACGATGTTAATGACCACCCTCTTATTAAATGCTTGGTTACACAGTCAAGCCTTAAACCGCTTCTGTACTAACCTGATTATTGGTTTCTTCTTAGTCATCGAGCTAATTTTCTTCACAACTAATAGTGTCAAATTCCTCCACGGAGGTTATATTACGCTGGGAATTGCCATCGTCTTAATCTTTATCATGATTATCTGGCGCTACGGTGAACTTCTGAAAAACGACAATACCTTCCACCGTGAATATGTCTCGCTCCTAGCTTACAAGAATCAACTACGCAACCTTAGTCATGACGAGAAACTGCCGCTTTATGCGACTAACTTAGTCTATCTGACCAAAGTCCCGCAAGGTTACAAAATCAAAAAAGATATTTTATATTCAATTCTTGATAAACGACCTAAACGGGCTCAGGTTTACTGGTTCGTAACCGTCAATGTTACCGATAATCCCTACACCACCGCCTACAGTGTCGATACCTACGGGACTGACTATATGGTTAATGTTCAGTTATATTTAGGTTTTCGAATGGAACAAAAAGTGAACTTCTTCTTACGGCAGATCGTCAATGAAATGATGATCAAAGGGGAATTACCACGACAGCCGCAAAAATACACCACAATTCCCGACCGTAGTGTCGGTGACTTTGCTTTTGTTATTATTCAAGAAGTTCTCTCCCCTGATACTCAACTAGACAACTTACGAAAGAATATTATTCGGGGCCGGCTCTGGCTACAAAAGTACACGGTCACCCCAGCCATCTGGTTTGGTCTTTCTTACAGCGATGTTGTCATGGAACGGGTACCCTTAATCTTAGGCCAAAGGCGTTCTGATCGTCTTCGTTTGGTTAAAGTTGATCCCCAAATTAACTATGAGGATGACGAAGACGATGATAATTTCAAATAGCATACTTTTAAAATAATGATGGTTAAAAAATTCGGTGCTTTGAGAAATAAAATTATGATCTGACATTTACCCCCAGAGTTGGTAACGACTCTGAGGGTATTTTGGTTCTATAAAATCTGCGATTGTTTTCTTTTTAAAAAATCGATCTCCCTCAGCTAGACTATCAACGGTCTAGCTTTTTTACTCAATGAATCTTTGGGAAGAAATTTATTTGGAGGGCTCTTCCAAAAGATTGTCAGATATCAAAATAGCGTCCTCTAGGGAACATTTTTAGTAACTTAGGAAGAAGCTGATCTATTTTTAAATATCAAACCACACGCACAAGTCCTGTAAAAATATTCTGAAAGAATTATCTTTAGTGGGCAACTTTAATTACTGGAGCGACAGTTGACGGTGAGGCCTCAGATTCTTGCAGAGTATAATGAAAGGTTGTCTGATAAGCGCCTAATTTAGTAAAACCCTTGGCTATTTCCGTCTGCAAGGTATCAGTCGATAAATTAATTGAATAATTAGAATTCTTCGGATCATATTTAAGAACCGGAGTTTGCCCTTGATAAATTGTTTGTGCCGTCCCCGTATTTAGTACTTGATTATTCTTGGTTAGGATAGGCCAATTAGTCGGCGCTAATTGATTATCATCTTTTTTCGCCAAGGATCTGCTTGGGCTTGTAAAGTAACCACTGGTTTAGCCTGTCGATCAGCATCCGTTCGAGTATCTTCCTAAGGGGATTTTCCAAGGGAACTTTACCGGCCTTATAGATACTCCAATTTTGAAATTGGAATTGCTTTATCTGGTTCTGCTTCGGGGCCGGGCTGATCTGGTTGGTTTAGATTAAGGATACTACTCCCCCAGAGAAATGAGCGAAAATGATAATATTATTTTAACTATTTCAAAACTTAATCCTTGTCTTGCCATTCTTTCTTCCCCCAACAAGCAAATCGTAAGTATTAATTAATCTTCATTATACCATCTTCTGCTCACTAAAAATCCCTAATAAATTGATGTTATTTTAACTTTTTTCTGACTTTCTCAACTTAAATTAAGGCTTTACCAACTCCAGAATTAATTTCATTTCACTTACTTCTTCATCCCTCGCCAATCCTTCGACTCACAATTTCCAAAAAAGATCCACCAGAAAAAAACTCTGATGAATCTTTTCTTAATTACAGTACTCTTATTTATCGTGAAGGATAAAACGTTCCACGATCTCGGCCAGAGCGCCCCGGTTATTGTCATTTTGTAAAACAACTTGGGCACAAGCTTTGACCTCGGGCAAAGCATTTTGCACCGCAATTCCACAGCCAGCCGCTTGAATTAAACTTAAATCATTATTATTATCACCCACGCCAATCACTTCCGTCCGATCAATTCCCAATTGGCTTGCTAAACGTAAGGTCGCACTTCCCTTATCAACTCGGGGTGGATTAAATTCAACATAACAATTGGAAGAACGTGAAGGAGTCACATTATCGCGACCCACAATCTTTAGAACTTGATCTTCTACAGCCTGTTGAACAGCTAGATCGGTACTTTCAAAAATGACCTTTAAAATTAAATCATTGGCGGCAATTTGGGGAAAAGAAGGTGTTACTAAATTTTCAAAAGGAATCTGACGTTGCTGCAAATGCAGCGCATCCCGGGATGATAGATTATAGATGTATAAATAGTGCAAGGTGTAGATATGAACGCCGACTTGGTCGTTGATCAAACCAGCGTGAAAAATTTTTTCCGCCAAACTTTGTTCCAGACCTGTTTGCGATAGAATCCTATTTCCTTGATTCTCAGTAATAATTCCTCCATTATAGGAAATCACATATTGTCCAGCCGCTTCTTCTAGGCCCAATTGTTGCAACAAATTTTGCACAGTTGTATAGGGACGTCCCGTATTCGGCACAAATTTAACTCCCAGAGCAATTGCCTTTTTCAAGGCCTCAATATTAGTTTGCGGAACTACTCCTTGATCATTTAATAAGGTTTCATCTAAATCAGAAACTAACAGCTTATAAGTCATTAAACTTCTCCATCCTTACTCTTCAATTTTCCCTAGAATCAACTCTTATATGCCAGAACGCTAAAAAGCTGCTAAGAACATGTTTCTGACACATTCTTAGCAGCTAGTAAAAAATTAGCTCGCCTACTAAAGCAGCTCTGATAACTACCAGAACTTGCTCCCCAAAATTACGCCAAGAAAAGCGAGTATCTGAGTGTCGCAAAGCCCAATTTTGCAAACCGTAGCCCGCAATTAAAAAAATAATGAACCCCCAGCGATTATCCCGACTAAACCAATATCCCAAAAGAATTATTGCCGCCGCAAGAAGATTAACGAACCAGCTTTTTTTGATCATTACTTTTTCCTTCACTAAAGTCTAACTAGAGATTGAAATCACTTTCATGGGTTAATTATAGCAAACTCGCCTCTCGTCAACAATCGCCTTAGTGATTACTAGTGATCTGAATTCCTACGATCCCAATCACTAAAAAGACAACAAAGATCCAAGTCCCTAGAGATAATTGTTCGTGAAAACAAGTCGTGCCCACGACAATTGAGCCCACCGCCCCAATTCCCGTCCAGACTGGATAGGCCAAACTTAGGGGAAGATGCTTGGAAGCCACGACCAGAAAGCCGCAGCTAGCTAGCAAGCTAACTATCATTGCCCCTACCCAAAAGGGCTTGGTAAAACCTTGACTTAATTTCATTGCTGTCGACCAAGCCATTTCAAAAATCCCCGCGAGCACAACTAAAAACCAGGCCATTGATGTCACTCCTTTAAGTCCTATTTTTCCTGAGCGGTTAAAATAGTCTTTGCTTTAATTTCTAAATCTGTAGTCAAATCATAAACAAGCGGCTGCGCATTAGCAACCTCCACCCCATCAATATCTGAATCACTAATTCCTTCCAAATACTTAATTAGGGCCCGCAAAGTGCTGCCATGAACGACAATTAATTGATTTTGCCCTTGGCGCAATTTGGGAGCCACTTGATCTTGAAAATAAGGTACCGTCCGCTGCAAAGCCATGGCTAAACTTTCTGACCGCGGCAAAATACTGCTCGGCCAAGCTTGATAGACTCTTAAATGCGTATCCACCTGTTCTAACTGCGGGGGCAGACTACGATAACTTCGCCGCCACAAAGAAACCTGCTGGACCCCATATTTTTTTCGAGTATAATCCTTATTTAAACCCCGTAAAGCTCCATAATGGCGTTCATTAAGTCGCCAAGACTTATAAATTGGCCGGTCTAAGGCTTGACACTCTTCTTGAATTAAATAAGCTGTTAAAATCGCCCGCTGTAAAACTGAGGTATGCACGGCTGAGAATTCGATTTGCGCCTGGGCCAAGACTTTTCCAGCACCGCGGGCTTGTTCTTCTCCGCGACTGGTTAAAGGAACGTCCGACCAACCGGTATACTCATTGCGGGCATTAGCTTGACTTTCACCATGGCGGATTAAAATTAGTTTTACCATTTACTTTTTTTCCTATAAATTAAAATATTGTGGTAACAATTCCCATTAAAATCGGGACGATTAGCAAACTCAAAATTGTGGTAGCCGTCACCATAATTGCCGCGTAATCGGAATCAGCGTGATACAACTTGGCGACAACCGGGGCATTGGTCATCACGGGCATCGCTGCTTGAATCACAAAAACTTGTTTCATGATATCTGGAACCGTGGCGCCTTTGACCAAGACGAACATCAATAAGGGCGCCAATAAAAAGCGGCCCAAGAAGATTCCTCCCATATCGCGGGAAAAACGAATATTCTGAATTCCCACTTCGGCTAACTTCATTCCGATAAAAAACATCGATAGCGGAATGGTTAGACTCCCAATATAGCGACAATCTGATTCAATAAACGGGGGAAGTTGGAAATTAAATAGCACTAAGATAACCCCAATAATAAAACCAAGTAAGGGGGGTGAGAAAATTTTGGATAACATTTCTTTCCAACCAAAACGTTCTTCACCATCACTATCGGAGCGAATCAGATAAACTCCCAGAGTCCAAAAGAAAGTTGTGTTCGCCATATAATAAATTAAAACGTAAGGCAAGCTGGCGCGGCCAAATAAGGCCATGTTGACTGGTAAACCAACAAAAACTGTATTCGAGTTCGCGAACATTGACTTAAACAAGCCGCGATGTTGCGGAGAAATCCGAAAAATAAATTGGCATAAGTAAGAAACCAAAAATAATAAAATCATCGATAAAATCGGAAATTTTAAATCGGGAAAAGTCCGAATTAACTCATCACGCGAAAACTGCGACGTAATCGTATTAATCATATAACAGGGCAGGGCCACTTGGGTCACTAATTTGGAAGTAATTCGACTGTAACGTTCATCGAACCATCCCGCTTGAGTTAGACAATACCCGACAACAATAAGCACTAAAATAATTAAAATTCCGTTTAAACTATGAAATAACACTCTGACAACCTCGTTTATCATTTAATCTTCAGATTCTTATCTTAGCATTAATGACTCTAATTTTCAGAAAACTTCGGTAATTTAATAAAAAAACCTGACATCAATTGATATCAGGCTGGCAAAGCAAAACTCACTTTAAGATCGAGGATGAATCAACTTTTGATCTAAGCCTCGCATACACTCCGCTTGTAAGGTCACATGCTGGATATTATATTCTTGAGCCAAAAGGGTCTCAATTTGTTGATACAAAGCTTCTAATTGTTCGATGGTGGCCGTCTTTTGAACATTAATATGAGCATCAAAAGCAATCAGATTTTCATTAATTCGCCAAACATGCACATGATGAACTCCAACCACCGCGGGGATCGTCAACAGAGATTCTTTAATCGCTTCTAAATCTAAATTAGGACTGGCTTCCATCAAAATCAAAACCGTCTGCTTAACAACCCCAAAGGATTCTTTCATAATCCAAATCGCCGTTATCACGGTAATCATGGGATCAGCCCAGACCCAATTGAAAAGCTGAATCAGAACCGCCGCAATAATAACTCCCACACTAGAGAGCGTGTCAGCGGCCATATGCAAGAAAGTCGCTTTGATATTCAAATTATATTTGGAGCCTTTCAACATGACGAGCATCGAAATGAAATTAGCCCCTAGACTGATTAAAGAAACCCAAAACATCAATCCACCATTAACCGGCTGGGGATGACTGAAACGTTTCAAGCTTTCAAAAACTAAAATTAAGGTAATCGCAATTAAAATTGCCGAATTAATGAAAGCCGCTAAAATTTCGACTCGTGAATAACCAAAAGTCTGCCGTTCATTACTATCCTTATGTCCGATTAAATTTGCGACAAAAGAAAAGACTACCGACAGAGTATCTTCCATATTATGAAAACCATCTGAAATCAGGCCTAAACTACCGGAAAGGGTTCCTCCAACTAGTTCAGCGATGGTGATTAAAGCATTGAGAATGGTGACTCCCGCAAATTTTAACGGTGATAATTCATGCTGATGTTCTGTATCCACTTTTCCCACTTCCTACCTAAAACAAAGTTTAGGCTAAATTAACAAAACATGCAATTACTATTCGAATTAAAGGAAAAAAACTTCCTCAAAGTTACAGGAAGTTTCAAAATTGGGTTCAATGGGAAGCTTTAACATTAATTTTAATTGGACGATGCAGATCAAGCGTATCTGCATAGGTAGTTTGAACATAACTCTTCATTCGTTGGGTCGCCTCTTTTTTCGAAACATTATGACATATCCGACTTGTCGTCACCTGTTCTCCAGTGATTTTATTAAACATTCCGACCACTTCATAATCTTGAATTTGAGACTTGAATAATTTCATTTGACGACCCTCCAATAATAGCTTTTTTAGCAACTAGAATGTTATACCATGTTTATCCTCAAAATTCAACCAAATTTAGCCGAATTTTATGATAAAATATTTTTTAGAATTATTGACTTTTTCTGGCTCAAATCCTAATTTTAAGTCGCGTAAAATTGTATAATAACAACGGAGGTGTTCGAATGTCTCAAAATAAAAAAGAAAAAAAATATAAATTTAAAACTAAAACCCCAGCAGCAGCATCCAAGGCTCAATCCGAAGCTCCGCTTGCTGCCCCCGAAACAACCCCAACAAAAACTGAAAGCAAGCCGCTTCCGGAAGCTAAGACTGCTTCCGTTCCCCCGCAGAAACCAAAATCTTTAACTAAACCAACTCTGGCAAATAAACCAGCTTATCCTTCCAAACAAGAACCAGATCTTCAGCTAACGGACGGTTCTGAAACAACAGGTACCCCTACCGTGGGAGCTCGGGCCAGCAAGAATCAGCATAATTCTCAACGTGGTTGGCATAAAACCAGTGTTAAAGTTACCACGGCGGTTATCATTCTGCTGGCTATTTTAGCGGGCTTATTCTGGTGGTATAACAATTATAATCAATCTCTTAGCCAAGATCAGACTACTTCTCAAAGTGTCGCCGCCAAGCCCAAGAAGAAGTCGGCCTCAACTAAGTCTAAAACTCACTCCAAGACCAACCAAACGCCAAGCAAGACTACTAAAAAAACCGCCAAGAAAGATGATCAAAGACAAGCCCAAAAGCTGAAGGCTGATCGGCAAACCAAAGATGATCATCAATGGAAGAACCCCGGTTCTTACGACAATATGAATTACGAAACCGATGATTTCAGTCTTAAATTAGATAACTCCGCCGATGGAGTTAAATTAATTGCTGACAAAGATCAAAAACCCGGCTTAGTGGTTTTATATCACTTTAAAAATAAAAGTCAAAAACCGCAAAAGCCAGCTGATTTAATTAAACAAGATTTGGAATTAAAACAAAAAGACCAAGTTCTTCAACCAACGACCCCTAAAGATAATCAAGCAATTAACGATAAGTTAAATGCTGCTAACCAAGACGTCGCTCCCGACAAAGAGATCGATGCCGCTTTAATGTTTGCGGCTGGCAACGATAAAGATGATATTACAATGTCCTTTCGGAATTTAAAGACTAAAAAATTCCTCGATATTAAACAACCTTTTAAACTTCAATAGAATATATTAAAAAAGCCTCCTCCCAGTTCGGCTGCGCCAACAACTGAACTGTTCGGAAGGGGCTTTTTAGTTTGCATAATTAATCATGTTGGGAAGCGCCGGAAGTAGCATCAACTTCTGGTTCTGCTTCTGGTGAAGTTGCTGGTTGGGCTTTAGGCGCAGCAGCTTGCGAGGCACTAGTAACGGCATCCAGTCCGGTAATCGGTGAGATTGTTTGGGCTCGCGGATCTGGTACTAGTTGTTGTTGAGTAGCCGCCAAATAGTACTTAATCAGCGGCATAATATCAACTACCCATTCATTTACTCCCCGATAACGACCATTTTCATCATGCATCGCCTTGTAGTAATGCATAATGTGACGATCGGGACCATTTCCGGGAACCGGCATCGAGACTAAATCTGACTTGCCTTTCCGCAAATTATAGATAACTTGCTTGACGTATTCCACCGCTTTTGGAGGATGGACTGCTGACAGAGGATTCCCCACTTGGCCCGGTGTCCGCGAGGCCAACATGTCCGGGGCTTCATCGGTATGGTTATAATACAAGAATTGATTATTATCATCGGCATAAGTTAATTCGACGGGCATTGTCTTGAAGAAGTAATTTAACTGGTTAACGGTTAACAAGCCTCGATCTAATTTAACGTAGGTATCACCTTCCACAGCTTGGACTTTAGCAGCGGCTTTTTCCAACCACTCGGGATCTTCTTTATCCACATCCGTGATTGTTGTATCAATATTTTCTTGCGAAGTCAGATCTTCCTCTTGATAGCTTTGCGGATTAGGAATTGCCAACATTTCAATTACTTGGACAAATTTTGTGAAGTGTTGCAGCACCGAGGCCAAAAATTGAACAGTTTTGGGATCCTTGAGATTACCCTCTTCGTCAAATGCTTCTTGCGCCTCACTCAACAAAAATTCATGACCGGGCATCACAACTGCGTTGACCCCGGGTGATTCCAGAATTTGTTTTAAGTGTAATTGTGCCCGGGAAGAACCTTGATTATAGTAGGAAGCTCCAATAATCCAAACTGGCTTATTATTAAAAGGATGACATTGATAAGATAACCATTCAATAACATTTTTCATGGCTGCCGGGACAGTGTGATTATGCTCCGGAGTAGCCAAAATCACTCCCGCCGCAGCCCTAATTTTCTGGTTTAAAGTTTGGATAATCGGAAAGCTGGCACTTTCTAAATCTTCATTAAACATCGGCACGCTATTAATGTCTAAAAGTTCAACTTCTACTTGATCTTGAAAATGGCGGGCAATAAATTCTACCAATAAGCGATTATAAGATTTTTCACCGATTGATCCGGCAATAGCAACTAACTTGATCATTCTTCATCCTCCTGCATTAATCCACTATCCCAAGTAAAATGCGATACTTCCTCTTGATTAGCTGCTTTAGCATTATTTAATTGGCTAGCTAAGTCGGCAAAAGTCAAAAAGTCATTAAATAATTCATCTAGGTGCTCAATCTGATCCGGATTTTTTAAATCTCCTTGTTCATCAAAGACTGCTAGGGAATGACCTAGAAGAAATTCGGAACTCGGCATTACTCGAGCTTTAATCTCTGGAGAATCTAAGATTTGCCGCAACTGGGCCTGGGCTCTAGAAGCGCCTAAGGTGCCATAGGAAGCTCCAGTAATCATTACTGGCTTATCTAACAGAGGATGAATCCCATAAGATAACCAAGCTAAAGTGCTTGCCAAGACGGCGGGAATAGAGTGATCGTATTCTGGAGTTCCAATAATAACTCCATCACAAACAGCGATTCGTTGTTTCATCGCTTGGATAACCTCAGGTAGCTGCATTTCGGCGTTTTTTACAAAAATGGGAACTTCTTTAATTTCTAATAATTCAATTTCTGCCGCATTTTGGTAACGCTTACTCATATAAGTTAATAAATCACGATTGGTCGAATGTTGCGCATTAGAGCCTACAATTGCACAAAACTTCTTCATTTAATTTTCCCTTCTTCCAAACTATTTCGGTTGTGAAACTTGAACAAATTGCGCGGCTACTCCGGAACTAGTCCAAACTTGTAAATCTTTAGTTACAAAAATAGCTTCAATTCCTGGCTGAGCTTCGATTAAGGGCAATCCTTGGGAGAGACCTTGATAAAAAGCAATCGTTGACCATATTTCGCCAGCAATCGAAGTTGGACTCACGATCGTCACACTTGCCAAATTATTAGCAATTGGATAACCCGTCTGTGAATCAAACATGTGGTGATAACTTTGCTGATCGATGATTAACTTGCGCTCATAGATCCCCGAAGTTCCAACAGCTTGCTCAGAAATTGTCAAAACCCCCAATGGTGTCTGACGCTCTTGTTTGGGATTTTGGACACCCACACGCCAAAGACCATCAGAATGACCACTTGAACCGACTAATAAAATATTTCCCCCCAAGTCAATAATTCCCGTTTTCACGTCTAAGCTTTGCCATAGATCTTTGACTTGATCAGCAATATAGCCCTTGGCGATTCCGCCTAGATCTAATTCCATCCCAGGATAACGCAAAAAGACTTGTTTTTGGCGCGGGTTGAGTTCAATAGCTTCTGGATCAATCAACGACAAACGGTCCGCAATTTCTTTTGCTGTCGGTTTATGAGCTCCCGGAAAACCAATCCGCCATAATTTTACCAAGGGACCAATCGCAACGTTAAAACCTAACTGCCAACGGCTAACTTGGACTGCGGTTTGAATAAGTTGATAAGTTCCCGGAGAAACGGTCACCGGACTTTTTCCAGACTGTTGATTAACCAACATCACTTCTGAAACTGTCCGATTGACTGTCAATTGGTCTTCTAAGTGATTAATTAGCGTTTGCGCTCGTTCCAACGCTTCTGTTGCTCTACTTGTAGAGTCCACAGAAAGCTTGATCTTCGTTCCTAGAGCTTGAAAACTTCCAGTAGTCCAGTCCATTTTGTTCCAACCTTACTTAAATCATGGTTCATCATTTCACATTCTTAGTATACACCCACCACCCATCAGTTGAGAAGAAGTTCACAAGGAGAAATTTCTTACTAGAAAACTCAAAAAAAGCAGTCTTCGAGAAGGCTAAGACTGCTTTGAAATTCCTTATTCTTTAAATTAAAGTTCTAAAAACCATCTCCTAAAAATTAGCCCCAAACTTGTTGAGCAACTTTTTTAATTAATTCAATCTTTTTCCATTGTTGATCTTCGGTTAAAATGTTGCCTTCTTCCGTGGAAGCAAAACCACACTGGGGACTTAAACAAAGACGGTCTAAATCTACATATTGACTAGCTTCTTCGATGCGGGCCACTAATTGGTCAGGGGTTTCTAAAGTTCCCGATTTTGACGTTACTAAGCCTAACACAACAAGTTGATTTCGACGAATTTGGGCTAAAGGAGTAAAATCTCCAGCCCGTTGAGAATCATATTCTAAATAGTAAGCTTGAACTTTTTCTTTGGTAAATAAGGGATCAGCTACGAAATCATACCCTCCAGTATTAGCCCAAGTCGAATGATAATTTCCCCGGCAAATATGCGTATTGACAGTTAGATCAGTCGGTAATCCCGTTAAAACCGCATTATTCAAAGCTACAAACTCTTCTTTAGCCGCGGGAACTTCTTCCGGCTGCAAACCGTAATTAGGTTGGTGCTTCGGATGAGCTCCCCGGTCAGCTAAGGAACCCCAAGTACAATCATCTAATTGTAAAGTCTGCAAACCGGCCTGATATAAATCTTGAATCACTTTTTGATAACTCTTGACAATAGCCGCTGTTAATTCTTGATCATTGGGATAATATTGGGCCACATTAGCGCGATTTTCGGGACGTTGCAATTCAGCCAGAAATTGCGCTGGTGCCGGGATAGTCTGCTTAACCTGAACTTGAGAGCTAGCATGATCACGCGTGAATTGGAAATGTTCCACAAAAGGATGGTTTTCGCCAGTCAAAGGCCTGGTTAATTCCACGGTTTCAGCACGCGTAGTTTCATCATGGAAGAGGTAGCCCGTTTGAGCCTGCTTTTTTTGGATTCCTTGAAAGCCCCAGAAGAAATCTAGATGCCACCAAGAACGGCGAAATTCACCATCAGTTACGGCTTGTAAACCAGCTTCTTCTTCTTTCGCAAGCAACTCGGAAATTGCCTGATCCTCTACTTGCTTTAATTGGCTAGCCGTAATTTGTCCTTGGCTAAAATCGGCCCGGGCTTGTTTCAACTCTGTCGGACGTAAAAAGCTGCCAACTACATCAGCGCGAAATGGGGAAACCGTTCGCTTGGTAAAATTATTTGTCTTGATCATCAAAAATCCATCCCTTCTGTAAAACTAACTGAAAACCGCAACTAAAAAACATCCCTAGATTAAGACCTCATCTGGACTCAATCTAGGGATGTCATTCGGACACGATACCACCCTAATTTGAGAAAAGCTCACACTCTTCTCCTCTGAAAGTACCCGTTCTAGGATACCCGGACTTCTTATCGGCATCACCCGTGACCCGTTCGTCTTCTGACTCACCGGTCAATTTGCTCAAAGACCATCTTCAACTAACTTGCGCCACCGGGTTCACAGCAAATCCCGTTCTCTGGAGTGGCTCCCTTAGTTTACTCATCTTTTCTCAGCTAGATTTAATTTAAATTATCATTATCATAAGGAGCTGACCGCTAAAAGTCAAGGCTTCTTCAAAAATCCGGCTAAAAAATTAATTTTTCCAACCGGATTTTCTATTTTAACAATTGTGATTTTTTAATCTCAGTTCTTGCTTAAAAGCTAAACTGAGGGTAATAATATCGGAACTTGTTGCTTTAAGAGTTGATCACTGCGATCGGTAATTAAAGTCAAATCAGCTAAATCAAAAGCTTTAACAATCGAAGCCTAATGAAATTTACTATGGTCACATAACAAATCAGTATGAAGATTTTTCCAAAAATGTAAATAACTTAAGCCAGCTTTTCCGTCGTCCGGATACATAAGTAAGCTAAAATAGCGCTCACTACAAAAGAAATTAATAAACCAATCATCGCGTTGAGGAAATCATCGCTATTTTTAGCAATGAAAGCCGGAAAAGTGGTGACGTTTTCAAAAACAAAGGCATTAGTCGTGACTTGCGTGATTCCTAAATAGGCGCCACCAATAATTTGGGATAACCACAATTTACGATTTTTAACCAACAGACCAAAGAGGGTCGGTTCAATAATCGCGGATAAACAAACAGTGACAAAACCAGTAACAGCAAAACTTCGTAACTTCTGATCCCGGGCTTTTAGCCAAAGACCTAAAGTAGTTCCAATTACCGCAAAGTTGCAGGCAAAAGTCCACGGACAAATATAATCAAAACCATTGTTAGCGATATTATTAATCATGATGGGATTAACTACCCAATGGATTCCCATGCTGACCAGAATACTCCAGCCACCATCGACTAACACTCCGGCTAGAATCCGAGAATGCGTGATTAACCAGTTGACACCAATTGCGATTCCTTCCCCACTGTAAACTCCCAAGGGTCCAATGACGATTAATGTGAACGGTACCATTATGAGCAATGAAATTAGTGGTAACAACACTAATTTCAAATTTTCCGGCAGATGTTGATCGAGCCACTTATGTAGGTAGAAATAAAGCTAAATGGCTAAAATGATTGGTACTACCGTGGAATTATAATTCATCAAGACTGTCAAGATGCCAAAGAAATGTGTTAAAGCCCCGTTCCCAGTAGTTCCCATCAATTTAATTAAATCTGGATATAATAAAGCAGCTCCAATTAAAGCTGAAAGATTTGGATTAATAAAATTACCCCAATCAAAAACATCCTCAAGTTTAAAACTAAAATTGCTAAAAAGCCGGTATAACGCAAGATGACTCCAGCGGCCGTCGGGACCACCGGCGTAAGGGTTCGATCAATTAGTTGTAGCTCAAAATAGTTTTCTAAAGAACGAATCTGTTGACTAATACTTGTCTGGGCTACATGGTTCTTAGCCCCCGTTTTGGTAAAATTGCCCGACTGCACCAAATCAACAAAATATTGTAATTTTTCTAAATTCATAATTTTAAACCTGTGATTTCATTATTTTGTATTTAATTATAGCCCCCACCCCAGTTTCAAATCTTATTTCTCCAAAAACTAAGATTTCTCAAAGACAACGTTGCTAGCCACTTAATCTAAATTATACTTAATATATTATCAATTAAACTAGGAGAAAATTATGAAAATTATCCGAGAAGTTTGCCTTGAAAATTTCACTCATGTCCAAGCAGCTATTAGGGCGGGAGCTGACCGAATCGAGCTCAATGATAACCTTCCAGCAGGTGGAACAACCCCTTCTGCAGGTGTCATTCAGCAAACTCTTGCTTACACTAAAGCGCAAAAAATCCCCGTTGTCGTTATGATTCGACCACGAGGAGGAGATTTTGTTTATAGTGCCGATGAATTGGCAATTATGGAAGCCGATCTTCAAACCGCTGCTGATCTTGGCGTAGAAAATGTGACTTTTGGAGCCCTAACTCGAGAAGGCCAATTAGATCTTCCAGCAATGACCACCCTAATCGCCCGTGCTAAAAAGGCGAAAATGAAGATTGTCATGCATATGGCTTATGATGCCCTCACTCCTAGTGCCCAACCACAAGCCATAGATTGGCTGGTCGAACAAGGTGTACAGCGAATCCTAACTCACGGTGGTCCTCTCACTACCCCGATTACTAAATTGACCAAATCACTTCGTCGAACCATGGACTTAGCCGCCGGTCGAATTGAAATCTTACCCGGTGGTGGGATTACTAGCCAAAATGTGGCAGCAATCACTACGAACTTGGGTCTTCAACAGGCTCACGGAACCCGAATCATTGCCTTTTAGATTTTAGTGGAGATCAAAATCGCAAACTATCGGACAATTGATATTGGAGAGAGACGGCTATCTACCATCTTCAGACTCTTCCGGATCTAGAAAAAATAGTCATTGGGGCTGGTATCTCGGCGCAGGAATTAGTTCTTCGACGTTTAAGGCAATCCTTTTTAGACTATCGTCAGGTTACTTCTTTGGCGCAAAAAATAATTCCTGTTCCAGAGACCACTGCTGCTAAATTTCATAATTGTGCCAATCTCATTGGCGCACTGATAGCATTGACTAAGACTAAAAAATCACCAGCATAACTGGCGATTTTTTAATTCTGATTTTTGTCTGTATTACAACTTATCGAGCGAGGAAGATAACTTATCGTTCAAAACCCAAGTAAGTGACTCTGACAGGTTAAAATAATAAATAAATCAAGGAGGTCAACTAATGAATAAAAATAAAATTACTAAGTCAGGTTTATTTATGGCTTACGGACTTTTAACCGGACTCATTTATGGATTATTCTTTATTTTTTACTAAGGCAGATTCTATAATTAATCCGAACGATAATTTAATCTAAAAAACCCAAAGTAATTCCTTTACAATGGTAGTTACCACAACAAACCATGAAAGCAGGAATTTACTTTGAGTACTTCTACTTTATCACAATTTCAGCGCGGCGCAATTGCTAGTTTACTGCGTCAAGGAAAAAGTCAGGCTGCTATCGCCCAAGATTTGGGAGTTGCCAAATCAACAATTTCTTATGAGCTACAACGAGTTCAACCTTACGATCCCGAACTAGCTCAAGCTGATGCTGACCGAAAACGGCGCCATTGTGGGCGCAAGTCAATTCTAACCCCGCAGCGTAAACAACTAGTGGAGCATCATTTGCGACTAACTTGGTCATCAGATTATATATAATTTAATTATCTCGAAACCGTGTTGTTTAATTTTATTTCTACAGTAAAGAATATTGGTATTATAGTCAAAAATTTTTAAGTATAAATTTAAATTATATATTTTTTTAATAGTCCAATAGCATCTTTGATTCGTCTCATTGCTATCTATATACATCTTGATCGATCATCCATATACCACCTCTTTTGAATACTGGTTATAAATAGCTATATAATATATTATTTGACATCATAACTGTCAGGTAATATACTTGCGGTTGACTGTATGACTATTTTAATATTTATAGTCATAAAAAATATGATGATTTTTAATGATTATCATATATTATAAATATTTAGGAGAAATTAATATGAGCCGTGGATTTACTGAAGAAGAGAGAAAAGAAATAAAAAATAAGCTTATTGACTTATTTATAGAAAAACTAAACTATCAAAAAATAAGTTCCATCAATATCGACGATCTCGTAAAAAGTGTCGGAATTGCCAAGGGATCCTTTTATTTGTTCTTTAAGTCTAAGGATGAACTTTTTGCCGCTGTATTAAATCACATTCAAAGCGAAATAGTTAATGAATCAATCTATCTCGCTGAGGAAAAGGATTTATCGGATAAAAAAAAATTAAAAGCCATTGTCTTATTTTTAATCAATACGATAAAGCAATATCCTTGGATCAAAAAATTGTCTAATGTTGAATATGAAAAGATAATTCGAAGATTACCTAGAGAAACCAAAGAGAATCTTCGAACGAAAGATATAACCGATATCCAGAATATCTTGGAAAAGTTAAATTTAAAATCAGATTACTCATCCGAAAATATTGTAATCATGATCCAAATCATCCTTTCTTCGGCTCTTAATAGTCAGGATTACGGACCTCAATATGATCAGTCGGTCGAGATGATGGTCGATATTTTAATCAATAATCTTTTTTAATAATGGAGGGTTCAAAACATTATGAACAATGATACCGTAATAAGAGCACAATCTCTCATGAAAACTTATCGTTCTGGGGATACAATTATCAAGCCCGTTAATGATCTTAACTTCGAACTTAATACTGGTGAACTAGTTGTCATCTTAGGAGCTAGTGGGGCCAGAAAAAGTACCCTTTTAAATTTGATTGGGGGGGATGGACTCTCCCTCGTCAGGAAACATCTTAATCAATAATCAAGACATTAGCAATTTTCGGAGAAGCAATTATCAACTTATCGTCGCGAAGATGTTGGTTTTGTTTTTCAATCTTATAATCTAATCTCTAATTTAACCGCTTTAGAAAATGTAGAGTTTTCTAGTAACTATAGCAAGAATCCTTTAAATGCCGCAGAAATTTTAAAAAAAGTTGGTTTAGCTAATAAAGCCCAAGAATTTCCTTCGCATCTATCTGGGGGAGAACAACAGCGGGTCGCTATCGCAAGGGCCTTAGCTAAAAATCCTATCTTGCTACTATGCGATGAACCAACGGGCGCTCTAGACTTTAAAACTAGTAAAGAGGTTTTACAACTACTATCAGATTTTAATAAGTTATATAAAAAGACCACAATTATCATTACCCACAACACCGAGTTAGCCAAAATGGCCGATAAGGTTATTCAGATAAAAGATGGTCAAATAGAAAAGTTATATATAAACAAGAAAAAAATTAAAGTATCAAATTTGGAATGGTAAGGAGAGAGCTGATGAAATATATCTTTAAGAAATTTATTCGTGAACTATTTACTGAAGATCTCTCGCAGCTCCTCTCCTTACTAATAATAATCACCATTGGCGTATCTTGCTTTATCGGCTTGTCAACATCATATAATGACTTATCCCAAACGTTCAGTAGCTACTATCGGACAAATAATTTGGAAGATCTGGAGTTATCTGGCCAATTTAATTCTAAAATTTACAATTCAGGGAAACCGGCAAAACTCAAAGTTAATCATTAATGGTTATTCTAAAAATGATAAAATCAATAAAATAACTCTGTTATCAGGGCACTATCCACAAAAGAACGAAATTGCTCTTGATGGTTTATATTTAAATAAAAACAATTTAAAAATTGGCGACCATCTTAAACTTAAAATCAATAACAATACCGTTAATCTTCTAATTTCTGGAACGGTCCGAAGCCCCCGCTATCTATACTTAACTGAAGATCCCTCAGAACCCGTTCCTAATCATCAAAAATATGGCTATTCAATCATTTCCAAAAACTATCTAAAAAGTTTAGACCTACGTATTAATACTCTGGTAATAAAAAAGCACCCCCACTCCAAAATAAATAGAATCATCGAGCAAATTGCAAGTATTGATCATAATTTAGTTATTACAAAACGAAAGAATCTTATAAGTTACAAGATGATAGAAAACAAGCTAGATACTATCAAAGGGATAGCAATTGTACTTCCCCTGGTATTCATAATTTTGGCAGCCGCTATTACCTTGCTAAGCTCTTCCAAACAGATTAGTAATCAACGTTACGAAATTTCAATTTTAAAAGCCCTCGGGATTCCCAAAAGTAATATTTTATGCTATCTTTTTCTCCCAGGAATAATTATCTCACTTGTTGGTCCTTTACTAGGGATCCTAATTGGAAGATTTATCTTTCCCCCACTTATTAAATCAACTCTTGGAATTTTATTCGAATTTCCTAAAATGGTTCATTCAAATTCCCTAACCATGATTAACCTATCTTTTGCAATCACACTTTTAGTCGAGTTATTATCCTTATTTGTTACTACAAATAAGATTTTAAATGAACCACTATTAAATGGGCTGCAGGCTCAAAAGAAAGATAAGGATGCTTCCACAATTCTTGAACATTTTAGTTACTTCTGGAAGCATATCTCGCTGACAACAAAATTACTAATTCGTAATATAACCACCGGAAAACTAAAATTCGTATTTAGTATTATCGTTATTTCTCTTTGCTTCACAGCTTTAGTAGCTTCCTTTGGACTCAAATTTTCCCTAAACTAAATTATAAGAACTGAATTTCACGACTTAAGAAAATATGATTTAAGTGCTACTGTTGCTACTAAAGATCAAAGTAATCTCAATTCAGACCTTTATCAAAATAGAAAACTGGACAGATACTCCATTGTCCCCATCAAACTGAGTGGACAAGATTTAAACATCAATTTAGTTAATGACACCACAAAGACGATTGCCTTGAAATCTTCTGCCGGAAAATTACTCTCCTTTAAAAAATTAGACGGTATCTACATTTCGCAAAAGTTAGCTCACAATCTGAAGGTTAAAACTGGAGAAACCCTCAACTTCAAGATTCTTACTGCCAATAATAACTTCAAAAATCTAAAAGCTAAAGTTAAAGGTATCTATCTCAGTTATACTAGTCAAGGACTATATACGACTTTCGAATACCTCAATAAAAACAAATCTTTAAAATTTCCTGTTCAATCTCTTTTTATCAAAACTAATAATCTAACTACCGTTAAAAAGAAGCTGCTGGCTAACCCACAAATTAATAATGTAATTATCAAGAACAAACAAATATCTAATTATCAAAAAGCTTCTAAATCCGTTGATTCGATCCTTGCAATGATTGTCCTCATGTCTATACTGTTATTGTTCGCCGTTATTTACAATATTAGCTCAATCAATATTTTCGAAAGGCAAAGAGATATCGCAATTGAAAAAGCCTTGGGGTTAAGTAATTTTGCCATAAATAAACTTATTCTAATAGAAAACGACATTTTAGTCGGCTTTTCAATCATTATTGGATCAATATTAAGTCCCCTAGTTTACAAGCTCCTTGGCAATGCAATCGCCTCTAACGAGATGTCCTTTCCCGCAAAAATAAACTTCATGAGTATCCCCATCTCAATAGTTTTAATTCTTATTTCTTTGATCTTAACTAGTCTTTCACTCATTAGAAAAGTAAAAAGGATTGATAAACTAGCCGTCTTAAAATCTAAGAAGTAGGAAAACCATTTCTTCAAATAAATACCAATTTACCCACTGATCGGTGGATAAATTGGTATTTTTCTGTTCAATTGCTCCTATTACCTCTCTCATAAACATTTACGACCCTCTCTCCAATTATGTAAAATAATGAGTTTCCTATCCTCGAATTTTATTTTTGAAGGAATACCGCCTTTATGTTTTCTAATTACATAATAAATATAATTTATCCTCTGAAATATCAGCTATTAGAAAAATTTTCCAAAATTGAAAGCACAAAAAAACACCCTCTGGAATCTCTTCCACAGCGTGTCTTTCAAAAAGTAATAATTAACGTTTACTAAATTGTGATGCTTTCCGAGCCTTCTTCAGACCTGGCTTCTTCCGTTCCTTCATCCGAGGGTCACGGGTTAACATGCCTGCTCGTTTCAAAGGACCACGAAAATCAGGATCAACTTCTAGTAAAGCACGGGCAATTCCGTGACGGATTGCTCCAGCTTGACCAGAAAAGCCACCACCAAAGACATTTACCAAAACATCATAGCTTTCTGCTGTTTCAGTAATATCTAAGGGTTGCTTAAAGTCCTTGATCAGACTTGCTGATGGAATATAATCTTCTGCAGCCCGATTATTAATCGTTACGTTTCCTTTACCAGGAACTAAGCGTACACGTGCAACTGAGTCTTTCCGACGGCCAGTGCCAGCATAAGATACTTGTGCCAAATTATTTTCCTCCTTAAATCAACTTGTTAATATCTAAAGTTTCCGGTTGTTGTGCTGCATGTTTGTGTTCTGAACCGGCATAAACATAGAGCTTCTTGAACTGTTGACGACCAAGGGAATTCTTTGGCAACATGCCGCGAATCGAAGTTTCAATTAAACGTTCTGGCTTCTCGGCCCGCATCTTGCCTGCAGGTGTAGCTTTCATGCCACCCGGATGATTACTATGGTGATAGTAAATCTTATCCTTGGCCTTATTGCCAGTCAATTTAATCTTTTCAGCATTAATAATAATTACATTATCACCAGTATCAACGTTCGGGGTAAATGTTGGCTTGTTCTTGCCGCGTAAAATTGCAGCTACAGCTGAAGATAACCGTCCTAAAACGACATCAGTTGCATCAATCAGATACCATTTACGTTCAACTTCGCTTGGTTTAGCTAATGGTGTTGTACGCATTTGTTTTCCTCCAATATCTGTGTCTGTTTACACACTCAATAAGATTCCGGGGCCTATCGTGGGGTAAACAATACCATCTACCAATATACTACCAATCGAGACAATAGTCAATTTATTCGTAAAAAACTTTTTGTAAAAATAAGCCGCTGGCGGGAGCAGTCACGCGGGCTTGCTGGCGATCTTCTACTTCAAAGAGTCGCTGTAAATCATGAACTGGCCGCCGATCACTACCAATTTCCAATAAAGTCGCAACCAGAATTCGAACCATATTGTATAAGAAACCATTGCCATGAAAAGTAAAGCGCAATTCTTGAGGATAATTTTCGGTTACTAACTCGGCTTGGTAAATTGTCCGAACCTTATTCTTAATCACCCCACCACTGGCCTCAAAACTAGTGAAATTATGTGTCCCCTCCAAATCTCGCAGGGCTTGGCGAATCTTTTCCAGATCCAGCGGATAAGGAAAGTGCCCCGTATAGTTCCGCAAAAAGGGATTCGTATATCTGCCTAAAGCCACTCGATATTCATAAATTTTACTGACTACCGCAAAGCGAGCGTTAAAATCCACAGGCATAATCTGGGAATCAGTAAACAAGATATCCAAGGGCATTAGACTATTCAAAGCCCGTAACATACTAATGGCCGGTAAATTTCCCGGGTAATTAAAAGAAATTACCTGCCCTAAAGCATGGACTCCAGCATCCGTCCGGCCAGATCCAATTACTTCAACTGCCTGCCCTTTAGTCATCTTCGCCAGAGCTTGCTCAATCACGCCTTGAATCGTCAATAAGTGTGGTTGCTTTTGAAAACCGTGGTAACGAGTTCCGTCATATTGGACGGTTAACTTATAAACTGTCATTTTCTAACTCCGTAAATAGATTAAGCCCCCAGCCAAGGCCAGAAAAACAACTAAGACTAAACTATCTTGTAGTTGCCAATGGAGAATTCGATATTTACTCCGACCCTCACTTCCGTGATAGCCACGCGATTCCATCGCAATCGAAAGATCATAGGCAATATTAAAACTACTGACAAATAAAGGAATCAGGATGGGAATCACGGCTTTAATTTGTTTCAACAAATTGCCACTTCCAAAATCAACTCCCCGAGCCCGTTGAGCATTCATAATCTTGGTAGTTTCATCTGATAATAAGGGGATAAACTGTAGGGCGATTGAGAGCATCAAGGCTACTTCATCAACCGGAAAATGGACCAGACGAAGTGGTTTTAAAAGGGCTTCAATGGCGTCAGCTAATTGAAGCGGCATAGTCGTTAAAGTCAATAAGGTCGAAATAAAGATAATTAAGAGAAAACGCATAAAAATAAAGGCCCCATTAATTAAACTCAATTTCGAGAGGGAAAAGATTCCCCAGTGCCAAAAAGGATGACCTCCCGGCGTGAACAAAATTTGTAAAACAACTGTGAACAAAATCAGAAAGATCATCGGTCGAATTCCTTTAATAAAGAAACTTAAAGAGACCTGTGATAGAAGAATACAGATTGCTACAAAAACCGCCAAAACGAGATAAGTTAACCAGTTATTGGCCAAAAAGACAATCGCGACAAAGAAAAAAGTCGCAATGAATTTTCCGCGCGGATCAAGCCGATGAATCAAAGAATCCCCCGGTATATAGCGGCCAATTAATAATTTACCCATGCTTTTCCTCCCCTAATTGTGGCAATAAAGCCTGAACCAGTTGATCGGGAGTTACTGGGAGAGAGGGGAATTCAAAGCCTCGTTCCGCTAAACGACGCGCAAAACGGCTACTTTCAGGTTGTTGTAAGTGATGTTTTTTAATAAAGTCACTATCACTAAAAAGTTCTTCCGGGTTTGTGTCGCGGAGCAGTTTGCCTTGCTCCAAAACCAGCACTTGTTGGCTATAATTAGCCACATCTTCCATCTGGTGGGAAATGAGAATAATTGTTTTTCCCTGCCGGTGGAGATCCGCAAAGAGTTCCATCAATTCTAGATGACCTTGAGGATCTAGGCCGGCGGTTGGTTCATCCAAAACTAAAACTTCTGGTTGGAGAGCCAGAACCCCAGCAATCGCTACCCGCCGCATTTGCCCTCCCGATAGATCAAAGGGAGACTTATCTGCTACTTCCGTTGGTAAGCGAACCAAATCTAACATTTCCCGGGCAATTTTTTCTGCTTCACTGACACTAACCCCAAAATTTTGCGGACCAAAGCTAATATCCTTAAGAACTGTTTCTTCAAACAATTGAGCTTCAGGAAATTGAAAAACCATCCCCACTTTTCGCCGGAGAGGTTTTAAATGTTTATCTTTACTTTCGGGAGTAATCAAACGTTCACCAATTTGGATTTGACCTTGAGTTGGTTTTAAAAGAGCATTTAGGTGCTGGACTAAAGTTGATTTTCCGCTACCCGTTTGACCAATGATCGCGGTGAAACTGCCGGGAACAATTGTGAAACTGACATCATCCAAACCGGTATAGGCCAAGGGGCCATCGGCTTGATAAATATGTGTTACATGTTGGAATGTAATTGCCATAATTCTTCCAGTAACCTCCGCTTCGTTTGATAAGTGGCTGGAAGAGGAACTCCAGCTGTCCGTAATTTTTGTTGGATCTGCTGAGTAAAGGGCGGTAATAGCCCCATGGCCTGTAAATCATCTAAATGACTGAAGACCTCAGCCACAGTGCCCTGTTGGACGATTTGACCAGCTTGTAAAATTGCTACTTGATTAGCGGTCACAATTTCGCTTAAATCATGAGTAATTGAGACTACGGTAATTCCTAATTCTCTTTGCAGCTGACGCATAATTTGTAAAATATCTTTTCGCCCTACCGGATCTAACATGCTGGTTGATTCATCCATGATAATAATTTGGGGTTGGACGGCAATTACACCGGCAATTGCCACCCGTTGCTTTTGTCCCCCGGAAAGAATTTGGGGCGCCTTATCTGCGAAAGCGGTCATTTTAACTCGTTTCAAAGCCCAATTAACCCGCTGGATCATTTGTTCCCGGGGCATTCCTTGATTTTCTAAACCAAAGGCCACATCGTCGGCGACAGTAGCCCCTACAAACTGATGGTCAGGATTTTGAAAGATAATTCCCATCTGTCGGCGTAATTGCCAAACGTTATCAGCCGTTAATTGGCTCCCCGTAATCAAAACTCGACCTGATTGCGGCTCTAAGAGGCCGTTAATAATCTGGGCTAGAGTACTCTTGCCACTCCCATTAACACCTACTAAGGCTAACCATTGCTGGGGTTGGACCCGCAAGGATAATTCCTTCAGGGTCGGCCTGTTGGCCCCCTCATAAGTAAAAATAATTTGATCTAATTCAATTATTGGTTCCATTTATTCACCATGAACTGCTTTTGTTTTTACTTGTATCTTATCATAAACCACGATCAGATGGGGCTTTCGTTCCAAGTTAATATGTACAAAAAAATCATTCCCGAAAAGTAGCGATAAAACATTAGAGCTAGACTTAGTTTTTAAACCAACATCGTTACGCTCACTACTAATCGAAAGAATGATATTTTAAATAGCTATTTAAAAAAATCGGATGGTGCGCTTAAACTAATTCAATAATGGCCATCGGAGCTGCATCACCGCGGCGCGGAGTTGTCTTCAAGATGCGAGTGTAGCCACCTTGACGATCTTGATATCGGGGAGCGATATCGCTAAACAATTTTTGTAAAGCAGATTGAACAACAACTGCATCGTCTTCTTCGTTAATGCTTGCAACTTCATCACGAATATAACGCGCAGCCAAACGACGAGCATGTAAATCGCCTCGTTTAGCCAAGGTAATCATCTTTTCTGCGGTTCGACGAACTTCTTTAGCTCGGGTTTCCGTAGTCACAATGTGTTCATTGATCAGTAAATCAGTAGTCAAATCACGTAACATTGCTTTCCGTTGATCTGAAGCCCGACCAAGTTTACGATAACTCATATTTTTGCCTCCTTTGTAACTTAATCATCTAAATGAAGGGATAAACCTAAGTTGTCTAACTTAACTTTAACTTCTTCCAAAGACTTCCGTCCCAGGTTGCGCACCTTCATCATTTCTGATTCAGTTTTATCAGTTAATTCTTGTACAGTATTAATCCCGGCTCGTTTCAAACAGTTATAAGAACGTACCGAAAGGTCTAATTCTTCGATGGTCATTTCTAGTTTCTTCTCTTTACGAGTTTCTTCTTTTTCGATCATCATTTCTGCATTGCGAGCTTCATCGGTTAACTCGACAAAGATGGCCAAATGTTCGGTTAAAACTTTAGCAGCTAAGCTAATCGCTTCCCGTGGATCAATGGAACCATTAGTCCAAACATCGAGAGTTAACTTATCAAAGTCATTCCGTTTCCCTACTCGGGTATTTTCAACTTGGTAGTTGACACGAGAAACGGGGGTAAAAATCGAATCAACAGGTAATACTCCAATTGGAGTTTCATCTGTCTTATTCTGATCAGCGGAAACATAACCGCGGCCGGATTTAATTGTCATGACCATATGGAAGTGACCATTTTCGGCAACAGAACAGATATATTGATCGGGGTCTAAAATATCCAAATCAGCGTCAGTTTGAATATCAGCCGCCGTCACTTGATGTGGTCCGTCGACATTGATTTCAACTTTTTTCTCATCTTCCGAATATAACTTTAAAGATAACTTCTTAACATTTAAGACAATCTCCGTTACATCTTCCAAGACGCCATCAATGGTTGAAAATTCGTGTAAGACACCATCAATTTGAATGTCAGATACCGCCGTTCCTGGCAAAGAAGCCAAGAGAACCCGCCTTAAAGAATTACCGAGTGTGGTTCCATAACCGCGCTCTAACGGCTCAATGACATATTTGCCATAGTTATCTGCTTCTTCAATCTTGGTAATAACAGGTTTTTCGAATTCAATCATTATTTATGTTTTGCCCCTTTCAACAACGATTTTTATGAACGAAATTAAATCTTATGCTTGAGGTCAAAACTATACGCGACGACGCTTGGGTGGACGAGAACCGTTATGAGGAACGGGGGTCACATCTCTAATCGCCGTAACTTCTAAACCTGTTGTCTGCAAGGAACGGATGGCAGCTTCACGTCCGGAGCCAGGGCCTTTAACCGCAACTTCAACGCTCTTCATACCATGTTCCATCGATTCCTTAGCTGCAGCTTCACCAGCCATTTGAGCAGCAAAAGGAGTTGACTTCCGACTACCTTTGAAACCCAAAGCACCAGCTGAAGACCAAGAAATAGCGTTCCCGTGTGTGTCTGTGATCATCACAATCGTGTTGTTAAAAGTTGAATGGATATGTGCCACACCGGATTCAACATTCTTTTTTACTCGACGCTTGCGTGAGGTTCTTTTATTTGCCATGTTTTTACCTCCTTCTTAATTATTTCTTCTTACCAGCAATACTGGTTTTCTTACCCTTACGAGTCCGAGCGTTATTCTTCGTGTTTTGTCCGCGAACCGGTAAACCACGACGATGACGCATGCCTCGATAAGAACCAATTTCTTGCAATCGTTTGATATTCATGTTGACTTCCCGTCGGAGATCACCTTCGACTTTGACTTGATCAACTTGTGAACGCAAGCTTTCTTCTTGGTCCGGAGTCAAATCACGTGTCCGAATGTCTTCTGAAACACCTGCGGCTGCACAAACTTTTTGCGCAGTAGTGTTGCCAATTCCGTAAATGTAAGTTAGGGCAATCACAATTCGCTTATCACGAGGTAAATCCACACCTGCAATACGTGCCATCTACTTAACCTCCTTTTATATTAACCTTGTCTTTGTTTATGCTTGGGATCGGCTGAACAGATAATCATCACGCGACCCTTGCGCTTGATAACTTTACAATGTTCACACATTGGTTTAACTGATGGTCTAACTTTCATAAATAAATCCTCCCATCTCAACTAACGGACCTTAAGAGTGCGCCCACAATTCTGGTTTAACGGAAACGGTAAGTGATTCGTCCCTTAGTTAAGTCGTACGGTGACAATTCCACAGTAACTTTATCCCCTGGTAAAATCCGAATATAGTGCATCCGAATTTTGCCTGAGACATGCGCCAAAATAGTTGCCCCGTTTTCCAACTGCACTTTGAACATTGCATTTGGCAAAGTATCAGAAACGGTTCCTTCTACTTCGATTACATCATCTTTAGCCAAAAAAGCTTCCTCCTCGTTTCTTGTTAAACACAAAAATAGTGAGAGCTCCGCACTCACCACAAAATATACCAGAAGAGTATATCATTTTTTGTCGTAATTGCCAATAATTATTTAATTTGATCTAAAATAGTTTGAACTTCTGCAAAAACTTCCGCAATATCTTGATCACCATTAACCTGATGCAAAATTCCTGCTTGTTGATAAAAATCAACTAAAGGAGCATTCATCTTTAGGTTAACATCCAAACGATTCTTAACCGTTGCCGGCTTGTCGTCTTCCCGTTGGTAGAAGTCATGACCCCCACAATGATCGCATGTTCCTTCTACTTTAGTTGGGTTATACAACTTGTGATAAGTAGCTCCACAAGTCCGACAAATGAAACGTCCAGATAAACGATCAACCAAAACTTTCGGTTCGACTTGAATATCAATAACTGCATCCAAAGTTTTACCTAGTTCCTGATTAATTTGAGTCAACGCATGAGCTTGATCAATGTTGCGTGGAAAGCCATCTAACATATAACCTTGACTTGCCAAATCTGCTTGGCCTAAGCGTTCTTTGACAATTGCATTCGTCACTTCATCAGGAACTAACTCACCTTGATCGATAAAAGATTTGGCTTTGACTCCGACCGGAGTTTCGTTAGCCATTGCGGCCCGAAACATATCTCCAGTCGAAATGTGAATCACCGAATAAGTGTCCACAATTTTTTCAGCCTGCGTCCCTTTACCGGCTCCCGGTAAACCCATCAGCATTAAATTCATTTTCTCATCTCCACTTTTATTCACGAATAAATCCGACATATTTACGTTTCATTAACAGACCTTCCAGTTGGCGATTAGTTTCAATCGCTACCCCCACAACAATTAACAAACTCGTTCCACCTAAGCCAATTGACTGCGGTAAACCAAAAATGTTAGTTGCTAACTGCGGTAGTAAAGCAATCAAACCTAAGAAAATTGAACCAACGGTTGATAACCGTAACAAAACTCCTGAGACATACTTCACAGTCGCATTTCCTGGCCAAACCCCAGGAATATAAGCTCCCTGCTTTTGAAGATTCTCAGATAACTTTTCCGGATTAACTTGCACAAAAGCATAGAAGAAAGTAAAGAGAACAATCAATACTGTATAAACAATTGAACCAGTCGTTGTTTGCAGACTAAAGATATTCTTTAAAATTTCAAACCAGTTTTCGCCACCGTGTGAACCCTGAAAAGCCATCAAAATCGTCGATGGTGTGACCACCAAAGAACTGGCAAAGATTACGGGAATCACACCGGCAACATTGACTTTTAATGGTAGGTAACTTTCAGAGCCCCCACTGGTCGCCCGGCGTGTATATTGGATCGGTACTTTTCGGTTAGCTTGTTGCACAAAGGTTGTTATCTGAGTAACTAACAACACTGCGATTACAATTAAAACCACAATCAAGAGATTAAACCACCAATCAGAACTAGTCGAACTGATGATTCTTTCTTTGACGATCTGATAAAGACTATAAGGTAAACGGGCGACGATTCCGGCAAAGATGATCATCGAAACACCATTTCCAATTCCTTTATCAGTGATTTGTTCACCCATCCAAGTTAAAAGCATCGAGCCCCCAGTTAAAATAATCCCAAGGGTTACAAAAGTTTGTACATCAGGCTTATTGACTAAGCCCATCCCACTTAAGACGTTAAAACCAGCGGTAATTCCGATCGATTGCACAAAAGCAAGGATAATTGTCAAGTAACGAGTTACCTGATTCAGCTTACGCCGCCCCACTTCACCTTGCTTGCTCCACTCGACAAACTTCGGAACAATATCCATCTGTAATAATTGAATGACAATCTGTGCGGTAATGTAGGGCGAAACTCCCATCGAAAAAATGGAATAGTTTGACAGCCCTCCACCACTAACGGTATCCAGCAAAGGAATTAGTCCCGAAGAACTAACTTTTTCCAATGCGGAAACATTAATACCTGGAACTGTGATCTGCGCTCCTAACCGATATACTGCCAGTACCAATAATGTAAAGAAAATTTTCTTTCGTATTTCTTTAACTTTGAGAGCATTTCTGAGCGTTCCTAGCATTAAATCACCTCGACAGATCCACCTGCAGCTTCAACTGCTGCTTTTGCGGCAGCTGATACTTTGCTGACTTTCACTGTTAACTTCTTCTCTAACTTACCGTTAGCTAACAACTTAACTCCTGCGAGTTCTTTCTTGATTACGCCGGCTTCTTGTAAAGTTTGCGCTGTTACTTCTGTTCCAGCATCGAATTGATTTAAGTCCCGGACATTAACAACTGCATATTCTTTACGATTAATGTTGTTAAAGCCCCGCTTAGGCATCCGCCGGAATAAAGGCATTTGTCCACCTTCAAAACCGATCCGCGTCTTACCACCGCTTCGAGCTAATTGACCCTTTTGGCCTCGACCAGAAGTCTTACCAAATCCGGATGATGTTCCCCGACCAACTCGCTTGCGAGCATGACGAGAACCAGCGCTAGTTTTTAATTCATGTAGCTTCATTAGAAAGGCACCTCCTCTGGATAATTATTTAACTGCTTCTACTTCAACTAAATGCGCAATCTTCAAGACTGCACCCCGAATCGCAGCGTTGTCAGGTTTCACAACTGAACTGTTAATCCGGCCAAGGCCTAATTCTTTAACAACGCGTCGTTGTTCAGGAATCCGGTGTGCCACACTACGCTTTAAAGTTATTTTAATTTGATCAGCCATTGTGTGTCCCTCCTAACCTTGTAATTCTTCTGCAGAAATACCACGTAATTCTGCTACTTCTTGGGCGGTCTTTAATCTTGTCAAAGCATCCATAGTTGCTCGAATCAAGTTAATTGGCGTATTACGGCCTAAAGACTTACTTGTTACATCTTCAATTCCGGCTAATTCCATAACGGCCCGGACGGAACCACCTGCAGCAATTCCAGAACCAGCAACAGCAGGCTTCAACATTACCCGACCAGCACCGAAACGACCAATAACTTCATGAGGAATGGTGGTTGCAACTGTTGGCACTTCAACTAAACTCTTGGTTGCATCGTCAACCGCCTTGCGAATTGCTTCGGGAACTTCTTGAGCTTTACCAGTTCCTAAGCCAACGTGACCATTCTTATCACCCACGATAACAATGGCTGCGAACCGCATCCGACGACCACCTTTAACAACCTTAGTAATCCGGTTAATGGAAACGAGACGATCTTCTAATTCTAAATGTGATGGATCAACAAAAGCCATAAATTTATTCCTCCTTTCTAAAATTTCAAACCATTCTCACGGGCTGCATCAGCTAAAGCTTGCACCCGTCCATGATAGATATAACCACCACGATCAAAGACAACTTCGGTCTTATCTAACTTTACGGCCCGGTCGGCAATTAATTTGCCCACAGCAGCAGCTTGTTCAGTTTTGTTACCGGCAGTAATTTCTTGATCGAGAGTTGAGGCACTTGCTAGCGTTACACCCGCTACGTCATCAATTAATTGAGCGTAGATGTTTTTATTGGAACGAAACACATTTAAGCGTGGGCGCTGTGCAGTACCAGAGATTTTTGCACGAACACGTTTATGACGTCGAGCACGTGTCTTGTTTTTATCTGGTTTGGTAATCACAATTTTCACCTCATAAATTTAATCAGTTATCTGGTTTTATTTACCAGTCTTACCTTCTTTACGACGAATCTGTTCGTCAGCATACTTAATCCCTTTACCTTTATAAGGTTCTGGTGGACGAACATCACGAACAACAGCTGCGAATTGACCAACTTCTTGCTTGTCAATTCCGCTAATTTGGATTTGAGTATTTGAAGGAACTTCAACATTCAAACCTTCTGGAACAGTCATTTCAACGGGGTTAGAATAACCAACGTTCAAAACTAAAGTTGTCCCTTTCTTTTGAGCCCGGTATCCAACCCCAACTAATTCGAGGTCTTTTTGGAAACCAGCGGTCACTCCAACGACCATGTTGTTCACATTGGCCCGAGTTGTCCCATGAATTGCTCGATCATTATCGTTACTACGTTCAAACTTTACTTCATTATCATTTTGAGTAATTGTAATCTTGGGACTAACTCGACGATTTAACTCACCTTTCGGACCTTTAACGGTCACGACGTGATTTGTTTGATCAACAGTCACGGTTACGTCCTTCGGTAAATCAATTACTTTATTTCCGATACGACTCACGCTAAGCGCACCTCCTCTTAATTATATGAGATTACCAAACGTAGGCAATAACTTCGCCGCCGACAGTCTTTTGCCGAGCTTGCTTATCTGTCATAACACCTTCAGATGTTGACAAGATCGCAATTCCTAAGCCATTTAAGACTTTAGGAACAGCATCAGCCTTGACGTAGCTACGCAAACCAGGTTTTGAGATTTTCTTCAAACCGGTGATTGCCCGTTCGTTGTCTTTTCCATATTTCAAATAAACTTTGATCATTCCTTGCTTATGATCTTCAGTTACTTCGTAATCCCGAATGAAACCTTCGCGCTTGAGGATTTCGGAGATACTCTTCTTCATGTTGGAAGCTGGAACTTCCACACAAGCGTGACGTACCATGTTCGCGTTACGGATGCGGGTTAAGTAATCCGCAATCGGATCTGTCATAGACATTTGCTGACCTCCTAAGTTATTTTTCTACCAACTAGCTTTTTTGATCCCAGGAATTTGACCCTTATGTGCCAAATCACGAAGGCAAATACGGCAAAGCTTAAATTTGCGATAAACCGAACGCGGACGACCGCAGTTTTCGCAGCGGGTATAAGCTTGTGATGAAAACTTTGCTGGACGATGATTCTTAGCAATGAGCGATTTCTTAGCCAATAGCTTGACCTCCTATATTATTTAGCAAATGGCATTCCAATTTGAGTCAAAAGTTCTTTTGATTCTTCGTCACTTTCGGCGGTGGTTACGATGACAACATCTAATCCCCGAACCTTGCTGACCTTATCATAATCGATTTCTGGGAAGATTAATTGTTCCTTGATTCCGAGAGTATAGTTCCCACGGCCATCAAATGAACGATTATTAACCCCGTGGAAATCACGAACTCGAGGAAGAGAAACGTTGATGAGCTTATCTAAAAAGTCATACATCCGTTCTCCTCGAAGGGTTACCTTAGCTCCAATTGCCATTCCTTCACGTAAGCGGAAGCCAGCAATTGATTTCTTAGCTTTAGTAATTAAAGGCTTTTGACCTGAAATTAAAGTTAATTCTTCTACGGCATTGTCCAAGTTCTTGGAGTTTGCAACTGCATCACCAACACCCATGTTTAAGACAATCTTGTCAATCTTTGGGGCTTGCATAACGGATGCATAGTTGAACTTCTTTACGAGGCTTGGAACAATTTCTTCAACATATTTCTTGTGCAAAGCATTTTCCATTTGAGTTTAAGTCCTCCTTCCGTAATGATTATTTATCTTCCGTCTTAGCGTCTTCAGCAGGAGCTGAGACTACTTTGACATTTGATGCATCGAGCGGAGCTTCGACGTCTTTAATTCCACCGTTGGGATCAGTTTGGGATGGCTTTTGATGCTTTTTGATCATGTTAATCCCTTTAACTGTCACCTTGTTGGTTTTGGGAAAAGCTTGTAAAACTACGCCAGATTTACCTTTGTCTTTTCCTGAAATAATTTGGACATTATCGCCGGTTTTTACAAACACAGGTCGAGCACCTCCTTTGGAATTTCCTGTCTACAAAACTTCTGGTGCTAATGAAACGATCTTCATGAAATCATTATTCCGTAATTCACGGGCTACGGGACCAAAGATCCGAGTACCTTTAGGTGTCTTATCGTTGTTGATAATTACCGCAGCATTTTCGTCAAAGCTGATGTAAGAACCATCAGGACGGTGAGCACCGGAAACGGTCCGGACGATCACGGCCCGAACGACGTCACCCTTTTTGACAACGCCACCTGGTGTTGCTTGTTTGACAGTTGCGACAATCACGTCACCAACATTGGCAACCTTCCGACCGGACCCACCTAAAACTTTAATGGTTAATATTTCGCGTGCGCCAGAGTTATCAGCAACACGCAAACGGGTTTCTTGTTGAATCAAGTTGAAATCCTCCTCTCAAGATTGATAGTTGTAATTTTACCGACTAAATTTTAACGGCTTTTTCAACAATTTCAGTTAAACGGAAGCGTTTAAGCTTGGACAAAGGACGAGTTTCCATAATACGCACAATATCGCCAATTTTTGCTTCGTTATTGTCATCTTGAGCATAAAATTTCTTGGAATATTTGAATCGTTTGCCATAAGTCGGGTGAGTCTTATAAGTTTCCACCGAAACGGTGATGGTTTTGTCCATCTTATCAGAAATAACGCGACCTTGGTAAACTTTACGATGGTTACGAGTTGCTTTGGTTTCGCTCAATTAATTTCTCTCCTTCCGCTATTTATTTTCTAATTCTTGTTGACTCAACACTGTTTTAATGCGCGCAATGTTTTTACGAACTTTTTTCAATCTTGCAGTATTTTCTAATTGCCCGGTTGCTTGTTGAAAGTGCAAATTGAATAATTCTTCTTTATATTGCTTTTCTTTATCATGCATTTGAGCAGTGGTTAATTCTCTAATTTCACTAGTTTTCATCAGATTCGCCACCTACTTCCTCACGCTTTACAAACTTGGTCTTGATTGGGAGCTTGTTGGATGCAAGTCTCAAAGCTTCACGAGCAACTTCTTCGGAAACACCGCCGATTTCAAACAAAATCTTTTCCCGCTTGACAACTGCAACCCAGCCATCAGGAGCACCTTTACCAGAACCCATCCGGACTCCGACACCTTTAGCTGTATAAGACTTATGAGGAAAAATCTTAATCCATACTTGACCACCACGCTTCATGTAACGTGTCATAGCGACACGAGCGGCCTCGATCTGGCGGTTAGTAATCCAATGAGACTCTAAAGCTTGTAAGCCGTATTCTCCGAAAGCAACTTGGCGGCCACCTTTAGCAGCGCCACGCATTTTGCCCCGAAACTCACGCCGATATTTAACTCGCTTAGGTACTAACATCGATTAGTTTCCTCCTTTCGCTCCGTTATTCTTCTTACTTTGGTTATGGTTAGGCTTATCTGGTAAAATTTCACCACGATAAATCCATGTCTTAACACCTAAGTTTCCATAGGTAGTTGTCGCTTCAACACTAGCATAGTCAATATCAGCTCTCAAGGTGTGCAAAGGCACAGTTCCTTCAGTATGCCATTCAGTCCGGGCCATGTCAGCTCCGTTCAAACGACCAGAGATTTGAGTTTTAATACCCTTAGCACCGGCCCGACGTGAACGTTGAGTTGCTTGACGTTGAGCCCGACGGAAAGCGATCCGAGCTTCCAATTGCCGCGCAATGCTTTCGCCAACTAACTTAGCATCTAAATCAGGCTTCTTAATTTCCACGATGTTTACGTGAATATTCTTACCTGTTAAAGCGTTAATTTCTTTACGCAACTTTTCAACTTCAGAACCACCTTTACCGATTACCATTCCTGGCTTAGTGGTATGGATGGAAACATTGATCTTCTTAGCAGCCCGTTCAATTTCGATACGTGAAACGGAAGCATTAGCTAATTTGGTCTCAATAAATTTACGGATCTTTAAATCTTCAAGTAAATACTTGGAAAAATCTTTTTTATCAGCATACCATTTGGCATCCCAATCACGGATGACGCCAACACGGAAACCGACTGGATTAATCTTTTGACCCACGTTTTTCCCTCCTTATGGATTTTATTCGACTTCGGAAACCACAACTGTAATGTGACTTGTACGCTTATTAATTGGGGAAGCGGAACCTTTAGCCCGAGGACGGAAACGCTTGAGCGTTGGTCCTTCGTTGACATAGGCTTCACTAACAACTAAGTTTTGAGCGTCCAAATCGTAATTGTGTTCAGCGTTAGCAATTGCGGACTTTAAAACCTTCGCAATAATCGGGGAACCCGCACGCGGAGTGAATTGCAAGATTGCTAAAGCTTCAGCAGCATTCTTACCTTTGATAAGCTCCATCACAAGGCGAGCCTTACGAGGCGCAATCCGAACGGTTTTAGCAATTGCTTTGGCGCTAGTAATTTGTTCTGCCATCGTTTAATCTCTCCTTTCTATGCTCCGGTTTTCTTATCGTCTTTACTATGACCATGGAAAGTCCGTGTTGGAACGAATTCGCCCAACTTGTGTCCAACCATGTCTTCTTGAATATAAACTGGAACGTGCTTTCTTCCATTATAGACTGCAATCGTGAATCCGATGAAACTAGGAAAAATAGTGGAACGACGTGACCAAGTCTTAATGACAGATTTCTTGTCTTGGTCCTGTTGAGCTTCAATTTTCTTCATTAAATGAGCATCAGCAAATGGTCCCTTTTTCAAACTACGACTCATTAGACAACCTCCCTTTTTCTTGTTATCTTACGAAAAATTATTTTCTCTTATTCTTCCGGTGACGCACAATTAACTTCTCAGATTGTGCCCGAGTAGAACGAGTCTTCTTACCCATTGTCTTCTTACCCCATGGGGAAAGTGGCGATGGACGACCAACAGGAGCTTTACCTTCACCACCACCATGTGGGTGATCGTTAGGGTTCATAACTGATCCACGAACTGTAGGCCGAATACCCATCCAACGTTTCCGACCAGCTTTACCAATATTGATCAATTCATGTTGTTCGTTACCAACAGCACCGATGGTTGCCCGACAAGCGGAAAGGATCATCCGTACTTCACCTGAAACCAAACGAATCAAGGAGTACTTGCCATCACGACCTAATAATTGAGCAGAAGTTCCAGCAGAACGGACCAATTGGCCACCCTTGCCTGGCTTTAACTCAATATTGTGAATCACAGTTCCGACTGGAATATCAGCTAAAGGTAATGCATTACCTACCTTGATATCAGCTTGAGAACCAGATTCAACTCGTTGTCCAACTTGCAAGCCCTTTGGAGCTAAGATATAAGCTTTCACACCATCTTCGTAGTGTAACAAAGCGATGTTTGCTGAACGATTAGGATCATATTCAATTGCTTTCACAATTGCTGGTACGTTATCTTTAGTTCGTTTGAAGTCAATTACACGGTACTTTTGTTTATGACCACCACCACGATGACGAACCGTAATTTGACCATATGAATTCCGACCAGCTGTATGGCTTTGGGATTCAAGTAGGGTCTTTTCCGGCGTTGTCTTGGTGATTTCCGCGAAATCGGATCCGGTCATATTCCGGCGACCATTAGTGGTTGGCTTATATTTAATAATACCCACGCGCTTTACCTCCTATATTTATGATTAATTATTCTTTATTAAAAATTTTGATTTCGTCTGAGTCGGCAGTTAATTGAATGATTGCCTTCCGACGGCGATTGGTCTTCCCAACATAACGACCAACACGCTTCTTCTTCGGCTTAATGTTCATAATATTAACGCGCGCAACTTTAACGTTGAAGATTTCTTCGATGGCTTGGCGAACTTGAATCTTGTTAGCAGACACAGCAACATCAAAGACATACTTCTTATCATCCATGTCAGCCATGGAAGCTTCGGTGATTACAGGACGTAAAATGATATCTTGTGCAGCCATTATCCAAGTGCCTCCTCAATTTGTTTTAATGCAGCCTGAGTCATGACTGTTTGTTGGTTGTTGATAACATCCAAAACATTAACATCATCAGCTGTAATAATCTTAACTTGTGGTAAGTTTTGGGCTGATAAGATAGCGTTAGTATTGTCAGCTTCAACAACAACTAAAGTCCGACCATTGATCTTGAGATTATCTAAAAGTTGTTTGAAAGTCTTGGTACTTGGTTGGTCAAATTTCAATTCGTCAACCACGATCAATTCTTGATCAGCAACTTTTTGGGATAATACAGATTTCAAAGCTAAACGGTAAACCTTACGGGGAATCTTGTAAGCGTAAGATCTTGGAGTTGGTCCAAAGACAATTCCACCGCCACGCCATTGTGGGGACCGAATGGAACCTTGACGAGCACGTCCGGTACCTTTTTGACGCCAAGGTTTCCGTCCGCCACCACGAACTGCTGAACGGTTCTTAACTGCATGAGTTCCTTGACGTAAGGATGCTTGTTGCATAATCACAGCATCAGCAATTACATGATTGTTTGGTTCAATTGCGAAGATTTCGTCTTTCACATCAGTTGCGCCATTTTTAGCGCCTGATTGTTTGAACACATCTACTTGTGCCATTCCTAGTTGCCTCCCTTCCTATTTTGCGGCTTCAGCTTCTGGAGCTTCATCAGCGATGATGGCTCCAACATTCTTCTGGCCTTTAATACCTTTAACGGTAGTTTGAATTTTAACTAATGACTTGTTAGCACCTGGAACATTGCCCCGGATCATTAACAAGTTGTTTTCAACATCAACTTTGACGATGACGAGGTTTTGAGTTGTAACTTGGTTACCACCCATGCGACCTGGTAACATCTTACCTTTGAAGACTCGATTGATAATTGAACCCATGGAACCTGGGATTCGGTGATAACGTGAACCGTGAGTTTCTGGTCCCCGAGCTTGTCCAAAACGCTTGATGTTTCCTTGGAAACCGTGTCCCTTAGTTACACCAGTAACGTCAACAACATCACCACTGGTGAATGTATCTACTTTTACTTCTGCGCCAACTTGATAGTCGTCCATGTTTACGCCGCGGAATTCGCGCACATAATGCTTAGGTTTCGTATCAGCTTTTTTTGCATGACCTTGTTGAGGTTTGTTTGTTAAAATCTCACGACGATCTTCAAAGCCTAATTGAACAGCTTCGTAACCGTCATTTTCTTTGGTTTTCAATTGCATAACGACGTTGGGTGTGGCTTGAATCACAGTTACGGGAATCAATTCACCCTGGTCAGTAAAGAGTTGGGTCATCCCAACTTTTTTGCCAAGAATTCCTTTTTTGGTCATGAGTACACCTCCATTAATTGATTTAAGTTAATTTTTAAAATTATAGTTTGATTTCGATGTCAACACCGCTTGGCAGGTCGAGTTTCATTAATGAATCAACTGTCTTCGGTGATGGGTCAACAATATCGATTAACCGCTTGTGGGTTAAAAGTTCAAATTGTTCCCGTGAGTCTTTGTACTTATGCGGTGAACTGATCACTGTATATAAGGAACGTTCGGTTGGCAAAGGAATTGGACCTGAGATCTTAGCCCCTGTTCTCTTTGCAGTTTCAACAATCTTGTCAGCAGATTGATCAATAATCCGATGTTCATAAGCCTTGAGACGAATACGAATTTTTTGATTTGCCATGGATTTCCCTCCTTCTTGCATCTTCTTAAGATACCGGCTCTGTAAAAATTACCGACCGCCCTGCCGTGGCAAAGCGCCCGGGCGTGTCGCAACCTCTTACATCAACGCCGTAATTGCTTGAATTCAAAAAACGAATAAATAAAGTCCTAAATTCAGCACTTCTAATATAATACTGGACTGACGCTAGAATTTCAAGTCTTCTGGGTCTAATTACTAAAATAATTACTAATTAAAAAAGTTGCTAACATCACCGATAACTTTTCGCCCGGAAAATCATTTTAGAGTAAATGTTCTTCCTTCCCTTCTCCAAAGGCTTTCATACAAGATGTAGTATTGTTTATGTTTTAAAAAACAATATCTTGCGTGTTAAGCTTTACTTTTTCTCCAACAGTGCTTACCGTTGTAACTAGTAAAAATTAAATGTAGTAGCTGTAATTAATTTTTTTCTTTTCTTCCCTTACTTTTTATAAGCTTCGATCTGAATCCTAAAAGAAAACAGATCGTTTCCTTATTAATTAAGATGAGTTTTGAAAAGTTCAGTTCCGAAGTTAAGATCAAGAGATTAATAATTCGACAAAGAAGGATGAATTCATGGTATACGCAACCGCCGCCGCAGAGCCCACTTGGCAAACTCTAAAATCAAAAACTGTCATTAAAGTCGATGGTGAACAGGTTCCCTTTTATCTTTATAAAATCGATTTAGTCCTCGCTGCCTTAAGTCCAGATGAAACGCTAAAAAACAACTGCGACAGCAGATTATCGATCAAGTTACGCAAACCAAGAGCCCGTTAACTAGTCAAACTATTCGCAAATTTTTTATGCAAGCTTTGCTTGGCTGCCAACAGCCTTCTTTAGCCTAAAAGTATCAGAACTATCGGCAGGAAGATCGCCAAAAGTGGCAAACAGCGATCAATCTCCAGCAGAAACTTCAGTCCCTTTTTCAAGGTCAAGAAGATCTGGTTCACGAAAATGCCAATAAAGATAGCAAGATTTTTAGCACCCGGCGGGATTTAACTGCGGGAATGGTTGGTAAATCATTGGGTCTAACCATGATGCCCCAAACGGTCGCCAAGGCTCATCTGCGCGGAGACCGCACTACCATGATTTAGATTACTCTCCTTTAACAGCAATGACTAACTGCTGTCTAATTGATTTTAAAAACATGTTAGCTCATGGTTTTAAAATTGGGAACGCCGAAGTAGAACCACCTAAGTCGATTCAGACGGCGACTGCCCAAATGTCCCAAATTATTGCCAACGTTGCTTCTAGTCAATACGGCGGTTGCTCTTCCAATCGAACGGACGAACTCTTAGCTCCTTACGCGCAATTAAATTATCAAAAACATCTTCAAGAAGCTCAAAAATGGGTTCAAGCTGATCAACAAGAAGCCTTCGCCCGGGAAAAAACTAAAAAAGACATTTACGATGCCATGCAGGGTTTAGAATATGAAGTCAATACTCTCTTTTCTTCCAACGGACAAACTCCGTTTACGACGGTTGGTTTTGGCTTAGGAACTTCTTGGATTAAACGCGAGATTCAAAAAGCAATTCTGCAAGTTCGGATCCAAGGTTTAGGTAAACAACACCGAACTGCTATTTTCCCAAAATTAATCTTCACTTTAAAGCGGGGACTTAATTTAAAACCGGGAGATCCTAATTACGATCTTAAACAATTAGCGGTCGAATGTGCCACTAAAAGAATATACCCTGATGTACTTACGATAAGATTATTGAAATCACAGGAAGCTTTAAGTGTCCGATGGGTTGTCGGAGCTTCCTGCAAGGTTGGCACGATGATCAAGGACGAGAAGTTAACAGTGGACGAATGAATCTCGGAGTCGTGACGATTAATCTTCCTAGGATTGCGATCGAAGCGCAGGGACAAACCGACGTCTTTTGGGAGATTTTGGAAGACCGGGTCCAACTGACCAAAAAGGCCCTCCTAACGCGAATCAAACGTTGCAAAGAGGCTCGTCCAGAAAATGCCCCGATTCTTTATGAAAATGGTGGTTTTGGTCAACGTCTAAAAACAACCGATTCAGTTGATGAACTCTTCAAAAATAGTCGGGCCACTGTTTCTCTAGGCTACATTGGATTATACGAAGTCGGAACTGCCTTTTTTGGTCCGCAATGGGAAAATAATCCTCAGGCTCATGACTTCACCGTTCAAATTGTCAAATACTTGCACGACGCTTGCCTACAATGGGAAAAAGAATACGGTTATCATTTCAGCGTCTACTCTACTCCGGCGGAATCTTTAACAGATACTTTTTGCGAAGCTGACCTCCAACGTTTCGGTCGAATTCCTGATATCACAGCTAAAGAATACTACACCAATAGCTTTCACTATGACGTCCGCAAAAATCCAACTCCCTTTGAAAAATTAACTTTTGAAGAGGATTATCCTCAATATGCCGCTGGTGGTTTCATTCACTACTGTGAATACCCTAATCTCAAACAAAATCCTGCTGCCTTAGAAGCAGTCTGGAACTGGGCCTACGATCATGTCGGTTATTTAGGAACCAACGCTTCAATTGATCATTGTTACGAATGTGGCTTTGATGGTGATTTCAAACCAACAGCTAAGGGTTTTGAATGTCCGCAATGCCAAAACCGGAATCCTGAAACTTGTGACGTCGTTAAACGAACCTGCGGTTATTTAGGTAATCCGATGATTAGACCCATGATTCACGGCCGCCATCAAGAAATTGCCGCTCGGGTTAAAAATTTACGAGCGGGTGATTTAAATGCCGACTAACAAATTACGTCAACCTAATAATCCCCAACCTCAACAGTGGTTAGCAGCCAATCGCAGCCAAAAGTACATTGCCAGTTACAAACCCTTTAATACGGTTGATGGAGAAGGTGTCCGCTGTAGTCTCTATGTATCTGGCTGCCTTTTCAATTGTCCAGGATGTTATAACAAAGCTGCCCAAAATTTTCATTATGGTCATCCTTATTCCCAAGAATTAGAAGAACAAATTATTGCCGATCTCAACCACAGCTATGTCCAAGGTTTAACCCTTTTGGGTGGCGAACCATTTTTGAATACGCAAGTCTGCCTGCAACTTTGCCACCGCATCCGCCAAGAATTTGGCTCCAGTAAAGATATTTGGTCTTGAACCGGTTACACTTGGGAAGAGTTGCTCCAAGAATCTAATGATAAGTTAGAGCTCTTAGGACTCTTAGATATTTTGGTCGATGGTCGTTTCTTAGAAGCCCAAAAAGACCTTTCGTTACAATTTCGAGGGAGCGCTAATCAAAGAATCATCGCTGTTCCGCAGTCACTTGAACGCCATCAAGTTGTCATTTGGGATAAACTCTTAAAATAAACAAGTGCCACCAAATTAAAAATCAATTTGGCGACACTTTTTTATCTTTAACGAAACTATTTAATTTCTAAGAACCAGTTCTGATCCCGTTCAGGACTATTAACTAGTTCTGGTTGATCAAACAATTCCGTATGCACTTGGACAACTGTTCCCGCTGCCGGAGCTATTAACTCCAAGACAGCTTTTGAACCTTCAATCGAGGCAAAAGCCACCCCCGCTTCAACGGTTGTTAAATCATCTCGCAAATCAACAAAGGTCACGGTTCCCAGCTGTTCTTGAGCTTGAGCATTAAGTCCCCAACGTTGATGTTGATTTGCTAATTGTTCTTGCCATAAATAATTTACGTGTTTCCCCATCATTATCCTTGCTCCCTTGAATTTCGTCTGTCAATTTCCTAACGTTTTCAAGAGTATTTTACTATAATTTTAAGGGAATCTCTAATCAGCCGAGATCTTTCATTTTTCCGTTAAAATCGCCAAGTAAGCCTGTTATTCACCTAAATAAGCAAAGACTTTCTTTTCATCATAAATATGGAAAATCTTAGTAAAGATCAGCCGACAAAGCCAAGCGACTAAAGCTGGGAAGACTATCCAAGCAATTAAAGCTACGAGCCAAGTTATACTCTTCGATCCCGCATCAATTGAAGCTAAAGGTCCAACTAAACCTACCAGACCAAAGCCAGCTGAAGCCGGTGTCCCGTGGATTTGTAAAAAGACAACCGGTAGCGATGTAATCACTGCAGTAACTAAACTCGGCAGTAAAATTATTGGATGCCGGAATAAATTAGGCATCATCATCTTCATGGCTCCTAAAGCAATCGCAATTGTCACCCCGGATTTATTTGTCCGCCAAGAATGAATGATTAAGACCATCGTCGTTGCCGCCACACCCATTGCTGCTGCTCCAGCTGAAAGACCATTTAACTGAATGGCCATTCCAATCGCAACCGTTGAAATTGGGGAAACTATCAGAACTGCAAACACGCAGGCAATTAAGATACACATGATTACTGGCTGTAAATTGGTAAAGGAGTTGACCACATCACCAATCCAAGTCGTAATTTTACTAACATACGGTAAAATCAAAAGACCAATCCAACCGACACCGCCACCAACGATAATCGGAGCAGCCACGATTTTAACAGAACCAAACTTCGAACCGATTACTAGGGTTACAGCAACCGCTAAAGCTGCGGTAATCATCGTGTTAATTAAGTCTCCGGTTCCTGATGAAACATAAAGTCCCGGAGCTTTTGTTGCTGGATTAACTAAAGTAGGCATTAACTTTGTTACTCCAGAACCGACATACGCAGCTCCCGCGACAATGGCAACATCTAAAGGTGCAAATTTAAATTGAATCGCAATTAAAGCTCCGATTAATAAGGGTGTAGCACATTGAAAGATAATTAGACTTTGCGAAATTGTGCTAATCAACGGACTATTGCCCAACAACTTCAAGATTGCTGCCACCACGGCATTGGGAATCAAGCCCACAATAATCCCAGTAGCTGTTCCAGCTAAAATATTATTAAAGAAAACTTTAGGCGTAATCTTTTGTGTTTGCACAATATTCATCCTCCGGTCAGTCATAATATCTAACTTTCTTTTTAAACTATAAAAAAGATTGTAACACCTTTTCCAAGAAAAAGGTGAGATTTCATTAATTTTATCTAATAAAAATCGTTTTCTTCTCAGTAACTTTCTTTCTAAATCCTAGTAAAACCTTAGAAAGACAAACTTCTTAAAGAACTTTCCAACACTGAGCGGATCAAGAAAAATTTGGATTTAAAAGTCTAAAAATCAAAAAAGCCTGAATGAAAAATAGATTTTCCTTCAGAACTCTTCTTAATTATTCTTAAATTTCTGGCAATTCTTAATCAAAAACAGAGAACTTCAATTTCATATGTTTAGAACCAGAAAGCACCATTTTGCCTAAGAGTTTTTGGCTTTCCTTCATATAACAATCAGCTAACTGTTGATTTGCTGCTTCCAAAACTGGAGTTGGATCAGTAACTTGGGTTAACTTACGGTCTGTTTGGGCGACAATCGCCTGTAATTGAGCTAAGGTCGCTTGTTCATATTGAGCATGATACTCACTATAAACACCATAATCTGTATCGCCAAGAACTCCCAAAGTCCGACTCAACCAATAAGCAGTAGTCGGATCATAATTCGCATCGGCCCGCCGGAAAGATTCTGGAGTTGTTGAAACTTGGGTATAAAATGGGACTAAAGTGTTAAAAGTATTTGGTCCAAAGGCCAACCACTGCAAACCAGTGGCTGCACTTGGTTTATCAGGACGAATTTGGAGAATATGAGTTTCTTCGTTTCGATTAATTCCAATCGGCCGGAAACATTTTTTTTCAGCCGAAGTTCCATCTCCATAACAATCATAGGGCGTATTTTGATAGTGAGAACTCAAGGCCCACTTTAACTCAGCAATTCCAATCTTTTTTTCAGGATGACAAATGAATGGTAGATTATGATCCAAAGGATCTTGCACAACACTTGGGGTAAAGAATTTTTGGACATACCAAGCCCGCGGATTATTATAGTGCGTATCCTTAATTGTCGCTGAACCAAAGGTATGCCGTAAATTCAAACCGGCGGCGTCCGGATTCAAATGATTTTTTTGAATAAAGTCGGCTAAGTCGGCAGAATACAAAACATCTTCGGCTTCCAAGTCAAATTCCGCAATATTAAGCCGATTAGGAGCGACAACATAAGCATCATCAGGAATCTTGACTGCTGCCCAGTGATGACCGCCCAAGGTTTCTAAATACCAAATTTCATCTTGGTCGGCAAAAGCCATTCCGTTGGATTCATAAGTTCCATATTGTTCTAACAATTGCCCCACTCGTAAAACTCCTGCGCGTGCAGAATCCAAGTAAGGTAAGACAATTGTTAACAGATCTTCTTCACTTAATCCATCGTTAACTAAAGGATCTGCTGCCAAAACACGATCATTTGTAGTAATCGTTTCAGTAGCCGTCATAGCCACGTTCGCACTATTAATTCCTGAACCTCCCCATTCACCATGAGTTCGATCAGCATCAGGAGTTGCCGTATAGCGGCGCGGGTTCTCCGGTAAATCTAAGGCAAACTTGGCTAATTTAGCCTGATAATGGCGCGGTTGATCGGCGGGATTAACCACTACAAATTGTTGCGGTTCAGCATAATCACTGTGATCTTCGGTTCGCGCAATCATCGTCGAACCATCAATTGTAGCTTTCTTGCCCACAAGAATTGTGGTGCAAGAAGAATGAAGGTGTGTCATATAAGTGCCCCCTTAGGTTATTTAGTTTCTTATTATATACCAGACCAATAACCGGCCTCAAATCAAAAAAAGCCAGCTCTTAAAGTTCAAGCTGCCTCTCTTTGCTTCTGATAAATCTATTTGTCGTAGGGACCTCGATCTAAATAGGCACTCAACATCCAGATAATTTTATCAGTATCGGATTTAAAACCATTGAGCATATCTTGGGTTGGTAAATCCTGATCTTGATCGCAAATTTCAATTCCCTTTTGGAATTGATCTCGCAAATACTGATACTGCTTGACTAAGCGATTCATTAATTCTGTGAGCGTGAACTGACCAAATTGGATCTTTTCGTCCGGTAAGCCACTATTCTCCAAAAATTCATGGGTTGTCGCATAAGGTGAACCGCCCAAAGCAATTAAACGCTCAGCAATTTCATCAATTTGTTCAGAAACTTGGTCCATGTAATCATCCATCAAAGGATGCAAGCGGAAAAATTGTTCTCCGCGCATATACCAATGAATCTGGTGCAAATTAGTGTGTAACTGCGTCAAATCCGCAATCAACTGGTTTAATTGTCCTCTTGTTTGCGGAAAATCATACTTTGAATCTACTGTCATCATTCTCCACCTCCGTTTCTTATTTTAAAACTTTTAAAACCAAATAGCCAAAATCTGTTTTCAAATTAATAAAGTTGAGTTTTCCAGCTGGCATCATGGCCAGTTCCGTAAACTTCCGAAAGAGAATCACTTTGCATCACTTGGTACATTGCCCATAAGTCCGCTGATAAATTCTGCTGCGGTAACTCTGAATCTTTAATCCAGAAAACACGCCCCTCTCGCGAATCTTGTAGTTGTCCTTTAAAGGAATGGGCCCGATATAACAAAACTAAGTAAGCTTCATTTTCTTCCGTCGTAAAATCAAGAACACCACATAATTGGGGATCTTCCAAGGTTAAACCTGTTTCCTCAAAAAATTCGCGAATCATAGCGGCTTGCAGTGACTCTCCCGCTTCTACATGACCTCCGGGAAAAGTGATTCCTGGCCAGTCAGGCTTTTGCCGATCTTGGACTAAGATTCGATGATCTTTTGTAGTTAACAAGCAAATATTCGTTAAAGTGGTTAAACGTGCACGACTCATAAGCTAGCCTCTTTTTCCAGTTTCTCTCAGAATACCCTACTGTTGCCAAAAAGCCCATGCCAAAGCTCGATAAAATTTACTTGCTTCTAAATAATCAGCAATTGAAACACACTCATCAGGTTGATGACTAGTTTCTCCCATTCCCGGTCCCACAATAATTATTGGAAATTTCCCCGCCTTAATATATTCAGAAGCATCGGTGGCTCCCGTATCGGCACAAAATTCACCCGTTTGTTGGAACTGCTCCCGCAAGACTTTCGAGGCTAGTTGAGCCAATTTCGTTTTTCTTTGGTCTGGTAAAGGAGGTTCTGGATAACTATAGCGTAATTTCAGATGAGCTCCAGCTTGATTTAACTTTTCCACCACTGCTTCAATTTCTTTCATAATCATCTCGTTAGGATAAACTGGCGTCGTGCGAATATTGCCCCCAATTTGAGCTTGGGCCGGAATCGAATTAATCTGTTCACCACCTTGAATTTGGCTGATCACATGCGTCAAACCGCCGAGAGTCGGATCTTGTTCTTGATGCTGATCCATGATTGTTTGAATTTGTTGAGCAAATTGAATTAAAGGCCAAATGGCATTTTCTCCGCGCTGGGGACAAGAAGAATGGGCACTACGTCCGGTGGAAGTAACATAGTAATCAATAATTCCCTTATGCGTTACCCGGACCCGCATCCCTGTGGGTTCACCAATTACTAGGCCGGCCAAATCGGCAGCATAACCGGTCTGAGTCAATTGAGCGGCACCATATTCTCCTGTTTCTTCCCCAACCGAAGCGAGTAAACGAATTCTTCCCGGGAGTGGCTGATCTTCTTCTAATAAATCAAGCATCGCCACAACCATCGCTGCTAAACCAGACTTCATATCACTAGCGCCGCGACCGTAGACTTTACCAGCCCGAACAACGCCTTGAAAAGGATCCGTCTGCCACATCTTCCGATTTCCCGCAGCGACCACATCTTCGTGTCCTGAAAAACCCAAAATCGGGCCCTGATCGCCAATTTCGACAACTAGGTTATCCCGACCTGGAGCATAATTTATGCGTTTTATTTGTACTGGGTAATCAGCAAAGAGTTGCGCCAAATAATCGGCGACTAAACTCTCTTGTCCATTAACCGTTTCTAAAGCAATTAAATCTTGTAAAATCTTAACTGCTGCTATTGCTTCCATAACTTCGTTTTACCTTCTTATTCTAATACTTTAGCTAAAAAGTCTTGGGCCCGTTCCGTTTGGGGATGTTCAAAGAAATCTTTCGGACTAGCGGCTTCTTGAATATAACCATCAGCCATAAACCAGATTTGATTAGCCACGTTATGGGCAAATCCCATTTCATGAGTTACAACGACCATCGTCATCCCTTCTTGGGCCAAGTCTTGCATAACCTTCAAAACTTCCCCCACCATTTCCGGATCCAAAGCTGAAGTTGGTTCATCAAAGAGCATCACTTTGGGATTCATGGCCAAGGCCCGAGCAATGGCGACGCGTTGTTCTTGCCCCCCAGACAAGCTGTTGGGAAATTCATCAGCTTTATCACTCAAGCCTACTTGGGCCAATAATTTCTTAGCGATCTGCGTAGCTTCTGCTTCCGACATATTTTTCACTTTCATCGGCGCCAACTTCAGATTCTCTAAAACTGTCATATGGGGGAAAAGATTAAAGTTTTGGAAAACCATTCCCATGTCTTCCCGCAAAAGATCCAATTCCTTGTCCTTTAAAGCGGTGAGATCTTGACCGTTAAAGACTACCTGACCGGCAGTTGGTTCATCCAAGAGGTTCAAGCACCGTAAGAAGGTACTTTTCCCGGCTCCTGACGGTCCAAGTAAACAAATCACTTGACCATCATAAACAGTTTCACTGATATCTTTTAAGACTTGATTTTCTCCAAAAGTCTTTTTCAAATGTTTAACATCTAAAACAACTTGTTTATTTTCCGTCATGATTCATCTTTCCTTCCCATAATTTCATGAGCCGTGAGAGGCCAAAGGTCACAATGAAGTATAAGACCATGGTGACAACTAATGGTGCTACTCCCCGATAGGTATCGGCTTGGACAATCCGTGATTGATAAATTAAATCTTTGACACCAATAATCGAAACAATCGAACTTTCCTTAATTAAGGAAACAAATTCATTTCCTAATGCGGGCCAGATATTCTTCATGGCTTGCGGGAAGATGATATACTGCATCGTTTGTTTCTTAGATAATCCTAAGGATCGCGCAGCTTCCGTTTGACCAGTGGCAATGGAACTAATCCCGGAGCGAATAACTTCAGCTACATACGCCGCGGAATTCAAACCAACTGCGATAATCCCGGAGACTAGAGCCGGAATATTAACTACTGTTCCGAGACCAAAGTAGATGAATAATAACTGAACCATCAGTGGTGTGCCCCGGATAAATTCAATATAACAAGTAGCTATTGAATGCAGGATACTATTTTTACTCAACCGCATAAAGGCTAAGATGACTCCTAAAGCAAATCCTAAAATTACGGCAATTGCGGAGATTAATAAGGTATAGCCAATCCCAGCTATGAAGTAATCTTTGTAGGCCCACATCGAGTTACTACTCTGAGGGGACTTTTTGCCAGACTTCTTGGAACTCTTGTCACTAGTAGCAGCCATATACTTGCCGGCTTTAGGTAGGTATTGTTTCTTAATTAAATCTTTCTTTTGAATATCTTTAATTTCTTCATTTACAAAATTAACTAAGGAAGTAGATCCTTTAGGAAAGGCGGCGGAATTTCCAGAAATCTTTTCAGTAATTCCAGATTTAATTGTAACGATCCCGGCAGTGTTATTGGCATAAGCTTCAGCTGACGGCCGACCCATGGCAATTGCGTCAATCTTATGGGTCTTTAAAGCTAAAATTAAATCCGGATTTTTATCCATCCCTTTCATCTTAGCTTTCGGTAACTTTTTCTTCATTAAATCATACTGGATGGTTCCTGTTTGGACCCCAACAGCTTTGGTTTCTAAATTATGATAATCTTTAATCTGATCCCGATCTTCTTGCCGAATAATGAGATTCCAGCCACCATTAAAGTACTTATTACTGAAATCAACACTCTTTTCCCGCTTAGCGGTTTTATTCATCCCCGCTAAGACCATATCAACTTTGCCAGTTTGTAAGGCAACTAACAAAGAATCAAAATCCATTGGTTTAATAACTAACTTAACGCCTAAATCATGGGCAATCTTCTTCGAGATTTCGACATCCATCCCGACAATTTCTGATTTACCATTAATTTTTGTTGTGAATTCATAAGGAGGAAAGTCGGGACTGGTCCCCATGACAATCTTGCCGCGATCTTTCACCTTCTGTAAGTAATTATCATTTGCTTGTGGTTGATCGTCGGCGTGGCTCAAACTCGGGGTCATGAACAGGCCGAATAACAGGGTAAAGGCTAAAAATGAGGTGATTAACTTGCCCAATTTTTTCATCTGTCTCGCTCCTTTTTATTAGATGTTTCATAGTATACTGCTTCTTTCGGAAAAATGCATCCCTTTTTTTAATCAAAAATTAATTTTATTTTTAAATTTAAAATTATCTAATATTTCAGGGAAGAATTCCTCATTTTTAAAGTTAAAAAAATCCGATTGAAGCACGTTTTTTCCTGACAAACGTCTTTCTTTCGGCAACATCATTGTATAATAGGAGTATTCTAATAAAGGAGTAGCAATCTTGAGCAAAATAATTTTAGAACTGGATCCGGGGATTGATGGGGCTTTAGCTCTCGCCTATGCCTTAGCTAATGATGCCACTAGTCCGGTCGCCGCAATTGTGACGAGTTACGGTGAAATCCAAGAAAAACAAGCTTACGACAATACCAATCATTTATTGGATTTGTTACAGCGAACTGATATTCCCGTCTTTCATGGAGCCCAACATCCCCTGGACTTGATGAGTTATACGATGGATCAACAGGTTTCTTCGCATCACGGTCAAAACGGCCTCGGTGACATCAACTTACCGGCGGATTTCAATCCTACACCGCCACCAATTTCCCTAAACGATTTCATTAACCAAACTTGTTTAACCGAAGACCTGATCTATATCTGCACCAGTCCCTTAACCACTTTAGCCTGCTTACTGGCGGAAAATCCCCAACTGCCAGAAAGCTTAAGTCGAGTAATCGTTCGGGCCGGAGTTTTCACTATAGCAGGAGATGCTTCATCTCTAGCGGAAGGAAATATTATGGCTGATCCAGCTGCCGCCCAACAAATTCTAACCGCGAACTTTAATTTGACTCTCGTCCCTCTGGACGCCACCGCGCAGACCAGCTTAACAGCCCAACAAATTAACAACTGGCAAACTAATTCTGTCGGTAAGCAGCTAGCGGCAATGGCTGAATTTTACTTTCAATCATATACTCAAAAGGAGTTAAATTGTCCTTTAGCTGACCCTTTGGCAGTCGGGATTGCCTTACAACCTGACTTAGTCACCGTTAGCCTGCGAGAGGTGGTTTTTGTGGGCTTAGATGAAGCGAACTATGGTCGAAACTTCATCATTCCAGCCCTCCAAGCTGCACAAGCTAATTCTATCGAAATTGTCCTGCAGACAAATGCCCACTGGTTCGGTCAACTATTCCAGGCCCGCATGGCGACTTTCTTAAAACATTTAGCCCAGCCAGAGGCCCCAACTGCCGCCCAATTTCAAACCGCTCTTTCTTAAATCGAAGGATTTCCCGTCTGCTAGTTTTATTAGCAGCGGGGGTTATTTTACATATTACAACCCGACTTTGCAGCTGGCTCTGCCACTATGAAAGCTTAACTCTATGGTATAATATTGCGGGTCACAAACTTGTTGCCTAGATCTAATTTGGGAGATAATTACATGATGAAAAAACTAGCCTTCCAATTGGGGCTCCTGTTAGGCTTTAGCCTACTTATTTTTGCAATCTTTAAAGTTCAAGAACTGCCACAGGAAACCAAACCGGCTACATCAAGCACTAAAGTCGCATCAAAGAAAAAAACGACCAAGTCTAAACCTAAAACCAAGGTCAAAGCGATTGCCAAAACTATCGCCGCCGTTAATGAACCGACAATAGATAGCTACTTACGGACTCAGAACTTTTCGGGAACAGCTTTAGTAGCCCAACACGGAAAGGTCATTTTTCATCAAGCCTATGGTTGGAATAATTCTGATCGTAAAAATGCCAATCAATTACAAACACCTTACCTCATCGGTTCATCCCAAAAATCTTTAATTGCGACCGCTGTTCTCCAATTAGATCAGCAACATAAATTAAATATTGATGATCCATTAGCTAAATATCTCCCGAAGTTTCCCAAGGGTGATCAAATAAAACTCCGTAATTTATTAAATCACACTAGTGGGATTACGGGACGCTCTCAAACCACGGGGACCATCAATCATCAAAAGATTGTCCAAGAAATTGAACAACGTGGCTGTAACGGAAAATTGGGGACTTGGAACTATCTTGACAGTAATTACACCTTATTAGCCTACATCGTTGAACAGATCAGTCATGAAAGCTTGGCACACTATTTACAGGAACATATTTTTAAACCGGCTCAGATTTTCAATTCTGGTTTAATGGAAGTCAAAAAACCGCAAACTCCGATGGGAGATTATAAAATTCGCAACGATGGCAGCATCCTGCACATTACGCTTCCCGACTTATCCCAGCTTTTTGGAGCCGGCGATATCTATATGACCGCTAGCGATTTTTACCGTTATGATCAAGCTTTAATGCATGGGAAATTAATCAATCAGGTGCAACTACAGAAGATGTTTACCAGTGGGAGCACTTCTAAATACGGGATGGGCTTTTATGTCAATCCGGGAAGTTACGCCAGCCACGGAGTTTTAGGTGGTTACAACACACTTAATACTTTTACTCACGATGGGAAAACCACCATTATTTTGTTAGCAAACACTAATCAGGCGCAAATTGGCTTGACAGGGGAACATATTTATCGTTTGTTGAATTCCAATCAAAACACAGATATTCAACGCTTTGGGCACTAACTTGCAATCTTTAAGGATTTCTTCTACAATAAAATTAATTTAATAGTTACGTTTCGGTTGGCTGAAAAGCTTCAAGGACTGGTTCTTTCAGGGGTGTGAAAGAACAGTTTTTGAAGTTTTTTTATTTTTAATTTAAAGAATAGGAGTTTAATGTGGTTACTTTAGGTATTTTAATAATCATTTTATTAGGAACGACAATTGGCGGACAATTAAGTGTTCGTTTAGGGATTCCCACCGTAATTGGGCAATTATTGATGGGAATTATCCTTGGTCCCGCTGGTTTCGGTTGGCTGCAACAGTCGAACCTAATTCATAATTTGGCTGATCTGGGAGTGATTATTTTAATATTTCTGGCCGGAATTGCCAGTAATTTACAACTCTTACGCCAATACTGGCGTCCGAGCGTTGTCGTGGCCAGTTTAGGAATGTTTTTTCCCGTGGTTGTGGTTTATCTCTTAGGAGCCTGTTTTCACATGCCGCCGCTGGAATGTCTTTTCTTGGGAGTAGTCTTTGCAGCCACTTCGGTTTCTATTTCGGTCGCGGTTTTAAAAGAATTAAAACAATTAACAACCCCCAGTGGAACCACGATTCTTGGAGCAGCAGTCGTGGATGACCTCTTAGCAATTATTCTTCTCAGTTTCCTAGTTAGTCTTCTAGGAGATGCTGGCAAGCGCCCCCTGGCAGTTACTATTTTGTTACAGATCGGCTATTTAATTTTCGCGGGCCTGCTTTTAAAATGGTTAGCTCCCCACTTAACCCGGATTTGGCAACATTTACAGCTTCCCCTGCCCGCAACCGGTGGAGCAGTAATTCTCTGTTTTACTTTAGCTTATTTAGCCGAATTTGTTGGTTTGAGTAATGTCTTAGGCGCTTTTATCGCTGGTTTAATTTGTGCCCAAACCGAATTTCACTCCGCAATTGAACACGACTTAGAAGCTTTAGGCGAATCTTTCTTGATTCCCATCTTTTTTGTCAGTATCGGTCTAAATCTTGATTTAAATAGTCTAACTCGCGATTGGTGGTTTATTTGCATTCTAACTTTAGCTGCAATTGGAACTAAATTAATTGGTGCTGGAGGGGGAGCTTACTTACTCCACTTCTCACCAGCGGAAGCTTACGAAATCGGTGCGGGAATGGTCTCTCGCGGAGAAATGGCCTTGATTATTACCCAAATTGGCTATCAGGCAAAACTTTTTTCCGGCGAATACTACACCGCAACCATTTCCGCAATTATCCTCACCACTTTGGCGGCTCCCTTTCTACTACAAGACGCTGTCAGCCGTCTTCCGCAAGCTACTCGATCTTAGGCCGCTCTGCTCATTATATATAAGCAAAATTAACCATCTTTTTATTAAAGGACGTTATAATGAACTTAAAGTTATTATGTTTTAACTCCCCAGTGGCAAATTTAAGTAGATGTTTTTTTACTTAACTGCTTAGATTAGTCCGAATTAACTGGCAGTTACTGTCGTTATGGATACCTAAGTTAGGAGAAATAATAATGAACGATCATGAATTAATAATTAATCGTTTAAAGTTGCTGATGGCCGACCGCAATTTTACTGTGAATAAATTAGCGGCTCGATCAGGCGTCAAATATACGACCATCCGGGCTTTAATGTCCCGCCCAACAGGAGTGCCAAAAGTCAATACTTTACGGGCATTATGTCAGGCCTTAGGAATTTCAGTTCAGGACTTTTTGAATTTTCCTCCTTACAACGAACTTCCTGGAGAGCGTTCTTTAGCTGAAGGTGACTTCCAAAGTGAGTGGGACCGCTTCGGTCACAATTTGACGGAGATGGAAAAACTTCGTATTTATCAAATTTACAAGATTTTTCAACGTTAATTGGAGACTTATAGATTCCGATCTTTTATTAATCGACAATTTAAAAAACTAGCTAGTAACTGCCGGAATCAGTCTAGCTAGTTTTTTTAGACTTTACTTAACGAATTTTTCAAAAACAGTTTTCCTAAGGAGCACTCAATTTGGCTGGGCTTGCAAGTGCAGGTTCTTTTTCTCACTGTGGAGTTTCTTTAAATAGAGTATAATATTGCTAAACTCACTTTTGCAAGTAAAGGAGAATTTATGGCAAATTCAGAACGTTTCTATAACTACTTTCAACCAAGTCACTATGATTTATTTTTTCAGATTGATCGGGACCAAAAACTAATTACCGGACGAACAACAATTACTGGTCAAGCTCAGCAAACCCTAATCAAGCTGCATCAAAAACAACTGATCATCAGTTCAGTCACTATGGCTGAAAAAAAACTAGCTTTTACTCTCCAAGACGGCTGGGTAGAAATCTCCCTGCCGCAAACTGGATCAATAACGATTACTCTAGAATATACTGCTCCTTTAACTGATAAACTTTCAGGAATTTATCCTTCTTATTATCAAGATCAGGGAGTTACTAAGCAGATTATTGGGACGCAATTTGAATCCAATGCAGCCCAGCAGGCTTTTCCTTGTGTGGATGAACCAGAAGCTAAAGCTACTTTTGACTTGGCCTTACAATTTGATGAACATCCCGGGGAAACGGTCCTCAGCAACATGCCCGAGACTAGTTGCGTCAACGGAGTTCATTACTTCCAACGCACTTTACGGATGTCAACTTACTTGTTAGCCTTTGGCTTTGGAGAGCTCCAAAGTCGAAAAACCAAAACCAAAAGTGGCGTTCAAGTCGGGGTTTTTGCGACCAAGGTTCATCAAGCGAAAGAGTTAGATTTTGCTTTAGAAATGGCCCAAAAATCAATTGAGTTTTACGAAGACTTCTACCAAACACCTTATCCCCTGCCCCATTGTTGGCAATTAGCCCTGCCTGATTTTTCGGCAGGAGCCATGGAAAACTGGGGGTTAATTACTTACCGCGAAATCTATCTGCTCTCTGAACCTCAAAATATTCCTTTACGGCGGCAACAAAGTATTGCTACGGTTATTGCCCACGAAGTAGCTCACCAATGGTTTGGCGACTTAGTAACCATGAAATGGTGGGATGATCTCTGGTTGAACGAAAGTTTTGCCAATATGATGGAATACGTTGCCGTTGACGCCATTAAGCCGGAACTAAAAATCTGGGAATTATTTCAAACTCTCGAAGTTCCGATGGCTTTGGAACGGGATGCGACAGCTGGCGTCCAAGCGGTTCATGTCCCGGTCGATGATCCGGATCGCATTGATTCCCTCTTTGACAGCGCGATTGTCTACGCCAAGGGAAGCCGGATGTTGGTCATGGTTCGTTCTTTAATTGGTGATGCCAATTTACGGACCGGTTTAAAAAATTATTTTGCCGCACACCAATACCACAACGCTACCGGAAGTGATCTCTGGCAAGCTCTGGGTGAAGCCAGCGGCCAAGATATTGGAACCATTATGCAATCTTGGCTCCAACAGCCCGGTTATCCCGTCGTTCACGCTCGAATCAAAAATGGCGATTTGGTCTTAGAACAAGAACAATTCTTTACGGGAACTAATCAGACTAGTGACCGGCAGTGGCAAATTCCGCTCCAAAGTAACTATCTCGATCTACCACAAATCATGACGACTTCAACTTTAAATTTAGGCAATTATGAAACTTTAAGGGCCCAAAATAAGCGGCCTTTCCAACTTAATGTGGGCAATAATTCTCATTTTATTATTGACTATGATAAAACTTTATTAGCGGACCTATTGCAAGATAGTTCGCAACTCAATGATCTGGCACAACTTCAATTGCTCCAAGACTTGAATTTACTAGCCACTGGTCGTTATATTTCGACAGCGGAAGTTATTCCTTTGCTGCAGCAATTCGCCACTAGTTCCGCCAATCTGGTCCTCGAACCACTTTTGCGAATTGCCAAAGGTTTACAAAAATTCGTTGAACCTCAATCCCTGGCTGTCAAGGTCTTGCACCAATTCTGGCAACAGTTGACGCAAACTCCGGTTCAACGCCTTGGTTGGCAGGCTCAAGTAGCAGAAGATCATAATGATGAACTGGCGCGACCGGGAGAAATTAGTCTCCTCTTGGCGGCTAAAGATCCGGCAGCCTTAGAAAAAGCCCATCAGCTCTTTCAAGCTCAACAAGACCAACCCCAAAAACTGCCGACAACTTTACGGGCGGCTATTTTAACTAGCGAAATTCGTAACTTTGAACAAGAAGCAGTTTTCCAACAGTTATTAACAGATTATCAAGAAACGACCGACACCAGCTATAAGGCTGATCTGGCGCGAGCCTTGGCGGCGACTCCAACAGAAAAGCATTTAGATCAACTGATTACCAGTCTCACGCAAGCGCAAGTTATTAAGCCGCAAGACCTCTTCACTTGGTGCTACCAATTACTAGCTAATCCGGCTGCTTCCGCCAAAATGTGGGCTTGGTTGGCAGAAAATTGGCCTTGGCTTCAAGATACCTTTGGCGAAGACATTGCTTTTTCTAGCTGTGTCAGCGCCTTTGCCGATAGCTGCCGCACCCCAGAACAAGCGGCCCAATTCCAAGCCTTCTTTGAGCCCAAATTAACCATTCCAGTTCTAACCCAAGAAATTCAACTGGGATTCCAAGCGATTAACAGTCGTGTTGAATTAATCCAAGCTGACCAAGCTGCGGTTCAATCCGCCTTGGCGCAAGCTGTAAAATAAATCTTATCCGAAAAACTCGTTGTTTGATGGAATTTGACTTTGCCAAGTCTTTTCCAATCAGCAACGAGTTTTTATTTTAACTATAATTATTTTTTGAATTCTAGCTTCTTAGACGAGCCATTTATTCTTACGCGCCAAATTTAAAGCTTCTAAGCGATTATGAACTCCCAGTTTACTAAAATAAGTAATTACGCACTGTCCCATCGGAAAGAAATAATTGCTTGGCAATTTCCTTGGAAGTCGTTCCGGTAGTCGCGACTTGCAAAACTTCTAATTCTCTTTCTGACAAAGGATTTTGATCAGCAGAAAACATGTTCTGGACTAACTCTGGAGCATAAACTGTTTGACCTTGTATCACTGCTCGAATGGTGGCAATTAATTGATCACTAGGACTGTCCTTGAGCAAAAGTCGTCATAATAATCACCTTAACGGGCCAACCCCGTTCTTTAATCAAGTCGACCACATCGAGGCCATTTTTTTGGCATTTCGATATCTAGGATAGCCACTTGCGGTCGCTCTTAGGCAGCTATGGCTCTATTTAGGGCCGTCCCCACAACTTGTAAATCAGCTTCTAAATTTAATAATTGCGTTAAAGTAGTATTTAACATACTTTGATCTTCCGCTAAGAATAAAGAAATCATTTTTCTGCTCCTTTTGTGGCAGCCTTAAAGTGACCAAAGTTCCTTCTGATCGGGCTGTAACCGCAAAGCTTCCCTGTAGGCTTTCCATCCGTTTTTGCATTCCTAAAATTCCATTCGAACCCGTACGTTGATAAACTTGCGGTTGACCTAAGACTTGCACCGTTCCCTGGCCAGGTAGTAGACCTAATAAGATTTTCAGTAAGGTGGCTTTTCCGACACCATTGACCCCCTACAAGCCAATAATTTCGCTGGAATTGATGGTCAAATTGAGATCTGTAAAAACCGGGTGATTCCCATAGCTAAATTTTAAGTGTTCTGCTGTAATTGCTGGCATAATTGAGTTCCTCCATGGCTCTTAGTATAAAATAAGTCACAAATAAGGCCTAGTAGACCTTGTCATCCATTGGAGATGACAAATATCACTTTTCCAAGCAGCGGTATAATGACTTTAGCAACAATAATTTTAAAGGAGTGATTTTGATGCACGTAACCGTTCCCTTAGTTGATGGTCAATTAGCAGCTATTTATGGCAAGTATGCCCCCAGTGAATATCAAATTGCTGCCCATCCGGTTCGATCTTTTCCCCTTGAAGTAACTGAACTACCGAAAGCCACCCAGACTTGGGCCTTGGTCTTATTGGACTTTGATTCCACCCCTGTTTGTGGTTTTCCCTGGATTCACTGGTCGGTGGCTAATTTAAGTCCTAAACAGACCCAACTCCCAGCCAACGCCAGCCGTGATCTAGATCTAATTCAAGCTAAAAATAGTAATGCTGGACCTTTAGTCGCGGGTGATCCCCAAATACAAATTGGTTATGTTGGTCCGCAACCGCCGGATCAAACCCACAACTATACCCTCTTCGTTTACGCTTTAGATATAAAATTAACTTTAACTAACGGCTATTGGTTAAACGAGTTTTACCGCCAAATGCAGGGTCACATTTTGGATCAAAGCAAAATTGAATTACCTAGTCCAGCTTAGGATCCTTGAAAGTTAAAATATCTCCCAGAAAAAATCTTTCTGAGAGATATTTTTTACTGAAGTTACTATTTTATTTTTTTAGTCTTACCGTTTAAAAAAAGTGGCATAGGAATTAACCGGCTGTTGCTTTAAAGTTCCTAAAACTTGGGGAAATTTGACAATTTGTAAGCAAACATTAGCCAACATTTTAAATTTAATCCCTTGTTCTGCTATTTGAGTATCAATAACAACTACCACTGCCTGCGTTTCGGTTGGCGGGAGAAAAATTTGCAAACTTTCGTAATCACTGTGTAAATTAGCGTAAAGTTCTAACTTCTGTTGAGTCGGTAATTGCAATTCCAACTTACCATAAGTTGAGCCAGTAAATTGCCACGGTTTTGTAACTTTTTGAATTGTGATCGGCGGTAAAAAATCATCGTACTGATAGGATTTAAAGAAAAATTCTTCCAAACTTTCTACGTATTCACTTTGACTAATAGTCTCATCGACAAAGAAAATCGGCCGTAAATCAATATTCATATTTCGACCGTAACTACCACAGAGATAATAATCATAATTTTTTTGATGTTCACGCAATTCATAAAGTGAGCGACTATCAACACATTCAATATAGCGCCCAAAATAATGTAACAAATTAAATTTAATTTGTTGGGTACTTAACTTGCCATTCAAAGCAATTACCGCTAAGCGTAACTTGCGGTGGGGCAAATGAAGCCGATTGATGATTCCCTGAATAATATTAGCGATAATATTTTGTTCACGTTGCGAAAAATAGTAATGATAGCGTTCCTCTAAGCGTCCCAAAGCCTGCTGTAAATATAATTGGACTAAGGGAGAAAATAAAGTCACTGGGTCATTATACAAAGAAAGATCGACATCATCAGCAATCTCCCAATTAATCTTCAAGGCAATCGGTAGAAAGACTTTGGACAGATCTTTGAAACCGGTGTAATCATTATTCAAAATTCCTGGAACTTCTTCTTGAAAGAATTGCAACAATTCAGTTACTAAATTTTGAGCTTGGGGATACAAATGACCATAATTTTCCCAAGATAAATCGCGATAATGATACAAATCAACACTCATCACTGTTACCTGAATCAAAAATTCTTGGAGTTCCGAGGTTAATTGTAAAGCCAAATTTTGTTGCAAACATCCCTTTAAATCTTGGACAAATTGAACTTCTCGAGCTGCTGTCAAGCTAAGATCTGCCGCTGGTAACCAAGATTTTTCGGGTAAGCCCCAACGTTGCTGCCAATTATGCAAGACAATTAGTAAAGTTAAAAAGCGTTGACTAGTGACATCCGAAAAAGCCAACTCACTTTTCGTTAAAATTTTCCAAAATTGCTCCTGTAATTTTTGCCGTTGGCGGATGGGAAATTGAAATAAACGCTCGTAATCGGGAAAAGAATTATGGGTTTCTAGACCCAAGTATTGATAAGTTCGAACCAATAAGAGTAACCGGCAGCTGAAAGCTCCCTGAATTTGCCAGCCCTGTTGCGCTAGCCAAGTCAACTGTAATCGATAACGCCGACAGATTTGACGAACCTGATCTAACTCGAAACTCAAAGAATTATTCGCATTAATCAATAACCTCTGTTGTAAGAGCCAAGTTGCTTGGGGCTTTTTTTGACTTAATAAGATCCGACATAAGTCCAAAACCCGTTGTTCCTTAGCAGTTAAAATATCCCCAGAAGCCAATTGCAAGCGTTCTCGCAATTGTTGTAATAATTGCGGAGATTGGACTTGTAAGCGATAACCGTGGGCTCTTTGAGCTTGAATCTGAATTTCTTCTTGCTTTGCCAAATAACTCTGTAAAGTAGTTAAATCACTTTTAATAGTTCGCGGACTGACGGCTAAAGACCGGGCTAATTGTCTACTGGTGACAAAACCTTCTTGGCGTAACAATAAGATAAACAAACTTTCATAGCGTTTTCCCAATTGTAAAATCCACATTATTTCTTCAATCTGCACTAGCTAGCCTCAATTTTCGGTGAGATAGAGTTGGCGCAAACTTTGGATTTCTCTAGTGGTCAACCCCAACTCTTCTTGAACATAATTAGTGATTGTCTGATATTTAGCATTAATAACCGCTAAAGAAGCTTGAATGAACTCTGGTTGAGTATCAATTAAGGCATACAAATGATCCAAAACAACTGGGTCTTGAGTAAAACGGCGATAATTAGCCATTTTCGTTTGATTCCTTTTTTGGCGATTAGTCTGGGTTAACATGAAATCTTGGATAATTACTTCTGGGGCGACTCCCAAGCTACCTAAAAATAAAAGCGCTCCAAAACCGGTCCGATCCTTCCCCCCCCCGACAGTGCTGCAATAAGGGCCCTCGGTCTGCTTGGGCGGCCACTTTCAACATTTGGGCATAAGCTGTTTGTGCCTGGGGACTAGTGACAAAGCCTTGGTATTCAGCCAAAACGTTGGCTCTCTGATCAGTTAATTTTCCAGCTTGTTTTTGGGACACAATTTTCGCAATCAGCTGTTGATCTTCGTTTTCTGGCGCTGCCGCAAATTGAGCGGCGACCTCCGCCGTTTCGGCCGCCGGATTCAAATTGACCGTCTGAATAGACTCACCCAGTTCTGGATTGGGATATTTTTTAATTTCATTTTGGCTGCGATAATCAATAATTGTGTGTAAATTTAAATTTCGTAGATAGGCCAATCCTGATGCGGTCGCATTATGCAACTGATCCCCACGGTACATTAAGCCCCACTTGGTGTAGGCCCCTGTAGCGGTCGGATAACCTCCTAAATCCCGAAAATTGATTAAACCGGCAATCGGGAGAGTCCGTTCCGCCACCAACCATTGATCACCAGCCATTTGAAAAATAAAATAGGGACGATATGACCAGTCTTTTAAGCGAATCTGAAAGTTTTTTTCTTGAGTGGTTAATAAATATTCTCCCCGGCTAGCGGCCGGATCAAAAGTTAAACTAACCGTAATTGTTGTCAACGGACTGTTATTTTCTTGTTGAAAAATAAACTGCCCTGGTTTAGTTTGAACTACCGTATATTCTGGTCTTTGCATCTTAACCTAAAACCCCCATGTAAGTGAGTGCGATTGATAAAAACATGATTCCTAAGATTAGTAAGGGTGCATGTTTCCCCTGTGTTTTCTTTAAAATTAAATAAACTACCACGGTAATTAAAATACTAAAGAGTCCGGGCATCACCTTATCAAACATATCTTGAAATTTAATCGTATTTTTGCCAGCAGTTATCTGAGCAATCACTTTAATCTTAACCACCGAGGCGACCAACGCCCCAATTACCATCAATCCTACCACATTAGCCATATTGGATAAGCGCTGCAAAATATTACTACCAGAGCCGGTAATCATCTCTACACCGGCACTATAACCCCATTGAATTCCGTAATATTTCGTCGCGATATTTACCACGTTATACAGCAAAAACATGACAATCGGCCCTAAAACACTGCCCGAAAAAGCCAGTGAAGCGCCAATACTTCCACAAATTGGTAGCCAAGTGAATTTTAAGATACTATCACCAATTCCGGCTAAAGGCCCCATTAAGCCAGTTTTAATAGCCGTAACTGTTTCTTTATCAGCTTCAGAAGTTGTTTCTTCAACCGCGGCCGTAATCCCCAGAATTAAAGCGTCTGCATTTACGTGACTATTAAAAAATTGTAAGTGCCGCTTCATTGCCGCCACCCGCTGCTCTTGCGGACGATCTTGGTAGAGTCGTTTTAAGACTGGAACAAAGCTGATTAAAAAACCAATCGCCTGCATCGATTGATAATTATTAGTAATATTCAAAAATTGCATCCGCCAAAAAACTTTATTTAAATCACCCTTGGTAATCTTTTTTTCCGTTTTCCTAGTCATAGGTCATAAGTCTCCTCTGTTGGGGAATCGTCTTCTTTTTTATCAGAATCGCCTGATGCATCTTCCTTAGAAGCTGCGCGATGATCTTGAATAGCGTAGTCGTAAATCAAAGCGAAGGGTAAGGCAATCAAAGTTACCGGCAGCACCGCTAATTTAAGATAGACTGCCAAAGCAAAGCCCGCGATAAAAAAGACCCACAACTCACCTTTTTTAATCATCATCAACATTAACAAGCCAATTCCGACCGCCGGAATAATGCTTCCAGCAATTGTTAATCCCGTCATAATTTGTTTGGGCAGGGCATTAACAACGACTTTAATTGCTCCAGAACCAAAATAAATCGCTAGAAAAGTTGGTACAGCTCGAATTAGGAAAACTAAAAACATCGGAAAATAATTCACCCGATAAACTTTGTTGAAATCACCGGTCGCCGCGGTTTTTTCCATGATAGGATTTAAATAAACAATTCCTGAACGGTACAAAATCAATAATTGTTGAGCCAGTAAAGAAGTTGGCACGGCTAAAGCTACCGCAGTAGCTGTGCCCCCCGAAGCAATTCCTAAAGCCGTGCCGATGGCACTTCCGGAAATTAAATCCGGCGCGGAATAAGCTCCTACATTTCCGACTCCCATCCACATTACTTCTAAAGTTGCTCCGATTAAGAGACCAGCTCGTAAATTGCCCATAATCAACCCAACCACCGTCGCAATCAGCAAAGGACGACGAATCATTTGGGGACCTAAGTCATCTAAAGCACAAAAGCCAGCCCAACAAGCAACCAATAAGGCAGTTGTCATCGTAAAACCTCCTCTAAATCTACAGCTTGGGAATTAGGCACCATTTGAATCTGAACTTTGGTCCCTTGCGCCAATAATTCTTCAAAAGCCTCTCGTTCGGTGGGAGTTACTGCCACAGCGGTCGTTAAGCGTGTGCGGCCCTCTTGATAACGCATCCCGCCAACATTTAATTCAGAAATTTCTACTCCAGCTTCGACGGTTTTCCAAGCATCAATACTGTTGGCAAAAATCAACATTGTTCTTCTTTTAATCGGCGTTTTTTGAATAATTTGCCCAAATTTTTCGATCCCAAAAGCTTGGACCTTAATTCCTTGGGGTGCTGCCATTTTTAAAATATTTTGTTGAACTGGATCCTGAGCAATTCGATCATTAAGAATAATAATTTGTTCAATTTTATATGCATTAACCCAAGTAGTTACTACTTGTCCGTGAATTAAACGGTCATCAATTCGACTAAAGACTATCATCGTCGTCGGCCTCCATTTGTAATAAAGTTTCTTGATCGCGAAATACTTGTCCTGCCTGATAAGCTTCTTGAATCACCGGTCGGAGCTTGGCTAGAGAAGACTTCCTTTGTAGCAAAACTTCCAGAAGAACCGGTAAATTTAAGCCGGTACTAATCAAAACGTCGGAGCGCTCTAAAAGAGCACTAGCTAAATTTGTCGGCGTCCCACCTAAAATATCCGTTAAGACCAAAAGTCCCACCCCGGTATCCAAGGATTCCACCTTGGCCTGCATAGCTTGGCGCAATTGATCAACTTGATCATCTAAATTAACTCCCAGCGTTTGACAATTTTTTTGCGGACCGGCAATTAATTCCGCACTGGCTAAAGCCGCTTGAGCAAAAGAACCATGGCTCATTAGTAAAAGTGCAACTTCTGTCATTCCCACAACCTCCTCGATGGCTTTTAACTCTTGTTTACGTTTTCATTTTAACGAAATCCTTTTTTGCCAGGCGGTCTTGCTTTGCACTATATCTCGTGCAATTAGTTGTTGAAGAAATTTCATTCACTTATTTTACTGACTCCATTCTCCTTTGAATCAGCTTCTTTGCTGAAATTGGCGAAAGAAAAAAGACGCCTTGAAAAAGAACGTCTTTTGAATTTAAATTTTAAACGGTAAATTTCCGGTGCCGCCATAACAAAACGCCACTTTCCAAAACAGAAACCAAGGGTCCCAAGAAATAAGTCAAAGCCGTCATCAAACTGTAGTAGCTAGTAATTTTTCCTCGACCAACTGGGAAATACTTGGTCAAAACAGATAAACCGAGCCGCGCTGTTAATAAGGACGGCGTAGCTAACATAATTACTAAGAAGAGCAGGGAAAAAGCGGTGTAAGCCACAATAACTTTCAGCTAATGGATCTTTGTTACCAAGCTGTTAAAAAGACCGAAATCATCAAAGAAATCACATACCAAGAAACTAAGGTCTTAGCAGCAGCTTATGAACTACCAACCACGATGAGAGCAAACTGAGGAATATACTGCGAGAAAACATAAAAAGTAAAGCAGATTGTGAAACCAAGCATGATTAATAAAACTCCATCAATTGCCAATACGACCGCTGTCAAAGGCGCGTTAGCCACGGCAGCTACCCAGAATGGAAAGAGGAATTGGGCGACAGACATCGCTGCTTTCAAAAGCGAATTTATTGTGGTCGCCTTTTTTGGAAAGGCTTCGATCATCGCCGGATAAACTGCTGAATCACCAAAGGAATTAGTAATTGCCAAAAATAAGGCCGCGATACTGGCAACTACGATATTCGGTGCAAAACTAATTCCCAGTAAAAACAGGGTATCGGAAATAATGGAAATCAAAAAGGGCTTTTGGCGCCCAATCCGATCCGAAATTACTCCCGCAATTAAAATTGTCAACAACCGCCCAATCCCGACCATCGATAAAACCAGCGAAACTCCTTTAACATCCGTTTGCTAAGCCTGAGCAAACCAGTTACTATACTGAGAAATAATGATCGTTGCAATTCCCAAAATTGCGAAGTTGAAGTAAGTTCCTCCAGCCATCGTCACATAATTCTTTTGCTTCATCTCTAAATTAAATTTTACTGCTCTTAAAACTCTCCCCAGGCTAATTAGCTAAACCAACCATCCCCCATCAGTCTGGCAGAGTTATCATTTTCCTTTTTTAACTAACTTGCTTAAGAACGGATTGTCCCCGAATTGGTCTGAACCTTTACTGGTTGCAGATTGCTGTGTTTAATCAGAATATCGCCAAAATCTGTTTGGACTTGGCCTTGGTCAAATTTCGAACGATCAATGCGCACATCCCCCGAATGACTGCGCAATTGTAAGTCATTCCCAGTAATTTGGGCGAAATGGAGATCTCCGGATCGACTTTTAATTTTTGCTGTTTTGACCTGGAGTTGCTTTAAATTCAGATCTCCCGATTGGTTATCTATCGCTAATTTTTTGGTTTCGAAGCGGTTGATTTTCAAATCTCCCGACTGATTTTGAATTTTAATCTGCTGACTTTGGGGCCAAATTTTGGAAAGAGTTACATCCCCCGAACGATTTTGCAGCTCCATTTTCTGGACTTGAAGTTCGGATAAGTTTAAGTCCCCACTAGTATTCTTAATTTTTAACTTTTGCGTCTTTAAACCAGGAGCTGAAAAGTCACCTTGACTTTGAACCAAGACTTCTTGCGGATTCAAATTATTGGGCAGCGTTACTTCTAACCATGGACCGGTTCCCCAATCTCCAATTGAAAAAGAAGCATGACTCTTTTGTGCACCACAAATAATCTTTACCCGCTGTCCCTGAATCGAAATCTTGGGCTTAGCACTTTTCGCAAGTCGATACTTAACTTGAAAGCGATCACCCCTTTTAATTTTCGTGCGCACTGGAGTTTCAATTTCTAAAGTCTGAACTTCTTGCGGTCGCACTGAAATTACTTGCGAGCCCCGAATCCCTTGAGATTCTTGATAAAGCCACCAGATTCCAAGGATTAGGAACACGCCCCAGAACCAGTTTTTACTTTGCTTTCTTTCAACTGTTTCCAAATTTTACTTTCCCCTTATTTCTAAAAAATTTTGAACGGCAGCTCATTATTCAACAAGCAATCAAGTTTTTTGGTGTAAGAATCGTTTTAAACTTTGGGGACTCACCTGCATCAAAAGCAAGGCGGCCAAGATTAAACTCCCCCCAATTACTAAATCAGCGGTTAATTTTTCCAAGCCTAGAACCAAAGAAGTTAAGCTCGCAAACAAAGATTCCGTCATTAGAATTAAACCAGTTGATGTTACATCTGTATAACGTTGGCCAATTATTTGGAGAATCTGGGAAATAAAAGAAGTTACGATCCCTAAAATAATTAAAGGTAGGAGAGCCTGGCTCCAAGCGACTTGATTCCAGGAAGGTTTTTCAAGGAGTCCGACAAACAATAATCCTCCGATAATTTGGACAACTCCGGTCAAAAAGGCAATCGGTAAAGCTCGAATTTGAAAGTTGAAGATTCGATAGTAGATAATTTCTAGGCCCATCATCAGAGCAGTTAACAAGACCCATAAGTCTCCGGCCTGCAGGATAAAGCCGGTCCGAAAGATTCCCGTGAGAAAGATCATGCCTAAGATACAAAGGACAATTGCCCAGTAAACCTTCGGCGCCGGCTTCTCGTGAAAAAAAATCCACGCCAAAAAAGGGACAAAGACAACATATAAAGCGGTCAAAAAGGCGGCATTACTGGGCTTGGTAGACTTGATCCCTAAAGTCTGGGATTGCATTAAAATAAAACTATTAATTCCGATAATCAAGCCAGCTTTTAATTCTTGACGGGTCATTGTCTTAATCGTCTGAAAGAAAAAGAGCGCAATCAGTCCCGCTAAAATCAGCCCTCGAAAAAGATTGATCATTCCCGGAGTCATCTGGGCCAGAGTCGCTTGTTTGATAAAACTATAACTACTGCCCCAGATGATCGCGACTAATAGTAAAACTCCATCAGCTTGTCCTTTGGACAAGACAACTTTCTTAGGTAAAGATAGAGAAAACTTTTGTGGTTGTTGCATAACCATCACCCCCTTTTCTAACAATTAATTTGATTTTAAGGGGTCTGGCAGAGGGAAACAACCCCCTTAAATTAGATTTGACTTTAAATTTAACCAGCAGCCTACCGCAAGACTTGGCCACTTTACGGAAAGTAATTTAGTAAATTGTTAAGCTCCCTTGAGTCCCGGTCCAGTCCTCAATTGACTCCTTTAGGGAAGTGTTAGGTGCTAGGGAAGTAGTTAGTGTATACTAAAAGAGATTTTTGTCCCCGTTTGGAGACAAAACTTTTAATTAAAATTAAGACTATTTTTATCGTCAGACGAGGATTAGGAGTCCTAAAATGGTAAAAGCTTTGCTGGTTTCTGCAGCAGCCAATATGATTTGGCAGTTTAATACTCGAAACATTGAAATTCTTTTAAAAAAAGGGGTTGAAATTTCTGTAGCCACCAATTTTGATGAACCCGGAACAATTACTCCTAGAGAAGTCACTAAAATGAAACAATGGTTGGAAGATCATCATGTAGCTTATTTCCAAGTTGATTTTAAACGGGGATTAGGTTCTCCCCGAACTAATTGGCGGGTCATTCAACAATTACGGCAAATTATTCGTCAAGAAAAGATTGATTTTGTTCACTCCCAATCACCCATTGGCGGTGTCTTAGCTCGGATTGCCGCTTGGCGCGAACATGTCCGCAACTTATACATGGTTCATGGTTTTCACTTTTTTACCGGTGCTCCCAAAAAATATTGGCTCGTTTTTTATCCTTTAGAATATCTACTTTCCTATTTAACTGATATTTTGGTGGTCATTAACGACGAAGATGAAGCACGGGCTCACAAATTACATCAACATCATCTAATTCGAGTCCACGGTGTTGGAATTGATCTTCAAGGTGCCTTAGCAGTCCCTGAAAAGGTTAAACAACAGCGGCGGCAAGAACTGCGCCAAGAACTGAAATTAACCGAAGCTGATTTTATGCTGCTCAATATTGGGGAATTGAGCGTCCGTAAAAATCAAAGAGTGATTATTCAAGCTCTGGCGCAAATTCAAAATCCCCACCTGCAACTCTTTCTAGCTGGGATTGGGCCCAAAGAAGCTGAATTAACCGCCCTGGCAGAAAAATTAGGTATCGCTTCGCAAGTCCACTTTCTCGGTTACCGCAATGATCTCCAAAATTTGCACTATGCTGCCGACCTGAATGTTTTTCCCTCCCATCAAGAGGGTCTGGCCTTGGGAGGATTAGAATCCGTTGCCGACGGGCTTTACCTTTTGGGGAGCGATATTCGCGGAATTCGCGATTATATTAGCAATGATCAAATCGGTCAGACCTTTGCTCCCAATGACGTTGCCCAATTAGTCAAATTGCTGCAAACTTTAATTCCGCAACGCCGCCGCGTGCCCTTGGAGGCTCTCCAAGACTTAGCTCCTTATGACCAAAAAGCAGTTGATCACCAGATGGCTCAAACCTATCAACTGATGTTAGAAGATTTAAAAAAATCTTAATCTGCACTATTTTAAATTTACCCGAAAGAAAGAAGGAACTTAGCTGTGCGAGCTTCCCAGATCTCATTTCCGATTGATTTTGTCATCCCGTGGGTTGATGGTGCTGATCCCAAATGGCAAGCCCGGCGAGCTCAATATCTACCGGCCTCTAAAAACAGTTCAACGGCTGAAAGTAAACAACGTTACCATGATTGGGGAACTCTCAAGTTCCTCTTACGCTCCATCGCCCGTTTTGCTCCCTGGGTAAATCAAATTTGGCTTTTAACCGATCAACAGGTACCTACTTGGTTAGACCTGAAAACCGTCCATTTAGTTGACCATCGCGAATTTATTCCTGCCCTAGCTTTGCCGACTTTTAATTCTAACGTTATTGAAATGAATGTGGCGCACATTCCTGGTTTAAGTGAACATTTTATCTTATTAAATGATGATCTTCTCTTTACCCAGGCGGTTAACCCGCAAGACTTCTTTACTGCTCAAGGAGCGCCCAAAGATACCTTGAGTCAATTCGTCTTAATGCCTCGGGATGATTTCAGTCATATCCCGGTTAACAACATCAGTCTGATTAATCAGCAATTTTCCAAACGAACTTGGCTCCGCCACAACTGGCCGCGAGCCCTCAGTCTTAAAAATGGTTTTTTACCAACCATGATGTCGCTTTTTCTCAGCGTGTTACCTTACTTCACCCGCTTTTACGATCCACATGTGGGTGTTTCCTACACCAAGGCTAATTTTGAACAAGTCCTCAAATTATATCCGCAAGCCTATCAACAGCTTTTACAAAATAAATTTCGCGACCGAACCGATATTTCTCATTGGCTGGTACGCTATTATCAAATTGTTTCTGGTCAAGTTAGTCCGCGTTCCTATCACTTTGGGCAATATTTAACCATGACTGAACCTGATCGCTTGGCTCAGATTTTAGAACATCCCCGCAAAACTCGGATGTTAGCTTTGAATGATAAGACTGCATCCCAAGCCGATATCACCCAAGCCCAAGAGTCGCTGAAAATTTTAGCTCAAACCTTTCCGCAAAAAGCCATCTATGAGCAATAAGTCCCAAGGAGGTCTTTAATTATGACAACTGCTGATCCTTTAGTCTCCGTAATTGTTCCGGTCTTCAATCTCCAAGACCTCTTCCAAAGAGGCTTAAAGAGTGTGCAAGAACAAACTTATTCTAAGCTCCAAATTATCTGTATTGATGACGGTTCAACCGATCAATCTTTAGCTCAACTCCAACAAATTCAAGCACAAGACGAACGGATCGAAGTTTATAGTCAAACCAATGGCGGTCTGGCTGCCGCCCGCAACACCGGTCTGCAGTACGTTCGGGGAAGTTATATTTATTTTTTTGACCCCGACGACTATCTTGATTTAAACTTATTAGACCACTGTGTTCGCCAAGCTCAAAAACAAAAAGCCGATATTGTCGTCTTTAACTCCTATGATGTACAAAGTTCGACCGATCAAATTATTCGCGAAGTCCATCAGGGAACGACGCCGGCCACTGCTGGGGCGGTAGCCTGGAATAAATTATTTACCCGGGCTTGTTGGCAGAAGGGGTTCTTTCCTCCCCGTTCAATTAAGTTTGAGGACAGTGCCATTATTCCCTTGAAAGTTGCCCAAGCCCAAAAAGTAGTCTTAATTCCGGAATGCCTCTATTATTATGTCCGGGAACGTCCCGGTTCGCTCTTAACGGCGGCGCAGGGAAACTCTTTTGCGGCAACTTTTACAAGCATTATTTATCTGTTGGACCAAGCCGAAAAGCAAGGAGTGACCAGCAGTCAAAAAACAGCCGTGGCTAGCTATGCTTTACGCAAACTCACCGCCACTGTTGCCGAATATAACTACCGGATTAAGACCTGCCCTCAAACTAAGCAAGCAACTTATCAACAGTTTTTTCACCAATGTCAAGCAGACGCCCAGCTTAGTTGGCTGCGCCAAACTTATGCCCGGTTAATTTACCTTTGTTGGCGCAGTCACTTTTTCGCCGGTCTCAAATTGTTGAATTATTTAAAGGAATTGATCTAATGGAATTAATAACTTTCACTTGTGCTTGGCTGGCGACCGGAATCGCCGCCTGGAAGGCGCCCACAGCTCGCTGGATCTGGCTAGTTTTGGCGGGCGTCTTGGCAATTTTATTTGCCTATGTCCCGCTGATGACCACTCCAATTGATACTGCTGTGTATATGAAATACTTCAATAATCCCTATCTCTATGCTCCAACTTTTGAAAAAGGCTACGTTCTCTTTCAAAATATTTTAGCGTCCACTGGGATGTCTTATTGGACTTATCGCCTGGTTTTGGTGGGGGTTGGTTTTGCGAGTTACTTCTTCATGCTGACTCGCTTTCAGCTGCCTCAAAATCTCTTTTGGTTCTTCTACCCGATGGTTCCTTTCATCGAGGAGACCATGCAGTTGCGTAACTTTTTAATGTTGGCTTGTATGGCGGTGGCAGCTGGCTTATTGGCACCCAAGCGCCATTTATGGGGAAGTTTTTTCTTTATCTTATTAGGAATCAGCATGCAGTCTACCGGAGTTTTCTATTTACCAGCCTTTGCAATTTATCTTTGCTGGCAGCAGAAAAAATGGCGGCAAAGAATTTTCTATCTTTGCGTAGTCTTATACGTCCTAATGTTAATTCCTTTCTTGCGCCAACAAATCGCCGCTTTCTTAGGCAGTCTTGATTTATCCGCTCTTCTGGGGAGTCTAGCCAGCAAGATTTCCAATTATTTGGCTCGCGGGACTTTAAATCGAATTGCTTACGTTGATTTCGCCTATGCTGTGGGCAATCTCTTCTTCTGTCTCAAACTAACTCAGCTCCTGCAAAAAAAACACTTGCTACTTGATCACCATAGCCAGGAAGTGGCGCGAATTTGTGGGGCCTTTATCGCCACGGGAATTTTCATTTTACCTTTCCTGCCTTTAGCCTATAACTTTGGTCGGGTGGTTAAAAATAGTTTTATTTTCCTCTTTGCCTTTGCGGTTTTAGTTCTTTACGAACTGCGCAGTATCAAGGATCCTTTAGTTCCTAAACTAACTTTAGCGGCTTGTATCTACTTTGGCGGTTATTTTGTAGCCTTTTATCTACTATCTGCCAGTAAGCGAATTCCGCTGGAATTAATTCCCATTTTCACCCAAAATACTTTATTTCATCCCTAAAAAATAATCTCTCAGCTTGAAATTAAGGCGGTAAGTCATGAATCGAACTAAATTAGCCACTTTGAATAGTGGGACAGTCTTAATTACCCAACTAGTGACCCTGATCTTGAAATTTGCGGTCCAAACAGTTTTTATCCATCAACTTTCTCAAAGTTTCTTGGGACTCAATAGTCTTTTTGCCAATGTGATCAGTTTTTTAAGTTTTGCGGACCTGGGAATTGGTACTGCGATTACGGTTGCTTTATACCAGCCGATTGCCAACAATGACCTTCCCGCTCTACGGGGACTATTAGTTATGTATCGCAAAGTCTACTTAATTATCGGTAGTTTGATTACCGTAATTGGTTGCCTTTTGGCGCCCTTGGTCCACTTTTTTATTAAGGGGAGTGCCTTTTCTAACGGTCAAATTAGCGGCTGGTTTGTGCTCTATTTGATTGGAACTACGGCGACTTATTTCGCGGCCTATAAACGTTCTTATTTGATGGCGACTCAAGAAGGTTATTTAAACTCGCTCAACGATTTCTGCTTTCGGGCCCTGCAATTTGGCACCCAAATTATTGTGATACTTGTTTGGCAATCTTATCTCTTCTTTTTAATTATCCAATTAGTCTGCGTCGCTCTTTCCAACTGGCAACTTTCCCGGATGGCTCGGCGTCGGCATCCCGAAGTTTTTCAGACCGAGCAAGTCTCCATTCAAAAGCCCACTCACGAGACGGTTTCTCAAATCAAGCGCAATGTTGTGGGCTCCATGTCCTCGAATATCAGCTCAATTGTGGTGATGGGAACCGATAATCTAATTCTTTCAGCATTAGTCGGTTTGGCCTATGTCGCGAAATACGCCAACTATATGTTATTAATTCAAAGCGTTAATTCTCTCTTTTCTCAGGCCTTAAAAGCCGTCGTGGCCAGTATCGGAAATCTCAATGTCACTTCCGAATCTGACAAAAAAGAAGATATTTTATTTAAACTGCTTTATCTAAACTCCGTTATCAATATCGTCCTCGTTCTCGGCTTGGCCGTGGGAATTAATTTTTTCATTAACATCTGGGCGGGGGCTAAATACCTCCTCACTCCCCAAGTTGTGATGATTATCTTGGCCAACTTTCTCGTCAACCAAGCGCGATACCCGATTCAAAACTTTATTTCAGGAATGGGCCTATACTGGTCGCTCCGCTGGAAATCACTTGTTGAAGCTGGGGTTAATCTGGTCATTTCTTTAATTCTTGTTTTGGGTTTAAATTGGGGAATTTACGGCGTGGTTTGTGGCAATTTAATCAGCAATATTGCCATTAATACTTGGTGGGAGCCTTTGATTGTCTATCGTCACGGTCTCCACCGTTCCCTCAAACCTTACTTAATTCGTTATTGTCGTTACTTCTTAATTTCCTTGCTCGCTTTATTAAGTGGCCTTGGTCTGGCCTCTTTAATTGGACCCCATGCTTGGAAAGAATTTATCTTTTATGAGATCTTTGCGGAGATTCTCGGTCTACTTGTTTTCTTTTGGTTGACTCGCAAAACCCCAGAATTCCACTTTTATCGAACTATGATCCAAAAATTGGGACATCGTCTCCTGCACCATTAACTCCAATGTATTATAATGAAAGTTACGTTTGCTCAGTTTCACAGTCCAAATGCTGACGACCCTAAAAGCTGCTTTTAATAGGAGAATTAAATAAAAATGAAAAGTAAGTTTTCTCTCGCACTCTTTAGCTTACTGGTCACCTTATGTTGTTGGAGCCAGTTTTCCTCACTTAGTCAGGCTGCTGATCGCGCAACTTTTGCTCAGCCCACAGTAACCACCAAAAGTGCCCAAATCAAGTTTACGGGAGCCCACCGAGTTCTCGGCTTCAGTGGGCGAACTTTGGCAGTTTCTTATACAATTACCAATCGGACCGACAAGGCCGCTTATGCTTATAAGCTTTTAATGCAATCCGGAGAATTTCGTCAATCTAAGAAAGTGGTTGATTTTGGGATGTTAGATGCCACTTGGCGAGCAGACAATCTTGATGTTGAAAAAAGATGGCGCGCCAACTTCGCTAAAAAAATTGCACCCCATAAATCCTACCGAACCATCGTTATTTTAGTCTTAAATAATTATCAAAAACCCCTTTTCTTCGATGTCCGCAATCCTGCTGCTAGTCAAAAAACAACAATGGTGACTATTCCGCAAGATACAGGTCTGGAAGGGGTCGATACTGTCGATAAATTCCAAAATCCTCGGCAGATCTATCTTGACGAAAAAGATAATCGTTATCGTCTTCTAGCCCGAGGAACTGCGTCTGATCTCCAAACTGGGGGCTTAACCATCAAGAATCTCCGTTATCAAGTCTTAGGTTTAGCTCATCTTCCGCAGGAATTTGATCTCCCGGCGGGCTATCCCCTTCCCCAAGGAAGCTCGGTTCCCCGTGATGGTGCCATCGCTTACCTTCGGGTTACAGCTCAGGTCCAAAACTCAACTAACAAAGTCTTACACTTACAAGACGGTGGACTATTGGCCCAGAGTTTCCGGACTCCGCAAGGAAAAACGCAAAATCTGGGCTATCGAGTTTTAGCTTCAACTTCCGTAAATCATCTCCAACCCCAAGCAACTACCGAAGTCACCACTACCTTATATCTCACGAGTGCCAAGAGTTTAAAGAAATTAAAGCGCAAAATTCCTAACGGAAAATATCACTTTACCACGGGAGCCGTTCAAGAGGGCCAAGCAGTTGTCGGTTCTGGCCAAGCTTTCACTTTAAAAATTCATAAATATTAAATAGAAGTCAACAAAAATCTCACTTTTCCCAAGTCGGAAAAGTGAGATTTTTTAGCTTAAATTAGAGGTCTAAACTTCTTACTGAGCTGATTTTTTCGGTAAATTATCAAGGACTGTTTTCGCCCCCGAATAAGGCTCACATTGCCAAGTAATCACATGGCCTTTTTCATCTTTAGTGGTCCAAGTTTGAAAATGGACTTGTCCATTTTCAAAGCGGTAAGGAACCTGATGAATCTGATCGACTTGAATCGTCTGCTCGGTAACTTGGTAGGGAGATTGATCAACTGAATTGGCCATTGGCAAACGGGTCAAAACCGTCGTTTGATCTTGAAAATACCCCACCGTAACGCCATCATGGACTAAATTTTGCGGGGCCTTATTTTCATCCATGGCTTGATTTACTGAAAGATTATCATATAAAGTGGGCGTGATTCGAAAGCCCATCCCCACTAAACTTTCAATAACTGCTGTGCTCTGAGTCGAAGGACGATCTCTGGATTCTTTGGGCGCTGATGTTGTAGCGGAGTCTTCCTGGGCTGGTTTTTCTTGGGGAGTGGGATCGGGAGCTGGAGCTGGCGTCTTTTTGGACTTAGGCTTTTCGGCCGGCGCTGGAGTAGAACTTTTTACCGTCCTGGCGGGGGTCGGCTTCGGGGCAACTTTTTGATAAGCCCAGATTCCCGTACCCCCTAAAATTAAGACAATGACGATTCCCCCCAAACGCAAGCCTAAACGACGCCGGCGAAGAGCTCGTACCCGAAGAAAATCGGCTCGCCAACGGGGATCATGCCGCCGTTGATAAAAAAAGTTATAACTATGCGGCGTTCTGGTCCGCGAACTCCAATATTTGTGAGTCATCAGTTTCTCCTGTCTAAAGTTGCTTGGCATTGCTGCATGAATTCTTGGCGCCGTTGCTTAGTATCTTTGGCGGAGTCCATCTGCCCGAGGATCTTAACTTGTCCCAATTTAATTCCACAATAGTTTAAGACATAATGCTTCCAACGACTAATCGGGCCACCATAAAGTCGATAAACCAATCCTGGAGCATGACAAGAAACAAAAAGATCCGCGATTTTGCCCTTCAATAATTTTTCCGAACTCAATCCTCGATAATGATAAGCAAAGCCTGGCGTCAAAACTCGTTCCAACATCCCCTTTAAAACTGCCGGCTCAGCCGACCACCAGATGGGAAAGAAAAAGCTTAAATGATCCGCAGCCGCAATTTGGGTCTGAACGGCTTGTGGAAAACTTTCATCAGCCATGTGCTGGCGATAACCAAAACGAAGACTGGGATCAAATTGAGCCGTCGCTAAGTCAACTAACTGAACGTCTTGACCAAGAGACTGCGCTTTTTCATAGTAAGCTTGAGCATTGGCATGACAAAAAGATTGAGCATCAGGGCTTCCCTGAATTACTAATAATTTCATAAACTCCCCCATATATCAAAATTAAATTAAAGTTCAGCAAGAAATCTACTTCGAACTAGATCAGTTTTTCAACTGGAATTTTCGAACGATGGAACAAAAATCAAATAAATAAACTAAGTCCTATCCTGCTATGTACCGACCTTCAGAAGTTGGATTTTTTGTCTAGCTTTAGAGGAACGGCGCCCTATTTCTAAATACCCCCCTGACTTATTTTCCAAATTTGAAAACTGATCCCAATTTGTAGTTCATAACTAAAATTTCTTACCCTTCAGATCAAGTATAACTATCAGGAATATCAGGATCAATAATCAGATTGATTTGTTTAAAGATCTTTGTATCTAAAATCTTGATAATCTAATTTTTTATTTAATAAATTATTTTTCCTCTTCTAAATTTTAAAATATTATCTCCCCCTCTTACAGGCTATTATCCTCAAGTTTAACCTTCTAGGATTTTTAAGAAAGCGTTCGCTAAAACAATCACATACTTATATAATATACTGTTTGCTTAGAAATTGATTGCAATCTCAATTTGGAAAATAGTCCTGATTATCTTAGGCAGAGTAGCTGAAGCACCATGCTTCAAATCACAGAAAACGATGTTAAAAAAGCCTTATCCATCTCAGAAATTATGGCGGTAGTTCGGCAAGCCTATCGCGATAACTGGAAGCAAGAAATTTACGCTGGTCCACGCGGTCTAATGAACATTAGTGGTCAAGATAATGTTGGTCAGTGGTTAACTGCTAACTCCAAAAAATGATTTTACAAGCTTTAGGTCTAAGAATTATTTTTATCGGTCTTTCCGGCAGTCTAAGCCAGATGCTGGTAATCAAAGGAAATTCCTTGACCGCCAGGGGAAGTATTTTACTTATCATTACTCTGGCCTTAGGCACCGCCATCGGCGAGTTACTGGACCTCGACGCCGGGTTCAACCACTTAGGTGATTTTTTGACGCGCCATTTTCATAATTCTGAAAATAATCAGTTTAGTTTGGGCTTTATCACCTCCACTTTAACCGTCAGTATCGGGGTAATGGCGATTGTCGGTTCCCTCCAGGATGGCTTAAATCATGATCCTTCAATTTTATTTATTAGATCAACCATTGATTGCATTACGGTGGTCTTATTTGCGGCCGTCTACGGGATCGGCTGTGCCTTTGCGGCGCTGCCAACCCTCATCTTTGAGGGCGGAATCACTCTTTTAGCAACGCTGATTAAGCCACTTTTAACTGCAGAAATGTTCACGGGAATTTCTCTAGTGGGCAACACCTTAATTGCCCTAATTGGTTTAAATATGCTCCTAGCTAGCAAAATCAAAGTCGCCAATCTCCTCCCCGCGATCTTGTTGGTTCCTTTTTATCTCCATTTTTGGGGCCTAGGTTGAGATCAATTTCTCCCAGAAAAAATTAGGTTTATAATTAAACTTAGGAAAGGAGGTAGGAAATGCCCGTTACTTTTGGCCCAGCACAACTTTCAGATTTTGCTTTAATTATGGAATTAGAAAATAGTGGCTTCTCCCCAGCAGAAGCTGCTTCACCCGCCAGTATGCGCCAACGAATTCAAAAAATTCCTGATACTTTCATCGTCGCTTATAATTCTGTCGCTAAACCGGTCGGTTATATCGTCGGTCCCACTTCTCAAGAACGTTATCTTACTGATGATCTTTTCCAGATCGTCACTAGCAATCAGCCCCAAGATCCCTTTCAAACAGTTCTCAGCTTAGTCGTCGCTCCTAGCTACCGCCAACAAGGATTGGGCAGTCAATTACTGCAACAATTGGCCCAACAAGCTCAACAACAAGGGCGGCAACTAATTACCCTCACTTGTCTGCAAGAATTGATTGCTTTTTATCAAAAAAACGGCTACCAAGTTGCGGGGCAGTCCCAATCACAGCATGCCGGAGAAACTTGGTATAATTTAGTACGAGAATTATAAATTGTTATTTTTTCACTAATTTCAACTAATTAAAGGAGGATTTATTACCAAATGAAAACAACTATTTTTGTCCAACCGGGAAAAGTAGAGCTTAAAGAAGTTCCGTTGCCAACCATTCAGGCTCCCGATGACGTTCTGATCAAAGTTCTTCGAACTTGCGTCTGCGGTTCGGACCTCTGGGCTTATCGAGGCCTCGAAGAAAAAGCTATTGCCTCAATCAATGGTGGCCACGAGGCTTTAGGAATTGTCCAAGAAGTCGGAGACGCGGTCACGACGGTTCAAGCCGGAGATTTAGTTATTGCTCCTTTTACCCATGGCTGTGGTCATTGTGCCGCTTGTCGGGCCGGTTTTGACGGTTGTTGCCAAAATCATGCCGACAATTTTAGTGATGGTGATCAAGGCGAATATATTCGTTATCAACATGGCGACTGGTCTTTAGTCAAAGTTCCCGGAAAAGCCCAAGATTATAGCCCGGAAATGTTGAACTCTTTGTTAACTTTAGCTGACGTCATGGCGACTGGTTACCATGCCGCTAAAGTCGCTGAAGTCCAAGCCGGAAGTCGTGTAGCCGTCATTGGTGACGGAGCGGTCGGCTTATGTGGGGTCATTGCCACCCAAATGTTAGGAGCTCAACAGATCATTTTGTTAGGCCATCATCAAGACCATCAAGCGCTAGCCCAAGAGTTTGGCGCCACTGATTTCGTAACTAGCACCGATCCAGAAATAGTCGCGCAAACCGTGGTTCAATTAACGCAACAAGAAGGAGTGAGTGCCGTTTTAGAATGTGTCGGCAATCAGACGGCGATTGATACCGCCCTGCAAATTTGTCGCCCGGGAGCAATCATCGGTCGAGTTGGTCTACCGCATACACAACCTTTAGACGCTGCCACGGCTTTTTACCAAAATATTCGTTTCGCTGGCGGCCCGGCTTCCGTGACTACTTACGACAAAGAAGTCTTGTTAAAAGCTGTTTTAGATGGAAGTATTCATCCAGGACGGGTTTTCAATCAAGAGTTTACTTTGGACCAAATTGATGCTGCTTATCAAGCCATGGTTAAACGGCAAGCAATCAAATCCTTAGTTGTCGTTGCTGAAGCTTAAAAATCGGCTTCAATTTAATTATCTAGGCACGAGTCCTAACAAGAATTACTCCCAAAAACCAATCTCAATGTCCTTTCAGAGGTTGGTTTTTTAATTAAAAAATTTCCTAGTAATTAATTTCCAGGAAGAGTATTGTATATGTTGTAAGTAACATATGTAAAATATAACATATCTTAGGAGGGCACTATTATGAATTATGGCTTACTAATTCTCACCTTTTGTAGTGTGAATCTCGACTTTTTCTTGATGCTCCTCTTTCTTTTAAAGAAGTATCGCTTTCGCTCAGTTTTAATTGGCTACCTTCTAGGGAATCTATTATTATTAGTTCTAAGCTATGTCTTGGGGCGTACTCTGGCCACCTTTCTTCCCGAATGGATTTTGGGGTTCTTAGGTCTTCTTCCTATTTATCTAGCCTTTCATGATGACGATGATGACAATCAAGTGCGACAACATCATTCGGCAATTTTTACGGTCTTGATTACTTACCTCTCGGTTTGTTCTGGCTGTAATTTGGCTATCTTTCTGCCCGTTTTGGCTGGAGAAACCTGGAGTAATTTTGGTCGAACTTTAATTCTTATTGGCGGATTAACAATTCTTGCCGTGGGGATTATCAAATTAGTAGGTAAGATTCCGCCTATCGAGCGGATCTTGACTCACTATGGTGAAAAACTAATGAAAATATGCTATGTTGTAATTGGTTTATATGTCTTTTGGGATAGCGGTCTCATCAGCCATTTACTAAGCTTACTTTAACATAAAGGTAGATTTTAAAATGTCGCAAGCACACCCTGAACAACTCATCGATTCACAGCACTTACTCGAAAGCCAAAGGATTTTCAAACTATTGAGCAATCCCAAACGCCTACAAATGTTAAAAATACTTGAGCAACAAAAATTAAACGTTCAACAGATTAGCCAAAGTTTAAATTTAGAACAATCAGTTGTTTCCCATCAATTAGCAATTTTAAAACAACACCAACTAGTTAGCTCGCAACGTTTAGGCCAAGCGAACTATTATCAATTAGATGATCCCCATATTCTCGATATCGTTAATGAAACTCTAGAACATGTCGACCATGTTTTACGGGGGCGGCGGCACGGTCAATAAATTTAATCGCCGCTGGTAATTGAAATTACTTGCACAACTGAACCTTCGATTTTAGCAATAATTGAATTCTTAAAAAATAAAATTATCAAATAATCCTTTTAGATTTCATCTTAAGGATTATTTTTTCAATGGTTCAAAAAAGAGTTTTAAACTGCTCGAATAAAGGCAAGAGTTCGATTTTGAACTCGACTGTCAATGAAAACTCCGAGGAAATTAGATGGGGACTTTTTTGAACGAATTGCTGTCCGTTACGAGGATCTCAGTAGTACTAGACAATTAGTAGTTGATTTTATCACTCGTCACCAAGATATCGAATATCTCAAAATCAAAACCATCATCGATGCCCTATTTGCAGCGGCAACAACGGCTTTCCTTATCGGAATCACGGAACCGATTGAATTTACTTTCTTATTCGTTGCCCCGGTTCTTTACGCAGTTCATGCCGTTTTAGCTGAACTAACTTTAGCCGTGACCTCTGCTTTAGGCGCCAGTTTCCTAACACCAACTGGACATGGCTCAATCAATTATCTTATCTACGGCGCCCTCCAAGGTTCCAGAACCTGCTGGTGGTTATTACCAATTGTTGGTATTTTTTATTTCATAGTTTATTATTTTGTTTTCCGTTTTGTCATTCTAAAATTTGATTTTCTGGCACCTGGACGTGAAAGTAAGGGCACGGAAATTACCCTCCATGGGAAAAAAGAAACTCGGCAAAAACTAGGCGTCCAAACTTTAAAGGCTGCCCCCGCAAGCGCCATGGTTTAATTGTGGCTCCTATCGCGGGAGAAATCACCCTTGTAGCCCCCACCGGCCACGGAATTGGTTTGAAGGACAAATCAAGGTTTGGAACTTTTAATTCATTTAGGAATTGATACTGTCGAATTAGAGGGCGCGCCCTTCACACCCCAAGTTAAAGTCGGTGAGCAAGTAACCGCGGGTCAACCTTTGACTTTAATGGATTTGGCAGCGATTAAAGCCGTCGGAAAATCAACAACCATTATGGTGGTCATCACTAATAGTAAAGAATTAAAGGTTGAATTGACTCTCGAAGCCGGAGATAAAAAATCAAGAGATCTTGCCGCACAACTTAAATTATAAAAAGCCATCGCTTAAAAAAGGCGGCCGCCAATGAAGTGACTCCCTCTAGTTGGAATCATCCAATGGTTTATTGAGTCCGCATTTGAAATTAAAATGGCGACAATTAGCTGGTGTGCACAATATCAAGCTTTCTACCCTCAAAATACTTTGGGAATTCAGACCATAGGAAATAGCCGCCCGACAAAGAGACCGGGACATAAGTATTCTCATGTTTAGCAAATCCTAACAAACGTGTTCCATAAGCCAGACAAGTCCGTCCAATACACGAAACCCCGCAGAAAAATGCTTTACTTTCCTACGGGGTTTCGTTAATTGTACTCCTTGTCTACCGGTTTATGTCACACTCTCATTACAAACAACGATCTTAGTAAGCTCTTTTATTTAGCTCTTCTAAGCAGACTAGTTTTTTTCAAGCATCAGCCTTACTTCAATCTAACTTGCCGAATTAGCCGCGTCTGGAAAAAGCTTTTTAACAATTCCAAAAGCGGACCAAGCCTTAGGCCAACCACAATAGAAGGCTAAGTGCGTAATCATTTCAACAATTTCCGTTTGGGTCACCCCGTTTTGTTGCGCCATTTTTAAATGCGCCTCTAATTGGGGCCAAGCTCCTTGAGCCAATAAAGCGGCACAAGTAATTAAGCTGCGATCTCGTGCCGGCAATTGTTCCTCACGAGCCCAAACTTCACCAAATAAGACATCATCATTTAACTCGGCAAACTTGGGTGCTAAATGTCCCAAGTTATCCCGACCAGCAGTCTGTTTTTGAACCATGATAATTCCTCCAATCGTACTTCCACTTTAGCTACTTCAAATCAATTTTCCTGCGCCGATGGTGCTAACCGTTGCAGATAAGCGGCAAAACTTTCCGTCGCTGGAATCGTTCGGTCTTCTTGCCCCTCATACCAAGCGATTTTATGATTTAAAATCGTCAGACTTTCTTGGAGCTCGGCCAAACTTTTTCGACCTTCAACCCGAACTTGGCATAAAAGGGATAAGCGTTGTTCAATCGTTTGGGGACCTTGAGCTCGCCAAGCCACATATTGCTTTAATTCTGGAATCGTCATCCCCGTCCGCTTTAAATGTAAGAGAAATTCGACCCACTGCTGATCAGCTTGGGTATAGAAACGTTGACCCACTGAATCACGTCGAGGTTTCAACAAATCTTCTTGTTCATAATAACGTAAGGTAAAAGGCGTCAAACCCACCAATTTTCCGAATTCACTAATTTGATATCTAGTTTCGGTCATCAATCTTGTCCCTTCTTTACTAATCTTCAAAGCAGTCGATTTCGACTGTGATTTCCCACCAAATTCAAGTTCATTCTAAGCCTTAGAGGATACTCGAAGGCAAGAGAAAATAAAAAGCCGCCTTTTTCAGACGACTAAAAGGAAAAATTAAACTTGCGGGCGTAATTCAAACCACATACTTGTTTGATCTTTTTGAGCGAGTTGATAGCGATAGCCCAGTCGTTTCAAAATATAGGCTTCCTTCCATTTAGGAGAAAAGAGTCCCAACAACCAAAAATTAAAAGTTTGAATAGTTTCGGCTTTTCCTTTAAAACCAATGCTGGTCCAAGAAGATACTCCTGAATCAAGGCTCTTTTGGGCAACTAAGTCTTTAGCAATCACCAATCTAGGTAAGCGTTGGCTAATTCCTCGGTCTAAGGTTTGATAATCGGTAATCATCTAACTATTCTCCCTTCGTTGTTAATATCTAGATTATGGTTTCATTATACCATGATTATGGAGGCCTGCAAACGTTTTATAAAATAATATCTTAGGCTAACTTCTTATTCCCTCACCTTAACTCCCTTAGCAGATATTTCTCGGTGGATACTTGCTAAAGATTGTGACTTATCAAAAACCTTGCTATTTCCATTATCATCAGCTGCAAACTTCATAAGATCTATCTGATCCTTGTTTAGGGCCACATCAGTGTAATAGACTAATACATTTTTCGTTTTCGTTTGATCTAAGGTTAGATTGTGAGAAGTCATTTCATACAAACAACCTACAACAATTTCTTTGTAATGATAATGATCCACGATTCCAACATGGATAGGCTTTGAGCTCTCACTAAAGGTAGGATCTTCAGTAAAAGCATAAGTTGCTAATGGTTTTTTAGTGTAATAGAGTTCATCATGATCTAGCGACTTGGAAGGATATCTTTTGTCAGCAAAATCATTAAGGCCTTGCTGTAATTTCGCAAATTCCTTGCCTTTTTGCGGATCAACAAGTCCTGATACCTTAATTTCTATAGTTCGACTACCAGTTTTAATGGGAACACTATTATCCGGAACGCGTAAGATTAATTTCACCTGCTCACCGTTTTTCAAATTATCTTCTGGTTGAAATTTAAAATCCACACTTTTAACTTCATCAGCAATCTTTTGGACTTTTAAGCGATCATCACTGTCAAAGATTGAGTCTTGTGCCTTAAGTATCACCGGTTTCACTAATTGAATGCATCAAATAATCCGTGGCTGTTGGTGATAATTTCTCTTTTTCGCCAACTAGGTAATTAGCTTGGTCATTATTTCTTGCTTACTTTTGTCCGTGACTTGAACCCTGCCTTGGTGATTATAGTCCGAAAATTCTACTTTAACGTCTGCAAGCACATCAACCTTGCGGTTTTTCCAGTAGCTACCGCCGATAATTATCCCCACCAAAATTAAAATTATTAACGCTAGCAACAACTTATGGGTCTTGATGGCTGCCTTTACTTTTGTCATTCCCACTCCCACTCATAATATGTAACTGATTAAATTATAAGAAAGATATCGTCCTTTTTCTATTGAAAAAATATAAGTTTACCCTAAAAAAGACCAACAACTCGTCATGAGCCGCTGGCCTTCTAGTTAACTAAATTTAATTTTTTTGTAGCCAAGGGCCTAAATGGATCATCTGCAAAACCCCTGTTACACACTCACTCCCCTTATTTCCGGCTTTACCACCAGCCCGATTAATGGCTTGTTCAAAGTTATCTGTCGTTAAAACACCAAACAAGACAGGAACTGGTCCATGGAGAGAAAGCTCTGCAATTCCTTGGGATACCCCTTGACATACATAGTCGTAATGCGAGGTCTCCCCTCGAATCACACTGCCAAGGGCGATAATTCCATCAACTTTGCCACTGGCGCTTAATTGTTGGGCGGCGCGCGGTATTTCCAAGGCTCCCGGCACCCAAACCACCGTAATTTCATTTTGGGCAACGCCGTATTGGGCTAAAGAAGTTAACGCTCCGTCGAGAAGACGCTGAGTCACATTACTATTAAATTGGGCCACGACAATTCCAATTCTTTGACCGTGACCATCAATTTGTCCTAAATATTCCGCCATTATTTAATCTCCTTTAATAAATGATGCAATTTATGCTTCTTGGTTTGTAAATACTGTTCATTTTCGGCTTGAGCAGGAATTTCTAGCGGTGTTCGCTGGACCACTTTAATCCCCAAGGTTTCTAATTGTTGGATTTTATCCGGATTATTAGTCAGGAGATTAACTTCATTTACTTGCTTCCGGTGTAAAATGGCCGCCACTAGGCCGTAATTCCGCTCGTCGGGAGCAAAACCTAAGTGTTGATTAGCTTCAACCGTATCCAATCCGGTTTCTTGCAGTTTATAAGCCCGTAATTTATTGGCTAGACCGATGCCCCGGCCTTCTTGGCGCAAGTATAAGACCGCCCCTCGTCCTCTTTCATTAATTAAACGTAAAGCTGCTTGCAGTTGGGGTCCACAATCACAGCGCTTGGAAGCAAAAACATCTCCGGTCAAGCATTCCGAATGAATCCGGAGCAGTAAGGGCTGTCTTGGAGTAATTTTCCCCTTCGAAATTAATAAAGTTGGTTCAGAATCAAACGGCGTTTGAAAGGCTTCTAATTCGAAATCTCCCGCCGCGGTCGGTAAATGAACTTGAGTTATCGACTGGGCAACATCCAGATCAAACATATAGCGATAGGTTTGCAGATCGGCAATTGATAAAATCGGCAACTGCATCCCTTCCGCAAAAGATTTCAATTCCATCTTCCGGGCCATCGTGCCATCTTTTTTCAAAATTTCACAAATATAAGCTACCGGAGTCGCCCCAGCTAAACGAGCCAAATCAAGGGCCGCTTCCGTGTGCCCATCTCGAGCCAAAGTTCCGTGTTCGCGACCAATCAAAGGAAAAATATGCCCCGGATGATAAAAATCACTAGCCGTAGATTTGGGATCGGCCAATTGCCGAATCGTGTCCGCCCGATCAACGGCCGAAATTCCAGTAGTAGTTGTTTTCGCATCCGCACTAATCGTAAAGGCGGTGCCATAAGCATCCGTTGCGTTGGTGACCATCGGCTGCAAACCTAAACGCTGGGCAATATCTAAACTCATGGGAACACACAATAAGCCCCGCGCCTTGGTGACCATCATATTTACGGTTTGTTGAGTTGCATACTGTGCTAGACCAATCATATCGCCTTCTGCTTCACGCTGATCAGAATCAGTGACGATTACCAGACCACCTTCTTGGAGCCTCGTCACAGCGCGTTCAACTCGCGTGACTACTTCACTTTTCATTTTTTTCTACCTCCTCATGAGCCACAAGATACTTCCCTAAAATATCGGTTTCTAGATTTACCCAATCGCCGATTTTTAAAATCCCCAAAACTGTTTCTTGGAGGGTATGGGGAATTAAACTGACCCCAAAAGTATTCTTAACGACGGTGGTGACGGTTAAACTAACTCCATCGAGAGCGAGAGATCCTTTTTCTACAATATAAGGCTTTTGTGGGGCGGGAAACTGGAAGCGCAAAGTAACGGCATTTTGTTCCACTTGTCTTTCCACTAACTGCACTGTCGTATCGACATGTCCTAAGACAAAGTGTCCGTCAAGACGCCCATTAGCAGCTAAAGCTAATTCCAAATCGACTTCTTGACCGACCTTTAAGCTGGCAAAATTAGTCCGCCGCATCGTTTCCGGCATCATTTCGGTCCAAAATCCGCCCGCAAGCAAGTTCGTAATCGTTAGGCAAACTCCGTTAACTGCGATGCTCTCCCCGACTCGACTCTGATTATCAGCGGTCAAAGAGGTCGCAATTTCTAGACGTGCGGTCTCTTCTGCTCGTTGCAAAGTAACTACTTTACCCTTAGCTTGAATAATTCCGGTAAACATTCCTAACGCCTCCAATATTCCAATTTCAAATCATCGCCCAAGACTTGCTGGGTCTGTAACTGATATTTCAAGGCTTGCGGCGCAGCAATTCCCTGCGCAATCGGCAAAGCGCTGCCCCCTAAAAGTAGCGGTGCCAAATAAAGCACGATTCGATCGACTAAACCCGCGGCCATAAAGTGGGCTTGAACTTGGCTGCCACCTTCCACAAATAGAGATTGAATTCCTTGTTCTGCTAAAAACTGACTAATCCGGAGCGGATTCCATTGTGGATCGACAAAAATCTGCACATTATCCGACCACGATCGTTGTGATGGTCGTCGACTCAAAAACCAAATTGGCGCCGCTGATTGAAATAATCGAGCTTGCCGAGAAATTTGATCCACATCCCGTACTAGGACCAGTCGGCGTGGGGGAAAATCCGTGGTCAATTTTCGGACCGTCAATTGCGGATCATCAACCTCTAAAGTTCTTTCGCCAACTAAAATGGCCTGCTGCTGAGCTCGTTCTTTTTGACTATCATTTTGAGTTTCTGGTCCTGTAAAATAGGTACGTTCATTTCCCGCGGCATTAATTTTTCCATCCAAGCTGGCAGCATATTTCAAAGTAATTAAGGGCCGCTTGTGCAAATAGAAAAAGTTATAAGCTCGATTTAACCCCCCACTTTGGTCTAAGACCCGGGTGGTAATTCCAGCTGCTTGTAAAATGGCTAAGCCCTTCCCGGCCACTAAGGGATTGGGATCTAATTGACCAATTACCACTCGTGCCAAACCCACAGCTACTAACTTCCGAGCACAAGGTGGGGTTTTTCCCGTATGACTGCAAGGCTCCAAAGTGACATACATCGTCGCTCCTTGAGCCTGATCCAGATTTGTTAACTGGCTCAAGGCATCAATTTCGGCATGCGAATTTCCAAAATGATGATGATATCCTTGAGCAAGAATTTGACCGGATTTGACGATCACCACTCCCACTAAGGGATTAGTCCAAGTTTGTCCTTGACCTTGCCGGGCTTGTTGCCAAGCTAAATTCATAAAGTCTTTATCTTTGATCTTGCTCACCTCACAAAAAAAGACCCCGCAATAAACTTGCGAGGCCACTGATTGAAAGCCAAATAAGATCTCATCCGAGATATGCTAAAAAAGCATAGATGACGGTTTGAAATTTTATTGATTCTTCTCCCATCCAGCCAGACTTTACTGTCGGTCCCAGACTCGCACTGGGTCCACCGCTAAACGCGGGTTATGGACTTCTGCTATTGCAGTCACCATCGGTCGGAAATTTCATCCTGCCTCGAAGAAATCTATTAAGTTAACGGTTCCATTGTAGCACGCCTTTTTGAGGAAGACAAGTCTTCTCCGAGCCTAGACTTTTAGTAATAGATTGATTTTTAATTAGAGATAGAAGTCAATCTCAATAAGGAACTGGCGGCTTAAGCTTAACTTTTCTGAGAATAATAGTTCTTTATCTAAAGCTATATTACAATGAATTCATAAACATTTGTGAAATAATCAACTTGTATACATACAATTGCTGCTTAAAATAAAGCGGCGGAAATCATAAACTCTGGGATGAACACAATTATCATCGTCGTTGGCTTCGCTCTAGGTTGTACGATGGATTTCCCACAAATTTTTTTCAGCGACCTGTCTGGTATTTTACTGGGAGTTGTTGTTACCCTGGTCGGTGGTTTCTTTACAATTATTGCCAACTGCTTAACTGGTGGCTCCGAGGTAGCATTTCCAGTTGTGCGGGCGCAAATATGGCTACTCCCGCAGCTTTGGCAGCAGTTGATAGTCTCTGGCAACAACGGCAACTGCCCAAATCACCGCGGTCGTGATCTTAACTCCGATCTTGACTGCTTGGGTGGCGCGGCATAAACTCGGGCAGCAACAGCCAGCAACTAGCACTCCCCAATAAGTCGAAGGTCAAAAAATTTTGCCCAACTAAAATAGAATTGTGATCAAAGTATTTTACTTTTTAACTAGCTCCCAGATCAAAAAAATAATTTCAGACCCAAAGATCTCCCCGAAAAAAAATAATTTCAGGGAGATCTTTATTTATTACCTTTGATTTTTAAAGCATATTTATTTAGCTTGGTAGGTCGAAATACCTTGTCGTAAACGCTGGAGGCCGTCAGCTAACATCTCAGGTGGACAAGCAAAGTTTAAGCGAAGAAAATGCTTGCCATTGCCTCGATAAACCGTGCCGGCGTTCAAAATCAGCCCAGTTTCCGTACGCAAATGGGTGGCTAAGTCAGTCGCTGAAGAAGTCAGAACTTGCACGTCCAGCCAGAGTAAATAAGTTGCCCGACTAGAAACTACCCTAATAGTTGGTAGTTCTTGTTTGATGAATTCAATCGCCTGAGTATAATTAGCCCGTAATTGTTGTTTTAATTCCGCCAACCAATTTTGTCCTTGACTGTAAGCGGCGATGGTCCCCGGTAAGGCTAAAAGATTGGGTTCCGCCACTTCGGCTAGATTAAGTCCTTGCTCAACTCGAGCGCGTAAATCAGGATCGGGAACTATCACTGTGGCTGCATGTAAAGCCGCCAAGTTGAAGGTCTTGCTGGGAGAAACGAGCGTAATTGTCGACCGCCGCAATTTTTCGGGAAGTGAAAAAGTCGGTGTATAGTCTGGCCCCGCCCAAACCAAATCCCCATGAATTTCATCGGCCACTAAGATAACTTGGTTATCTTGACACAATTGTGCAATTTTTTGAATTTCAATCGAGGTCCAGACTTTTCCCACGGGGTTATGGGGATTACAAAGAATCATCATTGTTGTCAAGGGGTCAGCTAACTTGGTCGCCAAATCAGCCCAGTCGATTTGATACTCACCAGCTTGATAATACAGTTCATTGACAACCGACCGGCGACCATTATTTTCAATTGAATGATAAAAAATATTATAAACTGGGGCTTGAACTAAGATTTGATCTCCGGCCTGCGTTAGATGACGCACGATCGCTGACAGAGCCGGAATTACCCCCGTCGCGAATAAAAACCAGTCGATTTGGGGACGAGATTGATGTTCTCGAGTATACCACTCAGCAACCGCTTGAAAGTAATCTTGATGGGGAGTTTCATAGCCAAAAGCACCCAATTCCAATTTCTTCTGCAAAGCGGCAATAATTTCCGGAGCGGTAAAGAAATCCATATCGGCAATCCAAAGCGGTAATTCTCCCGGTTTAATATCCCATTTCACGGAATCGGTTTGCCAACGGGCGGGTGCTTTTTGAAAATCATACATTATTGCTTTCTCCTCTCAGCAATGGGCGTCTTCGTGGTAATCCGAGTTTGTTGGGGATCGACCTTCGTTGCATCTAAAATCAAAGTTTTGATTCCGGTAGCTTCGATAAAACCACTCGTTGGATTTTTAACACTCTCAATCGTAGTCGTAACCTCAGCAGCCAAATTCGTACAGTATTCAAAGGCCAAGGTCGTCTTCAGGAGCCGACAATTTTTCAAGGTTACTTGATCGCTATAACATAAGCCTTGATCACTGATGATTGTACAATTAACTAAAGTTAAGTTCTTCGTATTCCAAGCTAAATATTCTCCATTGAGCGTTGAATCGTAGATGGTTACATTTTGACAATTCCAAAAGGCATCTTTAGAAACAAAAGTTGAGTGATGAACTTCGACATTTTGGGAGCCATCAAAACAGTAATTGCCGACTAAACTAACATGATCTAGATAAATATTTTGGCTATCTTTGCCAAAGTAATCCCCTTTAACTTCGACATCTTCTAGCCGAAGATGATTACAAGTCCAAAAAGTTTCGGTCGCGTCCGCGAAATAAACTCTTTTTAAGCGCACATCTTGACAGCGCCGGAACAATTTAGGTGCTTGCAGCGTACAATCTTCCATCTGCAAATCTTGGGTATACCAAATTCCTGAACGAGCCATTGTTTCAAAAATCGTTTGCGATACTTTAATATGTTGACTATACCACAACGGGTATTTCCATTGAAAAATTGAGTTCTCCAATTCAATTTGGCGACTTTCTTTCAGGGGGGATTCCCCGGGGCCAAAAATCGTACTCACAATTTTCATTTTTTCTTGTGCAAAAAGAGAACGTTCACCTTCATAATAGGCATCTTTAACGGTTGTCATTTTTTATCCTTCTTCAAGAGAATCACATTTGCAAGTTCAACTGCGTGCTATACTAGTAATAAATTAAAGGGAGGTCGAAAGATTGGAAATTAGAGTTCTACGGTATTTTTTAGCAGTAGTCAACGAACGTAATATTTCTCATGCGGCCCAAAAACTGCACATCTCTCAACCAACCATTTCCCGACAAATTCAGGATTTGGAAGCTGAATTGGGAGTTCAACTTTTTCAAAGAGGGCATCGCCGGTTAAGTCTAACCCCGGCTGGCAATTACTTTGCCGATCAAGCCCGCCAAATCGTCGCCTTAGCCGATAAAACCCTCAATAATATTCAACCAAGTACCACTTTACAAGGTGAGGTGCTGATTGGCTGCGCCGAAGCACCAATGATTGTGACCATTGCCCAAGCGACCAAGCAACTCCAAAAACAGGCGCCCCAAATCCGGGTCAATTTACATAGTAGTGACGCCAATGAAGTTCACCAGCAGCTCCAAAACGGGGTGCTGGATTTTGGTGTGGTGATGGAACCAACTGCTAAAACTGATTACCATTTTCTCAGCTTACCGGGGACCACCAGCTGGGGAGTCTTGGTTCGCCGCGATTCTCCTTTAGCCAAGAAGGCTACCATCAAGGCCCCCGACCTCCGAAATGAGCCGGTGATTTTGCCACAACAGCTAGGCAATCGAGATCTCTTGGCTGATTGGCTGGGGAGTAATGATTCCCAACCCAAGGTGGTCGCCAGTTACAATTTAATCTACAACGCTTCGTTACTGGCTTTAAATCGGGTCGGGGTGGTTGTCGGTCTCAATGGGATTATCAATCCCACAAATACAGAACTGACTTTTATTCCCTTATCTCCTCGTCTAGAAGCCCATTCCAGCTTAATTTGGTCACGAATCCAACCGTTATCGCCCGCCGCGCAAGCATTTTTGAAAAGTATCCAAACCTTCTTACCCCAAAGCACAGCTTCTTTTTCACCCCCAGTCTAAATCTCAATCAAGCCAACTGGCGCTTAGTTGGGCCATTTCCCACTCTGATAAGCAAAAATTATTATTGGTTAGAGTTAAGGCAGCGGCCAATTCTAGCTGAGCAGAAACGGGCAATTTTCCCCCTTGAAAATCAATTTGATTAACCGCTGGAACTGCAGGAAAGGACTCCAAAAACTCCAGAAAATGTCGGGTCGGTACATTAATGACCCCTAGAGCCCGAATTTGTCCGACCTGATAAAGATCACATAAGATCTGCCAATTTTTGCTTTCCCCACCCCGTGGCAATTGAACTAGGCACAAATATAGATGGAAAGTCTGTAAATCGTCTAAAATCTGGCAAAAAGTAGTCTGGATTTCCCGATAACTTAAATCAGCGATTGTCACTTGCGCTGCTAAGAAAAGATCGGCGCGATTGATGCCACTTTCTTGGCTAGCTTGACCAATTGCCGTAGTCTTGGCCCTTTCTTTCGTTGTCAAGACCAAACGATAACCGGCCGCCAAAGTCCTCGTCACCAATTTTGTCCAGTCTACTTCGGCCCTCGTCGATCGAAGATCGATTCCTAATTAAATAATGGTGCTCCCATTATTTAACTGTAGCTGCATCATTTTTTACCTATCATTTAATTGATCATCTTGAAGATAACGGGCATAAGCTTGGGCCGTTTCTGCCAAACGAGCTTCAGAAAAATCGGCCAGAACGCCCGGAACTACAAACGGAGTTTGAAATCGGGTCCCAATCAGATCACTCGTTGCTTTAAAGGGAGCCAGCAATTCATCGATTGTATAGTGGAATTCACCGCCTAAATGATATTTGGCAGCGGGAGCACCCACCGTAATTGCCAAGAGTAATTCTTTTCCTTGTAAAGCGATTCCCTCGTGTCCGTAGGCCCAGCCATGGGTTAAAACCTGATCTTCCCATTGCTTCAATAAACTAGGTGAACTATACCAGTAAAAAGGAAACTGCCAGACGATTCGTTCACTAGCCGCCAACAATTTCTGTTCTTGGGCGACATCGATCTGTCCCTCAGGGTATTGAGCATATTCATCCCGAATCACTAATTGGGGATTATTTTGGTGGATTAATTCCTCTTGAAAACGCCGATTAACCCGTGATTGTTCTAAATGGGGATGAAAAATTAAAACTGCGGTTTGCATTATAAAAACCTCCTTCAAAAAACTTTGCGGCCTCTGCAATCTTGGTTATCCAGAGCATAGGCCTTCAGGCTAACGGGAAGTCAAGGAAGAGATGACCAAAACTTATTTCTATCAGTCAGCCTATTCAGCTAAGATCGCTCTCGCTTGCTAGTTTCCCAAGTTCTAACAAAACAGCTGCCAACCGCCGAGCTCAATTTCGACAAACAGCAGCTTGTAATGCCAAGCTAGCAAAGTCGGCCAGTCTCACAGTGAAAGAGTGGATCACTTGCTAAACTTCCTTGACATAATAAATCTGATGTAAAGATCCGCAAAAAACCCTGGAAAACAAAAAAATTTTATTTGTTGCTTTAGCTCTTTAAGTTCATTGTAAGGAGCTTATTTTTTTATGTAAAATACTTATTTTTAATGGAAAAGTATACAGATTTAGAATAGGAGGCGGATGAGAAGCAACTAGTTTAACTAGCCGACAAAAAAAGCCTTCCTCGAGGAAGACCCGGTAACTTCATGATTATTTAACCTTGGCTTTAAGCAAAATACTGAACCAATTCTTCTCGACGCAATTTTTGCTTAGCTTCTCCTTGTAAATCAGCGATAATTTGGCCATCTTTCAAGACCAATAGGCGATTACCATACTGTAAGGCATCGTCAATTTGATGGGTAATCATCAGCGCGGTTAAATGCTCTTTTTGAATCCGTTCATTTGTGGTCTGCATCAGTTGCGCACTAGTTTTGGGATCTAAAGCTGCCGTATGTTCATCCAAAAGTAAGATATCTGGTCGCTTGAGCGTGGCCATGAGAAAACTCAAGGCTTGGCGTTGGCCCCCTGATAATTCTTCGGTAGGAGTTAACAAGCGCTCTTCTAAGCCATTGTGCATTACCGCGGTCAGTTGGGCGAATTCTGCCAAGCGTGATTTTAAATGGCGCGGTTTCAAGAAGCGGTGTTGGCCCCGTTTTTCGGCCAAGAGTAAGTTTTCGGCCACAGTCATCCGCGGCGCTGTCCCCAGCTTGGGATCTTGAAAAACTCGACTCAAGAAATGGGTCCGTTGTTCTTCACTCATGCGGGTAATATCTTGACCATTATGTTTAAGATGACCAGCATCGACCCGGAGATTTCCCGCCAAAACATTGAAGAGGGTTGATTTTCCGGCGCCGTTGGTTCCGACAACGGTGATAAAGTCTCCGGCCTGAATGGTTAAGTCTAAGTTTTTCAAAATTTGCGTTTCTTGGGCGGTTCCCCGATTTACCAAGGTACTAACTTCTTCTAATTTTAAAATTGCTTCAGTCATGTTTCTTTCCTCCTGCCAACAGTGGTTTGCGCAAATGAACGTATTTTTCTAATTGCGGCAACATAATACATAATGCTAAGACAAAGGCCGAAATTAAGTTCAAGTCATTAGGGCTGAAGCCTAACTGGAGGACAGCCATAATGATTAAACGATAAATGATACTTCCTAAAGTTACCGCGACTAGCCGTTGACTCAAGGTCAATTCGCCAAAGGCCACCTCGCCGATAATGATTGAAGCCAAGGCAATAACGATGGTCCCAATTCCCATATTGATATCGGCATAACCGTTACTTTGAGCTACTAAAGCACCGCATAAGCCCACCAGACCGTTGGACAAAACGAGACCGACAATCACAATTAGATCAGTTTTAATTCCCAAAGATTTAGCCATTTTCGGATTATCACCGGTAGCAATGAAACTTTGACCATAGTCCGTATTGAGGAAAAAGATTAAGGCAATTGTTACTAGAGCAATGACGACCATTCCCAAAGTTACAGCATCAAAGTACTGACCTAAAAATTGAAAAACGGGATGTTTAAAGAGGGTCGGCTGTCCTAAAAGAGAAATATTCGATTTTCCCATGATCCGCAAGTTAATTGAATAAGCCGCCGTCATGGTTAAAATTCCGGCTAACAAACTAGGAATTTTTCCTTTGGTACACAACAAGCCCGTAACTAAACCAGCCAACATTCCACTCCCGCAAGCAGCTAGAGAAGCCAACAAGGGCGACACCCCATGAGTGATTAAGACAACTGCGGTTGCTGCTCCCATCGGGAAAGTTCCTTCAACAGTCATATCTGCAAAATTTAAAATTCGGAAAGTTAGATATAAACCTAATCCGAGTAAAGCCCATAAGAGTCCTTGTCCAATAGCGGAGACGATTAAATTCATTTGTAAACCTTCCCTTCTGTTTCAGCTTCATGTTGGAAGCCAGCTGGCACTTTTAAGCCTAGTTTTTGTGCTTGTTTCAAGTTCAAAATTGGTTCACCGTGACGGAGGTACTTAATTGCAGTTGTGGCCGGTTTCTTATCTCCTCGTAAAACAGCTACGGTCATTTTCGCTCCTTCTTGGCCTAAACGATACTGATTAATTCCATAAGTAGCCACGCCACCTTGTTTAACCATCGCATCCACCGCTGGAAAGACGGGCTTATTGACGGCATTGGCATTCTTGATCAAAGTTTGCATGGCGCCGGCAATAGTATTATCAGTCGCGACAATCACCCCTTCAACTTCGGACAGACATTGTTGAGAGACTTGATTCAAGTCATTACTATTGGTAATTGCGTAAGACTTCAATTCAATGTGATGCTTACGTGCTTCTTTAACAAATAATGCTTGTTCCGTAGAAGCAGATAAATCACTAGAAGTATAGATAATTCCCAATTTTTTCACATGGGGCATAAATTTCAGAACTAAGTTAAATTGTTCCTTAACCGGAGCCTGATTACTAATTCCGGTAATATTGCCACCCGGATGCCGATTATTCTTGATGAGCCCAGCTCCTTGGGGATTGGTAACTGCCCCTAAAAGAATCGGAACTTTAGAAGTGGTGCTCGCTAAAGCTTGGGAAGCCGGAGTAGTAATTCCGTATAAGACATCTGGCTGGCTATCGATCAATTTATGCGCCATCGTCTGTAAATTACTTTGATCACCTTGAGCATTTTGATACTCAATCGTCACATTCTTGCCATCATGATAACCTTCCGCCGCCATTTGGGCTCGAAAGCCGGCATAAATCTGATCCAGTGACGGATGGTGCATTAAATTTAAAACTCCCACGCGGGGTTTAGTGACTTGGGCTTGAGGTTGATTACCTTTTTGGAAATAACCAAAGCCCAGACAAACCAACAACAAAGCAATTATCGTATACATTCGTTTCATTTGTGCTCCACCTTTCTACAAAAAAGAGAGTTCGCCACGTCGCGAACCCTCTCGAAAAAAAAAGAAGCTCGTACGTGGGATCCGTACAAGCTTCCATTAATTAATTTAAAATTATTAATTGGCTAGCCGGTACGGATTCAATCTGAAAAGTCCCAGATTGAATCCGCCCTGCGGTCAATCCGAGTTACCAGCTTTGCCAACTGCTATTCAATTGTAAGATTTGATAAACTCGCATTGATCTAAACTCCTTTTAATTTGTCGAAGATATTATAAGCCCCAGATGAGAAAAATGTCAAACAAAAATTTTGCTAATCTTCAAAATCCGTCAATTTCCTTGACCAATCAGATTTTCCGAAGTAAAAAGGACGGAGTTAGAATTACTTTTAGCAGCGTCCTCTTCCCAGAATCTTTTAACTTTTATGAGAAAACAATCCATCAAGCTATTATCAAGTCAAATCTGTTGGATTAATTTTGCTTTGATGAATTTTTACTTATTCTTAACTTTTGTAAATAGTCGTGACCAGTTATCTTGTGATTCATATAAAAAATTTTTGAGAATAGCCATTGCTCTTGTAATAAGAAGCTTAATTGCTTCTTTTTTGTGTATTTGAAAGAGATTATCATTGCAGGTAATTGCAATAATGATATAATTACCAAATGGAAACTATTTAATTAGAGAGGAAATAAATATGGATAAAAATTTTACCAATACGCTAATGCAATTGCAATGTGAACTAGTGGCTGAACGAAATCTGGTCAATCCTAATGAAATTACTTGGACCCAATACGATATTTTAATTACTTTGACTCAAGGTGCGAAATTACCTTCGGAATTAAGTCGCGTCTTAGGTCTAACCCGGTCGAAACTATCTAAAAACTTGGTTAACCTACGTAATCTCAATTACATTGAACAAGTACCAAGTAAAAATGATCATCGAGAGATGATCACGAGTTTGACGATTACGGGGAAGGAATTATTATCTAAAATAGATGTTGGCCACCAGCATTTGGCCAAAGTTGCTGCCGAAGTATTTTCAACTGACGAACAAGCAGAGTTTGCTAGATTGGCGAACAAAATGAATACCTCATTGCAAGAGGAGCGAATAAAGAATGACTAGTTCAAGGGACTATATTGAAATAGTTGATGCTAATACACATAATTTACAACACGTTAATTTAAAGATTCCCAAACATAAAATTTCAGTTTTTACCGGGGTCTCTGGTTCTGGAAAATCGTCGCTCGTATTTTCAACTTTAGCAGCTGAATCACAAAGACAGGTACACAAAACCTATAGCACCTATATTCAACAATTATTGCCCAAATATGATCATCCAGAGTTGACTAGAATCAAGAACTTACCTTTCTCGATTGTTGTTGATCAAAAACCAATCACGGGTAATATTCGCTCAACGGTTGGAACGTATAGTGAAATTTACACCGGCTTACGGCTCTTATTTTCGCGCCTAGCCCAACCCTTCATTGGCTATTCCATGGCCTATTCGTTCAACAATTTACAGGGAATGTGTAATTACTGTCAAGGTACCGGCCGCTCCCAAAAAATTATCCTTTCGCAATTGCTTGCTAAAAATAAGTCTTTAAACCAAGGCGCCATTAATTTTCCGACTTTTCAACCCGGCGGCTGGCGTTTGTCGCGCTACACAGAAAGCGGCTTTTTCAATTCTGATTTACCATTAAAGGACTGGTCCGATGAGAAACTCACCTTATTTTTATATGGAAAGGAGCAAAGGCCTCCTCATCCAAGCAAGAATTGGCATCAGACCGCAAAATATCTGGGCTTAATCCCCCGCATTGAAGAAAGTTTTCTAAATAATGAAGCTCAAAAATATCAAACTGAGATTAATCGGATCACGACAATTGAGGAGTGTCCCTATTGTCACGGAACTAGAGTGAATCAAAAAGTTCTGAGCGCCAAGATTAATAAACTTAATATTGCTGATTGCGGTAATCTAGATTTAAATGATTTAAAAACTTGGCTAGAACAAATTACCTTTCAAAAAGTTCAACCAATAATTACTGAATTATTAGTTAAAATCAAAACTTTATTAAATGTAGGTTTAGGCTATTTAAATTTAAATCGGAATACAAATACTTTGTCCGGTGGCGAGGGCCAACGGTTAAAGCTGGCTAGTTATCTTAACAGTTCCTTAAGTGATGTTTTGTATATTTTTGACGAACCAAGCACGGGTCTACATTCGCATGATTTGCGAGGAATTAAACGAATTTTTTATAAGTTGCGCGACCAAGGTAATACTGTAGTGATTGTTGATCACGACCCAGAGATGATTAAAATTGCTGACCAGATTTTCAACTTAGGTGAAGCTGCTGGAAGCAAGGGCGGAAATCTAACTTACCGAGGTGATCTAACTGGACTTCTTGCTTCAAACACCATTACGGGTAAATTTTTACGTAATCCGGGGTCGCTTACCCCAATTACTAAGCAAAGACTTTTTCTTGATTTTTTTGAACTAGTAAACGTTTCTCAGCATAGTATCAAGAATGTGTCGGTTCGTTTCCCTAAAAAGGCCCTGACGGTGATCACTGGAGTTGCCGGATCAGGTAAAAGTACATTAGTTAACCTCTTTAAACAACAATTTTCCCAAACCGTAACTCTTGATCAAAAAGCCATTCATCGTACTCCGCGCTCCAATATTTTAACTTATCTAGATTTATTTGATGGCCTCAGAAAGACTTTTGCCAAAGCAACCGGAGAAAATGTATCCCTATTTTCTTTTAATGGGCAAGGGGCCTGTCCAAAGTGTAAGGGTAAGGGAATTATTAAACTGGATCTGGCCTATATGAGTGATACTTATGAAGTTTGCGAGGCTTGCCAGGGAACGCGTTACTCTGCCAAAGCCTTAAAATTAAAATATCATGATTATAATATTGCTGAAATTCTCGATATGTCAGTAGCTAAGGCTGAACAAATTTTTAGAGGTAAGCTTCAGCCAGCATTAAAAAAGTTGGGTCAAGTCAATTTAGACTATCTTAAGTTAGGTCAAAGTTTAGATACTTTTTCCGGAGGTGAGTTACAAAGACTTAAGTTAGCCAAGGTTTTAATTCAAGGGACTAGCAAAACGTTAATTTTGGATGAACCTACTAGTGGCCTACATGAAGCTAATGTACAAAGTTTAATCGATTTATTAACTAGTTTAATTGAAAATCATGGCCTAACAATAATCGTGATTGAACACAATTTACGTTTAATGGGGCAAGCAGATTGGCTAATTGATCTGGGACCTGCCGCCGGCCTTAACGGTGGTCAAGTTCAATTTCAAGGTTACCCTGTGGATTTAGTTAAGCAAAATAGAACTTTCACGGCCAAAGCCATGCGTAAGTATTTTAAAGTAGAAGACTAATCACTCTGCCCAGGTTCAAGTTTTACCTTGCATGCGAATAATTAGAATAGCTGTTAGGTCTTGATTTGTCTTAACTAGTTTGGACTTATCAAGGGGTCTTATACAGGGGGGCTACTTTGAGCCGACAGAAAAGAGCTCCACTATAAATAATTTTAGGGATTCAGGCTTTTAGCTGGATTCCTATTTTTTTAAAGATTTTGGGAGAGTTGAAATAGACTTCTTAGGGATGACCGTAAGAAAATATACATGGTTTGGACTTTTAAATTAATTAGTTGTGGTAACTTAATTTTATCTAAGAATCAGGATTAGCCGCCAAACAAATTATTTTGGTTTTGCCCAGAATCAAGTCCACAGACAAACAAAAATTAATTTTATATTAAAAAAAACTCTCCACACTAGAGAGCGCTTTTCAAGCAAGTATTGATCTTCTAATTAGTAAGCAAATTGTCGGTAGTAACGCCGGGAGTCCAAATCATGGCCAATATTTAAGGAATACAAGGTGGCTAAGCAATCCGTCAAAATAGAAGTTACAATCATCGGGGCACAAATCCGCCGAAGGTCATCATCAATTCCTTCGAAGACAAAATCCTTCATATCAAAAACTTCTAACTTATTCGTATGTTTTTGGGCAAAGCGTTCTACGCACTCATCTAAAGGACGATATTCATCTTCCCCCTTAACCAAGAAGACCGGAAGGGTGTCATCGATCAATTCTAAAGCTCCATGGAAAAATTCAGCGGAAGTCACCGGACGAGTCCGCACCCATTGCATTTCTTCCAAAATACACATGGAAAAGAGGGCCATTTATCCCCATAACATCCCGGAACCGACAATCATGGTCAACGATTCTTGATAATACTGGCGGGCAATTTCGTCTCCCCACGGCTCGAATTCTTCGCAAAAGCGTAGTAAATTGGGATGTAACTGCCGCATTTGATCAGCAAAACAATCATATTCGGTAAAGTAACCCCAGTCTTGATATAAGCGCAAAGCCAGTAAGAAATATAAGTGGTAGGAGTCTTCACAGTCACCCATTGGATTAGAACCAAAGTAGAAAGCCAGTGGTGTAAAGATAATTCCACACCAATTTTGCACACCGGCCAGCAGCATGTTCCGAGTCAAGGCGCGTGTATTGGCAACCGCAGCATTTTTATCAATGCGATGGATTAAAATCAACATTAGAGGTTGACCCAAAGCGGTATTCATCGCCAACATAATGGTGGCTACCGGAATTCCTAAAGTCAAAACCGCTGCTGCTGTAGCATGAGATTGAATCGCTAGCGACACTCCCAAAACCGTTCCCGCAATTAAATCCGGGGGATTGTAGGCTCCGACCGAAACTGCTCCGACCATCGCTAACTCTAAAGTCGCTCCCATAATAATTCCAGCTGATAGGTCACCAAAGACCAAACCCACTAAGGGTCTCAAAATAATTGGTCGTTGAAGATAACTTGTTCCGGTCAACCACTCGGAATAGCCTAGAAAGGTAATTAAATGGACAGTTCCTCTTCATCAGATGAACAAAGAAAACATGATTAAATCAGAATTAGTGTTTAACTAGTCGATACTTGAGTGTAAAAACTAGATGATCCTTACAATTCCATCTAGTGTGTGCTAAGCTATTAGCTTCTTGTTTCAAGACCAAAAAACTTCCTTTCAATTTAGTTATGGTTGCTAGCCAAAAACTATTATATCGAAAGGAAGTTTTTCACGCTAAAGCTGTTTTGTCACCCACAAGTAAAACTTGTGGTTTATTCGATCGTATTAAATTAAAGGCTCTTGTGGACCTCTAGTTAAATTCGGAAACAAATTATTGATATAAAACATTAATATGGATTCACCAATTATAATAGCTGCCAGTTTGGTCTTCCAACCATTCGAAGATTTAAATTCAGTTACGAACTTATTCCAAAACTTTCTCAAGATCAAGCCTCTCTATAAATATGATAATCCAACGAATAAAATGGTGCCTTATTTATAGTACAATACAAATAATTATTTTTGCTTAATTAATTATTAAATTTGAAACATTAAATTGAGAGCTATTATTTATATTTTTTTCAGATTTAATGTTTTCCAATTAGATTAAATAACTACTCGGACAAAGACTAATCATTAGATGCACTCTTCCGCTCCTTCGGAATCAAAAAGTATAACGGTAAAATATTTAATCCGATTGTAGCAATAAATAGTAGCACGTCTTGGTAGTTAACTGCCTTCCCATCGATAATTGCTTGCATCAAGTTATTGTAATAATAACCTGGAAAGATCATCTGAATCTTGCTGATTAGGTGAATAAAATCTCCGGAGCCAATTTGATCAAAAGGAATAATGGTCATCGCCGCAATGATAATAATTGGAAAGCTGACCGTATCAATGATCTTAGAATCTAGTCGCACTCCCATGACAAATCCAATAGCACTAAAATACAGTCCCATAACCATCAGAAGTCCAAACTGCTCAAATAAATGAAATTCTAGTTTTAAATGAAAAAAAATAACCGCTGCTAGTAATACCACCATAAAAATCAAAAAATTTAGAATTAACTGAACGAATCCCTGATCAAAAAAATAATTCTTTATTGTATATCTTGAAATTCTGGCTTGAAAAAAATAAAATTGAGAATTAGAAGAAATTCTTTTACTAAAAGTCGCTAGACTATTTCCTATAATTCCAATAAATACAGCTACTCCCAGCATCATAACAGGAGGTAAATCATGTTGCAGATTATAAAGAAGAAAATACCATGTAACTGGAATAAACATCGTAAACATCAAAAACCTTTTATTTCTTAACACCTGTTTTATTTGAATTAGTTTAGTCAACTTGTTATCCCCCTCGAACTACTTGCCGGTAATATTCTTCTACCGTTTGTCCAGAATCGTGAATTTCACTGATAGCAATATTTGCTGCAATTACACCTTCATTTAAAATGCAAACTTGATCAAAAAAATTATCAATTTGATTAAAATCATGCGTAATTATAACGGAAGTAAATGCACTCTTTTTCATCAGATCCCAAAAATTATCTACTGCATTTAAATCCATTCCAGTAGTAGGTTCATCCAAAAATACAATTTCAGGATTATTCAAAATACTTAATAACAGAGATAGTCTTCGCTTTTGTCCGCCAGAAAGAGTTGAAATATAACTTCTACTAAAATTTTCTAATTCTACCTTCTGAAGTAACTGCTGGCAATTATCTGTTTTTAAATTACACATACTTAGCTTTAAAGCTACAATTTCTTCAACCCTAAGATCATCGATCAAAATATCATCTTGAGGCATGATTCCCATCTCAGAATCAAATTTTAAATTAGTTTTAATACTGCCACTGTCAGTAGTGATTTCCCCTGATATTATTTTGATTAATGTCGATTTACCAGCACCGTTATTCCCTAATAACGCCACATTATTAGCCTTCTTTATATTAAACGATACCCCCTTTAAAACTTGCTTGTCCTTAAATTTTTTATAAACATTTTTGACTTCCAACATTTTCAATTACCTCTTCTTGTCAAGATTCAACTATATATTCCATCAGATTACTATTTTTAATTAATTTAGGATAAACCTCTTCAACTATAAACCAATCTACGTTTTTAATATAGCTAATCATCACATCTAAAGACATTAGTGACCCTAAATCAACGAAGATCGGCTTCTCAAATTTATTTTTAAAGTTCAGATCAACCGAAAATTCTCTAATATATATTTTTGAGTTAAAATCAACGGTCTCTCTTAAATACAGTATCTTTGAAACATTATCCTGCCTTTTAGATAGCTCTTCCAACACATCAATTGAGCGAAGAAGAACTTTCTTTCCAGCTATAACTAAAGTTTCAGAATTAAACGTAATCCGTGGAGATATATATTTACTAAGACTAGAATTCTTAGAATATTTATCTCTTAAAACCAGATCACCTAGATCGAAATACATTCCGCCTGTCAAATTTATACTGTTAAACATCGCTAAAGTTTTTGGCAAAACCATTGGCGTCATGCTTCCCAAAAATGACAAGAATATTTCTTGGCCACCACTTGAGCAACGAGTACATAATCTAATATTTTTTCAATCACTTAACTTATGTGCTTATAATAATATCTAAATTATATATATCTAATTACATTAAATTAAATCATCTACCCCTGAATGGTATGATTTCAGTCATGACTGGTATTCTAAGTATGCTTAGTAAGTGATTTTACGTATCATCTAAAATAGACGTTATTTGTTACCATATGGTAAATACACCATTTCTTACGATCCCAAATTATTAGAATACTCATATAAATTAACTAGTTTCGCCGTTATGATCATACTGTTTTAAAAAATTAAAATAATTATTGATTTTATTTTTTAAAATAACATTTTATCAAGCAATAGTCATAATACACTTATAAAAAATTTTAAAGATGATGTATAATAACTGTAGGGGGATGCAAAGATAATTAAAGGGGCAATAAACGTATAACACTATTTATCGGAATTATATTTACTGCTATTAATATCAATGCAGGGTTGTTTCTAGGGGGCTTGGAACCTACCAATCCAAAGTTAAACAATCCCAAAAACAAAGATGTTCGATCTAACTTTTAAATTATTATTTCTCTTCTTACAAGCATCAACTTTACTGTTGTTGTATTTTAATTTGACTCAAATTCGGATCTCTAAACTAGGGATTATTCTCTTTCCAATTATTTTAATTGCTTCTTATTTGACTATGAGCTACTTCTTCTTCCTACCTTTACTAGCTTATTTCTATATTATTGGACAGAAATACAGTTTCCTTAGGCTTCGACGGTTCTCTTGGTTTTACAGCGTCTATACCTTATTTTCTTATTCTATTTTTTCCTATTCTACGCAAACCTTATTTAACTTCTTTTTCCAAGATACAGTTCTTCGTTGTTACTCTGGAATTTTCAATTTAATAACTATCGTCTTAGCCCCACTTTGCTGCAATTATTTAATTTTGAAGCTTATTGGACCAGACCTAGACTTTATGTCCCGACATTCTGAACACTTTGATAAAACTTTTTTCCTGAGTATCAACCTTCCCTTAACTTTCTTTTGTACAATTCAAATTATTACCCACTGGGCCGAAAGTTTCTTAGTCTCCAAAAATAATCCTCTACGTATTTATATGCTAGTTTTATTTCTAATCCTGGTTATCGTGACAATTAAATACCTCCAGGATAGAATTAACTTGGTTAATAAGAAAAAAATTCAAAGTTTAAAAGATCAGCAGTTAATTGATTTAGAACATTACGTTAACCAGATCGAAAATACTTATGAGCAATTGCGATACTTTCAGCATGACTTCAAAAATATTCTGATTAGTCTCAATGAAAGTATCAAAACTAACGACATTAACCTCGTCCGGGAAAATTATCAGCATATTTTAAAATCACAAAACATCGTCCAAGATACCAACAAATCAGAACTGAATTTCCCTAAATTAAACAATATCAAAAATATGCTGATCAAAAGTATTCTCTACGCTTATTTAGTTCAAGCTACGCAAAAACGGGTCCCTGTTACTTTAGAAGTCACAGAACCAATTGTGAATGAACCGATTGATACTTTCGACTATGTCCGGCTTCTCTCCATCTTACTCGACAATGCCCTAGAAGAAGCCGAAAAATACCCAGATGGAGTAGTTCATCTTTGCTTTATTAAGAATAACGACTTGACTGTCATTATCGAGAATACCTGCCATGAAAACTACAAGCAACTTCCTGAATTATTTAAAAAATCAATTTCCTCTAAGGGAAAACAGCGTGGCCTAGGTTTAGCCAGTGCTGAAATGATTTTAAATAAATACAAAAATATTTCCCTGGAAACTCAGGTAGCCGGACAAGTCTTTACTCAAAAAATGATAATGAAGTGGTAATTAAATGAATGTTTATATTTTAGAAGACGATCTTTTTCAACGTCAAAAACTAGCAACTACCGTTAACCAAATCATCACCGAAAACAAATGGCCTCTGACCAAAGTTTCTCAGACCAGCAAACCTCAAGAAATTCTTACCCAAATAAGCAACGGATCTACATATAATTTGTATCTTCTAGATATTCAAATTAAGAATAATTCCAAAAGTGGTCTCGAACTGGCACAAAAAATTCGCAGCCAAGATGAAATGGGGATTATTGTCTTTGTTACTACCCATTCCGAATTCGCCGCTAGAACTTACGCCTATAAAGTTTCTGCTTTTGATTTCATTGATAAAACTTGGTCTCCAGCAATAATTAGTGATCATCTCACTGATGCTCTCAATAGCTTATACAAAAAAACACTTCAGCGAGAAAACAAGGCTGAAATGTTTAATTTCCAAAACCAAAATTCGAATTTTCGAGTTCCTTTTAACGATATTCTTTATTTTGAAACCACCAGTATCTCCCATAAACTAAAGCTAATTTGTAAAGATCGAGTTATCTCTTTCTATGCATCGATGAAATCAATTGTTGATTTAGATGACCGTTTTGTTCAATGCCACCGCTCCTATATCATCAATTTAGCTAATGTTACCCAAATTGACCGCCGGAAAAACTTAGTCTTCTTTTCCAAGAATCAGCATTGCCTCATTACTCGGCGTAAAATTAAATCAGTTTTAGAGCAACTCCAACAATTGTAAGAAAAAGGGTGATTTCAGAGACGCAAAAAAGAGTCTGCAACATAAGCCTCTATTTAAAAATAATAAAAAAACTGAACGTCCAACACCTGCTCAGTTAATAACCCCCCGATATGTATAATTATTATAATATGAATCAAATGATCTTAAGCTAGGCGCAAGACAAGACTGATGTAGCACCTGTTGCATAGTTTTAGCCCCTTTAAGTACAAATTAAAGTACAATATTAAGTACCAAGAGAGGGTGGTAATGACATCAACACTAATACAAAGTGACTCTCGCGCTAACCTAAATAAATATTTAGATCAAGTTAATGACGAAGACGAAACTATTTATATTGCACGTTCAAATAATCGAGCAGTGGCCGTCGTTTCACAAGAAAAATGGCCTAGTTAGAAAAAGCATTAAAAGCGAAAGAAGGCTCATTAGAATATGCAATTGTACGTGATCAATTAATTAAACGACATGTTTTACCGGACGATGAAATTGTAGAATCAAACGATGATTATTGAGGTCAATTTAAGACATAAAAAAAACTCGTTAAAATTATCTAGCGAGTTTTTTGCTGAGCAAATTCCGATTTAAGATTAGTTTTGTGCTAATTGACCGTTCAAAGATTTAAATTTTTCCGTCTGCTCTTGAATACTCTTTTCGGTAGCCAAACGTTCAATACTGGAAGCTCCAAAGAAACCATCTAATCCTTGAACATGATTAATGACATATTGGGCATCTTGCGGTTCGGCAATTGGTCCCCCATGACAAATCACCATCACTTCTGGATTAACTGCCCGACCCGCATCAAGAATCGCTTGGACTTTAGCGACACTTTCATCCAAGGTCAAGGCTGTCTGAGCCCCAATGGCCCCTTTCGTGGTCAAGCCCATATGGGCGACTAAAATATCCGCACCGACTTGAGCCATCTTTTGGGCTTGTTCTGGGTCAAAAACATAGGGAGTCGTCAACATATCCAATTGATGGGCTTCTTTGATCATTTCTACTTCTAGATCATACCCCATCCCGGTTTCTTCCAAATTTTGCCGGAAAGTACCATCAATTAACCCTACCGTAGGGAAATTTTGGACACCATTAAAACCTTGATTCTTTAACCCTTGCAGATAAATCGGCATGACCCGAAAAGGATCAGTTCCACAAACTCCCGCTAAAACCGGCGTATGTTGAACTACGGGAATTACTTCATGCCCCATCTCTTCCACGATCTGATTAGCATCACCGTAAGACAACAAGCCAGCCAAAGAACCTCTCCCAGCCATCCGGTAGCGACCAGAATTATAAATGATCAGCATGTCGGCTCCCCCGGCCTCACTACTCTTGGCCGTGATTCCGGTGCCCGCTCCAACACCAACTAAATATCCTCCATTTTGACGAATAGTCCGAAAATCAGCTAAAATCTCCTGGCGTGTTCTCTGATCCATGATTATTAATTTCCTTTCTCTGTGATTAATTTCAATAATTCAACTACACATTCTTGGGCAAATTCAGGGGCATTAATATTACAATCTATTTCTCGAATCTTAATTAGTTCGTTTTGAATATTTTGTTTAAATTCTGTAACAAAGGCTTGATCGGCTTGGGGGTTAGCAAAAGGTTGTCCCGGTCCACTAATTTCTGAAAAGCCTTGACTAGGAATCAAGACGGTCAAAGGAACTTGGGTCGCATTTAATTTCGTGGCCACAATTTGCCCCAACTGGCGATTTTCAGCCACCGTCGTCCGTATTAAGGTAACTGCCGGATTATGTTGTAAAAACTGGCGGCCTTGGAATCGCTCCGTAACCGTTTCTCGGGGACCAAAATTGACCATATCCAAGGCTCCTGGAACCACAACCTCAGGAATTTTTTGGGCAATCGCCGCTTCTAAACGATGCGGTCCAGCACTCAAAACCCCACCAACTAACTCATCAGCTAATTCTGTCAGGGTTAGATCAAGGACTCCAGCAAAATAATTTTGCTGGATTAAACTTTCTAAAGTTCTGCCACCGACACCAGTAGCATGAAAGACCAAAGAAGTATAACCCTTTTGATCAAATAACTGCTGCGCTTGGTCAACTGCCGGAGTCGTGACCCCGAACATTGTCGTTCCAATTAAGGGTCTTTGAGCGGTCGAAACTTCTGAATGGGAATTAACCATTCCCGAAACCGCTGCGGCCGAATTATCAAAAATAGTTTGCGAAATTTGATTCAAACCGGCAACATCGACGATCGAGGGAAACATCACAATATCACTAGTTCCCACGTAAATCCGAGTATCTCCCGAAGCAACAGTGGACACCATAACTTTGGGCACACCTAAAGGTAAAGCCTGAAGGGCCGGAGTTACCAAAGACGTTCCTCCACTACCGCCTAAAGAAATTACTCCCGCAAACTTTTGGGCTTGATATAGTTGTGGTAATAAGACGGTTAAACTCTGGCCCAAGATGGCATTGACTTCTCCGCGATGATAATTAGTTCGCAAATCAGTCAAGGAAATTCCGGTAATTTTCGCTAAATCAGCTGGCGAAACTGCTGTTTGAAAATCTGATGCAAAGACTCCAACATTGATTGTCAAAACCTGATTACCTAACCGTTCCAAAACTTTTTGAACGTAGGTTAACTCTTTTCCTTTGGTATCAAAAGTTCCGACAAGAGCAATTTTTCCCATCTAATTCCTCCAATCCTAAACTGGGGTACACCGTTAGCATAATTCGGAAACGTTTCCAGTTACAGGTGGAATTATAAGCAAGTTTAGTCTTTAGATAAGATTCGCTGGTTTTTATAATTTTGGGGTGATAATAACAGGCGCTTTTTAAAGATTTTTTGAAATTGCGCATAGTCAGAATAGCCGACTGCCGCAGCAATCGTATTTAAAGGTTGGTTCGTTGTGGTCATCAATTCTAGAGCCTGATTGAGGCGAAAAGTAATTAAGTATTCGGTAAAGGAAAAGGCCGTTTGCGCTTTAAAAATTTTACTCAAATAAGGCGCTGATAAGTGTAAATGGACCGCTAAATCTTGGAGACGAATACTTTCGGCATAATGTTCTTGAATAAAAGACTCCACAAATTTAACTGGATCATAATAATTTTTCACAGACTTAGTTGTTGATTCAGTTGCCGTTTGCGGCGAATTTTTAAAAACTCGAATTTGTTCTCCTAGTGACTGTTCCGGAATAATTCTTTCTAGGGCTGACCCGCCAATAAAACCATCAACTCCCGCCACTTGTTGATAAACAAATTGAACTTCAGCGGCAGTAGTTAAAATTCCGCCGTAGATCATCACGAAACTAGTTGCTTTCTTTTCTTTTAAAGCCTGTACGATATCTTGAATTAATTGCACTATTTCGCGCAAAGTCTGCAACTGGCTAGCTCCGTGCCGACCACCGCTGGTTAAACCTAAGTGAATACAAATAATATCGACGGGAATCGCCTGGGCTTGCAAGGCTTCGGTCACATTGGTGACAAAAGCCACCGTAAATAGGCCCTGATGGTGAGCCGCGCGCAGAAAAGCAATTTCTTGGCTGAAATTAATCTGAGCCGCAGTTAGGGCCTCACGAAACTGGCCGTCAATCAAACTGATTGTCGGATAATTAACTACCCCATAAATCCCGTAACTTTGAATGAAATGAAACAATTCTTGCCAATTTAAGAAGGGATCAGTGAATTCCCAAAATAAGGGGTACTTTGGGCGTCAAGGGAAGAAGCTCTTCTTTGGCAATTGCGGCAATCTGGTGATTAGCATTGGTAAAAGGTAAATAGCCCCCTAGAGAAGAACGGCCCATCTGGCGAAATTTACCTGAATTCAATAATAAAATTAGATCAATTCCCGCAGTCATGGCGGCGCTCAAATTCATTCCAGTGGCCGTACTTAAACCCAACAAGTGCTTTCCTAAAAAACGTTGATGTTGTAATTTCGCTAGCAATTCCGTTGCCATTTCTTCAACTCCTCTAGAAATTTTCCGACACCTTCCCTCCCAGAGAAAGCGCCTAAACTACGAGGTAAGCTTTCTCTTTTAAATTACCACAGAAATCGGTTTCCGCGGTAAGAAAGCCGAAATTCCGGCCCTTTTCTAGAAATTAAGCCCCTGTTAGGAAGACAAATTGTCCCTAACTCGACTTGCAAAAGGTGCTATCCTAAAACTTAAAGGGCCAATTAGAATATCATTAGCTAATTAAACGGGGATGAAGTGTTCAACTTTCAGACCTATTTTTTCTTTTTTCTTTGGTCTTCTAGCAATTCCTAGACGCTTTTAGAATACAAGTTGAAGGTGATAACTTGAATGCAAAACAACTGCCCAGCAACCAAATCCGAAAATATCAAATTCTAGCCCGCCTGCTTCAGGGTGAACATTTGAGCTACCAACGCCTAGCCACGGACTACTACGTCGGTCGGAGTAGTATTGCTCATGATATCGTCTTCATCAAGTCCGAATTGGCCCAAGATCAACTTTCTTTGACTTACGATAATTCCGGTACTTACTTGGCCGGAGAAGAATTAGAAACGCAAAAGATTATTAACCGCATCGTGATGAAAATCCTAGCTCATCCTCCGCTGCAAAGTCTTCTAACTTGGTATCTTGATCCAAAGTTATTGCAAAAAGTGCGGGCAATTCTGAGCAAGAAAATTAAGACTTGGGACTTAGAGGTTCCGGAAAATCTTTTGAACGATTTGATTATTTCCACTGCAATTTTGCTCGATCGCGGGCAGCAAGGTTATCCCCTCGATTTACCAACTGGTGCTCCTACCACTTCCTCACTCACAAATTGAGACAAATATCCTCTAGTTTATGAACTATTACTCAGTTTGCAGGAAGAAAAATCTATCACTTTAGCACCACTGAACTCCAATATTTAACTTATTTAGTTATTGGCAATGGTGGAGAATTTTTTATGCCGCGGGCCAAAATTCCGGCAACTTTTCAAATTAAAGTGAAAAAACTTATTGCGACCATTAGTCGCAGTCTTCAAGTCGATCTGACCCCTGATCAACAGCTCGCTAACGATTTATTGCTTCATCTCTACCAGACGGTCTGTCGCCTGCAGGCCAAAACTACGGTGATTAACCCTCTGCTGACCGAAATCAAAAATCATTATCCCCAAAGCTGCGGTTGTGTTTGGTACGCCTTGCGCGAATTTGGTCAGGCCAACTACCTCAAGATTGCTGATGACGAAATTGCCTTTGTTACGCTCCACTTTCAAGCGGCTCTCGAGCGCCAACAACCGCAAAAAAAGATTCTATTTGTCTGTCCCCATGGCGTTGGCACCAGTTCCTTAATTCAAGCCCAGCTGCAACACCTGCTTCCACGAGATTTAAAAATCCAGATCATTTCGCAAGCCAATCTGGCGCAACAGGATTTAACCGCGGTTATTTTAATTATTTCAACCGTTAAACTCCCAGTACAGGCGGTTCCCGTGGCCCAAAGCAAAGGTGTCCAAATCATTGGCCTGACTAACGTCAGCTATTCTCAAGCCGTAGCGAGTCGTCATGCTTCTGGAAAACGTTTATTTGAAATTGCTGATTTGGTTTTGGATAATCATGGTTCCATCGGCGACGCTGCTTGTCAGCTACAAGGAGCCCCGCAAAAAGTGGGTCCGACTTCGACCGTCATTGGTGCCGCAATCTTGAACAACATTGTGGTCGAAGCCTGCCAAAGACTGGTCCAAAGAAGCGATGGTGATGCTCCTGTCTTTTACTCCACTAATCTAGATGGCGGTGATGCGCAAAACCAGCATCTAATGCAGGAATATCAAGGTATGATTCATTATCGCTTTTAAGAATTTCGGCGAAGATCTAGTGGAGAAGACCTAGTGGCGAAACTTGAATAATATAAACAAAAAAACTCCTGCTTGAGAAGACAAGAAAGACTTGCCTGCTTAGGAAGGAGTTTTTGGATGGATTAAGTGTCGCTTATGCGAGAATATGACCGTGCAAATGACCTTTAGGATCACCCCTGCTCGCGCGGGGAACACTTCATTTGCGTATTTTGACTTTCGACAGAACGAGAATCACCCCCGCTTACGCGGGGAACACTTTGGTACTGAGGCTCAATCGGGAATGAATGCCGAATCACCCCCGCTTACGCGGGGAACACTGTGAAAATGAGCAGAGTAATAATCTTTGGGAAGAATCACCCCCGCTTACGCGGGGAACACTAGATCAAAAAAGAACTCTACCTAACGAAAACAGAATCACCCCCGCTTACGCGGGGAACACCTAATTTAATCGCGTTAGCAACCCCACGTTGCAGAATCACCCCCGCTTACGCGGGGAACACAATCCGGTAGGTTGATCATGTTCAAGTAAGTTAAGAATCACCCCCGCTTACGCGGGGAACACTCGTCGTTGTTGCGCAAATAGAAATGGTATTTAGAATCACCCCCGCTTACGCGGGGAACACCTACTTGAAAATGATTAAGCAGCTAGCAAACAAGAATCACCCCCGCTTACGCGGGGAACACTTTAGCAGATTCTAATATTGACCACTTTATAAGGAATCACCCCCGCTTACGCGGGGAACACACTTCGGAGGAGATAATCCTCATCAGGTTCTAAGAATCACCCCCGCTTACGCGGGGAACACTAAAATACGTCGGATATGATGAATTTATTGATAGAATCACCCCCGCTTACGCGGGGAACACCGATGTATGATTATATCGAAAACTGGATGAAAGGAATCACCCCCGCTTACGCGGGGAACACCGAATGGTGGCTTGGACATTGTCGCTACCAATAGAATCACCCCCGCTTACGCGGGGAACACAGACCTTTATCTTTATCATATCCACCAATTTGAGAATCACCCCCGCTTACGCGGGGAACACTCCGTCTAATCTTTCTTTAATTCTTGGCAAATAGAATCACCCCCGCTTACGCGGGGAACACACTTCGGAGGAGATAATCCTCATCAGGTTCTAAGAATCACCCCCGCTTACGCGGGGAACACGGCTTGTCTCCCACCTTGCAATAATCAACCGTAGAATCACCCCCGCTTACGCGGGGAACACCTTGTGGTGAGCCAATTACTGCAGAACAAAACAGAATCACCCCCGCTTACGCGGGGAACACGCTGGGTGGAGCTACTTAAAAGTAGCCAAGACGGAATCACCCCCGCTTACGCGGGGAACACACATTATATGAACGTTTTAAACCGTCCCTATTGGAATCACCCCCGCTCACGCGGGGAACACTTCTGCGGCAACATGCGGCTGGTTAGCTTCGGGGAATCACCCCCGCTCACGCGGGGAACACTGTTAAATGCACAGCCAATGATTGATTTTTCAAAAAGCAAGAATCACCCCCGCTCACGCGGGGAACACCCTTGACGTACTTCTACTCGCTGATATGAGTGAGAATCACCCCCGCTCACGCGGGGAACACCTCAAAGTATTATTTTACCTTATCAAAATTTTAGAATTACCCCCGCTCACGCGGGGAACACGACCAAACAACTGAATTAAATAAGCACATTAAGGAATCACCCCCGCTCACGCGGGGAACACTATACAATAAAGTTTCAATATCAAAATAAAATGGAATCACCCCCGCTCACGCGGGGAACACATGGCGTTTTGCCCGGCGATCGTCTGCTCGTAAGAATCACCCCCGCTCACGCGGGGAACACTAATTACATTAGAATGATTTAATGAATAATCAAGAATCACCCCCGCTCACGCGGGGAACACTCGGTGGGGCATTTTTAGCCTTGTCAATTCCTGGAATCACCCCCGCTCACGCGGGGAACACTTGAAGGGGTTCTTGCACGATTCGGTGCAGCCGGAATCACCCCCGCTCACGCGGGGAACACAAAAATACTTATCTTTTGTCTCCGTTACGTTTGGAATCACCCCCGCTCACGCGGGGAACACCTTCAAAAAGTGCTGTTGAAGCGCTACAAAGTAGAATCACCCCCGCTCACGCGGGGAACACTTGAAGAAGAACGTGAAATTAAGTCAATGTTAAGAATCACCCCCGCTCACGCGGGGAACACTAAATGCTCATAATTCGAATAAATATGATAATCAGAATCACCCCCGCTCACGCGGGGAACACGTTACTCGACAGTAGCTCTTGATACTCTTATAAGAATCACCCCCGCTCACGCGGGGAACACGATTTAAATGAGGTAATATCTTGGTTGAACCAAGAATCACCCCCGCTCACGCGGGGAACACTCGTCACTCACTCCCGAAGATTTATCGACTCCGGAATCACCCCCGCTCACGCGGGGAACACATCGCATTGGGACGATAAGTGGGCGGGATAGGAGAATCACCCCCGCTCACGCGGGGAACACTCATTGAAATCCTTACAAAAATATGTTCCGGAGGAATCACCCCCGCTCACGCGGGGAACACGTTTGAGACTTAATTTCACGACTTAAAAATTTAGAATCACCCCCGCTCACGCGGGGAACACAAATATGATTGCGCAAACTTGATAAAGAATAAAGAATCACCCCCGCTCACGCGGGGAACACCCAAAGCTCACCAGCCGCATGCTACCGCAAAATGAATCACCCCCGCTCACGCGGGGAACACGTAAAATCCAAGATGGTGGCGTTGCCGGAATTAGAATCACCCCCGCTCACGCGGGGAACACGCGCCAAGAGTTAGAGGCTTAGAGTGGCATCTAGAATCACCCCCGCATCCGCGGGGAATACACTAAAAAAAGACTGATAGAGCAGCATTCTAAAAATCACTAACTAGCTTTTTCTATGAGTTTGATTAATTATACCCGATACCTATTACCGACACTTTAAAAGTTCGATTCTAAAATTAGCCAGTCAACTAAGTAATCTAGAAATTCATCTGCCTCAATAAGCATACCGCAATTTTTAAAATAAAATCTAGATTCTCCTAATCACTTGACCACCAGATCAAAATGGTACTAATCCAGCATTCTTTCGCTAAGACTCTAGGCTTCCCGACCATCACCCAATTTTAATTCTAACAAAAATCCCTATTTTGGTGTACTCCGCTGGTCTCCCAACAAAAATTCAGACGGCATAGCAATTTTACTTCTCGCCTCCGAAGTCTGCGTTACCAGACGAAAAGCTTGAGCGCCAATTTCTTGAAAATGATGATCAATTGTCGGTAATTTTAATAAAAATCCTGCTAACTGATTATCTTGCCCCACCAATAAGGGTTCTGGTAACCGCTGATCTTGGTAACATTGTCGCACCCCGGCGGCAATATCATCACCATTGGTAAAAATTGCCTGTAAATCTAAATCGGCCGCTACTAACTGACCGGCGGCCGCAAAGCCGTCTGCAAAGGTCACCACATCATCAATCACCCACTCTGCCGCTGGCAATCGCCCATAAACTGCTTGAAAAGCCTGCATAGTCGCTTTTCCCGTGGCACTAGCAGCAACTGGACGGCTAAATAAGAAAGCAATTCGAGTTAAATTCTGCTCTTTTAACCAGTGAAAGGCCGCCAGATAGCCATTCCGCCGCTCCGAATAGACAGCCGGCAAGTTATTTTCGCCAGGATCTTCACAGATTACAATTGGATCATAAGCTAAATAAGCGGCTAATCGTGGTAAAGGCAAGCCATGCGAGGTAAAAATTAGACCATCAAATAATTTTCGTCGCAATTGTTCTAAATACTTATTCTCTAACTTTTGATTATATTCAGACGGTAGTAAAGTGATGCGATACTCACTCAGAAAAGCAGCCTGCATAATGCCCTGAATCAACTGGGTAAAATAAGGATGGCTGGCATGAGGCAAAACAACCCCAATCGTATGAGTTTTCCCCATACTTAGATCACGTGCTACCCCGTTGGGAACATAGTTTGTTTCCTGGATTACTTGCTCAATCTGAGTTCGGGTAGCTTGCGAAACATAACCATGCTGATTCAAGACTCGCGAAACCGTCGTGATTGAATAGCCACTTAGCCGAGCGATATCTCTAATTGTCGTCATCTCTTTACTCCTAAGTAAACTCTGGAAAATGAGTCAAAGCATACGCTACCCCATCAGCCGCATTCGAACGGGTAATCCGCCGAGCGACCGCTTGAACTTCGGGCAAGGCGTTAGCCATTACGATTGGCAAGCCCACTAAATTCAACATCGGCAAATCGTTGTGGCCATCGCCAAAAGCAGCCACTTCTGTGGTCTTTAAAGCTTCCCGTTCCAGCAAATATTTAATTCCTCGTGACTTTTGGGCTTGAGCACTAGTAATCTCTACGTAAGCGGTTCCTGACTGCTGCCAACTAATTTCGGGATTTTTTAAAGTCCGCAAAAATTCTTTCAAAGCTAGTAAAAGTTGCGGATCCGAAGTAATCAACATTATTTTAAAAATTTTATCCGCAGAATACCGCAAAGTTTTGGTCAAGGGTTGAACCACCGGCTCTTGTCCCGTTAATTTTTGCTCTAAAATAATTCCCGTATCAATCCGCTCCGTATACCAACGTTGATCGTCATAATAACTGATACTTAATTGGGGGAAACGTTGCTTCAAAGCAGGTATTATTTCTGAAGCACTTCCTTCAACTAAGGGTGCTGCCTGCAAATAATGCCTTCCTTGAGGACCATCTTGAAAAATCAAGCCCCCATTAAAGGCAATTTGGGGTTCCGTTAAATCTAACGCCTGCATTGTTGCCGCCATTTCCAAAGGAGCGCGCGCCGAAACTAGCGTTAAGGGCAAGCCCACTTTCTGTATTGTTTGAACCGTCTTGGCTGTCACCTGTCCTTGAGGATCTAACAAAGTCCCATCGAGATCGGAAAAAAGATGTTTAATCATGAAATTTGACTCCTAATTGATTCAAGATAATCCTAGCATAAAATATGAAACGCGTTTCAGGTCAACCAAGAACGCCGACTTTAGACATCCCTAGCTGCCGTCATTTCACTCCGCATAAATTATTAGCAACTTTTCTATTTTTGCTTTCGCACCACGATCTCCCTTTCTAATCCTTTTTAAGCCAACGAATAAATTTTGCGGGTACACCAGCAACCACTGCTTAAGCTGGGACATCATGAGTAACTACCGCACCGGCACCAATCGTAACTCCGGGAACTACCATGACTCCAGCTCCCAGCCAAGCTCCTTTTTCGATATGAACGGCCTTCAAAACTAAATCCGCCCGTTTTTGTGGATTCTCGCGATGATTAACCGAAATCATCAGAACCCGAGGACCAATAAAAACCTGATCTACAATAAAAATTCCACCTAGATCCACAAAACAACAATCACGATTAATAAAAACATTTTTTCCTAGAAAAGTATGGGCGCCAAAATCAGTCTGAAAAGGTTGATTCAATCTCGTTCCTTATGGAAGGGGATAACCAAGAATTTTCTTTAAAACTCGACCTTGTTCCGCAATTGTTGGAGCTTGATTAAAGGTCAATAAATTTTGACTAGTTTGATCCACCCGTTCTTGAACTTGCCTTTGCGTCTCCCCCTCAAAGTGAATCACTCCAGCATTAATTATTTTTTCTAGTGGAATTTTCATGATTGTCTCTCCCTGTAATGTCCTTGCTAGCTGATAAATTTACTTCTATTCGATTATTAGCTTTAGCATAAAAGTCTAGTCTAATACTTATAATAAAATCTAGTCTATACATAAATCGTATAATAAAAAAGATATCTGCTGCTCCTATTAATCCAGAAGTATTGAGATCTTCATTTCCACTTAAATCTCCTCCTTATCTAGAGCAAAGACAGCCAACGGCTCAGGCCGTCCGTTTTAGACGGTCTTCAATTCAGGCCTAAAATCCCGCTTTAAAATATTTTCCTGATCCCCAAGGACCGACTCTGATTTTTTTCGCTCCCAAAGAGAGTATAGTAAAGTTAAATTTAAATTTTTGGAGGACCAAGCTTATGCAATTAGCCATTATCGGCGCCGGAAAGATCGTCAAAGAATTTCTTCCGATTAGTTCCCAGATTCCCAATTTGCAGATTCAAGCCATCGCTAGTACCCCTCATGGTGAAAAAAATCTCCATCAGTTACAAGATCAATACCAGATTCCGCAAGCTTACACGGATAGCAATCAAGCCATCAATGATCCGACGGTTGACACTGTTTATGTAGCCGTGCCCAATCCCTTGCACTTTGCTATCAGCCAAGCGGCGCTATTAGCTGGGAAAAATGTGATTTGTGAAAAGCCCTTTGTCACTTCTCGAGCGGAAGCCGAAACATTAGAAAAAATAGCTCTGCAAAAGGATCTGATTTTGGTAGAAGCCATTACCAATCAATATCTGGCTAATTTCTTTGGCATTCAACAGGCCCTGACCCAAATTGGGACAATTCGGATCGCCGAATTTAACTATTCCCAATATTCTTCCCGTTATGATGCTTTTCGCGCCGGGACAATCTTGCCGGCCTTTGATCCCCAGCAAGGTGGTGGAGCCTTAACCGACCTTAATGTTTATAATATCCACTTGGCCGTCAGTCTCTTAGGCCAGCCCCTTGATGTCCGCTATTTTCCTAATCGGCAACGCCACATTGATACTTCCGGAATTTTACAATTAACTTATCCCCAAGCTCAATGCGTCTGCATTGCCGCCAAAGATGCCGGAGCTCCAACACGCAGTCTTCTTGAAGGTGAAGATGGCACAATTATTATTGAAGGACCGACTAATTCCCTGCCGAAATTTACGGTGCAAATTCGCCAAGGCACTAGCAAAAGTTATCAGCTCAATAAGTTTCCCCAAAAGATGATCGGTGAATTTCGGGAATTCGAACGCCTGATCCGGGAGCATGATTTAGCCGCTGCCAGCCGCGCCTTTGACCATAGTGTCCAAGTTTTAGATATCTTAGATCAAGCCCAAACCAATTATAATTAATTACAGATAAATAAATTACCAGTTACCAATCATTAAGCTTTTAAATTCTTAAATTAAGGGTTATTATAAATATAGACCAATTCTAAAAATTAATCTTTTAAACTTAAGTTCCTTCAAAAACAAAATAACAATTGATAACGTTTGCTTTCAAAGAAAAGATGACTGTATACTCTTTAAGTAAGCGTTTTTATAAACGCTAAATTTTTTGAGGGGTGATGTTCGTGTTTAAGAAATTATTAGCGCCACCGGGGAAAAAACCGCTCTTACCAGCAGCGGAAATTAAAAAGAAATATCCACGCTACCGGATGCAAGTTTTACTCTCTATTTTTATTGGCTATATGGGTTACTACTTTGTCCGGAACACAACTTCGATCCTTTCTGGGATCTTGAAAATGTCGGCTACCCAAATTGGACTCATCTCCTGTGCGTCTTTTGTAGCTTACGGCGTTTCCAAATTCGTCATGGGTCTGGTTTCCGACGAATCCAACTCTAAAATTTTCTTACCTATTGGGCTCCTTTTATCAGGATTAGTCAATATTCTGATCGGAGTTCTTCCCAATATCGTTACCAGTGTCTGGCTTTTCACGATTATGTACTTAATTAACGGCTGGCTACAAGGCATGGGCTATCCACCTGGGGCCCGGACTTTAGTCTATTGGTTCGGCGATAAAGAACGGATTAAATATTCAACTCTTTGGAATCTGTCTCATAATGTCGGCGGGGCCCTCGCTCCCGCTTTAGCCGGGGCAGGCTTAGCCATAGCGGGTACGAATCCGCTCAGTCAAACCAAAGCCGCTTATTGGTTTCCTGGGTTAGTCGTCTGCGTCTTGGCCGTTTTGGTTTATTTTCTCCAAGAAGATACGCCAGAATCTGTTGGTCTGCCAGCCATTGAAGACTATAAGCCAGAAGAATACAACCGCAAGAAAAAAGAAAGCAAGACAGATGTTCCTGCTCAACAATTAGGAATAGGCGAAACCGTCAAAACTTATATTCTGCCCAACCACAAGTTAATGTGGGCCTCCTTATACGGGGCTTTCGTCTATATCTTGCGCTACGGAATTGTTTCTTGGGCACCTAAATTCTTAACTACTAGTGCCGCTGAAGGTGGAAAAGGAATCAACTCGGCAGCGGGCATGGGTGGTTTCTCCTTCTTTGAAATCGGTGGAATCGTCGGGATGTTACTAGCCGGTTATATCTCCGCTAAAATTTTTAAAAACTCCAAGCCTTTGACTAATGTTGCCTTTTTGATCATCGCGATTATCTTAATTGGCGTTTACTGGTTCATTCCTGCTGGCCAAGAATACATGTTACTTGATTACGCTATTTTGATTTTGTTAGGTTGTGCCATCTACGGTCCAGTAATGATGATTGGTTTATACGCCATGGAATTAGTACCAAAATCCGCTGCTGGTGCTGCTTCTGGTCTAACCGGAACTTTCAGTTATATCGGTGGTGCCGCCGTGGCGACGCTTTTAATCGGGGTGATTGTCGACCACTTTGGTTGGGCAGCAGCCTTTGTTCTCTTCGGATTTTCGGGAATCGCCGCAATTATCTGTACCCTGCTTTCCCGAGACAAATCTCTCGAATTCTAGCACGAAAAATAATTTATTCTAAAAAACTGATGACTAGAAATCATCAGTTTTTTTGTACATAATTTTAGCGTTACTTTTGGGCCGGCAAGAGCCCTTGTTCTAACAGAAAACGGTGGGCGACTGTGGCCGCTTTTTCATGTTTCACGGTTACCGCGTAATTCATCGCTTGCATCTGAGCCGTCGTAACACGACCCTGCAGCCGATTCAGGCTACGGACAATTTGGGGATGTTGCTGCGCAAACTGGCGGCGCATCAGAGGTGCCCCTTGGTAAGGCGGGAAAAAGCGCTGATTATCGCGCAAGACTACTAAATTATATTTTTTAATTTGGGGATCGGTTGTGTAACCGTCAGTAACTTCAATCTTGCCGCGGGCTAAAGCCTCATAGCGTAAGGCTGGTTCCATCGTTCGCACTGCTTGGAATTTCAAACCATAAGCGCGCTGTAAGCCGGGATAGCCATCGGCCTGCTGATAAAAATCGGGATCAAAGGCTGCCCGCAACTGGGGAGTTCGCTGCAAATCCGCAATAGTTTTTAAGTGGTAGCGTTGCGCAGTTTCTTGGCGGACAGTCATCATATAGCCATTTTGATACTGCATCGGTGCCAACAAAGTTAACTGTTGCTGTTGCGCCAACAACTTTTGGGCCAAGTGATAAGCGACTTGCGGTTGATGGGGCATCTTTTCTTTAGTTTGTACTAAGGATTGGAGGACGGTGCCGGTAAATTCCGGATAAAGATCAATCTTTTTACTTTGCAGACCATTAAAGAGAAAGCTGGTACCACCAAAATTCGGTTTCAACTGGACTTTAATTCGCGGTTGATCTTTTTCAATTAATTCTTTATATAAGTTTAAAAGAATTTCAGGTTCACTCCCCATTTTTCCGGCAATCGTAATCGTTTCTTGCTGGACAGCTTGCCACTTTTGCCAGCCATAAAAGCCCCCACCGGCTAAAAGGAGGATTATGCCCCCAATAAGAAGATGACGCCAACGAGCATGGGCTAGCCAGCGAATTGCCGCACTAGCTAGTAAGGCCAAAACCGCTGCTAACACCGCTCCCACAAGCAAAGCATTATTATTGTTAGTTTGAATTCCTAATAAAATATAGGTTCCGAGACCGCCGCCACCAATTAAAGCCGCTAAAGTCGCGGTACCGACAATCATCACCACCGCAATCCGTAAACCCGTCAAAATCAGAGGCAGGGCGAGGGGGATTTGAATTTTAAATAATTTATAACGGCGCGAAACCCCAAAGGCATCAGCGGCTTCTAACAATAAAGGATCAATATTCGTTAACCCCGCATAAGTATTAGAAAAGACCGGCATCACCGCATACAAAACCAAGGCAATCACCGCGGGCACTGGTCCAATCCCAACTAAAGGAATCAAAAGTCCGAGAATCGCCAAACTAGGAATCGTCTGAATTACACTAGCTACTTGCAGGACAAATTCTCCGGCTCGCCGATGGTCGATTAAGGCGATCGCTAAAGGAATTGCCAAGATGATTGTAATCACCGTCGCAATCAAGGATAAAGTTAAATGTTGCCCCAAAGCCTGCCAAATTTCGGGGCCATTTTTTGCCAAATAGATCATTAAAGAAGTCATCAATTTTGATCCTCCGCTAAACTAGCTAGATAGCGCCATAAATCTCGGGCCGTCAATTGTTTATTTTCCACTTGAACTACTTGTTGAGGATCTTTGACCAACAAGGCAGACCAGTCACTCAAAGTAGCGGTTGGCGGCAAGATCTTGGCGCCCGGATAATTGGTTTTTTGCCCATAACCGGCCCGCAGGACTTCTTGTAAATAGTGCTGGGGAGAATGAGCCTGCGCAAAAAAGCTAGCTACAAAATCATTAGCCGGGGTGGCCAAAATCTCGGCCGGAGTTCCTACTTGTTGCAAGTGACCAGCATGGACAACCGCCAAGCGATCAGCTAATTTCAAAGCTTCATCCATATCGTGAGTCACAAAAATAATTGTCGTTTGAAATTTAGTATGTAACTGGCGGAGTAAATCTTGTAATTGCTGGCGCGATAAAGGATCGAGGGCACTAAAAGGTTCATCCATTAAGATAATTTTAGGTTGCGGCGCCAAAGCCCGGACAATTCCGACTCGTTGAGCTTCGCCCCCAGATAATTCGTGGGGCATGCGTTCCATAAACTGGTCCGGATTCAAACCAACTTGTTCTAATAAAGCGGCGACCCGCTGGCGACATTCTGGCGCTGGTAGACCTTGGGCCACCATTTGAATGGCGGCATTTTCTCCGACAGTCATATTCGGAAATAGGGCTCCTGACTGGAGGACGTAGCCAATCTGTTGCCGCAAAGTTTGGACATCAGTAATTTTGGTAACATCTTGCTCGTCTAACCAAACTCGCCCCGTAGTCGGCGTGTTTAAGCGATTGACCATTTTCAAAAGCGTCGTCTTACCGCTTCCACTGGGCCCAACCAAAACAAATAATTCATGACTTTTAATCGTCAGGTTGATCTTGTCCAAAGCCAATTGTTTACCGTAGCGTTTGGTAAGCTGTTCAAAACGAATCATCATACTTCCCCTTTAAATTCTTTAACTGTATTTTAGATTAAAACGATAACTTTACCCCAACTTGAATTAATTGCCAAATAGCAATGGGCTTAGGCGGCTTCTGAAAGTGAAAAAAATTTCGTTGAACTTAACATCAATCTGATATTTTTGTATAAAATCAAATAATTCTTTAATGGTGGTTTGATCGACAAATCCTGAGTAAAATCCGTTTAAATCAATAATTTTATCAAATTCTCCGCTATTAACCAGCTAAAGATTATTCTGCGTGGTAACTAGCAGATGTTTCAAGCCCAAATCAATAAGTGCAGTTGCTTTTTGGGGTAAACGTATTGTTCCCATTATTTGGAGTTTCTTTTTTATGGCTAATATTAACTTTAACACTGCGATTCTCACACTACTAATCACAGAACAAATCAAAATTCACTCTTGCTCTTAGGGCTAAACTGTGATAAGTCCCCAAAGCAGTATAAAAAGTTTTCGAAACTGCGACCAAATCAGTCTAACTCAACTGGGTCTGGATAAGATAAATTCGTTGATTAGGCAACAAAACATATTCCGCATAACTTTTATTATAAGCCCATCCCATTCCGCCCATCAAAGAAGCTATAGTTTGCCCTTTTGGAAATTGGTTCGGTACACTAGTTTCATCAATCGTACCCACAACTTCAATTCCCAAAATCCGGGAAAATTTGACCGATGATGATTTTCCCATTAGGATAAAAACTAAGGAACCTTATTATTACAATGAACATCGACGTTTTAAAAGAGTCACAATCTTTGAACAAATCCTCTAGAGAAGAACTTACACAAGTCATCATAGGATTCAGGGCAAAATAGCGACTCGTCAACTTAATTGGATCGTCATGTCAGTCTGCAAAGTACGGGTAAGCGAAAATAAAATATTCTAACCTTAACACTGATTTAAATTACTAAAGTCTCTGAAAACTATCGCGGTAATTATAATGTCTCCGGGTAAAGCTAGTTTCAAAAGGTGTCCGCATCGGCATATCAACTTTTCGCAAAGTTGTTTGTTTAATTTTCATTTACACTCTCCCCCAACAACTAATTTTTGGGCTGCTAATTTTCGTGTATTTAACGATAAGGAACTGAGAAAAGCGACGGCTGCCGCTCCCACTAGGAATAAAAAGGCAATTGAATATGATCCTTTAAAAGCCGTGACTAAAGCGCCAATCACAATGGGAGCTACAAAACCCGCTAACTGGCCGCCAAAGTTCACGATTCTGACAGATGAACCATACTCCTTTTTTCCGACTAATTCAGCAAAGAAGGCAAAAGTTCCCGTGAAGACTACCGATTTAAAAAAGTAAGTTGCGATCTCAAAGGTAATTACCGCCGCTAAACTTGGGCACTGGTACATCCCAAACACGAAAAGGGTCGTCGCTAAACTCGCCAGCAGCAGATTTTCACGACCCGTAAAATAGTGCGTTAAAATCCAGCCACTGGCAATTGCTCCTAGCCCCGCGGCAATCGAAGGTAAGGGTACTAACCAAGAAATTCCCGCTAGATTTAAGTGCCGGGCTTGTAAAAGATAAGGCAGTATCCAAAAATCAAGGCCTTTGGTAATCACACTGAGGCCAAAAACAATTAGAAAGAATTGCCATAACATCCCGTTGGTTAAGATTTTTCGCCAGGGAACCGCAGCCACCGCCGTCTTCCTGGCTTCAATCGTCTTTTTATGGGTCGGTCGCAGAACGAAAGCATAAATCGCTACGAAAATGATTTCTAAGATTCCCATAGCATGGAAAGCCATGCGCCAGCCAAAGCTAGCAATGATTGGGGCCATAATCAGAGAGGCCGACATAATTGGAAGAAACAATTCCCAAAGTCGCTAGCGAGCGACCCTCATAAGGAAAAACTTCGGTAATTTGCTTTAAACTTGCTGAAGGATAGGCTCCTTCGCCGATTCCAAAAAGAATCCGAATCACAATCAGAGCGCCTAACGACCAAGCAAAACCAGTCAGTAGGGTGAACAAGGACCAAAAGAGAATGGCGACAATAATCGTACGATAACTCCCGAATTTATCCGTCAGCCAACCACCGGGAATTTGCATCAAGGCATAACTGAAGAAGAAAGCACTTGAAACCACCCCTAAAGTCGCGGTCGATAAATACAAATCACGCCCAATATAGGATAAGGCAATGCTGATTGCGGAACGATCAATAAAACAAACAATGTAACCCAGATAAATCATCCCAAAAGTTAGATGGGCTCGTTTTTTTTGTAGAGAAGCATCAGTTGGAGTCACGCGGAGAAACCTCACTTTCGTATTGAGCCGCCAGGGCCGTAATAAGCGCAATGCCCTGTTCAAAGGCGGTTACGGTAATATTTTCATTATTGCTGTGATTATGTTGATCAAAATTAGCCAGCGGCAAAGTAAAGACTTTAACCCCCAAAATATCAGTCCAAACGTAATTAGGCACCGTTCCCGGCATACAAGGCTCAACCAACAAAGAAATTCCGGCAGTTTGGGCCGCTTTTTGGAAGCGTAAGCGCTCCGCTGGACTGGCCGGAGAAGTTGCCGGTGGCACTTGGCCATTGATTTCGTAATTCAAGACGCCTTGATCAAGCCAAGGCTGCAAAACGGTCGCTAAACCAGCCGCAATTGGGGCAATTTGTTGGTGTCCCACCAAGCGGAAATTAATGTTGGCGGTCAAAGACGCCGGGATAATAGTTTTTACTCCCGGGCCCGTATAGCCAGCTTGAATTCCAGAAACGTTGAAAGTTGGCTGAAACATCAAGCGGTGATAGTAATCTTCTTGATCTTGCGCCTGAACTTCGCCCCCAAAGACCTGATTCAAACGTTCTCGATTAAAAGGCAAGTGGGCAATATCGGCATCATCTTGTTTGGTCGGCGCTTCGACGCCGTCATAAAAGTGAGGAATCAAAACGCGCTTATTTTTTTGATCATACAAATGGTTGAGCACTTCTTGAAACAGGAGGACTGGATTAGCCAACACATTGCCGGCATTTCCCGAATGATTATCTTGACTGGCGGTTTGCAAGTGCAATTTAAAGCCAAACAATCCCCGATTGGCCAAGCGCAAGACATGATCCCCCGAATCACTCATCGAACCATCGACGACAATCACCTCTTGGACTTTGGCCAACAAACTGGACCGCAACTTTTTGACAATTTCTGCCAGGTGGATACTGCCCTGTTCTTCTTCGCCTTCAATTAAAAACTGAAAAGTTTGGCGATGATTGGGATGAGCAACTAGAAAATGGTTCAAACCAATAATCGTCGCAATCAGTTGACCTTTATTATCGCCGGCTCCTCGCCCAAACAACCGGCCTTCCCGAGCCGTCAAAGTGAAGGGATCACTGTCCCAAGCCTCCCGCGCCCCCGAGGTCATAACATCGTAGTGTCCGTAAAATAAAATTGTTGCTGGCGTTTGACCGCTAATTGTGGCGACCAAGGCTGATTCACCGGCACTGGGAACTTCTTCTACAGTTGCTCCACAATATTTTTCCAACAAATCACGGACAAATTGCCGGGCTTGTTGCCGACCAGTTGCTGATTCACTGGTACTGGGATAGCTAATTAATTGCGCAAGAGTTGCAACATTGTCTGAAATTATTTGATAGTTTGGCAAGATAATCACCCTTCATTGTTTTCTTAGAAAATTAATTTTTAATGGGCTTATTGTATTGCAATTCTAATCTCAAGAGAAATATAATAAATGCCATAGGCTATCACATTTTTGGTATAAGGAGCAAAATGGAATGCGCTTATTACAATTGCAATACTTTTTGGACGTTGCCGCCACGCAAAACATTTCGCAATCGGCCCGCAATCTCCATTTGACCCAACCCTCACTCAGCCGCAGCATTCACGAATTAGAACAAGAACTGGGAATCTCTCTTTTTACCCGCAACGGACGCTCTTTGAAAATTAATGCTGCAGGTAGTCAACTAGCCCAAGTAGTTCAGACTAGTCTGACCACCCTTCAACAAGGAATTAACGAACTGCAACAGACCAAACAAGAGCAGGCCCAAATTGTTACTTTGCGCCTGGAAAGTTCGACCACCTTAATTCCCGGGCTCTTAACTTACTTGCAGCAAGTTGTTCCCCAAGTGACCATTCACCTCGTGCAACATGGTCCCGAAACTAACCAATTACTTCCTTATGACTGGGAATTTTCTACCCAAGCTCGTAAGGGTCAGGAAAATCAACTTTTATTGGAAGAAGAAATTTATTTTGCTTTTTCGACGGAAAAGCTAGCCGTGACTTTGGCCGATAAAAAAAGTTTAACTGCGGCCGAATTGGTCCAATTTCCCTTAATCGCGACCGAACCCAATCCCTTGCGGGACTTAGTTTTACACACCTTGCGCACCCAACAAGGAGCCTTGCAACCAGAATTCACGACCGGTGACCGGGCGACCATTCTGGGAATGGTCCGAGCTGGGGTTGGCTATTGTTATCTCCCCAGCCTTTCTTGGCCTGATTTAGATCTGCAGGGGATCAAACTTTACTCGCTAACTCCCCAACCCTTAACCCGCAAGATTTATTTAAGCCGGCCGCTAACCACCATACCCACCGCCCAAACTCAAGCGGTCGCTCAAGGAATCCACCAATATTTTGCCCAGCTGCAAAAATAGCTTGCTCATTACACCAAAAAAGTTTTCAATCTCCCCGGTTCTTGGACTGAGAATCAGGAAAGGCAAGGCTCAAGGAAAGTATCGGAATTTTATAGACTAAAGAGGACAGATTCACTAGATCTTGCAAGAATTAGGAGCTCAATTCTGTTTTTATTTAAAATGAGTTCAATAAGTAAGAAAAAATCCTAGAACTAACTAAGGCAACAATCGCTATGGATGAATATTTTCATTGTTGGTTTGAGCTATCTGAACAGTTCCTTGAAAGCAGCAACACTTATGCTCGATTTACTTCTTTTATATAGCTGTATTGTAATCGATTTATCTAAAAGATTCGGTCTATTTAAGATGTTAAAGCTAATTTGCTTACAAAAAAACTAGACCAACAATGATCTAGTCAATTAAGCTTACTAGCTACAATCTCTACATTTATAGAAATCATTTTATAGTAAATTAGTGAGCAATTAAGCACCACCACAATGGATCTAATTCTGGTTCAACCGTCTTTTGTTGGTTAATTTTCATCTTTAGCTCCCCCCTTTTTCTGAGTTTTATCTTATTAGCTAACTTAGGGTTATGCGCCCACCATTACTTTCTAAGATAAGATTGTTACCCAAGGTATAATTCTTTGGTGATTTATTTTGAAAACTCCCCCCATTTAAGTTTGTTTTGTAAGCAATTGTTTTTCCAAAATGATTTCTAATGGTAATATTTCCACCATCTGTTTTAACTTTGAAAGCTTCCAAATTTTTAAGTTGATTGATAGATACAATAATTCGAATTTGCGGACGATGCCGAGCAAAAATGGCGCCGAAGTTTCTTTTATTAGCGGAGAAGTCTAACCGCAAATTACTTTTGGAATTTACATCTGATCTGGGAGTAGCAACGGGAACGTAACCCGACATCCTTAAACTACGACTCTTTCCATTTTCAACCTGTAAAATAATATCGGAGCCACCAGTTTTCAAGTCCAGATTATTGATTGCCTGAGAAACCGGAATTGATTTTTGGAAATTTTGGTAGGGGGTATTAAAATTTAGCCTAATGACTATCAAAGCGAACCCAATGGCCAAAATACCAATAATTATTAACAAAATCCTTTTAGTTCTAATGATTATCTCCTCCTTTCATAACCCTATGATAAAGCCAAATAACGACTAAAAAGAATACTTTCTTAAACGGTCATTTTTATTCCGGAACGGCAATTCCAGCGATATTAACTATAATTCCTAAGTTCACATCGTCCCGCAGAAATAAGAATTATAGTTTATTTGCCTGTACTAAAAAATGACGTCCTCAAGCTCTCTTTCCGAGTTGAAAACGTCATTTTTGATCAAAATAGTATCTCAGAAGAATAAAATTAGGTGCCTAAGTCCCTAAGAAATTCTCGTCTGTTGATAATTATCTAATTCTTTAATCTTTCGTCGCGAAATTAGACATTGATCCTTATTCTTAAAAGTAATTATCCCTTTCTTCTTATCAATTGCCTTTACATAATCAAGATTTACCAAAAAGGACTTATGTGCCCTAAAAAAATTTTGCGGGAGCCGTTGGACTAGTTTTTTTAAATCACCAGTAATCAATGATTCACTATCTAAAGAATGTAATAAGAGTTTATGATCTCCCAGAGTCTCCACATATTCCAATAATTTTAAATCTAGGTAGATAACTTGATCACTAAGCTTTACGGCTAATAGATCACTATCCGAATTGTTAATTGTCAATTGTTGTTCTATTTTTTCGAAAACTCGAATAATACTCGAACGGAGATTGACCTGATCTTTTAAAATAAAATCTAACGCTGCCACTTGATATTTAAAAGTTTCAAAAGCTAATTCATCATGAGTAGTTACGAAAATTATATAGCCCTTATTATCATAATTTCTAATCTTTTGAGCTAATTGAAGTCCATTCAACTCTGTTCCTAAATCGATATCTAAAAAATAAACCCCACTAGTAGAATCTTTACGAACCGCTTCTAATATTTGCTGGGGATCAGTTGTTGATAAGGCCAGAGTAAAATCCAAATTCTCGATAAAAATATATTTTTTTATCATTTCCTAATTCTTTCTTTTTGGCTAAGATCATCTTCACAAATATAAACCTTCATCAGCATCAATCCTCTGGCATCAATATTAACTTTTGCGTAAAAAATTCTTTATCTATCTCGGTTTTTAAAAGACATTTATTATTTTTCTTCACGATATCATTTAGACTGGCCAACCCTAAGCCCTCATGGCCTCCCTTACTGGAAAAACCGTTGGTATTGATTTTGGTCAGATCTACTGAACCAGAATAACGATTTTTAACTACGGCTATCAGTTGCCGATTTTTCCAATAGAAAATAATTGTCAAATATTTTTGCTGATCAGTGCTCGCGATTTTTGCAAAATCGATGGCCTCAAGAGCATTATCCAATAAAATTCCGAGACATCTATTATATTCATAAATAGGCATTGAGTTGGGTAGTTTACTAATTGGAGCAAAAATTTCCAAATTAATATTCTGATAATTACTGACTAAAGTTGATAGCTTCAAGGCCAAAAGTCCTTTAATTTCCATAATCTTCATATTACTTAAAATTTGCAAATTAAAAACAGTCCGCGTTTGTGCTAAATTTTGATTCTGGACAACCCTGTAAAAGTAATGTTCAAGACCATCCCAATCTTTTGCTTCTAGATAACCGGTCAGTCCGGCTAAAACATTTAAATAATCATGCTTAAATTTTCTTAATTCTAATTGATTTTGTTCAATACTTGTAACATATTCAATCAACTGCTGATTATTAATCTTTTCATAAGCCAATTGCGCTTCTTTTCTTTGGCTCTGTAGCCACAGCAGAGCCATTAATCCCACAATTATCAAAAGGAGAAAGAAAAGCAAACTTGTACTAGTAATAACTTCATTATTATTATTAAAAACTAAAATCTGACTAAAAAAGACGATTATTAAAAAAAGTACTCCCGCACTCATCACTAAAGAATTAAATATACTATTATGCAATAAACTATAAATATTAAATTTCCGGCAAAGATAATTAAAAGCTTGCGTAATTAACGGCGCTAAAACAATCAATAACAGGGTGTTAACTGTTATCAGCCGCCAATCGCTTTCTTGGATCGCGTAAGAAATTGAAAAGATTTGATTAACTAATACTTCAATTAGTTGCGCTGTAAAGATCAAAACTAAAAATCCCAATAATAAAAAAAAGATATTTTTAAAAAGGCGTTTTCTAATCTTTAAATATCCGGCAATCAAAAAAAATTCTAGGCTGAATAAGCCGACTAATGATCCATTAAAATTAAAAATATTGATTAAATAAATAATCAAAGCTAAAATAGTTCCAGAAATTAAGGATAAATAAAGATACTCTTTCGGGCTAAAGTTAATTTGCAGCAATTGCAGGCAAATTAGGTAAACACTGATATAACAAAATAAAATCAAATACATCACAATCACCTAAATAAATATTCATCCGTACACAAGTCACCGACAACGCTGGTATTCTCCACGCCAATCAAATCATTAAAGATAACTTTGCTTATAAAAAAGGCACTCAAATAACCGTTAAAAATTGATCCGGAATTTTCACTAATATATTTTTCAATATTAAGAGAATTTCGCTGATTAAGGGCAGTCTTTAGCAATGATTGATAATTAGCTTGCGTTATTAAAGTGTCAGAATGAATAAGAAAAGAATATCCACCATAAAACATTTTTAATTTGGGATATTTATCAAATAACTTCTCTAGTAAGACCATCTGCAAGTCAAAATCGTCCGCACAATTAATAAAATAATCAATTTCATTTAAGTTTACTTTTGAATCCAAATCGGCAAAACTATTAATTTGTTTATTTACAACTTTAAGCTGGATTCCAGGAAATTTGTCTTGATACTTTTGGGACTGAACAGTAGCTTTAAACTTTCCCAGATCACTAAACTCATAATTTTGAGCCCGGAGATTTTTTCGCTCAACTTGATCACCATCAACGATCGTAAAATTCCTAAATCCCAATTTAGTGAGGATATCTAATAAATAACTTCCCCCGGTACCCAAACCTAAGATCAAAATCCCGAGATCAGCAACTTTTTCAATATAATCCGTATAAGTTATCCCCGGATAGCAGTCAGCAAAATTCTTGATTCTCTGGTCTAAAAGGTCAAAATTATCTGGCAATTTATAAAGCCACTTATTTTCTTTGAAGTAGGCAAAGATATCGGCAAATTCCTGCCTACTCAATTGGGGCAAAGATTGCTGCAATTCAGCTTCCGACATCGGCCGCTTAAATGCCTTGATGAAGGCAAAAATAGCTTCATTATTGTCTGAATTTATCTCCCTTTCTAATCTCGGATTACCTTTATAAACAAAGAGCTTTCCCTCATCGCTGAGATACCAGCCAATTTTCTTTAAATTATACAAATTAATCCCCCCCGTGTTAAAAATAACTAATTATAATTGTATCCTTTTATTTTGATTGTATCAATATTATAGTGGTCAATAAACTTATTTACGATAAATTAATTTTTTCTATACCGAATAGCTGGTAACCCTTTTGGTTTTCGAGGGAAGATCTCTCCAACAATCCCCTATACGAATAAAAGCTATGATTTATGTACAACATTCACATTTGTTCACCAAAGCCACTGCACTCTCAATTTTGGCATATTCAGCATCAAAGCCCACTTTAAACTCTGGGGCTTTAAGTTGCTCAGTGAGATAATCGTCAAAAAGAATATCTTTTGCCATATTACTTACCTCCCAAAGAGAACTACTGGAACTTTATAAATTAATGATGAACTTCAAAAATAATTTTGACAGGAGCTAGCAATGTATATTTTTGATAGAATTAAACTTCAATTTCACAAGTGGAATAAATTCAACGATAGTAAAAGATTACTGGAACGTTATCCTGAACATTACCGTTCATTTTCGGAGGGATGTATAGCTATATACATATTCTGTTTTGCATTTTTTTCTTTACCAGTTCAAATTCACAAATCTTATATGCTACTTTTAGCAGAAAAAATAAAACTACTATTAGAAACACCTTCGCTTAAAGATCCATTGATTCAAAATTATCTTCATGGATTAATAGTTGTTTTTAGTATTTGTATAATTATATTTTTACTTGGAACTTTAGTTTATATTGCTTTTTGTGCTGACCTTAATTATCAACAAAATTGGATTATTACATTAGGATTTGGTACATACTTTTTATTAGGCAGTGATATTTACCACTGTATAAATTATGTATATACTAAAATTTTACTGTGGGGTATTCAAATTCCTAATAAAATACTTGCTCAAATGGCTCTCTTTGTTTTATTCGGAATAATATTTTATCTATGTTCTTATTACTACAATTTTATTATCCAACGCCAGAACAAAGAAACTACGTTTGGAAAAACAAACTTATGTTGGGATTTTATCTTTTCTACGATGATCTTATTTTTATTTATATGTAACTGTTTTATTATATACAGCGATAATTTGGATAAATGGTTTGGGTCTTTACCTACCCTGGGTTTACTAGGATCATTCATGATACTTTTTATGTTCAATTTTAATCGTGTTGGTGTCTATAATTATTTTTGTCTAACTTTAGAATCAGTGATCCTAAGCAATCCATTTTCTAAACAAACTATTTTAAGTGGAGACCAAAAAAATTCTTTAGGAGTCCTCTTGTGCTTAATATTATCACTATATATTACTGAATGGTTGGTTTCTATATTTAAAAGAATATCACTAAAAAAAGAAACCTTTCGTGAAGCATCTATAGTAATCCAACAAGTTTTCAAAAAGAATGTATGGTTTGGAAGCCTATTAGGAATAGTACTTTATATATCTTATTATTTATTAAAATCAAAGTAACAAAGTTACAATGTAAGTAGTAATTAAATCTGCTCCTCACAAATGCCTTTTAAAATATAATCTAAATCACTTACTTTTATTAGATTTTAAGAACACCTAGGGAGTATCAATAACTATATGTAAATGAAGAATAACTTCTAGATTTCACGACTGAAATTAGTTAATCAATTATTGCTTGTACGATGAACTTTGAAATGAAACTTTCCGCTTTTCATCTTGGATTTGAATAATCTGCAAGAGTGCCATTTCGGTATTACCTTTACCACAATTCTTACCTGAACGCATAAAATCTGGTACAATAACATACTTTCCAGACTTGTTGCGCCGCTCATCTAAAAAAGGTACCCTATTTTACCAGATAAATCTTTGAATTCCAGTAGATATTTCCAAGAAATCCTACTATAACTGAGCTTCCTAGATTTACCTAAAAATTTATATGCAAAACTACTGTCATTTCCATCAAAAATTTGCTTGAGTTCGCTGAGAATTACTAATCGTTCCTCCATAAACGGGCAAAAATCAGATTTTGAAATATCATTAAAGGTAATTTTCATATTGATAATCTCCCTAAATACTTCCCGTGCACCTTGTTTTGATACTTTAGGACGATCTTTTAACTTATGTAAACCCGCTAAGTGACGAAAATCAGATGGATCAAAAGTTATTGTAACATCGTAAATTTTTCTCTTATGTCCCAATCTCAAAATAATTTGCTTATCAAGTAAAGGATTAAACATCAGTGCTGCTTGATACAAAAGGTCGACTTTTCTAAGGTCATGGTTCTACCTCTAATTATTTATAACAAATTAACCAAGACATCAATCGCTATGTATGAGTGTTTTCAGCACTGGTTTGAGGTGTTCACACAACCCTTCTAAGGCTCCTTTATCCAGTGCTTACCAACACACCAAATAATATCTACATCAGAAGCACACTCAAGTCGTACCCTATATATAATTTTGTTATAACAACACTATCTAATAATTTCAATATATACCTTAAATGTGCTACTTACACATATATAATGTCGTAGATAATCGGTGAGCTAAATTGATATTAAATCTAAGATTATTTTATAAAGATCATTTATAGATTAGGAATAATACTACTGAATATTAAACTCTAGTTTTATACTCAACGAACTTAAGGTCAAATATCCTCCATGTAATTTTAAATCTAATATTAAAAACTAACCTGTTACACTCTATTCACAAATACCCAAAATGCCCCCTAACTATTAGATTATTCATCTGACCATTAGGAGGCAACTTTTTTATCAATTCCCTAGTCTCTACTTGAGGGCTACTAAGGTATCCACAAACTCGGGATAAGTTCGGGATTGAACTAACTTGGCGACATTTTCATTGTCAACTGCAACTTGAGATAAGCCGTCAAAGACATTGCGATAAGCTAGTTTGTTATCTTTATTAACTGCCAGGACAAATACTAGATTCACGCAACGATTCTTCTCGTTCCAGACAATTCCCCGCGGACTAATCACCACGAAACCTTGCGTTTGGTAGGCAGTCATCGCAAAGAAATGGGGAATAGCAATGCGGCCAGAGGCGGTGCTGGACATTTTTTCTGGCTGAACTAAAAGATCCGCAAAATCTGGGCCAACTACTCCTTGGGTAGTCAATTGTGCACAAACTTTGGCAAATAGTTCATCCCGGGCAAGTTTTTTTCCACAAACCAAAAAATTTTCTGCGGGAAAGAATTCTTCAATTTCTTGCCAAAGAATTTTTGCCGCCGTTATGCTGCGAATTTCATCTACTTTTTGGCGGATTTTCCGATAATCTAATGGAGTTAAAAACTGTGAAATACTAACCCAATGATGGTCCGGCAAATCGACTCAGTATTCACCTGAATAATAAAATCGACTGGCCTAGCTAGTTTTTCACCCATAAAGTCATCCAAGTGATGCACAATTTTACCAATCACCAAATGCAATAAAGTATTGTTAAAGTCAAAGGAATTTAAATAGATCTGATGTTTAGCCGCCGCTAATTTGAACAGCTTTTGAATTGCTTCGATATCGACTTCTGAAAAACTATTTTGAATCGTCCCACTGCCCATAAAAGCTTGGTTAGATTCTTGACAGACAATATCGGAAATCAACAATTTCACTTCCTCGAAGGGCATAGAATCCTCCGTGATGCGTTAGGGTCAAATCAAATTGATCAACATAGTTAGCAACATTTTGGAGAATTTTGATCAGAGAATTTTTACTCCGAAAATATTTATCAGTTAAATCATAGAGATTGACTTTTTTCTTATTCGTTAAGTCCTTGGCGTAACGTTTGATACTGCGGTGAGAAACACCAAGAGTAAGGGTCAACTCTCGAGAAGTGTGCCAGCCGGGATTAATTTGCAGATAATGCCGTAATTTTTTCTGGGGTCTATTCGCAAACCACTCATCTCCAGTAAATAACTTCAGCGTGCTAAAGGTACGTTCCATTAGAAGCGATCACTTTTTGATACCAATAGTAACTATCCTTCAAAATCCGCTTTCCCGTGCCTTGACCTTCATCGTCCAAATCCACATAGATGAAGCCATAGCGTTTCGACATTTGTTGGGAAGAACAACTAACCAGATCGATCGACCCCCAAGCACAATAAGCCAGCACCTGGGCTCCATCATGAATCGCTCGACCGACTTGGGCAATATGTTGTCGCAAGTAAGCATTGCGATATTAATCATGAACTTGATCATTTTCTAACTTGTCGTACATCCTCAAACCATTTTCGGCAATAATGATTGGTTTTTGATAACGGTCCCAATATTGACTCAAAGTATTATACAAAACTTGGGGATCAATCGTCCAACCCCAAGGACTTTCTTCCAAATAAGGATTCCGGGAATTATCATTAGGCAGATAGGAATTTTGCGCGCTATCGACCATTTTTGAATAATAATAAGAAATTCCCAAAAAATCGAGCGGATTAGCAGCAATCAATTACATATCTTCCGGTTCAATTTGTAAATGTACCTTGCGCTCCGCGAAATAATTTTGTGCGGAGGCCGGATAAGCCCCTCTGAACTGGACGTCGGTAAATAAATATTGCAGCCGATTTTGCTGGAGAGCAAAAATCACATCATCAGGTTTACAAGAGGCCGGATAAACCGTGCCATCAGCGACCATAGTCCCAATCTACAGATCCGGTAAATTGAGCGATTTGGAGTATTGCTGAATTGCCGCCGCGGCAACCATCTGATTGTGAACAGCTTGATAGAGTGCTTCTTCTTCGTTTTCGTACTGATCTGAAGAAACTTCGACCGAGAGAAAAAGCTCAATTTGAACCATATTAATCTGGTTGACGACAATCCAATATTTAACTTTATCTGCGAAACAATCCAGCAAGACCTTGCTAAAACACTCAAACAGCGGAATTAGTGCTCGGTTCAGCCAGCCACCATATTTAAGCGCCAGATTAACCGGAGTTTCATAATGATTCATGGTGATGATCGGCTCAATTCCCAGCTCATGCATGTAGTCGAGCATCGCGCCGTAATGTTTCAAAGCCGCTTCATTAGGCTCTGGTTCGTCTCCCTTGGGAAAAATTCGCGACCAGTCCAGCGAAGTCCGAAAAGTTTTGAAGCCCATCTCGGCTAATAACTTCAGATCTTCCCGATAACGACGGTAAAAGTCGATTCCAAAACGTTTGGGATAGTAGCCCGTTTGATTGATAATTGCTTTTTTAACTTGGGAGAGAGTCATCCCTTTTTCTTCCAAAGCTTGAATTTCTTGATTGGAAAGTCCGCACAAGTAAAGTTGAACATCGGAACTGTTCAAACCCTTACCATCAGCTTGGTAGGCCCCATCATCCTGACTAGCTGCCTGGGTCCCACCCCAGAGAAAATCTTTCGGAAAATAGGGATACTTATTCTTCATTTTGTTGAGTCATCTCCTTTAGCTAACTGATCACGCTTTTCAAAAACTCCAATTAATTTTTCCGTCAATTTGAACTCACTCATAATTGTCATCAAGCTATCTTGGGCATGGGTAAAAAGCACCGAATACTCTAGGGAATGACCTTCAGCTTCCTCTTGCAGTTTAGCCGTCTGCAAACGGTGAGCAATTACCAATTTTTCATTGGATTGGGTAATTTTTTGATGGGCGGCGGGATAGTTCGAGACAATAACCTAGTCCCAATTCTCGGCAATGAAGGCCCGGACATCGCTGGCATTGATGATAATCTCCATCGTATTTTTAACTGCTTGTTGATCTTTTTCGAACATCTAAACTCACTTCCCTTTCATTCAAAATTGATCTTCCTAATTTTCAGAAGCATGGGCAGTTCCTCCCTAGTGGTCTGTTGATCATAAACGCGGAAGAACGGATACCAGATCAGCCAAGTCACCACGAAAATGATCACAATCAGCAACATTGCCCTCAAGGAAGGGCTCATAACCCAGGTCAGGAAAGGAAACGGGATGTACCACATTTGCATTAAAGCGTGGGGAATCGCCGCCAGCACCAGCCGGAAGCCAAACCAAGTGATCAATGGAATCACAATTCCATTAATCCAGAGGGGAATCATTAAGTAGGGATTCCAAACAATAGTCCCAAAAACCACTGGTTCATTAATATTGAAGAGCGATGGGACAATACAAGCCTTGCCTAGCGCTTTGAGCCGCTGAGATTTTGCGAAAAAGAGCATCATCAAGACTAGGGGCAAGGTACAACCAACTCCCCCAATCCAAGCAAAGTTATAAATCACTTCGCTCATGTACAGGAGACTAATTGGCTTGTTGGCGGCAAATTCAGTCGCGGCGGCCGCAATTCCGGCCAACATCAAAGGCTGGGTAATCGGCGCCAGCACCCAACCGGAAATTCCCATCGAGTAGATAAAACAAGCAATAAATAAAAGTAAAGTAAGGTGAAGCCCCACCAAGTATCCGCGCCTGACGCTAGCGGGCGAAAGACAGCTTCCACTGCCGCATAAGCATCGAAATGAAGGAGATCAACTACTAGCCAACCGGCGGTAATCACTAGACCAATCGGCAGTAAGGAATCAAACCAAGCGGTGACGAAATCCGGGATCACGCTATCTTCGCTGAAGAAGGAAAAGGTCCCGAAGACTTGCATCACCAAACTCACAAAGATGGCCACAATAATCGCTACAAACATCCCACCGGCACCAAACTCGTCGAATTTAAAAGTTACCGTGCCAGTTTTAACCCCAAATTTGGGTCCCAACAACATTAAAAATAAGGCGATCGACGTCAATCCCGCAATGATCCGCTGCTTTTTCAATTTCTTAAATTCCATAAAATTGAAAGGAACCAGAAAAGCGACAAAAATCGATAAGAGTCCAAAAGTGAAACTACTGATCGGCGCCAAATTTGGTCACCAAGACCACCAGTTGCCCGGAATACTCAAAATGCTGACAACTGACCCCACTAAAATGAAGGGTAAAACTTCTAGGACTGAGTTCTTTAAAGTCACAATCCACTGGTTATTGGCAATCTTTTGGGCTCGCGGAGCAAAGCTATTGTTCAAAAAATCCATAAACTTATTCATGAAATTTCAATCCTCTTTTCGATCCAAATAGATGCCACTCTAAGCCTCTAACTCTTGGCGCAGATGTTCCACCGCACCCTTACCATCCAAGATGGCATAGTAATCAGGATGCATCAAAATCACCTTCACCTTTTCCGGAACCCGAGCTGCCAGCGCCTCAAACTCGGCCTTCAAGTGCGGACCGACCATCAGGGCATCAATATCATCCACGTAATCTCCCAGTTCAGATTCACTCCGGGCTTGAATCTTGTAATCGTAGCCGGCCTTCTTGACATACTTGCGCATATTAGCGGCCATGAAGCCAGATGATGCCCCCGAACCACAAATCAACAGAATTCACTTTGTCAAAATAATTACCTCCTCAAAATTAAGTCCACTTCATTCAACAACTTTATTCTAAGGTCTAAATGAAGCCGATTATATTTTTAATTGGCACCGAGAGGGGGACAAAAAATTTGAATTTTTAGTCCTTAAAACAAAACATATAAAACTATGACTAAAGGTTATCCTGATCTTTAATTCAATCTATTTTAACTATTTTAGTTATAATAAAAAAATGCAGTTACCCAGAAAACCGATCTAACAAAAAAGTGTTGATAGAATTTCTTCTATCAACACCAGACTTTATAGAACTATTATTTCGAAATTTGGCACCGTTATCGTACAATCTAAACTGTTATGTTTTCAAGGTTGTAAGAAAAAAATAATGCTACACGATTCGTACATCGTGTAATTTATAAATAGAGTTCTAACAACGCGGGAGGTATATACAATATATTTATCTAAATTTCAATTTCTGTTTTTTCAACATAATTGGATAAATCTTTAAATCTAGCTCTAAAACCTGTGCCATGATCATGAGTCTTTCCAATATTTTTACCCGAATGATTAACTCCTATTCTTAAATCAACAAATAGTTTACTATCATCTACCATTTTTAAAAATGTTTGTAGGGTTATACTATTAAATACGGTTAAACCTGTATACTTATAGTAAATATTCCCATCAATTCTTTTTTTATCAGAAGATATAATTGCGAGTGTCTTTAGTTTTTTATTTAAAGAATTCTCTATAGATTCATAGGTCCATGCTATATTTGGAGAAATAGAATCCACTTGATCTGGATTATTATACACATTTATTTTTATTTCACGCATATTTCTATCATTTACTACTTCAAAATAATGATTAGATTTTTTGTTATATTGCCTCTTGTTTGTGCACAAAGTAGAATGTAGCACAGGAATATCGTATTTACTCTCTGGATCAACATATCCGTATTGTTTCCTTAAGATAGTATTTGCACCTTTAGGGGTATTAGGTGATTTTGTAAATAATGTTATTAATCCATTCTTTAGAGACTCATGTGCCTTTAACTCTATCCCCAAATAATCAGGTAACTGCAGATTATCTTCCTTTTTTCCCAATAAATCTTCAAAAGTTTTTCCAATCCCGGTAGGTCCCTTACGATGGGCTTTGTACCATCCCCTATACATTGGCATTTCCAAATCAGAATCATTAGATAAGTCTATTAACTTTTCTCTAAGAATCTCTATATTCGATTTCATTTCGTGCCCTCTTTCAATTTTATAAACGAATTGTAATCTTTTAGCGGATATATTCTTTTATATAATTTAAAAGAACTCGGAAACAAATCACTAATAGAAATACCTAAATAATTTGATATTTTCCAAAGATGAAATACGTTATAATGAGAATTCACTTGTGACGAATGGACATTTTTAATAAACTGTTCTGACACACCTAGGCAAGCAGCTAAATCAATATAGGTCATTCCCTTTTCATGTATAAAAAAACTAATTGAATCCACAATATATTGGTATAATTCCTTTTTCTGATTAATTGTCGTTGCCCCCTTTTTCTACATTAAATAAAGTATATAATTATTTAAAAAGGCACAAGTTTATTTATGAATAAACTTGTGCCCATGAAAGGATTTTACTATTTTGAATGAAATAACTAGTGTAGACAATGTCTATAAAGATATTTTAAATACATCTTTGAAAAAAAGTCACTACTTTGATTTTAAGGATTCAAATACTAAGAACTTATCTCATGGATATCATAGTTATCCCGCAACTATGATTCCGCAATTACCAAAATTGTTTATTGAAACTGTTAGTAAATATCAAAATATAAATACAATCTTTGATCCCTTCATGGGGTCAGGAACAACGCTGGTTGAATCAGAAGCTCATAATATCGATAGTACTGGTGTAGACCTAAATCCCCTATCTGTTTTAATGACTAAAGTAAAAACAACTTATATAAATGAGGGAAAACTCGAAAAGTACTACAAAAATCTTCAAAGTGAAATTGAAGAAAAGTATTTAGAAATGAACATGGGAAATCTTAGTATTACAATTCCAACTTTCAAAAATATAGATTTTTGGTTTAAAGAAAGTGTAATAATTAGGCTTCAAATAATTAAAAATTCCATTTATAACATAGACGACGATAAAATAAGAGATTTCTTTTGGGTATCTTTTAGTGAAACAGTCAGATTTAGCTCTAATTCTCGTAATAGCGAGTTTAAACTATACCGGATGTCTGAAAAATCTTTAGATAAGTGGAATCCTGATGTAATAAGTAAATTCTATTATTTTTCTGATAGAAATATTTCTCATAACAAGGAATTAAAACAATTTAAAGCAAGAGCCGTACCCATTTTAGGTAGTTCAATGAATCTATATATGTTAAAGAATAATTCAATGGACTTATTAATAACTTCTCCACCTTATGGCGATTCAAGAACGACCGTTGCTTACGGACAATTTTCCAGATTATCACTTCAATGGCTAGATTTGAAAGACTATGATAACAATAATATTTCTAAAATCGATTCAAATCTATTAGGGGGTAAAACTTCTAAATCGTATAGTGTACCATTATTTAAATCTAGTGCTCTAAATAATGTATTAAAAGAAATTAACGCTATTGATAACAAGAGATGTAAAGAAGTATCACAATTTTATTCTGACTTACAAATAACCTTAAAAGAAATTAGTCGTGTAATGAAGCCCAACACATATCAATTCTGGGTAACTGCCAATAGAACCGTGAAGGAAATTAAAATTCCAACCGATATCATTATTAGCGAATTATTTGATACCATAGGCATAAAACAGGTTGGAAGTTTTGAACGGAATATTCCAAATAAAAGAATGCCATCTAAAAATAGTCCAACTAATAAAACGGGTAAAACCGTATCAACAATGAAAAAGGAAAATATTGTAATTTATAAAAAGCTATAACTATTCATCAGTATAGAACACCCTACCTTCAAAAATTGATCATAAGTATCCTATAACTAATCACTTTGATAAAAATAGCATTTCTACCTATGATTTTAAGTCTAAGTCAAAACTGAGGTACTCCACAATAGTTAGACATTATAATACCTCCCAAAAGTTGGACCTTTTCGGAGTGGAAAAATCCACCCCGTTTTTTGTTGTTTTTTGGTAATTCTACTTTAGACAGTTTTTAATGCCGTTTTTCTGTATTGCACTGAACTTTGTCAGTTTATTTTTCCCTTCATCCGCTCGTGATTATAGTAATGGATATAGCTATCAATTGCTTGCTCCAATTCTTCAAAGTTATAATATTCTCGGCCACGATAGATTTCCTGCTTTAACAGACTAAAGAAATTTTCCATATAATGACGTTTACCCCCAGAGTTGTAAACAACTTTGGGGGTAAACGTCATTTCCAAAAGATTCATCTCTAGTCATTAATACTATTTGACTTAGACTCCTTTATTTCATCATTTGTAACGAAGAAAGTTGAGACAACAAGTGCGCATCTTTTGCAAAATTTTTGACCGCAAGTCGTTCGAGCACAGACTGTTCTGTTTCAGGGCTCCAGTAAATCTTTAATTTTTTCTTGGCACGGGTAATGGCCGTATAGAGGATATTTTGTGTGATTCTCTCCTCTGTCTCATTTGTAATTACAATTTTCACTGAATCGTATTCCAAGCCTTGTGCTTTATGAATAGAAACTGCATATGCGATTTGAAATGGAATAATGGTAGAATCGTTATCTTGATCATCCTCATCGGTGCTCCGATATTTATTCACAACAAATGAAATAATAGACTTCCTCGACTCGGATTCTCCAACAAGTTCAAAATCATATCCACTGGCGTCAAACTCATTCAATGACTCTTCGAGTTCTATTTGGAACCAGATTTGTTGCTGATATGGCTGGATACCAACAATTCTTCCCTTTGAGTTATTGTGAATCAACGGGGAAAAAACGTTCGATTCATTAAATAAAATCGGATCGCCTACTTTATAAGTATTTATTCCCCAGACTATACTCTTAGTGGGATTACTGTTTTGCAGAAATCGGTTGATATTGTTGATTCCGTAAAGTCCATCGTAATTCAGACACAGAATAATCCCATCGTCTTCGCTATGCTCAAAGATGGATTTGTCCAATCTCGAGACATACCCATTTTTTACTAATGGTTCTAGAATTGCATCATCAATTTTGCGGACTCGATCCCAAACGGTCAGCAAATTCTGGTCAGTTGTACGATATGGATGAGTCAATTCAAATATCGACGTTTTGGGTACAAATTCTTTTGCAATACTAAACCAGTTTCCGAAATAGACTGACTCAATCTGATAAATATCGCCAACTAGTACGAGAAGTTTAAAGTTGGCTTTCTCTAGGACTTTTCGCATATCTTCATTGCTGACAGTACTACACTCGTCAATAAAGAGGATATCGCAATCCGTACAGGTGTTCCTCTTCGAAAGAAACTTTGCAATCGTATGGTACTCACTATTTCCAGCAGTGACCTTCCTGCGAATATTATCTACAGCTGGATGGGTGTTAGCTAGGTATATCTTCGCCTTGTTAGCCCAGAAATTAGATATATGTCTGATTAACGTAGATTTACCGGTACCAGCAGAGCCATAAATGAGTGCAACTTGAGAGTTAGCAAACATCTGTAGGAGGGCCTCTTTCTTACTATTGTCATCAATTGTATATGCTTCTCTTGATATCCATGAATCAACAGAGGCCGTATATTGAGAAACACCTGACGAAGCTAACCTTTGTAATGTTTTGATTATTTCTGTACTATCTTCGACGTAAGTTTTGATATAAAGATAGTCTTTGTATTCTTCGATTCTGCGTCCATAATGTTTATAGTACAGAGAAGAATTATATTTTCCTATTAAATCATCAATATCTTTAAAGCTATCGACTTCAGTTTTAGGTGTAAATAGATGACCCTCTATCTCAGTGTTGTTCTTGATGTATCTAGCAAACAGTTCATGATCGTGACCAGAGGCGGGTATAGATTCAAACAAATCATATATTTTCGGATTATGTTGTCGGAGAGAAGTGCAATAAGGCATCTTATCAAATGGAATACAGCCATAATTCAAGTACAGGTTGGACAAATATTCACATCGTTTGGTCGAATACTGCCGCTTGATAACACGGTTATTCATTTTATGGAGTAAATATCTTAGCACATTTGCTCCTGGCTTATTACCGATAATTATATTCCGACACTGATCAAGTATTTCATAAATCTTAGCCGATTGAACGCCCGCTGTAATCCGCCCTTTTATAGAATTATAGTAAGTTTGGTCACTGCTCACCAGTTCGGTTAAGGACATCTCGACACTTGAAAGGTACCTCATCAACTCTCTATATTCTTTGGAGTTAGTACTATGCTTCACTCTTGGTCCAAAAATTTCAGATAAATTATCCCACTCACACGGTCGAATGGATACCTCATATCCATCGATTACAAGAATTGACATATCCTTATCTAAGATACGAATTGTGTCACTGTGTAATGAGAATTTCACAGCATAGTTATCGACAATTTCTTGCTTCGTAAACGCAATCACCCTATCAAACTTACTTACATTGGAATTAGCGGCAGTAAACGTGATTTCGTAATAGATTTTTTGATCAATGAAAAAAGGTTTGACTTTCTGCACATAATATCGGTCGTTATAAGTAACTGGATGACTATGCACACTCGGAGTTTTGATTTTTCTTGCAATTTTCTCATAATAAATTGAAAGTTCAGCGTCTGTATTCATAGGAAATTCATGAATATTTTCCAGTACATCCAAATTGAAAGTTTGTTTCAAATATTGCTTAATCTTTAGTAGATATTCATAATATTTGAGCATGAGACGCTCTGAGCCATCTTTATCCATAGTATAGTGCGATACAGATTTCTGTAGCATCTTGTGGAACTTATAAAGGAATCGCAAATTGCCTCGTCGCTGCATATTTTTCAAGGACTGCACCTTCAAATAATAATTATCAGGGTCGACGTCTTGGCCGGTGAAACATGCTTTAGTCGCAATATACTCCACAAAATTACGAAGTTGGCTAAGGATATTTTGGCTTAAAAGCCCCCTATCAGTAAAACTCAGTTGCGAAATATTCTCACAAATTGCGTTATTCGTATCTAAAATAGCTTTATCGACTTTGAGCATATAAATAGTTCCCCTTCCTTCACCATACTGCCTATTTTTCCACAATTATTCTATTAGCATACTCAAATATATCTAAGTCATACTCAACAGAGTCTTTTTCTTACTGGCTTTCATCAGTCTGTAAAACACACAATCACTATTCTTATGAACTACTTTGTCTGGTAATAGCTCAATTCGATTCTGCCTAGCAATCTACTTTTGCAGAACGTACAGCAAATACGGGTTTATTCGTCCATACATTTGTTTCCTCGAAACAATCATCCAGTAATTCTCAGCCGAAGCTTTAACAAATTTTAATTTTGTAATTTCTCTCAAGAATTAAATTCAATTAACTATATTATCTGTACTATAAGTTGCCTAATTATAGCATAGGAAATTCATTCTGGATGTACCTTTTATCAAACTAAAAAGCCAGCCCGGATTTCTCCGAACTGGCTCTTATTTTGAGTCTAAACTCTCTAGTATTGATGAATCAAATCAATACTAGTTTTTTTGTTTTTTGGCGCATAAAGAGGACATTCCCTCCCCATCCGCTATACTTTAAGTGACCAAACTAAAAATCAAAACGAGGTTTCAATAATGTTCCTTAATAATCAGTCTATCTTAACTCTCTTCGAAATTAAAGACCCAAATATTTTCATTGATCAAACTACCAAACGAATTCTTTACCGGGATCTCCAATATGGCAAGCGAAGACTATTCTGTAAGATTTATTTCCATGTATCAATACGATTTGACTTATACCTCAAAATTCCTGACAACTCAGCCCTCATTCGGCTGGAATTATTGCGGGGAACTTAATATATAAACGGGCGAAAACGGGCTAGATCGTAATAATCTAATTCGTTTTACTAAATCTCACCTATTCGTTTGAAAAATTTTTGATATCCTCAAGGATGATGTCTTGCGCCTGCTTGATTTGGTCAGGAGTTGCTGAGAGTGTGGTTTCAAAAGTTTTAATCAAGCGATTACCCATCGGTCGAAAAGTGATCAAAGTCAGACCACCAGAGACAAAGCCACCAATAACGGGGAGTGACTTTGAAATCACAGCAGAGGTTGATTTTTTCGTTATGGAGACACCAATATAGCCGGCGATCTTTTTCAATAACGGGTACCACGTTGTGCGAGTGACCGCAGTGGTCATGAACTTCTTGCTTAATGTATTACTCAGTCCTTTGGAGATAAACATCAACGCAGAATTAGCTGGGGCCACACCCAGCACCACACCGAGATAGATCATGACATCACGCTTGCCTTCTTCAGACAAGGTTCCCTCTTCAGTGAAGAGATTTTCTTGACCATAAATATAAGCAACCTTTTGGGCCATGCGTAAGGCAAACCCGTAATATTGAACGAGGTCAGCTGTACCAGTTCCGGCAGCAACGGCAATATTTGATCGTAAGCCTGCAGCAAAAGAAACTGCTGAGGTCTTTTCGTGTCGTGCATGACGACACGGTGGGCAGTCTTAGTCAACTGTTCCAGTGTATAGACGGTTTGTGGGCCATCCCTAAGAATCGACATCAGTTCAACTTTTGTGGCACGCGGAAATAATTTGGATAGGAAAGTTCGACGATCAACGCGCACGACTGGCAATGCTAGCGCTTTGGAAATTATGTCAGGAAGCATGGGTTCAGTTTGATCAGACATAGCAAACTCCTTAAGAAGAAAATTAGTAATTAGATATATAATTTCGCATTATTGGGAGCATAGTACAAAACTAAGTTGTTAGCAAGCATCCCTTCAAGACCACTTAGATTCTTGATCCTAACAACATTGAAGAAGATAGGTTCAGGTTTGACAAACCGATACAAAAAATCCCCGCCAGCTCAGCCCTCATTCGGCCCAAACTTGGCGGGGATCTTGGCGGGGAACGTAACAATTTCCCCGCCAATCGTATCCTTTGTATCTCCCGAAAACGCCGTTAAATCAACATTCCGGGTTCAATTAGCATGTACCTTCTACTCCCACTCAATCGTTGCTGGTGGCTTGGAAGTAATATCGTAGACAACGCGGTTGACGTGATCCACCTCGTTGGTAATTCGCGTGGAAATCTTAGCTAAGATTTTCCATGGAATTTCCGCAAAGTCAGCCGTCATCCCGTCAATTGAGGTGACTGCGCGAATGCCGACGGTGTAGTCGTAAGTCCGGCCATCGCCCATCACACCCACGCTACGCATCCCCGGTAAGACGGTAAAGTATTGCCAGATGGTCTCTTCGAGACCAGCGTTCTTAATTTCTTCACGCAAAATATAGTCACTATCGCGCACAATTTGTAATTTATCTTCGGTGACTGCACCTAAGACCCGAATTCCTAAACCAGGACCAGGGAAAGGTTGCCGCCAAACGAGATCATGCGGCATTCCCAATTTCTCACCGAGTTCGCGCACTTCATCCTTAAATAGCGTTCGCAAAGGTTCAATCAATTGGAAGTGCATGTCTTCCGGCAAACCGCCCACATTATGGTGAGACTTAATGGTTTGCGCGGTGCTAGTGCCACTTTCAATTACATCGGTATACAAGGTTCCTTGGGCCAAGAAGTCGATTCCATCAAGCTTTTGGGCTTCGTCGTTAAAGACTTGAATGAACTCGTTGCCGATAATCTTCCGCTTTTGTTCCGGTTCACTAATTCCGGCTAATTTATCTAAGAAGCGTTTTTGAGCGTCTACTTTGACAATGTTCAAGCCGAACTTGCCTTCCAGACTAGCCATCACTTGATCAGCTTCGCCTTTGCGCAACAAGCCGTGATCAACGAAAATACTGGTTAATTGATCGCCAATTGCCTTGTGCAAGAGGACGCCAACCACAGAGGAGTCCACGCCGCCAGACAAACCTAAGAGAACCTTCCGGTCGCCGACAGTTTCGCGAATCTGAGCAATTTGGGCGTCAATGAAGTCGCTCATACTCCAGTTAGCTTGCGCTCCACAAATTTGGAAAGCAAAGTTTTTCAAAATATCCAAGCCGTAGTCACTATTACGGACCTCAGCATGGAATTGAATTCCGTATAATTTCCGAGCAGCGTCTTCGACAACTGCATAGGGGGTATTGGAACTAATTGCTACTGTTTCAAAACTTTCTGGAATCTGGGTCACTCGATCGCCGTGACTCATCCAAACATATTGCTTGGCAGGTAAGTCTTTGAACAAAAGCGAACTGGTCTTTTCAATTTCAATTCCCGCCCGACCATATTCTGGGGCACCGGCAGCTTCAACCTGACCACCCAAGGTAGCCATCATCAGCTGCATTCCATAACAGATTCCCAAAATTGGAATCCCGAGTTCCCAAATAGCAGGATCAATTTGCGGAGCATCAGGAGCATAAACACTATTGGGTCCTCCCGAAAGGATAATTCCTTGGGGCGCCAATTGCTTAATCTGTTCCGCTGTGGTGGTGTTCGGTAATAGCTCGGAGTAAATCCCCAAGTCCCGAATTCGCCGGGTAATCAATTGGTTATATTGACTACCGTAATCTAGCACAATGATACTATCAGCTTTCACTTGACCGCTCAATCTCCACACTCCTTAATTCAATTATTACCATTGTACAAAAAAAGTCCGCAGTGTATAGCTTCGACCTTAATTAAACAAATTTATCCGAACTTTTTCATATAGATAACACCAGAATTACTTTAATTAAGCTTCAACTAACTTGTCCCCCAATAATTAGTGTGCTCCAGAAATTTTCTCTAACAAAACATTTTAGAAATAAAAATCAATTCAGGTAAACAAAACTATTGCATTATTTTTTATTAATCTTATCATAAGAATTGTTCCTATTTATTGGAATTGAAAGGATGATTTTTATGTTCTCATTTCTCAAACCGGCTCCGGAAGCCTCGCAAAAGGTCGCTCCAGAAAAGGTTAACTCTACTTATCATCACCACCAAATTGGGGTTCTAATGTCTATTTGCATCGGCTACGTTGGCTACTATGTTATTCGGCTGATCTTCACCACCGAGCAAAATGACATTATGAAAACCTACGGCTTTTCCACCGCCCAAATTGGTTTAGTTCTTTCTTGTTTTGGAATTGGTTACGGAATTTCCAAGCTTTTCATGGGAGCTTTAAGTGATAAATGTAATCCTAACCGTTACTTAGCCACGGGCCTTTTCATTTCAGCAGTTTTGAATTTAGGCCTAGGCGCAACCAAAAATCTCTATGTCATGATGCTTTTAATGCTGATCATGTCCATCGCCCAGGGAATGGGAGCTGCGGCCTGCCAACGGATTGTCCAGCTTTGGTGGGGAAAAAAGACCCGCGGGACCGTCTACTCCATCTGGTCATCCGCCCACAACTTGGGAGCTTTCGCTTGCGTGGCTACCGTCCAACTAGCTACTTGGCTCTTTAGCAATTCCATTGCCGCGGTTTTCTACACGGCTTCCGTCGTTTCTTTTTTAATTGTAGTTTTCATTCTGGTCGCGGGAAATGATCGACCAACTTCAGTCGGTCTTCCCAGCATTAGTGACCACACGCAAGAAACTGAGACGCACACCGCTGCCGATGAGGAATTAACCGACCTTAATCTATGGCAAATTTTCCAAAAATATATTCTAACTAATAAGTTGGTCTGGGCAATCACAATTACTTCTATGTGTCTTTATCTCGTGCGTTATGGCATCATGAGTTGGATTCCGAGTTACTTAACTCAATTCAAAGGCTTCGACAGTGCTTGGGCTAAGTGGTTAGTCGGGATCTTTGAATTGGCGGCGGTTCCAGGAGTTATCGGCCTGGGTGCCGTTTCTGATTTATTAAAAGGCCACCGAACTTGGGTTTGCCTCGGCTGCGTTGTGGGCTTATTCATCTGCCTAACCATTTACTTTTTCAGCAGCAGCAAGCCAATGATTGTCGTCGTCTTGTTCATTATGGGAACTTTAATTTACGCTCCTTTAACCTTGGTTGGTTTAATGGTCAACGAGGCGGTGCCCAAATTTGCCGTGGGTTCTTCGACCGGGTTCATGGGCTTCTTCCAATATTTAATCGGTGAAACTTTAGCAACTGCTTTAATCGGCATCTTAGTCGCACACTTTGGCTGGATTGCCAGCAACACCGTTTTATACAGTGCCACCGCGCTAGCCTTCTTGGCTTTAATTTATATTACCCTTCAAGAACGTTCCAAAAATTAAGCAGCTGCCAAAAATCAAAAAAGAGCCGAACGAGAGCATTAAAAACTCGCCTTTGGCTCTTTTTTATATCAAATAGGAGAAATATAAGTAACTATTGCCGTCCATTGCCCTCTCCAATTAGAACATCCCTAAAAAATTACTAGGGTCCTAGTATTTCCGTAAATAAACTTTATCGATAAAGTGATTCGTCGTCTTATGCAAAATCAAGTCCGCCCGCTGCATAGTTGGCGCAATGTATTCCAGCAAATTACGGTAGTTCGTCTCCTGCCAAACCCGGTGAGCAAAGACCAAAACTTGATCTTCTGGCTGCTCTAAAAATTGATAATAAAAATTCGTTGGATCGGGATGCGCCCGTTGCCAAGCCAAGAAACCTTGGAAACGATGCAAGTACCACTGTTCGATCAATTGGGGATCGGCGTCCACATAAATCGCGAAATCAAAGTAATCACTGACATAGATCTGTTGATTTTGTGGCAATTGCAAGACATTGATCCCCTCCATAATTAAAATATCGGGATGCTCAATTTGTTCCTGTTGATCGGGCAAAACATCATTAATCTGATGAGAATAAACCGGATAAGTTACCGGCCCTTGATCCGCTTTGACATCTTCCAAAAAGCGCAACAATTTTTCATTATCATAGCTCCAAGGAAAGCCCTTGTCGGCTGTCAAATGGCGCGCTGCTAATTCAGCGTTGGGATACAAGAAACCATCAGTGGTAATCTGTTCAATTTTATACTGAGGATAGGCGCGCTGTAACATCATCTTGAGTAAGCGGGCGGTTGTACTCTTGCCAACCGCCACACTTCCACTGATTCCGATAATGAAAGGAACCTGATGGGGCTTTTGGCCGAGAAAACGAGCTTTGGCATTTGACAATTGTTGGTAATTATTTAAATATAAATGCAGTAAGTGCCGGAGAGGAGCGTAGATTTCCTGGACATCCTCGAGAGAAATTTGATCACCAACAGATTTCAGTTGTTGTAAATCAGCGGCCGCAATATTATGCCGGTATTCCCCATGAAACTGCGCCCACTCTTGGCGCCCGTATTTATGATAATTTATCAATCGTTTCATCATTCACCCTTCTACATTTAACTTAACTTTTGCTTTTAATTTGAGAAATGGAGCTTTGCCCATGCCAACAATCGCCCTTTTTGGTGATGATCTGCTTGCTGGTTTTCAGCAAGAAACAGTTACTGATGCCGTCACCACCCGCTTACAGCAGGCTTTTCCCAACCAACAACTACGAAATCTGGCTTTACCGGGTCAATCGACTGCTCAAGCCTTAACCCATGTCGAAAGAGATGTCGTCAGCTTACAGGCTGCAATCGTAATTTTATTTTTTGGGAGCACGGACTTAGATCGCAAGCGCCAAATCAAAGTAGGCATCTTTGCCCAAAATCTTAATCGGTTAGTTCAAAAGCTGCAACCAGCCCAGATCATCTTAGTCTCTCCACCCGCTTTTAATAGCCAACTCCAGCCCCGACGCGCTTGGCCGCGGCAATTACAGTTCGCCCTAGCAGTGGAACATCTGGCCCAAAAATATGATTTGCCTTATATCAATTTACTGCAAGCTATGCAAAAAAAAGAAGCCAAGCTTTACTTTCGCGAAGATGGTCTAACTTTCAACGACCAAGGCTATGAGCTTTTAAGCCAGTTACTGGATCCTGTCATCAGCCAACTCCTACAGAACTCTTCCGCTGCGACTTCCCAGATTCAACCAGCTCAACAATAAGAAAAACCCGAATGAAAATATCAACTTTTCATTCGGATTTTTTCTTATTTAGCCCCCATTTAGTCACAAACTTTCACATCTTAGCTTATTTTTTAGCTACTGAAGCTGTCTTTTTACCATGATTACTTAGATAGTAAATGATGACCATGATTAGTTCAAATCCCACTCCGATAAAGATTGAAATCCGGGTGCTGGGGTTGACGAACATATAACCCAAGATAATCAACAACATAATAAAGGCAAAATAATTACTCCAAGGTGCTCCCGGCATCTTGAAGGGATGTTCTACCAATTCAGTTTGATGGCGCTTGCGAAAGTTCAAGTGGCTCAGCAAAATTACAAACCAAGGAATCATCCCTGGCAAAACGCTGGCGCCGTAGACAAGGACAAAGGCATCCCCCGCCGATTTGAAAAAGAGGGGTAAAAGGTCATTCAAAATCAAACCAACTAAGATCCCAATTCCCATTGTCAAAACTGGCACGTAAGGCACCTTATGCTTGGATAATTTCTTAAAGACTGGTGGTAAATCACCATTTTGCGCCAAGGTGTATAACATCCGGCTAGCGCTAAAGATTCCTGAATTACAGCCGGAAAGAGCCGCCGTCACGACGACAAAGTTAATAATTCCTGCCGCAAAAGTAATTCCAATCTTGGCAAAAGTTTCTACGAAAGGTGAACCTAGAGTTCCTAATTCATCCCAAGGATAAATAGAAACAATTACGAAAATAGCCCCAATATAGAAAATCAAAATTCGCCAAACAATTGAACGAATTGATTTAACGATACTTTCTTGGGGATTTTTGGCTTCGCCGGCGGTAATTCCGACAACTTCAATTCCCTGATAGGAACCAATAACAATCGATAAGGCAAACATAAAACCATTAAAACCACCCGTGAAGAAACCACCGTGGCTCCACAAATTGCTGATGCCCACTGGACGGCCATGATTTCCCAAACCGAAAACAATTACCAACAGTCCCACAATAATCATGAAAATAATTGTCAAAACTTTGATCATCGAAAACCAAGTCTCCAAATCACCATAAGCTTTGACCGATACTAAATTCGCTAAGCACAACATAATGACCACGACGATTCCGGCAATCCAAGTTGGAAAGCCTGGCCACCAAAATTGCAAGTAAGTGCCGACGGCGATCACTTCACTGATCCCGACCAACAAAAACTGAAAAATATTACTCCAGGCCGTCAAATAACCGGCCAAGGGATGAACATATTCGGAGGCAAAATCGGCAAAAGAACCAGTAATCGGATTAGTATACAGCATTTCACCTAGGGCCCGCATTACCAAATAAAGAACAAACCCAGCCAGCGCATACGCCAGCATTACTGAGGGGCCTGTCCACTTGATAGTTGAGGCGGAACCCATAAAGAGTCCCACACCAATGGTGCCACCAAGTGCAATCATTTGCATTTGATTAGAAGATAGGGACTTATTCAATTCGTGTTTTTCTTTTTCTCTCATGAACTCTATCTCCTTCTTAATAATTATTCCAAATTGTAACTAATCTTACCATAAATTGCAAAGTATTCCGGTTTTTACAAGCGTGACCTTGTCCATTTAGAGCCACAATTCAATTGCACTATAAACTAATAATAAGCTGACAATTCCATTCACTAGCCTTTGGTGACACCGATAAAAGCGGACAAAAACTACTCCCAGTAAAGTCCACAGTAGGGTTCCCAGAACTCCAATTCCAACAATCAACCCCGCTCGAACGGCAATCTCATTCCAAAATGAAGGCAAGGTGAAGCCGGTCAAACCAGTAATCGTATAGACATAGCCTTTAACATTGGTTACTTGCATCAAGAGCCCTTTAACTAGTGGATGCTCACTAGCTGCCTTAGTTTTCGTAAGTCCGGCTGAAAGCATTTGCCACGCTAGGTAAAGCAAAAAAATTGATCCACAAATTTTCAAGAAAATTTGAAATTCTCTTTGTTGCTGAAATAAAGTTGCAAAACAAGCTCCCAAGATACACATTCCCCATAGTCCTAGGAAAACTCCACCATTAAAAGCTAAGCTCCGCTGAAATCCCTTCCTCTGTCCTTCAGACAAAGCGCAAATTGTATTGGGACCCGGTGTAAAAGACATTACGACTAGAAAAGATAAGTAACTCCCCATCAATCAGATTCCTTTTTATTAAATATTTCGATTAAATAATTAAATTCATCCTTCAAATAATTAGATTTTTTAATTATAAACAATTTCTCGGCTCCCGACAATGAGCCCCTAACTAAAAAAGCACCGTCCTGCACTAGCTCTGCGAAAACGGAAATCATTTTTCGAGAAGCCATCCAAAACGGTGTTCAAGTAAGGAACTAGGCTCTTATTTTCAAGGGGCGATGGCCAATGATTAAGAAGCCAATCAGGGCTTCCAAGAAGGCCAAGACAACATAGGCGCCAAAAATCAGTCCCCAAGAATTGGTACAACCCTTGACCAGACCAGTCAAAGTGGGGCCAACAGCCGCCAATAAGTAGCCACAAGACTGAGCAATTCCAGACATCTGCACAGTTTCGGTGATATTCACGGTTTTCCGTTGAAAGAAAACAATCGCTAAGGCAAAGGCCGCTGCTGGTGCGGAACCCATTAAGAAAGCCAAAATCAAATTAACGGCGAAGTTTTGTTGGAAACTCACTAAGCAAGCTAAGCCCACAACAAAACTTGCCCCGACAAATAAAACAATACCGTACATTCCGGCTTTGGTCCGCGCAATTAAGGGAGTAATCAAGGATAAGGGCATTCCTGATAACTGGAAGACGGTCGCTAAAATCCCGGTCAAGCCGGCGGAAAAACCCGCTTGGAGCCAGTAACTCGGTAACCAAGTCAAAAGAGAATAGTAGAGTAATGATTGACTCCCAAAATAAAAGGCAATCATCCAAGTTAAAGGTTGGCCCCACAAGGAACTACTTTTTTCTGTTTTAGAACTGCTTTTTAGCGGAGGCTGAGGTCTTTTCCGCGGCGTTTTTAGAAAAGCGCCTAGCCAAACTAGAAAAGCCAATAAAGTAATGCAAGTTAAAGTTCCCATCGAAAGAGCTAAGTTCGTCCCTTGGGCTAAGGGTGCCGCAACTCCAGTTCCTAAAGCCGCGACGACTCCCATCGTGGTCGTATATAAGCTGGTCAAAACCGCCGTTTTTAGGGGGAAATATTCTTGAATCACTGCGGGCAACAAGACATTGCCGCCGGCAATCCCAATTCCCACGAGGATTGTTCCCCCAATTAAAACTGCCGAGCTAGGAATAATCCGTAAGAATCCTCCGATCGTCATCACCGCTAGAGCCGCCAAAAGCACGGGAACATTGCCACGGCGAACTCCCCAACGAGCCACCAAAGGTGACAGTAAGGCAAAAATCAACAGCGGAATCGTCGTCAAAACTCCCGACAAACTAGTCGGAAAGCCTAAATTAGTTTTAAACCAGGGCAAAAGTGGCGGAATCATGGTAATCGGGAGCCGCAAATTAGCCGCGATTAAAACAATTCCGGCAGCCAGCCAATAATAGTTACTTTTTTTCAAAATATTCAATTCCTTCAATTTAGGGATTTACTGCATAAAAAATGTCAATTAAGTATTTTAACAATCTTTACCCAAAATAGAAAGCCAAATGAGCAGTCACCGCCACTAAATTACCCGGAAACAAGGGCTTTATGCTATGATAAGAAAAGTTATATTTCTATTGTGAAATCTGAAGGAGTCCATTATGTCAAGCCAATCTTTCTACTATCAAAAAAAGATTCTCCTCGCCGTCACCGGTAGTATCGCCGCCTACAAGGCCGCTAAAATTGTCCGCGAATTAGTTAAAGCTGGTGCCCAAGTCAAAGTCGCCCTTACTCCCGCGGCCCAAGAATTTATCACCGCCAAGACTTTAGCTGTTTTATCCCAGCAAGATCCCTTAATTGATGATTCCCAGGACAACAGTGCCGCTATTCCGCATATTCACTGGGCGCGCTGGGCCGACTTCTTGATGGTCATCCCTGCCAGCGCCAACACCGTCAGCAAATTAGCCCAAGGTCAAGCCGACAATCTCGTCACTCAACTGGCTCTCGCTACTCCTGCTGCCAAGGTTTTAGCCCCGGCGATGAATGACCAAATGTTGCATAATCCCGCTACCCAACGTAATCTCCAACAACTGACCGAGGACGGCTGGCTAATTGTCGAACCCGAAGAAGGTTTCTTAGCCGAAGGTTATCGGGCTCAAGGCCGCTTACCTGATGCTATTCCGCTTTTAAAACAAATTGCCCTGCGCTCTTTGCGAAAAGAAGCTTCCCAGAGCTGGCAAGGGAAAAAGATGGTCATCACTGCGGGCGGAACTCAAGAAGCCCTCGATCCGGTCCGCTATCTGGGAAATTATTCTTCAGGAAAAATGGGCTTGGCTCTCGCCCAAGCCGCTAGTGAAGCTGGTGCCCAAGTTGTTTTAATTACTAGCATTGCTAGTTCTCCCATCTATGGAGTTCGAACTCAAATCGTCCATTCAGCCCAAGAGATGTTGACCGCAGTGACTGCAGAGTTCGCGACTGCCCAAGTTTTCATTAGCGCCGCCGCCGTAGCTGACTTTCGCCCCGCTACCCGTCAAGCCCAAAAAATCAAAAAAACTCCCGGTCAAAAAACTTATACTTTGGAATTAGAAACTAATCCGGATATTGTGGCCGAGATGGCTCAAACTAAGTGCTCAGGCCAAATAGTCGTCGGCTTTGCGGCCGAAACCGAAAATCTGGTCAAAAATGCGCAAAAGAAATTAGCCCGGAAACAACTTGATTATTTAATTGCCAACGATGTCAGTGATTCACAAATTGGTTTTGGCAGTGATGAGAACGCCGTTACTATTTTTCAAGCCCAACAAGCACCGAAGGTTCTCCCTCGGGCTGCGAAATTGACAATTGCCCGGGAAATAATCGCCCACTTAACTCCAGCTTTGACTAGCAAGACCGAAGCCTAATTGGACTAAACAATCTTTAGCAGTGAACCGCAAAACAAAACTATGCTGTAGAAGCTTATAAGTATTCAATCCTCTTAATTATTCCCTAAATAGTAAAGATTCTAAGGCCTCAATTATTTCTTCTTGAGTAAGATCAAAACCAGGAACTTTTCTAAATTTCGCCTTATACTCCCTCTGCTTGATATTTTTTACTAAAGTAATAAATTCCTGTTTTCAGGGTTTGTTGTGATAACTACCATTGTAAAGGAATTACTTTGAGTTTTTAGATTAAATTATCATTTGGATTAATTATAGAATCTGCCATAGTTAAAAAATAAGACTGATGTATCTAGTATTTTCCCAGGGGCTAAACTGATCTTATTTCAGTCAGAACGAGTCAAATTTCGGATCTTATTTTCAATAATTTCCTTGATTTCTATCGAAGTCCCGGTCTTTAGACTAATATCTTGTCCTTGTTTCGTGAGCTCCTACATCCTCATCATCATCTTTTAAACCAAGTATAATATATTTTAATTAGTTGTAAGATTGACATGTTATAACTACCAATATTTTTAGTTACAAGCCCTCATTATTTGTTAATAGCACAAGCTTTATAATCGATTGTTGGCCTCTTCCATCATTGTCAAATCTTTAAAAAGCCAGCTAACTTTACCTTACTTTAAATCTTTGTGATCGCAACGAACACTAATGCTTACGAAGATGTGAATTTGTTAGCTGCTGGAGTTGGTCCCCACGGACGAGAAATTTTACAGGTTGTCGTTTAAAAAAGTTAGACCACTTATGGATCTAGCGGGATGAAATTAATCTTCCAAAAACAACCGCAGATTTTATAGAGTCGAAAATTAAGCCGCAAATCTCCTAACAAAAAATCATTCTCAATTTACTGAACTGAGTCCCTCTCATTGAAATAGTCCAATGAGAGCGGGGTTATTGCGTTTTCAATCGAAACTAAATTGGCTCCACGCCAACAAGCTCAGACTGCTGCAACTGATTTAAATGCCGGCGATTCCACTTAGATTAAACAATTCTTTGCTCGAGCCCAAATTTCTTTTTTCTAGTTAGCTAGAACTTCCATTTCCAAAGTATATTTTATATTCTCGGATCAACATAGACTCACCTGCCTATCACTAATTGTGATAACCATATCGCTAACTGGTAGTATCCAGTATTTTTATTTTTGGATATAGTATTGGCATACTCAATTATTCAAGCAAGGACGGAAAAAACTATGCAAGCAATGCAATATCAGGTAACTTTACCGACAGATTACGATATGCAAATTATTAGAGATCGAACCACTAATAATGGTTGTAAAACAGATCTTTTCCCAGGATTATTATTTAAGGCATACCTGATCACTGAAAGAAAAGAAGGTGCTATATCTAACAGCTACGCACCTTTTTACGTTTGGCAAGACTCCGAAGGGATGAATAAATTTATTTTTTCTGGATTTTTTGACAATATCTTAAAATCTTTTGGTTGGCAACAGATCGGGATCGGAATTACCTCAACTGTTGATTTGAGTCCAGACTTTCTTAGAAGCAAATATTTAGTTGAAGAATATCAACCAATCGAACCACAACTTTCTTTAACCAAGGTCCCAATAACTGCCCAGCGTAAAGCTAATGAATTAGGCAAAGTGCTTATTTATAATCCAGATAAGTGGCAATTAGTTACATTTACGTTTTTAGAAGACAAACCTTTGAGCGGCCAAAAAGTATATGAGATTTTGCATATTTCACCAGGTAAGAACTTGAATTCCTGGCAGAAATAATTAGAAAAAATAAAGTGGGGGATAGAATCATGCCCCTGCTAAAGTTTTCTATAATAATAATTACGATACAAAAACCATCCAGCAGATAAATACGACGATTGATGCAGCTTTAGAAGCATGTTTTAAAATTTCCCAGGGTGATCTTTTTCAGCTTTGGATAAAAACCAATAAAAAATTGTATCAAAGAATTGTTGCTGATATTACTCAAAAAAACAATATAACTAAAAGTGATATTTTATTTTATTAAATGAAGTCCCCATTGAGAATTGGTCTTTTGGCGATGGTTTAGCGCAAGGATTAATATAAAAGCTAAGAAGAAAATATTATGGCAAATAACCCAATCAAAGAAATATTTAGCGAAAACCTACTTAAGTTTAATCCAAATTTATGTAGATATACCAAAGATATTATCTTTGATGAGGTTTTGTTAGATGAAAGTTTAAGTTCTAAAACTCGTAGCCTAGTAACCCTGACACTTTTAACCGCCATTGGTAATAGTGATCAGATGCCCTATCATCTTGCTACGGCTTATCAGAATGGGCTAACCAAAAAGGAATTATCCGCTCTTTGTACCCATTTAATGTTTTACCTTGGTTTGCCAAAAACCATGTTATTGGTTGATCAGATCAACGCTCCAGGCTAAAGCCATTAAACTTAGTACCAGTATTCAAAAAAGCCATTATCCCCATCAAGGATCGTGGCTTTTTGGTATCTCCAGATAAATCATTGATATTTTTAGACTGATAACGATTTTACTTACTTTGATATATCTTATATTCTAAGGAAATATCAGTTGTCCTCAGTTTTACCAAATTTTTCGTTTCTGCAAACGAACAAGGTAACAGGCTGATACCACTTCCTTGTTCAACCATCATTTCGATTGCCTGCAACGAATCAATCTCAAGAATCCGACTTTTATCCGCCAAATCTTGTAACGTTCTTTTTCTAAAAGCACAGATAGGATCACTATTAACTAAAACTGGTAAATTATTGGCAAAAGCGTGGCTCTCACGCGCCAAGTAATTACACTTAATCGCCCTTGTCTTTTGTAAATGATAATTATGATTGTTATTCAAATCAGCAAAGGTTACCACCAGATCATACAGATTATTGGCGGCTTCTTGAACAATGTTTTCCTGCCGCTTGACAACAATTTTACTAAAGTGACTATAACTAACCAGACCACTATTATTTAATAACTCTGAGATTAAAACCTCTGAGCCTAATAAGGTCTTCTTTTGTTGATCAATTTGCGTCGTTACCTTTGCTAGTTCGGCCTGAATATTTAGGGTCGCAGAATAAAAAATATTACCGGTTTTAGTGGGTGTAACCCCTTTTTGCGTCCGTAAAAAAAGTTTGGTATTCAGTTCCGTCTCCATTACTTTTAAACGCGTAGTAATATTCGATTGAGCATAGCCCAATTGTTCGGCTGCTTTATTTAAGGAGCCAATTTCATAAATTGCTTGAAAAATTTTTAAATCATTGAAGTTCATCTTAATTACTTATCCTCTTTAATAACAATTATTCATTGTTGATCACAACCCAAGATTCACGACCATCGGTAATGAGTACTTCATGATTATTAATTGTGGCCAAATTAATTTAGTCCTGATACTTTTTTGGTAAATTGCTCTTCAATATAATAAGGTGGAGTATAATTCCTCGATAGTTCAGCTGCAGCCCGGACACCAGACATGATCTTATTATACTTAACATTTATTTATAGTCATCAATACGATTTGACTTCGACCCCCTAGAGCTCTACAAAATCTGTTGTTGGTAGAAGCAAATTCTAGCAGCACTATTTTTACTGGATTAGTTTCAGACTCATTAAGTGGTTTAATCAAATAGTTTACAATTTATCCGCGCCACCTAAAAAATTAAATGGAAAATCGTCCCGACTAGATACAAAGCAATATAGGTCATCGTAATTTGCGAACAGTGTTTGACAATGACTTGGTTATAGATTTCTTTCTTATGCTGATTATGGCGCAAAATCTGTAAGGGACGATTGAAGATTAGATAGAGCGGTAAGGTTAATAAGGTCAGCCAGGGAGCTAATCCCCAACAGACAACGAGAATCAAGCCCCCTGCCGACAGCCAATACAAAAGATAAAACAGCTTAATGGCCCGAGCGGCGGTCAAAAAATAAACCAAGGTATAACGCCCATTGGGCACATCTTCTTGCAGATCACAAATATTATTGGCCAACTGCATAATATAAATCATTACTAGCGGCAACAAAGCAACTAAAAACATGCGCCCAACTAAGGTCCAATCTAGGGTCAAATGACCTAGATTTCCCAGATAAACATAGGTTAAGGGAATCATGTAAGCAATCGGGAAAGCAACGCAGAATTCACATAAAGGCGTTGAATTCCAGGGCCGAGGTCCAGCAGAATAACCTAAACCAAAAATCGCCGCTAAGCTTCCAATAACTAAGGTGGGCCAGCCGGTGAAATAGGCTAGAAGAAGCCCCAAAGCAATCGGGAGAATCGCTAACCAAGCCAACCATTTTTTAACAACTTGCAGATCTAGCTTATACAAGCCAATATTATTAGTTTTTTCTTTATAGGCGGTCTTTGTAGAAGCATGTTCGAAATCGTATAAATCATTTTGAATATTAATGATTAAATGAAACATAAAGACAATGACTAAAGCTATTGTCGGTGCTAACCAATTAAATCTCCCCCAATAATAATAGGAAAAACTAGCTGCCAAAATAAGCCAAGCTAAATCTAAAGGGGGCGTGCTGAGTCCGGACATTTGATAAAATACTTTCCAATTCATTACTGCTAACCTCGAATCATTTCCACTGTAACCCTGTTTTTCAACAAGTCAAAAATCATTTAAACAATAGCTAAACTTAAGCCAATCTTATAATTTTTGTTTTTCAAAGACAATTTTTATGTAGTGACCCCCAAAAGTTGGACCTTTTCAGAGTGGAGAAATCTGCTCCATTTTTTATTGCTTTTCTGGTAACTCTATCCCAGGCAGATTTTAATGCTACTTCAAGCATCAAACATTTGCGTACCGACATATTAGTAACAATCTGTAAATCCATCGGCCCAAAGTCACCGCCACCGTAGACTAATCCCTAATTGTGGGCAACGAAATAGTCAGCTGATTTTAAAGTCGCTTCTTGATGAGCAGGATCATTTTCTACTGATGTTCCATCAATAAATCACATTTTTTACATTTTTATAATTTCTATTCTTAAAAATTGAATTTTTTTATTATTATGACAGATTCTATAATTACCCCAAACGATAATTTAATCTAAAAAAACCAAAGTAATTCCTTTACAATGGTAGTTACCACAACAACCTTGAAAGCAGGAATTTACTTTGAAAACTTCTGCTCCATTACAATTTCAGCACGACACAATTACTAGTTTACTGCGTCAAGGAGAAAGTCAGACCTTCATTGTCCAAGATTTAGGCCTCGCCAAATCGAACATTTTTTATGAGTTACAACGAGTTCAACTTTATGATTCTGAACTAGCTCAAGCTGATACTCACCGAAAGTGGCGCCATTGTGGGCACAAATCAATTCTAACCCCACAACGTAAACAATTAGTAGAACATTATTTGCTGCTAACTTGGTCACCTGAACAGGTTGCTTATCATCTGGGTTTTGCCACAGCTTCTATCTATAACTGGTTAAACTAAGGTCGACTAAATTATTCAATACAAGAGCTTCCAGATAGAGGACGAAGATAAAATAAAAAGCGGGAAACTCATGGACAATATCAAACTGGCACTGGCATTTAAGGACGTCCAATAACAGTCAATCAACGGCAAGAATTGGTCATTGGAAAATAGATCCGGTACTTTCTTCCAAAGGGTATAAGCGATTATCCTAAAAGTATCACAATTAATACGATATTCTTCAAAATTTCGATAAGTATCTCCTTTAAATTAACGACAGGATCAGGATCCTTTGGTTTCCCCATTAGTATTGAAAAAATGGCATTACAATTGGTAAGTCCGCAATCAAGTCGACAAATTAATATTTTACTCTGAGTTTAACAACGATTTGTACAAATTTTTTACTGTAAATCTGTAATTTTTGTAAGTCATCAATGCAGATCTGCAATAATGAATTTTCTTATCTCTGATATTTAATCTTCTTCTGATTTAATTTTTCTACAATGATATTTACGCCAGGATATATCTCCAAATAAAGCCTACATAAAATCTACGAATTCCAGCGAATAATTGCTTCCACAACTTTTTTGTTCCTCATTGTCATAGAAACACTCCCCGGATTGGTTCCAAAGCGAGCGTCATTTTTTATATGAAGTTATTTGTTTTAAGTAATATTTAGTAAAAAGCACTCATTAATATCCAAAATAATATGATAAAATAAAATGAGGGAGGTGTCATAATGTTCACTGTATGTATTTGCGATGACGATGCTAGTTCACTTATATACACAAGAAAAATGTTATTGAGAGCATCTGTACAATTTAACATTGATTTTAAAATAAAAGAATTTAAAAGTGCAAAATCATTTATAGACTTTGCAAATCATGAAAAAGAATCTTTATTAATCATATACATGGATATTGAAATTGGTGATATCAATGGTATTGAAGTTATAAGTAAAGTCAAATCTATTCTACACATCGAACCAATTGTCTATTTCATTTCAAATTACCCTGAATACGTGTTTGATAGTTTTAGAGTTCATCCACAAAATTACTTAGTAAAACCGGTAGATTTTAAAAAAATCAAACAAACAATAACTGATGTAAATAAAAAAATCAGTAACCACGATAAACAAATGATAATTATTCTTGATAAAAATACAGGGAACAAAAGATTAACTCTGATTAATGACATAATATACTTGGAACTTGTGAATTCTCCACAAAGACTCATTAAGGTACAAACAATAACAGATCACTTTTATACCTCGGGGAGACTAAACAGATCGTATGAAGAGTTAGAAAAATACAATTTTATAAAAATATATAGATCGATAATTATCAACATTAACAAAATAGAAAGCATAAGTACGAATAAAGTCATTGTAAGTAATGGTGATATTTTACCTATTGGGAGAACTCAAAAAAAGCAAGTAAAAAAAGCTTTTATCGATTTAATAAATCAGGAGTTTAAAAATGAAAGTTTTTAGTACAAACAATATTTTTATTACATTATTAGCTAATATTTTTCAAACAGGTGTATTTTTTTATTCTTTTAATTTACTATATGAATTTAATAACCACCTCAGCAAATTTAGACCACTATTTTTTTGTATGCTGTCTAGTATTATATTGACAATAAATACAGAAATTAATAACAACATTCTTATTGGACTATTAACATGTATTTCCATATATATCATCACCATTCTTTTTAAAATGAATGGTACTAGTAGGATGATTGTAACGATCTTTTCTCTTTTCTTTGCAGCCATTACGGAACTTATTTCGATGTTTTCTTGTTACTACTTTTTTAATGTTCAATTAAACCATAAACCGCTCTTCATAATTATAAATTCCATACTACAACTCATTATTATAAAATCATTTTTCGATTCTATCTCAATAAAAAACAAATTATTTTCTAATTATTGGTATATTTTACTCCCAATCTCCTTTATCTCTTGTATATTACTATCTGTGACTATAAATAACAGTCACTATAATTTATTAATAAAATTTTGTAGTATCTGTTTTGTAATTATTTTAAACATATTATTATTATTTCAAACAAATAAAATTGAAAAGATGTTTATCGAAACCTACTCTCTCAAAGTACAGAATCAGCAACTTTTATCGAAGTCAAAAAAAAATACAGAATTAATAAATAAATTTAAAAGTGATAGAAAAATAATACATGATTATAATAAACATCTAGTTTTACTTAAAGAACTTATTAAAAGAAATAATATGGACGGTGCCCTAAAAAAAATAAATGAACAACTGGAATTACCAACTGTACACCAATCAAATAGTAGTTTCACAGGTAATTTAGCTATAGATTCAATGAATAGCTATTTGGTCGATAACTGTAGAAAATATAAGATACAGTTATCAAAGAGTATTAGAGTGAATAGCCATCTGATAGGGATCCAATCCGATAGCTTAGGATTAATAATTGGAAATATTTATGATAATGCCATAAAATATTCCAAGTCCAATTTAACAAATCGTTTTATAAGAAATGAAATTGTAATAGAAAAAGATAGATTAATTTTACGTATTACTAATGGTTTCAATTATGCACATATATATAGACAATTAAAGGGCTACGGAGTAGGACTTTCAATTTCTAAAGACCTAATTAAAGACCTAAACGGAATTATTGAAATAAAACGTCTAAAAAATACCTATACAGTATTGGTTGTGATACCGTATAAAGCTTAGGAGATTGTGACTTGCTAGATATATTAACAAATATCATTTGTAAATATTTACCGGAATGGAAAAAAGATAAACCAGTAATCAAATATTCGGATTTAATCTACATCGGTATTAAGTTATCTGCCAATACGTACTGTATATGGTTTGCGCACAATATACCTAAGCCTGATAGCTTAAAAAAATTTATTTAAGGTAAATTTGAGCTATCTTCTAAAATTAGGAGAAATATTAAGCGCCTTTCTGGGTGGCTTGTTGCCAGTATCTACAGGTGATAATCCATCCATTTTTTCTTTAATTCGACAATTACTATAATAATTAAGATACGTTTTAATTTGCTGTTCTACCTCTACATAACTTATGGCTTTATAATTATGGACGACACTTACTTTAAGTTGGTGAAAGAAGCTTTCTACACTTGCAATATCTAAACAAGTTACCTTCCGACTCATACTCCAGAGAATTTGATTACTTCGAAGCAATTTCCAAAATTTAGAATTTTGATATTGAATTTTTTGATCAATATGAAACGTTCGACGATAGATGCGGTCACCTATTACTTGGATTGCTTCTTCCAAGGCTGCCATAATCGCTAAGGCATTCGGCTTTTCAGAAATGCGATAAGCGGTAATCTCGCTACTATACATATCTAGAAAAGGATCTAGGTAGAGCTTCTTTGCCCGAATGGTGCCGGACGTGTCTGTTTTAAAGTACTTTAGTTCTGTCGTAATCTTTTGGTGACAAATACTGACGTCAAACCTTCTTCTTATTTACATGGATTCCTTGATTCAATATTCCTTTGTCATCCGCAAACAACCGTAATTTTGATGCTGTTCTCTGATCCTAAGCATTTCAGCTTCGATTTCCTGATCAGGGCTTTGGTAATTAAAGCGTTGCTGCCAATACATAAAGGTCGATTTAGGAAATTCCAAGGTTTCCAGAAGATCAACTAGTTTGAATGATCCTCGGAGACTGGCAATGATTCGGGCGATTGATTCCTTCGTCTTTGTCGATCTTCCTCTTTTTGTAGCTTCCTTAATCCTTTTAACGAGGCATTCTCGATCTTGCACCCGTTTCTCTAACCTCTTAATCCGATCACGTTCTACGGGTGTTTATTGACTTGGCTTTTTGATTTTTTTCTTAGGCAAAGTAGGTGGACATCCTTTCGTTCTTGAGAGCCAAGCTATTCCTTCTGCACCAAACTCTCGATAGATATTGATTTAATTCCCCCTTCTCCTGCAAAATATTCGTGAACGATCTTTAACTTAAGTCCAAAACTATATTTAGCCATAAAAATACCGACCCCCAGAAGTTAGATTTTCGGTCTAACTTTTGGGAGTCGGTACATATCTTTCACAAAAATAATTATTTTTTAAATAAAATATCAATATAGCTCGATAAAAAGGACGTCTTTCAAACAATCAATCTACAACATTGTATTATACTAAATTAATCGATACCACATAACTTACAATGGGAGTTACGAGATAGATACTTATCAAAGGCTGAATAATCTACCAACGATAAATCAAAATATTTACCTTTGGTAAGTGTTGTATCTTTCTTCATAAAAGATAATAGATTTGAATTAAATTTAAGTACCTCTTCTTGTAAGAGGCCTTGTATTATATTATCAATAAACCCATAGTTATCATTTAAAAAATGATTTTCATTGAATATATTATGTCCACAAAAAAGGCATCCATAATCTTCGCCACATAATCCTGGACCTATAATTAAATCTCCATCTTGAATTCCATAATATATGCGCTTGCTTGGCTGACTGGTAAAAACCTTCTCCATACTAACAAGCCTCTCTCTACCAATATTTAGATTAATAATAAATATTGGATCATGTCTATATATATCATTATTTTTATAATCAACTCTTGAACGAAAATTATTAAACAAATTGAATTTAATATCAGAACCGATACCCAAAATCGGTTCAAAGTATAACATTCTTTTTAAATTTATTTTAATTTGATCACTATTTAATTCGTAATTATCATTATTTTTATTAACAAAGTTATTAATAAAATTTTGCTGTAGTATCCTACGCCTATACTCTCTCTCGTCTACCGATACAATAACGTTCGCCATATTACTTTCTATAAAGTTAATTACTTTATTTAGTATTATATTTTCCTTAGTATAATGCCCCCAATTATTATCGTCATTAAGCATTAAAAAATAGTCTGTCATTTGCTCAGGAAGAGATAATACTTTATCAATCTCAAATTTTTTTATATTATATAGCGCTATTTTTTTGTTATATCTAATAAACTGGAATTTAGAATCAATAACTTTCAAAAAATTTACCCTCCTCCTAATATATACAGAACAAAGTTCCTACCATCTAGCTTACATATTCTTCTAACAAAATTATCGTAAAATCCACCAAGAGGGACCGTAGACACATTTAATGCTGTAGAAACTAGCTGGATATTTTCACACATATGTCCCGCTTCTAGTAGTGAAAGACGATACGACAACATACCATACTTAGAAAATAACACTTCGAAATTTGTTGCAAAAAAAATAATAAAATTACATTTATTAAAATTGCGATCCGTGAACTTAGAAGTAGAGCAAATACCATTTATTTCTTTATCATTTAATTTATTCACTAAATACAACTTTTCAGATTGGATTTCCATTTTAAATATTTTATGGTCTATCAAATCATTACCAGTTCCCTGAATATATATATATGGTATGATAGAATATTCAGCCCCTGCAGACGGATATGCCCTTTTATTAACTATAAAATCACCATACTTACAATTATCAGTTATACCTAGTGAGTAATGAATAATTGATGACAATGTCGAGCACTGTATGGGTTCTTCATTAAAATCCCATGAAGTTCTCCTTCTTTTTAATACATCTACAAAACTAATATCAATTGTCTCAAAGTCTCCCAATTCACTTAAAGAAATGGAATTCATCTTTAAATAACAACTTTTTATTTCATTATTTTTAACTAAGCCTCGTCTGATAATATTAGCAGACATATTTGTTTCAGAATGAATAGATCTGAAATGAAAATCCAGCATTGATTTAATATCTAGGTAAGGATCATTTTCTTTTTTCCAACTCATCTATTTCCTCCAATAATAAACCAGCTAGTCTAGCCTCTACCGATGGTGTTATTCCAAATCTATTATTTGCCATATGAATCTGAGAACTAATGACATAGTCATAAAAACTTCTTTCTTTAAATCCGCATATTTTTTTAAGAATTGATAATTGTTCATCTATTATATAAATTTCTTTTGAAAATTCTTTATCCAAGTGCATATTACTAATGATTTCTGATATTTTATAAAAGCTATTTCTATTTAATACTATTTTAGAGGTTAAAAATTTTTTCCAAAAATCATAATAGACCATTAAAAATTCATATTTAGAACCTATCACTTTAGAAATAAAAAAATTCATCAAAAATATTCCACATGCAGAAATATAATTCATATTATGACTATTTGAATAAACTTTAGATACAATAATTGAGGTCTGATTAAATATAATTTCTGAAACACGCAAAAATTCTCCCTCTCCATATCTATTAATTTCAGGAACATATCTTATATACCTATACGTTCCATTTGGAAACCAGGGTAATTCCTCTATTTCTTGCTCTTCACCATCAAATTTATGGTCAGCATAATACATTTGTGGCGTTAATTCAGAAACCGAATCTTTCATCATTAATTCAAAAAAATCAATCAGCAATCTGTCTGCTGAACCTTTATTATCTTTAAATCTTACTCGTATATGTGGTCCTCCATACCAATATCTTATAAAAAACCAATCATTCACGGAACTATCTGCAAAAATATGTGGTAAATTTTCAATAAAAATATTTTGTTTTTCAATAGAGTGAATAAAAAAATGTATTGAATTCATTAAATATCCATCCTTAATATTGAATCCATAGCCCCAATACCAGCAATCATTAAATAATTAATAATATTATATTCAGGAAAATCCCTGTTTATTTTCTTGATGACTTTTTTATCATCTATATTTCTTAGACATCTACATACAAAATTCTTCTCGCTTAAAATCAATCCTAATTTATTAAAAATTTCTCCAGAGTATATAAACCTTTGCAATATTATTCTAGAAGATTCAATACAAAAATCAGCTTTAGAAACCAATAAAAATATATATGAACTACTCGATATATCCAAATAATCTTTAGCATCATGTAATATACTCTGTGGATTATTAATAAGGTATTTATCATTACATCTAATGATATCTTTATTTTTTTTTATTAAAAACATATTTTCCTTACTAAGATCTAAAACTATAATTCCCATACTACTGTCTAAATAACTACTTAATTTTAAAACTATGGAACATATATCAACTTGCTTTCTTGAGATGAAGCTTAGTCCCTGGAAAAATTGCGCACTGGTTCTAATATAATGTTTACGCTCAACTCTGCTAGATAGCAATCCATTAATTTTTCTAATTTCCGGTTTTGTTTTATTCATTTCTATATAAATATCATCAATAATATTATTATTAGCTTCACTCTTTATTACTTTGTTTGATGTTTCAAAATCGCCATTAAATTTAAGTTCTACGAGAGGAAAAAACCTCTTGTTTTGCAAAAACGATTCATTGGGTAAATAAATAACACTCGTTTTTTTAAGACTCTCAATCTTTCTGTATATAATACTATTTAATTGATCTACTTCGTGACCTGAATCAATTAGAGATAAGATAAAGCCAAACTTTCCGTACACTTTCCCAATTATTTCTTCACAATAACATAGGAACAAAGAATACATTATTTCTTTATCTTCGTCGTATACACTTTTTTGTGTAGAATATATAAGTCTAAAATTTTGATCTCTTCTTATATACTCAAGATAATCTACAGAACGCCGACCACTTATTCGTAGTATTATCTTATTACTTTGTAAATTTCTAGCAGTTGGAAACTTCCAGTGCACTATATAGGGATTTTCTGGCTCGATACGCTCTATTTTATTATATAAATACATTAATTTATTTATTTTCTGAATAAAGTTAGTTTGTACAGGTTTTATCACTGTTTTAGACACAACTTCATAAGAATAAACACCTATTTTCTCGTTTTTTATTGTCTCATATCTATTTATTAAATAATTATTTAAAAATTCACGGGAATGGGTGTGGCGCATCATTTATTCTTCCTTTCTCTTCAAGACTAATCAAATTGTTAATCGAATTTTGTGATGAATATTCTACTCTCTCAATATTAATACGCTGATTATCGACCCCAAAATACATGGTTTGCATTCCTGGTATTAATGTTTTTGTAGAATATAACCCCAATTTCCCCATCCAATGACTACTTAAATTAACCGAAAATACATCATATTTATTAGGTATACTTTTAAGTACAAATTCGTAAGCTTTTTTATCCGTATTAATAGTTTCAAAGTTGTAATGATAATTTTTATATAGTAAATTTAAATCTACCTCTTCAGATTTTTTTATCAAAAAATCATAGGTATGCACCCTTTCTAAGGTAGCATAATATTTATAATGATCTTCCAATCTACTTACCACCTTGGGTGGATTATCTAAGTTGGAATCATTTTGATAAATATTATGGGCCACGATTGCTTCTTTCAAGGCACCATCTATCGCAGAATTTAAATTAATATTAGCTGCAGTACTAACATAGGTTGCAGGAAGTTCCTTTTTTGATATTATCAAGCATAAAATAGTAGGCATATTTATATCTATTCTCAAATCAAACAAATATACTTTCTTATCAGTATTTTCAAAATCATTTATTATATCAATTTGGTATTTAGAAAGAGAACTGATCTTTATTCTCTTCAATATTATCCTTTTTAGCCAAAAAACTAGAAACGCATCTCTTTCTATGAATTCTAATAGCCCAAATAATTTCGACTCAAATAAAGATGCACCTACGGCCACTCCGTTCGAAGTTTCATTTACTAAATCAAAATCTTCTACATGTTTAAAATTAACCATTTGTGTTGGAACAATAACTTTTTTACCATTACGCTCATCTGTCCCATCCACACAAAAAATATTTTTTGATATTAATTTGTCAAACTCTTTAGGGTATTTAATCGCAATAGTATTTGATAAACGTTCAATCTTTTCAGGATTCTCTATAGAGAAAAGCGAATATCTTTCTAGAGCCTCCAATATTGCTTCATTTTTAGATTTTTTTACATCCAAAGATCTTCCATATCCAACTTCCAATATCCTCATCCTAGGTAAAGGGGATATTTCCGCTCCCATGACCATGTACTCTTTCGAAAATATATCAGCGTACATATTAAAAATTACACCAAATTTATTATCGAATAGTTGACTCTCCAAATTAAAGAATTCAAGATTATTATTAATCCTAAAATTAGTGTTGATACTTTTCTCATCATCACTGTCTAATGTGTTATTCTCCAAAAACATCGGGATATTATGCCTATGAAATTCAACATCATTCTTTATATTCTCAATGAATATATCAGTTTTAGATATTTGACCTTCCATCAATAATAATATATCGTCTTCCAGTTTATTATGCTTGGTCATATCTATTCCTTTAGATACGTAAATTCCTTTATTTCTATATAAATTATCAAATAAAAAATCCTCACAAAAGTCGATTCTTCTATTTGAAATAAAAAAACGATCTTGGTATTCTTTTATCAAGTACTATTCCTCCGTAAATAGCTGCTCTTTAATATCTACTAACATTTTACTTAATGCCTCTCTATATGAAAATCCACAAACATTTCTTTCTACCATTGAGTATCCTTTGAAATGGTATTCTATATTGTATTTATTACTATTTTTCATTACATTATATTCTAAAAAATAATTAGGATCAGTTGTCATTATATTAATCAGCTCATTTATATTACTGTAATCATATAAATCAATATTCATGTTTATATGTCCTAAGTTAAAATTTATTATTTCAAATCTACTAGTGAGCACAAAACAATTCATATATTTACTGTACTTAGACTTACTATTGATAGCTAATATCAAAGAATAAATCTTTAATATTTTTGTTATATCATCGTTCACAAAGTTATTTTTTTCCTTGATAGATATATGTTCTTTTAGTTTATTTAACTCTTGTTCATTACTAATAAAAGCAACTATATTATCTTCTAAAAATGTAGTATAAAAAGTGTTTGGATATTTTCTAGGTAAATCATCTAGTAAACTAATTTTAGTTAACTCTACTGGATGTATATCTTTATAATTACAATTTATTATATCCATGTAGTCTGTATAATTTCGGAATATATAATCATTAATCTTATTTTCTTGATACGTAGGATCGACCTCTTCGAGAGCCGATATTTTCTTCAGCAGATAAATAGTTTTTTTTATTTCTAAAATAGAAAAATCAGAACTTAAACTATCTATTAATTTATTCAAAGAGATTTTTTTCTCCGTTAATCCTATAATACTATTAATCAGCTTCATTGAAAAAGCATCTTTTTGAAAATAAAATTCTTTTTGTTTTATTCTTATCAGCATTTTTTCGTCTATATTTTCAATAAAAAGATTGCCTTTATATTTTATATCTAACATTCCATTTCACCCTCAATTATTTCTACTGTAAAAAAAGCGGATTGAATACGATCAACAGTATTTAAACCTATTGATGGAAGAATCATATATGCAAGATTAACCAGCTTCCTATAGATCTGAAATTGCTCAGATCTATAGAAAGACAAGTTTCTAACTTGAAAAACATCGGAGTGAAATCCAGAAAGATTTGAAAATCTGACCATTGCTAATACTTGAAGAATTGATGCTTTATTAGTTTTACTTTTTGAAGCTTTATTATAAAAATCTTTTAATACTGTCTGCCATTCCTTTTGCAATTTATTTAAATCGGAATCCAACGTAATATAACATCCATCCTGAGAATCAAAATTCAATTCGAATCTTTTCGATATCTTAGGATAGTCTTTTATTAATTGCTGATGTATTATCTTCATTTTTTTATTAAAACTCATAAAACCTAAATAATGAGATTTAAAAGATAAATATCCGAGTAAAGATATATGATCCAACTGTTCACTAATAAAAATAAATAATGATGTCAAGAATACCCTTTTATCAAATCTATTGTATCTAGACAGTATACAGATAGTCTTTTCAATTAAATATCCATTTTTAAAAAGCCATCTATTAATAGTTTCTTGATCAGATACACTTCGATACTCACCGCGTCTATTTATTCTATTTAACTCTTCTAAATTTACGGAAAAATTATGGAACTTATTATTTGATTTAAGTCTGTTCATTTTATTGATATTTTTCATTTCTCGCATATAAATATCGTTTTCATGTAATTTACCCAAATGTTCTTTTTTAAATAATATTAGTTTATTACGTAATTCTTTTAAAATTTCACTAGTCTTTCTTTCTTCTATGTTATTGATAAAAATATTGATGACTGGGCCATTTTCAACAGTTCTAAATAGGAAAAGTTCATAGCCCTCTTTGCGATACATCTGTAATACAGGTATTAAATAGTTAATTATAAAAAAATTTTTATATTCTGTTTGAACATTAAGATTTATGGTGTATTTAGCTATCATATATAAGTACCTCCTGCATATACTCCGGTAAATTTAGATTCTTAGGATCACATATACTAATAATTATTTCTTCCCGACGCTTTAGTATCCTACAGAACTCCTTCCAAAGGACAATATTATCAAAATCACAAAATAATGGTTTTTCAAATTCAATACTTATAGATTTTATCCTTTTACCCTTAAATTCTTTTTTTCTTACTTTAAAAAAGAATCTCTTAGGAATTCCTTCCGTTTTAAATAATTCTAGCATCCTTAAATATGTTTTAATATTATCATTATCAAAAACATAAGATGGTATACTTTCTATCATCCAGGACTTTCTTTCTATTAAAATATCTTTAAATACGATATTAGGGCAATATTTAACATCCTTTTTTTGACCATTAAAAATAAGTGGCGAGATTTCCGGGATAAAATTAATATTGGTAAATATTGCAGATAAAAATGCGAGATTTCCGGGATACAATGCTCTAATAAGGCTAGAAGCAATTACAGGTTTATACTTTAATTGCTCGTTTTCAGCTGTTATAAATAGATCTCCACCTGACTTAGTTATACGATTTCTATTTAGACCATTGACGGTATGCTTATTTCCAATATAGGAATCAATAAATTCATTTACATTTCCATTAGCATTTATATATATATTAGGAAACATTGCATAATCTGTTACATTTCCGTTAAAACCTAACGATTCATTTATATCCATATATTCAAATCCTGAATTTTGATAAAAATCATTTATTTCAGATTTATATAAGTCCAATATGTTAGTATTTCTTATAAATCTTTTATAAAAAGATCCATAACCGGGATACACTTTATTAATTACTATCTGTCCAATATTAGATTTCTGAAAAAATAAACTAAAGCATGCAGCTGAAGATACACTACTCCTATCTATTTTTGAAGATACGCGTCTAATTATTTCAACAAGATCTATATCTTTATCAATACTATGACGTTCCAAGTACTGTTTAAACTCCTCTTTCAAATGTAATATTTTTTTATTAGTATTAGATTTTGAAGAGAAATTTTTCCAAGGATCCGTCCAAAACTCAGAATATTTCAAGCTAGCCTCTGTAATTATCTGTGTAAACTTACTATCACTGGTATATATTTTGTTATCTTTTATATTACTCATAAGGATAAATTCATTTTTTATCAATTCATTAACATCAAATATAGCAAACGACTGTAGTAATTCTAGTAATTCCTCCTTTATGTCATTACTTAAACTAAATACATCGTTATCTGTTCTAACTATATTATCTCCGTATATACATAGTGATTTAGGGATCTCATTTGTATTTGAATCAATTGCAACTTCCTTATATAATTGTTGTATTTTTTCAACTATATCTTTTGAAAAACCACCCGTGTTCAAAATTTCGAATAAGTGATCTATTTCGATAACCTTTTCTCTAAAACTATCATCTATTTTATTATTCCTTATACTATTAATTAGACTTTCTCCAAAAGAAGAATTTAGCTTAATATTTGTCAGGGGGATTAACACCCCATATTTATATAAATTTAATATTATTTTTCTACTTTTTAACAGAGAAATTCCAAAAAAGATACTGAACTTAGAAACAGACCAGCAAGGTTCATTTGAGTTCAAAAGATTATCTATAATTTCATTATATTCAAATCTCACCAATGTATCTTTAGAATTTAAAACTTTGAAATTTGAACTAGAATTGGAAAAAACAAATATATACTTTCCATCTTTTGATATTCTTTTATTAATTATAAATGATAGATTATCAATACTTTGACCGCCTAATGCCTTATTCAAGAACGATTTAATAAAAAAAACATAATTTGGCGTATACTTATTTTTTAGTAATCTATAATCAAACGCTGGAATACTGTCAGAACAAAATTTTACACTATTAAAGTTCAATAATGGCGAAGTCTTAACTGAACTTCTTGTTAAAATATTAACTAAAAAACTATATTGTTTCTTTTTCGTTTTATTTTTTTGTTCGTTGAATATATATATTTTTTCAGGTATTTTTTCAGTAACTTCTTTATTCGTAAGAAAAGACGAATTAAAAATATCACGGTTATGATGAAAACTATTAATAAGGTCATTAGTATTATTGAATAATATATAGTTATACCAATAATTTAATTTTTTCAATATATTTTTATTTTTATGGTAAAAATAATCATATTCTTTTTTTATTTTCCATCCAAAATGGTTTGAATCATTAGGCTCTCTTAATTTCAATGATATATTATGCTTTCTCATTTTCGTGAGAAGATAACTTTTATATTTAATATCATCTTGTGATTTTAAATCTAGTCTTTTAAGTGCAGAAATCTTATCATTACAGAAATTATTAAACTCTACACAATTACTTTTAATAGCTTCGACCATATTACTGAATTTAAAGTCATACTTATTGGAAAAAAATTCTGTACTGTTTTTTTCTCTAACCACTTGTATTGGATGGGTTTTAAAATTTATCATATGATTTCCTCCATCTAAACAGTAGTACAAGAAATAACACTAGAATAATAATCCCCAAAAAGACAAATGACTTCCATAAACTATTTGAATATATCTCTCGGAACTTTTCATTCCAAAAGAACCTCAAAATTTTATTAGCATGATATAATGGGTTAAATTCTGCCAAGAATCTCATCCATTTTGGCATTGTTGATAAAGGTATTGTAGCATCTGATAAAAAAAACATTGGGAAAAATAAAGTCATCATAACCATTGTATAGGTATTTACTTTTTTTATAATTAATGCCAACAAGACACCTATCCCTAATGAAAATACCGTAAAAAGGATATATATTCCCATAAAAGGTAGTTTTTCGATTCCTATTGCTACACCAAATACAAACTTAGCAACCAGAATAATTAATAAAAATCCAATAATCGCTACTATAGAAGCTTTAAGTAAGATCACTGATATGAAGCGTATCAAACTTATCGGTGTAACACGGATACGTTTGTATATTCCCTTTTCTTTATCAGCCACAACTTGGTTTCCCACACTAAAAACACTAGAAGAAAACAAAATAAGCATACAGAAACTGGGAATATAAACAGTAAAGAAGTCTATTCCTCCATACTTCATATTAGAATACATGCTACCAAAGAAGTAAAAGCTAGCCACTGGCATCACTAGGCTAAATAGTAAATATAATGGCTGTCTTGCATAAAGCCTAAGTTCAATATTCAGTTGTTTTAAAAAACTATTCATTTACTCTCTTCCTCGCTCTCATTAATTTGAATATATAATTCATCTAAACTCATACTATTAGAATTTACTATGTCTTTCGTATAACCTTTTAGAACAATACTGCCATTTTTTAGCATAATAAGATAATCACAATTTTTTTCGACTTCATCCATATAATGAGATGAAATCACCGTTGTTGTTTTTTCAGTCACTGAATTAATTAGTTTCCATAAATCTCTTCTTGCTAACGGATCCAATCCTGTAGTAGGTTCATCAAGTATTAGAAAAGATGGATTATTAACAAGAGCAATCGCAATATTGACTCTTTGTTTCATTCCACCAGACAAGTTTCTATAGAATTCATTTCTAAATTTATCTATCTTTGTTTTTTTTTCTAGTTGTAAAATATCCACATTTTGTGGATAAAATGATGCAAATAGCGATAATAACTCTCCTACTTTAGCATCAGAATAGAATTCATTGTCCTGCAATACTACTCCCAAATCGGCCTTGAATTTTCTATTTTGAGTATAACTAAGGGATCCCATATCGCTTTTTTTCAATCCAGCCATTATTTCTAAAATAGTTGTTTTACCAGAACCATTATGACCGATTAATCCAATAATTTTATTTTCCGGTAATTCAAAAGATATATTATTTAAAGCAAAAAAATCATCATACTTTTTTGTTATATTTTTTGCTATTACTTTCATAATTGGCGTCTCCTTGTATTGTTAAAATTAGTCCTTATACTACTCTGATTAAAAATTTATTCTTATGAATAAGCCAATTATCTGGTTTGACTTATTACCACACGATTTATAAAAAACCTGATGAAAGTTTTCTAACTGGATTTCCAGTATCAATCATCAGGACGGGTGATAAGCATAACAATATACTTTACAAATTAAATATGGAAATGCACACTACAACAAGATGTAGATGCACAACAAGAACAACTATTACATGATGAAATACCGCTTGAAGCTGCACTCTCAGATAGTGTAATTGCTTCATCAACTTCGATTAATTCAACATTATCAAATAAACTATCAATCTCACTATAACTTTCTACCACTGAATTATCTTTATTAGTTTTCATATACTTCTCCCCCTTTAGTTCACCCATCCAAACAATTATCAATTTCATCAGATTACAGATATAACTGCCTTTGTAATATACAATTTTAATTTAAAAATATTATGAAACAGTTCTAATTGGTCAATAATCGGTTCCAAAATAACATTCTTCATTAATCTTATACATAATTCTCACTTTAAAAACCAAAATCATCTAATTTATTAGTTCTCCAAACTCTATTATTAGGACAGATTATAGGTTTAATCTGAATAGACCCTAAAAACTTCAATGGTGATTTCCCCTTTTTCTGTTATCTTTCTCCTAAGTCTGGGATCTCTTGGACTGAATAATCTAGTTGACCTTGAACTAACCAGTTATAGATGGAAGCTATGGCCAAACCCAGATGATGATCAACCTGTTCTAATGGCCAAGTTAGTCGTAAGCGATGTTTTACTAATTGTTTACATTATGGTAACTACTATCGCAAAGGAATTATTCTGATTTTTTAGATCACATTAGTATTCGGGTTAATTATAAAATCTACCATTAGTTAACGGAGTATGCTCTAGTTTCATTTTTTAAGCCCTCTCACATTGATTTATTCTCTATAAATTAATAGTTCAAAAGTTTATACTAATAAATATCCCCTAGTTAAGTGGGATAGAAAAAATCACTTTATATAATTTGAGGGGTAGCTTTCATGAACCAAAATTCCAAGTACGGTCACCGAAATTCCAATTTGGAGGCCCTACGAATCATCGCCATGTTTTTGATTGTTCTCGGACACTTTGCCATCATGACTAATTGGCATTTTCAGGGGACCAGCCTCGGACTAATAGCAGGGATCCAGTGGCTGTGGTTCGGCGGTAAATTAGGCGTCAATTTATTTGTCTTAATTAGTGCTTATTTTTTAAGCCAATCAACCCGCTCACGCCCGAATGGGAAAACCCTTCTTCGTCTCTGGACCCAAGTTTATTTTTACTCTTTATTATCTTTTATTATTGGAAGTTACGTCTTAAAAATTAACTTCGGTGCGCGCGAAATTATGCGCTCTTTCTTCCCCCTAACCATGGGTACTTATTGGTTTGCGACCGCCTATTTTTGTATCGTAGTCCTAGCTCCTTACCTGAATCTTTGGATTAGACAGTTGAGCTTTAAAAGCTACTCTGGCTTGTTATTGTTTTTAGCCTTAATCGCGACAATCGAGTGTACGGTGGGCAGTAATGCCATCGGCTTATTGCAGGACACGGTGGCCCCAGTTATTTTTCTTTACTTATTAGGCGGCTATATCAGAAAATACCAAGATCGTTGGGCTAAAATTCCCAGTTTTTGCTTATTCTTGGCGATTATTATTAGCCTGGGAGGGATGTATCTTTCCAGTCTAGGTATTGATTTCGTCCACTTAACTCATCCCCAAATAGTTCAAGGTTTTGGCTGGGCCCAAAAATATTATCCCAGTGTCAGCCCCTTTCAATTAATAGCGGCTAGCGCCATCTTTCTTCTTTTCTTACGTTTACCTCCGCACCATAATCACCCGCTTAATTTTCTGGCTCGGGGAACTTTTGGCGTCTACTTATTGCACACCAGTGTTTTGGCCTATAGCTGGCTTTGGAACGACTTTATTAAGGCTGGTGAGCACCACCCCTATACGCCGCAGATTTTCCTAGAAGCGCTAGCGGTTTCTTTTATCATTCTCATCGGCGGGATCGCCGTCGATCTAATCCGGCAAGGTTTATTTAGAGCGGTACAAAGTTTATTCCGAAAAATTTGGCCCCGAAGCCAAGGACGACACAAATTAAAAAAAAGCTACTCCAAGCTCTCTGACTGATGGCTTAATTCCTATTTAAAGGATCTTATTTTTCTCTTCGTCCAGTCTCAAATCTTCACCTCAAGTCGTTCCTTAAGAATCACCGACCAACAATTAATCCAGCACTTGTATCTGCACTACAAAAAAGAGAGATTCAAAGAACCCTCGAAAAGTTAACCACCCAGAGAATCATTGAACTAGTTACCAAACGGCCCAAACAACATGAAATTAAAGCGCAATTTCTAAGTAACTAAGAAAGAGCCACCAAGATAGTGCCCTGCCTCCTAGAAATTAGATTTTGGTCTAACTTCTGGGGGTCGTTACATAACTGGGGGCTTTTTTAGTTTGCTAAAGATTCTGGTTAACACAAAAAAGAGCAACTAATAGTTGCCCCCTTTCTCATTTGTCTTAAACCCTTGATTAATCAGGGCTATTTAAAGAGCCGCAAAATCCTAGCTAAATTAGCTCTCCTTTTGAAAAAAATTAGTAAAATAGTCTTTAATATCTTCTTCCATTTTTTTTGCAGCAGCCTGATCGGCGGCTTGAATTGAAATATATAACTTTAATTTTGGTTCCGTTCCAGAGGGTCTAACAACTACCGAACTGTCTTGAGGCAATTGGAATTTCAGAACATCAGCTGGGGGTAAACCGTTAATTCCAGCTTGATAATCCCACAGCTTAACTACCGGCTGGCCCGCTAAAACGGTAACTGATTGCCGCAAGCGCGCCATAATCTTTGTCATTTGGGCGCGTCCGGTTTGCCCTTTAAATTCGAAAGAATGCAAAGTATTCAGACAGTAACCATATTGTTTATAAAGTTGCGCCAATTTCGTTAACAGACTAATTCCCCGAGTTTTGTAGTAGACGAACATTTCACAGATTAAAAAGCTCGCGTTGACGCCATCTTTATCCCGAACATAAGTTCCACTTAAATAACCATAGGATTCTTCAAAACCAAATAAGTAATCGTCAACTCTCCCCAATTTTTCTAGACGACCAATTTCTTCGCCAATAAATTTAAAACCAGTTAACAAACTGACGACTTGAACTCCATAATGTTTAGCAATCTTCACCGCTAAGTCAGTAGTCACAATCGTTTTAACCACTTCTGGATGTAGGGGCATCGTGCTATTAAGGACCCGTTGGGAACAAATGTAGTCCAACAACAAGAGGCCAATTTCGTTACCTGACAATAAAACATAGTCTCCCTGTTTATTTTTAACCGCAATTCCGACTCGATCGCAATCCGGATCATTGGCAAAGAAAAAGTCCGCCTGTTCTTGCCGGGCATATGCAATTCCTAAAGCCATGGTCGCGGGAATTTCGGGATTGGGCAGCGGGCAAGTTGGAAAATCCCCATCTGGTTGTCGTTGTTCAGGAACCGTGAAGATATTAGTGAAGCCAGCTTGCTTTAAAACTGTCGTCACCGGATGCAATCCGGTCCCGTTCAAGGGTGAATAGACAATTTTCAGCTGTCGATCAATCTTTGTCTGGGGAGCCAAGGGAGATTCTTGTAAGACCGCGGTGATGAAATCGCTGGTTACTTGTTCTGAAATATAAGTAATTTTTCCCGCTTGAACAGCTATTGTAAAATCGCAATAGTGTAGATCTGTAAAAATATCTAAGGCGGCAATTTCTTTTAAAATTATGGCAGCCGCTTTAGTTGTAATCTGACAACCATCAACTCCATAAACCTTATAGCCGTTATATTGCGCAGGATTGTGCGAGGCAGTAATCATGATGCCCGCGGCACAGTGTAACTGCCGCACCGCAAAAGATAAACAGGGTGTGGGCATAATTTCTCGATAAAGCCAAACTTTAATCCCATTAGCCACCAAAACTTCGGCCACAACTTGGGCAAAAAGATCTGATTTATGGCGAGAATCACGGGAAATTGCCACTCGACGTTCATTGGGAGCAAAATTTTTAATTAGATAATTGGCGACTCCCTGCGAAGCCTTGGCCACCGTATAAACATTCATCCGGTTGGTACCCGCGCCAATCTCTCCCCGCAAGCCTCCGGTTCCAAAGGCTAAATCACGGTAAAAAGCATCGCTCAGCAAGTCCTCATCGTTAGCCATCGCTTGTAATTCTGGCGGGAGATCCGGATCTCTATTCGCTAATTTACACCAGCGTTGGTACTCCATTTGTATATTCATCGACTAATCTTTCTGCTTAAATTGCTCAAAGTCATACTCATACTTGTATTTATCGGTTACCAAAATATCTTCCCCCGATTGGATTTCAATTACCTGCAGACGGCTAGCGGCAACTAGCGTATGCCGACTCCCGGCCGGTGATTTAATAACATCTCCTGGATGAATCGAGCGCACCACATCATCAACCACTGTCCAGCCAGTTCCCTCCAAAACAGTCCAAAGCTCATCGCGATAATCATGACTATGATAATGGAGATGATGCCCAGATCTTAGGGTAATTTTGGTGGTTAGTCCCCCCTCACTGATATCGAGGACTCGAAAACTTCCCCAAGATCTCTTGGACCCCTCCTTTTTTGTTATTTTATTCACAAATGGTTTGATATAACTAGACTGTTGTTTGTCAGCCACGAGGATTCCTTCAGGACTAGCAGCCACGACTAGATCTTTGAGCCCTAGTCCCAAAACCGGAACATCCAAATCATTAACCACATGGACATTGTCACAAGTTGCATCTAGGAGCACATTGCCGGTGCTTGTTTTATCCATCGCTTGAGTTAAGGTACTCCAAGTTCCTAGGTCTTGCCACTCTCCTGCATAGCGGATAACTTGAATTTGCCTTTCTCTTTCAAGCACCGCATAGTCAAAACTAGTCTTCGGTAAATCAGCATAATGCTTTAAAAGTTCAAGATAACTAGCATAGCCTAATTTTTGTCGAGCACAATTCAAAAGATACTTCAACTTAAAGGCAAAGACCCCACAATTCCACAGGGCTCCTTGTTGCAAATATTCAGTTGCGGTCTGAAGATCAGGTTTTTCTTTAAATTTAGCGACAAAACTCACATTATCCATTGTCTTAGGCAGAATATAGCCGTACTTTTCACTAGGATAAGTCGGTTCAATCCCCATCAAAACTAGATTGGCTTGCCCCCGGGCGGCTTCATCCGCTAAATCTTGCAACGCAGAAAAATAACCATCCTCAACATAGGGATCAACGGGACAAACTACGACTACCTCATCTAAATCAGCCTTTTGAACATCTCTTAAATAGGCGGCAGCTAAAACAGTTGCCGGAAAGGTATCTCGTCGGCAAGGTTCAATCGATAAATTCACCTTCTCGCCCAATTGGTGCTCAATTACAGGAACTTGATTTTTAGCGGTCGCAATGGTGATTGGCACCTGAGGAGCGACCTTTTTAATTTGGCGAAAAACTCTTTGAACCATCGTTTCTTGTTGTCCTAAATCATTTTTCAATAAACTGATAAATTGTTTAGCTCGGATATTATTAGATAGCGGCCAGAGTCGTTTTCCTGAACCACCAGAAAGCAATACGATTTGCATATTATCTCCTTGGGAAAATAAAGGGGCAATGACCTAAGACCAACGGTCAAGACAAGCTAAAGTCAAAGCTCACTTCTGACTTAAATTATTATCCTTATCTACTTTACTTATTTGAATTTAATAAAGCTAAGGACACCTTTGTCAGCGCCACTTTAAGTTATCAACGTTCTGCGCGTCGGGGATTATTTAAAAAATCGTCATAAGTAAGACGAATCCCCTCATCTAATTCTGTCTGATAGGTCCAGCCCAATTGCGTAGCTTTAGAAACATCGAGTAATTTACGAAGGGTCCCATTGGGCTTAGAAGGGTCCCACTTAATTTCTCCTTGATAGCCAACAATGGCCGCCACCTTGTGGGTCAAAGCTTTAATTGTCAATTCTTGACCAGTTCCCGCATTGACGGTTTCATTTCCTTGATAGTTATTCATTAGAAAGACACATAAATTAGCTAAATCATCGACATACAGAAATTCTCGTAAAGCACTGCCATCTCCCCAGCAAGTAACCGAATTAAGTCCTTGAACCTTAGCTTCATGGAAACGCCGAATTAAAGCCGGCAAGACATGACTATGCCTCGGATGATAATTATCATTAGGACCATATAAGTTAGTCGGCATTACGGAAATATAATTAGTTTGATATTGACGATTTAAATATTCACAATACTTTAAGCCCGAGATTTTAGCTAAAGCATAAGCTTCATTGGTTTGTTCCAAAGAACTAGTTAATAAACTGCTTTCTCGAATCGGCTGGGGAGCTAGTCGCGGATAGATACAAGAAGAGCCGAGAAATTCTAGTTTCTTAACCTTATTTTTCCAAGCCTCATGAATGACGTTCATTTCCATGATCATGTTGTCATACATAAAATCAGCTAAAGCTTCTTGGTTAGCCACAATTCCCCCAACTTTGGCGGCGGCTAAAAAAACATACTCCGGCTTTTCTTCTGCGAAGAAGTGCTCAACATCAGCTTGCCTTTGTAAATCCAACTCCTGATGGTTTCGGGTAATGATATTTTGATAACCTTGACACTTTAACTCGCGGACAATCGCCGAACCTACCATCCCTCGATGACCAGCAACATAAATCTTGGCATTTTCTTTCATCTTCATAATTTTTCTTTCCCCAAATTCAATCAAGCCTGAGTCTTTTTCAAGGCCGCTTCTCGCTGCGCAATTTTTCGATCATGTTCCGCCATTAGCGTTACTAATTCGCGGTAGCTAGTCTTTCGCGGATTCCACCCCAAAACCGTGCGCGCTTTCGTGGGATCTCCCCAGAGATTATTAACATCAGTTGGTCGAAACCACTGTGGGTTAACTTGAACCAACAAGCGTCCTGTGTGGACATCGTAACCTTTTTCTTCAACTCCCGTTCCTTTCCAACGTAAGATGAAGCCGTTAGCCGCAAAAGCTTTTTCGGTAAAATCACGCACTGTATGTTGTTGACCGGTGGCAATTACGAAGTCTTCTGGCTTTTTTTGTTGCATGATTAGCCACATACATTCCACATAGTCTCGGGCATAACCCCAGTCCCGTAAGGAAGCTAAGTTTCCCAACTCCAAGTGATCCTGAAGGCCTTCGGCAATTCGTCCGGCGGCTAAAGTAATCTTGCGGGTCACAAAATTTTTGCCCCGCCGTTCAGATTCGTGATTAAATAAAATTCCGTTGACGGCAAACATCTGGTAGGCTTCTCGATATTCTTTCGTGATCCAAAAACCATACTGCTTGGCCACGGCGTAAGGACTATAAGGGTGAAAAGGGGTTGTTTCACTTTGGGGCACTTCTTCAACTTTTCCGTAAAGTTCCGAAGTTGAAGCTTGGTAGATCCGGGTTTGCGACTCCAATCGCAAAATTCGAACCGCTTCTAATATTCGTAAGACTCCTAAAGCATTGACGTCACCAGAATATTCGGGAACATCAAAAGATACTTGGACATCTGATTGAGCCGCTAAATTATAAATTTCGTCAGGTTGAACGGCGCTGATGACGCGAATAAGAGCGGAAGAATCAGTCAGGTCACAATCATGGAGAATTATCTGCTGCTGGGCAATTAAGTGATCAATTCGACTCGTATTGGAGCTTGAAGAACGCCTACGGAGTCCATGAACTTCATAACCCTTTTCTAATAAAAATTCCGCTAAATACGAGCCATCTTGACCGGTGATTCCCGTAATTAAGGCCTTTTTTGTCATCCCAAATTCCCCCAAACTGTAAATTCATTGTTACTTAATATTATAGCCTTTGTATTAGAATTCGATAAGGTTATTTGGTTAATTTTCAAATAATCATCTCTACACCATTTAATTTTAACAAAAAATAATTCATTATAAATGCAAGTTTAAACTTTAATTCAAATAAGTTCTGGAATTTTAACAATCTTGGAAGAATAGTGACTTTCTCAGACCGGAAATCTTTTGATCTCTAAATTATACGCAACGATTGCTCGTAATTTAGGAAACTATTTTCCCCCATCTAACGGTCAAACGCCTATTTTCTTTACTCCATCAAGAAGCCCCCCCGCGAACGGTCGACAGGGGGACTGATTCGAACTTAATTCTCGTTTGAATTGCTAGCTCTTAAAAAAGATTTTTCAACTTAATAAAACGCAACTTTTTCTCAGCAGCCCTAGTCATAGTCGTTGCTGACAACTATCGGGCTACTATAGAAACTGTAACTAAGGACACAACTATACTTTCCAAGCCTCTGTGCTGAGTTAGCGCTGAGTTGCAGCTTGATTCCCACTTCCGGTTTCCAAGTCCAGTCATAGTTAATCCTAGTTCGACCACTATCATCTTTATCTGCTGCCGGCTGAGAGCGGGCATAAATAGTCGCTGGCACAGAACCCAACTTTTGTCCTTGATAAAGTAAGAGATCTTGGGGAAGCTCCATCCCCGTACTAGTTTTTAGATGGCTCGCGGAAACTCGCAAAGTCCAAGGAGTTCGATCTTTCGCCAATCTGGTATCCTCGATCGCAAAAGTTTGTTCAGCCTTAGTTTTTAACAAACCAGCCTTATAGATACTATAACTTCCGTAATCCAATTGGGTCGGAACAGCCTTCAAAACCGGACCTCGGCGGTTAAAAGGCTGCCAGATAAAAGTATGAGCTATCTGGGAATCATTATATTTAGCGATAATTTCCTGAGCCGTTAAAACTGGACCTTGAGGATCATCTTCGCTGCCGGAGCCAACTTCCTGCCAATTCTTACTCCGGGTAATTTTAAGTGAGTCCGCATTAGGAAAGCCCCGTAAATCATTAGCCGCCGGACCAAGGCCGGCAGCAGAATTTAATTTAGTATGGGGACCTAAAACTAAGCGTGATAATCTTTTCGTATCTGTAAAAATATCTGAAGTGCTGGTGTGATCGGCACTCAGACTAGTATTGCCCAAATCTACAGACGTCAGCTTCTCGCAGCCTTGAAACATCGCCCGCGCAATTTTTAACTTTGTCAAATTCCACTTATCAAGGCTTAAATTATTAATATTCGTACAATAAACGAACATCGCTTCCGCGGTCGTCAAGGAATCTAAACGTAATTTATCATTTCCGATTAATTCAGTTAAATTTTTACAGTCAAAAAACATAAAGCTGGTATCATTAAGGTTACTTAATTGCCAATTACTGACATCTAATTTAGGCAAAGCTCGACAATCACTAAACATCTCTCTAGTATTGGTAACTTTAAGAAGCTTAAGCTGGCCACTCCCCTGCAGGTCATTTAATTTACTACAGCCAAAAAAAGCCCGGTTACTATCCACCAAATTACTTAAATTCCAGTTACTAACATCTAAACTTTCCAAGCTACTACAATCATTAAACATATTAGCGTTATTCGTTACCTCTGACAATTTCCAGGCTCCACTGGCAACTACTTGTAATAATTTACTGCAACCTTGAAACATTTTACTGACATTGGTCGCTCGCTGCAGCTGCCAATTGCTGGTATCCACTTTTGTTAGCGACTGACATTGCGCAAACATCCCATATAAATTTTCATCTTGACTTAAATCCCAGGCCTTAACTCCTGTCAGCTCATTAATCAACAGACAATCGTAAAACATCCAAGAACTATCTTGTAAGTTAGCTAGTTGCCAAGAATTTAACTCATCCGTAAAACTCAGTTTTTCACACTGGCCAAAAAGGCCTGCCGCTTTTTGGATCTTCGCAGTTTGCCAAGCAGTCACCCCTACGATTTGCGTTAAATTTTGACAACCGTAAAACATCCAAGAAATAGTCGTTGCCTGAGTAAGTTGCCAAGTTGGCAACGAGTCGTTTTGGCCATCCGTAAAATCGATCCGTTTTAATTTCTGATCGCCACAAAAAATGCCCCCAAAGTTAGTCACAGTTTCGGTTTTCAGGTTAGCTAAGCCTTGAATATCTTCAAGTTCTGGGAGCCAAGCAAAAATTCCATTTAAAGTTCCTCCTGTCACCTGAACATTTGGCTCAATCTTAATATGGTGGATATTATGGCTAAAATTATCCTCAATCAGCTGGCCATCAGCCGCTTTCTTGTGCGTCGCCCAGTCATATTTTCCCCAAGGCCAACAATTGGTACCCCCAATCTGCGTACCCGGATACTGACCAACAATCCCTTCTTTATTGATATCTCCCGGACTTCCATCAGGAAATTTGCCGTATTCATTGATATCTGCCGCCGTTAAATTCAAATCGATCTTCGTATTTTTTTTAAGAGTTAAAGTATGACTATTGGAGTCAAAACTCCACCAATTATTAGGCTTATCCGCCGTGATTTCACCCGATCCAATAACATCTTGATTGACATTGCTGACAATCTTGGTCGGCCTTTTCTGATCTGTAATGCCTTCATCTAATAATGGCGGCGAAGCTTTAATGGTTGAACTTTGCGGCTGAGACAGTTTAAATTCCGAAAAAAAATCGAAATCTTTTTTTAAATTAGCGATTCGCGAATTAGTGGCGGCGATTACTGGATAAGATTGAAGATAGATGCTAATTAATCCGCATAAAAAGATCAGCATCAAAGAAATAAGGGCATTATTTGACTTATACATTATGAAATATCTCCCCCAATAAAAAAAATGAGCCACTACCTTATTTTGAAATAATTAGATCTAGCATAAATAATCGTTAAAGATCAGCTTGAATTGTTCTCCCCTTTAAAAAATTCACTCTAATCTTCTCAACTATTGGTCCGGCCAAGCCACTTTACCAAGCCTTGTCTTGCTGACTTTAATTTTTATTATCAAATTGTTTAAAATTAACATATAAAATTAAATATCTATTTAATAATTTATAAGTTAAGATTATTATAGATAATTATTTCTAGATAACATTTTAATTCATAGTGATTAAAAATCAATAATTTAGTCTCAAAGACTTACAAAATGTCGTTTCTTCCCGCCCCCCCTTTTCTTGTCATAGGTGAAATTTTTCACTTTCAGAAATTAGCTACCTGCCCCGTTTTAATTGCTTAGCGAACTTTAACAATTGGCCATTCCAATAAAAAAAGATCTCCTAGCTCATTAAAAATCTGAGTTAGAAGATCTTTATTTTTGTGTGTAATCTTGACCGGGTGTATCAACCAACAGCTTGTCTGGTGCTTTGGGTCCCGAAAATCTTAGCTAATAAAAATCGGGAAATTTTTCCGCCCGAGTCTAGCTAAATTCATAAGGAAAACTTAGCGCGCAAGTATTTTTTTAAGCAGCGCCAGGACATATCCATAATTCGGTGTTTTTCGAAAAGTAAGAAAAGTAAACAGGCCAAAAAATAAAACTGCTAACAGACCCTCGCTGATTAGTCTCGTGATGGTCGAAAAATAATCAATTTTAAAAAGATAATTTGCGCTAAGAAGTACCAAGCCGGTGGCGCAGAAGATAATGCCCAAATACTTAAACTGGTCTTGTAAATAGATCTTCAACCACGAAGAGTTAGCTTTAAAAATCGTTCCAAAAACCGAGTAGACATCTAAAGACCACATGATGGCCTGACTGATAACTGTTCCAATCAAGACTCCCAGATAGCCAATCGTCCAGACACATCCCAGCGAAAGAAGAATATTTACCACGGCCCCAACGGTTGATATCTGCCGAGTTCTTTTAAACATTCCTAGTCCCAAAAGATATTCACTCAAAGGTCCTAACATTACCCCAAAATAAAAATCAACCATCATCAACAAAGGTACCCAAAGTGAAAGTAGATATTCTCTTTTTCCCGTCCAAAGTAAAATAAAGTCTTGGGAACAACTGACGATGACCACAAAAGCTACACCGCCAACAATAAACCTTACGAAGGAATAATATTGTAAAACTGCAAAAGTCCTTTTTTGATCATGATTGGAATTTAAAAAATTGCCAATCAAGGACTGCATCGCGGCCATCATTGAATTCACCAGACTAATCATGGCGCGAGAAAGATAGCGATAGTTAGACATGAGCCCGACAAAAGCGGTTCCTAAAGCCACCGAAATTACCAAGCTGTCGGTAGAATTATAGATGTAACCGGCGATTTTATTAACCAAAACTTCCTTGGCATCCAAAAAGAGCTGCCGCAAATCGGCTTTTTTTACTTTGCCTTGAGTGATCTCTTGGCCATAGAGAGCCTTTATCCGCCAAGAGATGATTAAATTAGCCCCCAGAGGCTGAATTACCGCCAAAATTAGGTAAGCAAAATACTCTTTAAAGACCAATAAAGCAAGAATCTCTACGATCCCAAAGCCCAGAAAGGTTAACATATCAATCAACATATTGAGATAACTTTTCTGATCAGCATCTAAGAGGATCCGCTGATAGGAAAACAAGTAGGAAGCGACAATCGCCAGGAGTTGCAAATAATAAGCTCCATAAATATAAAACCAACTATAAGAAAGCCCCTTGATAAACAAGGGTAGAAAACAACTTAAAACTAGGCCAATCGCCGCAATTACGCCAGCAATGGTCCGAAAAATAAAGCGATAGCTGGCCATTAATTGGGCGATTCGAGCTTGTTCCTGATTAACTACCGGCTGATAGAGCCGATAAAGCATCGCCGTATTGATCCCCATATCTGCTAGAGACAACATACTGATCAAATCAATAATCACCGCGTCTAAACCCAAAATTTCTCTGCCTAAATAGCGGATTATTATGGTTCGAACAATAAATTTAATTATCAGAGTTAGAAATTGGGATAGAATCCCGATCAAACTGCTTTTTACTGCTGTCCGTTCTCTACTCATCTCTTATCGTGACCTCTAATAAGCAAAATAAAGCTGCCAATACCGCCAATGAAGTTGCCCTTTTCCAATAACTAAGATAGTTTAAATTCTAGAGAAATTTGCTCCTGATTAGCGCAGCTTAAAGTTCATCAACTTCTTAAAATCCATTTTTTCAAAAACCCTTTAGAGATCTCGGCGAAGATCTTTTGCGGGCGATCGCTTGAGATATCTAGGTAGGCCTGGCTAAGATTGTCGTTTTTGGCCTGACTTTAGACATCGTGGAGCCTATTTTTTCGGGCTTCTCTTGGAATGTCAGTGGTGATGGTGGTGCCGATGATAGTGATGCTGGCAGCGATAATGAGGTAATTTCGAATGACTTTGGTGCCGTCGCTGACGTCGACGATGATAAAGTCGGCGATAGCGTTTAAAATGCCCCTTGAACAAGAAGATACTGAGAATGATGACTAAATAACTATTAATCCCATAGGGAATTCCGCAATAAAATAGATTGAAGATTTCAATAACTAATAAGACCTGGAAGATTCGTTCAATTCGCGAGCGACTCCGAGTTAAGATATATCTAATCGGAATAACCAATGAAAAAACTGTAAATACTATTCCTCCGAAAAGCCCACCATCGACATAGGCTTGCAGGATGGGAAAATCCAGATATTTATACATATATCCCTTTCCAAAAAGTAACTGGTAGTTGCTATATGTAGCATACTCGCCCCAAATTTGTTTTCTGATCAGATAACGGACATTGCCCGATTCATCATAACCATAACTATTGCTGCCAAATAAAGTCGAAACTGCTTTAAATAAGGAATCGACAATTTGTCCCAAGCCATCCAGTAGCCCACTAAAGTAAAGCAAAATAGCCATGATCATCCCGATGGGGACCACAAAAACGATAAAGGCCATCACGGAACTCTTTTTTATTCCAAATCTACTGGCATCAACATTACTATAAAAGGTACTAAAAATTAAGACTAAAATAATATCCACAATTTGTGAGCGGCGATTGACAATTAAGAGACAGGCAAGGGCCGCAAAGATACACAGCACTTTAAAAATAAACTGGCGGATATTCTTAGATTTATGAATAATGCTGAAGACGAAAGAGTAGAGTGGAATTACAGACAAAGTCAAACGGTCGGCAATCAATTTACCCCCAGAATCGTAAACTCCATTGATCGTCTGCACGTCGCTAGCTTGCGCTTGTAAGCCATTCTTCAAGAAAAAAACGGTGATTATCACCAATATACCAAAATAAATGAACCCCATCTGGACGAAGCGATCTTTATTGGGCCAGTGATTCCGCGAAATTAAAACTAACATTAGAAAAAGCGCAAATAAATTATAGATCAAAGCGCCGGCTTCTTTTTTAAAGCCGATCGAAAAATAAGACAAGATCGAAATATACGCAATATAGAACCAAAAAGTTCCCAGCGTCGGTTTTCGAAGGTATAATCGTCCTGATAAAATCCCCCTAAGATTGACTAAAAGCAAGAGTGAAATTAGCAGTAAGAAATTGCCAATGATCGACAAATCACGGTTAAAGATAAATCCTAAAAGATTGGAGATGGCTACAGCACTAAATAACAGCAATACTCCGAAATTAAATTTATTTTTTACCATAAATTCTCTAACCGTCTACCCTTCAGAAAAATAACAATAACCTTATTTTTCAAAATTTAGATCTTTTAAAATCAATCTTAGTAAGACCTTCTCCTTGGCGTCAATGAATTATCTCTTAGAATTGATAGAAATTTTTAGTTATTGTCGAGAAAGAAAGTCAGAACTAACTCACTTTAATAAAAAGAAATGGGAGCTTAAATCATATTTTTGCTGGCGAGAATCTTCTAGGAAGCAAACTTTCAAGATAATTATTACACAAAGAAATCTTAATTTAAATTAGATTCTCCGATAGACCTTTTGGTAGGCAGCGACAAAATTGCTGGGATTCAATTGTTCTTGATAGTTGCGATATTGACGATCGCAGACAAATTTTTCTGAGAGTGCCCGCTCAATAGCAGTAGCTAAACTTTCGCTATCTTCCGCCACAAAGGTCTGGCCCAAATCATTCTGAGTTATCGTTTCCCCTAAACTACCATGATCGGGGCCAATAATACATTTTCCAGACACCACGCCTAAACCTAGAGGGCCACTAGCACCATCAAATATTTTGCGATAGGGTAAGACCACGATATCGGAGAGGGCCAGATAAGCCGTCATTTCGGAAGACGGCAAATAATTAAGCTGCAGACTGACCTGGTCTTGATAGCTGGCCGACTTAGCTTCGATATAATCTCGGCCAAAAGTTTCGGCTTGACCGGCAATCAGTAAGTGAAAATCTTTCTTCACCTGAGTTAGGGCCGTCAACAAAATATCTAGGCCCTTATCACTTCTAGTTCCCCCCAAGGCTAGTAAAACTGGGACATCTGGCGGAATCTTTAAGGACTGACGCAGGGCAAGTAGTTCAGTTTTACTTTTGGAAGACTGCTTTTCAAAAACGGGATATTCAATTTTTTGACAATTGTTAATCTGCAGCGCGGCTAATTTTTGTAATAGATAATTAGCGTGGACAATACCCAGAGTGATTCTTTTAAAGATTGCTTTCAGGCTAATTTCATGCCAGAAACCATAGCGTAGATGATGAAAAGTGACAATTACCTTGTCCGGTTTAAATCTCCCCAATCCTAGTCCAAAAAAACGATAAAAAATATCACCATATAAAAAATGAATCCGATCATAGTTTTTCTCTCGTTGGATCGCGGCAATCTTCTTTAGCCATTGCCGATAACCCCTCAGGGACTTGAGATCAGCGTCAATAACAAATTGTTCTGCATTTAGACTTGGGATCCGTTCCGGAAGAACCACCCCAGCTGGGCAAGCACAGCCCTGTAATAAAGTTTTCAAATAGGGTTGATGGTGACCACTAATTCCGGTATCCACAAACAAAATCTTCATCCTAAAGCCCCCGACCTTTAGATTTTTAATCTTGATGATTGATAATTTTTTTAATGGCTAAAATATGAGCTTGAACCATCCCTTCATAGGAGTGTTCCTGGATCTTGTGGCGGCTATTTTCAGCCAGCAACGGCTGCTGGGCGAGCGTCAACTCCAGCGCCTGCCGCAATGCAGCAACGGATTCGCTTTTAACGAGATAACCATTGACCCCGTTTTCAATCAGTTCCAGTCCGGCTCCACAACGATCCGTGGTAATCACCGGCAAGCCATTAGCCAAAGCTTCATTGATGACCAAGCCCCAGATATCATACCTAGTCGCTAAAACAAAGACATCGACGGCTTGATAATACTTCCAAAGCTGCGGCTTCGTCAAAAAGTCAACTACCAAAACCTTGGAAGAAAGCTTACGGCCCAAAGTTTTTTCGTATTCAGCCCGGGAAGCTCCTACCAAAAGCAACTTAGTTCGAGGATCATCTAAAGCCTCGATGGCTTGGACGAGCAGATCAAAGCCCTTGCGCCGAATAGGCACCCCCACGGAAATCACCAGATTGTAATCCAGCCCCGGTAAATTAAGCTTACGCCGCAATTGCTGCTTTTCGGCGACCGAGAGAGTTCGCGGCAAGATCTCCCGCTGATAAAGCGAAGTAAAAGGATAATGGTAGATTTGCGTCGCTTGAGCCCCATAATACTCCAAATATTTATCCGTAAATTTTCCTGGGGAAAAATAATAACTGGCTGAACCAATCAGATAGGTTTTTAATTTTTTCTTTAACCAAAAATCATCGCCAATAAAACCGCCATCGCTACTCAAAGCGAAGGGAATCCGGTGCTGGCGGAGATACGAAATAGCTAATTGTTCGGTTAAACCTTCATAAGAACTAATAATCACCAGATCAAAGTCTTGCTTTAAATACTTTATAATCGCCCAAGATAAACACCAATGGGTGCCAAAATGGAGGCCCTTTAAAAAGACGCTTTTAAAATTATTCTGAGATTGGGCTTTCCACAAGGGATTTCTCTCCGTGGAAGACCGATAGTCATAAAGAACCGTCAAGTCGCATTCTTTAGCTAATTCAGAAAAGAATTCCACCCGATACGGCGATGGGAGATTGGTAACAAACAAGATCTTCAAGAAAATAACTTTCCTTTCCTTTAAAGTGGAGTTCGAATAGCCAGTTCAGAGCTGGCTTACTTTTCAGAATTCAAGCTCTGAAGAAAACAAGCCTTCATCCTTTCTAAATACTGACTTTCAGTATAGTTAGCGGCGGCAATTCGGCGATTATTCAAGACAACTTGCCGCCATTCGGGGGCATTCTTAACTAACAAGCCCAGTTTATTAAAAATAAATTCGGGATCAATTTGATTCTTATCGACTACTAAGCCATTTTTTCCCGTCTCAGAGATCAGATCCGGGATCCCCGCATGATTAGTCGTAATCACGTAGCAAGCATTAGCCATCGCCTCAAGCAGAGAAATCGGCTGCCCTTCTTTGGGATATTTGGTTAAGAGAATGAAGAAATCAGCTTGCAATAATAAATCTTTTTTCGCTTGGCCAGTAACAACTCCGTGGTAGCTAACATAATCTTGTAATTGATACTTGTGAAGATAATCAAAAAATTTACGTTGTTCCTTTTTCGAGAAAAAAGTTCCGGCAAAATTAAAATGCAAATGGTGCTTGACGGGAGCTTCCTTTTCTAACCTAGCCAGCTCCAAGACTTTTAAATAGCCTTTTTCAGGGTTGAAGTTCGATAAATATAGAACTTGCTTGATTTTTTTCTGGCCGTAAGCCGCGATCTTTTCTTGCAGGGTCTTTTGATCAGGGACCAGTTGTTGATCCACACAATTAGGAACTTCAAAAATCCGGGAAGCCGGGAGGAGTCCCTGAAAATTTTTTTGCAGTGAGGGACTGAGGACAATGGCTCCCTGAGCTTGGGAAATTAACCAGACATTCAGTCTCCTTTGGATCCCCCCCATTTCTTGCGTCACCAGCTTGCCAAAACGTCCTCCGTGCAAATGAAGCAGGAGCGGTTTTCTTTTAAAATGAATAAGCAGCATAAATATCAAATCGCGCAAATTACCGAGAGCACTTTGACTCAAGCTTAAATAATATAGATCATCTTTCGAGCGCAGGACCCTGAGAAAACTCCGCAGAATTTTCTGATTATTGGTCGTATTAATCGCCCTTAAAGCAAAACACTGCAGCTGCGGGGAATTATATAAAATAGTGACGGCCTTAGATAGACCATGAATGGGTGGGGGAAATTGGGCAATAAAAGTTATTTTCTTTTTTTCTGACACGACTAATCCCCCTTTAGCAATTATTCTTAGATTTTGCGCAAGTTGGAGCTCTTCGCGCCGCAATACAGCAATTTTGATCATGATACTTCATTTTCTACAACTTTCTAATGGCTTCTTGATAGCGCGCGATCGATCTTTTTTTCGTTAATTTGGCTTCTAAATTACACCGACTTCGTTGTCCCATGTCTGACAATTCCTGACTAGCAGCATGAGCTAAGAACCAGTTAATATTCTTCCGGATATTTTGGTAATCTTGTGGTTCTGCCAACAAGCCCCCCTGGGTTTCTTTAATTAGACAAGCGATTTCTGAATCAGTTTCTAAAACGCCCAAAATTGGTTTGGCAACTGCCGCCAGACCATAATACTTGCTGGGGCAACTAACCCCTTTCATCCCCTTGGCGTTCACACACCACTGAACATCAGCAGCATTTAAACTATAGATTAAGTCTGCTTTGGGCTGATAAGGAATGAAAATAACATTGGTCATTTTTTGTTGGCGAACATAATTTTGGAGAGTTGCCTGTAAAGTTCCGGCACCGACAAAAGCAAAGACGACTTCTCGCCCATCAGCGGCGGTCGTTCCTTGGGGAAATTGCTCAATTACCTTAATTAAATTTTTCAAATCATAGTATAAGCCGAGATTTCCAGAATACATAATAATAAACTTATTTTCTAAATGGTACTTTTTCTTAAAAGCTAAAACATGCGGTTCCGTCGGAGGCAAGGGATAGATCTGCTCTTCATCAACCCAATTATTAATCATTACTACTGGCGGGAGGGATTGCTTTTTAAAACGGTGCTCCAAAGTTTGAACTAAATCGCGCCCGACAGTCACGACCAAATCGCTGCGGCGGCAAGTAAATTTATCTAGTAGTAGCAGCAGCTTTAAAATAAACTTATCCTGACTGTAAGCAATTGCACTAATTTGTTCCGGGTTAAAGTCTTGAATATTGTAAATTAATTTGGCCCGCTTAACCCACTTCCCCCAGACACCTAAGAGTCCTCCGAGAATTGGGGGCTGGGAAATCGTTAAGATATAGTCTTGGGGTCCCGTTTTAAAAGTCGCTTTCAGAGCTCCCCAAAAATAGGTGAGAATATTTTTAACTCGCGATGACTTACTGGCTTTTCTAAAAGCAGGAACGCGAATTCGGAGAACTTTAACCCCTTTAATATTTTCCCGGTAATATTTCTGACTTTGATATTCAGGGGCGACCGTCCCTGAATAGGAAGGAACGACACAAATTACCGTAATATCAAAAACAGCGCCCATTCCCTCCGCCAGTTCTCTTAAAATTTGGCCGGTCGAGGCTAGATCAGGAACATAATAATGAGCATAAACCAATAATCTTTTTTTCATCTATTTAATAACCATTGCCTTTTAAAATCTATCTATTATTATCAAAACGGGCGAAGATGTGAGCAGAAGGCAGGACTAAGACGCCTTCAAAGGAGGTTATTATGCTGGGCCAAACTGGCTTTACCAAGTGGGAAGGAGCCACTTATCAGCGCCATTGTAATTTTAAAGACAGTTTTGATATTTCTTAAAAAATAGACCCAGTTTATTGGGGCGACTTGTACCGCCTCTAAAAAGTTAGATATTTGGTCTAACTTTTTAGGGTCACTACAACTGCCCACCATCTGCTCTAACTAGGTATTCTCCATAAAAATTATTAATTATAAGTCAAATCACTAATCCTTGAGAGACAACTAAGTTGGCGTCTTTTTTGGACACACTTCAAAATAATGATAGTTCATTAACGCTATTTTGGCACAAAAAAGGTCCCAGCTCGTCATCATGAATTTTAATTACTCTGCCAAATTTCGACTTATCTCCTATATTATTACTGGAAGATAAGTCTGGTAATTATGTATTTATTTCTGCTCTTCTTTGAAATTTCCGTCATTTTTTCTCACTAGCCCTCATAAATTCAGCCATGGTCGTGAATTTTTTCTCTTTCTTTGACATCGATTTCATTATAATGGAAAGCTTTTAATTGGGCAACCGCCTTTTAAGCTCGTCTTGACGGTTCCTTAAATTCTTCAAACTTGCTCTTACGGAAGCCACTTTTTAAAAACTCCTTCATCAAGAGTTAACTTGCTGAAGGGGTCTGCGATATTTAATTTCTAAAATTTAACATTTAATTCTCGTCGTAAACGTTCCCGTAATTGTTGCCGAACTTTACGCAAGTAACGATCACTCACCTGATGCTCCGCGGCAATCTGCTTGAGGGCCCGTCCCTGCAAGAGATTTTCTTGCAAAACAATCTGGGCCCAAGAATCTAGTTGCGGCCAAACTTGCTGGAGTTGTTCCAGTACAAACTGTGGCGTCTGACCAGTGGTCAACTGATCCCAAGTCTGCGTAGCGGTTAACAATTGTTCGTGCTCTTGTTGGCGCGTTTGGCGCCGGAAATAATCCCAAGTCCGCCAAACAATTTTCTGAAAGATATACGGACGGAAAGTTGCTAATTCTACTTCTACTTGAGCCCAAGTTTGCGCATATAAAATTTGGGCTTCTTGGAATAAATCTTCGTAATCTGGACTTTGGGCGGATAAGCCAGCCTTTTTTAAGGCCCCGCCAATCAAACGTTGATCAGCTTGTGCCAATTCAAAACCGTGGGTCAAAGTGTGCAATCTCTTCATAGAAAAAATCTTCTTTCGATTATATTCTACAAGCGCTTGCAGTAGTTTTAACTTACCACTTTGAATGTAATTTAGCTATTATTTTCCAGATATTTATAGATAAATAATCCTTTTAAAGCAATATATATTTATTGGATAATTTTATTTACTAAATATAAAAAATACTACTTATTATCATAAGTTTACTGAATGTTCCATTTAACCGTGGCGCTAGAATTGAATGCGGCAAAGATTGATCAATCTTGAAAAAGTAGCTTAAACTTGTGATTGCTAATTATCAATGACAACTAATTGGTCAAAAAACGAGGTCTAAATTCTGTAATCTTTGGATTAAATACTATCCAGATTACTCCATCCCTATTCTGCCTTTTTTATTGCTTCTAGATTATCAAAGAATACTTGCCATCCAGTAGCTTTATCTTCTTTAAATCCTACTTTAGAAGACGGTAGCTCAAGAGAGCTTAATAAGGCCCGCGAAATTGCCTCTACGTTATCAGAATCAAAATAAGTAATTGAATCGTAATCTTCAGTAACCTCAATAACCGGACTAATATTTGAAGCCGCAATCGACCTTTTTAACATCATAGCTTCTAGCAGCGGCAAGCCTAAGCTTTCAATTTTCGAGGGAAAAACTAAAATTGAATGACTAAGAATGGTTAATATTAATTGATACTCTGATTTTATATTTTGAGGTAATTTTGAACACGCTTCAACTAGATTTTGATGATTCTTGTAGACCAGCGCTGTACTAGGAAAGAAAAAATATTTTGTTTGATATTTGATAGGCCGATCGGCAAAATTGATTGGTGATTATACCTTTGTAATTCTTTTTTCATCCAATGTGTTTGAACCTTAATTGATTCGTTACCAAAGCATCTTAAATTACGTTCAATGACACTATCCACTAGATATTGATAAAACGCCATTTTTCGTTCCGTAGGTTTCAAAAAGCTGAATCTATAATTTCTTTCAAAAGATAATGGATGATGAACATACACCATTTCTGGGACTTTTAATCCTAAAACCGCAGTATTTTGTAATGATATTACAAAATTTGGATGGATAGCATTAATAAATTTTGAGTCCCAGATAAAGTCAAAAAGGATCTTCTTAATATAGCTTCTTTGTAAATCTTTTCAAACTATAACTCTGATATTGGAAGATTTAACAATCAGGTCTTTGGAAGCAACAATAAACGTAAATAAATACCCTGGATTAGTCATGGCATATTGGTTTACATCCTGCAAGATCGATAATACACCACCGGAACCTTTCTGAACCACAAAATCAATCACAACATAATGTATACCAATATTCAACCCCAATCTTTGAATGCCCTGATCATGGTGCAAAATCAAATTGAACTAACATATCGTTCAATTCAACCTTGTCTATCCGATTAATAACTTATCCCCAGCATTTGACGTCTTTATCTATTATCTTCAAGGTCTAGATTATATTTTTATACAGTTAGATTACAAGCTTAATTTGATCGGGTTTTAAAAATTTCAGCGGCGAACCGGTAATGATCCACTTTTTGACATTTAGCTATCTTATAGACGACTATTTTGAAAAAACAGGATAGTGTTTTCACCCCATATTTCATGAGTTAGAAATGCAATTTTTTTGTTTTTTGGCACGCAAAGAAGACATTACCGTCCCCATCCGCTATGCTTTAAGCGTCCAAACCAAATCAAAGCGTGCTTTCACTCCTTGGTGCGTCCTCTAGTAAGGGCTGTGGACCATAAAGGTTATAAACCCGTTTCCAGCGAATAATTGTTGCCCCTGAAAGCAAACTAAAATAGGCACAGGTTTCTACTATTGAGGCTCGTTGATGTTGTTTACACAGTATAAAAAATCTGGAGCTGACCAGTGATAATCGGTAGATTTAAGAGGCCTTGGCACCCAAAATGCTCATAAACGGCAACTAGAAATTGAAACGTTTTATCTCCAATTCCATAACGTCGACCAGTAGCTTGTTTCGATTATGTTTCAGTTAAATATTCTTCAATGGCTTTGATCTTTGTAGTCATCAAGATTTTAGGATTAGTCATAGAAATACCCCCAGAGTCGTTTCCAACTCTGGGGGTAAGCGTCAAAATCAATATTAATATCTAATTAAAGATAGAAAAGTAGCCCCATCCCCTAAATGGATAAAGTAAATACATCCCAACAAAAGAGTAATTATTCAAAACGATTTTGTGCAACCCCTTTTTTACCAAATTTAAATGCGATCGCATCAAGAATGCGTCTAGAAGCTTCACCATCACCATACGGATTTCTGGCTTCAGCCATTCGTTGATACTCATTGGAATCAGTAAGTAGGTTAATCATCCATTTTCTAACACTACTTGGTTCTGTACCAATTAATCGTAACGTCCCTGCCTTAACTCCCTCAGGTCGCTCAGTTGTATTTCTTAAAACCAGCACTGGTTTTCCAAGAGATGGTGCTTCTTCTTGGATACCGCCAGAATCAGTCATAATGAAGTAACTCCGAGCAGCTAAATTATGGAAGTCAACAACATCTAGAGGTTCAATAAGATGAATCCTAGGATGGTTACCTAAAATTTCATTAGCTACTTTCTGAACAGCTGGATTTAGATGAACCGGATAAATAACTTCGATATCATCATACCGGTCAACAACATCTCTAACAACTTGAAAGACTTGACACATAGGCTTACCTTGATTTTCACGGCGATGCATTGTTACCAAAATCATTCTTTTATTAGGGGCTATCAAATCCATAATCTTATGATGATAATTCTCATTAACAGTTTCTTTTAACGCATCAATTGCAGTATTTCCCGTTACAAAGATTTTATTCTGAGCATGATTTTCTTTTAATAAGTTCATTTCAGATTCTTCCGTTGGGGCAAAGTATAAATCGGATAGCGTATCCGTCATCTGCCGATTCATTTCTTCCGGAAAGGGGCTATACTTATCCCAAGTTCGTAGACCTGCTTCAACGTGGCCAATAGTAATCTTATGATAAAAAGCAGCTACACTTGCAGCAAAAGTTGTAGTTGTATCACCATGTACTAGGACAATATCAGGACTTTCTTTATTTAAAATATTGCCAAGATGAAGCAAGACATTGCTGGTAAGTTCATCAAGCGTTTGACGTTGTTTCATAATATTCAAATCATAGTCTGGATTAATTTTAAAAATCTTTAAAACTTGGTCTAACATTTCACGATGCTGTGCGGTAACAACCGTTACCTCATCAAAATCATCGTTATATTCTTTTAGCTTACAAACTACTGGCGCCATCTTAATAGCTTCAGGACGAGTCCCAAAAATTGTCATCACTTTAATTTTACGCATTACTTTCATATCCCCCCTTACTATTTAATTATTTTTCGTACAGCCATTGCAAGTGGCAGTAACGGACGAGTTATCATACCCAACAATGATACCCTTGTGACCGCAACCTTATTTAGACTATCATATTTATGGAAACGCCAATAATTCAGCCATGTCCAAATTTTAGGCAAAAATTTAATTTGGGAATGTTTAAAAATGAAATCAATATCACTTTTATATTTTAAAAGAAAACCAAGATAATTTTTTGAATCAAATTCAGAACCATAATTTGCAGTTATTCCATCTTCTAGATAGGCAGTTTTACTAAAAATAGAATTAGAAACAAGTAATTTATGTTCCGTTCCTAATTGATTAAAAATATAAGATTCGGGTACAAATTTTATATTTGAATCCTCTGGAATAAATAAATTCTTTAATGAGGAAGTTCTGTTACATTCTAAACAGTCCTCATAACGATTTCCATGAAAACTAAATCCAGAACCAAAATGGAAATCTATATAATCAATAGTCTTCATATCAGGAGGAAAAAGACTACCAATTACTGTACCATCATCCTTAACATATTGCCCAATCACTCCATCCATATTTGGATTATCTTTTAGTAATCTATTCATGGTCAACAAAGTGTCTGGACAAAGTATATCTTCCGAATCTAATATAATAAAAAAGTCACCTTGAGCTAAAGAAATTCCTAAATTAAGTGCAGTATATTTACCACCATTTTCTTTTTCATAATACCTAATACGAGAATCCTGACTCTTAACTATCAAACTATTAATGGCACCATTAGTATTATCTGTTGATCCATCATCAATTATAATAATTTCAAAATCATCAAATTTCTGATTTAAAACACTTTTTATAGCTTTTAAAACAAAGCTTTCACGATTATACGTCGGTATAAAAACTGTAAAAAACGGAGCATCCATCTAATTATTACCTCTCCTATTAGTATATTTTTTTATATCATCAAACCAATTATTTGTTAGCATAATTATGCATAAAACAATTACAAAAATAACCGTATATATACACCCTAATCCGATAAATGAAACTATTGATTTAATTGGATAAAGTTTAGATATAATGAGTAAGTATGTTGTAGATACCGCACCAGGAATAAGGGTCACACCAACTTTTCTCCAAAAGTAAAACATATTGAGTTTTGCACGTACTTGGTAGAACCAGTTCATTATTAACCAACTAACTACTACAAATGTGAGTACAGTTCCAACCACAGATCCATAAAGGCCCCACTTTTTAATGGCAAAAACGGTAATACCTATATTAGCAAGCGAAAATATAAATTCAACTACGGCTCGAAACTGATGGATATTCTTTGCTCGAATAATTTCATAACCTGTATTCTGCACAAGAGTAACATAAAAAGGTACCACCAAAATGATAGAAAGCCAATATGCATCTTTATATTCTTTTCCGGCCCATACACAAATAAAAAACTTTCCAAGTACAATGAACCCACCCAATATAAATGTTAGAACAGTCGATTGCATCATGCCTACTTTAGTCATAATCTTTGTTAATCTTATATTATCATCAGAAGTCGTAACAATTTCATTTATCTCAGGAGCAAAAACTCCCGAAAGTGTTGTAGAAAGACTTATGAATATGTTTTTAATTTGATTGGCAACCGCAAAAATTGCAACATCACGTGCTCCTGAAAGCATACCTAATAAAAAGCTAGGCAAATTCCAATTGACTTGATCGATAATTTGATTTAAAAAAATAAAAAAGGAAAAAACAAAAACTTCACGTAATAACGAAAAATCTAATTTTTTAAAGTAAAATCTCATGTGTAATTTGCGCATAGAAAATCTAACATTTAAAAAAAGAAAAAAGACAGTTACTACGGTTTGAACTAACACAATCGAAATTGCTTTAAATCCTATGAGAAGCAGAGGTATGGTTAGTATAGGTGTAATTATAGTTTGAAATAGTTGTCGTGAACGTTGAAACTTAAATTGACTATGAGCAATAATATTTGAATCAAAAACAGAAGATATAAATGTCAATGCTACATTTAAAATCATCATAATCATTAAAATTTTAGTGGTACGTAATTCAGACACAGATAATGTAGTACCAAATAAACGACTCTCATTAACTACAAGTAAATATCCGATAATTAACGATAACAATGCAAGGAAAGAAAAAATCAATAAGTATAATCCATTTAACTTTCTTTCGGCATCAGGATCATCGGATACTTGCGCTTTAGCATAAAACCTTATATAAGCACTACCAAATCCTAAATCAAGCAAAGTTAAACTAATAATTACAGAATTTACCATCTGGTAAAGTCCATATTGTGACTGACCAAGTAGCCTCAATAAAATTGGAGTATACGCTAATGTAACAATATTCTTGGCAATTAAATTTAAATACGATAACAATACACCAGATTGTTTTTGTGTCAGTATAGCCTTATGCGTCAATTAATTCACCTCTACTATACTCGAACAATAAGTGAAAGTTCTTTTTGTATAACATTATCTTGTTCACATTTATCCAACACATGCTGGTGTGAATTTACCGACATATTTCCAAATTTGATAGGAGAATTCCCAATATCTCTTAATGCATCGACAATATCTTCCACACTGTTTGTTAAATATCCATCTTTTTGATTATCTACGAATTCAGGAATAGCAGTACTCCTAGATGTAATTGGTATCAATCCACTCATCATTGCTTCACACATTGAGACTCCTTGGGCATCTTGACGTGATGGACAAAGAAAAACACCATTACTATTATGCAATTGTTCTATCTGTTCCTGTGACTGAAAACTTGGTATTATTGTTACATTTGAAAGCTTGGAAATATGTGCAGTATCTTTTTTAAGATACTTACCTTCTCCAGCAATAGTAAATGTATACTTTAAGAAATCTTTTTCCATCGAAAATTTTTCAATGGCTTTCATAGCAATATCGGTCGCGTACTTTCTACTTGTAAACGGTCTAATTAGTAAAACCTTATAGCGTTGTTTCTCATCTTTTTTTTGAAAAGAAAAGATATGACTATCAATACCATTAGGAATTATAGAACTGTAATGAAATATACTGTCAGTATCATCGCTAGCAATCTTTTTCATCCACTTAGAAACAAAAACAAAATGTGCGTTTATATTTTCTTCTACATAATGGTGAAAAGCATGTAGTTGAATACTATTTTTAAATATATATCCCAAAAACTTTGGTGACCTAGCATTAAATAATCTTCTCTTCCATGATAGGGCTTCAAAACCGTGCACCCATACTATTTGCGGAATATTTTTATATTCAAGAAGAACCTGTACCATTTTATACGTAAGAAAATGAATCACTATTTTATCAAACTGTCCCAAATCTAGTCTTGCTCTTAAATTATCAGCTGTCCCCTCTAGCACCCCAATCCCCTCAAATTCATATTCACTTTTGTGATTGGAAATAACAAACACTTCAAAGCTAATATCCGGATCAAGACGTTTATAAGCTAATAGACGAGTATGTACAAACATATTTCTGTACAAATTACCCTCTTTTGGATACTGTTGGGTCAGTATAAGAATCTTCACTTTTTTTATCCTTTCGATCAAAAGATACTAGCAATGCTACAAATGTTGATGCCAATATTTCTTTAAAAACATGTCCAGCTACTAAACTGTATAATATAAGTACCAATAGTCCCCACTTAGAAAATATATGAGCCCTATCACCAGAATTACGTTTCCACATATATCCAATCGTAACTCCATATACAAGGATAACTAAAAATACTCCCCCATCTATAAACAGGTCTACCATATCCATTTCAGCAATAAATCCGACCGGAAGCATTGATACTCCTGCACCAAAAACTACACTAAATGGAATTCCATTAGATTTTACAATCGACAGCATTTGCTGCAGACGACTAAATCTTCCACTCAGTAAAGTGTCAATAATACTATTAGAAGCTCTATACAAATACTGCTGTCTAATTAATAGTCCTTGCAAGGCGGATCTTAGATGTTGATAGATTGCGTCTAGATTAAATAGCGATACTACTATGGCAATGAACAAAATCAAAACTATAATTAAGTAACCTACTACTTGCCATGCTCTAACCGTCTTTTTGATTACAGGAAATGTAAGAACAAATACTATAAGAATTCCAAGTTCAAACGTTATGGATGCAACACTCGTCTTAGAGCCCTGCATCCATAACGCCAACCACGTTACTAAGAGATAACATGAATTCACTACTCTAGTACTATCGAATATCTTTATAATATTCACCAAAAAATAAATTGATGCAACAATTAAAACAATATTGGAGCTATTATTTGCAATAAAAAAACCCGAGTTTCCTAATGATGAATTCACATAGGTTTTTCTAGATAGTCCAACAATCGTTGGGAGAATGAAAAGAAATGGCATTACCCGGAAATTAAATCGTAAAATTTCATTAATCCAATTAGAGTCAATAAGATTTATACCTTGAAGTGACCTAATAAGTATCAATAAAATCACATAAAAATATATTTTAGAAAAAAAAGTTAATTCATTCATAATGTGAGATATATCAAGCTGGCCTTCATTATTAAGAAGTAAAAATATACTACCTATATCAAAAGACAAGATGCTGATGAGCAAGGTGAAACGTACCTTTGAAACTTGTAGTAACATAATTAATAAATAGAATAATGCTAATGTACGAATACTAGGAACTATTTGTCCTAATACTTCTGGAAGATAATTAGTTGCAAACCCATTAAAAGCATCCATAATTACTGTTAATGAAAGAAATATTTTTAATGATCTTATTTCAAGCTTCAAAATCTCACCTTGGCTTCACTATTTTATTTAAGTATGACTCTAAATATAAAATATAAGTTGATGTATTAGACTTAAATTTTTTATATACACCACTTTTTAACTTATCTAATGCTGTTGCCAATTCAACTTCTGAAGTGGCCATCTCAATATAACCAGCAGATTGAAATGCATTTGCGATTTCAAATTGATGGTTATCAACATGTTCATTAAAATCTTTTTGTCTCGGAACAGCAATTACACATTTATCCATTTCCAAAGCTCCTACTATTGCTCCAGTACCAGCGTGTGTAATTACAATATCAGACTGTGCCATCTTTTCTCTAAATTTAGATCTATCAATAAACTGACTTGTTTCAAATAAATACCCATCATCAATATTATTACCTATCTGAGCAAATACCGGTTCATTAATTATATTAGCAATAATTAAGTTGTTAATATACCTAAGAAGTCTGCTAAATTCAAATTTTTGTGACCCAACCGTTACAAATATCATATTTCATCCACCTTAATAAATTGATCCTAAATAAACTGCATTGGGGTAGAACTTCTTCATTTCTTTCCATTGAATAATAAATACATCAGCAAATTTATAAACAAACTTCCCCGTAAGTGTGGGTGATTTAATTTTTGCAAATGATTCAATATAAATAATTTTTTTTCTAAATATACGAGCTAATAATAGCATAGGAATTGTACACAATGCTCCTGTGGATATTATAGCATCTGGTTTCTCTTTAAAAAAAATATAAATTGACTTAAAAAGAATATTCAGTAAATAAAATAGTACAAATTTATCTTCACGATTTACTTGCTTAATCAAATATTTTGCATGTGAATCTGCAACGTATTTAGTTTTTTCAGTTACAAAAAATATAGAATAGTTTTCTTTCAGAACCTTTAGTCGATACAACTGTTCAAAATGACCTCCAGATGAAGAAATTAAACATAACTTTAAAATATTACCAACTCCTAGGTCCAATATTAATTACATTTAAAAATATCTCTTGTGTAAACCTTGCCTTGAACATCATCCAAATCACTATTATAACGATTAGCAATAATTGAACGAGCCTGTTGCTTAAAGGATTTTAAATTATTAACAACCAGACTATCACAAAATTCTTCACCATCATTTAACGTAGGTTCGTAAATGATGACTCTTGCTCCCCTAGCTTTTATTTGCTTAATCACTCCTTGAATACTACTTTGTCTAAAATTATCTGAATTACTTTTCATTGTTAATCGATAAACACCAATAGTAACTTTTTTATCAGATTTAGAATCAGCATATCCCGCTAATTGGAGAACTTGATTGGCAATAAAATCTTTTCTAGTACTATTTGAATCCACAATGGCCTGAATTAAATTCTCTGGAACATCCTGGTAATTGGCAAGTAACTGTTTCGTATCTTTCGGTAAACAGTAGCCCCCATAGCCAAAAGAAGGATTATTATAGTGATCCCCGATTCTAGGATCCAGCGATACTCCCTTAATAATTTGTTTTGGATCTAAACTTTTAACTTCTGCATAGGTATCAAGTTCGTTAAAGAAGGACACTCGCAGTGCCAAATACGTATTTGCAAACAACTTTACGGCTTCTGCTTCTGTGAAACCCATAAATAGGGTTTCAATATCTTTTTTAATTGCTCCTTCTTGTAATAAAGTCGCAAAAGTCTGCGCGGCTTTAACCAATCGGCAATCTTTTAGATCCGTACCAACCACAATTCGCGAAGGATACAAGTTGTCATATAAAGCCTTTCCTTCTCTTAAAAATTCAGGACTAAAAATAATATTATTTGTATTAAAAGAACGGCGAATCTTATCTGTATAACCAACTGGAATGGTCGACTTAACCACCATAATAGCTTCTGGATTAATTTTTAATACTAATTCAATAACCTTTTCAACCGCTGCTGTATCAAAAAAATTCTTTTGTGTATCATAATTAGTCGGTGTGGCAATAACAACATAATCTGCCTGTTGATAAGCCTCTTTCGCTTCTGTAGTTGCGTGTAAATCAAGTTGGTGATTACCCAAATAATCTTCAATTTCTTGATCTTTAATTGGCGAGTGACCTGAATTAATTAACTCTACTTTTTCAGAAATAATATCAATAATCTCTACATGATGATGTTGAGATAATAGAGTTGCAATACTTAACCCAACATATCCCGCTCCGGCCACCGCAATTCGATATTCATGTGCCATCGTACTGATTTTCCCCCTTAATTAATACTAACTTTGAACAAATACTTCATAATTCTTTTTTAATACCCATTTGGTTTTACCATAATTGATAATGTTCTAAATATGATTTTTAAATCATTCCAAATACTTCGATTACGAATATAAGCTAAATCTAGTTCGACCATTTCGTAAAAGCCAACCTCATTTCGCTCGGAAACTTGCCATAAGCCAGTACAGCCGGGTATCACCAACAATCGCTGCTTATCATAATCGGTGTAATCAGCGACTTCGTGTGGCAGTGGCGGCCGAGGTCCAACCAAGCTCATATCTCCTTTGAGGACATTCCAAAGTTGCGGTAATTCATCGAGACTCGTTCTACGCAAAAAATGACCCACCTTAGTCACTCGTGGGTCATCCTTGATTTTAAACATGGCCCCCTCAACCTCGTTTTGTTCTAACAATTTATCTAACTTAGCTTCTGCATCGACGCACATTGAGCGAAGTTTATATATTTGAAAGCGCTTTTCTTTTTTCCCAATCCGCGTTTGCCTAAAGAATATAGGACCCTGTGGGTCATCTAATTTAATCATTCCCGCTAAGATTAAAAAAACAGGTAACAAAACAACCAGCCCTGCTCCACTCAGAACTATATCTGATAATCGTTTCACAAGACGATAACCCCATTGCCGATCCAACTCTTTAGACTTTATCTGGATGTGTTCTCCCACTTTGCCTGGGAATTTATCTTTTGCCAACAATTTCGAAGGTGAAATTTGCTGTTGATTATGCATTAAATTTCTCTCCCCACTAAAACCCCATTCATTTTTGGCCTTGAATGGTCCCCCACAAGTTCAACATTAATGACAAAATTAATTAATAACTGATTATTATTTATCAGTTAAATATATTTTCTTTAAATCGCTTAGATCTCCACTAGTAAAATCTAGTTGCTTTTGGGCATAATTTGCCCAAGTTCCAAATTCTTTTTGGATCACATTATGTGCCGCTTGGTAATAGGCTGGTTCGGCCTTTTGGCCATTCATTTGATTTACTAATTGACTTCCCGAACTAGTCTGGGAAATCCACTCCATTGCCTTGTTGGTTAAAAGGTAATCAGCATAAATCGTTTCTTCAGGAACTCCCAATAAGCCTTCAACAATCATCGCCGCAATTCCGGTTCGATCTTTTCCGGCAGTACAGTGGAACAAAAGGGCTTGCTCAGGATCTTCATTCATCAATAAGAACTCGAGAAAACGCCGGTAGGTATCATTGGCATGACTATCCAACAACATTCTCCGATACATAATCAACATTGGATCCTCTGGCGCCTGAAAACGCCGCTTTACTTTCTCTAGCCAAGAGGCATGGTCACTAAACGGTAGTACTGACAAATTATAATAACGAGCCTCTGTGGGAATCGTATCCGGATAACGCTCAATTTCGCTAGCACTTCGAAAATCGATGATCGTCTGAACTCCATATTTATCGGCCAATTGTTCTGCCGCCGTTTGTTTCAAATCAACGAGTGAACCCGAACGTAATAATTTTTGAGCTTTAATCCTTTGTCCCGTAGTGGTTGAATAACCACCTAAATCTCGTAGATTTAAAGCTCCTGGGATCGCCAAAAATTGCTCTGCTGGCACTCGTCCTTCCCTCCTTTTTAAAAAAGTCGTCTCTGTAATTTTTGTTTTTTGGTCTAAAAAACAGGAATGCCTCTTTCCCGATTAGCGAACACTTTCTGCTAGCCAGAAAAAGGCTGAATTTTAAAGACATTATAAACAAAATAATATTCTTGACTTTGGTTATAAGTCAAATTTATTTAGAAGTATAGTAGCTACCATAGTAATAACCATACTGACTCCGCCGAGCCGCTTCTGGAACCCGATTCATCACCACTCCAATGATATTGGCATGAACCTTCTCCAATAAATTTCTAGTTTCCAGTAACATATTCTTTTGGGCAATTCCATAAGGAGCAACAATTATAGTCGCATCGGTGCGCGAAGCGATAATCTGGGCATCCGTCACCGACATTACTGGTGGGGCATCCAAAATCACTAAATCAAAGGCTTGGGAAACCAACTTTAAAATATGTTGCATTCTTTTACTGGACAAGAGTTCGGAAGGATTAGGTGGAATGGGTCCGGCCGGTAAAACGAAGAGATTCTCAATTGCCGTCTTTTGGCAAGCTTTAACTAACTTTGCTTCATCTTCTTCACCGGTTAATAAATCCACTAAACCAAACTTATTCTGCAAGCCAAAGGTCGCTTGAATCGTTGGCCGGCGCATATCAGCATCTAACAAGAGGGTACGAATCCCTTGTTGGGCAAAAGTCGCCGCCGTATTAGCACTGACTGTCGACTTTCCTTCACTAGGGCTATCTGAAGTAAAGACTAAGGTCTTAATCGGATCGTCGGCCTTAGCGTACAAAATATTGGTTCTTAGGGTCCGATATTCTTCACTGACCCGGGCCGAAGGATCATAGTCGGCAATTAAGGCGACTCCACTACGCCCACTTTCATTGGAGAGTCTACTTTTTTTCTGTTTCCAAAATGACATTTTCTTTCCTCCTAGCGCCGGGTCGGCAACTTATGATTACGCATCTTCCGTGATCTTGCTAAACCTAGTTTCATATCCGCAGCATCAATTTCTGAAATTGAACCTAACATCGGTAGGCGCAACTTTTGTTCAATAAATTCAGTACTCTTGATTGTTTTATCTGTTAAATCGCGGATTAGAGCTACTAGACAACCGACAATCAGTCCTACCAGTAATCCTAAAACAATATTAATTGTTGGTCGCGGACTAACTGGCTTTCTTTTTAGAGATCCCTTGGAAATAACCGAAACATTTTTGGCATTGGTCATAATCTTGGTAACTTTTTCTTGAAAGACTGACACCGTCTCATCAGCTAAGGCTCGGGCTAAGTAAGGATCATCAGCTTTAGCGGTAACACTAAGAACTTGGGAATTTTGGTTGTTGGAAATTTTAATTTTTTTAGCTAAATTATCAGTATTTCCACTAACCGCAAAATTACGGGCATTTAAATTTTTCTTAACCTGCTTCATCACGACATCTTTAGTGATGATATCCTTGTAGGTATTAATCATCTGCAAGTCGGATTGAATCTGATTATATTGAGCATTCCCATCTTCAGAGCGTTTTTGATTGACTAAGATTAAGGAACTAGATTGGTATTGCGGCGTCATTACAAAATAGGTCACGGCTACCGCTAAGACACCCCCAATTCCGGTCATCAAAAGAATTAATAACAGATGTTTACGCAAGGTAGCCATTAATTGGCCCAAATTAATTACTTCGTCGTTCATTGCTTCCTCCCAAAAATCTTTTTTCAGTAATTTAAATTCCTAGTGCTAATTAACCTTATCGGCTCCTTGAACCTCGTAACCTGAACTATTTTCTGCTTGCCAGTTGAAATCTGGATTTAGGGCATTTTGTTTAGTCTCTTCATTTTTCAACGGAGCTTCCTTTAAACCTAAGTTTTGGCGAATCTTTTTTGAAACTCGTTGCAATTCAGGCGTAGATGCGATTTGATAAGAAGAACCGTTCAGATAAGCCCCTACTCCTTGAACAAAGTCTTGTTCAATCTTGGCCGTCGCTGGACGATAGTTTTGATACAACTTAATCATATCTTCAAAACTGAGACTAGTCCGAAAGTTGCCTTTTACCTGCTCGGTTAAAGTTTTGAAATGGGAGAGGGTGTTCATCGACGGAGCTGCTTCTAAAATTGCGGTAATCACTTGCCGTTGCCGTTGCGCCCGACCGTAGTCTCCTCGCGGATCTTCGTAACGCATCCGCACGTAAGCCAAAGCCGCGGAACCATCGAGATGCATCTTGCCCTTGGTGAATTGGTGCTTATAATGATCTTGCTCTGATTTAAAGGAAAACGGAACATCAATATCAACTCCCCCAACAGCATCAACGATCTTCTCCAGACCACCCATATTGATGACCGCATATTGTTGAATGGGAACATTTAATAAGGTAGAAACGGACTTCACGGATTCATCAGCCCCGCCCAGACTATAAGCAGCATTGATTTTTTGAATATTGATTCCTTTGGAACCCATCATCTGCGCCATCGTATCCCGAGGAATACTGGTCATGGTCGTTTTCTTGGTTTGAGGATTAACGGTCATCAAAATCAAAGTATCCGTCCGTCCCCGGGCTTCTGTCCGCCCCAAGGCTCCCGTATCGGTCCCCATTATTAAAATACTGAGGGGCTTTTTATTTTTCAAATTACTTTGGTCTTTGGTCTTTTCTTCCTCTGATTTATTCAAGGGAATATAAGTTCCATCGGCCGTTGTCTTAACATTATGGTAAATATACCAGGCATAACTCCCCCCAGCGAATAAGAAAAGTAGCACAATGACCCCTAACCAACGCCAAGGATGAAAACGTCGATGATGCCGACGTTTAGAATGATGTCGATGATGATGCTCTTCGAACTGTGGTTTATTAGGTTGATCTTTATCCATGATCTTTCTTCTCCTTTGGAAGGTACTGGGAACTAACGTAATTGCCGCGGAACGTAGAAGGGAACCAACTCTTTTTGAATTAAACTACGAGCAATTTCGACTTGGCCAGCAGTATTGGGCCACTTCTTGGTTACCGTTTTAGTCCAAGTTTGCGAACTAGAATCAGCCCGATTGACTTGATCGTGCCAAATCGGAGCCAAATCAAGAACGTCAATTCCGGCTTGGCGGCCCGCTGATTTAATCAAGGGATCATAAGTTTGATTATTCTTCCCTTGCCAAGAAGTTAATAAAATAACTTTTGTCTGCGGTAATTTAGCCTGTAAATCAGTCAGGAGTGCTTGTAAATTAGTCCAAAAAGTCTTGGGGCTAGCATAAGCACTGTTTTTTGGATCTTGGTCGTTAGTTCCATATTCCAAAATTAACAAATCGGGATTCCAATTAACGAGCCGCTGATAATTATCAATTGCAGCCCCACCAATCGTGGCTCCCTTGCGCCAATGCCCTTTGAGACTGACTTGATAGCCCAAACTTTTATGAAGAAAATTGGTAACTTGATACTGAAAGGCTTGCTTGGGAGTTCCGGCATAATAACCAGCGGCAATTTCATCACCCATCACGGCTACTTTTAATTGCTTTCCGGCACCAATTTGGTGCCACTTGGCATTGTCCGATCCTAAATTAGGTAATTGTTTTTCAGTAGTCGCTTGAGTCTTAGTTACCGATTGACTTTGTTGAGAATAATGCGCCATCTGTTGTGTCAATTGGACATCCTGCCGCTGTTTACCGACAATGATCATTCCGATCATTAAGACTAGAAAGACCAGGATTGCTGTGACATAACCGACCGTTTTCTTCATGCTCATTCCCCCGCAGCGTAGACATACGGGTGTATTATAGCATAAATCTTCATAATTTCCTCGGTCTTTTTTAACATCTTAATCACAAAAGTCAAGCCCTTTTTAATTTCCCACTAGCTTAGATTAAAAAACCTATCTCTTTGAGAGATAGGTTTTTTAATTAATTACTGTTTTCTGATAATAATTTTCGGGAATTGCCGCTAGTAAGGGCTCTAATTGACCGCAAGCTGTAATCGTCAGTCGATGCATGGCCCGAGAAGCCATTGTATATAAAACTTGCCGATCTTGACTAGTGAATTCACCTGCGCTCGCATTCCAAATAATTACGGCATCAAATTCCAAACCTTTGGCCAAATAAACTGGAATAACTAAATCACCACTTGCTAAGCGCTGATTTTCCGAACGCACCAAAGTGGTGGCGGTTGAACTTGACCGCAATTGTTCTTGCAGCTCTTGGGCTTGTTCTAAATTGCGGGTAATAATGGCGGTCGCATAGTGACGGTCATGATTTTGCCGCAATTGTTGTTGAAGGGCCTGCAACATTTGCATTTGCTTCTTAGCTAGCAATACATTTGGTAAGTCGCCAGGACGATGGAAAGCTTGAATCTTAACCCCTGTTTGCAGGAGTTGTTTGGTGAATTCGGTAATCTGTTGGGTTGACCGATAAGAATGCGTCAATTGCACAACCCGGGTCTTTTCGGGAACAAATAACTTTCGAACTTCTTTGAGGAGAACCGGGGCTTTCCCTTTGACAAAGATTGACTGGTTTAAGTCGCCTAGTAAAGTGTACCGGGCTCGCGGAAAACTATACTTCAAATAAGCCAATTGAAAAGGTGTATAGTCTTGAATCTCATCAATAAAAACAAATTTCATTTTTAAATCACCGTGATGTCCAGTGATTAAATCGTACAAATAAAGGTAGGGAGTTAGATCACTCAAGCGAAGTTGCCGCTTTTGTAAGTCAGCTTGAAATTGTTGCTGATATTCTTGCCAATCGGCTGGCGTAATTTTCCAAGCCGCTAAATCGACAATCTGCGGGACAGAGCGCAAAAATTGTTGATAGGTCGCCGTGGGATTGAGGAATTGCAGTTGTTGAATTTTTCGAGCTACGGGCTGCAGTTCTTTTTCCACCAACTTATGGGCGAGAAATTTCTCTTCCGCTTCACTGGTCGCAAACTCTTGATCCGGATAATCATAAAGTTGCCGCAATTGTTCGCTACTCAAATTTTGGATGGCCGTTTGGACCCATTCCTGCTTCATTTCTCGCTGTAATTGTCCTTGCAACTTCTTTAAGAGCTTGGCTTTGGTCGCTTCAATTCGGTTCACTAAGCGATATTGCGGACCAAAATGATAGTAGATTTGGGCAATCTGTTGGCGGCTCAAAAGAACCCGGTCGTGTAAACGGAGATCGCGGAAATAGACACCACCTTGACCTAACAATTGAGCATACTGAGTTTCCAATTGGAAAAATTGGTAGTCACTGACAAAATGAATTATCGCTTGTTGGGTTGGAGTCTGGGTGGCTTCAAATTGTTGGGCGAGTGTTTGTAATTGAACTTTGGGTAAACGATGGCCCAAATACTGACTATAAGTCAATTGAATCATATTTTGTTCACCCATTTCGGGCAGCACTTGACTGACGTAATCGTTGAATAACATATTGGGTGAGAACAAGACTACTTGTCCTGAGTCGAGCTTATGCCGGTAACGGTACAGGAGATAGGCCACTCGCTGCATAATAGCGGCTGTTTTTCCCGATCCAGCAGCTCCTTGGACAAACAACAAATCCGAATCGGTATCTCGAATAATCTGGTTTTGTTCCCGCTGAATCGTGGTGACAATACTTTTCATCTTGGTGCTGGCTTTATTGTCCAAAACGGCCAACAACATCTGATCGCCGATCGTCTCTTCAGTATCAAAGAAAGTCTGGATTTGACCCTTTTCAATAATAAATTGCCGCTTCAAAGTCACCTTGACTGCTTGTTCGCCATCGGGCGTCTGATAAGTAACTTGACCCAAATCGCCATCATAGTAAATCGCCGAAATCGGGGCCCGCCAATCGTAAATCAAAAAATTATTATCTTCGTCGGTTAAAGATCCCAGACCAATATAGATGGTTTCTGGCTTACCTGAAGGTAATTCCTGAAAATCTAAGCGCGCAAAATAAGGTTTTTCGACTAATTTATTAAGAACCATTAATTGTTGCTGTGATCTTTGCCAAGAATTATTTCTTTCCGCCAACATTTGTTGCTGTTGTTGGATCGAAAGGGCTCCAGCCATTGAAATTCCATCATCGCCCATCCCCACATGGACGTCATCGCCAAAGGTCCGGTCAATTTCGTGAATATCGGCTTGGGCCGTTTGGATATTTTGCTTTAATTTTGCTTGTTCTTGTTTAATCTGGACAATAACTTGCCGCAAATGTGCCTGTTCTTGGCGTTTATCTTCCACGTCCGTCATCTTGATCTCCCACTTACTTAGCTTACAATTTTAACAAATAATTTTAGCATATCCCACGCTCTTTGACGCAGAAAAAAAGATCGAAAATTCGACCCTTTTGGTAATTTTATTCATAACGCAACGCCTGTGCTGTATCTAGTTGATTTTGATCTCGATCCAAAGTGTAACTTTTAGAAACTTGGACCAGTTTTAATAATGATTCCATTGGTCATCCCCCCAAAATTGCTAAATAAAAAAGCTCACCCCGGTTAGCTTCTTGATCTAACTGTTGCAAGCTCGTTAGCTAAAATTTTTTCAATTATTAACGATTGGTTTCTAAGAATTTCAACAACCAAGCGTTGAGGACAAAAAGAAGTGCACACAAAGCCACTTGGTAAATATTATAGGTCCAAAGATTGGTCGCTGAAGACAATTCGAAAACTTTATTCATGTCCGCAAATAAAGAATAGATCTTATCGGCTACCACATTGACACTCCAAAAGATAGCAACATAAACGACGAAAGTAATTAATTTCCGCAATCCCCCGGGAATCAGATCAATTAAGAAAGCACTAGCAATATCTGCAGTATGCCAAAGGAGGATGAAAGAAATTGAAGCCGCGATAATCATAAAAATGAGGCCTAAAATAACCAACACTAAGACATTCCAGTTGTTGGCACTCCAATTGAATTGTGGTGACCCATAGTGGGCATACATGAAAGTTCCCACAATCCCTAGGAGAACTATTTGAATCAAGAAGACAACCAAGATGGAGAAAGCAACATTTAAAATTTCTGCACCATAGAATTTCCAATTTTCAATTGGTAATAAGCGAAAATTATTGGCATGAAGATGCCGCCGCGTATTGTTTCCCAAGCGAATTATAATAATCGGGACCAACAAGACCCCGGCAGTAAGTAAGGCTCCACCCATCGCAATCATTAAACCGTCCCTGGTGCTCATGAAGAACATTGCAATCCAAGTTAGCGCCACAACAGCTAAGATAAAGAGGGTTGAGCTGGCCACAATCCGCCATTGTTGGCGCCAGCCAACTTTCAAAACTTGCTTAAAGTTTGTCATCTTGAACCTCCCTAGTATAAATTTTCTCAAAGTAATCTTCCAAGGAACACTGCTCTTTGGCGATCAAAGTTTCCGTATCTTGGTGTGTGAAAATAGTTTGGTCTTTGATAATTACAATTTGATCTAAAATGTCTTTAATTTCTTCTAAATGGTGACTACTGATGACCACCGTTGATTCGTCATCAACCCAACTCAAGAGTCCCTTAATAATTTTTTTCCGACTCAAAACATCAATTCCACTAAAAGGTTCATCCAAAAGATAGAGCGGAACTTTTCGAGCCAAGGTCAAGGCGATCGTCAAGCGTTCCCGCATCCCCTTGGATAAACTCCCCAAACGATCATCATCTTGAAGCTCCAAAAATTGGGCCAATTCATGATAACGCTCGTTGGAAAAATCAGGATAAACAGTTTCATAGAAACTTTGAATATCATGAACCCGAGTATACTTATTAAAGCCCCGCAATTCATCCGAAAAACTCAAATGGCTCTTTCTTTGAGCGACATTCTTATCTCCCGCCAAACTGATTGTCCCCGTAGAACTATAAGCAGTTCCGGCAATTAAGCGCATCAAGGTCGTTTTTCCGGCTCCGTTTAACCCAGCCAAACCGACAAAGTGCCCGAGGTCGATTTCTAAATTTACATTTTGTAGAATCGTGTGGTTCTTTTTTTTGTAATCTAAATTGTCAATTTGTAGTAGCGTTGTTGTCATCTGAAGTCATCCTTTCTGTCGCGTAGAGTTTAATATAATAAAAAATTTCTCCTTGGTCTAAACCCAAAGCAATCAAGGACTCATACATTTCAGAAATTGTCTGTCCAACCAGTTTTTCTTTGAGCTCATCAACCATTTGCAGATTCTCGGTCACAAAATTACCGCGACCTCGTTTGGTGACGACCACCTTTTCTTGGACTAGTTCATTGATTGCTTTTTGAATTGTATTAATATTGACTTCCAATTGTAAGGATAAATCACGGACTGAAGGTAACTTGGAACCTAAAGGGTAGTCAGAGACAATAATCTTACGATTAATCAGTGCTTTAATTTGCAGGTAAATGGGGATATTATCTTTAAATTTCATACATTGCACTCCTTTCTCGTGTACCACTATACTAACACACCAAGACTAAAAAGCAATGCTTTTTGAAATTTAATTTTTAATCGGCTTGACAAGACCCCCGAAAGCGGAGTAGGATATAATCCATTAAAGAATAATGAGAAAATTAAAAGCAAAGATAAAGTTTGTCCTAGAATTTAGGATCACAGCGAGTCTCGTTTGGTGGGAGGAGACGATTTCTAGAGCTTAGTGACGATCACTTTAGAGCTGGCGACCCAAACTTTCCAGTAAGGTCGCCCCGGATGCCTCCGTTATCTTGGCCGCAAATCGCAATCAGATCCTGATTGCCGCTTGCGCTAAGCGACGTTTGGCGTCGAAAACAAGGTGGTACCGTGCTCTTATAAGCACCCTTGGTGAAGAATATTTCTTCACCAAGGGTGCTTTTTTTCGGAGTTCAAATTTTGAAGGAGGCAATTTTTATGCAAAATGGTAGTCGTCTAATTTCTTTAAAAAATGGTTTTCATCTTTTTACTCGTACGGTGGGTACGGGAGCAATTAAATTACTCTGCGTCCATGGTGGACCCGGGGGTAACCACGAAGAATTCGAAAACTTTGCTGCTGGTTTGCAGCCACTAGGTGTTCAAGTTTCAATGTACGACCAACTAGGATCCTTTTACTCCGATCAACCCGATTTTAGGCAAAAAGCCAATCAACAATATCTAACCCTTGACTATTATTTATCCGAATTAGAAGAGGTCCGCCGACAGTTGGGGCTGAAAGATTTCTACTTACTTGGCCATTCTTGGGGTGGCCTTTTAGCCCAAGAATACGCCCTGCGCTACGGCCAGTACTTACGGGGGCTAGTTTTGATGAGCATGATTGATAACATCCCCGAATATATCACCCACATCAACGCCTTACGTCAAAAAACTTTTACTCCCGCCGAAGTTAGTTACATGCAAGCCGCCGAAAAAGATCAGCGCTTCACGGATCCCAAATATCAACAGCTAGTCCAAGAACTTTATCGCCATTACGTCACCCGGCACCCTGAACAAGGACCACGCCATTTGGTTGCCACTCACGCGAGTGCCGTTTACAACCATTTTCAAGGAGACAATGAATTTACGATGACCGGAACCTTGAAAGACTGGGATCGCCGCGGCGATTTAGCTCAAATTACTGTTCCAACCTTACTCACCTTTGGCGATCACGACACGATGCCCCTGGCTTCCGCCCGCCGGATGCAAGCAACTCTTCCTCACGCCCGCTTGGTTCTAACACCCGATGGCGGTCACTGTCACAGTGTCGATAATCCAAGCGCCTTTTTTCAAACCTTACGCGAATTTTTGACAGACGTTCAAGCAGATGTTCAATTGGAGGCTCACCATGAATAAGAAAACACCTTGTTTTTTAGTTGCCTGTACTAGCTGGGCCCTTTTGTTAGCTGGTTGCCAAGGGCAAAAGCAGACAGCTGATCATAAAAGTATCACCTTGATGCAAACTTCCGAATTGTTATCGATGGATACTTCCAACCATGCCGACTTCACCACCTGGAATGTTTTGGAAAACAGCATGGAAGGTCTTTACAAAATGGATCGCCACCATCAAGTAGTTCCAGCTGCGGCCGCCAAAGTAGCGCAACCAACCAACAACGGGACCACTTATACAATTCCCCTCCGCAAAAAAGCTCGCTGGAGTAACGGGGATCCGGTAACCGCCAACGACTTCGTTCAAGCTTGGCGCCGGTCAGCCGCTCCGCAAGCTAAATCTGGCTACAATTATATTTTTGCCGGGATCAAAAATGCGACCGCCATTAGCGCCGGCCAAAAGAAACCCGATACTCTGGGCGTTAAAGCGGTCGATCGTTTTACCCTCCAAGTCCAACTCGAACATCCCCTCCCTTACTTCTCCCAACTGCTAGTGATGCCGGCCTTCTTCCCGGAAAGTCAGCAGGCTTTAGCTAAATTCGGCAGCCGCTACGGGACTAATTCAAAACGGCTTTATTCCAATGGGCCGTTTGTCTTAACGAAGTGGGATGGAACTAGTGATCGCTGGACGCTTAAGAAAAATCCCTACTATTATGCTGCTCATCAAATCAAACTCCAAAAGATCAATTATCTGGTCATCAAAGATCCGAATACCGCCCACGAACTCTTTTCCCAACAAAAACTTGATGACGCTTTGATTACCGGAGTCACTGCTAAAGAACTCCAAAAAGATCCCCATCTTTTGCATGAACACCGGGCTGGTAATTACTATTTGCGGGTTAATCTGGCTTCCGGTCAACCTTTGACCAACCAAAAAATGCGACAAGCTCTTAGTTTAGCCGTCAATCGGAAAACTTTAACCAAACAAGTTCTTGCCGATGGTTCAAAACCAGCCACCACCTATACGGCACACGATTTAGTAACCGATCCCCAAACCGGCAAAGATTTTGCTAGCGCTAATCAACCGCAAAAGTCTTACAATCCTACTGAGGCCCGCAAACTTTGGCAAGAAGGCTGTCAAGAAGCCCATCTTTCCGGAAAAGTTCAGCTCCAAGTAGTCGGCAATGATGATAATATTACCCGCAAAGTCGCCGAATTCTTACAGGGAACTTTCCAAAAGAATTTACCGCAAGCGCAAGTCCAACTCAAAAACATTCCCGAAAAAAACAGTAGTGAATTAACTAAGAAAGGTCAGTTTGCTCTCGGAGAAACGATGTGGTTGGCTGATTTCGCCGATCCAATGAGTTTCATGGGTATTTTAACCAGTGACAATCCGCAAAATTACGGTCATTATCACGATGAATCTTTCGATCACGAATACCAGGCAGCTTTAACAGCTAGTGCAAATGACAAGACTGCTTATTGGCAACATCTCCATCAGATGCAACAACGGCTGAACCAGACAATGCCGGTCATTCCCCTTTACCAAATGGTTGAAAGCCATCTTGTCAATCCGCAACTCCATGGGGTCTTACGGCATCCCGTTGGAGAAGACGACTATACAAGAGCCTACCTAAAATAAAGGTGGAACTAGTCAGTTAACTTATAGAAGATAGTTATTCGTTTTTTTATCAGAATCTCCTATTCTTAGAAATTTATCCAAAAAAGATTCAAACTTTCTATCCCTTAGCTAATCTGCTACAATGAGGGCGATTACGGGAAGTTACCGTAACTAGATACGCCAATCAGTTAAAAAGATCAACCTCAAATTGAGATTGATCTTTTTTCTTGAACTAAATACCAACTAATACTACTCTTTTATGGCGACTATTTTTGATTTTTACGAATCAACTCAATGGCTAATCCTAACAAGGCAATCAGAAACATGTCCTCAACCAGAGTTGGTCCAACCAAATCCTTTTCGAACGTTTGGCCACTACCTTCGGTTACTGTTAATTTTAGCCTCTCAGTATCGTCTTCTTTCAGGAAAGTAACCCCATCTATTCCTTTTGGTATTAAATTTATATCCCAGATGAACAAGAGAAAATATTGTCCTACCGCGGCTTGACTACTCAAGAGTCGCGGTTTTTGTTATCATAAACGAGAGTCTTAGTGAAAAGAGGAAATTTAATGCGAACAGGAACTAAAATTATTACTTTAGATAATGGCTATCATCTTTGGACTCGCTGTGTCGGCCACGGCGAGATTAAATTACTATGCCTCCATGGCGGCCCCGGTGGTACCCATGAATATTGGGAGAATTTTGGCGACGAACTTGCTGATCTGGGCGTTGAAGTCTATATGTACGACCAATTGGGCTCTTTTTACTCCGATCAACCTGATTACAGTGACCCTGAAATTGCCGCTAAATACTTAACTTACGATTATTTCTTAGGTGAAGTGGAAGAAGTCCGGCAAAAATTAGGCTTGGATAATTTCTATCTAATCGGCCAATCATGGGGCGGCCTATTGGTCCAATTGTATGCTGCCAAATATGGTCAACACTTAAAAGGGGCCATCATCTCCAGTATGGTGGATGAAATTGATGAATATGTCCAAAGCGTTAACCAATGTCGCTTAGATACGCTTGGTCCTGATAAAGTCCACTATATGGAAGAAATTGAAGCTGAAAACCGGCTGGATGATCCAACCTACCAAAGTTATGTCGATATTTTGAACGCTGAATACGTTGATCGCAAGCAACCGGAAGCCATTCGCCACGTTGCTTCGACGATGGCTACCGCTGTCTATGGCGTCTTCCAAGGAGATAACGAATTTGTGATTACTGGGAAGTTGAAAGATTGGCATTTCCGGAAACATCTCTCGGAAATTAAAGTACCCACCTTGTTGACCTTTGGCGAACACGAAACGATGCCCTTAGCTACGGCTCGGACTATGGCAGAAAAAATCCCCCATGCGCGTTTGGTAACCACGCCTAACGGTGGCCACCACCACATGATCGATAACGCTCCTGTTTACTTCCAACATCTGAAACAATTTATTCAAGATGTTGAAACCGGAAACTTCAATGCTTAAAAATTATTAGAAAATAGACCATTGAAAAATAAAATTTTCAATGGTCTATTTATTTAGATCTCAAAATCTTTAGCTATTAAACTTTGAACTAATTGTTCTTCCTGAGGTGCCAAAACATAGTTTTGGCGATAAGCCACCGAAATATAGAAATGTTCCGGATAGTTTTCTTGTAACTTCAAACAGTGTAAATCATCTGCCGAACTGACTGCATCAACCACCAATAAAGAAATCCCTAAATTGGCTTGAACTAGGCCCTTAACCCAAGAGATATCCATCGCCCGATAGAGCAAAGGGGGGTCAATGCCAGCATACTGACAAAATTGCCGCCAAACATAAGGATGAACATATTGCTGGGTTAAGCCAATAAATTGTTCTTGGGCCAATTCGGAAAAACGGACCTCTTGCTGCTGCGCTAAAGAATGTTGCCGACTAGTGACAACGACAAAAGGCCGCTGTCCAATAATTTTTGTCTGAAGCCGAGGATTTTGGAGCGGCAAAGCTGAACCCAACAGTGCCAGATCAATCTTTCCCGTCAACAAAGATTCTAGAAGCTTTTGTGAGCCACTTTCGGTAATTTGGAGTTGATCTAACAGCCCTAACCGGAGTAATTCAGGAACCAGACGAGGAAAATAGGTCGTCCCAATAATTGGTGGCAAACCAAGGCGAATCTTGGGAGTTTGCGTCGCCAAGAGTTCGCGCCGGGTACTGACTAATTCTTGTCCCAACTGTCGCGTTCGTCGGTATAAAATTTGTCCCGGACGAGTAATCGTAATTTGTTGGTGAACATGATCCCTCTGGATTAGCTGGACCGCAAATTCCTTTTCTAAACGTTTAATTGCGGCCGTAACTGTCGGTTGAGAAACCTGGCATTGAGCAGCAGCCCGAGTAAAACTTCGACATTCCACAACTTTTTGAAAGTACTCGAGATCGCGGGTTTTCATCCTTGAACTGCCGTCCTTTCCAAAATCCCCTTTTGTGCAGCCAAGAAGATCGTCACAATCAATAAATCAGCACTCCCGCCTAAACTCCAATGTTGGGCCGTAAATTGTTGATCCAATTTTTGTAAATACTGGCTGCCGGCTACGGTCTGACTCCCGCCTAAGGCAAAATATTGTTGGACTTGTTGTTGGACTTGGGTCAAAACTTGGGGGCCATGAGCCCGTTTAATCAAGTTGGAATCTTGAATTTGGCCGACAATTTCCATCAAAGTATCCAAGAGACGTTGGTTAAGCGTCCCAGAGCTTCTTTCTAAACGGGGCAAAGCCTTTTCAATGACAATTGGAAAGCCAGCCGCTGCTTCTCCACGAATCCCTGTGAAACCATAGGCCTGATACTGACGCTGACCGGCAGTCAATTTGCCCTGTAACTGCTGGGGAGCAAAATCTATTTCTAACAACTGACTTAACATCTGGCAAACTACTTCGACAAAGTCTGGTTCAGGATGCTGCAAGCGATAGCCTTGTGCACAAACACTAATTCCTAAGGCAAAGATTGCCCCTTTATGCGTATTGACCCCCCCGGTAGCTTGCAACATGGTCTTTTCAGCCTCAATACCTAGCGGCCGAATTTGTTGAAAAAGTACCGTTAAATCCGGTCCTTGAAATTCGCTTCCAGCTTGAACACACTGGCGCAAGTAAGGTGCCAGACTCAAAGAACTGTCGATGAAGGTAAAAACATCCATATCCGGATGGGAGCCGTGACTCACCGGATCAACTAGTCCCGGCTTCGGTTGCACACTAACTTCATATAATAAGGCGCGCAAAGCATCGGTCACGATTTGATTTTGGGCCGCTAGCATTTTCAAATGATTACTCCTTCTCAATTCCTTGATGATACAAACGACTAATCACCGCTTGTAAATCCGCCACGGAGTGCCGGCGAGACCGGGCACACTCCTTGGCTGGACGTGAACAAATCAAACATTGGCGTAAAGGTTGTCCCAACTGGGTTCGAGAAATGGTCTGAGGATCCCCCTCCTGTAACAGATCGACATCAAATAAACGTCCCCAGAAATCTTGATCTTCAAAACGAATCGCCGCCTGTTTGGCAGTAACCAAATCTAAATCCGTCAAGACCATTAATTCATTGCCCGTGGGCTGATCCCAAGCAGTTTTCACCGTCCAAGTGCCCGGAAATTGGGCTTTCAGTCGCTCAATCCCCCTTTGAAATAAATCCCGCAGAGCAGCATTATTTTTAATCGGGCCAGGAATATTTAATTTCAAATCCAACAAAGTCGCCTGGGGATTTTCGGATAATAATTGCTGTTGGCGCGCCACTCTTTGATCTTTTTGTTGTAAAACTGCCGCAATATCTTGGGAAATTCCCGTTTGAAAAATATCTGCCATAATTCTCGCTTCCAAAAAATAGTAGTCTACATAAACCGGGTAATAAGGAGGACAGTTAACAATAATCCGAATGAGAGTTTGATTCCCATTCGGATTATTGTGTGTTGGACGGACTTGTCTGTCTTATAGGACACGTTTATTCGGATTGACCAAACGTGAGGACACTTTTGTCACAGTCTCTTCTATTCTATTATCTAATCTTTTACTTCTTTAATTTGATCAATTAAAGTTCCATCACGGTATTCAATTAAAGCTACGGTCCGATCAGTGAACTGTAAAGGTGTCGGTTGACCGACTTTCTTTTCAGCTAAGGCTTGGAGTTGATCAATCGGCAAAACTGGAACTCCCGGAATCTTACTCAAAGCAGCGATTAAATCTTCCCGCTTCGGGTTAATAGCAATCCCGTATTCGGTAACGACAACGTCAATTGAATCACCCGGAGTAACCACGGTCGTTACATCCGGAACAATTGTGGCAATCCGGCCCCGAACTAGAGGAGCACAGATAATGGTCAACTTAGCTCCAGCAGCATCTTGATGTCCACCAATGGCGCCTCGAATAACTCCATCTGAACCAGACATCACATTGACATTAAACTTCGTATCGATTTCCAAAGCACTTAAAATTGCTACATCAAGTTGATCGACCATGGCCCCTTTATTATCAGGATCGGCATACCAAGAAGCATCAATTTCTTGTTGCTTCGGGTTAGATTGCATTGATTCAGCCGCACCCTTATCGAAATCTTGGACATCCATGATCCGGTCGACTAAACCTTCTTCCAACAAATCGGTTGTTGGCTTGGTAATTCCCCCTAGAGCAAAGGAGGCTGTAATTTTAGCATCTAACATTGCTTGCCGCAAGTAACGAGTTACGGCTAAGGCAGCTCCACCAGAACCAGTTTGGAAAGAAAAGCCTTGTTTAAAGTATGGTGAATGAGTAATAACAGCATTAACTAAGGAAGCAATCTTTAATTCTTTTGGATCCTTCGTAAACCGAGTTGCTCCAGAACCAATCTTATCTGGATCACCGACTTCATCAACTTGAACCACATAATCAACTTGGGTTTGCTTGATAGAAGCAGGCGTGTTCGGGTAGTCAACTAAATTATCGGTCAAAAGCACTACTTGGTCAGCATATTGGGCATCCATGAGAGCATAGCCTAAAGAACCAAAGACCGCTTTACCGGCCATTCCGTTTGCATTACCCAAACGATCAGCATTGGGAACACCTAAGAAAGCAACATCAATTTTAATTTCGCCACTCTCAATTGCCCGAGCCCGATTCCCGTGGGAGCGGAAAATAACTGGATTCTTCATTCCTCCGTGAGAAATAAAGTCACCTAAAGAACCCCGCATTCCAGAACTGGTAATATTCGTAATGGTTCCTTTCTTGATGGCTTCGATTACGATATCATTCATCACTCCGGTTAAAGAGGAAGGAGCTAAAGTTAAATCTTGAATTCCACTATCAATAATTACGCGCATTACTTGATTGAAGACATAGTCACCATTCCGGAAGTGGTGGTGGAAAGAAATTGTCATACCATCTTTAACAGTTTTTGAGACAACATCTTGGATTGATTGGACAACTTTTTGGTCACCCATTGAGACATGAACCTTAGGTGCAACTCGTTGAATTTGGGGATCACCAATTTCAGTAGTTTGGTAAGCTTGATAATCAAGTTGTTCCATTAAATCTGTTGGCAATTCACGATTGACATTATTTTTCAAGGTAGTTACCCTCCTCATCGATAATTTGCGAAGCTTTTGCTAAAGCCATCACACGTTGAGCCCGCAAAACAACTGGTCGGTCAACCATTTGACCATTCATGGAGATAACTCCAGAACCCTTCATCTTGGCTTCGGCAATCGCATTGACCACGTTTTTGGCATTATCAATTTCCGCTTTAGTTGGTTCATAAACCTTATTAACCATTTCAATTTGCCGCGGATTAACCAAGGACTTGCCATCAAAACCAAGTTGATGAATATATTCAGTTTCGCGATAGAAGCCTTCGGTATCATTCATATTGGTGAAGACCGTATCAAAGGCAGCAATTCCCGCAGCCCGAGCAGCATGAAGCACCATTTGACGTGCAAATTGTAATTCTGCACCATCAGGATAACGATGAGTCTTCATATCGGTTGTGTAGTCTTCCGCAGACAAAGCAATCCCAATCATTCGTTCGGAAGCAGCCGCAATTTCGGGAGCATTCAAAACGCCTTGGGCGCTTTCAATTGCTGCCATCACCTTGGTTGAACCTTCAGCCCGGCTGAATTCTTTTTCAGCTGCTAAAACAGCAGCTTCCAAGTCAATCATCATTTGGGCATTTTCAACTTTTGGTAAACGAATGACATCAATTCCAGCCTTAACCATGGCCTTAATATCATTGTCGTAAAATGGCGTATCGGCACCGTTAATCCGAACAACTAATTCTGCGCCAGCATAATCTTGGCTTTGCAAAGCTTCGTAGATTAAGTCACGAGCAGCGTCCTTTTCAGTAATTGAAACGGCGTCTTCGAGATCAAACATAATCGAATCAGCGCCGTAAATTCCAGCATCTTTAACCATTGCTGGATTATTTCCGGGCACAAACATCATCGTCCGGCGTAAACGTTCTTTACTTGTAGCCATTTTATAAAACCTCCCAAGCAGGTGTCGCAACTGTATCGCAAGCACGTTGAGCAGCAGCGATGGTGCGAGCCTTAATTACACAATCCAAAGCACCTTTATCTACCACTTTAACTTTGGCGTTGGTAATTTCCATTTTCTTTAAAGTATCTGTAATCGTCTGCTTAATTTGGAGACCAAATTGCTTGGCGACATCTGATTCTAATTCAATTTCGATTCCTGCTGCTCCTGCAGCTAACATAATTTGAACATCGGAAGATTCCAAAGTTCCGGCAACCGCCGTCTTTTTAATTTCCATTAATTCTCATTCCTTTCTGAATCCGTGCTTGTAACTGCGTACAATGTTGCTTGATAAAAGTCGCTGTAGTTTCGGGAACTAAAGTTGCTAAATCATTTAAATCATCCGCGGCAATTTTTTGCCGAACTTGTGTCGCGGTAATATATTGCTCTTGAGCGGTCAACTTGCGAGGAATAATTTCCACGGCAACTTGAGGAGGTAATTCTTTTTGCAACACCTGATTGTAAATCCCCGTCGTCTTAGAAAGCGGTTCGCTCCCCAAAAAACGCGTTGTAATTTTACAAGCTGGAGCAATTAAATCGCGAAAGATCCGGGCATCAAGGGTTGTTTGATAAGTGATGGCGTCCGTTGAACTAGGCAAGAAATAAGCCGGAAAAGTTGCGTAACTAACCAAATAATCGCCCCCATTGACGACTATGACATGGCCCAAATCAGCAACTCCTGCTTGAACTAATTCTTGCCGTTCTGCCGTGGAAAAGAGGGAAGCATCCGTATTAACGACGAAGACATAAACATAATCATGCGTTTTTAAAGCTTGCTCAATTAAGTAGCGATGTCCCCAAGTAAAAGGATTGGCATTCATCACAATTCCGGCAACCTTGCTTGCTGGATTTACCGGCACTTGCGGTAATTGAGCTAAATAATCTTGGATATCCGGAGTCCCGGTTTCCAGGAGCACAGCCTCTTCGGTGCGAGCCAAGACCTTAAAGCCAACATGCTCAAAACTGACTACGTACTTGGGCTTGGTAAAAACCAATAGATGAAAAATATTATTTTGAAATAAGTGACTAGTTAAAGAACTAATGATCTTATTAAAACGCGCTCCCGGAACACTATTTTTCGAACAGACACCCACATACTTAATAATGTTTTGGGCGACTGAAGCAGTAGCCACCAAATCTTGGTCTTCATCATATAAGCCTAAGGTCAAATCAATTTGTTCAACTTCTGAAGAGGCAAAATTCAAAATCCCACGGGCAGTTAAAAAGTCCCGCCATTGCTGGTAAACTGCTGGATCTTTTAAGTTCAATTCCACTACCGGATTCATCTACAAGCTCCTCGATTTCTATTGGGGTTGATAAGCTAAAACCGCTTCGGTTACGGCAGGTACGACTTGATCATTGAAGACACCCGGAATAATATTTTCGGCTTTCGGATCAGAAACTAAGTTTGCTAAAGCTTGGGCAATCGCAGTTTGTAGGCCGTAGTCAACCCGTTTCAAATCGCGTTGTAACAAGCCTTTAAACAAACCGGGGAAAGCTAAAATATTATTAACTTGGTTTGGATACTGACTAGAACCCGTAGCAATCACTGCTGCTCCAGCCTTTTGTGCTACAGCAGGATCAATTTCCGGAATTGGATTAGCTAGAGCAAAAATAATTGGCTGAGCGTTCATTTGTTGAACATCTTCGGCGGTTAAAACATTCTTATCGGATAAACCAATGAAGACATCTTGCCCCGCAATTACATCACTCAAAACTTGATCTTGTTGCTGATTATCGACACCCAAGTCTTGGGCTAATTGGCGTTGATAGGAATTGTAACGCTGATCATTAGGTGTAATAACTCCGTGAATATCCACTAAAGTTAAATTCCGAATTCCTGCTTGGTAAAGCAACCGTGCGGTTGCCCAACCGGAAGCTCCGACACCATTGATGACGATCTTGAGATCGGCCAACTTCTTACCGACAACTTGAGCGGCATTGATTAAACCAGCCAAAACTACAATTGCAGTTCCTTCTTGATCATCATGATAAACCGGAATATCAACTAATTTTTGTAATTGTTCTTCGATTTCAAAGCAACGAGGAGCTTTGATATCTTCTAAATGGATTCCCGCAAAGGATAGGGAAATATTCTTAACCGTTTTGACAAACTCATCGATTGCTACTGGTTGAACAGCGACTGGTAGAGCGTCGATCCCGGCCAAGTCCTTATACAATAAGGCCTTACCCTCAATAACTGGTAAACTGCCTTCGGGACCAATGTCTCCGAGACCCAAAACGGCTGTTCCGTCACTAATTAAAGCTACTAACTTTCCGCTCAGGGTATATTTATTTTTTAAACTATGATCTTGGGCAATTTTTTTCGATAAAGCTGAAACTCCTGGAGTATAAGCTTTGCCTAAATCGGCCCGGTTCTTCACTTCTAAATCTGACTTGATATCTAAAACTCCAGTATGTTCAGCATGGAGTTTTAAGATTTCTGCCAATTCCGATTCTGACATCAGTGTGCATCTCCTCGTGAACAGGCTCAAATGCGAGCTTTGTTCTTATCTAAAAATCAGTATACACTGTTTTTTTAATTTTTCAAATTAAAGCTTATTTTTTAAAAAATTTAAAGCAGGCCATTACAGCTAAACTCTGCTAAAATGAGGATAATTAACTTTATAACTAGCCTAATCTTGCGCCGATTCTCAAAGGAGACTCCTATTAATGCAAAATATCGAAGCCGAAAGTCGCTTAGCTAATATTGCCCGCGACTATTACTTATCCCAAATGACTTTGGGCGAAATTTCGCAAAAATATCATTTAAGTCGTTATTTAATTACTAAATCTCTTAAAGAAGCTGTCAGTAACGGGATTGTCCAGATCCAAATCAAATCTCCCATCAATCGAAACCTGGAAATGGAAGCTAAGTTTAAGGCTGAATTTGGTCTCAATCAGGTTTATATCATTAAAGATACGGATAGTTTCACGGATCGAAGTGAAAATTTACTTGAATTTGCAGCCAATGTGATTCAAGAACAAATCAAAAACACCCATTTCGTAGCCATGACTTGGGGTTCGACCGTTTCGGGAATTATTAACCATTTTCAACCACAAGCTTTAGATGATCTCGTTTTTACCCCTTTAATGGGCAATGATCTCAAATACGATTCTCCTTCCGGCTCCACTCCACTAACTCAAAAGGCCGCCGCTAAGTTTGGTGCTCATTACTATACTCTTCCGGCTCCCCTTTACGTACTCGATGATCATACCCGCCAACAACTGGAACAAGAACCAGCCTTAGAAGTGGCTTTTAATGCTTTGCAGCAAGCTGATTACCTCTTTACCGGCTTAGGAACCGCAGCTTCTTTCGACAGTATTCCCACTTGGCGGGCTCATAAATCAGTAATTCTCGCCGGGGTCAATCCTGAAAAAATTGCCGGTATTCTTTACGGACGGCCCTTTGATCTGCAAGGACAAATCCTAAATTCAAAAACAGACAAAGCTTTAGGAGCTTCCATGGCTACCATTTTCCAAATTCCCCGGCGGGTCGCTGTAGTTCGCAGTAAGTTCAAAAGTACGGCCTTCTTAGCAGCTTTACGCGGTCAGTTGATTACGACGGCGATTACTAGCGAAGGAGTTGCTAATCGAGTCTTGCAGGCCCAAAAGCTTAAAAGTCAGTTCTAAGAAAATCAGTCATGACTTTTTGAAAAGCTACCGGCTGTTCCAACATTGGTAAGTGACCGGACTGCGCAATAACTTGGGCTTGACCTCGTGGAGCCATCTCCGCTGCGTGAGTCGCAAAGTCGGGATTAAAGAAAGGCGACTCTTGTCCGGCAATAAATAACTGCGGGCAAGTTAAGGTCAAAATCACATCCCGCCAGTCTTGGAGAGCGTGATCGGCTAAGAGAGGATAATTTAATTCCGGATCATAGGGGTTTTCTTCTTGTAAAACCTGGATTTCAGCATAGACATCATCGGGCATCTTTTGAATGGTAGCTCGCCCAAGTGGCAAACTCAAACTAGTAAAGAAGTTTTCGGACGTCAAATCTTTAAAGCCCCAGGACCAATCAGGTGTTTGCAACATTTTCGGACTTTGATCAAGATCGATCAGGGCCCGAATTTTTTTACTGCCAAATAAGGAACAGTATGCCCACCAAGTAGCTGCTCCTAAAGAATTCCCTAAGGCACCAAATTCCTTTAAAGCTAAATGTTCTACTAATTCGTGCACATCGGCTGCATGACGACTAATCCGTCGTCCCCGCCAAGTATGTTCAGATAAGCCTTGATTGCGGGCATCTAAGGTGATTACTCGATAGCCGGCTTTAACTAGAAAATCTTGGGTGGGGCGCCAAACAGCCGCAAAACAACCAATTCCCGACAATAAGATCCAGATTGGTCCTTGACCTTGATCAGTATAGTTGAGGCGGACGTGATCACTAGTGATTAATTCCATAATAAATGTAACTTCCCTTACTTTGAGATAGCTCCTAGTTTACCAAATTCCGATAACTTTCATCCAAATTGTTCCCAATCCACCCCAAATGACTAGATAAAAAAGTCCTAATAAAGCATTCAGTTTCCACCAAGAAGCTTGATCTACATACCCCGTTCCAAAGAGGACCGAAGCTGGACCGTTAGCATAATGAGTGGTCGAAGAATAGAGTGCCCCGGTAAAACCTAATAACATCGCAGCTAAAACTGGTGGGGCTCCCGCCGAAATAGCAACTCCCAAAAGAGCGCCATACATTGCTGAAACATGGGCAGTCCCACTCGCAAATAAGTAGTGAATATAGAAGTAAAAAAGCATTAAAATAGCCAAAACCCAGCCCCAACTAATCCCGGTTAAACTATGGCTGATCGTCTTGGATAGCCAAGGAATGAAGCCTAATTTATTTAATTCATTAGCCATGAAAATTAAAATTGAAAACCAAACTAAAGTATTCCAAGCACCTTTTTCTTGTAAAACATCGTCAACTGACAAAACTCCACAAATTAAGAGTAAGGAAACCGCCAAAAAAGCAACTAAAGCGGCAGATAAGTCAATAAAACTCGATAACATCCATAAGACTAAAGCTAAGATAAAAACGGTAGCCATTATTTTTTCAGGTAGCGATAAGCGCCCCAATTTCTGGAGTTCATCTTCAGCCCAAGCTTTAGCATTCGGCGTATCTTTAATTTGCGGCGGATATAACTTATAAATCAGGTAGGGAACCACTAGCAAACTAATTAATCCGGGAACTATGGCGGCACAAAACCAACCCATCCAAGTTAAGTTGACATGGAGCGTTTTGGCCAAGCTAACAGCCACTAAATTCGGAGCCATGGCGGTCATAAACATTCCACTAGTAATTAAATTTCCGTGAAATTCGGAAAAAACCAGAAAAGAGCCCATCTTTCTTTCGCTGCCATCACCAGCTCGGGAGCCAAAAGTTTCCGCCAGAGCTTGAATAATTGGATAAACAATTCCTCCCGCCCGGGCTGTATTACTAGGTGTCGCTGGCGCTGTAATAAGATCAACGCCAATCAAGGCGTAAGCCAAGCCCAAAGTCCGTTTACCAAACAACTTCACGAAATTCAAAGCAATGCGATGGCCCAAGCCCGTATTAATAAAGCCCCGCGACATAAAGTAGGCCATGGCAATCATCCAGACAGTTCCATTGCCAAAACTACTCATCGCCACATCCATCGGCACCACTTTCAACAAGACGGTCAAAGTAATTCCGATGATAGCCACGCCGGTAATAGGTAAGGGCTGAGTAATACAGCCAATAATTGTCGCCACAAATAAGGCTAAAATATGCCAAGCAGCACCGGAAACTCCTTCCGGTCGCAGAGGAGTAGCCAGCCAAAAGGCTAGGCCGATTAAAACCGGCCACAAAAATTTGCGATATTTAATCTGATATAACTGCATCTTCTTTCCTCACTTTAAATGTCTTTTAAAATCTTCTGTAATTGGGTTGCTGAGTCTTGCATTTTAATTTGTTCGCCAGCTGTTAGAGGAACTTCTAAGACTTGAGCAATCCCCGTATTATTCAAGATAGCTGGTGTTCCTAGATACAGATTGTCTAAACCATACTGCCCCGTCAAAGGAGCAGAAACTGGCAAAACAAGATTTTGATTTTCTAAAATAGCCTGACAAATTTTCCCCAAATAACGGGCAACTCCGTAAAAAGTTGCTCCTTTAGCTTGAATAATTTTGCCACCTTTTTGATGGACAGCGGCTTCCAGCTCCGCTTTTTCCGTGGCAGTTAAAGTGGCAACTTCTTGAAAAGGCCGACCGTCAACCGTAATTTCCGAAAAGTTGACAAAGGAACTGTCGCCGTGCTCTCCCAGAACATAAGCATTAATTCCTTGCGGATCAGCAGCGATTTTCCGTGCCAAGGCTACTTTAAAACGAGCCGTATCTAATAAAGTCCCGGTTCCAATCACCCGCCGGCGGTCAAAGCCTGACAATTCGGCGGTTAGTTGCGTCAAAATATCCACTGGATTACTAGACACTACAAAATAACCAGCAAAACCACTAGCGACAATTGGTTCAATAATACTTTGAAGAATTTTACGATTTTTATTGATCAAATCGAGCCGCGTTTCGCCGGTTTGGCGAGGAACGCCAGCGGTAATCACGACAATATCAGCATCTTGTGCTTGGGCATAAGTACCCACGCTAATCTTTGTTGATCGACTAAAGGCCTGCAAATCTTCCAGATCCCAAACGTTTCCTTGAGCAAAGTCGGCTTTAACATCGACAATCATCAATTCCGCGGGCGCGTAAGTCTGTAATAAAGAAAAGGCAAAAGAGCTACCTACAGCTCCGGCACCCACTAACATAATTTTTGGTTGGGCAAAATTCATTCTTCTCATCCCCCTATTAAAGTTTTGCAATATTTAAAGGCTTGTTGTCCAGCTTGGCGGCCAAAAATAACCGTTTCGGCAATCGAATTTCCTCCAATGCGGTTATTACCATGGAGACCGCCTGCAACTTCACCAGCTGCGAATAAACCGGGGATTACCTTTTGTTCAGGAGTCAAAACTTGCGTCAATTCATTAATGACCACGCCCCCCATCGTGTAATGAACCGCCGGGGCAATATGAATCGCGTAAAATGGTCTCGTAGTTAAAGTATGGCGGCCTGTGGTCCGGCCCAAGGGATCAAGCGCCTTTTGAGTAACCACTTGGTTCCAATTTTGGATTGTGGTAGTCAATGTCGCTGGCTCCCACTGATTTTGTTGGGCTAAGCCGGCCCAAGTAGTTGCCGTCAAAACGAGGCCAATATGATCATAAAATTCGATGGCTTGAACCCTTTGACGAACTTCCTGATCAAAAATCAAGCTAGCTTTACGCCCCGGCAAGCAATCAATTGCGGCCGTTACTTCCTTCCGGGTTGCTAACTCATTGACAAAACGCTCCCCATTTTGGTCAACCAGAATGGCTCCTTCTCCACGAACTGCTTCACCGATCAAGAAGGCATGGTCACTTTCTTGTTGAACTGTCGGATGAACTTGGACTTGGTCCATATCTACCAAGTCCGCGCCCGCTGCTTGCGCCAACTTAATTCCATCACCAGTCGCTCCGGGCTGATTAGTCGTTTTTAAATTACGTAAATCAGGTCGGTATTTTTCTAAAAGTTGGGAACTAGCTCCAAAACCGCCCGTCGCTAAAATAACCGCTGCCGCAGCAATCGTCTTTTCTTGACCAGCTTGTTTAACTTGAACTCCACTTACTTTTCCCTGCGCTTGTAAAATCTGCGTAACTGCAACTTCGGTAAATAAAGGAATTTGAGCTTGGGCAATTTGTTGCAAAAGTTGATTAACTAAGAAACCCCCAATGGGCGCCATGGAAGCTGGACGATGAGTCCGCTTAATTTTCATGCCACCAGTAATCGTCAAATCGGTCAATTCAATCCCATGTTGGGCCAGCCAATCAATCGCTAAGGCACTATGTTCGGTAAAGTAGTGCAACAAGTGAGGATTATTCTTTTGTCCCCCACCTTGCAAGGTATCTTGGTAAAATTCCGCGAAACTATCGACAATCTGATGTTGCAATTGAATATTAGTCTCCGCAGCATTCATTCCTGAAGATGCCCGGGTTGTATTGCCCCCAATTTGGGTATTTTTTTCTAAAATCACGGGATGCAAGCCTAATTCATAGGCTTGTAAGGCACTAGTTAAACCAGTACCCCCAGAACCAATAATTATTAAATCGTACTGTTCTTGTAACTGAGTTGGATCCGTAGGATGAAAAACAAATTTTGTCGCCATAATTAATCCTCCTGAAGGTTTTGAATATTAGTCATTTTTAAAGGGACCACCCATTGTTCAAACTGTTCGGCCGTCACTTTGCTAGAAGCTAAAGCGGCCTCTCGTAAACTTGTCCCTGCTTGTTCAGCTGCTTGGGCAATTTGGGCACTCGCATGATAGCCAATATGAGGTGATAAAGCTGTGACCGTCATCAAAGAACGATCAACTAATTCGGACATCCGTTCTTCATTGACAGTTAAACCAGCGATCATTTTTTCAGCAAAAGCGGTCATGGTTTGGGTCAATAATTCGGCTGATTCTAAGAAGGCACTAATCAAAACCGGCTTATAAACATTCATTTCGAAGTTCCCCTGACTAGCCGCTAAGTCAACCACGACATCATTTCCCATAACCCGCACGGCCGCCATGGTGATTGCTTCTGCTTGAGTGGGGTTAACCTTCCCCGGCATGATTGAAGATCCCGGTTCATTAGCCGGAATATTTAATTCACCGTAACCAGCTCGTGGGCCACTGCCCAAGAAGCGGACATCATTAGCAATCTTCATCAAATCTGCCGCCAAAGTTTTCAAGGCTCCGTGAACAACATTGAGACCGGAATGAGCGGCTAAACCCGCGAACTTATTGCTTTGGGCGGTAAAGTTGACTCCATAACAAGCACTCATTTTTTCGGCAATTAACTCCGCAAAATGTGGGGCGGCATTGAGACCAGTTCCGACGGCGGTTCCGCCCATCGCTAATTCATTGAGAGTTGGGGCTAACTGTTCTAAATATTGGTAATCATGTTCCAACATGCTGACCCAGCCACTAACTTCTTGACCAAAAGTCAACGGGGTCGCATCTTGTAAATGAGTGCGGCCGATTTTAACGACCTTCCAATAAGTTTTCTGTTTAATTTTTAATTGGGCAATTAAATTAGCCAAGGCTGGCAATAATTCTTTAATGGCTACCGCCGCCGTTATATTCATTGCTGTCGGAAAAATATCGTTAGAACTTTGGCCTTGATTAACATGATCATTCGGTAAAATTTCCACGGTCGAATCTAGTTTCTGAGCTAGGTGGGCGACGACTTCATTCACGTTCATGTTCGTTTGCGTTCCGGAACCAGTTTGATAAATTACTAAGGGAAAGTCGGCCCTCAATTGTTGATCATCTAAAGCCAATAATTGATCAATGGCTTGAACAATCAGCTGGGCTTTAGTTACCGCTAAGTTTCCGGCGACTTGATTAGCTTGAGCAGCGGCTTTTTTAATTTGTAAAAGAGTTTTAATCAAAGCTAGAGGCATTTTTGCTCCGGCTTGAAAATTATTGCGACTCCGTTCTGTCTGGGCACCCCACAAGGCAGTAGCCGGAATTTGAACAGTGCCTAAGGTATCAGCTTCCGTACGATATTCAGTCATCTTAATCTTCTCCTTTGGTGAATTAATTCACAATTGCTATTTTAAATATACTAACTTAATTCCATGATAGTCAAATTTTAATAAAGTGATTACTTTTATTTATTATCTACTTCCCTGCCGCGATACTCCTGAAGTTTGGTACACTAAAGTAAAAACTGGTCATTATCAAAATCGAGGAGGTTTTCTTATGAAATATACAATTTATTGCATCCGTCACGGACAAACTTGGTTTAACCATTATCAAAAAATTCAGGGTTGGTCAGATACTCCCCTCACCCCGGCCGGAGAAAAGGTAGCTCAACAAGCTGCCGAAAAATTAGCCACGGTTCCTTTCGCCGCTGCTTTTTCATCCGACGCTCGCCGAGCAATTGATACTTGCCAAATTATTACCGCGGCTAATTGCCGCCATGACCACTTGCAGCCGCAAAAATTGACCGACTTTCGGGAAAGTTTCTATGGTTCTTTTGAAGGAATGTTCTCTGCCGAAGCTTGGTACCAAGTTCTGGCCCCTCACGGTTACAAAAGTCTTGCCGACTTAGGTCCCGAAGTCAGTTATGACCAGACCAAAGACTGGATGAAGGAAGCCGATCCCTTCCACGACGCAGAAAATGCCACAGAGTATTGGACTCGAATCGACCACGGCTTTGACTATCTTGATACCTTAGCTCACGAAGGGGATAAAATTTTACTTGTCAGTCACGGTAATACTATCAAATCTATTGCTTCTAAATACGGCGATGGTTCCTTTACTGTTAACTCTACTCCAGCAAATTCCAGTCTGACTCTCATTACCCGCGACCAAGGTCAAACAATTGTTACAGATTATAATCACTCCTTGATTGACTAAAAATTTTTCCAGAAAAACTCAATTCAAGCTAACAACTACTTTGATGGCTAACCAAAGCCACCAGCACCAGGGGCAATAACTTTAGCAATAAACCCCGACAGCCGGTGAAAGCTGCTAACTAAATTACTCCTAAAATTTGTCAACGAGTTGGTTTTGAAACTACAACTGAAATTCTCACTTTAGAAAATAAAGAATAACAGCCACAAAAAAAAACGATTGAAAAAATGAGCTTATTTTTTCAATCGTTTTTTAATTTAAGCCAGATGACGATCAATCCAATTTCCAACCAAAGATAAACCAAAGCAAGTGATGAAGTAAAGCACTGCCAAGGCCGCGAACATCGGCAAGATGTAGTTGGCATCTTGCCCATAAATGACTTGAGCATGTTGC
>NZ_JABZEC010000003.1 GCF_013385145.1 Bombilactobacillus apium
CTTGATAAGTTTGAACCGCTTTGACAGCAGCTCGTTTATTTTATCATCTGTCTTGTTGCTTGTCAAGAACTTTTTTTCGGCCCTCATCGCTTAGCTCTTCGCCTCGCTGACAACAGAAGATATCTTATCAGGATTTACGACCTATGTCAACAAATTTACCAAACTTTTTTTCTATTTGGACAATTTAGTTATTCCCTTCATGTAAGGAACTAGTACTTTAGGAATTTCGACACTTCCATCAGCACATTGATAATTTTCCAAAATAGCAGCCACCGTCCGGCCAACAGCAAGCCCCGAGCCATTCAGAGTGTGGACAAAATGAAGCTTACCCTGAGCATCGCGATAACGGATCTGGGACCGCCGAGCTTGAAAATCAGTACAATTTGAACAACTAGAAATTTCTCGATAAGTCTTTTGTTGTGGCATCCAAACTTCAATATCATAAGTCTTCGCGGAACTAAAGCTGGCATCACCACCAGCTAAAGCAACGACATGATATGGAAGTTCCAACTTTTGAAGAATACTTTCAGCATTAGCTGTTAATTTCTCCAGTTCAGCAAAGGAATCTTCTGGCTTACAATACTTAACCATTTCCACTTTATTGAATTGGTGCATTCTGATTAAGCCTCGAGTATCTCGACCAGCGGATCCCGCTTCGGAACGGAAACAAGGGGTCAAAGCGGTCAAATACGTGGGCAGTTGATCTTCGCTGAGAATTTCGCCGCGATAATAATTGGTTAAAGGAACTTCCGCCGTCGGAATTAAGGTCAGGGGGCGATCTTCGTCGATGATGGTATAAACATCTTCGGTAAATTTAGGGAATTGACTAGTGCCAAACATTGAATCAGCGTTCACCAAATAAGGTGGAATGACTTCGGTATAGCCATCTTTTTCATGTTCATCTAACATGAAATTATAAACGGCCCGTTCCAGTTTAGCACCCTGATCCATGTAATAGACGAAACGACTACCAACTACTTTAGATGCTCGTTCAAAGTCCAAGATCCCGAGATTTTCTCCTAGATCCCAATGCGCCTGCGGTTCAAAATCAAACTTCCGCGGTTCATGCCATTTTCGCACTTCGACATTATAAGATTCATCCGGACCAACTGGGACTGAAGCATCGGGAAAATTAGGTAAACGCACTAAAATATATTCCATTGCTTGATCAATTTCAGCTAGCTTTGCGTCTAAATTCTTAATCTGCTCGCCGACTACTTTCATCGCCTGAATTTGGTCTTGGGCATCTTCTTGATTGCGTTTAGCTTGAGCAATCTGCTTTGATTTTTCATTTCTTTGAGCTTTCAGTTTTTCCGTCTGCGTCAAAACCGTCCGCCGTTGTTGATCCAAATCCAAAAGCTTGTCGATTTCCTCAGCTTTGACACCTCGAGCAGCCAAACTGGTCTTGGCTGCAGCGGGATCTTTTCTAATTACCTTAATATCTAACATCGTTCCACTCTCCTTTATTAAAATACCAAAAAACAGCACCTCATCCTCTAATCGGGACGAAGTGCTGTTCGCGGTACCACCCAAATTCAAAATAATCCGAAAATTATTTTGCACTTAACTAACCCCATAACGCGGGGCAACCGGATAACTTCAATTGTTAACCACTTTAAATACTGGAAGGTAAGCACCTAGAATCTCAGCTTTATTCTAGTTCTCTGTATGTGCTCTAAAGGTATTTATCGTGTTTATTAATTTAGCTTCATAATAGTCTAAAAAAGCCTAAAAAGCAATTTCCATTAGAGCCAAATTTCTTGAATAGCGGCCATTAACTGGCCGAATTGCGTACTTCCACCATTAATTGACCACTTAAAGACATAGCTGCTAGGATTAATGTTACTATTATCAAAGCGTTCACTTGAGGTGACAATCAAATCTGCCAATTCCGGCTGGGAAACCAACTTTACATTGGGTAAGGCCACCAAAGTATTAACCAAATCAGTATATAGGAGGAAACCTTCTTCAATTTCTAAATATACTTTAACAGCAAAATGACTCGAAGTTAGGATCATCAATCTCAAGGACGCAAAATAAATTAAATCAGTTAATAAATCTAACTGATCTGTAAATTCAGCAAACTCATTTTCCCGAACTAAATGACGTAACAAATTACGCATTTGCTTACGATATTCCGGTAACATATTGAAATTAATATTATCGTTATAGATATAGTAGTTCAATAGTTGAAGATAACTATCCCCAAAAGTTAAACCACCAATAATTGCTCGATTAATATTAATTTCTAAAGACTTGATAGCTTCTTCATTTACAGCCAACCGTTTTTGAATATTAAACGGTAGCCGCCGCACAATCTGCTTGGAGAAGTCATTGATGGTAATATTGTAACCCCGAAGCTGTTGTAAAATAAATTCAGCTTGGTCACTCGGATAAGGGACCACGCTTAAAGAACAGCTAGCTAAATTGTATAAGCAAATTGACTCAACATTTAGTTCAGGGGTCGGCAATTGTTTAATTCGATTCATAATCTCCTCAAAAGAGGTATCTTCGAATTTTGATTCAATTTCGTTCAAACTTAATTCATCAAAGAGATTACTATAAGAATACTGTGAGTAGCGTAGAATCTTTTCATCACGAACCAAATGTCCTTCAGAAATTCGCAAAACATTAATCGTCATAAAGACAGCGTATAAACTTTTTGTGACCTCGTTAGGAATTGGTAACCGGAAAGACTCCAAAATTGATTCTACTAACCAGTTGGCTTGTTGATTAGTCAAAGTGGTGAATGGCCAGTCATAACCACGAGTCGCACTCCAATAAATAATCGATAATGCCAAACGAATATCAGCTTCTTTTCCTACGAGACGCATCGGTTCATAAGCTATGCGAACATTGAAGCGTTTTAAAAATAGACGTAGAGTCTTTAAATGTCGTAGAGACGTGGCCTTACTATTTCCGCGGCTTTGATAAAAATCAGTAAAAGAATGATCGTCACTTTGTAAAATTGCTTGGACAAAATTATAAGTATCAGATTTCTTCACCAAGAAATAATGATAATGATCAGGCGAGACCGAGAAAATCTCCTGAATTGTAGGCTCATCTTTCCCTAATAGCTGCTGCATATCCTGTTGAATACCGTCATAGGTATTGTAGATACTGCCGTAACTTTTATGCATCTGCAGCGCAGCTTGACGTAAGTTAATATCAGTAACTTCCAAGTCGAGATTTTCATAAGCCTTCAGGCTATCTCTATTGGTGCGTTCCAGCATTTTATACTGCCTAACTTTTTCAAATAAATGTAATTTTTCCATATTAGATATGGATAAAAACAAGTCCTGCGGTTTTTCCAATTTAGATCCTCCACTTTATCCAAATATCATAGTCATTAAAGTAATGATTTATATAACATAGACGTTGCATTGTATATTATGTAATAAAACCATAAAAATTACCATACAGTTAGCTAAATAAATCTTTAAATAACTATGAATATTGTGTAAATTTTTTGTAACAGGTCTAGCTACTCAAAAAAGATCATCGCAAGAGAGTAATATTGCTACTTTTTGAATATATTTTTGATTTATATTGATGATTAATTAGTTGATTTCTTTTTTAAAAATCGATAGCTATTTAATACAACGACAATAACTAAGATTATTAAACTAACCTTGATAGTTAATAACTTTATCAACGATCCTTCTGAGTCTTGCTGCGCTCCGATAATTAGATTACGTCGAAAAGACCGCCGATAACTAGGAGATTTTAAATTAACTCGTACTTGGTAATTTCCCGGAGTTAAATTCGTCCATGGTAAGTTAATTACCCAATTCGAGTTGGGCGCTAGTTGACAATTGTTGAACTTTTGCTGGCGGATTTTTCGCTGCCCACGATATAAAGCAACCCGGAGCTGAATCGGACTTAAATTGATCAACTTTTGATTTTGTAATTTTAGTTGGAGCCCCTTTTTACTAATCTTAGGAAAATTTCGTCTCATACTTACTTGCGGACGAATTTGATTCGACTCAAGCTGGGGATGCAACACAATTCCAGTTACATAACGAATTCTGGGATTAATTTGCGGAGTTGCAACTGAACGATCCACTACCTTGGCAACAGTGGTTATTCCTCCTAAAATTATCCCCGTAAAATGCTTCTTGGGAGCTTGATAAGTAAACTTCACCAGCTTCGAACTTCGAGCCTTTAAATGCAATTTTTGGGTTCGCGTGCCGACAATTAGCCGCGAAAGCACGGGTTGATCTTTTCGAACCGGCGTCACTTGAGTTCGGTCATAATTAACGACTCCATTATTAGAGGTATAAGCATCATTAATCTGAGTTTTAACTATTAGGATTTGATCTGCCAAATTAGTTACTCGTAATTTTAAAGTTTGCCTTTTTCCAGATCGAACCCGTAAATTATAAAAACTAGCTTGGGAATCGACTTGATTGACCGGCAAAATTGCTTTTACAGTATAAGTATTAGCTGAAACTGCCGCGAAACTAATTTTCATTTTACTCTCGACCTGAAGTCCACTGATAACCAGCAGCAAGGTCAAGCAGATGAAAAAATAAATTTTTCGCATGAACTATCAGTCTCCCTAGCTCAGATTCTGCTTACTATTCAGATGATGCTTGACTTAAAAGAATTTGATTTCGTCGCTTTTGACGCCATAATCCAACACTAACTAAGATCACTAATCCCAGCAGTAATCCAATCAGCCCTAAATAAAGCTCTGTATAATCAACAATCACTTTTCGACTAGTTTGGTTGATCTTACGCGCTTGAGCAGCCGTAATTCGAACCCTCTGAGAAAAATGCCACTGTTTCTTTCCCGTTCGTGCCGTTCCCTTTAGATAATAAGTTCCTGGTCTAATGGCCTGTAAGCGTTGCTCAAAAACTATTGGGACTAGTGAATTGGGGGCAATCCAAGAATAAGTTTGTTTTTGCGTTTGGGGCTTAAAACCTAAGCCAAATAGCTCCCAGAAACCCCTTTTTCTAAGTTGAAAATCAATTTTTGTATTGTGCATTAAAACCGGACGCTGGTTAACTAATCGTGCTTGGATAACAGGTCGTTGGGCCTGTACTTGTGGAGTAAAGTCTTGGAATTTCAAAGCTCCACTTTGATTAATCGGAAGAAAACGAATTTCCACTGGAACTTGTGGACCCTGAACTTGCGGCTGATGAATGTCGCTTAGATATAGTCCTCCTAAAACTAATCCCGTCCAATTTACAGCTCCTAAACGAATCGTAAAGGTCACAATTCGGGTCTGGTCGGGATGTAAATCAAGTACTTGGGCTGAAGTTAGACTAGAAAAATCGATGGGCGCTGGAGCATCTTCTGCACTCGGTCGGTAAAGTAATTGTCCTTGGCTACTAGTAGTGGCCCTTGTTGGTTGAATCTTGATTGCCATAGTTTCCGGACCAAAGTTAGTTACCGCTAGCTGTAAGCGATAGTTATTGTGGGATTTTCCTTGGAGTTGAAAGCGATCGGTAACTGTTGCTGAAGAAACGATTGGCGTCATCGTCACATCCTTCAAGGAGGCCTGAACCCTGAAAATTCCTCCTTGCAGTAATCCCCCCAGAAATAAAAGTAGTAGTAAAAGCTGAAATTGTCTTTTTTTACTCAATTTTAACCCTACCAACCTATCTCATTTAACCAAAAACATTACTATAATCAAATTACTCCAAATATTTCAACTAATTCTTATTTTTCTGTTCTTTTAAAAATTGTTGTTGAATTTTTTGTTGGCTACGCCGACCAAAGTAAATCCCGATTCCTAAAACTAAAAGTAAAGTTAACAGCGCAATACTTAGCCAGAGCCAAAGATAATTGGGCTCAATCCCCGAGAGCTGATTATATTTTTTAGCTTGGGAATTATTGATTGTAAAGTTTTTATTAATGACCCAAGAACGAGTCTGATCCGCACTTCTTAGTTTCAAATTGAGATGATAATCACCAGCTTGCAGAGGTGAATCTCCCCAATCAATTTGATAATTATAATTTGAATTAGGGGCTGGAGAAAGATGAGTTTGGCGGCTTACTTTTTTAAATTGATGCTTATCAGGACGCTTAGTGACAGTTGCTACGGCAGCAATATCGCCATTAAATCCGGCAACATAATTTTGTAGATTAGCTTTTACTCCTCTAACTTTCATGGCCCGATTAACTGTCGGCACAATTTGGCGAACCCGAAATTCAGGTTGGCGATTTAAATTCTTATCTTGACGAATCTTAACGGGGATTCCTTGGCGAAACTGATTCTTTAACAAGATTCCATTTTGAGAGACCGTCCGACTAATTGCTTCCCCCTTTGCTGGAGTTACGACAATTCCCCCCATCAAATAACCATTGATCGAACTTTTCGGGATTTGAACTTGAAAACTGACATTTTGTAGTTGATTGGCTGCCACTTTAACTGTCTTCTGCTTCGGCTGGACATAATGCCGCAGATTTAAGCGAAGACTAGGATCTATCTTACGTTGACGATAATAAGCATAGTTCCCGCTACCACTAGTATAGGCTGTATAAAAGCGAGCTGTATAGCGATGCGCCTTCTGATCCTGATTCAAAATCCCTAACGTAATAATTTGCTGGCTTCCGGGATCCCCAAAGATATCCAGTTGACCATTTTTGGCGATTTGATTAGCGCCGTAAATTGGTTTTAAACCATAATTATTAGCAGCAGCATTAGCTTTACTATTAATACAAGCTAGGAATAGGAATAAAATTAAACTACTCAGTCGAATTCTTTTCATCACCGAATTCTTCCCCCACGACTATAATTTTACAATCATTCATAATTTTATTACTAATAGATTTATAATACAAAAAAGTAGCCAGTAATTAATCTACTGGCTTAATTATTTTAATTTATTTAGCAGCCGGAGTTAAGGTCCAAGTCAAGACGGCTTGATAGTCACCGGCAGTTGCCCGAACAGGAACTGTTAAAAACATGTCCCGAGCTACCGCGGCATTTCCATTGTCCAAATTAAAGTCAGTTTCTCCATAACCCGAACCAGCAGGAGCTTGAACTAAAGTATGATCATTACTACCGGCAGCAATTGTTTGCTTAATGGTAGAAATTTTTCCATTATTGTCTCGATTAGCAGCATTAACTTGTGGAAAGCCCATCTGAAATCCGGTAACTGCGACTTCATTTTTCTTAAAATCACTTAAAGATAGACTTAAATTATAACCCAAACCATAAATTTCCGGAGATCCTGCCTGACTATCTTGGTGGACCCGCGAATCTGTAATCCGCAGGAGTCCTGAACCTTGGGTTGAATCATCGCTAATACTAGAAGCATTGCTTTCTAAGCCGGCTTTCTTTCCCGCTGGAGTTCGCGAAAACTTAAAATCAGGCACAGCATCTAAGGACAAAACTCCGTCATCAACCGTAACGCTCGCATCCGAATATTTCACGGCCTTATTCCCATTAGCTTCACTAACCACGGCGGGCTCATTTTCTGCAGCCTGAACGTAATTTACAGTCTGCCCAGCGGTCAGTCCTAACGTTGACAATAACAGTAAAGTTGACATTAAACGTAATTTCATAATTATAAAGTCTCCCTTCAAAATCTTCATTTTGTTCAGTTTGAGCAAAGTGAACTTCAAGTTCGATTAAACGTTGACCTGATAATTACGATCTTAATCTTACTTATTAAAGTCAACTTTAAAAATCAAGTTTAGTTTACAACGTTTACAATAAAAAATCGAAGAATCACGCTTTTCTTAAGAGCTTCCCTGAGCAGGAAAAGGACTTAAAGTACAGCTAGTAACTCCGGTGCTAGATCACTTAATTTCTGATCAGTAACTGTAACTACGCGCCGCAGAGCCCGGGCCACTTTGCGGGCGACTAATCCCGTGACCTGCATATTCTTCACCACAACTACCGACTTTAAACCATAAGCCGTTTTAACTAAAATAATTTGACCAATGGGAACCTCTGGTAAAGTAAATACCTGTCCTCGACTATCTAAGGTATGCGTTGATAAGCGCCAGTTATAACTCTTTTCAGAAAGCTGATACTCCTTAGTAGTTTTATTTTGGTTCAAATGACGACAAACAACTACGCGCCGTACGGAAGCTAAGTTAGCCCGATTGGGGGTTAGTGACAAATCCTACACCTCCTCAAAAAGTTAACATCCACATAACAGATACCTAGCGTATTACGAGTTTGAAAGTTTGTAAAGACAATCACAATAATTACACACAAACTTCATACTAATTCTTAACTAAGTACTATTTTTCTCCCGACTTGGGAAAAAATATTTTTGGTCAAAGCTTTTAATTAGAATGGTTATAATGTAGAATGAGTCTATAGAAAAATTTAGGAGGCTATGAACATGAGTTTAGTTGGAAAAAAGATTGAAGAATTTAAGGCCCAAGCATACCGCAACGGTGACTTTGTCGAAGTTAGCGAGCAAGATTTACAAGGCCATTGGAGCATCGTGATGTTCTATCCGGCAGACTTTTCTTTTGTTTGCCCGACTGAATTGGAAGACTTACAAGAACAATATGCCGCTTTAAAAGAATTAGGCGTCGAAGTTTACTCCGTTTCAGAAGATACCCATTTCGTCCACAAGGCTTGGCATGACGATTCAGAAGCTGTAGGGAAGATTACTTATACCATGATTGGTGACCCTTCGCATCAACTAGCTCGGATGTTTGACATTTTAGACGAAGAATCTGGTTTAGCTCAACGGGGAACTTTTATCCTCGATAAAAATGGCATGGTTCAATCCCTCGAGGTTAATGCCGATGGAATTGGGCGGAATGCTAGTGAATATTTAGATCGAGTTAAAGCTGGCCAATACGTTGAAAGCCATCCCGGCGAAGTTTGCCCCGCTAAGTGGAAAGAAGGCAGTGAAACCTTAACTCCAGGACTTGATCTAGTCGGGAAGATTTAGGGAGGATTTAATGTTAAACGAAGCTTTAAAAAAGCAACTCTTATCATATTTTCAATTACTTGAAGAAGCAATTGTTTTCACTGCTGATCTTCAAGATGACGCTGACAGCCAGAAAGTCCAAACTTTTCTGGAAGAAGTTTGTGCCCTATCTCCAAAATTAACTTGGCAAAAAGGCAATTTAAGTCGCCAACCTAGTTTTGCCGTCAATGCTGCCAACCAAGAATCTTCGGGAATTGAGTTTGCAGGCTTGCCCCTAGGCCATGAATTTGAGTCTTTTGTCCTCGCCGTCCTCCAAGTCTCCGGACATGAACCAAAAATCGATCCGGAATTGAAGCAAGAAATTTCCCAGATTACTACGGATCTTCAATTTGAAACTTTTGCTAGTCTGAGCTGTCATAATTGTCCAGATGTTGTTCAGGCTTTAAATATCATGAGTGTTTTAAATCCGCATATTAAACACACCATGATTGAAGGCGGGATGTATCAAGCTGAAGCTACCGCTAAAAATATTATGGCCGTTCCTACCGTTTTCTTAAATGGAAATGAATGGCATAATGGTCGCGCTACTTTAGCCGAATTGCTGGCTAAGTTAAATGGTCAAAAAGCCGTAGCTTTAGATCAAACAACTAAAGACCAACTCTATGATGTTTTAGTGATTGGTGGTGGTCCAGCAGCAGGAGCTGCGGCCATCTATACTGCTCGGAAGGGTTTGACTACTGGAGTTATTGCCGACCATTTCGGGGGTCAACCTTTAGAAACCGTAGGTATCGAAAACATCATTGGAACTGACTATATTGAAGGTGAACAGTTGATGCAAAATATTCAAGCTCAACTGCAAAAATATCAAGTTCACCTAATTGATCAACAGACAGTAACCCAAATTATTCCGGGAGAACCTGTTCAAGTCCAATTAGCTAGTGGCGACCAACTCCAAGCCAAAACTATTATTGTTGCCACGGGAGCTCATTGGCGACAATTAGGGGTTCCTGGTGAAGAGGAATTTCGCAATAAAGGAGTTGCCTACTGCCCGCACTGTGATGGTCCCTTATATAAGGGTAAAGACGTGGCCGTTGTCGGTGGTGGAAACTCGGGAATTGAAGCCGCTATTGATCTGGCCGGAATTGCCCATCATGTAACTGTTCTTGAGTTTGGTGATGCTATTAACGCTGACAAAGTTCTCCAAGAGAAAGTCGCTTCTCTAGCCAACGTTGATCTGATTACTAAAGCTCAAACCAAGGAAGTTATCGGTTCTGGTCACGTCACAGGCCTAACTTATCTCGACCGGACTGACCAAAGCGAACATCAATTAACTTTAGACGGAATTTTTGTTCAAATCGGTCTCCTGCCAAATACCGACTGGATTCAAAATACAGTTGCTTTAAATGAACGTCATGAGATTATCGTTGATGATCACGGTGCTACTAATCTCCCTCATATTTATGCCGCCGGCGATTGCACTGATTCAGCCTACAAACAAATTATTATTTCGATGGGCTCTGGGGCTACCGCAGCCTTAAGTGCTTTTGATGATTTAGTTCGTCAACAATAATTAATTTTTGATTAATAATAAGACTCTATTCCAAGAGAATAGAGTCTTATTATTTTTACAAATAATCTTGTAATTTTTAATAAATATTTATTTTATATAAATCCCAACTAGCATAAATTCCACTCATCTAAGTCTTTTTTGTTAGAATAATTGTAATATCAAAGGAGGCTATCGCATATGAGTCAACCAGCATCAACTAAAAGGTTTGGTGGAATTGCGTTAATCACCATTATTTTTTCTTTTATTTGGACAGGAACATCCCGTTTACTTTCGGTCGTCTCTCCTACGGGCTATGACGACTTTTTCCACAATAGTTCGACCGTTTTCTGGCACGTTGTCGTTCCCGTAGGTCTAACGCTGATTATTTTCCTTGTCCTGATGGCTAAAATGGGCCGCATTAACCAAATCTATTTCCGGCAGGAACCACCATTACGTTCTGGCGCTGTCAAGGCAACTTTTATCATCATTCCGATCTTGATGATTATCTTTGCTCTTTGGATTTTTGGGGGCAGTTTGCGAGATATTTTGGCCAATCATTGGGGACCTGACGCTTTGCTTCGACTGCTTGCGATCTTCATTGGAACCGGCTTTGTCGGCTGCCTCGAAGAAAGTGTTTTTCGGGGATTTGCTCTGACAGAGGCCCGGAAAACACACGGCGAAGGTCAATCTTATCTAATTTCCATTTTCTTATTTGGACTTTGGCATTTACCTAATATTGTGGCGGGAGCTCCTATTCTGCAAAGTTGTATTCAATTTGTCACCACCATGATTTTGGGAAGTGGCTTCTATATGGTTCTAAGATCAACCGGTAAATTAAGTGCCGCTATTGGTTTACACTGGTTTTGGGACTTTGCGGTTACGATCGGACAGTTCTAATTTTTCGATTTCTATTTAACTTAAGTTCCTGATTAAATAAAACTCTTATTGAAAAATAATTTTCGATAAGAGTTTTATTTTGGCTTTAGAAAATTCAAAATAAAAATATTTCTGCTGAAAGACGCAAATGAGCAGCGAGAAATTGTAAAATTAAGAGGAAACGGGTCGAAAAGAATCATTAATCTTAGGTATACTTAAAGGAGTCGCACAAGTTATGGAAATCGAACGAGCCTTCAATCAAAACTATCAGATCTTAAATTTAACGGAGAAAAAAGTTCTCTCCCAAATTCTCGCTCAAAAATCAACCTTTACTAACTTAACTCTCGCAGATTTGGCCCATCAGACTTCGGTTTCCCAATCTTTCTTAATTCGCCTCTGTAAAAAAATCGGTTTTTCCGGTTATAGCGAATTTAAATATCAACTGAAATTGGAATCTAAACACGCAACAAATACTCTCAGCAGCCAAGACCTTTTACAAGCCAACCAAGCTAGTCTTCAGGAAACTTTAGCCCTTTTAAAAATCGAACAATTGGATGACTTATGTCAGCAAATGCAACAAGCTGCCCATATTTATACTTATGCAACCGGCTATGGAGCCAAAAATATCCTAGAAGATTTCAAGCGGGGGATGATCAGTGCTAAAAAGGCTATTATTTCTTTCCCCACCAGTATTGAACTCAAACTTAATAGTTCCGTAATGCAAAAAGACGACATTTTATTTGTCGTCTCCATGAGTGGGCAGGCCCATACGGTTCTTAGTACTCTCCCAATTTTAAAAGCCAAAGGAATTATTATCGTTTCGATTACGCGCTTTATCGTTAATCCCCTCGCAAGTTTAGCCGCGATCAATTTGTATCTCGAAACTACCAAAACCGATGAGGTTTACACTTCCTATGTCCCACTTTGCTTAATTTTAGATTTAATTGTTAAGCGCTTTCTAAATCTAAACCCTTAAACTATTTTTGACAATGAGGTAAAGCCGCTGTTAAAGTCGCCACATCGCGGTTCATAATTAATTTTTGGGGAAAATCAATCTCCGTTAACATGGCTAAGGCTTCCTGAAAATTACCGATTTCGGTACAGAAATGAGCATCAGAACTAACCGTAATTGGAATTTGATACTTTTTACACAAGAGCGCAATTTCTCGACAATTATGCCGGGCATTCTGCCGATAAGGAAATGAGGATGAATTGATCTCAACAATTTTGTGATATTTTTTGAATTCTGGTAAAACTTTCGCAAAAGAAAATCGAAATTGCTCATCCCCTGGATGGCCAATAATATCCACGTAAGGATTGTGAGCCACCTTGAGCCACAATTGATCTTGTTGTTCTAAGGTCGTTGGTTTAACCACCTGCCGGTGACAAGAAGCAATTACGACATCTAACTTTTGCAAAGTAGTTGTCGGTAGATCCAGATTTCCGTCATAATCGAGGATATTAGCTTCGACTCCCTTGAAAATTCGAAAGCCCTCGACTGTCTGGGGGATCGCTTTCCGCATATTACCGAAGTAAGTCTTGGGAAAAGTATCACCTAAGCCTAAACCTGGAGCATGATCCGTTACTACTAGGCCAGTGAGACCCTTTTCTTGAGCGACCTGCATATTTTCCCATAAAGTACTGTAAGCATGGACAGAAGCTAAAGTATGGGTATGTGTATCAACTTTGACCGTTAACATTTCTCATTACCACTCCTCATTATAATAATTTATCAAATTCATCTTTAACTTGGGGAACACTAACTCCAATAATTACTTGAATATTTTTTTGTTTGTGCACGACCCCCAAAGCTCCCTGCTCCATAAAATAGGCATCAGGTAGGACGGGCTCTAAATCCTGGACAGTAACCCGTAAGCGCGTTGCACAATTAGTTACACTGACAATATTTTCCGGACCACCCAGCCCTTCTAAACAAGCTTGCGCTTGTCTTTGAAAACTATTCCGAGTGGAAGCGGATACATCATCTGCACTAGCCTTTTTCTTCGCTTGGTAATCTTTTTTGGTATAGAGTTTATTTTCACCATCGTCTTGCCGTCCCGGAGTTTGAAAGTCAAACTTCTTAATAACGAAGTAAAAGACCACGAAGAAAATCACCGTGAACAATAAGCCCATTGCAATTTGTGCTAAAAATTCTTTGTAATGATTCGGCCAGAGTGGTATCCAGTCTTTGGCCAACCAAGTAATTATTCCACTGGTAAAATCTCCCCGTAAGCCAATTAAATACATCGCCGTGGTTAAAGTTGCGCAAAGAACGGCATAAATAACATATAAAACTGGGGCTACAAATAAGAAAGTAAATTCAAGTGGTTCGGTAATTCCGCCGACAACAGCTGATAAAGCGGCTGGAATCACAATCGCTGCAATTTTCTTCCGGTTCTTAGGCTTAGCTGTCATGTATAAGGCCGCAGCTACAGCCGGAGCTGCGAAGACTTTATTTTGACCATAAAGTTTAAAGCCCATGCCGGGTGCTAACTGAGCTAAAGATTGGGTTGACTTACTGAACTTGACCAAATGATTCAGCCAATAAGTGGTCAACCCATTATCCACGATAACCGGGCCGTAACTAAAGGGTTGGGTTAATAAATGATGTAATCCAGTCGGCAAGAGTAAACGTTCCAAGAGCGAATAACACCAAATCCCGAATCCACCACTGTGGACAAAGAAAGATTGGGTATAAGCCATCCCTTGTTGGAATAAAGGCCAAATTAGACAAAAAATAACTGCTAGAATAATTGAAGCTAACATCCCAATGAAGACGACTAATGACGAACCGTTAAACATCGCCAACCAATCAGGAACTTTTTTATCAAAATAATGATCATGGATATAAACAACCATCAAGGCTACGATGATTGCCCCAACAATCCCCGTATCGAGAGTTTTAATTCCCCCAATCATCTTCATTCCCGATCCCGGAACTGCCTCGTGATTATAGTTAATTCCAAAACTTTTTCCGAAATACTTCAAAATTGAACCGGTAAAGTAATTAAAAGAAGTATAAATCACAAAAGATTCCATACTAATTCGAGCTAGTGATTTCTTGGCTAAACCGATCGGTAAAGCAATCACAAATAATAGCTCAAGATTATTGAAGACCGTCCAAAACCCGGAACTAACAATATCCCAGAATTTGTACCATCCCGTATCCGGTTGAGCTAAAGGTCCCATAATCATCGGATTCATAAAAATAATCGTTAACGCTAAGATAATCCCCGAAAAAGAAAAGAGCATGACTGGAGTGAACATCGCCCCACCAAATTTTTGAATTTTCTCTTTCACCTTAAATCCTCCCTCCTAGATTTCCATCTTTAATTATATAAAAGCTGGGCTCTAAGTAAATAAACCGTTTTCGTAATTGAGTCTTATTTAACTTTAGAATAAAAATTCAATTTTTGAAATTTTTTTCAAGAGCCCTTTTTCTGGACCGCAACCAAAAAAGCCGCCCCTCAGGACGGTTTCTAGAAACACTGCTTGGGCTAACGCCGGCGATGTTTAACAAAGGTGACAAAGTGTAAAATCACCGCTAATAAAACAAAGAAAATCAAGGTAAAACTGACATAATTTAGCCAAAAGTTCCACCACGGCATTAAATTTCGTAGTAATTGTTGAATACCCATGGTCAAAAAGGCCATCACGGCAATCATCACAAATAATTGGAGGTAACGTTTCATTGTGGAATCATCCTTTCGTTCTTGATGGGAAATTTTTGGGCCATAATGAGCACATAACTGTTGTTTCTTTAGGGGAAGCTGTTCTAATTTCAAGGTGTTGGGACAAACGATTTCTCCGACCTTAATCACTCCAGCGGCCGTCATCACGCGATCAACTGTCTTAAAAGTTTCGTCCGTGACGCCCGTCAACCAATTCTCGGTGGTCGAGGCATAACAATTGGTGAGGGTTAAGTAATGTTTATTTTTAAAATCTCCCGGAATTGTATCCCCATTGGCCTTAATATAGACCAATTTAGGCCGCAAGCAATCCAAAAATTTTTTCATGATTCCGGAGATTCCCCGCCAATAAGTTGGGGCGGCCCAGACCCAAACATCACTAGCAGCCAATTTGGCGACTAATTCATCCAAATCATTGTCCTCTTTTACTCCCGCCGGATGAATCTGATAATCTTCTAAAAAGACCCGTTCCACTTCAACTCCCGGACTCACATGGTCTAATACCTGAGCTAACATTTGCGCTGTAATTCCCGTTTGTGATTGGGAACCCAAAATACCTAATATTTTCATTCAATTAACCTTCCGCTGAATTTGGCCCGACCAGCCATTAATTATCGTTACCGCCAGCATTAATCCTCCGGCCAACCAAAACAAGATTTGAAAAGAAGCGTGATCAATCACTAAGCCACCAAACAGGGGTCCCAAAGCTCGCCCTAGCGAAGAAAAACCATTGATTAAACCTTGATTTCGTCCTTTGACTGCTGGAGCTGATTCCTGATCAATCACGACCGGAACCGAAGGAATGTACAAGGCCTCACCCACGGTCAATAAAACCATCCCGCCGTAAATAAAAAACAACTGCGGACGCCAGACCGTGATAAAATAAGACAGAGTTAAGAGAACTAAGCCCCACCAAATTCTTTGGTGCAAATTAGCCATTAAACGGGGCCACTTAGCGAAAACACCTTGCACAATAATGATTATAATACCATTCAATGTCCATAATAGACTATAAACTTGTAAAGGAAAGCCGCGATCAAGTAAATAAACAGAAAAATTGGATTCCCATTGGGTATACATCGTCCACATAATTACCAAAGTAACTAGGCAAAGACCAAAAGTCCAGCTGATTTTGAGACTAGCTGGCTTTTTGGGGGAAGCCGAAGTTGCCAGGCCGCTAGCGTAGGTTAGCTTTTGCCGTGGGAAATAAAGCCAGCCCAAGACCAAAGAGATTAAATAAAAGCCGATCATTAAGGCAAATATTGGAACTAAGGACTTTCGAAAAAGCTCACTAATTAAGATCGTTCCCAAAACGAGGCCCACATTGATCACTAAGTAGAGTTCATTAAAGACCTTGCTAGTTGACATTCCGGTAATTAAAGTTCCATAGACATTAACTGCCGTCGTTAGCCAACCGGTGGCTAAGCCTAATCCACTAAGAACAAGCACATAGTCTGGCCAGCCACTATAAATTAGTCCGGCTCCACAACTAGCCAAGGCTCCACAAAAACCAGCTAAGGTTAAGTAAAATTGATTGAAGCGATCATATAATTTACCCGCAATTACGGAACCGCAAACATTAGCGACTGAAAAGATAAATAAGGCTAGTCCAGCCGTCGTCAAAGATTGATGTAAGATCCGATTAATATAAATCGTGGCTAAAGGCCACATCATGCTGTAACCTGTCTCATTTAAAAAAGCGACCAGTAAAAGCGGTTTGAGCCGAATAGTCTTCAATTTAATCACTTCCTTAAAATTTATTCATTTACTAATTACTATAGTATTCCTTATCTGATTTAGAAAGGGCGGAAATTAAATTTATGTCCCCAAATTATCAACCCCAAGATACTAAAGATGCCTTACGTTATTTGGAAAAATTAATCAACCAATATTTGAATGCCCCCCTGACGCCAGAATTAATCGCCTATAACCAAAAACAAATTAAATATCTGGAAGAAGAAATCATTCCCTATGCTTTAAAAGTTGAGCATCAACCCCAAAGAGCCCGCAAAGCTCAAACAATGGTTCAAGCCCTCAAACAGTGGCCCAACAAGCGTTTAAGTTCAACCTCCAGTAATCTACAAATGCGTCACGGACAAATCAGCCCCCACCAACAGACCGCTTATCAACATCGAGCCGGTAAACACCACAGTCAACCGCACTACCGAACCAGTAATCACTAAGCAAAAAAATCTTTTTCCCGTAGCCTAAAAACTACTAGAAAAAAGATTTTTTATTTATTAGAAAAATTAAATTGGTCAGTGGGCCTGATTGAGGGCCACTAACATTACTAAGAAGACCAAGAAAGCAATATACATCACCGGGTGAACCTTTTTGGCTTGACCTTGAGCGACTTGGATAATGACATAAGACATCACCCCAAAGGCAAAACCATAAGAGATATCATAAAATAAAGGCATTCCGACAATTGTCACGAAAGCTGGGAAAGCACTTTCAAATTTACTCCAATCAATATTGCCCAAAGATTTCACCATAAATGACCCTACAATAATCATAATCGGGGCGGTTACTTGCGAGGTTACGACCGCCAAGAGCGGTGAAAAGAAGAGACTAATCGTGAAAAAGACACCCACGGTCAAAGATGTCAAGCCGGTTCTCCCACCGGCTGCGATTCCCGTTGAGGATTCGACATAAGCGGCTGTTGGTGAGCTTCCTAAAACGGAAGATCCAATCATTGCCGTCGCGTCACTCAACAAAACCTTGCCCACTCGTGGAGGAACATTTTCCCCCCGTTTAATAAAGCCCGCCTGCTCAGCTAAACCAACCACTGTTCCCGTTGTATCAAAGAAGGCGACGAGGAAGAAAATTAAAATAACGGTTAACATTTGCGGGGTAAAAACAGCATCTAAATGGGTCAATGCTTGACCAAAAGTCGGTTCCAAGCTCGGAATGGGAGCCACTATTGCCGTCGGCAATTTAATCAAGCCGGTCATAATTCCCAAAATCGAAGTTCCGGCCATTCCCAGTAACATATTTCCCGGAACTTTCATTGCCAATAAGATTAAAGTCAAAACTAGGCCAAAGACTGTTAACCAGACCGTCGGATCTTGAAAATTAGTGATTGTCAAAAGCGTCGACTTATTTGTCTGAACTAGGCCCCCATTTTGCAGACCAACAAAGGCCACAAACAGACCAATTCCCGCCGCAATCGCCGATTTCAGGTCACTAGGGATATTATTGATAATCTTTTCGCGCACTTTAAACAAGGTGACCACCAAGAAAATTAAAGAAGCGACGAAAACGCCCGCTAATGCTGTTGGCCAAGAAACCTTCATTCCTAAAACTACCGTATAAGCAAAAAAAGCATTGCTCCCTAAACTAGGAGCAATCGCGATCGGATAATTGGCGAAGAAGGCCGTCATCAAACAGCCAATAATCGCCGAGAGTGCCGTGGCTACAAAAATTGCTCCCTTCGGCATTCCGGTGGCTCCTAAGGTATTCGGATTTACAAATAAAATATAAGACATCGCAATAAAAGTTGTCAGTCCAGCCATAACCTCTCGCCGAACATTAGTTTTATTTTGAGTTAGTTCAAAAAAGTGATCGAGTTTCGATTCCTTTTTGGCAGCTGTGGGATGGTTTCCCATATACAAGCCTCCACTAATAAAATTTAATCGCAGTTATATTATACCGATTTTCTTTTATTTTACCAGTTTTTATTAATATTAAAGATAGAATAATTCTCTAATATTCGTTTTTTGCTTTAATTATTTTTTCCACTTGCCTGTCGATGGTTCAATGCTAAGATAGGAATAAGGAGTTTAACTCTGATTACGAATTTCACAACGAGGAGTAAGTTAATGACAACAACAATTATGGTGGCCGGTGGGGCTGGCTATATTGGTTCTCACATGGTCCAAACTTTATTAGCAGAAAATTATGATGTCGTGATTGTCGACAATCTTTCTACGGGACATCGGCAGGCAGTTAATCCCCAAGCCCGTTTCTACGAGGGCGATACTCGCGATCGGCAATTTCTAGAAAAAGTTTTTAGTCAGGAAAAAATCACCGCTGTAATTCATATGGATGCTTTTTCGATTGTTCCCGAATCAGTCCAAGAACCTTTAAAATATTTTGATAACAATGTTATCGGCATGGTGACCCTACTCGAAGCCATGCAAAAACACGACGTTCATTACATTATCTTTTCTTCAACCGCTGCAACCTTTGGCAATCCGACTAAAATTCCAGTTGGTGATACTGATCCGCAAGATCCGATTAATCCTTACGGTGAAAGTAAATTAATTATGGAATATATGATGCGTTGGGTTGATCAAGCCTACGGGATTAAATTTGTTGCCTTACGTTATTTCAATGCCGCCGGAGCTTTAGCGGATGGTTCGATTGGTGAAGATCACCGACCAGAAACTCACCTAATTCCCATTATTCTCCGAACAGCGGTCGGAGAACAAGCGGAGTTAAAGATTTATGGAGATGACTATCAGACTCCTGATGGCACCAACATTCGGGATTACGTTCATGTCATGGATTTGACCCAAGCCCATCTCCTGGCTGTGCAATACCTGCAAGCCGGACAAGCCAGCACTTGCTTCAATCTAGGCTCAAGTACCGGTTTTTCCGTCAAAGAAATTCTTCAAGCAGCTCGTAAAATTACGGGTCAACCGATTCCAGCTCAAGTCGCTCCCCGCCGAGGCGGTGATCCCGACATTTTAATTGCCGATAATACCCGCGCCAAAAAAATTCTGGGCTGGAAGCCACGTTATGATAATGTTGAAGATATCATTCAAACCGCTTGGAACTGGAAACAAAAGCATCCTCAAGGTTACCAAGATTAACTTTCGATAAAACTTATGCTTTTAATAAGTATTTTTCAATAATTCTTCACACTTTCATTGTTCGCAGTTCATAAGTTGGGATTATAATGTTTCTTGTAGTTGAGGCGAGGCGTTAGACGCACGCCCGCTTCTTCTCCCCCCCAAAAATTTAAATTTTGAATTCCCCTCAATATTTAAATTAAACACCGCCAAGTAATTGGCGGTGTTTTTTTGTCTTAAATTTGAAAGTTAGTTTCCAGGTCAGCTAATTACCAAGCTAGCTAAGATAACTTTTTAAATAAAAATAATTGGGTCTTGCGAAAATCACAGTTCAGGCTAGAAAAAGCGATGAGCTGACCAGAGTTAAAATAAGAATCATCGCTGATTGTTAGAACGGGACTCCCTATGGGTAATTGAAAGAATTTTTCTAATTCAGGAGTCACAATTGTCGCTGTCAAAACCTTGTCTTGAAAACCCAAAGCTTGAGGAACTTGAGCTTGCATAAATTTAAAGAGGGAACCAAATAAGGCCTCTGGGGGGATCTTAGGAACAAAATCCCGCAGATAATATGATCGTTCATCTAAATAGGGCTGACCATCTAAGTAGCGCTGGCGATGAACCGACCATAAAGGAGTCGTTGGCTCAAGCAAACCCTTTAAAGGTTGAAATTGGGCTTGGCCAGCTAAAATAGGGGTAATTGTTGCCGTTTTAGTGGTTAGCTGCTTGCCCTGTCGTTGAAAAGCAGCTGCTAACCCACCCCAATCCTGCAAGGCCATCCCGTACTCTTCAACTTGCGGTCGAACAAAAATTCCCCGACCTTGAGCTTGATAGAGATAACCTAAATTACTTAGTTGAGCTAAAGCCTGCCGCAGAGTATAACGCGTTACCTGATAACGTTGCATTAAGCTCAGCTCAGTGGGTAACTTTTTTTCTTGATCACCAACAACTCCGGCTCGAATATCGTCAATCAATTGTTCCACTAATTCTCTAACGGTTAAACTACTTGCTCGTCTAACCATCTAATTTCGCCTTTTTCTCCCGAATCCACTTTGAATTCTTTTAATTTGCAATAATCAATTCCTCTAAGTCAAATCTTGGCCATTAGTAGCAATTACGTGTTGGAACCAAGTGAACGAATCTTTCTTCCAACGCTTTAAAGTCCCCTGACCTTGATCATCTTTATCAACATAAATTACCCCATAGCGTTTGGACATTTCACCGGTTCCGGCGGAAACTAAATCAATAATTCCCCAAGGAGTATAGCCGATTAAGTTGACGCCATCCACGGCAATCGCTAAAGCCATCTGTTGAATATGATCACGCAAGTAAGCAATTCGATAAGGATCATGGATCTGACCCTTTGCAAACTTATCCACCGCTCCCAAACCATTTTCTACAATAAATAAAGGCAAATCGTAGCGATCGGTGAACCAATTTAAAGCATAACGTAAACCAACCGGATCAATCAACCAACCCCAAGCAGAAGCCTGCAGAGTCGGATTAGTAACTTGGGTATCACTAGCTTGGGTCATGAAATCATCGGCTTCAGCGTCTGTCGCTTGAACCACATGCGAAGCATAGTAAGAAAAGCCAATATAGTCGACGGTTCCTGCCTTCAAAACATCTTCATCTTCTAAAGTAATATCCAACTGATAATTTTGGCGGTTCCAGTATTGCTTTAACCAAGCCGGATACTTCCCCTTACATTGAACATCAGTGAACCAGTAGTTGGCTTGCATGGTTCTTTCTGCTTTCATCACATCCCGCGGATCAGGGCTGGCCGGATAACTGGGACCCATCGCAAACATCCCCCCGATTTGAAAATCGGGATTAATTTGGTGACCAATTTGAACTGCCAAGGCACTAGCGACCAATTCGTAGTGGCCTGCTTGATACATTAACTCCGCCGCATCTTCCCCCGGTTGAACCTGCAAACCCGAATTAGTGAACAAAAACCAATCATCTAATTGCGCCTGATTGTTGATTTCATTAAAAGTCATCCAATATTTAACTTGCTGGCGATAACGTTGGAAAACCACCCGTGCAAATTTGGTAAAGAAATCAATTAACTTCCGATTGCGCCAACCACCATATTCAGTCACCAGATGATAAGGCATCTCAAAGTGAGATAAAGTAACCACTGGCTGAATATCATACTTCAATAATTCCGCAAATAGATCGTCGTAAAATTTCAAACCAGCTTCATTGGGCTTGGCTTCATCACCTTGAGGAAAAATCCTAGTCCAAGCAATACTCGTCCGAAAACACTTTAAACCTAATTCCGCAAACAGTTTGATATCTTCCTTATAGTGATGGTAAAAGTCGATTCCGGTATGATTCGGATAGTTTTCCCCAGCTTGCACTCCAGCCGTAATCTTGCGGGGAGTTTGATTGCTTCCCGCTGTCATCACGTCGGCCAAGCTAACTCCCTTGCCTTCAGCCTGCCAGGCTCCTTCTAATTGATGGGCAGCAACTGCTCCCCCCCATAAGAAATCTTTCGGAAATGTCGTCATAATCTACTTCCTCCTCTAAATTTAAGCTGCGCTTGCCGCGCTAGCTTTTTCATCATGAACTAACTTTTGATCATAAAACTTAATAAACGGTAGCCAAATTATAAAAGCGGCTCCGGCACAAACTAGAGCTAAAACAGCGGCTCGCCAATCTCCTCCAGCCCCTAAGAAACCGGAAAGGCCCACGGGCGTCGGCCAAGCGACCTGCGCAATCGGGGGATTGACCAAGTGCCACTTGATTGCAAAGTAGGCCAAAGACATTGAAGCCATCGGGGCTAAGAAAAAGGGAACTGCGGTATAGGGATTATAGACAATCGGTAATCCGAAGAGGATCGGTTCGTTGATATTGAAGAAAGCTGGAACCACCGAAGCTTTGCCAATTGTTTTCAATTGAACTGATTTAGCAAAAAAGGCAATAAAAATTACCATTCCTAAAGTTGCTCCCGAACCACCAATGGTGACAAAACAATTATTAAATTCACCAGCTAAGGGTATATTGCCTCCATGCTGATTAGTAGCCATATTGGCTAAAACGATCGGGGTTAAAAAAGAAGTCACAATTGTTGCCCCATGAATCCCGACAATCCAAAGCGCATGCATGATAAAGTAAACAACTAATAATCCCAACCAAGTATTCGTGAGCTGCGTTACAAAACTGAAGGGATAAGAAATAATCTTGAAGATATCAGTTTGACAGCTAACTAAAACTCCGTTGATGATAATCACCACTAAGGCAATTAAGGCAGTGGGAATCAAAGCCGTAAAAGAATTGGAAACTCCCGCGGGAACTGTTTCGGGTAATTTAATTGTAAAGTGGTGCTGCACACAAAAAGCATAGATTTTGACAGCTAAGATTGCCATGATAATGGCGGTAAAAATCCCCGTTGTTCCTAGGCGAGTCACACCATTGTTCATTTCCCAACCATCGAGAATTTTTAATCCCTGAGCATTTTGGTTAACTAAGGTCATCGCCCCATTTTTAAAAACTAATTCAGGAACACACATAAAGAAGGCTAAGAGCGATAACAAAGCTCCATTAAGGGGATTCAAATCTATCTTTTCTTCTTGAGCTTGAATCCGCGTATATTCATAACCGAAAACTAAGCCAAAATATAAAGCCAAAATTCCCATTGTCGCTGTATTTGCCAACATATATAACGGAGTCAAACGATCAAAAGAGGTTGCCCAAAGGCCTTTGAGAACTGGAAAACTTTGGGGGATCACACTAATAATTAAAAACATCGATCCGACAATCGTAAAGGGAATTGAAGCCATCCCCGCCGCCATTACGGCTCGCACAATTCGCAACTGGGCTAATTTTCCCATTGGTCGCATCAAATGTTTACTCAAGAATTGAAACATTTTACTATCTTGATTATTCATGATCTGTCCTCCTTACTTTCAAAATTAGACTTAGCTATTAGATCTTGCATCCTTTGATAATAGGCATCTTGTTTCCGCTCAATTCTGTGAATGTGAATTAACAAAAGAAAACAGCTGATACTGCCACCGATTAATAACAATTTCCACAAACTTTGCGCTGGGGTTGAGAAAAAAGGCACAAACTGCTGGCTCCAAGAATAATTACTGCCTAACAACAAGATTAAATTAGAAACTAATTGTAGCCGATAGCCCCAACGGGTTTTCGGCAAAGTAGAACTGGGTTGCCAATATTTTTTTGTTTGTTCAACAATCATGATTAAATCAACGAAAACTAAGCTCCAGGGCAATATCCCAGTCTTCGAAGTCAAACTCAAAAAGGCCCAGTACAAGTTAGTGAAGAAAAAGCCTGCGGTTCCATAACGAACCACCCAAAAACGTGAAAAAGCCAATCCTTGTCTTTGCCAAGTTCTGGCTGTCAATTTAGATTGTGCTTGCATCCTGTCTTCCCCTCATTTCCTAATTAGGAATTCTTAAAAATTCATTCGAATGACTTCTGAAAACAATTTCAGTATAGCACAAAATGAAAGCGATTCAATCTTTTGAGCAGACACCTTCTAAAAAAATAAAACTTCTTTATGATCATGATCGAATTTTTTGCATAAAAATAGGCAACTGATTTCCGCTTAGAATCGGTTATCAGCTACCTAAAAGATAGTTAAATCTTATTTAAATTGAGGAATTACTTTCCAGCAAAAATTTCTTGGACGAGTGGCAATAGACGCTCAACAATTACTTTTGTCCCGGCAGCATCGGGGTGTAAACCATCCGTATAAGAGATCGGCCAAGCAGCCGTTTCAATAATTTGGGTTTGCGGATACTCTGCTGCCTCTTCCCGAATGACGGCGGCATGTCGCTGACTAAAGGGAACTAAAACAATCAGCGGCGTTTTTGGATAAGCTAAGCGAATCTGTTGCAGAAAATGTTCCCATTGTGCCCGAAACTCTAATTCATTGACCTTCTTATCCGTGGTTCCCAAATTAATAATCACCGCTGCGCTAACTTGCGGCTTCCAAGGATACCCTGCCGCCACCTCTTGGAAAAATTGACCGGCTACCGGTACTCCACCAGTCCCTGGCTGAACAATTCCCGCTCCCGGATAGGCAATTCGCAGATCCTCACAATTCAACCGGCGCGCAATTTGAGCCGCATAATTATTTTCCGCACAATAATCACGTCCGGCTGTCTTTCCGTGCAGCCAAGAACCAGCAGTAATCGAATCGCCAATAAAAGTTAAGGCTGGTCCATCTGGTTGGACTGGCTGAGCTTTCCCTTGAGGATCTAAAGTTAAACCATCAAAGTAGAGACCTTCATGACGCTTCCAAACATTATCTTGGATCGTATTTCCACTATAAAAGATCTGCACTAAATGAGTTTTGTCCGATTCAAAAGTCAAAGTTAACGGCATCTGCGTTAAGTCACAGCGCTGCATGGGCTGATCGTCCACTTGATAAGCTAGCCAGACCCCAGCATTATTGGCAGCACTAGAAAAATTAAAAGTTACCTGAGAACTCTGTTCAATCTGCGTCCAAAGTTGAGCGCCTAAATTAGTCGTATAAGCTCCATGTTCAGTTTGGGCCCAACGACCACTTAAGTGGACCGGAAAGTCACAATTCGCATCAACTTGTTTCAAGTTCATTTTTTAAGACTCCTTCTTGTTTCAGCTTCAAATTCCATGTTACCATTATAACAATTAACTAGTTTGTAGAGGATGATCTTATGGTGAAAAATATTATTTTTGATATTGATGGGACTTTATTAGACACTAAAGAAGCCGGATTAGCTGCTCTTCAAAAGACGCTTTTAGAAGAATATAACATCAAACAAACAATCGCTGAATTGGAATTTGCCTTTTCCAGTACTGCTGACCAAGTTTTTAAAAAATATCAAATTCCTGAATCAGAATATACTTCAATGGCCCAAAAAGTTACCAGCAATGCCTTTGAATTCACCGATGAAGTTAAACCCTTCCCTGGAATTAAATTCTTACTAGCTGAATTGAATCACCGGCAAGTGCCGATGGCCGTGGTGACTTCCGAAACTCGAGATGAATTAGAAGATATTTTTCTCCAAACTTCGATTAGTCCCTACTTTCACCACTTTGTCACCGCTGATCAAGTCTCCCATCCTAAACCAGCTGCCGAACCGACCCTCAAGGCCTTAGAATTACTAGAAGCTCGCCCTGAAGAAACTCTCTTTGTTGGCGATGCGGCAACCGATATCGGGAGCGCCCATCACGCTGATGTTGCTTTTGGGCTGGCAACTTGGGGAGCCAACTCCAGCCAAGATTTTACGGAGGCTGAATATCAATTTCAAACTCCCCAAGAAATTTTAGCGACTTTAAATTAAGTTCTATTGCATTTAAATACATCTAGATTGATGAAAAATCATCAATCTTTTTTTATTTATAATAATTAGGAAATAATTCAAATAATGTTATCATAAGCAGTAAAAATAGAACGGAAGATTTAGTAATTACCTAAGACATGACTACCACGTCGCAAAAGATTAGATCAGCCAGTGCTTGGTTAAATGAGTACGCCTGTTCACTTTTTGGTGATCTGATTTATATGTATAATTTAAATTAGTTCTTGGTTGCCCATTTAATCGTAAAAATACCCAACAATCATTAGTTTATTTATCTAACAATTATAGGACAGTTCATGATGCTCCTTTAGATTATTTTGACTTAAATAGACTTGTCTATCCTATAAAATACATTTATGCAAATTTATTAAATGTGCAGCCACTTTTTCCAGCCTTTATAGAATTAGTTTTTCACGTTCAGGCTTTTTTATCCTCCCAAGTAAAAGCTTGATGAAGAACAAAGCCTGACAATAAGTTGTCGCTAAAAATTTCTATATTTTTTAAATTAATAATCAACTTCGTGTGATAAATCTTCTCCATTAGTCGCAGTAACCCGCTTGTACCAATAAAAACTCTTTTTGGGAATTCGCTAAAAATCTCCATTGCCTTGATCGTTACGATTCACATATACATATCCATATCGTTTGGCAATCTGACCGGTACCGGCCGACACAAGATCGATCCAACCCCAAGAAGTGTAAGCTAACAGATTTACACCATCTTTAATTGCTTTGACCATTGCTTCAATATGCTCAGCCAAATATGAAATTTGATAATCATCATTAATCTTCCTGTCAGATGTTACTTCATCGCGGGCACCGAGTCCGTTCCCCACAACCTCTCCTACCGTCCTGCTAAATCATTCAGATACCAGCGTAGTCCATCCGGATCAGTCGACCAACTCCCCATTCGCTATATTTAAGGTAAGGGTTCTTTACACCAAAACTCAAATTACCTGTTGAAACTCGTTTTGTTGGATCAGCAGTTTCTGCAGATAAACTGTAGTAACTAAAGGAATAAAAATCCACGGTTCCTTTCTTTAACTTATCCCAATCCTCATCAGTAATATCTAAGTGAATATTATGTTCACCCCAGTACCGTTTCGCGAACACTGGATATGCTCCACGCACTTGTACATCCCCACAGTAGTAATTACGCAAATTGGTGATTTTCTGGGCAGCTAAAATATCCTTCGGGTCACTAAGTAAGAGGATAGTATACCTGGCCCGCAATCATGCAGCCAATTTGAAACTGGGTATCAATGTGATGTCCCTGCTGGACTGCTTTGGCACTTGCACCCAACTAATGATGAAGGCTAGTCAATGTATTCTGGAGCTCCGAATCAGTTTGTTCCGGCAACATAATCTCCTGGCCGTCTTTCATTTTCTTTCCCAAAGACATATCGTTGGCCAACATTAAAGGAATATTGTTTTCGTTAAATGTTATCCAGTATTTCACAAGTCCCTTATATTCACTGAAAAGCGTTCTCGTATAATTGAGATAAAAATCAATCGTCTGATGACTGGCCCAGCCACCGTACTATTTGCTTAGATAATATGGAATTTCGTAATGTGATATTGTTACAAGAGGTTCAATATCATACTTTCGACAGAATTCAAACACATGGCGGTAATAATCCAGTCCAGCCTGATTTGGTTGGGTTTCATCTCCATTGAGAAAGATGCGAGTCCATGCGATTGAAAGCCAATACATCTTAAAATCCATTTCTGCCATTAATTTAATGTCTTCATCAATATGTTCGTAACCAGCACTTGTCTTGTGGGATGGAAAATAGACATTATCTTGGGCATGTTCATGAAAAATTCTCGACTTCTCAGCAGTGCCACCAGCAAAGGTCACGTCCTACCTACAACACCTCTCCAAACCGTATCAAATGATTATCAGACAAGAAGAGTAAAAATAAACAATTGAACAATTTCTTCAGACACCAAAAAACTTGAGCTTCCATTCGGTTGGAAGAAAATTAGTTCCAACTTTCTGGTATTGATACACCCGATCAATACCAGTTTTTTTGGTCCACAAAGATAATCTGCTTGTCCTCATTTACCATGTTTTAAATAAGTAAACGAGAGCAAAACTAACTTTCAATAATATCCCTCAGTAACTAAATCATTTCGATACTAGCCCCCATTTTACATTATTTGAACTGCTTTCTAACTATTGTATAAAAGAGGCTTCGAAAGTAGATTTCACTTTCGCAGTCTTTTATTTTGGGGATCATCATCTTTTTTAATAGAAAACACCCACAATTGTGGAAGTAATTACTGAAGCCAAGGTTGCCCCCAACAAGAGCTTCATTGTAAATTTAGCAACGATTGCTCCCTGCTTTTCCCCAATTGACTTCATTGAACCGGTAATAATTCCAATCGAACCAAAGTTCGCAAAAGAAACCAAGTAGGTAGAAATAATCGCCGTAGTCTTGGCCGTTAAGCCATGAGCTGCTTGTAAATCAGCCATAGCGACAAATTCATTGGTGAATAATTTCGTGGCCATCAAACTTCCGGCTTGAACGATATCTTTTTGCGGAACTCCCATCAACCAAGCAACCGGCGCAAAGACGTAACCAATGATTTCGGTAAATGAAATATGAATTAAGGCCGTCAAACAGTTATTCAAGAAAGCAATTAAAGCGACAAAACCAAGCACCATGGCTCCTACGGTAATCGCAATATTAAAACCATCCATGATGTAATTTCCTAACATCTGGAAAAAAGAATCTTCTTCGGAAGCAGTTGGCGTTACAGCCTGATTATCGGCAGCGCTCAAATCATAAGGATTAATAATACAAGAAATAATCAGAGCGGAAAGAATATTCAAAAAGACTGCTACGAGAACAAACTTTCCGGGAATCATTTTCATATAGGAAGCCAAAAGCGAAGCAGAAACAGCACTCATTGCCGAAGCACAAATCGTATATAATCTTTTTTGATCTAATTTGGTAAGCTGATCTTTAATCGTAATGAAGACTTCAGGCATCCCTAAGAAAACTGTGGAAACCGCAAAGTAACTTTCCAATTCTCCCATCCCGACAATTTTATTCAGACCTCGGCCAGCCCATTTGACCACAAAAGGAAGAATTTTCAAATAATTCAATATCCCGATCAAAGCGGCAATGAAAACAATCGGCATTAAAACATTAAAGAAGAAGACCGTTTGGCCGGGCTTAATCACAATGTTGCCAAACACAAAACTTACTCCGGCAGCGGCTTGATCCATCAACCAACTAAAGAAGGTGGAAATTTGGGCCATAATCTGAATTCCTCCGGCAGTATGCAGACACAAAAAGGAAATCACAAATTGCATTACTAATAAGATGGCAATTCGGCGATACTTGATATGGTGCCGATCATAACTTACTAACCAACTGATGGCAAAAACTAGCGCTAATCCAGTTATCAAAAAAACAAATCTCATCTCTTCATTTACTCCTCAATCTTTTTAAACAAGTTCTCACAACAAAAAATCAGCCGTAGTTGACAGCTGATTTTCCGGTTACATCTTTTCTAAGCGAGCAATCCGATCGGCTAAAGGTGGATGGGTATCAAAAAGATGGGCCCCCGATCGCTTTTTTAAAGGATCAGAAATATATAAAGCCGCACTAGCCTCATCAACATTCTTCATCGGTTGCTCAAAAGTCATTAACTTCTGCAAAGCATCAATTAATCCTTGAGGATTCCGCGTTAACTCCACACTGGAAGCATCAGCAAGATACTCGCGATTTCGCGAAATTGCGAGCTGAACGATCGTGGCAATAATTGGTCCTAAAATTGAAAATAATAAACCAACAATAAACAAAACTAATTGTAAGACACCATTCCGATCACCATCGCGATCATTCCGGTCGCCACCAAAAAGCCAACCCCAACGCGCCATATTTCCGAGCATCGAGGAAATAAAGACAATAGCCGAAGATAAAGCTAGCGCAATTGTCGAAACTCGAATATCATAGTTGCGAATATGCGACAATTCATGTCCCAAGACACCTTCCAACTCTGAGCGATCCATCATTTCATACAAGCCACTGGTCACCGCAACCGCCGCATGCTCCGGATCACGGCCCGTAGCAAAAGCATTGGGACTGGGATCATCAATGATATATAAATCCGGTTGAGGAACGTGGGCAACCAAAGATAAATCTTCCACAATATGCCAAAGTTGTGGCGCCTGATCAGAAGATTTAATTGCCTGAGCATGATTCATTTGCATTACCAGACTGGTGGATTGAAAATAAGTCCCTAAAGCATAAAAAATTGTAATCACTAGCGCCATCACAACCCCAGAAATAGCACTTTGAAACCATAACTGACCAATAACGCCACCGATAGTTCCTAACAAGGCAAAGAAAACAGCAAAAACTAGATACGTTTTTCTTTTGTTACGCGCAATCTGTTGATATAGCATGCTGGATTACCTCTTAAAATTTCACTTCGGGAACTTTAGTCTCTGCTTCAGGAATCGTCAAGTAATCCATCTTTTGGAAGTGATGCAAGTTAGCGACCAAATTACGAGGAAAAGTCTGGGTTCCTGTATTATAGTACTGAACTGCACTATTATAAGCCTGACGCGAATAAGCAACCTTATTTTCCGTGTTGGTTAGTTCTTCCATTAATTTGCCAAATTCTTGATTAGCCTTTAAATCAGGATAACTTTCTGCCAATGCAAAAACTTGCCGTAAGACACCACTCAATTGACCATCGGCGGTCACTTTATCTTGTAACGAGTCCGCACTAACCACTGAGTTTCGTAATTTTACAACTTCCTCTAAAGTTGATTTCTCATGTTGAGCATAGCCTTTAACCGTCGAAACCAAATTGGGAATTAAGTCTGTCCGCCGTTTTAACTGGACAGAAATCTGACTTTCAAATTCTTGGGCCTGATTTCGGCTGCGAACTAAGCCATTGTACAAAACGGCATAAATTACAGCTAAAACTAAAACGACAACTACAATAATTGCAATTAACATAAACCGCTCCTTTAATGATTTTCCATCATCTTACCATATAAAAGGCTTCAAGTAATCGAAAAGGTGGCAATTACTCCGCTTCCGCAGTTGAAATTGAGTTTCCAATTTCATCCTCTCCAAAATCATGGCTCATATAATCAGCATCTGTGATGGGGAAATGCTGTTCCAAGGTATCAAAGACTTGGACTTCAACTTGACCCGTTGCTAATTCAAAATCTAAGATGTGACCACCCATGGAATGGTCAGCAGCCAGGAAATGACTGTGGTAGCCAGCAACAGCAGCTCCATGGAAAAGTTCGGGCGAATAATAACTAATCAAAGTTCCCGCAATATTTTCGCCTTCAAAAATACTTTGCTTTTCGGAAGCTTCCACTAAAGTAGCGTAAGGCGGTTGGGTTTTATCTACTGCCCGAGTCTTCATCTTCCGAAAAGTTCCTTGAACTTTAAGCGAATAAAATACATTAGGGCTCGCTAGCGCCGTCGTTACTTTTTGATAAAAATCAGCGGCCGCTAAATCCTGATAAGTGGCTAAAACTTGGTAGTCACCTTGATGAACTGAAGCAAAGGGAACTGTGAAATCTGGGGACAATAACTTAACTTGACCAGCACCATTAACCTGATAGGCTTTTCCCGCCAAAATAATTAATTCACCGTCTAATCCTTCACCGGTTCCAATTCCGTAATCACCATGTTCTAATAACTCTCCCATGGTCATTGTTCCCTTTAACAAACCAGGAACTAACAAAGCTAAAGTTCCGTGTTGATATAAAACGCTAGTCATCAAACCACCTCTTAATTAAATTGATCCGTTAATAAGTTTTCATTCAATTCATGGTTGTGCGAGTAATCAACTGGGATTTCCACGATCACTGGACCCGCAGTTTGGAAAGCTTGATCCAAAATACTATCTAGATCATGATCTTGGTCAACTCGCAGACCATGAGCACCAAAACTCTCCGCATATTTGACAAAATCAACCGGACCAAAAGCAACTCCTGCTTCATGACCATACTTAGATTGTTCTTGGAAACGAACCATATCGTAGTAGCCATCCACCCAAACTAGTTGGACAATGTTAGCTTGCAAACGAACTGCCGTTTCTAACTCTTGTCCTGAGAACAAGAAGCCACCATCACCGGCAACCGAAACGATTTGGTGATCCGGGTGTAATAAGGACGCACTAATTGCCCAAGGTAAAGCAACGCCCAAAGTCTGCATTCCGTTACTAAAGAGTAAATGACGGGGTTCATAACTACGGAAGTGGCGCGCCATCCAGATATAATGACTCCCAACATCAACCGTAACATACATCGAGTCATCAACGTGCTTTTGTAAAGCTTGCACGACAGCTAAAGGATGAACTTCAGCCCGCTTCTCGGAGCTAGCATGCGGTGGAAGATCACTTTGATCAAATTCGGCTTTAATTGCCGCTAATTTTTCTTTTGTGCTATCTTTCATCGTATATTGTTCGCTAAATAAATCAGTTAATTCAGTTAAAGTATCAGCTAAATCACCTTGTAAGACCATATCTGGTTGATAATCTTGGCTCAACTCGGGAGCAACACTATCGAGATTAATAATGGCTCCTGCGCGATTTTTATTCCAATTCCGAGCTTCATATTCAATTGGATCATAACCAATTGTAATTACGAGATCTGACCGCTTCAACAAGATATCCCCTGTTTGGTTGCGGAACAAACCTACCCGACCAAAGTAAAGTTGTTCTAATTCGTGGGAAATAACTCCTGCTCCTTGGAAAGTTTCCACGACTGGGACAGGAACTTTTTTCAAAAAGGTCCGTAAAGCACTTGTGGTTGGTTCATCAGAAGCTCGCATTCCCGCCAAAATCACGGGCAATTTAGCTTGATGAATCCGATCAGCAAATTGTTGCAAACGTTCCTTAGCCGGAACCCCTTGAGCAACAGCTAAGTTATGTTGCATTACTGGTCGAATCGTTGAACCATTAACCACATCTTGCGGTAAAGAAATAAAAACGGCCCCACTTTTAGCACTCACAGCAGTTTGGTAAGCGTTAGCGAAGGCTTCGGATAAGTTATTAGGATCTTCAACTTCAATACTTTGCTTCGTAACTGGAGCTAGGATTCCTTGATTAGGAATACTTTGGTGCGTCAAACGAGATAAGTCATCTCTTTGGACTTGTCCTCCGAGGGCAATTACAGGATCGCCTTCGGAAGTTGCAGTTACTAAGCCGGTAGCTAAATTAGCTACTCCGGGTCCCGAAGTTACAACAACCACCCCGGGTTTGCCAGTTAAACGACCGACTGCTCCGGCCATAAAAGCGGCGTTTTGTTCATGTCGAGCGACGATTAATTTTGGTACCCGCGGATCTTGACTTTGCTCCATTTCTTCAAAGAGTAAGTCAACTTTGGCACCGGGAATCCCAAATACATATTGGACTCCATAATTCATCATTGTTTCGAGGAGGGCTTTGGCCCCTGTTTGTTGAGTCATTTTAATCTTCCTTTGTGAAATTATTGAATCTTCGTTCAATGACGGAAATTTAACATAATCCAGCATAGTTAATTCGGTAGACAATGTCAATTATTCGTAATTTCACAAGAAGATTAGAAACTAAGTCTTCATTATATGGGATAATTAACGTATAATAGTTACGGTGTTTTATCCATAGAAATATTTTCATTTAAGAGGGTTATTTAATGGCAATTATCAAAAATATTTTTGCGGATAAGATGTTGTGGATTGCTACGGCCGCGGCACTTCTTACAACTCTTGTCAGTACTCCTCGGGTTGATGATATCAATTTTCACACCATTTATTCTCTGCTTTCGATGATGATCTTGGTGCAGATTTTTGAACATCTGGGTTTACTTCAGTATCTCTCAAAAAGTGTTACTACCCGAGTCACCAACACCCGTCAACTAATGTTAACGTTCACCTTGTTAGCTTTTGTTGGCGCTATGTTCCTAACTAATGATGTCACAGTTTTAATCATGATTCCGATTTTTTTCCAAGCTGACAAAAATCGAAATACTAATCAAATTCTCGGTGTGATCCTAATCACAGTCGCTGCTAATCTTGGGAGTGCGGTAACTCCTTTTGGTAATACCCATAATTTATTTTTGTTATCCCATTATAATTTAGACTTGGCGACCTTTTTCAAAATGTCTCTGGCCTACTTAGTTGTGGGTTTAGTAATCTTAAGCGCTACCACTTTACTTTTAAATCCTAAACATTCTATTAAAGTAGATATCAGTCCTTCCCCCTTAAACCCCCTTCCGTTACTAATCGCATTACTTGTTACCGGGGTTATTTTTTTGGGCATTTTCAAGGTTATCCCCATTTGGATTGCCGGACTGGTCGCTGTCGCCGCCGCGCTCGTTTTAGACTATCGAATTTTATTTCGGGTTGATTACGCAACCATTCTAGTCTTTGTCTGCTTCTTTATTGCGGTTGGCAATATTAGCCGTTTCGAGGGAATCGCTCATCTAATTCGCTTTTTCGTCCATACTAAACTTTCTACCTTTTTAACTTCTATCTTTTTAAGCCAGTTCATCAGCAATGTTCCTTCCACAATTCTTATTGCTAAGTTTACCTCGAACATTCCCGAATTATTCTTCGGTTCGAACGTCGGGGGATTGGGAACTACTGTGGCTTCAATGTGCAATCTTCTGGCTTATAAACAATACATGACTTTTTCCGCTCAACGTCAGCCGGGAAAATATTTGAGCCATTCAATTATTTTGAATCTAATCCTCTTGCTAATTACAGCGATCGCCAGCTGGTTGGTAATCCTTCATTTCTGTTAAAGTCTAGTTCAATAAGAACTTAAAGCAGCATCTACCAAAATAGTTGGTGGGTGCTGTTTTAAGTTACGACGATAAGACTCTTCAATTTATTCCAGCAATTACAAAGTGCTCCTAACAGTTAGCCATAAATCTAACCATTAGGAGCACTTCAGTCGCATTCCTACAAACTCTTCCTAGTTATCTACATTGATGAGGCACTCGCGGTTACCCAGACTTTAACTAATAACTTGCTTTAGGGTCCTTGCACCAAAGTGTAAGTGATCGTCGCTCGATATTGCCCCGTACCAAGCTTCAACATAGTCGCCACGGGGACCGCTAATTTAATTTGATCATATTGTTGCTGATCTTGGGCAATCACCCCATTAGTCGGTGTTAATTGCTTTTGCCACAAGGTTGTTGCCGTATTGGTCATTAAGGTTTGGGTTTGTTGGCCTTGGGTGAAACTTAAGCTGCTACCGGAATCAGTCAGACTACCTTTTTGGAAAGGACTCAACTCGGCCTGTACTTGGTAAGCTATTCGGTAGCCGGAAGGAGGTGTCGGCGTTTGTGGACTTTGTTGGTACCAAACCCGCAACTGATTCATCGTCCCCGGATCGGTCGTGGCGTATTGGTGGGGCCGGTAGTCCAAGCTATGACTACCGAAATTCAGATCCGGCACTTGTAAATGTAGATAATTTTGTTGGTTCGCCCAGCCCGCATGAATCTGGGTTTGGCTGCTGGCAAGCGCAATGGTCCGGGTCACCGCCACCTTTTGACCAGTCGGATCTGTCACCGGAGCTTGTAAGGCTAACTGCGAATTATTTTGCTTCGTGGTCGCCTGTTGGAATAAAGTTGGAAAATATCCTGCTGGGATGCTTGACCAACCGATTTGATAACGACCACTGAGGAGATTTTGAAAACAATAGTTTCCGTGGGTATCAGTTGTCACAGTCGGCAAAGCCGCCCCGGTAGTGTCGTGGGTGACCAAAACCAATTGGCCTTGATCTGTGACCCGATATAATCGGGGTTGCAGTCCAGAGAAGCGCTTTTCTTCCGCTTCGGCTAAACCATTACCATTTTCATCTGCAAAAGCATAACCGGCTAATTGGAGATCCGTTTTCAGGAAATCTTTCAGCGCAACCGTTTTAACTTGCGAAACATTATTGGCCTGATCAACACTGACCACGTGCAAATATTGTTGAAAATGATCCCACTTATTGAGAGACAACTGTAGCCGCCACAATGGTGCCGGAGCCGTAGTATCATTGGGTGCTGTCGCATTAGTAACTTGGCCATAAGCATCCTTTTGGATTGGAGGCGTGCCATTGGGGTTATTGTCTAGAGAATAGACAAAACCTTTGATTCCACTAGTAACGGTTTGACGCACCACGTCGGAAGTTTGATAAGTTGGCCAGGTTTCGGCATTGACTCGGTAATAATAATCTGAACCCAAGTCCTGCGTTGTCAGCTTTAAGGTCAATTGATCTCCCGTGACATTGTCAGGAGCACTCCCCGCCAATTGAATGGCCGGTTGACTCGGTTGGGCTTGGTCGACCGCTAAGGGATCTTGACCGTGATTGACTTTGGATAATTGGGAAACATAGTAGAGGGCATTGAGGTTAAGTTTAGCTTCATCAACAGTCGCTTCCCGAGTTGTATGCCCAGTTTGAATCATGGCATAATTATTTTTGGTAACCAAATAGAAATTATTATCCCCAATGACCTTGTCTTGAGCATCTTTGAGATACTTTTTATCGCCCCAAGTAGGCGGTTCCGCAAAAGTCATCCAGCGTTGACCACCGCCGTTATACATATAATATTGACCATAAGTATGACACATGGAAATATTATAAATCGCATCTTCTTGCAGCCGCCAAGGATAAATGGTTAAGCCCCCACCTGAAATATCCGGTGTTAGTTTAACTTGCGTATTTCCTAGTGATACAATATTCGGTGAATCATCGCCATAAACAGTTAAACCGGTTTTAGCCGCAAAGGAGACAAAATTTTGATGGAATCGCAGTCCCTCATTTCCCATTATCGTATCATGTCCAAAAATTAATCCTCGACCGCTATCGCCAAATTTAGCCACTGCTGCTTGCGCTCGCCGACTTAAGTCTTGGTGATTATTCCAATCTAGCGAGCCAAAGTACAAAGCATCGTAACGATAATTACCTTGAGCATCTTTGAGATAACGATCAGGATCATCATTGAAACTGGGATTGGTAGAATTATAAACCGGCTTCTTTCCTGCATCAATATCAGGATCAGGACCAGCAGTACTATCACCGGTGATATTTAAGGGTGCTTCATCAACTTGGACCAAACCTTTATCAACAGTTTGTCCTTCACTAGTTTTTTGCAGCCAAGACTTTAACATATTTCCACTTAGAGACCAATGGTCACCCCCGCCACGAATCGGGACTGGAAAAACATTCAACACTTTGATCTTCTGCCCATATTTGGAAGCAATATCTTGCCAAGCCCACTGGCTCGCGGGCTTGGTCAAATCTGGACTAGTCACCCGCTGTAAGTGATAGCCCCCACTTAACTGGGTTTTCAAATCAGTCCAGTCTAACTTCACCGCTTTCTCAGTCGCCGAATAGCTAGTATTCAAGCGGAAATCTCCCGCTTGAATAACTTGAGTTTCTGATCGCACTAACTTCGAAATGGGATTTAGTGGCAGCTTAGCCTTTAAGACCGGCGTCGCTGCGTGGCTTAGAGTAAGGTTACTACACCCCTCCCCCAGAAAAATAAGCCAAAATAGCAATGTTATTTTTACTATTTTGAAGTTTAATCCTTGTCTTGACATTCTTTCTTCCCCCAGCCAGCAAATCATAATTATTAATTAATTTTCATTATACCATCTTCCACTTACTAAAAATCTCTAAAAAACAGTCTTTAATATGATTTTTTCTTACCTTGACAATCATTTATTGTATTAATTTGATCGATATTTTTATTTTGGTAGATTACGATTCTAATCCAAATAGACTCTAAAAATTTCAAGGGCAATTTGATATTGTAGGTTAAGCGTATCAGTTATAATTTTCACAATGAACATAATTTACAGATATGAATCTATTTAGAATCTGTCACATATTTAAGATAATTCAAATAATAATGAATAACGGTTAGGCTGGATTATAAAAAAACAGCTGGACCACTTAAGCCCTAGCCGAGTAAGATTGATCTTCAGCAGAGAAACCAAGATCAGATTTTATAAAGCTGCGATTGTCTTTATTGAACTAATCCAAACTGATTTCAATAATTGTTCAACTAATTTTATTAGTTTGACCTTGCAAATCCACTATAATTAAAAGCGGTTGGAAATAAAAACTGCCGGTCGCTAGCAAATTTCACGCCTTTTTAGGCAAGCACCAGTTAACATTCGGCTAAGCAAAGAATTTTATCATCTAAGCTAAGATTCGTAAGTGGAGGAAAAAAGTAATGCAAAAAATCTTTTTGATCGAAGATGATCCAACTATTCGCCAAGAGATGGCCCAATCTTTAAAAAAATGGAAGTTCCAGACCACGGGGGTCCAAGATTTTCAAAACATTGCTGCGGAAATCCAACAGAAATCCCCCGATCTAGTGGTCATGGATATCACTTTGCCCTTTTTTGACGGTTTTTATTGGACCCAGAAGATTCGAGAATTTTCCCAAGTTCCGATCATGTTTGTTTCTGCCGCAGAAATGGATCCCAACGCTATTCGCGCGCTATCTATTGGCGCCGATGATTACCTAACCAAACCCTTTTCCATTGCTGTTTTTGTTTCCAAAATTCAGGCGATTTTACGCCGAACCCAGCCGAGCGATTATCTGTCAGAAACCATTAATTTTTCTGAATACTCCTTAAATATCATTACCAATCTACTGCAGTTTCCCCAAGGATCTGTTAAATTAACTGCTACAGAAGGAACTATTTTGCGCCTCTTATTTTTAAATCCTAATCAGCTGATTTCTAAAAAGAAAATCATCAAATCAATCTGGCAAAATGGCGATTTTACTGATGAAAATATTTTAAACGTCAACCTGAGCCGACTGCGCGACAAACTGGGGCCGTGCGGTTTAGCCCGGCAAATTGTCACCGAGTATGGTAAAGGTTACAGGTTATTAGCCGATGAAAAATAAACTAAAACTGCTTTTTAAAGCCCTTATTTCTGAAGGACCCCATCTGCTTATTTATCTCTTCTTCTTACTGTTCTTTAGTTTTATCTGTCTTCTTTACAAAATAAACTTCAATATTCTTGTTGATTTGATTCGCTACACGATCTTACCGTTTTTAATAGTCATTATTTTTCAAGTTTCGGCCAAGTACAGCCAAGCCCAAACCATTAAGCGGCTGATTAAAGAAGGTAATTTCCAACAAATTCAACTTCATGGTTTCTATGGGCATTTGTATGCTCAAGCCCTACAAAAGGTGATGCAACAAAAGTTAACCGAAAATAAAAGATTAGTAGCCGCTCTTAAAAATCGGGAAGACTACTTAACTTTGTGGAGCCACGAAATGAAGACTCCTCTCACCTCTTTATTAATGCTTGCTGAAAATAATGCCACTGTCGCCAGCGAAGAAGTTTCTGAGAAAATTGAATTAGTTAATTATCAGCTCAAACAGCTCCTAACTTTCGACCGTTTGGACGATTTTAACCATGACTTAGTTTTCGAAAAGATTGACCTCTTCCCTTGTCTTAAAAGAGTGATCCAAGAAAATGCTGCTTTCTTTTTAGCTCATAAAGTTCGACCACAAATTGCTGACTCGCCAGTCAAAATACTAACGGACGCCAAATGGCTGGCCTTTATTTTAGAGCAGGTTCTGATCAATGCCGTCAAGTATTCGTCGAAAAAGGGCTTGATTCAAATCGAATTTAGGGATGATACCCTGACGATTACCGACCACGGAATCGGAATTGCCGCCAGTGATCTTCCCCGCGTTTTTGAACCGGGCTTTACCGGCAGTAACGGCCGCACTCATGGAGAAGCCACCGGGATGGGGCTATATATGACGCAAAGAATTGCAAAAATCCTTGATATCAAAATTGAAATTTCCTCCACCGAAAACGTGGGAACAAAAGTAAAGCTGAGGTTCAATCCGCACAAAATAACAAATTGTAAGATTCCTTAACACATTGTAACTACCCAGCTCGCGGGATCCTTTTTATACTAACCTTATCAAGTAATCTTGCGGAGGAAAAAAATGAGCTTATTAAATTTAAAACACATTAAAAAAGTATTTGCAACCGGCAGTGAAAGTGAGGTTCAGGCCTTAAAAGATATCAGCTTTCCGGTGGAAAAAGGCGATTACGTCGCCATCATGGGGGAATCTGGCTCAGGAAAATCCACCTTATTAAATATCATTGCCACCTTGGACCAACCGACTAGCGGCGAAATTAAACTGAACGACATTGACCTCAGTCGTTTATCGGAAAATGAATCTTCTCAGTTTCGGCGCGAGCAATTGGGATTTGTCTTTCAGAGTTTCAATTTGCTAGATACTTTTAATAACCGCGATAACATTTATCTCCCCTTAGTTCTCGCCAAGAAATCCCCTCAATTCATGGCGGAGCAACTAAAACCCCTCAGTAAAGCCTTAGGAATTGAACAACTTTTGGATCGCCAACCTTCAGAAGTTTCCGGTGGTCAAAAACAACGGGTCGCCATTGCTCGGGCCTTAATCGTCAATCCGCAACTATTGTTGGCCGATGAACCAACTGGGGCCCTCGATTCGAATAACAGTGAAAAAATTCTTAGTACTTTTGAGCAAATTAATCAACGTGGGCAAACAATTCTCATGGTCACCCACAGTGCCCAAGCGGCCAGTTACGCCCAAAGGACTTTATTTATCAAAGATGGCAAAATTTACAACGAACTTTACCGTGGTAACCAGAGCAAAAGTCAGTATCTGCAAAAAATTAACGATAGTTTGACCGCTCTGGAAAATAACAGGGAGGTCGACTAATGATTCAACTAAAACTTGCCTTGCATAATTTACTCAAAAGAAAAAATCAAAGTTTACCTTTTATTTTTTCAAACTCGATGTGGGTGATTATTACTTATATCTTTCTCTCCATGATCTATAACACAAATATTAAAAATACTCCTTACGGAATTGTAGCCAATTATGTTTTAAGACTAGGCTTAGTTTTTGTCATTCTAATTGCGGCTCTGTCGACATTTTATGCTGAACGTCTTCTGAGTAAACAACGAACTCAAGAGCTAGGTCTTTACAGCATGCTCGGTCTGACTAAACGCCATCTGCGGCAAATTATTTTACTAGAAAATAGTTTATTTTATCTCATCTGCCTCATTATCGGCGGGATCTTCGGAATAACCTTTTCTAAATTAGCTTTTATGAGTTTAAAATCTCTTTTAGGAGCTACTCCCCTCCAGCAAAACTTCACCTTGCTCCCCCTGATCTATGTTGCTGCGATTTTTGCCGCAATCTTTATCTTGATTATTCTTTTTGATTTCTGGGGTCTAAGAAAAGTCAATCCGATTAACCTCTGGTCCCAAGCTTCCCAACCCGAAAAAGAACCCCGGTCCCATTTTTTGTTAGCTCTTTCGGGATTGGTCATCTTGGTGATCGGTTACTATATTTCGGCAACAGTTAAACCAACTGTAACTGCCTTCGGACAGTTTATAATTGCTATTATCTTGGTGGTTGTCGGCTCATATTTAGTCTTTATCACAGCTAGTATCAGTCTACTCAAAATTCTTAAAAAGAAGCGCAACTATTATTACCAACCCAATCATTTTATTTCCGTTTCCAACCTACTTTACCGGATGAAACAAAACGGGGCCGGGCTGGCCTCAATCAGCTTATTATGTACTGCAATTCTGGTCGCTTTAATTGCCTCCGTATCGCTGGTTGCCGGACAAAAAGACTTGCTCAATCTTTGGAGTTCCAGAGACGTGCAAATTGTCGCGAAGGCCCCGCTTTCACAAGCCGACCAACAAACTATTCACAAATTTGCTGATCATTATCAAGTTAGCATAAGTCAACCACAAACGGTGACGGTAACGACTCCGGTTATGGGGAACTTAGTCGGTAATCATTTTAAGACCAAACTCAATGGTAAAACTGAATACACCCTATCCTCTTTAGATATCCAACAATATAATCATTTACAAAAGACTAACTATCAGCTCCAAGATAACGAGATCTTAATGTATGCTCCCGGAAGTCATTATTCCCAACACTCTTTAAAGGTGCAAGGAAAAACCTATCAAGTTAAACCGATCCATGAATTTAAGGGAAGGTTTGTTTACGGCAATAGTACCTATAAATCTATCTTCGTTGTCACTGCCAATAAAAAAGTTGCTCGAGAACTTAATCCGCAACCTTCCCTTTACGTTCAGGGTTTTAATACGCACGGGAGTCAACAACATCAAAAGCAATTTGCCCAAGCAATCCAAGTGGCTCTCAAGATTGATCCCGGGAATTTTACCGCCAAACCCATTCTAGGCGATTTATTCAAAACTGTGTTTGGTAGCTTACTATTTATGGGTATTTTAATCAGTATCGTCATGATCTGCGCAACAACCATGATTATCTACTACAAACAAGTTTCCGAAGGATACGCCGACCGAAATCATTATCAGATTATGACCAAAATTGGCTTAAGTAAAAAAGAAAGCAAAAAGGCTATTCAAAGTCAGATCTTAACAGTTTTCGCTCTGCCGATCATTGGGGCAATCCTCAATCTGATCTTTGCTTTGCCGGCAATTAAGAGCATTCTGACGATCTTCTCTATGTATGATTCGAAGATTTTGTTAACTGTCAGTCTAATTACTATTGGCATCTTAATTATCAGCTATCTACTGATTTACTCAGCAACCACCACCATTTATCGGCGGATTGTTGAAAATCCAGCAGCTAATTAAAATCCTGCTCTCGCCCTAAAAATTTTCTTTCCGAAAAATTTTTCTATTTAATAAGCTCAGCACCTAAGATAAATAATCCCCTCTAAGATTCAAGAGATCTGTATGAAAATTTAATTTTTGTACAGATTTTTTGCTGGGTCAAATTTCCTATTTTCCCCTATAACATCCCTGCGCAAGCAATATTTACGTGACTAGCAGCCGTAATTCTTGTTAGGATGAATCTAGATTCTTAATTATGATTTAGAAGGAAGTACGATTTGAGCTTCGATGTGCAACTCAAAAAAAAACTACCGGCGATGAACCTTGGATTTAGGCGGCTTGATTGCCCTAGTTATTATTAACCTGGGTGTTTTATTTGTGGGTTATTCTAAAGGAATTGAGACTATTGACCGCGTAAATCCCTTTTTGTTCTACACGATGGACTACACTAAATTACCCGGTGAAAAAGAAATTTCTCCCCAAAATAAAAGAATAAAGGCTATTGGACTGCTTGGTTTAGCGACAACGCCATGGGGAGCGAATGGACCAAGTTAACCTTAACTACAGGTCTCAATCCAGGGGTTAAAACCCCCTAAGTCATGGTTTACCACAAAGGAAGTTATGTCAAAGTTGCCTGAATCGTTCCCCGCAGCTATCTTAATCAAATATACGTTAGCAACTTAACTGCCTTAGATTCCTTATTCAAGGGGCGCGGGAATCCCACCACTAGAAATCATGCGCTGCAAAAATTCCAAACATCTATCCATGTATCTATTACCGTCCAACAATTAGTGACTCAATAGCTTAAGGACACAACCAACTAGGATAATTAAAAATATCTCTTACCTAAAAAAGAATCTACTAAAATGGCTAGCAGCCGTTTTAGTAGATTCTTGACATTTAAAATAAAGGTTGAGTTCAAAATAAGAACCACGATCTTTTTAGTCATTTTTTAAACTATTTTCCTAACGCTCACGTAACTGGAGATCGAAATTATAAAACTGGGCATAAGTCAAATAACAAGCTAAGACGCTGCTAATAACATGAAAGTCACATGATTTGATACATGATTGCTTTAGTTGAATCTACTCCCGCAAAAATTAAGCCTAACGTCATTCCCGGTAAACTGACAATTCCCACTGTCTTTGCAGAATCGATAGTTGGAGCCATTCCGGTTCGAATCGCCTTGCGCACAATTTGACTAGAAGCCTGTTTTAAATTAGCGCCCAAGGCCAACTGTTCCAAAACTATCGATCGTTGATCGTGAAAATTAGTATTCATACTACGATAAGCTAGGCCAATAGCCTCCATCACATTGGAAGCAATCATTCCCGAAATTGGCATAATCTGACTGGGAGTAAAACGCACCGCTCGCATCCAAAACAATAAAACAATCGTTAAGACGGTGGCCGTAGAGATTGCCAGCAGACTGATTCCAAAAACATGGCCCAGGCCATTGGCCCGTTTACGCGCATTTAAAGCCGCATTAAAAATAATTAGGGCCACAGTCCCGTTAACCAAAGGCGATCGATCCTAATAATATAAGTTAAGACGTAACCAACAACGGTTAACTGGATTAAAGTCTGGATGACGCCAACAAGCATATCTTTTTCCAGACCAATTTTTTCTCGTAAATTAATGATTAGGGCGGTTGGTGTGACAATTAGGTTTTTCACTTCTTAAGCCTCCAAATGACCAACTTTAATCAGCAGGAACTGATCTGCAGCTTGAATTTCACTTTCATCATGCGTCACCCAGAAAATGTTCAATCCTTGCTCGTGGTAGTGGGCTAAGAGCTTGTGAATACAGGACTTGGTCGCCGAATCTAATCTCGTTGTAACTTCATCTAATAAGAGCACTTGGGGTAAAAAGAGTAAGTTACGAACTAGAGCCACCCTTTGTTTTTCTTCCCCGGAAAGCGAATTGATTGTCGCCTTCAACCTTTGTGGAACCAAATCGACTTGATCTAAAGCCGACTCGGCGCGGGAGCGATCAAAGTCTAAATTGCGAATTATAAAGGGAAAGGCCAGATTATCTTGGACCGTTTCTCCAAAAAGAGTTGGTTGTTGAACAGAGTAGGAAACCGCTTGGCGATACTGGGGCTTAGCCCATTGACTTTGGGGACGTCCTTGATATTTAATAGTTCCAGTCGTGGGGGTAATCAAGCTGGCAATTAACCGCAAGAGCGTGCTTTTCCCTGAACCCGAAGGTCCCATAAGCGTTAAGAAGGCATTTTCAGGAACATTTAAATTAATCTTCTCAAGAATTTGCTTATCTTCAACCGATATCCCACTTGATTTAGTGTAAGAATGACGGTCATTAGTTTTGATCCTTTTTTATTTTTAATTTAAAACATCCACTTCTAAAATACTAATTTGATCATCTCCGCGAACTTGGGCAATTTTCAGTTTATAATATTAATGATAAACTTTAATCCTAATTACGGAGGCTTTTTTAATGAAAAGCAAAACCCTTCTTTTTTCTGGTCTCAGCTGCTTAAGCATCTTTGGCTTGTTAGCGCTGGGCGTCATTTACCGGTTTTCAGGGCTCCAAACTTTCGACGACCATAGCTTACAGCTGGCAACCCAAACCATTACGCCCCTTAAAACTGCTATCTTACAAACCATTTCTCTTCTTGGTAGTCCCAGATCGGTTGTTATCTTGACAGTTCTTCTCTGTATTTATTTATGGTTGCGAAAACAACGAATCTTGAGTTTAGAAATTGCCAGTTTTCAATCCTTGGGGGCTTTGGCCGTGATTCTAATCAAAAACAGCATCGCTCGCCCTCGCCCCAGTCAACAATTGATGGCCGCAAGTGGCTTTAGTTTTCCCAGTGGGCATACCTTTGGAACCACGACTTTAATTCTTATTTTAATTTTGCTGCTGCTTCCGCGACTTTCGACGTTCCCCAAACGGTTTCTGGTCAGCAGTCTGGGATTGATCGGGATTATTATTGTAGCTTATTCCCGCGTTTATCTCCATAATCACTTTCCTTCGGACGTTTTAGCCGGATTTTTCTTAGCTCTCGCCTACATTTTCTTGGGAAATTATTTAAGAAAGAAATTTCGGACCTCTTTCTAAGCTTCAATTTAACTCAAAAATCCCCCTCAGAATTTTATTCTGAGAGGGATTTACTGTTTAGGGCTCCTAATGTGCACGTTACTCTTGTCCTGATTGAGCCTGATAATCAGCGACAATTTGGCGCGTCATTTTCTTAAAACGCCGTTTACGAAACCACCCCATTAAAAAATGCGTTACCGTATTGTTAGCCTGAATCGTATTTGATCGTCCTTGGGATCCTTCTGTGTAAGTAAAAAGCATTGTTTCTGGACCCATGGAAGTTACCTCATACAAGACCTGATATAAATTACGCCCGGTTTTCAAGGAATAGCCGTATTTTTGATTCGGTTGATAATCCGTAACCGTAAAAACACTCTTTGCCCCATTACTTAAAGTCTTTTGACAAGAAAAGCCTCGTAATTGTTGCGGTAGAATCTTTTTTTGAGTTTGTTGTTCTAAGTCATAAATGGAAGATTCAATTAAGCGCGAAAAGAAATAATCAGCGGGAAGCGGTAAATTAAATTCTAATTGCATCTACTTATCCTTCTTTTGATTTTTGGGTTTTCGAGTTGTGTACAATCCATACAGACCTCTTCCAGCGAGAACTAAACCTGCAAGCATAAAAGTATAGTAGAACCCTGCTGAATAGGCCTGAAAAAATGGACTGAGCATAATAATTAATAATCCTCCCGTGAGGACAACGAGATTTCGCTTTTGTTGCGATTTCATAGGCTTTTACTGGACATCTTTCACATTAACTTTATTAGCTGCCTTGACAAATGGTACATAAATCAAGAAGCCAATAATTGCATTGACAATCTGTAAAATTGGAGCCCGCCAGTCCATCGTTCCGACTAAGGAGTTTAAGATCGGTGGCATTGACCAAACAATTTGCGCCTTGATTGGGGAAACCCAACCAGCAGATAAGGCAAAGTAGGCAATGGAAACCATGACCACTGGTGCCAAAACAAAGGGAATAAAGTAAATGGCATCAAGGACAACTGGTAAACCAAACATTACTGGTTCATTAACATTGAAAAATCCTGGAGCAATCGCTACTTTCGCCACTGCCCGCTGATCATCACGTTTACTAAAGATTAAAATAGCAATTAAGAGAAGTAAGGTCGAACCAGCCCCACCAATCCAAGCATACAAGTCAAAGGCATTCCGGGTCCAAGTATAAGGTAAAGCCTTGCCAGCATTGAAAGCATTGGTATTAGCAATTTGGGCAGTTAACCAGATAGCGTCCAAAACTGGACCTAAAACGTTAGTTCCATGAATTCCGAAGAACCAGAAGACTTGGACTAAGACAGTCATCAATAAGACTGCTCCGTAACCTTGGGATAAGTGTAACAACGGATCTTGAATCGTTTTCGAAATAAATTCAATCACACTTAACTTAGCGTAAGTGTTAAAGAGATAAGTAATAATTCCGGAAACATACAAAGCAACAGTTGCCGGGATAATTCCGGTAAAAGCGGCGGCGATTGCAGGTGGGACAGAATCAGGCATCTTGATAGTAATGTTTTTGTGCATTAAGTAGATGTAGATCGAAGCCGCGATTCCACCCATAATCATAACAGTAAAGAAGCCATTTGCGCCAAAATAATTACTAAAACTGAAATAACCATATCCGGTGACGGTTTTACCGTCAACTACGGCTCCAGCTTTAGTCAAAATCTTGGCATCGCCCGATGTTAGCGCTTTACTTAAAGTCAAACTGAATGACTGTGGTAAGGACATTAAGAAAGTTCCCAAAGTCACAATCCCAGCGGCGATTGGTTCAGCTTTATATCCCTTACCTAATTGGTAACCGAACATAAAGGAAAAAATTAAACCTAAAACTGCCAACGATCCGGTCCAAACTTGACCATTGACCGCAATTACAGGTTGCATTGCATCGACAAAGCCGGTCCAACCAAACTTTGTTGGAATGTCTCGCAATAAAGCATTCAGCACGGTCGCTACTGATCCAGCCATCGTTGCTGGCATAATAGCAATGAAAGCATCTCTCAAAGCTACCAGCCAACGAATTGAACCAATTTTGACTGCAACTGGTACCAAATACTTGTTTAACCAGTTAATAACACCATTCATATGTGTCACTCCTTAAATTTATCAGTCTCAACTCTCAACTGATTGGTATATTCCAATTATACAATAATTGTCTAAATTGTAAAGCGATTGCAGAAAACGATTGCAAATTAATTTTATTTTAAGGATTTAAGTCTTTCCTCAAGTCTTTTCCAGGTTAGAATTTTCCAAAGGAGTTTTCACATTAATTTTTCATAAAAATTTATGAAAGCGATCTTAATATTTTGTAAATGGCCTTCAATTCCAGCATATTCTAATAATTTAAGTTTCTCCGCCTAATCTTAGAAGTCACTAGCCAACGTCTAGGGGCATAATTCTCAAACCCCTTACCTAATCTTCTTTCCTATAAATTTAGAGCCAATTCAAATTGGCGTCTTTGTTGGGTAAACTCATCCTCAAAACTCAAGGAGTAAGCCTGTAAAGCTTGATGGTCAAAACCTTGATCTAGAGGTCCACCATATAACCGATCACCCAATAAGGGATGACCGATTGAAGCAAAATGAACCCGGATTTGGTGTGTTCGTCCAGTATGTAACTGAACTCGCACTAAAGTTTGCTGGGCAGTTCGACTTTGAACCCAATACTCAGTTAAGGCTTTTTGCCCGGTGGGGGTTACCTGACGCGCAATTTGGTCGCCTACCCGACCAATCGGCGCCGAAATTTCCCCATGATCTGATGCTAATTGACCTTGCACTCTGGCGTAATAATATTTTTGAATCTGACCTTGCGCTAATTGCTGATTGGCCCAACTGTTGGCCAAACGGTGGCGGGCAACTAAAACTAAACCTTGTGTATCGCGATCCAAACGGGTAATAATATGCGGAACTAAATTTTCTGATCGTAATTCCAACCAATGACCCTTAATCCGGTTGACTAAAGTGTCTTGACGATTACTCGGCCCAGGAACCGAACTTAAACCCACGGGTTTATTGACGACTAACCAATTTTCATCTTCATAGACGACCTGCACGGGCTGATCACTGATTGCAACTTGCGGATCAGCCGCTTCAGTTGGTAAAATGAAGCTAACTTGGGCCTGTGGAGCAATTAAGCTTGCCGGTCGGTATGGCTGACCATCAACTTGAAACTGAGTGGCAGTCTGCCGGAGTTGCTTGTAAAAACGGTGACTAATTCCCTGCTGGGTCAAAAATTTCTTCAGAGTTAAAGCTTGGGCCTGGGAGTTAATTAAAGTTATTTGCAATTTTCAATCCATACTTTCTGATTAATTATTTAAAGGAGTAAAACAATGTCGAAAAATATTTATCTTGCTGGAGGATTTTTCACTCCAAAACAAAACCAACTATTAGATCGCATTGAGGCTCAACTGAAAGCCAATCCAACAGTTAATTACTTGCATAGTCCCCGCGATCACCAGTATAAAGGCATTAGTGCCGACCACGATCCCGAAGGGCTTTTTGGAGGTTATGAATGGGCTACGGAAACTTATAATAATGATATCACAGCCATGCAACTGGCCGATTTAATTGTCGTTGCTTGGGATAATATCCTTCCGGATACCGGAACCGCTTGGGAGATGGGTTATATGTATGCTGCTCAAAAGCCGATTGTCCTCTTTTGTGAAGATGACCTCCAAAAAGAAGGTCTAAATTTAATGCTAGTTAAAAGCATCAAAACTTATTTGCAGGACTTAGACGAATTAAAAGATTTTGACTTTGACCTCATTCCGACTAGACTATATTCAGGACCAATTATTTAAAGGAAAGAGGTCAATAAGTCAATGACCGTACCTAAAGTAATTTTAAATAATCAAGTTGAAATCCCCCAATTAGGTTTGGGTGTTTTTAAAATGCAAGACCCAAAAGAATTTAAACAAGCTTTTCAATGGGCTCTAGAAATCGGCTACCGGCATTTTGATACAGCTGCAATCTACGGTAACGAAAAGTGGTTAGGAGAAGCGATTCGCCAAGCCGGAATTCAGCGTGAAGAACTATTTCTGACTTCCAAGCTTTGGCCCAGCCAATTCTCTGATCCCCAAAAAGCTTACCAAGATTCCTTAAAGCGCCTCGGCTTAGATTACTTGGATCTATATTTAATTCACTGGCCAGCTCCCGGATATCAGCAAGCTTGGCTAGATTTGGAAAAACTTTTTCAAACTGGTCAAGTGCGCACCATTGGGGTTTCTAACTTTCTTATTTCTCACTTGGAAAATCTCCGGGTGATTCAAAAGGTTAATCCAGTAATTGACCAAATTGAATTACATCCCTATTTACAACGCCCTGACCTCTTACAATATTTAGAAGCTAATAATATTGCTTGGGAAGCTTGGGGACCACTCGGTCAAGGAAACTCTGAACTACTCCAAGAACCTTTATTACAAGATCTGGCTGAAAAGTATCAAAAGAGCGTTCCTCAGATCATTTTGCGCTGGCATCTACAACGGCAAACAATTATTTTTCCTAAATCAATTCACCATGATCGGCTAATTGAAAACTACCAGTTATTTGATTTCCAGCTGACCCCACAAGAAATGCAACAGATCTGTCATTTAGATCGAAATCAACCCAACGGTGTCAAGCCTGATGATCCCCAATTTTTACAGGAGCTCCACAATCGTCCCCTCCCCTACTAAACTATGTTTTCTGAATACTAAAATGACCCGTTGAAAAATAATTTTTTCAACGGATCATTTTAGATTATTTTATTTTTTTAGATATAAGTACTTATAGTTCCACTGTGGCCCCGTTGTATTATGGGTAATTCCGTGGACATAGGGACGTTTCAAATAACTATTATAATTTTGATACAGGGGGGTCACAATTTGTTGATCCAGCAAGATCTTCTCCGCAGCTAACATCTTTTGCCAACGGATATTTTGATCTTGATTGTTGGTATAACTAGCTTCCCGGACCAATTGATCATATTTCCTGTTCGACCATTGATTTCGATTAAGGGGATTATTAGTCATTAACGGTTGCAAGAAGGCTATTGGATCAGCAATGTCAGCTCCTCGTCCTGCCAATTCAGCTTCATAATTATGGGTAACACTCCGTTGATAAGCCAAATTGCTGGGAACTGGTTGCAAGGTGATCTTTAGGCCTGAGAGATTCTTTTCCGTGACGTATTTAAGATATTCCGCTACCTTTTTATTATTAGAATCATCAGATAAGGTTAAAGTAAAAGCCACCTTTTGCGTACCCACTTCTTGTAACCCCCGCCGCCACAATTTACGCGCCAGAGTGATATCATGGGCTACACTTTGACTGCCAGCTTGATCATCGGCAAAGTCTTTTTGAGTTCGTGGGTTATTGGCTAAATAACGCGTAACTAGTCCTGAGGGCACTAAAGCAGAACCATCTAAGATTTTCTGGGCGATTTGGCGCCGATTAATTGTCAAAGAGATTGCTCGTCGGAGGTTTCGATTTTGAAAAACACGACGTAACTGTGGATCAGCCACCTTTTGATTATATTCTAGATAGTTCATATACGAATATGGACCGCGATATAATTCCTTACTCTGCGCATATTGAGTCACTTGATCGCCCTTAATAATCGTAAAATCTAATTTCTTCGATTGATACATCATCAGACTTGTCTGGGGATCGCTAGCCAAATACATTTCAATTCGTTTCGTACGGACCACTTGGCGATCCCAGTAACGGGGGTTTTTCTTAAAAATCCAATTATGGGCTTCCGGTGACCACTTTTCAATAACATAAGGTCCTGAGAAAACAGTGGTCTGTTTGGATTGTCCATAGCTTTTACCATACTTTTCCACAATCTTTCGATCTTGGGGGGCAAAGACAGAATAGGTAAGCAATTTCTTAAAATAAGCGATCGGATAATCTAGTCGAACCTGTAAAGTGTGATCATCTAGAGCCTTGACTCCCAAAGCACTAGGATCCATTTTTCCAGAACTAACGGCTTGGGCATTGGTAATGCCCTCAAAAAGGTAGGTATGCAAAGACTTGGTCTGGGGATTCAAAGTTCGCCGCCAAGAATAGACAAAACTCTGCGCCGTAATCGGATCCCCATTACTAAATTGAGCTCCCCGGCGGATTCTGAAAGTATAAGTTTTCCCAGAGTTAGCGACGGTTACCTTCTCTGCTAAAGCCGGTACCGGTTCTTTCTTTGAATTGAGATATAACAAACTGTCATTTAGATTGCTGGCTTGGTCAAAACCACGAGCTGTCGAAATATCCAGAGTTGTAATTGGATAATTGGCCGATAATTTAGCAGTTGTCTGGATTTTCGCCTTGGATTGAGAAGAAGTAGACTGTTTTCCACAAGCACTAAGGGTCAAGGGTAAAAGTAAAACGGTTATTATTGTAAACAAGTTATCTTTTATCGAATAATTCATAGTCATCTTATTCCTCCATCAAAAGAATTTAAAAATAATCATTAAACTCTGGCGGTTCAGTGGCCACTATCTGTGCTAATGCTGAGTAGTAGTTGGTGACCAGGGATTTTCTCCCGTTCGCCTTAAATCCTGTAATTTTGTACTCCCTAATAAGACTGAGGTAAGGCGTTGAATAGAAATTCCTTTGGTTTCTGCTTTGGCACTTAATTTTTGATATTGCGTTTGACCGGCTACCCGTTGAATTTGCCAAACTCCCGTATTTTCCGGCAGATTAGCATCTTGGACCACTAAAGTAATCGGTTCAAATTCTGATTTTTGATAAGGGTAACGCTCCAAAAAATCAGCCAAATTGACAATTCGCACCATCATGTAGGGGTTAATTTGTGTTGTCAAAATAGCCGGATCCGCCAGCCAATTGTTATGATATCTGGAACTAGGGGTAATCGAAGTAAATTTATTAAAAGTATTCCAATGATGACTCACAAATTGAAGCAAATATTGGCCGCATAGTCCACGGGAACCATCACTGAAGGTGCATTAATCCAACCAATAGTGAAGAACTAGCGGCTAAAATTAACGGGATAAAAATAAAGGGCAGCATCGTCAAGGGATTCATGACAATCGGAAAACCAAAAATTACCGGTTCATTAATTTCAAATAGGGCACTAGGAAAGGCCACCAGCCCTAAATCCCGATAAGTTTTGGCTTTACTAAAAAGCATCAATCCGACCAAAGTGATCGTCGCTCAGGTCCCGCCAACATTGACCAACAAACTAGAAAAACCAGAGGCTGTCACATACGGAAGTGGCTGATGATGCGCTAAAGCCGGGGCATTGGCAGCCAGAAGTTAGAGAAAAATAGGGTCCGCAATTCCCTATAAGGCCATATCGCCATGAATTCCACAAACCCACAAGAGGCTGACCAAGAAAGTATAAACCAAAATCCCCGGCAATAAGGCCACAAAAGAATTGGAGACTGCAGCGGGAACCCCGGCTGGTAATTTAATCACGAAATGATGACGAACAAAAAATCAAAAATAATAACCGTAATTAAAGCGGTAATAATCGCTGTAAACAAGCCTGAAGAAGAAAGAGATCAATTTTTAAAGACTGGGCTAATTCATAACCAATCCCCACGACCGCCAAGAGCGAAATAATCCCAAACTATCCGTTGACTGCGACACTAATCAAATCACCATAAGGCTTGATCAGTTGCTGCCAGGCAGAAATCGATAGATTGCTAAAAATCAAAAACACTGAACCGGCAAGGTCAGGACTAGACCATTCCGGATTGCTACTAAATATTTATTATTTCCCACTTTAGTCATCAAAGGAATTATTTGCTTTTGAAACCAATTCATCAATGCTTTTACATCTTCGTCCTCCTCCAAGAAAACTTTGTCCAAAAATATAATAAAACGTTTTCAATTAATAATCAAGCTTATTTTAAAAAATGTCTAGGCTTTCTCAATTAATAGATGGAGCAGCTTTTTCCCCCACTTAAATTAAATTCCGTGATCCTAGACCAATTTTTTGGCAACTAAGTCAAAATGTAACCGTTTTGCTTTGTCTAAAAGCGCTTTTTTACCTCTTTTCACAACTTAGATTCGTTTGCAAATTGACACCCTTAGTCCCTTTCATTAAACTAAGGATATCAGTGCAGAGGAGGAAATATTAATGTGCGGAATTATTGCGTTTAGCGATCCCACAATCACTGACAAGGAAACAACTATTAAGTCAATGATGAAAATGATTGAACACCGCGGACCAAATGTTCAAGGCAGTGGTCAATATCTCAATGATCAAGTGGCGCTGGGCTTTCGGCGCTTAAGTATTATTGACCTTCAAGGCGGCAAGCAGCCGATTTATAACGAAGATAATTCTGTCGTCATTACTTTTAATGGCGAAATTTACAACTTTCAAGATTTACGCTCCGAATTAGTTAGCGCCGGCCATACTTTCAAAACGCAGACCGATACTGAAGTTTTACTACATGGTTACGAAGAATGGGGCATGGAAGGCACCTTGCAACGTGTGCGGGGGATGTTTGCCTATCTCATCTGGGATAATAATAAGCAAAAGCTTTTCGGCGCGCGTGACTTCTTTGGTATTAAACCTCTTTACTATTATCATGAAAATGAAACTTTCATTGTCGGCTCTGAAATCAAAGCCTTCCTAAAACATCCCCATTTTCATAAAGAACTCAATCCAACTGCATTGAAACCTTTCTTAATGAATCAATATAATGATTTAGATGAAACTTTCTTTAAAAATGTTTATCGTTTTCCCGCCGGACATTGGTTTGAACTTCAAGGTGAAGATCTCCAGATTCACGAATACTGGGACGCTCACTACGAAATCAATCACCAACGTTCCGCACAAGAGACAATTAATGCGATCGATCAAACTGTAACGGAATCAATTAAAGCCCACAATATCGCCGATGTGAAAGTCGGTAGCTTCCTATCAGAAGGCGTGGATTCCAGTTATGTAACTTCCGTTTTGCGGCCGCATGAAGTTTTCAGTGTCAACTTTGATAACGGTCCTTATGACGAAGCTAGTGTCGCCAAAGAGTTAGCGGACGAACAAGGACTTCATTTCAACCAAACAACAGTTGATGGTGATGAAGCATTTCGCGATTTTCCCGAAATGCAGTACCACCTAGACGAACCCGATAGTAACCCATCGGTAATTCCCCTCTGGTATTTGTGCCGTTTAGCGCGCAAGAAAGTCACTGTCGCCCTTTCCGGCGAAGGTGCCGACGAACTTTTCGCTGGTTACGTTAACTACGGGATGCATACCAAAAATATGGTAATTAAGATTTTTGCTAGTGGTCTCCACAAACTTCCGCGGTCCGTTCGTTACCATCTGGCTCGCGGAGTAAAAAAGATGCCTAATTTCCCTGGCCGCGTCCAATTTTACAGTCAAACTGCCAAGCCCAGCGAATATTATGTTGGTGAAGCTTTCATTTATGATCCCCAACAGCCGACAATTTTCACTTCTGAACAGGCTAACGGTGTTCTCCAAGTTGACTATCAAAATGACCTCACGGTCAATGGCATCTACCAAAAGGACTTCGCTAAAGTTCAAGATGCTGAAGACGTTAAGCAAATGCAATATATTGACTTGCATCACTTTATGCTCAATGACATCTTACAAAAAGCAGATAAAATTTCGATGGCCCACTCCTTGGAATTACGGGTTCCTTTCTTAGACCGAAAAGTGGCCGAATTAGCCAACTCCATTCCTTCTAAGTGGCTCATCAATAGTAAAGATACTAAATATATTTTCCGAAAAGCTGCCTCACGGCACTTGCCAGCTGACTGGGCGCAACGGCCGAAACTTGGTTTTCCCGTTCCAGTCAAGACTTGGCTGCGTGAAGAAAAGTATTGCCAAGTAGTCCGGGAACTTTTCCAACAAGAATGGGTAGCAGAATTCTTCAATCAAGACCGAATTCTAAAACTTCTTGATGATAATTTTGCGGGAAAGATTGATGCTCGCCGCCAAATTTGGAATATTTATACTTTCCTCACTTGGTATCGGCTCTACTTCATCGATTTCGAAAAAACTGTTCAAGAATACGGTCACGTTCAACCCGATGTCGCGGAATTTATGGCTAATGGAAGCCTCGTTTAAAAACAACGCCAATTTATCTTCGACCAATGAATTTTCCCTTCATTGGTCTTTTTTTGTCTTCTGGAAAAGTTACTCCCAGCTTGGTCGCCAAGCTATTAAAAAACTATTATTCTTTCTTGAGATTACCCAACCTTAAATCTTCTTAAGAGGAGTTAAAAAATAAAAATTACTGCTTGTAAAAGCGACTCTGGACAAGCAAGAAGTAAAATTATTTTTCAAAGTTTGGGAAGTAAAATAAAAATATCTACTGTTTTTTTATTGCTCATCAATTTACTATCTGATCTAATTGCCGACTATACGTCCAATCTGATCCTCCATTACGAAAAACAGTTTTTAACTCAAAAAGCTGACTACCAGATGGCTCTAGGTTTTTCGACCGGAATCAACAACCTAATTTCACTGATTTTTCAAGCCCTAGGAGCTAGCCTAATTGTCCTTCTCCATCATAACTTCGTTCTTTTTGGACTCATCAACGCGGTTTCTTTTTTCTTAGCGGGTGCAGTTTTGTGGCATGACCGCAAAATTCTCCAAAAGATTGATCAAACAGAGCAGCAATCGTCTCCTAACCAGAGTCTTTCTCCAGAAAGCTTTTTTAAAATCTTCATCAAGCTGGCAAAATTATCACTGCTCACCCCACTCTCAAAATCACGCTCGCTTTAGCCGTCACTGTCAATCTCCTCGGAGCTTCACTTGATGGTCTAGCCGCGGTTTTCTTAGCCACGACCTCACAGCTTTGGTTAGGTAATTTTGGTAATACTATTGCCTCTATCAGCATCTTAAGCTCGCTAGCCATGACTATTTCCACTCTTTGGATGGGCGATGGAGGACAAAAACTATCTCTGCCAACCTTGATCTTCATTACTACAAGTGCTCTCACAATTTTTGCTAGTACTTTCGTTTACTGGAAAAATCCAGTTCTCATGTTGGCCAGCATTATTTTAGCGGCTTATCCGCTAGGTAAAATTAATCCCCAGCTTCATAGCGAAATCTTTGTTCAGGCGGATACCCAACATCTCAGTTCGACCATTGCCATCTTCAAAACCCTCCTTTTAATCGGGGCACCACTCGGGAATACTCTCTTTTTAACCATCGTTAACTTACTTTCTCCCACAAAGTCTTGGCTATTTTAGCCGGTTTAGTCACCTTATTAACTGGCTTTTACACCCTTCGTGGACCTTCAACTTCTAGCTGTAACTCTACTGGAGAAAAATAAAAAAATCGAACTTTACTTTTTAAAAATAATTTTCTGAAATGAACTTCAAAAAGGAGAACTTTTAATGTCTTCTTGGTCACAAAATCGAATTGCGGCTGCTCTTAACGGAACTAATCCCATGATCATGGCGGAATTAGCCGGAGGTTTTGTCGCTTTGGGTGATACCCAATTTCTTCCGGGATATTCAGTTCTGCTCCCGAAACGCCAAGTAACAAGCCTAAATGATCTAACTCTCCCTGAACGTTCGGCCTTTTTGCTGTCAATGAGCCTAGTAGGTGACGCGCTAATTAAAGTTTGTTATCCTCATAAAATTAATTATGATATTTTAGGAAACACAGATAATTTCCTCCATGCTCATATTTTCCCTCGTTATCAAAGTGAGCCCGCTCAACGACTTTCCAAACCCGTTTGGTTATATAGCCCGGAACATTGGACTGCTCCTCAATACCAATATGATTCCAAACAACACGCCGCTTTAAGACAAGAACTAACCCAAGCCTTAATTAAACGTCAATAGCTACTTTCACTGTAAACAAACAGACTGCCGAAAATTTCAGCAGTCTGTTTGTTTTTTTAAAATTATTCTGCTCTTGATATTCTCGAGACAGTCCAAGAACGCCAAGCATAATAGATGGCAGCCGTAATCAGAATCGTGATGAAAGTTGCTCCGACGGTTTGATTAATCCCCGCAACTTGTTTGAGTCCCAGATAAATACCGACACCCAAGATCCAACTTCCCAGAGCCGGTAAATGCCAGCCATGAAAATACCAATAAGGTCCCGTGGGCTGATCAAACTCATCAATTGCGTAGTGACTGTGGTGAATCAAAAAGTAATCAACTAAAAAGATGGCTACTTCTGGTCCTAAGAACATCCCGATCGCATCCAAAAACCACTTAAAAGTTTCCAAAAAGGTTGTGACGTAGACGGGAATAAAAGTCACTACCGCCGCAGCTATGGTTACAATCCACAAAGCCGGCTTCAAAGGTAATTTGGAAAAAATATTCGTTGCCGCTGACCCGGCAGCCATCAAATTAACCGCATTGGCGGTTGTACTGGTCAACATAATGACAATCAAAGCTAAAACCCCGAGCCCTAATTGTGCCGCAACCGTGCTCGGATCTGAATTATTGGGATCAAACTTTCCCAATAAAATCGCGCTCGCAATTGTCGCAATAATTCCCATCAAGGCAAACCAAATCAAGCCTAAATTGGCCCCCCAAAAAGAAGCCCAAGTAGCCGCCTTTTGGTGCCGGGCATAACGACTAAAATCAGCTGCCGCTGTCACCCAAGCCAAATTAAAAGCCGCTAAAGAATCAATTGCTATCCCACTAGGCAGGCGAAAATGTCCACTAGGACGCCAAACTAATAAGTCTGAAAAAGGGACCATTTTTAAAACAACGATCGATTCCCAGATGACGAAAATCGTCACTAGAATCATCCCAAAACGTTCAATTAAGCGGACTGAACGCTCTCCCAAAGAGATACTCAACAAATGCAGAATCGACATGATAATAATCCCGATAATAATTCCCCAATGTTGATTTTTAGACCAATGAAATAATTCTTGAAAAATATAACTGACCGAAAGGGCGGCAATATAAGTATTGACTGCTGTCCAACCAATGAACTGCACGATATTAATTAATGAGGGAATGATTGAGCCACGAATTCCAAAAGCTCCTCGCATTAAAGTCATCGTCGGTAATTTGGTCTGATAGCCCGCCAAAGAAACACACATTAATAATAAGTAAGCACAACAGCCGGTCACGATTAATAAAGAACTGGCGGTTACTAGCCCGCAAGCAGCAATAACCCCACCAATGTACCAAGTCCCATTATTGGCATTAGCCCCCAGCCAAGTCGCAAATAGGTCCCAATTAGACATCTGCTGGGCAGCTTCTGGCACCGCATAACGTTGGAAAAACTTCATATCTTCTCCTCCAAATAAAAAATCACGCCTCGAAATTTTGGGCGTGATGAAATCTTAACTTCAATTAAGCGCACCCTTGGAAGCCTCGCAGGACTTCCTTAAAAAGTTTTCAGTTAAGTTGCATTTTAAGCAGAAAAAAACCCGTTGTCAAATAAAATTTGAATCAGCAATTAATTCAAACTGTTCATTAAAGTATAAGTTACCGTACTATGGTATTCTCCCGGTGAGGCGTTTTTAATGGCCGCTGAGTTAAAGACTATTCCTTGACTGGGAGCCTTTTGCCAAGAATAACTTTCTTTATCTGCCCTACTTGTCGCCTGAAAAATAGTCACTGCTTGAGCGAGAGACTGTCCTTGATACTGCAAAGCTTGTCCGACTAGCTGTTGCTTATCAGTTTGAAACGGGGTCGCCACGACCTCCACCCGCCATTTTTTTCCCGCCCGCTGGGCTCTTTGATCAATCACGATGATCTTTTGGTCATCAGGGGTCAATAATAAGCATTTTTGCCCCACAATAAAGTGACCAAAAGTCAAATTAAGGGGAACCGTCTGTAAATAAAAAGTTTCGGCTGCTGCTGGCTCCCAAACATAGGTCTCCGTATTGGGTGGGGGTGTTTGCCCTTGATAATTTTGCATTATTTGAGCAGCTGATAGCTTAGCCCCCTGCGGATGATAATCACTTCCCGCTCCTAGCGCTTGCCAATTAGTCGTTTGACTGAGATAGTCATTATCTTCTGGAAATGGGGTACCTTGTCCCGGAGCCGCGGGCAAATTGGCTTGCCCAATATTCGTTTGGGGACCCAAACTTAATTTCCATAATTTCGGAGTTTTTTCTAACATCCGCGTCGTTTTTTGAACCCGGGGCATCTGCCAAGACCACAAATCAAGTTGCAACAAATTCTGACAACCGGCAAACATCTCTAAAACACTCGTTGCCTGTTGTAAATCAAAGTGTTGCACGTCTAATTTTTGCACAGCCTGACAGTTGGAAAACATATCTCCAAAATTGACGACCGCGGGAGTTTGCCAGTGGCTTAAAGCAATTGACGTCAATTTTTCACAGTTCGCGAATAAGTAACCCATATCCGTTACTTGACGCGTATCAAAATGCTGACCAACCAATTGTTGCAGTTGCCGGCAACCACTAAACATCGACCGCAAGGAAGTTGCTTTACCCGTCTGAAAATTAGTCAAATCCAACTTGGTCAAAGACTGATCTTGGCGAAACATTCCTGAAAAGCTTTGTACCTGATCGGTCGTTAACCGACTGACGTCCAATTCCATCAACTGGGGACAATCAGCAAACATAGTGTGCATATCCGTCACTTGGCTCGTATCTAAATTAGTTAGCCCCGTAAATTTTTGAACTTGCGTTAAACCTTCAAACATCCCAAAAGCTGAGCCTAGTACTTGAACTCCTGGTTTAATAACCACTTCTTTAATCGTCGCCCGTTGACTCTCCCAGGGCCAATCACCGCGACCCTGGATGACTGGGAGATTAATTTGATGCGGATAAAGGGTTAAGACATCATCTTTAACTTCCCACCACGGATCTTCTTGGCTAGTCGCCACAGTTGTTGCCGATGATTCTTTCGGAGAAGTTCCTTGGTCGGCTGCTTGTCCAGGATTTTTGAATAAAACAATCCCGCAAATTATTAGTAAAATTATCTGAGCAATCCAGAATAATTGCCTTTTCCCATGCACCATTATTTTTTCCGCCTTAATTTACTATCCCTAATTATAAATAATTTCTCCTGCCAAGCTCAATTATTTTGTTTGCCAGCTCAATTTTCTGAGATTAAAAAAGTACGATTCGAAAACTCGAATCGTACTTTGGATTTTGCTTATTAACTAAGCATTGCCACCATTTTTCTTGATAATTTCTTCTTGAACACTCTTTGGTGTCTTTTCATAATGATCAAAGGTCATGGTGAAAGTTCCCCGACCTTGAGTTGCTGAACGTAAGGTAGTTGCATAACCGAACATTTCAGATAATGGGACGAAAGCATTAACTAATTGAGCATTGCCTCGTTCTTCCATTCCTTCAATCCGGCCCCGACGAGCAGTAACTTGACCCATAACGTCACCTAGGTAATCGTCTGGGGTTACAACTTCCACTTTCATAATTGGTTCAAGGATAACTGCTCCAGCACCCTTAACCGCATTATGCAAAGCCATGGAAGCAGCAACCTTGAAGGCAGCTTCGGAGGAATCGACTTCGTGGTAAGAACCATCGTATAACTTAGCCTTGATATCAATCAATGGATAGCCAGCTAAGACCCCATTGGCCATGGAATCTTTCAAACCAGCTTCAACTGATGGAATATATTCCCGCGGAACAACCCCACCAACGATGGCATCTTCAAATTCAAAGCCTTTACCCTCTTCGTTTGGTTCGAATTCGATCCAAACGTCACCATATTGACCTTTACCACCAGACTGACGAACAAATTTACCTTCGGCAGAAGCCTTCTTGGTGAAGGTTTCCCGATAAGCAACTTGAGGTTCCCCAACTTGAGCGTCCACCTTGAATTCCCGGCGCATCCGGTCAACCATGATGTCTAAGTGTAATTCACCCATCCCAGCAATTAAAGTTTCGCCAGTTTCAGGGTTCGTTTCAGCTTGGAAAGTTGGGTCTTCTTCAGCTAGTTTTTGCAAAGCAATATCTAACTTGTCCCGGTCTTCCTTGGACTTCGGTTCGATGGAAACTTGGATCACTGGTGCCGGAATATCCATTGACTCCAAGATCAAAGCATGATTAGGATCGGTTAAGGAGTCACCAGTTGTCGTATTCTTCAAACCAATTGCCGCAGCAATATCACCAGAGAATACTTCTGGGATTTCTTTCCGGTGGTTGGAGTGCATTTGGAGTAAACGACCAACCCGTTCCCGCTTATCTTTAGTTGCGTTCAAAACATAAGAACCAGATTCCAAGGTTCCGGTGTAAACCCGCAAGTAAGTTAAACGACCAACGAAAGGATCAGTAGCAATTTTGAAAGCCAAGCCAGCAAAAGGTTTGTTGTCATCAGCAACTAATTCTACTTCTTCTTCAGTCTCAGGATCAGTAGCGTTATATGGACGGACATCAAGTGGTGATGGTAAGTAATCAACCACGGCATCCATCAACATCTGTACACCCTTGTTCTTGAAAGCTGAACCAGCTAAGACTGGGAACAATTCCAAGTTGATTGTCGCTTTCCGGATCGCTTTTTTGATTTCGTCATTACTGATTTCAGCACCATCAAGGTACTTATCCATAATCCCGTCATCAACGTCAGCCAAAGCTTCGATCATTTGAGTCCGCCGCTTTTCAGCTTCTTCTTTGTATTCATCAGGAACATCAACGGTATCCCATTTAGCGCCCAATTCATCTTCGTCATACAAATCGGCCTTCATTTCGATTAGGTCAATGACCCCTTCGAAATCATCTTCAGCACCGATCGGCATTTGAATCGAAATTGGTTTTGCATCTAAACGGTCTTTGATGGTTTGGACTGAATAATCAAAGTCAGCACCCAATTTATCCATCTTGTTGATGAAAACAATCCGGGGAACGCTATAAGTTGTTGCTTGCCGCCAAACATTTTCAGTTTGTGGTTCAACCCCAGATTGACCATCCAAAACAGTAATCGCACCATCTAAAACCCGCAAGGAACGTTCAACTTCAATCGTGAAGTCCACGTGTCCTGGGGTGTCGATGATGTTAATTCGATTGCCTTTCCATTCGGCAGTTGTAGCTGCAGAAGTGATGGTGATGCCCCGTTCTTGTTCTTGGGCCATCCAGTCCATTTGGGAAGCTCCATCATGAGTTTCACCAATTTTATGAATTTTACCTGTATAGTATAAAATTCGTTCTGTTGTCGTTGTCTTACCGGCATCAATATGGGCCATGATTCCGATATTACGTGTTTTTTCTAAAGGAAATTCACGTTTATTAGCCATTAGATAATAGTACTCCTCTCAATAATCCGCAGATTACCAGCGATAATGTGCGAAAGCCCGGTTTGCATCAGCCATCTTATGGGTATCTTCCCGTTTCTTAACAGCAGCACCGGTATTATTAGCAGCGTCCATAATTTCGGATGCCAAACGTTCATCCATCGTATGTTCACCACGTAAACGAGCATAGTTAACAATCCAACGTAGACCTAAAGTTGTCCGTCGTTCTGGGCGAACTTCAATTGGTACTTGGTAGTTAGAACCACCGATCCGGCGAGCTTTAACTTCCAAAACAGGCATTACATTCTTCATTGCTTCATCAAAAACTTCAACCGGATCATTTCCCGTCTTGTCCTTGATAATATCAAAAGCGTCATACAAGATAGTTGAAGCTTTTCCCCGTTTACCATCAACCATCAAGTGATTAATTAAGCGTGTTACAAGCTTTGAGTTATAAATTGGGTCTGGCAAAACATCGCGTTTTGAGACACTACCTTTTCTTGGCATGAATATCCTCCTAAAAATTCAATGATTAAAATTAGTAAATTAATAATTTATTTCTTGGGACGTTTAGTACCATATTTGGAACGACCTTGCATCCGGCCGTCAACACCGGCGGTATCTAAAGCACCCCGGACGATATGATAACGCACACCAGGTAAGTCTTTTACCCGACCACCCCGAATTAGAACCACACTATGCTCTTGCAAGTTGTGACCAATTCCAGGGATATAAGCGGTAACTTCAATTAAATTTGACAAACGCACACGGGCATATTTCCGTAAAGCAGAGTTTGGCTTCTTAGGTGTCATGGTTCCTACACGAGTAGCAACGCCCCGTTTTTGTGGTGCTGGATTATCAGTAGCAATCTTCTTCATGCTATTATAGCCGAAGTTCAAAGCTGGTGAGTCGGACTTCGAAGTTCTTGTTTTACGACCTTTACGTACCAATTGGTTAATTGTTGGCATTAAAAGTTCCTCCTTAAATTTTTCAAGTACACACATCCAGGTGGTTCTTTTTTAAAGAAACTACCCCTCGTTAATCGAGCTTCATATAAGCTTACTTAACTCTCAAAAAACACAATTGTTAGCTTATCACCTTTAATCTACTCTGTCAACCAAGGTCATCCAGTTAATCAAGAAGTTTTTTATCTTCGAAAAAAATTTTTATCCTCGAAATTTGAATTCGTTTTCGTTATTCGTCCGCACTGCTCGTTTTTTCTAGAAAATTAAAAAGGTTGACATTTAAAAATTGGGGGTGTAGATTAATGGCGATCGTTAAGGAATTAAAAAGTGATGAAGAGAAAAGTAATCTTTTTCTTGTGATCAGGGAATTGCTGGTTAGTGCGAAGCAATTCATGAGATTAGATGACTATCATCTCCGAGCTATGTGATTAAACTTCAATTAGATTGCATTGGGTACACCCATTATTGTGTCAGCGTATCGCACAAGCCGTACGTGTGAGGTAATTCTAGTGATAGGATTACAAATTCAAGGTGGTACCACGCAGCAGCGTCCTTAACTATCCCATGAGCGGGATAGTTAAGGACGCTTTTTCTTTGGGACTAATTAAAACTATTAAAGGTGGTGAGGGCTTATGGAATCCCAGATTAGGAGCTCAAACAAGAAGCTAGCTTAAATTCAGGTTTCCTAAGCCTGAATTTCTTATCCAGTAAAACTTTATTTTCTGACTCGGAGCAAAAAATTGCTAAATTAAAATCTATGGAGGATTTAATCATGACTCAAACCACCACCACCACCTTATCAACTTCCGAAACCGAATTAGCTGATAAATTATTTCAGGCTTACCAAAGCCACGAACCCCTAGAAAAATCTGACTTTGACGGTCTGGTAACCACTGAGGAATCCGCTTATCGCGTGCAAAGCCACTTCACCGAACTCAAACAAGAAGAAGTCGGCGGTTATAAAGTTTCCTTAACTAGCCAAGAAACTCAAGATATGTTTGATTCCGACTGCCCGCTTTACGGAACCGAAGTTAAAAGCCATCTTGTCCAATCACCAGCTACTTTGCATCGCGGCGAATTGATGGAGCCCTTGGCCGAAGTTGAAATGATGTTTACAGCTAAAGAGCAACTTACTAGCAAAGATTCTTTGGCAGATTTAATGCATAAAACTAAAGTGGCACCCGCGGTAGAAGTTCCTGATGCTCGTTTCAGCGACTGGTTCCCTAGCCTTTCTAAATATCTCGTGATGTCTGATGCCGCGGTGAGTGGATATGTGGTTTATGGCCCTGAAGTGGATACAGACCTGCTTTTTGAAAAGGTCGATGATTTGGCGCACGTCAAATGTGAACTATTCCATGACGGAAAAAAACTCAAGGAAGGTGCTTCCTCGGAAGTTCTCGGAAATCCGCTCAAATCTTTGCACTGGCTAGTTGAAAAGCTGGAAGAACAAGATAACCCGCTTCAAGTTGGTCAAAAGGTTTCTAGCGGAACCTTCCTCATTCCCGAATCACTAACGAATGGAAATTGGAAAGTCACCTTTGATCAAGGACTCGGAGCTGTTTTCTTCCAAGTTACCGGTGACTAAGTCCAGCTCTTGTCGGCAGTGAATTAAATTTCGAAAAACCGTAATACCTACTTTTAGCCAAAAAAATTAACGCCGCAAGGCGTTTTTTTGTGGCTTCTATTTTTTCTACCATCTTAAATCTGGAACTAGCTAAAATCTCCCCTGCTTTTTAACAGCAATTTTTCGATAAATTTACGAACTTTAGGGTAATTATAAACTGAGGTGATCTTGATGCTCTACTTTAATTTACTTTTAAGCACTTGCCTAGCTTCTTTCGCAGGGGTAGTGGCCCTGCGTTTGCCCCAAGGAGAGAAATTTTATCGCGGACGTTCTCATTGTGACCATTGTCAGCATCAACTATTTTGGTACCAAGAAATTCCCCTCTTTAGTTACATCTTTCTTCACGGCCGCTGCGCCTTTTGCCAATATCCTATTCGACCGGGGATTTTTTACTTTGAACTCTTTGGTCTGGGCTGTGGAATTCTTGCCAGTTGGCAAAATCAATACAATCCTTATCTCTTAATTGGCCTGCTACTAACAGTCGCCGTAGCCGCTTGGGATGATTACCTTTTTTTAGCGATCTGGCCGGTGACCTTAATTCCCATTACAATTTTCCTGGTATTCTGGACTCCTTGGACGATGGAGCGTTTCTTCTCTTGGTTACTTTTAGCGACTATCCTCACTAGCTTCTGGTTCTTCCAGCGACACGCTTGGGGAATCGGAGATTTAGAGGTTCTTTTGGTAATTGCCCTCTTCTTAGATCTTCTAACAAGCCTTTTTCTAGTCTTGGGAGCTAGCCTCTTGGCAATCACTTATTGGACAATCAAAAAAGTCGGGGGTCATTCGATCCACCGGCTTCCCTTCGTTCCTTTTATTTTAGTTAGTCTCTTACTTTGTATTGTGATCCCGTTTCTTAAGACCAGTATTTTTGGATAAAAGTTTGCCGACCGCCGGCTTCTTCCATTTGATAACGTCGGGGATTCTTTTGGTAAAACTGTTGATGTTCAGCTTCTGCTGGGTAAAAAGGTTGTGCTGGTTCAATGGTCGTTACAATGGGGTCCGTAAAGCGACCACTAGCTTGCAGACGTTGCTTTGATTCTTCAGCAATCTGCCGTTGGCTTTCATTTTGCACATAGATTACCGGACGATAGTTATCTCCTCGATCCTGAAATTGGCCCATAGCATCCGTTGGATCGGTCTGTTGCCAATAAATTTCAACTAATTCCGCATAGGAAATTACTTGCGGATCAAAAATAATTTCAACAGCCTCAGTATGGCCCGTCTCATGATGTGATACCTGTTCATAAGTGGGATTGGGAACGTGACCTCCAGTATAGCCCGAAGTTACTTTTTTGATTCCGGACATCTCTTCAAACGGTGCTACCATGCACCAAAAGCAGCCGCCAGCAAAGATTGCCTTTTCTGTTTTTTCCATTTTAACCATCCTTTCGCATAAAACTATTTTAAAACTTACTCTCAAAAAAAGGAACCACGTTAGCTTGCCTCCACAAGATACGTGATTCCTTTTTAGATTAATTATCAGAACGTAATTTTTCTTCTAAATTATCAACATCAATATCATCATTGCTTCCATCAACAACAACGCCCACTTTTTCTGGCTGCATATGTTGATACTTAGCCATTCCGGTTCCAGCCGGAATCAGTTTCCCAATCATAACATTTTCCTTCAAACCAACTAATGGATCATCTTTACCCCGAATTGAGGCATCAGTTAAGACCCGAGTTGTTTCCTGGAAGGAAGCTGCGGACAAGAAACTATTAGTTTCCAAGGAAGCCTTGGTGATTCCCAAGAGAACTGGTGCCCCAGTTGCTGGTAATTTTCCAGAAACCAAAGCGTCAGTATTATTATCAGTAAATTGCCCGATATCTAACAAGGAACCTGGTAAGACATTGGTATCGCCTGGATCTAAGACCCGAACCTTCCGCAACATCTTGCGCACCATAACTTCAATATGCTTGTCACTAATATCCACACCCTGCATCCGGTAAACCTTCTGCACTTCGGACAGGAGATAATCTTCTGTTGTTCGAACATCAGTAATCTTAATTAACTGCTTCGGATCGATTGAACCTTCGGTTAGTTTACCACCACGATCTACATGGTCACCTTCAGCTACAGCAACACTAGCTGTATAAGGAATGCTGTAGGTTCGGGTATCGGTTTGACCTTCAACCGTAATTTCTCGCGTATGTTCCGCCGGATTTTCATCAATCGCCGTCACGGTTCCATCAACTTCAGAAATATGCGCAAGACCTTTTGGATTCCGAGCTTCAAAAATTTCTTCAACCCGAGGTAGCCCTTGAGTGATATCTTCACCCCCGGCAACCCCTCCGGTATGGAAGTTCCGCATGGTTAACTGCGTTCCTGGTTCTCCGATTGACTGCGCGGCAACAACTCCAACCGCTTCTCCGACTTCAACTTCTTCACCGGTAGCTAAGTTGCGACCGTAACATTTTTGACAAACCCCATGCAAGGTGTTGCAGGTAAAGGCCGTTCGAATTGTTACTTCTGTTACCCCAGCTTCAATAATCTTGCGAGCTAAGTCTTCATCAATCAGACTGTTAGGCGCCAACATTTCTTCGTTGGTCTCTGGGTTAAGGATTGTTTTCTGGGTGTAACGACCAATTAACCGATCGTATAACGGTTCAATAATTTCATTACCATCGCGAATAGCTGCGACGGTAACTCCCCGATCAGTTCCACAGTCTTCTTCCCGGACAATAACATCTTGGGCCACATCAACTAAACGCCGGGTCAAGTAACCAGAGTTCGCGGTTTTTAAGGCCGTATCGGTCATCCCTTTCCGGGCCCCGTGAGTGGACATGAACATTTCTAAGACGGACAGACCCTCCCGGAAGTTAGAAGTAACTGGGATTTCCATCATTCCACCGTTAGGAGCGGCCATTAAGCCCCGCATTCCCGCTAACTGCGTAAAGTTAGAAATATTTCCCCGGGCTCCAGAGTCGGACATCATTGAAATTGGGTTCTTGGGATCAAAACTATCCATTAATTGTTGTTGAATTTCATCTTTTGCATCATTCCAAATACTGATAACGCGATTATGGCGTTCTTCGTCAGTAATTAAACCACGCCGGAATTGCTTGGAAACTGTTGCCACTTGTTGGTGAGCTTGATCAACAATTTCTTGCTTGTCATCCAACTGCGGGACATCAGAAACCCCAACAGTTAATCCAGACAAAGTACATGCCCGGTAACCCAATTCCTTCATGTCATCCAACAATTCTGAGGTTCGTTGAACTTTATATAACTTAAAGACTTGTGCAATAATATCGCTCAAATAGCCTTTTTTAAAGGGATCAGTCAAAGGCATATCTTGTAAACGCTGATGGATATCTTCGCCAGCATCCAAGAAATACTTTTCTGGAACAGCTTCTTCAAGATTCTTCGCTGTCGGTTCATTTAAAAATGGCAAGCCAGCAGGAAGCATTCGATTAAAGATAACTTTCCCGACACTCGTAATCATGATTCGATCTTTTTGTTCTTCAGTAAAGGCAAAAGAAGTCAAAGTCTTCGTTGAAAGACCGATCCGAGTATGCCAGTGAACTAAGCCATCGCGATAAGCCATTTCAACTTCGTTAATATCTTTGAAGATCATTCCTTCGCCTTCACGACCGCGTTCTTCCAAGGTCAAGTAATAGTTTCCTAAAACTACGTCCTGAGAAGGAGTTACGATTGGCTTTCCATCTTTTGGAGCCAAGATATGGTGCGCAGCTAACATTAACATCCGCGCTTCAGCTTGAGCTTCATCAGACAAAGGCACGTGAACAGCCATCTGATCCCCGTCAAAGTCGGCATTGTAAGCTTCACAAGCGAGGGGATGCAGACGAATTGATTTTCCATCAACCAAAACAGGTTCAAAAGCTTGAATACCTAAACGGTGCAAGGTAGGTGCCCGGTTCAAAAGAACTGGCCGTTCCTTAATCACATCTTCTAAGACATCCCAAACAGCATCATCTTGACGTTCAATCTTCCGCTTGGCATTCTTAATGTTTGAAGCCAATTCGCGTTTAACTAATTCATGCATGACGAAAGGTTTGAAAAGTTCCAAAGCCATTTCCCGTGGTAAACCACATTGATAGAACTTCAAGGTTGGTCCGACATCGATAACCGAACGACCGGAGTAGTCAACCCGCTTTCCTAACAAGTTTTGCCGGAAACGTCCTTGCTTTCCTTTCAGCATATGCGATAAGGACTTCAAAGGCCGATTTCCTGGGCCAGTAACGGGACGACCACGACGACCATTATCAATCAAAGCATCAACGGCTTCTTGTAACATCCGCTTTTCGTTTTGCACAATAATATTCGGAGCATTTAAGTCTAACAAACGCTTCAAACGATTATTCCGGTTGATTACCCGACGATACAAATCGTTCAAGTCAGAAGTCGCGAAACGTCCCCCTTCTAATTGGACCATCGGCCGTAAATCAGGTGGAATTATAGGAATGCAATCCATTACCATCCAATCAGGATGATTATGGGAATCTTTGAAAGCATTCAAGATATCTAACCGGCGAATTGCTCGTGTTCTTTTTTGTCCTGTTGCGGTCTTCAAGGTGTCTTTTAACTGGCTAACTTCTTCTTCCAAGTCGACAGCTTGCAATAATTCTTTGATTCCTTCGGCACCCATTTTGGCGTCAAAGGCTTTGCCATATTGTTCTCTTTTTTGCCGATATTCAGTTTCTGTCAGCAACTGCTTTTCTTCTAGATCAGTATCACCGGCTTTAATTACGACGTAAGCAGCAAAATAAATAATTTCTTCTAGGGCCCGAGGACTCATATCCAAAACTAAGCCCATCCGACTAGGAATTCCCTTAAAGTACCAAATATGCGTTACCGGGGCAGCAAGTTCAATGTGTCCCATCCGTTCACGCCGCACTTTAGACTTGGTAACTTCGACGCCACAACGATCACAAACAATTCCCTTATAGCGAATCCGCTTATATTTTCCACAAGCACATTCCCAATCTTTGGTTGGACCAAAGATCCGTTCGTCAAACAAGCCGTCACGTTCCGGTTTCAAAGTACGATAGTTAATGGTTTCAGGCTTCTTAACTTCACCGTAAGACCAACTCCGAATCTTGTCTGGTGAAGCTAAACCAATTTGCATACTTTCAAACTTATTGACATCTATCAACTGGCAACCTCCTCTTATTTACTCTTCTTGCTTTGCATGTTAATCCGGTCAATCAAACTACCCATCATTGATTCAGGATCGTTCTTTTTCATATGCGTTGGCATTTGAGCACGTTTAACTTCTTGTTCTTTGGCTAACTTAGCTAAAGCGTCTAGATCATCGTCAGTCTTGTCTTCTTCCATATCTTCTAAGTCAAGTTCTTGATGATTATGGTTTAAGATCTTCATATCCAGACCCAAGGATTCTAATTCTTTAATCAAAACTCTGAAAGATTCGGGTACTCCCGGCTTCGGAATCGTTTCACCTTTGACAATGGCTTCATAAGTGTTAACCCGTCCGGTTACATCATCAGACTTATAGGTGAGGATTTCTTGAAGGGTATAAGCGGCTCCGTAAGCTTCCAGAGCCCAAACTTCCATTTCCCCAAAACGCTGACCCCCGAATTGAGCTTTCCCACCTAGAGGTTGTTGCGTAACCAAGGAGTACGGTCCAATGGAACGTGCATGGATCTTATCATCGACCATATGGGCTAATTTCATATAGTACATTACCCCGACCGCAACACGGTTGTGGAAAGGTTCTCCGGTTCGACCATCGTATAAGACAGTCTTGGCATCACGAGCCATATTAGCTTCTTTAACTGCGGCCCATAAGTCATCATCACTAGCCCCATCAAAGACTGGAGTAGCCACATGAATTCCCAAGTTCCGAGCTGCCATTCCCAAGTGTAATTCGAGGACTTGACCAATGTTCATCCGGGAAGGAACTCCCATTGGATTCAAGAGGATATCAATTGGGGTTCCATCAGGCATGTAAGGCATGTCTTCTTCGGGAACCACAATGGAAACTGTTCCTTTATTACCATGCCGACCAGCCATTTTATCACCCACTTGGATTTTCCGCTTCTGGGCAATATAAACGCGAACCATAGTGTTGACACCAGGACTTAATTCATCGCCGGCTTCGCGGGTAAAGACTTTAACATCTTGAACAATACCGCCACCACCGTGAGGAACTCGCAAGGAGGTATCCCGTACTTCGCGAGCCTTTTCCCCAAAGATAGCATGGAGAAGTCGTTCTTCAGAAGATAATTCCGTAACTCCCTTCGGAGTAACTTTACCAACTAAAATGTCACCATCACGAACTTCGGCTCCAATCCGGACAACACCCATTTCATCTAAGTCGCGTAAAGCATCTTCCCCGACATTGGGGATTTCCCGGGTAATTTCTTCCGGTCCTAATTTTGTATCCCGCGCTTCTGATTCATATTCTTCAATATGAATTGAAGTATAGACATCATCGCGCACTAAACGTTCAGATAAAACAATCGCATCTTCGTAGTTATACATATTCCAAGTCATGAAAGCAATTAACGGATTTTGACCTAAGGCCAATTCTCCTTGTTGCATTGCGGGACCATCGGCAATAATCTCGCCTTGATCAACATGGTCACCCTTTTTCACAATTGGACGTTGGTTATAACATTTTCCAGCATTGGACCGACGATACTTCATTAATTTATAAGTGTCTTCAGTTCCATCAGCTCTTTGAATCTTGACTAACTTAGCATCAACATATTGCACAATTCCATCATGTTGCGCCAAGAGAGCTGTTCCTGAGTCATGGGCTGCTACATATTCCATACTGGTTCCGACTAACGGAGAGTGTGGTTTTAACAAAGGCACCGCTTGCCGCTGCATGTTCGCACCCATTAAGGCCCGGTTAGAATCATCGTTTTCCAAGAAAGGAATACAGGAGGTGGCCACGGAAACAACTTGTCGAGGAGAAACATCCATATAATCGACTTTTTCAGCAGTTGTTTCAATATTATCATCTTGATGCCGTGCTAAAATCGCCTTTTCCGCAAAAGAACCATCGGGATTCAACGGGGTATTAGCCTGCGCCACAACGTAATTATCTTCTTCATCAGCAGTTAAATAGTCAATCTTATCGGTAACTTTATGCGTATCCCAAGATACCCGACGATAAGGAGTTTCAATAAATCCATACTTATTAACCACCCCATAGGTGGCCAAGTTGTTAATTAAACCAATATTTGGTCCTTCAGGAGTTTCAATCGGACACATCCGGCCGTAATGGGTATAGTGGACATCCCGCACCGCATAACCAGCTCGATCCCGAGTTAAACCACCCGGTCCTAAGGCTGAAAGTCGGCGTTTGTGGGTCAATTCACCTAAAGGATTATTTTGATCCATGAATTGGGATAATTGTGATGAACCAAAGAATTCCTTGATGGCTGCCACAACTGGACGAATATTAATCAATTGTTGCGGGGTAACTGTCGCCGTATCTTGGATTGACATCCGTTCCCGGACAACCCGTTCCATCCGTGATAAACCTAAACGGAATTGGTTTTGTAAAAGTTCCCCAACTGAACGAATACGCCGATTACCCAAGTGGTCAATATCATCAGTTACGCCAATTCCTTCTTGCAAGTTCAAGAAGTAATTAATTTCACACAAAATATCAGCCGGAGTAATATGTTTCACGTTTAAGTCAATTAGATCATTACCTAAGATGTTGACGATCTTGTCTTCATCTTCGTTTGAATAAACTTTAATCATTTGGACAGTCACAGGATCAGGTAAGATCCCATCTTCTGATGGTTGGAAAGTGACGGCTTTAAAAGCTGGATCCTTCAAATAAGGTGCTAGAGTTGCCATCGCATCACGATCGAGTTTCGTGTCCTTTTTCAAAATAATTTCTCCGGTTTCTGGATCGGCCAAGGTCTCTGCCAAGGTCAAATTCATTAACCGAGTTTTTAGATTCAACTTTTTATTAACTTTGTAACGTCCTACCGGAGCCGTATCATAACGCTTCGGATCAAAGAAGCGGGCATAAAGCAGGGAGCGGGAACTTTCCGCGGTCTTTGGTTCACCCGGGCGTAACCGTTCGTAAATATCTTTTAGAGATTCAGCTACTCGTGAATCACTGGTATCTTTATGAACATCTTTTTCTAAAGTTAAATTTAAGGTATCGCTATTGGCACCTAAAATGTCAATAATTTCACCGTCGGATCCAAAACCTAGGGACCGAACTAATTCTGTAATCGGTAATTTCCGCGTCCGATCAATTCGAACATAAGAAATATTCTTGGCATCATTATCAAATTCCAGCCAAGCTCCCCGGTTAGGGATGACAGTTGTTCCGTAAATCATCCGGCCATTCTTATCAATTTCAGCCGTGTAATAAACTCCAGGTGAACGAACTAACTGGGAGACAATTACTCGTTCAGCACCGTTAATGATAAAGGTCCCTTGTTGGGTCATGAGTGGGAAATCACCAAAGAAAACATCTTGCGTCTTAATTTCCCCAGTTTCATGATTGGTTAAACGTAAAGTCACGTGTAGCGGTGCCGAATAATTAGCATCATGATCCCGAGCTTCTTCCACCTTATATTTCGGCTTTAAAAGCTTGTAATCCACGTAATCGAGCGATAAAGTACCAGCAAAATCATCAATCGGCATGATATCTTGGAACATATCCTTTAAACCTTCATCCAAAAACCAATTGTAGGAATTAGTCTGAATGTTGATCAAATTTGGCAACGGCAATACTTCTTTAATCCGCGCATAACTACGTCGTGTTCGGTGCTTACCATAATTAACATTATGATAACGAGCTGTTTCTTGCGTCAAACTGTTCACCCTTTCAAGACAATCTAGTTCTCAAATATTACATTTTGATTACAAAACCATAATTAGCGCTCTGCGAGCAAAAAAAAACCAAAAATAGCTAATTGCTACTTTTGCTTTTTATAATCTCCACCCGGACAAGATTTCGGGAGAGATACGTATTTGAGCTACGCTAATTAGTTCTTCTAATGTTAAACTATAATTCTTTAATTGTCAACTATGAACTACTGGTGCTAGATGCTCGACTTGGAGCTTTAATTCTCCTTGTTCGACCCCGACTTTCAGCTGATCATCGGCTTGTAATTCCTGTTGTAAAATCAAATCACTAATCGGATTCTCTAAGCGCTTTTGAATTGTTCGCCGCAAGGGCCGAGCCCCCAAAGCCTTATCAGAACCCTTTTGTGCCAATAATTGCCGGGCTTTAGGGCTGACTTTCAAGCTGATCTTTTGCGCTTGCAGTTTCTGATTTAATTGATCCGTCATTAGTTTGACAATTGCTTGGAGATTCGTAGTGCTTAATTCATGGAAAACTAAGAGCTTATCAATTCGATTCAAAAATTCGGGGCGGAAGAACTTCTTCGCGGCAGTCAAGATCTTTTGCTTTAAATCTTGATAATGATCCCGACTTGCCAAGGGATTAAAGCCCACATTATGTTCATCACGCAGATCGGTTGCTCCCAAATTGGAAGTCATAATAATGATTGTATTTCGAAAGTCAACCTTGCGTCCTTTGGCATCAGTTAAAAAGCCGTCATCTAAAACTTGTAATAACAAGTTAAAAACATCGGGGTGCGCCTTTTCCACTTCGTCTAAAAGAACGACTGAGTAAGGTTGATTTCGAACTCGCTCACTCAGTTGCCCCCCTTCTTCATAGCCCACATAGCCAGGGGCTGAACCAACTAAGCGTGAAGTATTAAACTTCTCCATATATTCGGACATATCAATTCGAATCAAATTGTCTTCACTGCCAAAGACCGTTGTTGCCAAAGCCTTTGCCAGTTCTGTTTTTCCTACCCCGGTCGGTCCTAGAAAAATGAAAGAGCCAATGGGGCGTTGAGCATCTTGTAAACCGCTGCGAGAACGGCGAATCGCCTTCGAAACTGCTGATACAGCTTCTTCTTGGCCCACAACCCGCCGATGCAAATCTTGCTCTAAGTTTAATAATTGTTTGCTTTCTTTAGCCGTTAAGCGTTGGACTGGTACTCCGGTCCATTGGGAAACTACCGCGGCAATATCTTCGGGCTTAACTTGGGGTTGGCGTCCGGGACGGCGCTGAGAAGTTTTAACCAATAATTGATTAAGTTGGTCTTGTAAAGTTTCCTCTTGACCTTGTAATTGAGCGGCGCGAACAAAATCTTGTTCTTGTAAAGCCTGATCGCGTTCCTTTAAGGCTTCATTAAGTTCTTGTTCTAAACTTTCCAAACGCTGAAAATCAGCATTTTTCGCATTTTTGATATGCACCCGCGCACTAGCTTCATCCATCAAATCAATTGCTTTATCCGGCAAATAGCGACTGGGCAAATAACGCTTCGATAGGTTAATAGCGGCTTCTAAAGCAGCATCTTGAATTTTAAGTTGATGGTATTCTTCATACTTGGGCCGCAGACCCTTAAGAATTGCCAAACTGGTAGTCACATCCGGCTCGCCAACTTGAACCTTCGCGAAACGACGAGCAAAAGCGGCATCTTTTTCAATATACTTCTGATATTCATCGAGCGTTGTCGCCCCAATAATTTGGAGTTCGCCGCGCGATAAAGCAGGCTTTAAGATATTGGAAGCATCAATAGCTCCTTCGGCACCACCAGCACCAATAATAGTATGCAATTCATCAATGAACAAAATGACTTCGCCATCGCGGTAAACTTCATTAACGATCTTCTTCAAGCGATCTTCAAATTCGCCGCGATACTTGGTTCCGGCAACTAGGGTACCAATATCGAGCATCATAATTCTTTTAGACCAGAGTTCTTCAGGAACATCCCCTTGAACAATTCGTTGGGCTAAGCCTTCAACAATTGCGGTTTTCCCGACTCCCGGATCACCTAAGAAAATCGGATTATTCTTGGTTCGGCGACTCATGATTTGGAGGGCCCGTTTGATTTCAGAATCACGGCCAATTACAGGATCGATTAATCCACGTTTCGCCATTTCCGTCAAATTTCGGGCTAATTTATCTAATGTTGGAGTCGTAGACTCAGTAGCTGCAGCAGCACTGGAAGAACTAGGCTTATTTTTCTTTCCCGTGACGCCCATCTTTTGCAATAGTAATTTTCGAACTTGAATCACACTTAAATCTAAATTTTGTAAAATTCGATTAGCTAAGACGCTTTGATCCCGTAACAAAGCCAAAAAGATATGACTAGTCCCAACTTGCGAAGCTTCTAATAACTGAGCCTGATGAGTAGAATCTTCTAAAATTTGGCTTGCTCGCGGGGAATAAGGTAAATATTGCATCTGGGCTGCCGCATCATCTTTAGGACCAAAACCGGTCAAAGCCGCGATCTCATCTTGAATATCTTCAGTCTTCACTTGTAATTGATTCAGTGTCTTAGCCGCTACGCCTGAACCTTCTTGAGCTAAACCGAGTAAGATATGTTCAGTCCCGACTTCATGATGGCGCATCTTTTGCGCTGCATTTTGCGCTAGCTTTAATGATTTTTGAGCACTGGGAGTAAATAATTCTTTCATGAGAAGCCTCTTCTTTCTCGCAACGACATCGTCTATCTGAATTGAGAGTATACCACACTCTTCTTCCGAAAAAAAATGTTAGCAAAAAGGATCAGCTTTCGCTAATCCTTCAATAAACTATAAAATCGGGAAAACAAGATTCGAACTTGCGACCCCTACGTCCCGAACGTAGTGCTCTACCAAGCTGAGCTATTTCCCGTAAGAAAAGCGGAAGACGGGATTCGAACCCGCGACCCCCACCATGGCAAGGTGATGTTCTACCACTGAACTACTTCCGCAAATTATAAACTGAAAAAATGATAATTAATGCACCTAGTAGGAGTCGAACCTACAACCTTCTGATTCGTAGTCAGACACTCTATCCAATTGCGCTATAGGTGCATATGCCGAGGACCGGAATCGAACCGGTACGGTGATCACTCACCGCAGGATTTTAAGTCCTGTGCGTCTGCCAGTTCCGCCACCCCGGCAAAATCTGGTAAAGCGGAAGACGGGATTCGAACCCGCGACCCCCACCATGGCAAGGTGATGTTCTACCACTGAACTACTTCCGCAAAATAATAAGAAAGGGTGTCATTAAGTATCAAGATCAGCTAATATGAGTCGCGTGGGGCTCGGACCCACGACCCACGGCTTAAAAGGCCGTTGCTCTACCAGCTGAGCTAGCGACTCAACAATCATTAGTTTACCTAACGACTGTATCATTATAGCAATTAAATATCTGAAAAACAAGAATAACTTTCAAAAAGCTTGCCAGCAATTAGTCACCAGCAGACAGCTTTTTTCATTTTCAGAAGATTTATTTTTCATTCTGCCGCTCAAAAAAAGGATTCCATAACGGAATCCTAAATTTATCAAGCTTGAAGCTCCAAAAACGATAACTAGCCCTGAATAGAACTACTTATTTTGATTTTCTGCATCTTCTTCTGGACGCATGGTTGGGAATAAAAGCACATCCCGAATTGAAGCAGCATCTGTCAATAACATCACCAGGCGATCGATCCCAATTCCTAAACCACCTGTTGGGGGAAGACCATATTCCAAGGCTTCGACGAAATCTTCATCGATTGATTCGGCCTCGTCATTACCAGCAGCCTGTTCTTGCATTTGAGCTTCAAAACGTTGCCGTTGATCAATCGGATCATTTAATTCCGTAAAGGCGTTCGCATATTCATTTCCTAAAATAAATAATTCAAAACGGTCGGTGAAGCGAGGATCATCAGCATTCTTTTTCGCTAGGGGGGAAATTTCGATCGGATGACCATAAATAAAGGTCGGTTCCTTGATACTCTCTTCCACAAAATCTTCAAAGAAGGCATCAATGATATGTCCTACTTGCCAATAGTCTTCATAGTGAACATGGTGCTCATCAGCTAAAGATCGGGCTTTTTCTAAGGACATTTCTGGCCAAAAGTCCACGCCGGTTTGTTCTTTAATGGCATCAACCATGTGTTGGCGCTTGAAAGGTTGACCCAAATCTAATTCTTGTCCTTGATAAGTGACTTTTTGAGTTCCGAGGGCTTTTTGAGCTGCATATTGGAAAATTCCTTCAATCTCATTCATCACATCTTGAAAATCAAAGTAAGCCGCATAACTTTCTAACTCGGTGAATTCCGGATTATGTTTAGTATCTAAACCTTCATTCCGGAAAACTCGGCCGATTTCATAAACTCGTTCCATGCCCCCAACGATTAACCGTTTTAGGTGCAATTCCAAAGCAATTCGCAAGTACATATCTAAGTTCAAGGCATTGTGATGCGTTACAAAGGGCCGTGCCGAAGCTCCCCCAGCTTGCCCATGTAAAACGGGAGTCTCAACTTCTAAGAACCCGTGTTGATCCAAGTATTCTCGAATTGCCGAAATTATCTTGGTTCGTTTGGTGAAGCGGGCAAAACTTTCAGGATTGGCAATCAAGTCTAAATAACGTTGCCGATAAATTTGTTCCACATTCGTTAAACCGTGATATTTATCCGGTAACGGGCGGAGAGCTTTGGTCAAAAGTGTCACATGGGTAACTTTGACAGTCAGTTCACCCATGTCGGTCTTCATGACCTCGCCTTCCATCCCAAAAATATCACCTAAGTCGGAGCGTTTAAATAATAGATAATTATCGTCACCCACGACATCTTTACGAACGTAGACTTGAATTCGGCCAGTTCGATCTTTCAAATCAGCAAAACCGACTTTTCCTTTTCCCCGCTTAGACATCATTCGACCGGCAACTTTGACTGTTTCAACTTTTGCTTCCAGTTCTTCCTTAGCTACATCATCGTAATCTTGATGTAATTGACCGGCAGTTGCCGTCGGTTCATAACTATGTCCAAATGGATCAATCCCCGCAGCACGGAGTTCATCCATTTTATCGCGACGAACTTGCATTTGCTTTTCTAACTCCGAAGGGCGATTAGCATTCTTATTCTTCGACATTTACTTTACTCCTTACTTTGAACTAGAAACTTCTTCCAAGCGATTCTGGGCTTGGTAGGCAAAACCTTCTAAAATTGTATCGACTTCAGCTTGGGTTTGGACTTCATTAATCGCGGCTTTGGTCCGGGCCGAACGGGGAATTCCCTTCAAATAATAAGCTGCTTGTTGACGAAATTCGGGTACGCCGATCTTTTCACCCTTCAAGGTGACCAAGCGAGCCAATTCTTCTTGAGCTACGCGAACCTTCTCCATAGGGGTTGGTTCGGCCAATAATTCACCCGTGTCCAAATAATGGGCCATAGCTTTGAGTGCCCAGGGATTTCCAATTGCCCCCCGCGCCACCATCACGGCGTCAGCACCAACTTCTTCAATCATCCGCTTCGCATCTTGGGGAGTCTTAATATCACCATTGCCCATGAAAGGAATCGTGAGCTGCTGAGCTACTTCGTGCAAAAGTTCCCAGTCAGCCTGTCCCGTATACATTTGGGCTCTGGTCCGGCCGTGCATGGCAACAGCATCAGCCCCACCAGCTTCTGCTGCTAGCGCGTTCTCCACCGCTAGAATATGATCTTGATCCCAGCCGGTCCGCAACTTGACAGTTAAAGGTTTATCAATCTCCGCTTTGGCGGCCCGGACCAAGTCATAAATTCTCTCCGGATCCAATAGCCAATTGGAACCCGCTCCGGTTTTGGTAACTTTTTTTACGGGACATCCCATATTGATATCAATAATATCTGCTGCCGTATTCTCCGCTACATATTTAATAGCCGGTACCAAGGTTTCTTTAGAACCACCAAATAGTTGAATACTGATGGGATGTTCTTCTTCGTTCACATACAGCATTTCTTGGGTTCGCCGATTGTGATGTAAAATTCCGCGGTCACTCACCATTTCGCAAATCACTAGACCCGCCCCAAATTCTTTGGCTGTCATTCGGAAAGCATAATTTGAGATTCCCGCCATCGGAGCTACAACTACCTGATTAGCAATTGTAACCGAACCGATTTTCCATTCCATGAAATTCTCCCTTTCTTTTCAAGTCAAACTAATTACATAATAGCAAAACTCCCGCCAGACTGCCAATTACTTCTCAGCAATCAAGTCGGCAATTTCTGTGGGCGTAAAATCATAATGGGCTCGACAAAAGGGACAAACTGTCTCAACTGCCGTCTTTTGCGCCGCTAAATCTTGTAAATCACTTAAACCTAAAGTCGCCAAACCCGCTTCAAAACGCTCTTTAGAACAAGAACACTGCCAAGCCACCGGCAAACGGGTAGTCGCGATCGCTGGTTGATCTGGGGTTAATTGCTTAAGACATTCTTCCAGACTCAGCTCTGAAATCGAAGCTGTAAGATTTTTGAGTTTTATTTGGGCTGCTTGCCAAACTTTCGTTGGCGTTTGGGGTAGAGCTTGCAGCAAAAGTCCCTTCGCGTGGATAATCGTTCCCGCTTCATCTTGCGTTAGGACACAAACCATCTGTGAAGTAATCTGTTCAGATTGCTGCAAATACTGGGTGTAATTAGGCGCAATTATTGGTGAGCTTAATTCAATCTGTCCCCGAAAGGGTTGATGGAGATCATCAAACCGGCTGACCGTTAATACTCCGGGTAAAGTTACCCCTAGTTTTGAATTATTTTCCGACTTTAAATAACCTCTAACTTGGCCGGGTTTTTCAGCATCCGTCACAATGGTGACTCCACTGCTGGTCAAATTGACAGCTACTGGGGCCGCATCTTTAGTGAGCACCTGTTGCAAAAGTAAAGTTCCCAGCAAACTAGCTCCTAAGTCCGCCCCCGACTTAGCCGGAAGTTGATGACAGAGTTGCGCTTGGCGAACGGTCAACGGAGCATCTACAGCTAAGAAACGCAACTGAGACTTAGCCACTAAACAGCGAATTAAATAATCGTTCATTTTATCCTCCTGCCTTCTTTTCAACCATAAGGAAAGCACAGACAATTGTCTGTGCTTTCTAGTAAATCTTATTTTAATTAATCTTTCGGATCAGAATCATCCTCTGTCGGCTTGATGTCTGTTGCTTTTTCTTCAGAATCAGCTTCAGTTTGCTCATGTTGTTCTTCTCGAGCTTGCTTAGCTTCATCACGAAGTTGAGCCGCCTTCTTAGCTTCTTCAAAAGTCGAAGCCTTCTCAGAAGGAAATTCTTCTTGATCTTTTTCAGGCATCTTGCCCGTGTTATAAAGACTTAAAATCTGAGCCTCATCTAAGGTTTCATACTTCAGCAAAGCTTCCGCAATCGCCTTATGTTGTTCCCGATGAGTCTGAATAATTTCAATCGCTTTTTGATGACCTTCATCCAATAACTTGCGAATTTCTTCATCAATCGCGGTCGCCGTTTCCTGAGAATAATTAGCTTGGCCGTAAGCTCCAACTGGGGCTCCACCTTTTTCTAATTGTACCATTCCCAAACGGTCCGACATTCCATATTCGGTGACCATTGCCCGGGCAATTTGGGTTGCCTGTTCAAAGTCGTTGGAAGCTCCGGAAGATTGACTACCAAAGATGATTTCTTCAGCAGTCCGTCCCCCCATTAAACCAGCGATTTGTTCCATTAAATCTTTCTTGGTTAAGAGGTTTTGATCTTCTTTAGGCAACATGATGGCATATCCACCAGCTCGCCCCCGCGGAATAATCGTAACTTTCCGGACTACTCGCGAGTCACTCAAGACAACCCCAATAATTGCGTGTCCAGCTTCGTGGTAAGCCACAGTATTTTTTTCGACTGGTGAAATAACTCGATCTTTTTTCGCCGGTCCAGCGATAACCCGATCTTCCGCTTCATCAATATCCGCTGCATCAATCTTGGTCTTGTTCCGCTCCGCCGCTACTAAAGCAGCTTCGTTGAGGACATTTTCCAAATCAGCCCCGACAAAGCCAGGTGTCTGTTGCGCAATGACTTTCAAATCAACATCCTCAGTCAAAGGCTTGTTCTTAGCGTGAACCTTCAAGATTGCTTCTCGACCCTTAACATCTGGTCGACCAACTAAGATCTTTCGGTCAAATCGACCTGGCCGCAGTAAGGCCGGATCCAAAACATCAGAACGGTTAGTAGCCGCAATGACAATAATTCCTTCTTTACCCGTGAAACCATCCATTTCAACCAATAATTGGTTCAAGGTTTGTTCCCGTTCATCATTGCCACCGCCGGTTTTACCATTGCCCCGTTGCCGACCAATGGCATCAATTTCATCAATAAAGATAATCGCTGGTGCGTTCTTCTTGGCATTCGTAAATAAATCGCGAACCCGGGAAGCTCCGACCCCAACAAACATTTCTACAAAGTCAGAACCAGAAATTGAATAGAAAGGTACACCGGCTTCGCCAGCAACTGCTCGAGCTAACAAGGTTTTTCCGGTTCCCGGAGGTCCTTCTAGTAAAACACCTGACGGAATTCGGGCTCCTAAAGCCAAATACTTCCGAGGATCTTTCAAGAAGTCGACGACTTCAACTAACTCTTGCTTTTCTTCTTCTGCTCCAGCGACATCAGAAAAACGAACTTTATTTTTCTTGGGATCGACCGGTTTGGTTTGAGTTTTACCAAAACTCATAATCTTACCGGCACCACCGCCACCTTGACCAGCTTGCCCCATCATTGAGTACAATAGGAAAGCAAAGAACAAGAACGGAACAATCGTCAAAGCAATATTGAGCCACATCCCATTTTGAGATTCGCCTTCAGTATTCATCTTTGTCTTTGATTGCTGGGCAGCAGCATTAATTTCTTTCAAAGATGCATCGTTCGGCAAAATCGTCGCCTTAAATTTATCTGACTTATGGATCGTAGCGGCAGACTTCCCTAAAATAGCTAAACCACTATTATTAGTCTTTTTCGGGGATTCCGCTTTTTTCAAAGTTCCTGAAACGTGGTAAACCCCATTAGCGGGCTGCAAGGCAAAATTCTTAATCTTCTTAGCCTTTAACTTGGTCACAAATTCACTGGAAGTGAGATTCTCCGTTTGAGCAGAACCTTGCCCTCCAACAAACCAGCTTGTTGCCAAGACTAAGAGGATAAAAATAATGATATAAAATAGACTGTTATTGCGGAGCCCATTTCGATTATTTTTCAATCTGATTTTCCTCCAAAGTATCTAGCTTGCACTCTATGCTAACACATTCAAAAAAGTGCTTCTACTTATAAACGTCAGGTTTCAAAATTCCTATATAAGGCAAATTACGATATTTATCTTGATAGTCCATGCCGTAGCCAACAATAAATTCATCGGGACACTCTAAACCAACGTAATCTGGCTGCACTTCTCGTTGCCGATGCATTTTTTTATCAAGCATCGCAACTAACTTCATCGACTTAACTTTTCTTGTTTTAAATAATTCCATCAAAGCTTGTAAGGTAATTCCGGTATCCACAATATCTTCGACAAAAATAACATCTCTTCCGGCAACCGAAACATCCAGATCCTTCAAAATTTTGACCGCACCTGATGAACTGGTTTGCCCATTATAACTGGAGACATCCATGAAATCGACACTTAATTCGGTTGGGATCTGCCGCATTAAATCGGTCAAAAAAACGACCGCACCTTTCAGAATACAGACAAAAATTGGCTGCTTACCCGCGTAGTCCTGAGCTAACTGTCGGCCTAAACGTTGATTGGCTGCAGCTAAGTCTTCTGCTGTATATAACACTCGTTGAATATCTTGATTCAGATCCACTAAATTATTCTCCTATCTCAACTTTGAAGTAGTAGTTCTTCGGTTGAACCTGATTGCGATAGATCTTTTCTACCCAGACAATCTGGTCATCGAAGGTCAAAACCCAACAACTTTGGCGTTGCCAAAGCGGAAGCTGATAACTAATAAAACGCCGGGTCAATTTTTGTTGTTGACCATTAGCTAAGATTAGTCGGTCTTGGGGTCGGGGATGACGCAATTCAATTTTTTGCGGCCAACGACAAACCCCAAAAGCTTCCTTAGCAGTGGGTAAAGACTGCTTTATTGTAACCTTTTTTGCTTGATTTGCAAGGAGTGGTTGATTAATTTGTAAGCGGTAACTAACGTCTTCTACCGGAGACCATGCTGGACCTAGATAAACTTGGCTATAACTTTTTTGTAGAATTAAATTAGTCGCAAAATTTAATTTACCGTTTCCTCCTCGCAGTATCTTTTCAATCTGCTTTAGCTGCCGGCCACTTAATTCTAAGTGAAAACGCTGATGAAAAATAAACTGAATCCATAAAGCTTGCTGGGCCGGTGTTAAACTTGTAACCTGTTGGAACTCTAACAAATATCCAGCTGCGTAAGGAAGGAGTGCCTTTTCTTCTAATTGCATGAAATACTGTTCAACCAATTGTTGCGCCAATTGATTTTGTTGAACAAAATTAGTCACATGCTGTTCCAGTTGGGGACTTTCTCGTTTCAGCAAGGGTGTTACCTGTCGGCGAAGGCGGTTGCGTAAAGTAATATCTGTAAAATTAGTCGCATCAACAGCATATTCAAGCTGCCGGCGCTGTAAATAATCCTGTAACTCTAGCTTAGAAAAAGTCAACAAGGGACGAACCAAGCTTTGTTTTCCCAAAGATCGATGATCCGTAATCCCTTTCATTTCCCAAAAACTACCACTACGAAGCAGCTTCATAAGCACTGTTTCCAGTTGATCATCATTTTGATGGGCTGTGACCAGCTTGGTCAAGTGTTCTTGAGCCATCACCTTCTGAAAAAAAGCATAACGAAAGTCACGAGCCGCATTTTCCATTCCCTTTGTAGGAGCTTGCTCCCATTGGGTAGTAAAAAAAGAGACTTGGTATTTTTCACAAAAAGTGCGGACCAAGGTAATCTCTTGGGAGCTTTCGGCCCGTAACTGGAAATCAACACTAGCGACGTAAAGTTGGGGTCTTAAATCAGCCGGGAGACTTAATAAAAGCGCCAAGAGTGCTAAGGAATCGCTTCCTCCACTCACTGCTACCAGAACTCGGTCCCTAGTTTGAAAGTAGTTATTTTGGCGAACCACTTCTTGAAATTTTGATTCCGTTTGATCTTTCATGATACTAAAAAAGTTCGAATTAAAATCGAACTTAATTACGCCGACCTCCTCGGCCACCGCGTTTACCTTCTGTATTCTTCTTTAAAGTCGAGAGCCGATCTTGGCTCTGCTTCATAAAACCGGCTAAAAGACTATCGAAGTCTTCTTCAGGAGCCGGCTTATGAGCATGAACATGACTTTGACCGTGATTAGGTTTGGCATGTGTATGAGCATGATTAGTAGATTGGGACTGTGGATTTTCTGCTTGTTTAATTGATAAAGCAATCTTGCCATTATCATTACTTACAACAACCGCTGTAATCAGATCACCAACACTCAATTTATCGTGAATATCTTTGACATAGTCATTAGAAATCTGGCTAATATGTACCAGACCACTCTGACCATTACCAATATCAACAAAAGCACCGAAATTTTTAATCCCAGTAACTTTGCCTGTCACTTTTGTTCCTACTGATACGGTCATTTTATCTAAATACTCCTTAAAAATTTAAATTTTGATTGGTAGAGCCTGGTAGATTATAGATGGTTTCGTTATCTTTAGAATAATTAAAACGATAACGGATTAAATCATCTAAATAATCCGGATCATGGAGTTGTTGGATTTCAACCTTAAGATCTGCTCCCTTTTTCCTCGTAGCCTGAAGTTGGTGTTTTTGCTGGACTAATTGTGCCTGAAACGTTTGCTTTTGCGCATAGGCTTGATAAATATGTCCACCCAAAAAAGCAAAAACAAGCGTTCCCAGTAACGCTAAGGCTCCTAATCGTCTCCGATGAACCTTTTGCACACGTTGCTTGAACTGGGTCTCTGCTGACAAATCAGCATTATCTAAATTAAGCGGCTGTTTTACTTGCGAACGCCTTAGACGCGGCAATTTGATCCCCCCAACCCAAAAAGCTCCTACAATGAGTATAACAACAACAATATTAGGTGTCTATCTTTTCTTCAGAAACTAATCTAAACGTTGATATAAATCTTGAGCTTCATTTTTTTTAGCGATTAAATTTAAGGCTAGAACCTTAATCCGGACCGTCCGATCTCCATAGTGAATCGTGATTTGGTCCCCAACTTTTACTTCGGTAGCAGACTTAGCGGTTCGATCATTAACTTCAATCCGACCCTTGTCCGCAATTTGTTTTGCTAAAGTCCGCCGTTTAATTAACCGGGAAACTTTTAAATACTTATCTAAGCGCATTTTGCTCCTCCTTCATTTTTCCTAATAGCCAAGAACCAATGGGAATTAGTTCCCACTCCGCCGCTGTTAATAAGTGCCAACGCCAGCTGAGAAATAGAACTAGGAAAACTCCACCCAAAACTCCCAAGAATACTTCTCCCAAGGCAAGAACTCTCGTCAAAGGACCTAGTTGCAAGCCGAGAAACTGAAAAGCGACTTCTCCGAAAAACAAGCTCGCTCCCACCAAGCTCAGGCGAAGGAGAAAGGAGGGCAAACGCAAAACTTGCTTTAATTTTAGCTTAGCTCGCCGATAAATTAAAGCCGCAAGAACTAGACTAGCGAGAAAAGTTGCTCCACTAACTCCCCATAAGCCATAACTAGGAATCAGTAAATAATTGGCCCCGATTTTGACTAATAAAGCAATCAATAAAGGCGCCCAATTTTGCTTTTGCTGTTCTGCATTCATGATGGTATTCATAATCGTTGCTAGAGTAATAAAAATCACCGCTAAAACATAGAGACTCAAGGGACCACTAGCCGTGGCAGTCCGAAAAAGCAAGGTATTGATGGCCGGCATTAAAGCCGCTAAACCGAGGGCGGCCGCCGTTGCTAAAAATAAACTGATATGAATGACAGCCGCTGCTAATTCTTGGCGGGCAGAGTTCTTAAGGACAACCAGTTCCGGTAAAACAGCAGTTCCAAAAGAAACGGCAACTACTAGTACCAACTGCGCCAAAGGTTGGCCCCGATCAAAGATTCCCTTTAAAACTGCGGGATTAGTCCAAGCTGCTTGACACAACAATTTAAAAACCGTCACCGAATCAACTAACTGAAATAAGACCAAGAGACAACCGTAGAGACTCAATAAGAAACCAGAGGTCCAAAAACGCTGGATCAAAGTTTTCACCGGCCAAGCCGAAGAGTTAACCAGCGGAGTTAAGTTTGCCTGGTGCGGCCAACAAAACAAGATGATTAAAGCGCCAACTGCGCCAAATAAGGCCCCACTATGAGCTCCTAATCCCATCTGATACCAATTCCAGTTTTCCTTTTGAAAAAAGAACGCTGCCAGAAGAATCACCCCGACCCGAATCAGCTGCTCAACTACTTGGGAAACAGCCGAAGGAGCCATCTGCAATTGTCCCTGAAAATTACCGCGCCCAACTGCCAGCACCGGAGCGACTAAATAAAAACCGGCCAATACTTGAACTAAGGGAGTCAGCCGAAAATCGCCCATCATTCGAGCTAAGGAGGGCGCCAAAAACCAGAGGCTCAAAGCCCCTAAAAACCCCAGACCAGCGGCCAATTGCTGCAAACGAATAAAATTAGCCTGGCGATGCGTCGGATCTTCTGCAATAATTTGGGAAACAAACATCGGTAAACCGACCAAGGCGACCGCGCTACACAGACCATAAAAAGGATAGACTTGCTGATAAACAAAATAACCGTGGTCCCCCACAATATTTTGGAGAGGAACCCGATAAATGGCACTGAGAATTTTAACCACTAAGCTAGCTCCCGTTAAAATCCAAGTCCCGTGATAAAATTTCTGTCTCGATTTCATATTATTTTGATCCTTGAGCAGCTTGGGCACAGGCCGTGACAAATTTAAAAAGTTCGGGCAATAACTGGTCTTCTGCTGCTGGCAATTGGAAGGTAACTTGAAATTGTTGGTGTTCATTAGCAACGCGAGCTTTCAAGGTAACTTGAGCTAATAATTGGAAAATCTTTTCACCGGAAAGATACTTTTGAGCTTGTGGAGCAAAACGGACCAGCACTCCTTGTGGATGTTGATTAATTTGTTCAACCAAGGCTTGATCAGCCACCAACTTCAATTGAGTCATCTGGAATAAATTTGCGACGACTTCAGGATAAGTGCCAAAACGCTCGCGAACCTCTTGGCGTAATTGTTCTAAGTGTTCTAAATCACCCACTAAACGTAAGCGCTTATAAATTTCAATTTTCTGCCGGGAATCACTAATGTAGTCATCCGGCAAATAAGCTTCCACAGCCAACTTCAATTCGGCATCGGTCGTCAAGCTCTTAGCCTGTTTACCTTGCCGCTTAGTTACTGCTTCTTGGAGCATCTGAGTATATAAGTCATAACCCACCGAATTGATAAAGCCGTGCTGCTGTTTGCCCAACAAATCTCCGGCTCCGCGAATCGATAAATCACGCATTGCAATTTTAAAACCGGAACCCAATTCCGTGAAATCCTTGAGTGCTGCTAAGCGTTTTTCGCTCACCTCGGTTAGATTTTTATCAGGACGATACATAAAATAAGCGTAAGCCAGACGACTGGAACGCCCTACACGTCCTCGAAGTTGATACAGTTGGGATAAACCATAATGATCGGCATTTTCCACGATTAAGGTATTGGCATTGGGTAAATCGACCCCGGTTTCAATAATCGTCGTGGTTACCAAAACATCGTAGAGCCCTTCTAAGAAGTCGCTCATTACTTGTTCTAATTGGATCTGAGTCATTTGACCGTTAACAATTCCCACCCGGGCTTCGGGAACTAAGCCTTGCAGCAGTTGGGCAACTTTAGCCATATCCTCAACCCGATTATGGAGGTAAAAAACTTGACCATGCCGGGCTAATTCTCGATGAATCGCGCTTTGGATAATATCATAATTTTGTTCTAAAACTAGAGTTTGAATCGGATAGCGATTTGGTGGTGGCGTCTCAATTACTGAAAGTTGACGTACACCATTAAGAGACATATTCAAGGTTCGGGGAATTGGGGTCGCGGTCATCGTCAAAACATCAATTTGCGATTTCAACTGTTTTAAACGTTCTTTATGTTTAACCCCAAATCTTTGTTCCTCATCGACAATCAACAAGCCTAAATCCAAAAATTTAATATCCTTCGATAATAAACGATGCGTTCCCACGACAAGGTCCAATCTTCCAGCAGCTAAATCGACTTTAATTTGGGTTTGTTGGGCGCGGGTTTGAAAACGAGACAAAACCGCAAACTTGACCGGAAAGCCTTGAAAGCGGGCTTGAATTGTTTGGTAATGTTGCTGGGCTAAAATTGTGGTTGGTACCAAAAAAGCCACTTGTTTACCACCCATAATCGCCTTGAAAGCGGCTCTCAAAGCTACTTCCGTTTTACCAAAACCGACATCCCCCACAAGCAAGCGATCCATTGGATGGGGCTGTTGCATATCCTGCTTAATTTCCGCAACACTGCGCAATTGATCCGGCGTTTCGATATAAGGAAATTGGTCTTCAAATTTTGTTTGTAAATCATCATCTGGTGGAAAAGCAAAACCCAGTTCGGCAGCTCTTTGGGCGGACAAAGCAATTAAATCATCAGCAATATCTTCGATATTTTGTTGAACCTTTTGCTTGGTCTTATGCCATTCCTGTCCCCCTAACTTGTTCAAACGCGGCTTTTTGCCTTCTGAAGCCACATACTTTTGGACTAAGTTTAATTGGTTCACGGGAACCAAAATCTGGCCATCATCACGATAAGTTAAGGTTAAGTAATCATTATGCTTTCCATCGACCGTCAAGGTCTGCAAACCTTCAAAACGACCAATCCCGTGATTCAAGTGCACCACATAATCGCCGGGTTTGAGATCTGTATAACTTTTTAAGCGTTGGGCATTAGTCAATTGGGTGCGTGGCGGCCGCGCATGGGGTGGTCGATTAAACAATTCCCGTTCGGTTAACAAGACTAATTTTGCGTTGGGAAATTCAATCCCTGATTGCAAATTTCCTTCAACTAACTGTACTTTCCCCGGTTCTAAATCATTTAAAGTTCGCGTCGGAGCCGAAATCGCAAAATCTGCCAAGGTTTGCGTGAACTTTTGAAGCCGCGTTGCGTCACTAAGAAATAAAACAACGGTCACTTCTTGATGTTGCCAACGTTCTAATTCCATTTTGAGAGCTGGCAGATTGCTATAAAATTGCTGCACACTCCGAGTAGTTAAGGATAATAGTTGATCTAGATGCCGTCTTTGACGGGCAAAAACCGTTAACTCAATCTGAGCCACATCGACCTGTTGCCAGTGTTTAGAAAACCGATCGGTCGGCAGCGTAGTTTTTAAAACTCGACCTTGATTTAATTGTTCCTGCCACCAAGTTAAATTTTCCGTCATAGTTGTTTGGGCCTGAGCGGCAATTCGATCCCAATCGTCGTAAACTATGGCTCCTGTAGAAGGTAAATAAGAACTCAACGTTTGTTTAGAAGAATATAAGTAGTTGATATAACTTTCTAGATGCGGTCCCGGTCGACCGGCGGCTAGTTCGGTTAGATCATCAACAAAAGATTGCCGTAATTTTTTTTGATCTTCCGTTTGTTTTAAATGAACCAATTGCTGGTCTAAATCTTTTTGAATCTTTATTCCGACTGCTTGATACTGCTTTTCACTGGCGAAACGATCGGTCGCTGGAATTAAGTGAACCTCGGACACTGCAGCTTGATTACGCTGAGTCGCCGGATCCAGTTCGTGCAGACTTTCGATGGTGTCCCCGAAAAATTCACACCGCCAAGCAGTAGCAGCCAAAGGAGCATATAAATCCAAGATATCACCTCTTAGGGCGAATTCCCCTGGGTGAGTGACTAAATTTTCTCGCCGATAACCAGCAGCAACTAAGCGCCGGCTTAAAGTTTCCTGATCCCATTCTTGGTCAACCGCGAGCGTTAAAGAGCTTTCTTGAAACTGTTGCGGTGAAGGAAGCGGATAAGTAACCCCCACGCCGGCACTAACCACGACTCCCGGTTTTTGCGATAGCAAAAAATCCAACGTTTGTAAACGTTGGTCTAAGCTTTCTGGAGAACTGATCGCCTGTTGAGTAGCTAACGAATCGGCTACTGGAAACGAGTGAACCTGTTCTTTCGATAAAAACTGTCCCAAATCTTCAAACAAACGCTGGGCTTGGTAAGGATCAGGTTCGACAACTAGAATCGGCTGCTGAGTTTGATCTACCAAGTTAGCCAAAAATAAAGCCTTCGAACTAGCTAATAATCCCGTAACCATTTGCCAAGTTTGTGGTTTTAATTTGGTAATAAATTGTTGAATTGAAGGATTATCTTTCCAAAAATCAATTAGCTGCACGGGCAACTCCTTAATTGAAGCGATTCATGGTTTGACTGAAATCGTCATGTTCAATCCAGTCTTGAACCGCTAAACTAGCTTGAGTGATACCGGACGTAATCACGGGCAACTGCTCGGAAGTAAACGGTTTTAGCACCCAATCAACAACAGTTTGCTTTTGGGGATGGGCAATCCCAATCTTAATTCTCTTAAAACTCTTCGTTCCGGTTGCGGCGATGATGCTCTTAATTCCATTGTGCCCGCCGGCTGATCCTTGAGCTCGCAGACGGACTTTTCCTAAAGGTAAGTCTAAATCATCTTGAATAACGAGAATTTCTTCGGGTTGAATTTGATAATAACCCATTAATTGGCGCACCGCTGCTCCGGAAGAATTCATAAAAGTGAGTGGTTTAACTAAGTATATTGTTTCTCCTTGATAGCGAAACCGAACATCTTGCGCCGAAAACTCTTGCTTGGTCAATTGGACTTCATAGTGAGCCGCAATCTGATCAATGGTCATGAACCCCAAATTATGTTTAGTTTGTTCATATTGACGTCCGGGATTCCCCAAACCAAAAATAGCCTTCATCCTATCCGCCTACTTTATCTTAATGTCTTTCGATTATACCACAACTGATTTTTAGAAATTAGTTGTGACGTTTTTCCCATATTTAAAAAGAGCATGATATAATGAATATGTACTTGTTAGTTAATTACTTAATTAATTTAAAGGAGTCTTTTTTATGACTAGTATTACAAACAAGAATCATACCAAAGTTATTTTGGTAGGTGACGGTGCGGTTGGTTCTTCCTTTGCTTATGCTTTAACTTTGCAAGGTGTTGCTAACGAAATTGGCATTGTTGATATTGCTAAGGACAAAACCAAGGGTGACGCACTTGATATTGCTGATGCTACTCCTTTCTCCTATCCAAAGTCAGTTTTTTCTGCTGAATATAGTGATGCTAAAGATGCCGACTTAGTAGTGATTACCGCTGGTGCCCCCCAAAAGCCTGGCGAAACTCGGCTCGACCTAGTTAACAAGAACTTAAGCATCTTAAAGACGATTGTTGACCCAGTAGTTGAATCTGGTTTTAACGGAATCTTTGTTGTCGCAGCTAACCCAGTTGATATCTTAACTTACGGAACTTGGAAGATGTCTGGTTTTCCTAAGGAACGCGTTATCGGTTCTGGTACTTCCTTAGATACTGCTCGTTTGCACAAAGCTATCGGTCAAGAATTAGATATCGATCCTCGTTCAGTCCACGGCTACATGTTAGGCGAACACGGTGATACTGAATTTGCAGCTTGGTCTCACTTAACCGTTGGTGGTTTAACAATCGCTGAATTACGGAAGACTCATCCTGAATTTACTGATGAAAAATTAGCTGAAATTAACGACCAAACTGTTAATGCTGCTTATGCCATCATCAATACCAAGGGTGCAACTTTCTACGGTGTTGCTACAGCCTTGGCTCGAATTTGTAAAGCTTTGCTTCGCGATGAAAAGACAATCTTGCCACTCTCCGTTCATATGGATGGCCAATATGGAGTTAATGACTTGTATATTGGTTCACCAGCTGCTGTTAACCGCAATGGTGTCCAAGAAATCTTTGAAATTCCTTTAAGCGAAGATGAAGAAGCTAAGATGAAGCACTCTGCTGAACAACTAACCAAGGTTGCTCGAGATGGCTTTGCTAAAGCTGGAATCTAAAGAAGATTTGTATTGATCAAATTAAAGAAGGTTGCTTCTAGTGACCTTCTTTTTTAATGGTCCCATCTTTTCGAACTATGCTAAGATGAATTGAAGATGTTTACTTTGAGGAGGTTTATTGATGAAGAATACAATGATTGCGGTTTTAGCTATTTGTTTAGTGTGTACGGTTGTTGGAATGCTTTTGGGCAACTGGTGGTTAGGAATCGTGCCCTTATTTATTGCTTTTTGGCCGACAGCTTATTTTGCTAGTCAAGAATAACTTAGCCTCTACCACTATTTAATTTAGTTAATTTTCTTTAACTTAAAGCTTTCCTAAACGGCGCAGGCTGTGCTATGATTTGCCTAGATAACTTTGAAATTGAGGTAAAAATAATGCTTATCAAATCTTTAGTGCTCAAAAAGCGGGTCTTAACGACGGTCGAAGAATCAGCAACTCTAGAAGAGGCCTTAAAAATTTTAGAAGATTCTAATTACCGCTGTGTGCCAATTTTAGATGAAACCGGAACTATCTTCCGGGGCAATATTTATAAAATGCACATCTATCGTCACAAATCTCGTGGAGGTGATATGACCCTTCCGGTCACTTACCTTCTGAAAAATGCTACCAAAACGATTCCGGTTAATGCTCCTTTTTTCAAGGTTTTCTTTAACATTAAAGACTTACCTTATATTGCCGTGTTGGATGAAAATAATCATTTCTACGGAATCTTAACCCATGCCAGTTTACTAAATATGTTATCCGAGGCTTGGAACCTGAATACTGCCAGTTATGTTTTGACAATCATTTCTTCCGGACAAAAAGGCGAATTAGCCGCGATGTCCAATATCATTGGTCAACGGATTAATATCGTGGGCTGTTTAACTCTAGATGCGGGCAAGAGTGCCTTAGTTCGCCGAAACTTGTTCACTTTAGAGGAAGGAATCAGTCCCCAAACTTTGCAAGAAACAGTCGCTGAATTGGAGAGCAATAGCTTCCGAGTTGCCGAAATTGATGACTTACACCGGGGGGTAATTCTCGACAACTTGCCCGAAGCTTAATTACCCGAACTTGATAGTTTTGAACTGCCTGATATTGATGCCAACATCAATATCAGCTTTTTTATTTTTCGGATACTGCCACCTGAAAGCCTCCTAAACGTTACTTTCCTTAATTAAAGCAACTAAAAAAGCATCATTGTTTTCTCAAAAGTGAGTTGCAATGATGCCTCAATAACAATAAGTTTATTTGTGGACGCTATAAGTCGCCAAAATAATTTTAGTTCAAAAATCTAGTGGCTAACTTTAATTGCTGGGGCTGTAGTTGACGATGACGCTGGCCCATCTTGCAAAATATAGTGAAGAGTCCGTCTGATAAGCACCTAACTTAGTGGCTGAAAAAGCAGTTAATTTAACTTGTAATGTATCAACTGGTAAAGAGACCGGGTAGTCAAGATTCTTCGGATCATATTTAAGAACTGGAGTCTGCCCTTGGTAAATTGTTTGCACCGTTCCCACATTCAAGGCTTGATTATTCTTGGTTAGAATCGGCCAATTTGTCGGTGCTAATTGATTATCATCTTTTTTCGCCAAGGATCTGCTTGGGTCTGCAAGGTAATTACCGGCTTAGCTACCCGATCAGCATCCAGTCTGGTATCTGCAATGGTAAAACTAAGGGGAGTTTGGGGAGGAACTTTGCCCGCTTTATAGATATTCCAACTTTGAAATTGGAATTGTTGAGGAGCTGCAGCTAAACGCAAACCACGATAGTAAGGCTCCCAAACATAGGTGTGGACTCCACCATGATTTTGATTATAAAAATAACGATCAATCAATTCAGACGCGGTCAGAGGACTGCTGATGAGATTATTCTTGTCAGAAATATCAGAATCATTTTTGATTTCTTGCCAATTATATGAACGGCTAATCTGAGAGAAACCGTTCATTATTGGAAACCCATATCCATCATTAGGTGAGTTCGGCAATACGCTACGATCTGCATCTACAAATTGAAATTTAGGACCTAAAACTATGCGACAAAGATTAACACTACTTAACATTCTAAAGTCGATTTGAACTTTGGAAGTGTCCCAAGTTCTCAAATCCAAAATATAAATTGTGCACTCGTAGAATATAGAGCTTATATGAGTCACTTGGGATGTATCAAATTTACTAACGTCAAAATTTAATATACACTCACAATTTTCAAACATATAGCTCATATCAGTGACTTGGCTAGAGTCCCAATTGGCTAACGACAAAGTAGTTAAACCAAAACATCCTTCGAACATCCTACTCATGTCAGTCACATGGGACACATCCCAGTTGTTAAGTTTAATCTTTGTGAGTTTTCCATTATCTTTGACAAAGAAACTAAGATCGGTAACTTGGCTAACTTAGGCTGCGCCGGAAATTTCCGGGCCGCTTTGGCGCTAGCCTGAACCAGTTGGTTTAGGTTAAGGATACTCCCTCCCACCCCAGATAAATAAGCTAAAATAATAATATTATTTTAACTGTTTTGAAAATTAATCCTTATCTTGCCATTCTTTCTTCCTCCAACAAGCAAATCGTAAGCATTAATTAATTTTGATTATACCATCTTCTGCTTACTAAAAATCCCTAAAAAAGCAGGTCTAGTCTAACTTTTTCTTAGATTAAAAATCATTTTTTATCTTGATTTGCAGTAATACCCCAAAGATTTTAATCAGAGATTTTCTTAAAATTCGGCTTTAATGTAATTCACTCGTTTAAAACCTCGTAGAGGGGCTCTTACTACAAAAAAACTGGTATTGATCAGTTCATCAACGCCAGAAAGTTTAGATTCATTTTTTAAAAAGATATTTAAGTTAATGCAGAGTCTTTTGACATTGCCGCATGAATTCCTGCCGCCGAGCTAGGGTATCATGCTTAGACTCCATCTGCCCCATAATTTTGACATGTTGAATTTTAATTCCACAATAGCCTAACACTTCCCGTTTCCAACGACTAATTGGCCCTCCGTAGAGCCGATAGTAAAAGTTAGGCGCATGGCAGGAAATGAAGAGATCCGCGGTCTTACCCCGCAGTAATTTTTCTGAGCGCCAGCCTTGATAATGATAGGCAAATCCTGGGGTTAAAACTCGTTCCAAGAATCCTTTCAAAACCGAAGGTTCGTTAGCCCACCAAATTGGAAAAAAGAAACTAAGATGATCCACCGCCTTGATTTGGGCTTGAACTTGCCGGGGAAAACTTTCATCGGCCATATGCTGGCGATAACCAGCTCGTAATACGGGATCAAAATTGGTTCGTGCTAAATCGATAAACTGCGCTTGATGACCCTGTTTCAGTGCGGTTTGGTAAAAACTATTAGCATTGGCCCAACAAAAGGAATGGGCATCGGGACTGCCTTGAATAACCAAAAGTTTCATCTGTAGATTCACCTTCTAATATTTTTAGATTACGATTCAGGCTGATAGCTTTCTAAAATCAAACTGATATTGCTTCCCCCAAACGCAAAGGAGTTTGACATCAGCTTAATCGGTCGGGTCAGCTCTTGGTTTTGCCATAATAAATGATCGGTAAAAGCTAACTGAGGATCAACTTGGCTAGTTTTGGTACCGGCTTGTCCTAACAACAATCCTTGGGACAACATTTGCGCGCATAAAGCCGCTTCTAAGGCGCCAGAAGCTCCCAACAAATGCCCAAACATCGCCTTAGTAGAAGAAAAATGTACTGCCTCAGAGTCTGCAAAGACAGTTGCTAAAGCTTGGGCTTCACACTGATCATTAGCCTTGGTAGCAGTTCCGTGGGCATTCACGTAAGCAATTTCTGAAGCAGAAGTTTGCGCACTGGCTAGGGCTTGTTGCATTGCTTGAGCCATTCCCGCAGTCGTCGGGGCAACTACTGAAAAAGCATCTGAATAATTTCCATAACCGGTCAGCTCACAATAAATAGGGGCTTGGCGAGCTTTCGCATGAGTTAAACTTTCTAAAATTAAGGTACTACCACCTTCGGCAATGACAAAGCCATCCCGGTCTTGGGCAAAGGGATTGGACGCCTGGTCTAAATCCGCTGTTTGCGACAAGACTCCCAACTTTTTAAAGGCTACTAGAACCGGATCATTAAGACAAGCTTCTGCTCCCACGACGATGATTCCAGGTAAAGCTCCAGCCCGGATCTTCTCATAGGCTTCCCCTAGGGCTACAGCTCCCGAGGCACAAGCTGCGGAATAGGTATTCATTGGGCCATGTACTTGATGATCAATGGCTAAATTAGCAGCGATCATATTGGGTAAAGCTTTAATGATCGTTCGAATATCAACTTTCATTACATTCGCTAGTTTGGTAATTTTATTTGCTTCTTGGACCGTAGTATTGACTCCGCCAATTGTCGTCCCGACAAAAACTCCGAAATTACTTCGATCCCTAATTTGATCAAAGTCACTGTCTGCTAAAGCCTCGCGCGTACAACAGCTAGCAATCTGGGTCACCCGATCGCGATACCGACGTTCTTTGGTTGTCAAGGATTGATTAAAGTCATCTGCTACCCGACTCAAATTTAAATTGAGGTCTGAATTATGCTTAATTTGGCGCTGCCACTGCACCGCTTGCTCCCAAGTACTTGCCCAATCATTACCTAAAGGGGTAACGGCGCCTAAACCTGTAACTACAACTCGTTCCAATTACTTTTCGCCTCCTGTTGCAGCAGTCATGGTCGTCAATTTTGGCCGGAGCTTTTCCAAAACAGCTAGGGTCTGATCCAAATCTTCTCGGGTATGCAAACTAGACATGAAGAAGCGGATTCGCGCTTCATCTTCTCGGACTGCCGGAGCAACAATCGGCAAAGCATTAATTTTAGCTGCTAATAATTCTTGGGCAAATTCGAGCGTTGTTTGGGAATCCCCCACAATTAGAGGAATAATTGGCGTATCGTGACTGTTTCCCGTCTCATAGCCTAGAGCTTGAATCTTAGTTAAGAAATACTGTGAATTATCTTGTAATTTTTGGACCCGACTACTATCATTTGCAAAAGTCTGCACCGCAGATAAGGCAGCGGCTGTATTCGCAGGTGTAATCCCGGCACTAAAAATAAATCCTGGAGATGTAAACCGGAGCCAATTTAAGAAGACTTGTTCCCCGGCAATAAAACCACCACAACTGGCGCACGATTTACTCAAAGTTCCCATTATAATATCGACATCATGCGGATCAACTTGCCAATAATCGGTTACTCCAGCTCCCCGCGAACCCACGGTTCCAAAAGAATGGGCTTCATCGACCATTAAGATAGCGCCATAACGTTTTTTCAGAGCAATTAATTCGGGTAAAGGACACAAGTCACCATCCATTGAATAGGCTCCTTCAACGACGATTAAGACCCGCCGATAGTTATCACGTAAGCGTTGCAAAATACGTTCCAAAGATTTGAGATCGTTATGTTTAAAAGAACGTCGCATTGCATGCGACAACCGAGCTCCTTCCACAATACTATTGTGCGCCAACTGATCATGAATAATTAAATCCTCTTCGCCAACAATATTTCCGATCATATTGACATTGGTACTGTGACCGCCGACTTGCACCAAAGCCGCATCCACCCCAATAAAATTGGCTAAAGTTTCTTCTAATTCTTGGTGGAGTTTAATTTGCCCACTCAATAAGCGACTACCAGATACCGAAGTCCCGTATTGATCAATCGCCCGTTTTCCCGCCGCAACCACTTCTGCTTGCCCATTTAAGCCCAGGTAATTATAAGTCGAAAAATTAATATATTCTTCATTGGCAATTGTCATCCGATTTAAGGGCAGACCCGCATTTGTTTTAAAGTAGGGATTGTGTCCCTCTTGCGACTCTAAATAAGCTGTAAATTCTTGAACTTCAGGAAAATTTGCGATCTGAGTTACATCCTGAGGATAATTAGTTGCCCCCGAAGTTGTTGATCTTTTAGCGGCAATCAACTGTTCCAATTGTTGGACCGTTAAATCTTGTTTAAAAGATTTGAGATCCAAGTCTTGTTTTTTAAGCTGAAATTCTTGTTCTAAAATCGCTAGTAAATCAACTAACATTAAAGAATCAAAATCTAAATCTTGGACCAAAAAATCTTCCGGCCGAATCTGAGACTCGGCTTCACCTGTAATTTCTGCCAAAATTGCTTTTAACTTTGTTGTCATTCACTTATTTCCTCCCTAAACATTATTAGGAGTAATATAATCTTTTTTTCTTTTTTAAAATTCATAAATGCATTCTTGAAAATTGAAAGTCATTTTAGCAAATGAATATCCATCAGTACAATAAATATTTTTTTAATCTAAATTAGTTATTAATTACTACAAAAAATTTCAAGAGCGAATAATAAAGTATTATCGATTCCTAACATCTCTCATTTATTTTCACAGCTAAAAAGTCAAAATAAAAATAAGCCTCGTATTTTTCACAAGACTCATTTTTTATTTTCCTTAAAATTAAATTACTGGATCAATCATTATTCGACTTCAAAGCCGTTAACATATCAATCTTATGGATCTTCTGCGACATAATTAAAAGAACGATTACGGCAAAGAGTATGGTTAGACCGCCCGAGAAAAGAAAATTAGTCGCCTGTAAATGAAGATGGGGCATGATAACTTCTGGAGTCACAGTCATCATGATATAGTTATGCAGATACTTTCCTCCGATAAACCCCCCGACAATCCCCACTAACGTTAACAGAATTGTTTCTCGGAAAATATACATATCAACTTCCCGGTCAAAGAAACCTAAGACCTTCATTGTGGATAACTCTCGAACTCTTTCTAAAACATTCACATTGGTTAAATTATACAAAACAACATAGGCTAAAACTGAAGAAACTAAGATAATAATCAAAATCAAAGCTTGTAAACTGTCTAAAGTTTCATTGATTACCTTTTTGGCAGCATCGGTTCTCGTGACCGCAACGATTGTCTCCTTTTGATTCAATTGGCGAGCCACTTGATCTAAGTCTTGCTTTGTCCGCGTTCGATTTTGCACGATCAGTCCATTAGCTCGCCAGTTATGCCCCAAGATTGCTCGATAAGCAGTAGGTGAAGCAAACAAGTAGTGCCCCGTAGACATCTGGACAATAGCTGCGACCGGGGCGCGATACTGGTGCCCTTGATGATCATGAAAACTCATTCGGTCATGAACTCGTAAATTTAAAGACTGCGCCAATTTCTGAGTTATAACAACACCATGAGCGGGTAATCGCCACCGTCGCTGATTATCGAGATTGTATAGTGACAGGTAGGTCTGCAAGCCCTGATTTGTCGCGGGAGACAAAAAGGTTATGACTTGATTCCCCGGACTCTGGCGATCAGCGACCAAAAATTGCCGACTATTAACCAAATCTGCTTTTTTAACGCCTGCTTGTTGGCGGACTTGCCGTACCGTGGTTTCCTTTTCTTTAGAACTTAGATCTGGAGCCAACTGTGCTAATTCATCGTAGTGAGCAATCCGAGTATATTGATCGTAAACTAAGCCCTGTAAGGAATCCCGAATTCCAAAACCCGTAATTAATAAGGCCGTACAACCAGCTACTCCGATAATCGTCATCAACATCCGCAATTTATAACGGAAAATATTTCGTAAAGTAATCTGATAATTAAAGCTAAACCTGCGCCAGAGAAAAGGCAGATACTCCAAGAAAATTCGCGAATTTGTCTTCACGGTCTGCCCTTGGAGCAACTCTGCTGGAGCCTGGAAAGATTGCCTCCAAGCTAAAACCACCGATGGCAAGACAATAACCAATAAGGATAAGAGAAAGACACTCGTAAATCCAATGAGATCAAAATGTAACTTTAAACTAGGAAAGACAAAACTTTGCCCGTAGGCTCGATAGATCTCTTTGGTTAAGACTTGATTGCCAAAGTAAGCTCCGACAAGAGCTCCAATAATTACCGCGCTGAGTCCGTAGACTAAAAACACCTGTAATTGTTGCCAACGTCCGTAACCTAAGCCTGATAAAACAGCGAGATCTTTTTTCTTCTCCTGGGCCATTCTTAACATCGTCGTAAAACAAACAATCAAGGCCACGGCTAAGAAAATATAAGGAAAAACTTGAGCCAAACTTTCAATTCTTTTGATATCCTCACCAAACAGGTGATAACTATCATTGTAATCGTTGCGCGTCTGAAAAACATACTTAATTGGTCCTTGAGCCTGAATCGCGCGCAATTGTTGTTCTAACTGGGGATTAACCGCACTGGGATTAATTGCTGCCAGCTGTTGAAATTGCAGCAATTGTCTTTGAATTCGCTGTGTTTTCTTTTTGGCTAAGTGATTCAAAGCTGGCTGGGACTTATGAACCCAGACTTGGGCTTGTTTTTCATATTGCGAATCATAAGCTTGGTGGGACTTTAAGCAAAACTGGACTCGAGCCAATTGCGGTTCAAACTTCTTTACCGCCTCCACAGACAAATAACCAAAAGTAGCTACTTTCCCGTTTCCTAAAGGCGTCACACCCAATTGACTTTTATCTAAATATTCTGCTGACGTCCCAAAACCGACCACCTGCAGAGTTCGGGTTTTCAAAGTTGCCGCCTGCCCACTATGAACTCGAATCGTTTGTCCTAAATGATATTGTCCCCGTTCGCGAGCATTTAAAAGCACTTGGTGACCGTTTCGCGGTAAATGTCCCTGAGTAAGCCGTGGTCGGGAAAGCTGCGGCGAAATGGTTTGCAAACGAATTACCCGATCAGTTGAATCCAATTTTGTATCTAATTGTTGCACAAATTCGAGATGTTGAACTTTTTTAACTTTTTGGCGAATTTGCTGGCGGTCAGTGGCGTTTAAGGGTAAGGAACTGCTTAGTTGAGCATCAGCTAGATGATGTTTTTGGTAATAAAGCTGGGCAGTCTGCCGCATGTCTGGACCAACAGACCGCAGGCCCACCATCACAAAAACTCCTAACATTACTAGAATTGTTACCGATAGAAACCGAGCCCGCGAGAAGCGAAATTCCCGGAGGGTATTCTTCCATAATCCTGTCTTCATTTCTGATCACCACGCAATTTCGGCGACTGGCGTGGGCTGTTGATTATAAAGATCCTGGATTACTTGCCCATCGGCAATCTCTAATACATGATGCGCCATCGGTTTAATCATCTGATTGTGGGTCACAATAACAACATTTTTCTTTTGAGTTTGACAAAAATCTTGTAACAACTTAAGAATTTTCTTTCCTGTTTTGTAATCCAAAGCTCCTGTAGGTTCATCACACAACAGTAATTGAGGATTCTTGACCATCGCCCGGGCAATTGCCACCCGCTGCTGTTCACCTCCAGATAATTCCCCCGGAAAATTATTCTGACGATCTAAAAGTCCCACTTCTTCCAAAACTTCCGTAACTCCCAAAGGATGAGGAGCTAATTGAGCAGCAAGTTGAACATTTTCAGCCACGGTTAAATTCGAAATTAGATTATAAAATTGGAAGACAAAACCAATCTTTTCCCGGCGAAAAGCAATTAACTGTTTGGCCGTATAATGTGCAATGTCTTGGTTATTAATCACCACTGCGCCAGAAGTAACAGTATCCATTGCTCCTAAAATATCTAACAAGGTTGACTTTCCCGCACCTGAAGCCCCCACGATCATAGTTAATTCACCTAAACGAAGTTGAAAATTAATCTGGTCATTGGCCCGGATTTCATTATCTTGATTTTGATTATAATACTTACAAACATTATCAAGATGAATATAACGATCCATCTCTGTCATTTAAAAACATCCCCTCATCTCACTTTTTTATAGAAAGCTAATCCGGTAAAAAAAATCATTATTAAGATTTTTTTAGTTAAATAATAAAAAATAACTTTCTGACAGGTATCATACCGCAAACCTTTTCCACAGCGCAAGTCAAAATTATTAACAAAAAAACAGGAGTTTCCTCCTGTTTTTGGTAATTTAAAGATGGACACTAACTCGCAAAGCTCGGTCAACTTCTTGCATTCTTGCAGCCGATAAAGTGGTTACGCGTTCCTTTAAACGTTGTTTATCAATTGTCCGAATCTGTTCCGTTAAGACTACGGAATTTTTGCTGACACCATCAGCCGTTGTAATCCCCACATGGGTCGGCATTTTCGGTTTTTCAATCCGACCAGTGATTGCAGCGATGATTGTCGTTGGACTATATTTATTGCCAATATTATTTTGAATTACCAATACTGGTCGCATTCCACCCTGTTCGGACCCGATAACCGGTGATAGGTCAGCATAAAATATGTCACCACGTTTAATTGTAAAAACCACCTGTTTGTCTGTCTGCCTCCTGCTCACAGCCCAAAAAAGCTTGAGCTATTTCTTCATTGATATCAGCCATATCCGAATAACCATGAATCAACTGATTGATGATACTGTTTGGTCGATTAAAAAAATCAAACAGAATCTCTCCCACTATCAAATCAAGATCACACGAATCTTCATTTCGATGATGTTCCAGTTGATTAACAACTTCAGCATCTAAACGAACCGAAATACTGCGCTTTGACTCCATCATGATTACCTCCCCAAGGTAGAAATCTTAATATCATTAATATAACATCATGGAATCGCTAATTCACGTATTTTTTAGAAATTCGGTCCGTTAAATTGCAAACTATTTCATAATTCCCTGTTCCTGCATAATGGGCTGCATCAGTTGCGCTTAATCGGTGGCCGTTATTCTCCCCAATTATCGTTACTTTGGTCCCCAAAGGATAAAGTTGGGGAACCTTGATCATCATTTGATCCATACAAATATCGCCTACGATGGGACAAAGTTGCCCTTCAACTAAAACTGAACTACCAGTCATTCGCCGGAGCCAACCATCAGCATAACCAAATGGTAATGTAGCAATAATTTCATTTTCTTGAGCGGTATAAGTCGCCCCATAACTAATCTTTTGGCCAGCGGTCATCTGTTTAATATAGACAATCTCAGTTTCTAGGCTAAGTACGGGTTGGAGCTGATAGGGAACCTCTTTAATCACCTCATTGGACGGGTTTAAGCCGTAGAGAGCTATTCCAAAGCGGACCATATCAAATTGCCACTTTGAATGCCACAAAGCTGTAGCAGAGTTAGCGCAATGTCGATATTCAAATTTCAACGGTAAATCAGCCGTCAACTCCTGAAAAGATTGAATCTGTTGTTCAAGATAATGTGTATCCGGTTCATTAGCCGTGGCAAAATGTGTAAAAATCCCTTCCGGAATTAATTGTGAATCTGCTTGTAATAACTGACAAGCTTCTAAAACTTCTGTTCGTGTTCGCAAGCCGATCCGTCCCATTCCAGTATCCAAGGCTAAATGAACCTTCAAAGAAGTTGTTAATTGCGACCCTACTTGGCGTAACCAATCACAACTAGAGACTGCCAATGAGATATCATTTTGACTAGCTAAGTTGGCTTGAGAAACTGGGGTAACTCCCAAGACCAAAATTGTCTCTGGAAAACCTGCTTGACGAATTTGTAAAGCCTCATCTAAAGTTGCCACGCAAAAACCATCGACATGGACTTCATGCAAAACCTGAGCTACTGCGAGTACACCATGACTATACGCATCTGCCTTTAAAACTGCAAATAATTTGGTTTCTGGTTTTAAAGAATGCTTTTCTTGCAAAAAATTATGCCTAAGAGCCTGCCGATCGATAACCATTTTTGTTGGGCGATGATTTGAAGCTTCCATTTAAACTACCTCTGATCTTCCAAAATTACTTCCGTCATGACAACGGCTGCAGTATGTGAAATTGAAATCCAAACCGTTCCTGAATAAACCTGCTGTTGGATATAGGGCCGTCCTCGAACATCATTTAAAATCGTAATCTCTTGGAACCCTACTGGACCGATTCCAGTACCCAGGGCCTTAGTAAAAGCTTCCTTAGCTGAAAAGCGTCCAGCTAAAAATTCTTTTTGTCTTGAACTATCAGTCGGATACTGTTCCCAAACTTTTCGCTCAGCAGGAGTTAAAACTTTCTCCAAAAATCGGGGGGTTCTTTTAAAAGCTTGCCAAACTCGAGAAATCTCAGCAATATCAATTCCTAATCCCGCTATCATGGTCTCTCCTCCTAAAAACGGCGTGATCTCACAATCGAGGCCACGCCGTTGGCTAATTAATCTTTATGCCGAATCTTAAAACCTTGGGAACCAGAACGTGGACCTCGACTTGAATGGGAAGAATTGCTCCGATTACGACGATAATTATTATTGGAACGCCGATCCCGGTTACCGCCACCGTGACCATTGTAGCGCCGACCACGTGACTTAGAGTTTCGATCACGGGAATTTCGGTTTGGTAATGGCCGTTCAGGTGTGATTTTGACAGGAATAGACTCTGGATCCTTACTGTAACTTTGTAACAGTAATTCTACTAAAGTAGCCGCATCGTATTCTTCTAACAAATCAGCAGCCGCGGTTTCAAACTTGGCTAACTTCCCAGATTGTAGACCTTTAGCAATCTCAGCCTTTGCAGCGCCTACTTGACCAACTAGGGCTTGAGCATCAGTCGGTGGCTTTAAAGGTAACATCCGGACATGAGTTAATTGTTCAATCGAACGCAAATAACTCATTTCATTTGGAGAAACAAAGGTTACCGAGATTCCGGAACGTCCCGCCCGGCCAGTCCGACCAATTCGATGAACATAACTATCAGGATCTTGCGGAATATCGTAGTTGTAAACATGACTTACGCCCGAAATATCTAATCCCCGTGCAGCAACATCGGTCGCTACTAAATAAGTTAATTTACCAGCTTTGAACTGTCGTAAAACACTCATCCGCTTTTGTTGGGATAAGTCCCCATGAATCCCTTCAGCGTTATAGCCGCGAGCTTTTAAACCACGAGTTAATTCATCTACTCGGCGTTTGGTCCGACCAAAAACTAAGGCTAATTCAGGTTGTTGAACATCAAATAGCCGTGTCATCAAATTGAATTTTTCAAATTCCTTGGAACGAACCATATATTGTTCAATCTTGTCCGCGGTTAATTCCTTAGACTTAATTTGGACAACTTTTGGTTCTTGCATAAATTTCTCAGCAATCCGCATGATAGGCTTAGGCATTGTAGCTGAGTAAAGTAAGGTTTGATGGGTGCTAGGAACGGTCTTTAAGATATTTTCGATATCTTCTACAAAACCCATATCCAGCATTTCATCGGCTTCGTCCAAAACCACCTTTTGAACGTGCTCTAATTTCAAAGTGTGCCGTTTAATGTGGTCTAATAACCGGCCCGGAGTTCCCACCACGATTTGCGGGTGATTACGTAATTGCTTAATCTGACGTCGAATATCAGATCCTCCATAGACCGCTTGAACCTTGACATGGCGATACTTGCCTAAACGGTGTAATTCTTCTTGTGTTTGCACCGCTAATTCCCGAGTTGGGGAAATCACTAAAGCTTGGACATTAGGATTATCCACATTAACGGTTTGTAAAACTGGTAAACCAAAGGAAGCCGTCTTTCCCGTTCCGGTTTGAGCCTGACCAATAACATCGACTCCAGATAAAACCAACGGAATTGTTTCTGACTGAATAGGGGTTGCTTCGGTAAAGCCAGCTTCGGTAACAGCTTGTAATAAGCTAGAATCTAAATTAAGTTCACTAAATTTCAAATAAATCCTCCTAGAATTATGAAAGCCTGGATCACAAAACAGGTCGGATCTTTGAAATTCTGCCACCGTCTTGCAATACTAATTATTTTCTGAAACTTTCACTGAACAATAACTTTAACATTTTTTGCAAAGAAGATAAAGCCTTGGACCAGAAAAGTAGCTAGCACTCTGCTTGTAAAGCTTGGACTACCCGGTCTAAGTGCAAACCATTGCTCGCCTTTAAAAGAACCAAGTCTTTTGGATCTAGATCTTGGCGCAATTGCGTAACTAATTGGTCTTGTTCACTGGAAGCAAAATGATAGACTGGCAACTTGCCGGCCAACTTAGTTTGTAAAGATAGCATCAAGTCCCCGATTAAATAAACTGCCGCGATCCGTTCTGGATCGATGGCCGTCGCAATTTGTTGATGCAACTTTTGACCTTGGGCACCAAGTTCTAACATATCTCCTAAGACCAAAATTCGCCGTCCCTTTGTTTTTAACTGACTGAAATTAGCAATTACATCAATCATTGCCGTGGGATTAGCGTTATAAACATCGCTCAATAATTGACTGCCATTAGCGGCTGTCAGCCATTGTGTTCGATTAGCCGTCGGTTGAAAAGTTGCTAGCGCCTTTTGCATTTGTTCTGGCGAGATTTGATATTTTTGCCCGACCAATAAGGATGCTAAAGCATTCTGGACATTATAATCACCTAGCAAGGGCAAGCAAAACTCTAATTGGGGCCAAAGATTGGTTGTAAAACGTATTTGCTTTTGACTTCCTTGACAAGTTAAGGAATATAAATCATTGGTCTCTTTTTGACCAAAAGTTAATTTTGCTTGGACAACTGTTTGCGCTCGTTCTTGGAGCAGGGGCTCGTCGCCATTATAAATAAAGGTTCCCCGTTTTTTCAAAGCCGTGACAATCTCCATTTTAGCGTCGGCAATTTTGTCTCGGGTGCCGAAGAACTCAATATGAGCTTCCCCGATCATCGTGATTACAGCCAAATCAGGTTGGACTAAGGCCGATAATTTAGCCACTTGTCCGGCTCGATCCATCCCCATTTCGACAACTAGAATCTCCGTATCGGAATCCATTGACAAAATAGTGATGGGAACTCCAATTTCATTATTAAAATTAGCTGGTGTTTTAACCACTCGGTAACGCTGGGCCAAAATAGCCGCAGTCATATCTTTGGTCGTTGTTTTACCATTACTCCCAGTAATTGCTACCACCTGTGGAGCAACTTTGCGTAGATAGAATTGACTTAAAGTTTGTAAAGCCTGCAAAGTATTACTTACAACTAAATAACGTTCATCAGCATTTGCCGGTAGAGGATGATCGGCCTGCCACAAGGTAGCTTGCGCTCCTTTTTGAAAAGCAGCGCCAACAAAGTCATGTCCATCTCGCTCAGCCACTAGGGGAACAAATAAACTCCCCGCTTGAACCTTGCGGCTATCAAAGGTTACGGCGGTAATTTCCGTTGTTGTTGGCGACTGGGAATTCGTAGTTAAACCTAAGGCTTGGCGAATTTCAGTTAACAACATCTGCATCTTAAAAAACTCCTTTAGAATTGGATAATCAAAATTTTTAGATTTATTAAAGTGCTATAATAATTGCGTTATTTCAGAAGAAAGTAGTTCTTATAATGATGAAAACTAAAAGCTATTGGCAACAAAACATGTATATCTTAACTTTCGGTAATTTTATTGCCGGAATTGGCTTCAGTATGGTCACACCATTTTTATCCTTATATATTAACACGTTAGGCCATTTCAGTAATAGTCAGATTTCCTTCTGGTCGGGGATTACATACGCCGCAACTTTTATTGTCTCTGCCTTTATTTCACCTTTTTGGGGCAAACTAGCGGATCAAAAGGGCCGAAAATTGATTATCCTTCGAGCTTCTTTGGGCATGAGCTTGGTAATCGGTTGCATGAGTCTGGTAACTAATGTCTACCAATTAGTAGCTTTGCGCGCCTTACAGGGTTTTTTTGCGGGTTATATTAGTAACTCCAACACTTTAATTGCTACTACAGCTCCGCAAAAAAATGTCGGTAAGGCTTTGGGTACCTTGAGCATGGGAACTGTCAGCGGAAATCTCTTAGGTCCCTTAATCGGCGGAGTAATTGCCCAAGTTTGGGGTTATCGACTTCCCTTCCTACTGACAGGAATCTTATTAATGAGCGCTTTTTTCCTCTGTCTCTTTTTTGTAAAAGAAGATTTCACTCCTGTTCCCAAAAATCGCCAACCCAGTTTCCGACTCGTTTTCCAACAGCTAAAAAATTCCAGCATTATTTGGGGAATGTTTTTCACAACTTTAATTATTCAACTGGCTAATAATTCAATCAACCCAATTATTAGCCTCTATGTTAGTCAATTAATGCACCACCAAGGCCACGTGGCTTTAATGAGTGGTTTGATTACCGCCATCCCGGGAATTCCCGCCGCTCTCCTATCTACTAAGTTTGGTAGCTGGGGGGATCAAATTGGCACCAAAAAAGTTCTTTTAGCCGGATTACTTCTCGGGGCAATCGTCTATTTCCCACAAAGTTTTGTGACTAACGTTTGGCAGTTATTTGCGCTTCGTTTCCTCGTGGGAATTTCTGATGCCGCTTTGCTACCTCAGGTTCAAACTTTACTTTCCAAAAATATCCCTCACCAAGTTTCCGGACGAATTTTTGGTTACAACCAAAGTTTTCAATACATCGGAAGTTTCACAGGACCACTTCTGGGGGCCGCAGTTTCTGGTGTCTGGAGCTATGGCGCTGTCTTTTTCTTAACTTCAATTTTAGAGCTGGGCAACTTAATTTACGTTCGTAAAATCACTAAAAATTCTTAATTTTCCAAAGTTTTACCAAAAGATAGCTCTCATTTTAGCGAGTTCAAATTAACTCATTCCAACCGGTAGACAAATCGACCTAATTCCTAATCAAGTACATCAGAGTTAAAAACCTCGTTCAGCTGATTATTAATTGTTATCCTCATTCGCTGACGACTCTCCTTTTTCAACGCTAGCGCAAATCTTCCTCAAAGAAAGGCTTCTTTTATATAATGACTTTAGTTTCTTATTTGATTTTAGGGGGTTAATTGATGAAGGTTCAAAAAAATCGTCAACAATTTTTGCACGCTTCAGCCTTAAAGAAACATGTCGTCGATAATTTAACGCTCGATTGGTCTGATTTTACTATCTTATTTTGCGCGATTGTCATTGCCAGTGTCGGTTTAGGTGAGGAAAACTCGCCGATCATCGTTGGTTCAATGCTCATTTCACCGCTGATGGATCCCCTCTTAGGTCTCGGCTATGGCCTAGCAATCAAAAATCGGACCTTGTTTCAAAAAGGACTGTTAATTTTATTTCTCCAAATTGTCCTCAGCATTGGAACCGCCACTATCTATTTCCTAATTATTGATAATTCAGCCGCAAATAAGGCCCTCTTAGCTCGGACAAATTTGTCTTTGGGGATTGCGATTGTCGCCCTTTTTGGTGGTCTAGCCGCAATTATTGGTTCCGCAAAGAAAGATTCGGGAAATATTCTTCCGGGAGTTGCAATTGCGGCTTCACTCATGCCACCTCTGGTGACGATTGGCTTTGGGATAGCGCGAAAGTCTTGGCCGATTTTTCAAGGAGCCTGGATCTTATTTTTAATGAATATTAGTTTAATTATTCTGGGAGCTGCAGTTGGAACCTTCGCCTTGATTCATAGCCGAGGCATCAGTCACAGTTGATTGCTTCCGAAAACCAAACTTAAACACTATCCCGACGAATCAATTCAACTTTTACTAAGCTGGTATTTTCTAAACTTATCTCTTGATTATGCAAATATTTAAGCAAGGCCTGACAACTTCGCCGAGCTATCTCGGGAATATCTTAGCGAACTGTAGTTAACTATGGAAAACTATAACGAGCAATGGGCGAATCATCAAACCCGATAATCTTTAGATCTTCGAAGACACTTAAGTATAAACTGTGAGCAGCAAATAAGATATCAGCCGTCAATTGAGCGCTAACTGCAAAAGTTCCCCAAGGTGCCTCTCCCACGACTTGTGGTAATCCGCGTAAAACTCCCCGCATCGTAAGTCGACGAGTATCGATAGTCTCATCTTGACGCATATTAAGCTGAAAGATATGAATTTCTGTAAAGTCGAAGTTCGCCGCCGCCAACTCCGCTTTATAACCACGCAGGCGCTCTTGATCAACTGGCGAATTCTGGCTATTTAAAATTAAAACTGGTTTGGTTCCAGCGGCCAGTAGTTCACGGGTTGCTAGGCGCCCACCTTGATAATTACTAGAGGTGATCGAAACAATTCCTTGGGCCACTTCTTGGTAATCAATACAGATCAAGGGTAATTTTTTTCAATTTAACCATGGGATCCTGTGGTCCACCAGCGATCATGACCAGTTCCCCTACTAACTTATCTCGGAAGGAGCTTGCATAATCTAAATCACGCCCCACTATTTGCGAGACATCACAAACAATTGTCGAATATCCTGCTGTAAAAAATTTTTTCTCTAGCTATTCAAGCAATTTTTTAAAAAAAGGATTACTCAAATTAGGCACGATGCCCCCAATACTTTGTTCCTGTTGCAACAACTTCTTCTTCGTGGAAATCTTGGTTTCATAACCTTCTGCTGCCGCTACTCGGAGAACTTTCTCTCTAGTTGCTGGGGAAAAACGACCATTACCATTCATAACCCGTGAAACTGTGGCCACTGAAACTCCGCTAAATTCGGCAATTTTGTGAATTGAAATCTTTTGCTCCGTCAAACTAAGACTCCTTTCTGACCCTCAAGAATTAATTTTTATTATGATAGTTTAATCAAATTTTTAAGATAAAAAAAACTCAGAATTTGGATTAAATTCTGAGTCTTTTTTATTCAGCAAAAACTTAATTGAGATAAATTGTCGCTTAAAACAAATCCTACTTATTAGCAAAACCATATTTCTTATTAAAGCGATCAACACGGCCATCAGCTTGGGTAAACTTCTGCTTCCCAGTATAGAAAGGATGGGAGTCAGAAGTGATTTCAACCCGAATCAAAGGATATTCTTGACCTTCATAGTCCGTAGTTTCTTTTGAGTTAACAGTTGAACCAGCTAAGAATTTCTTTCCGGTAGCTGAATCCATAAATACAACCTGGTGATAATCTGGATGAATAGCTTGTTTCATTATAATTACACTCCTCTGCCCTAAATCATCTGCTGATTTAGAGTTTAATTTACTGGTATTAAGTCATAGTAGCATGAAACTATCTATCTGACAAGTTTCAAAAAACTTCGGGGCCAACATAAGAAACATCGGCCTTTAAATTTTGTAATTTAGTAATGATGCAGTCGTAACCCCGCATAATATTTTCTGCTTGTTCAATTTCTGTTGTTCCTTGAGCCATTAATCCGGCCAGCATCAAACTTACCCCACCGCGGATTTCACCCGCTGTAACATGCGCTCCCGTCAATTGATCGGTATGATCGACTAAAATCTGTCCATCAACCACTTTAATATTGGCTCCCATCTTAATTAACTCGGGAATGTGTCGGGTCCTTTTAGGATAAATTGTATCAATAATTGTACTTTGTCCTTGTGCAAGGAGCATTAAAGGTGTTAAAGGTTGCTGCAAATCAGTCGCAAAGCCTGGATAGGGACTGGTCTTGACTTTAACTCCCACTAATTGATTATTGGGATAGACAAAAATACTATCCTCGCGTACGTCAAGGTTTACACCCATCTCTTGCAATTTAGCTAAAAAGGCATCTAAATGTTCTGCAATAATATTCTTCACTAAAATACCATCACCGGTCGCCGCCGCCAAAGCTAAATAAGTGCCAGCTTCAATCCGGTCGGGAATAATCGTATGAGCATTTTGCGCCCGCAACGAAGGAACCCCATTGATTCGAATGGTTTGCGTTCCAACCCCACGAATCTGGGCTCCCATATTATTCAAAAAAGTTGCCAAATCAATAATTTCCGGCTCCCGGGCGACATTTTCAATTATCGTCGTCCCCTGGGCTCTAACAGCAGCCAAAATAATATTAATCGTGGCCCCAACAGAAATCATATCCAAGAAAATTCGGGCTCCATGAAGACCATTGGGAGCTTCAATTGTAATCGAAGAACCATCTTGGTGTACCTCAGCACCTAAGGCTTTGAAGCCCTTAATATGCTGATCAATCGGTCTTGGACCAATATCATCGCCACCAGGAAAACCAACGACAGCCTTACCAAAACGACCTAAAAGTGATCCCATGAAGTAATAAGAAGCACGTAAACTCGTCACTTTACCATGTGGTAGCGGTACCGATTGAATATTTGTCGGATCAATTTGCAAAACATCGTCATGAAATTGGGAGGGAACATTCATATCCTGCAACATATCCATCAGGTTATAAACGTCTTTGATCTGGGGGACTGAATCCAAAGTCACGGGAGTATCGGCCAAAATAGCAGCAGGAATAATTGCTACTGTACTGTTCTTAGCTCCGCCAATGGTTACGGAACCAGAAAGCCGCGTCCCCCCGTGAATAATCATTTTTGCCATAATTTTCTCAGCCCTTCTCAAATAAAAACTACCCTAAAATAATAATATAAATTGGCGGCAAAGTACACCTAAATTAGATATCTGTAGCCGCTAAACCACAAGCTGCCCCAATAAATTGCTTGTAAATTGGTTCTGGACGATTTGGTCGTGATAAAAATTCCGGATGATACTGCACACCGACAAAGAATTTGTTCTTCGGAACTTCCACAATTTCAACTAGGCGATTATCTGGAGAAACTCCAGAAAAGACTAACCCTTTAGCTCCCAAGATCTCACGATATTCGTTGTTAAATTCGTAACGATGCCGGTGACGTTCTTGGATTACGCTTTGATTACTATAAGCCTGTCCTGCTAACGTGTCAGACTTCAATTTGCAAGGATACAAACCTAAGCGAAGAGTGCCACCCCGATTTTCAATATTCTTTTGATTTTCCATCAAATCAATAATCTTATGCGGTGCTTGGGGATCGACTTCCCCACTAGTTGCATCACTAATCCCGGCAACATCCCGGGCAAATTCGATACAAGCCATCTGCATTCCTAAACAAACGCCTAAGAAAGGAATATCATTTTCCCGAGCATATTTTACGGTTTGAATCATGCCTTCAAGACCACGAGAACCAAAGCCACCAGGAACAATTACGCCATCAACGTCGCTCAGCTTTTCTGCTACATTTTCTGCCGTAATTTCTTCAGAGCTCAAACGCTTAATTTGAACATCACAGTCATAGGCATAACCAGCATGTTTTAAAGCTTCATCAAAGGAAATATAGGCATCTTTTAATTCCACATATTTTCCAATCAAGGCGACCTTAGTTTGATGATGTAAGTTTAAAACGCGTTGTTCCAGCCGTTTCCAATCGGTCATGTCTGCTACCGGAGCTTGTAAATGAAGATAATCGCAGACAATTTGATCCATGCCTTGCTTTTGTAAATTTAAAGGAATGGAATAGAGACTCGGTACATCTCGTGATTCAATCACCGCCGCCGGATCAACATCACAAAAAGAGGCAATCTTATCGCGCATTTCATTAGGAATCGCTTTTTCAGTCCGCACGACTAAAATATTAGGTTGAATTCCTAAGCCTCGTAATTCTTTCACACTGTGTTGGGTCGGTTTAGTCTTTAATTCATCAGCAGCCCGTAAATAAGGGATTAAAGTTGTATGAATATAAACTACATTCTCAGATCCGACTTCGGACTTCATCTGTCGTAAAGCTTCCAAGTAAGGCAAAGATTCAATATCGCCCACGGTCCCACCGACTTCAGTAATGATCACATCGGAATCTGTCGTGGTTGCAGCCCGCATAATCTTTTCTTTAATCATGTTGGTAATATGAGGAATTACTTGAACCGTAGCCCCGTCGTATTCACCGTGACGTTCTTTTTGGATTACTTCCGAGTAAATCTTTCCCGTGGTAACATTGGAATATTTATTTAAATCAATATCGATAAAACGCTCGTAGTGCCCTAAATCTAAATCCGTTTCGGTGCCGTCATTAGTAACGAAGACTTCTCCATGTTGGTAAGGACTCATGGTTCCAGGATCCACATTAATATAGGGATCAAACTTTTGTAAAGTGACCTTTAAGCCACGATTTTTCAATAACCGGCCTAAAGAAGCGGCTACAATTCCTTTACCTAATGAAGAAACTACTCCACCTGTTACAAAAATATATTTGGTCATGCACCATTCTCCTTTGATTGTTTTCCAAGTTAAATCTTGCCACGTTCAAATGGGGGATATAAACGAAAAAGGCCTCCATTCGTTAATAAGAATAGAGAGCCTGATTCAACGCACTTGTAAAGCGCCCAAAAAACATTTTATAAGGAAAAGTCACGAACGTCAAATAGTTTATGCAAAAAATCTGGATTTTAAGAATCTAAATCCTCATCATCATTGGCGGTAAATTCGCTTAAATCACCTTCCAGCCCATCTTCTAAATCTGGGCGACCGTGAATTTCTTCATCATCATCGTCTAATGACAAGTCAGCTTGCCCAAATTTTGACAAATCAGGAACCCCTTGGTCTTGCTCATGGTCATCATCAACCGCATCTTGAGCATTATAATCAATAATATCGTCATCTTCAGCTTCATCATCCAAGAAAGCATTGACCCGCTTAATTGCCGGGACTTTTCCTTCTTCGGCATCTTCCGGATGGTTAACTTCTTCATCAACAGAGTCGTAAGGATACCATGTACGCAAGCCCCAAACATTCTCTCCGAGAGAAATAAAGCCGCCGTCAGCGTTCAAGTCAGTATAAAATTGCGGTAATTTTTGCCGAATCTCGGCATCACTTTTATTTAAAAATTGTTGAATATTATTAACGATATCGGCAAAGGACATCGCCTCACCGTTTTGTTCCAAAATTGCATGGGCAACTTCAATCATTGCCAACTCACTTTTACTTTCGCCGGCGAATTGTTTGAGTTCTAAAACCACTTTCGGACACGTCCTTTCAAAAGTCTAACTTTCATCTTACCTACTTAAAGGTCAAAATGCAAACTTAACTTATATTCCCCCAAGGAATTTTGCGAATCTAAAAGTTGGTAAGCGACCCGCAAGTCACCTGCAGCATTTCCGGGCTGCCAATTAACCTGTAATTGACGGGTTCTGGTCGTTAAATCTAAAGTTCCGTACGGTGTGTGATAAGCAAAGACCTGATCTTGGGCAATTCGAAAAATCATCTGAGCTTGAGCTGTAGGCGCTTTGCGGTGGATCGTCAATTTTTGTTTGTCGGACTGCCATTTCCAAGTTACTGCTATTTGGGGATCTTCTTGATAACGTAGGTAAAATTTTTCCGGACTCAAAAAGACCTGGCCTTTGGTTCGAAGATGATAAATTTCGGGGACGGCATCAGGAGTGGTAATCGTTGTCGTTAAAGTTAAATTAACTTTTTGAACTTTTTTGGGGGTCATCTCTTTCGACCTTTCTGAACGAGACTTATAATAGAGGTAATATTAAATATTTTAAATTAATTTTAAGGAGTTTTCCATGTCCTCCCAACCACTAATTTTATATAATCATGATTATCAAAATATTGCTAGTCTAGATACAATTTTTCCGGAAACTACTTACTTAGCTTATTTAGTCCAAAAACTGCAACGCCCTTTAGTTCATTTTTGGCAAACCCTACCGACGGTAATCTTGGGTCTCCAAGACAAGCGTCTGGCGAATTTGCCGGCTGGAAGTCAGTTTTTGCGGCAGCAAAACTATCAAATCATCATTCGAAACGCCGGTGGATTAGCGGTCGTCAGCGATCCGGGAGTCTTCAACTGGAGTTACTTTTTACCCAATGCCAGTGAACACCGAGTCGATACCGTTTATCAATTAGCCTTCAATTTCTTACAGAAGTGTCTACCCGAACTAAAACTGGAACACTATAAGGTAGAAGATTCCTATTGCCCCGGAGATTTTGATATTGTCGTTCAGGGTAAAAAAATTGCAGGACTAGCGCAACGCCGCCAACAAGATGCGGTTAGTGTCATGTTGTATATCGCTCTATCCGGTCCCCAAACAACTCGCGGACAATTAATTAAGCAATTTTACCAGCTGGCTAATTCTGATCATCGAACCGTCTATCCTGAGGTCAATCCCCAGTCGATGACCACGGTTTCCCAATTATTTCAAACTGAGTTTTCAGTTACCCAATTTAAGCAGCGCCTGTTACAAGTCTTAAAATCAAGCCAGGAAATAAAAATTCTAACTTCCCAACAACTAAGTGAATCTTCTGAATATGATTCAATTTTAGATCGCGAAATTAGACAACAGCAACGTTTAAATAGAATTTTAAAATAGGAGGACTAAAATTTGAAATCACCTGCCCAATTATCCCGCGAAAAGGTACTCCGCGATCCAATTCATAATTATATTCACGTTCAAGACGTTATCATTTTAGACTTAATCAATACGCCGGAATTTCAACGTTTACGGCGGATTAAGCAGCTAGGGACAACCTCTTTTACTTTTCACGGAGCTGAACATTCTCGTTTTGCTCATTGTTTAGGGGTCTACGAAATTACCAGACGACTCTGCGAATTTTTCGAACGTAACTATCCCAGCCAAAATCTAGGTGATGGTCTTTGGGACAATTCAGAACGGCTTGTGGCTTTATGTGCTGCTTTATTACATGATATTGGCCACGGACCTTATTCTCATACCTTTGAACATATCTTTCAAACTGACCACGAGGCTTGGACCCAAAGAATTATTACCGATGAAAAAACCCAGATTAATCAAATCTTACGTCAAGTAAGTCCTGAATTTCCCGCACAAGTGGCTAGCGTAATCAATAAAACTTATCCTAATCCGCAAGTAGTGCAATTAATTTCCAGTCAAATTGATGCTGATCGGATGGACTACCTACTGCGTGACGCTTACTATACCGGAACACAATACGGAATGTTTGATCTCACCCGAATTATGCGCGTCATTCGTCCAGATAAAATTGGGATCGTCTTTGACGTCGAGGGGATGCACGCCGTTGAAGACTATATCGTTTCCCGCTTTCAAATGTATCAACAGGTTTATTTTCACCCAGTTTCTCGAGGAATGGAAGTCGTGCTCACTAAATTACTACAAAGAGCGCAATTTCTTTACCAGAATAATAGCCTCAGTCAAACTGAAATGCCCCATCTTTTGATCCCCTTCTTTAAAAATCAAGTGACTGTCGATGATTATTTACGCCTCGATGATTACCTATTAAATACCTATTTCAATCTTTGGCGTGATTATCCGGATCCGATTCTCCGCGATTTAGCCAGTCGTTTTTTAGATCGGCGCCCCTTCAAATCAATTACTTTTAAACCTGACCAGCATGATTTAATTACTCAAATGCAAGCTTGGACCCAAAATTCTGGTTTCCAAGCCCAATTTTATACGGCGATTAACAATAGTTTCGACCTTCCTTATGACCTATATGATCCCCATGCGGCAGAACCAAAGACCCAAATTGAATTGCGCCAAGCGGATGGAGAACTATTAGAATTATCAACCATTAGCCCCATCGTTAAAGCTCTGAGCGGCCGTTCGAGTGGTGATCATCGTTTTTACTTTCCCAAAGAAATGTTTCAAAATCCGCTCAGCAATACTTTTGAAGCCGATCTAAGCGCTTTTCAAGCTCATATTAAAAACAATGCGCTACAATAGAAGCAAAAAGGGAGGAAGTTGATCATGCTCCAAGATTTTAAGGACTTTATCACGCGCGGTAATGTTTTAGATTTAGCTGTCGGGGTTATTATTGGGGGAGCTTTTAGTAAGATTGTCACTGCCCTAACTAAATATCTGCTCAATCCTTTTATTGGCTTATTTTTGGGTCACATTGATTTATCGTCTTTGCGCTTCGGAAAATTTCGAATTGGTGATTTTTTGAACGCGGTAATTGAGTTTATAATCATCGCTTTTGTCGTCTTTCTAATTGTAAAATTTTTCCAACACTGGCAGCACAAAAAAGTGGTTACTAAGAAGCCAAGTGCCGAAGAGAAATATTTACAAGAAATTCGTGATCTCTTAAAAACTCAAAAACAATAATTAACTACTTTTCCAATCACTTTTTGAAAGAAACTAGCCCCAAAAAATTATTTTCGTATGCTTTTAAATATCTATTTGTGCTCAAATCAGGAAGTCTTCAAACTATAAATCAACCACAAAAATAAAGAATCCGTTGGAAATTTTGTTTTTTAACGAATTCTTTATTTTATTTTTATAAGTAACAATGATTGTTATTCTTAAATCATTCTCTCAGTTCTTCATTATCTTTTACCGCAAAATAATATCATAATCTAATAGAAATTATATAAATTCACCTTTTCCAAAATCATCACTACATAAATTAATATTTAATATAGTTTTACATTTATCACCAATATCATTAGATGCTAAAATCTTTTTAAGATTAACAAAGCTAACAATAATTAGAAGTAATCGCAATGAAAAGTTTGCTTAATATTTGATTCTTGCTATTTTCTATCCGGCTTAGGTCGTTATATCCTTTAGCCAAAAATAATTTTAATTGATATCTAATAGTACCCTTGTAAAGGGACTCTTACTTTTGGTGAAAATGAATAAATATCTTCCCAAATCAGACGAATTAATTTAATCCAGAATAAGCTAAATTAAGGTCTCAATCCCTATTTGACTTATTCTTCTCTTTATCTATCGTCTCCTACTATATTTTTTTACATTCAGATCAGTAAATATAATTAATTTCTCATTTTAAAATTTGATCGAAGTGTTTTTCCAAAATATATATTCTAAAAATTATAAATATATAACTAAAATTTCAATTATCTAATTAATATAGTGATAATTTATTTATTTATAATGCTTTATCTTATTTTTTTTAGTTAATAGGTGCTAAAATCATTGAAGCAACATAATTAGTTAATAATTAGGAGTGATGCAGATGAAAAAGACCCTAACCAAGAGATTAAGACATCAAGGTTTAACCTTAGCCTTGACTAGTGCCAGTTTACTTTGCGGCGCGGCTTTGAATGCTCAAAAAACTCAAGCTGCTAAAATAAACAGCCCGGTTCCTAATCCCGTTTCTCAATCAATTGCCCCAGCTGCTGCTACGGCAACAGCGGATTCTCCCTCTAGGACAGCTACTGCCACTCCGGGAGATACCGCGACTACTGCTAAAGCAACAACTTCAACTACTCCTGCCCCGCAGTCAACAACAGATCAATCGACAAAGACGGCAGATTCCACCAGTAATTCTCAGACTGCTCAAACACCAACTAAGACAACGGCTCCAGAAACAAAGCAGTCTGATTCAACATCCAAACCAGGAACAACTACTCCGGAGACGGAAAAGTCCAATTCAGCAACCAAACCAGGAACAACTGCTCCCAAAGATGGGGAGACTGTTTCTCCTACTACGGATCAGAAACAAGATCAGGCTCCTGCGGCAACGGATAAAGTTAATTCTAGTTCTACAACTGAACCTGAACAGGCTAGTACAAATCCAACTCCAGTAGTTCCTACAGCTCCCGCAGCAGTGGAAAACACAGCAACTACAACTCCCACACCCCCAGCTAAAGCCCCAGATCCTAATCCGGGCTTAATTGCTCAAGGTGTTTGGGGAAGCAGTAAGTGGGAATTTTCTCAACAAGGAAATGACTACCTGCTTCATTTTCACGAAGGAACTTTAGGTCGCGGACAACAATATTTCATTGACAAAGGACATGATTTTGGATCTATCGGAGGCGACTCTCAAGTCTTCGACAAAAATCAAGATTGGATTAACAAATTAACCTTGATTCAATTCGATCAAGGAGTTTATGCTAACGAAATTTCCGATTATCTGTTCTATCATTTAATCAATTTACGAAAGATTATTGGAATCGCTAACTTAAACACTTCGAGAGTTAAGCAAATGAACAGTGTTTTCCGAGGAACCAATAGCTTAGAATATATTGATATCAGTAGCTGGGATACTTCCAATGTTCAAGGAATGTCCAAGATGTTCTCTGATGCTTCTGGAACCTTAGTGATCAATGTTGGAAATATCGATACCAGCAAAGTTACTGACATGGGTGGAATGTTCATGGGGGCTTGGCAACTCAAGCACCTAGACCTCAGTGGTTTTCAAACCGGCAATGTTCGCGACATGGAAGCCATGTTTGCTTGGTGTAATAGCTTAATCAGCTTGAATCTTAGCCACTTCGACACCCGCAATGCCAACACATCGGGAATGTTAACAAGTACCGATAACCTGCGGAAGATCATTCTAGGAACTCAAACTAAGCTCGGCGTTGATAGTAATTTAAACGACGTCCCCCGCATTGGGACTAAGGTTCCTGGAGTCCCTTATTATAAGGTCAAATCTTCCGCCTGGATTTCAATTAGTGGTTCTAACGTTGGTAGTAAGTACAATGCCATGGATGTTAAAACCAGTAACCGAGATCAAATTACCATTTACCAATGGGATCAAGAACCCTTCTTCCGAACAACTACCGAAAATCGGACTGTCACAAGAACAATTAACCTCCATTTAGCTGATGGTAGTACGCAAACTAAGATTCAAAATGCCACCATCAGTCGAACCATTACTTTGAATGATGACGGTACTCGAAGCACAGGTGCTTGGTCTACTGCTCAATGGGATGAATATCAAGTTCCCACCATTACTGGTTACCAACCGAGTCAAAACACGGTCGCGGTCGCCAAAGTTACCGAACAATCGGGTAATAAATCGATCGATATTAATTACAGCCTGCCGAAATCAACTATTGAAGTTCAATATATTTCCCAAGGAAAGGTAATTAATCGCCAACAATTTACGGGAGCAGACCAAGAAGTTATTCACCCGCAATATAATTTACCTCAAAATTATCGCTTCGTTAAGCAACCAGATGCCACTCTAACCATCACCGAAGCCCCTCAAATTATCACGATTGAGATTACCCCGCAAATTCAACAAAACACAGAATATCGGGAAGTGGTTCGGACAATTAACCTACATCGTCCGGATGGTAGCCAACAAGTTATCAAGCAAGTAGCACAAATTCAGCGGACAATTCAGGTTAATTTAGTCGATCAAACTCAAACCCCAAGTGCATGGTCTACTGCTCAGTGGGAAGCCTATCAAATCCCAGCAATCGCTGGTTTCCAACCGAGTCAAAAGAACGTAGATACCGTAACTATTGATGGTTCCAGTAAAAATCAAGTGCTCGATATCACTTATCAAGCCGATCAATCAACCATCACGATCCAATATGTCAGTCAAGGTAAAGTTATTGGCCAACAAAAGTATTCTGGAGCAATTAACGATCAGATTTATCCCCAATACAATCTCCCGCAAAATTATCAATTCGTTAATCAACCGGCAGCAAGCATGACCATTACTTCCCAACCACAAACCATTAGCGTGGAAGTAACCCCTAAGGTTCAAAGCAGTACTGAGTACCGCAATGTTGTCCGGACGATTAATATTCATAAGCCTGACGGGACCCAAGAAGCCATTAATCAAGTGGCCCAAATTCAACGGACTGTTCAAACCAACTTAGTCGATCAAACTAAAACCGCTGGTGACTGGTCTACTGCTCAATGGGATGCTTACCAAACCCCAACAATTGACGGTTATCAAGCCAGCCAAGAACAGGTTGCCGCCGCCACGGTTAACGGTCAATCAAAGAACCAAGTTGTGGATATTAGTTATCAAGCTCAATCAGCAACCGTAACTATTCAGTATGTCAGTCAGGGTAAAGTTGTTGGTGAACAAAAAGTTAACGGTCAGGTTAACGAAAAAGTTTATCTTCAATATAAAATTCCCCATTACTACCAAGTTCAAGGTAGCAATCCAGACCAAATTACTCTAACTAAAGCGGATCAAACTATCACGGTTGAAGTAAGTCCCCAAATTCAATCCAGCACCGAATACCACAACGTTGTCCGGACAATCAATTTGCATAATCCTGATGGGTCTCAAAAAGTTATTAATCAAGTAGCCCAAATTAAGAGGACTGTTCAAACTAACCTTGTGGATCAAAGCAAGACCGTCGGTGACTGGTCCAGCGCTCAATGGGATGCTTACGAAATTCCGTCAATCGCTGGTTATCAACCAAGCCAAACAAGCGTTGCCGCGGTTTCGGTAACTGATCAAACCCAAAATCAAGTTGTGGATATTGATTACCAACCACAAGCTGCAACCGTAACTATTCAGTATGTTTACCAAGGAAAAGTTATTGCTCAACAACAATATGATGGAAATATTGATGAAACTATCTACCCGCAGTATAAGGTACCTAAGAATTATCAATTAGTTAAACAACCAGCAACGCATATTACCCTTGATCAACCTGCCCAAACAGTTACCGTAGAAATTGAACCGCAAATTAAAGAGAGTACAGAATACTACAACGCTGTGCGGACGATTAACGTTCATCAACCAGATGGAAGTCAAAAAGTGATCAGTCAGGTCGCCCAAATTCAACGGACCATTAAAACTAATTTGGTTGATCAAACTAAAGCCGCGGGTGCTTGGTCAACTGCTCAGTGGGAAGCTTATCATACTCCAAGTATCACTGGTTATGACCCAAGTCAAGCCACGATAGAAGCAACTGCAGTAACTGAAAAAACGGCTAACCAAACTGTAGATATCACCTACACGGCTCAAGAAGCTCAGTTGACTATTCAATACGTGGCTGATGGAAAAGTTGTTGGCACCGAAGCCTATCAAGGGGCGGTTAACGAAACCATCCATCCACAATATGATCTGCCGCAAAATTATCGCTTAATTCAACAAACAATTCCAAGTATTAAGTTAACCCAACAAGCTCAAACAATTACAGTTAACGTGACTCCTCAACTTGCCAATAGCACAGAGCAACGGAGTGTAACTCGAACCATTAATCTGCATCAACCTGATGGGACGCAAAAAGTGATTAAACAAGTGGCCCAAATTCAGCGGACAATTACTACTAATCTTGTTGATCAAACCCAAACTAAGGGTGCTTGGTCGACTGCTCAATGGAAACAATACGCTACCCCAGAGATCGCTGGCTACACTCCAAGTCAGACCCAGATTAATGCTAGTGCGGTTAACGAAGATACCACTGATCAGATCATCGACATCACTTATGCCGCCAAAGAAAATCAGGTTACAATCCAATATGTAGCTAATGGTCAAGTCATTGCTCAACAACAAGTCGGTGGTAAAGTTAATGAAACTATTCATCCACAATACAATCTGCCGCAAAATTATCAATTTGTGAAACAACCAGCAGCTACTATTACAGTGGGTGAACAGGCCCAGACGATCACTATTGCCATAACTCCGAAAATGGAAAGCAACGTTGAACATCAAAATGTCGTTCGGACGATCAATATCAATCAACCTGACGGAACGCAAAAGGTGATTCAACAAGTTGCCAAAATTCAACGGACGATTACTACTAACTTAGTTACCAAAACGCAAACCGCTGGTAAATGGTCAACTGCCCAATGGGATGAATATGATCTTCCAGTAGTTAACGGCTTCACTCCGAGTCAAACTAAGGTTGACGCTGTGACTGTTGATGGAAACACGGGTAACCAAACCGTTGAAATTAGTTACCAAGCCCAAAAGAATAAAGTTACAATTCAATACGTCGCTAACGGAAAAGTTGTTGGTCAACAAGAAATTAATGGCCAAGTAAACGAAACTGTTTACCCGCAATATGAAGCTCCGAAAAATTATCAATTAGTCGGTCAGCCAAGCGATTCGGTTACGATTTCGGATCAGCCGCAAACCATTACCGTCGCTGTAACTCCAAAAATCCAAGCAAGTGTTGAGCATTACAATATTGTTCGGACCATTAACCTGCACAAGCCTGATGGAAGCCAGCAAGTAATCACTCAAGTTGCTCAGATTCAAAGAACCGTCAAGATTAACTTAGCTGATCAAAGTCGCCAAGAGGGTGATTGGTCGACTGCTCAATGGGATGCTTACCAAGTTCCAACCATCGCTGATTCGCATCCAAATGTGACTGAAATTGCCGCCCAAACCGTTGATATTACCAGTCAAAGTCAAGTCGTTGATGTTTACTACATGGCTTAATTGCTCAAGTTTTAGAATCATTAAAAAGTCTAACCGCAAAAATAGCGGTTAGGCTTTTTAAGATCCGCAAAATAATAATTTAACCAACTTCAATCTCTTTGTTTAGTAAAGAAGTCTATCAACTAACCAATAATTCAAATGAAAATAACTTTTAATTGGCTTATTGCTAGTTATCTTTCTTATTTAATGGCTCCGACAACAATCCCAATTAAAAAGCCTAGCCAGAATAATCCTGACCAGGTTTAGTTTAAATTTTAAATTTTTTTATTGATGCCGGCGAAAACGGGTATTAAATAAGGGACTAACCGGTTCATTATTATAAATCCGATCAATTGCTGCCGCCATCAAAGGAGCTACTGAAATCTCAACTAATTTATCCAACTTTTTGTCTTCAGGAAGTTGAATTGTATCGGTCACAATCAATTGTTTAATCGGCGAAGCTTCTAAACGCGAAATTGCCGGACCTGAAAGTACCGGATGCGTACAACTAGCATAAACTTCTTTTGCTCCGGCATCGATTAAGGCTTGCGCAGCTAGAGAAATGGTTCCAGCCGTATCGATCATATCATCAATGATAATTGCTCGTTTTCCCCGCACATCCCCAATAATATTCATCACCTCGGAAACATTAGGCTTCGGCCGACGCTTATCGATAATTGCAATTGGGGCTTTCAAAAATTCGGCTAAACGCCGAGCCCGCACAACTCCCCCATGATCAGGAGAAACAACAACCGCATTTTCATCCAAACGATTATCTAAGAAGTAATCAGCTAAGAGCGGTGCTCCCATGAGATGATCCACCGGAATATCGAAGAAACCTTGAATCTGAACTGCATGGAGATCCATCGCTAAAATTCGATCGGCTCCAGCACTTGTCAGCATATTAGCAACTAATTTAGCCGTAATTGGTTCACGGGAACGCGCCTTGCGGTCTTGACGAGCATAACCATAGTAAGGAATCACAACATTAATGGTCAAAGCTGAGGCCCGGCGCAAGGCATCAATCATAATCAAAAGTTCCATCAAATTATCGTTAACCGGCGCCGAGGTCGATTGAATAACGAAAATTTCTGATCCTCGAATACTTTCCTCAATGTTAATCTGAATTTCTCCGTCACTAAACCTTTTGACGGAACATTTGCCTAAAGGGATTCCCAAAGTTTGGGAAATCTTTTTAGCTAAGGGTTGATTGGAATTCAAAGCAAAAATCTTCATTGGACAATTCGCTTTTTGTGTAGACATTGAGCACTCCACTTTCTCTCAAATTTAGTTATCTTTTTGCAATCCGACTACTGCCAACTTTCATCCTGAGACAAGGGCAAACGATCCCAGTAATCTGGCTTATTGACTTGCCGAGCCCGGGCAATCCCCATGGCTCGTTCAGGCAAGTCAGCAGTAATTGTGGAACCCGCAGCAATGAAAGCATGATCTGCAATTTCTACTGGAGCTATTAAATTAGCATTACTGCCGATAAAAGCTTGGTTACCAACATGGGTATGGTACTTTTTGACACCATCATAGTTTACGAAAACGACCCCGCAACCAACATTAATATCACTTCCCAAAGTGGCATCACCAACATAACTCAAGTGACCAAGTCTGGTTCGCGCGCCGATGGTCGCATTTTTAACTTCACAGAAATTCCCAATATGAACTTGGGGACCAATTAAAGCTTGGGGTCGTAAATGAGAATGCGGTCCGACATTGCTTCCCGCTTGCATTTCTGCTTCTTCAATGGTTGAACTATCAATTCGAACTTGATCACCAACTGTCGCATCAACTAGCCGAGATCCGGACGTAATATAACAGTCTGAACCAATTGTGGTTTGGCCTTTTAGAACTACCCCAGCTTCAATTGTCGTATCGGGCCCAATTTGAACATCCACATCAATGAAAGTCTGCTCCGGAGCTACTAAAGTTACTCCAGCTCGTAAGTGACTTTGATTAATCCGCACTTGCATGATTTTGGTGGCTTGGGCTAAGGCAACCCGGTCATTGACCCCCAAAGATTCACTAAAGTCCGCCATCTGATAAGCCAGGACCCGATCTTGGTTTTGTTGCATTAATTCAATCACATCAGGTAAATAGTACTCTCCTTGCGCGTTGTCATTTTTGACTTGGTGCAAATAATGGAAAAGCTTTTGATTGTCAAAACAATAGACCCCAGTATTAATTTCGGTTACTGCTTGTTCAGCAACACTGGCGTCTTTTTGTTCCACAATTTTTTGAACCTGCTGATTTTCATCCCGAATAATCCGACCATAGCCAAATGGATCCTCATTTTGAGCCGTCAAAACAGTGGCTTGAGCCTGATGCTGTTCGTGATACGTAAATAACTTCTCAATTGTTTCTGCCGTAAACAGGGGAGTATCTCCACTGATCACCAAGGTAGTTCCCGCTTTGGCCTCCAAAAGGTCGGCCGCCTGCAAAACTGCATGGGCAGTCCCCAATTGTTTTTCTTGAAGCGCATACTGCGTTCTTTCTTGCAGCAACTCTTCGACTTGTTCAGCACCACAGCCAACTACCGTGACAATCTCTTGCGCATGAACTTGTTCGGCCTGTGTCAAAACATGGTCAACCATGGCTTTGCCACACACTGGATGTAAAACTTTATAACTCTTGGAATGCATCCGCGTTCCTTGACCTGCAGCCAAAATCACAATATAGCGCTCAGACATTCAATTTTCCCTTCAATTCGTTTTAGTTTCCGCAACAAAATTCCATCTTTAATGATACCCCACCAGCGAAAATCACTCAATAATTTGTTTTTCTGGATTAAAATCCGTGACTTCTAAATAATTTCCCAATTCAATGTTCAGCTTTTGCTGTTCAACACTGATTGCTTGTAAATTCAACAAGGAGGTTGCGGGAAATCTTTTCTCGGCTTGATCGACGCGAGCATCATTTGATTCGACTAAAACCGTCACTCCCACCAACTTACCGGAAAATTCTTCCACTAAGTTGTGCATTCCACTAATCGTTCCGCCGCCCTTCATGAAATCATCAACAGCGATAATCCGTGAACCCGTGGGTAAACTACGTTTGGATAATTCCATTTTTTCAATCCGGTGAACCGAACCCGATTCATAATTAACACTTAAAGTCGGACCTTCGGTAATCTTTGACTCGCGGCGAACAATCACATAGGGAACATTTAAATAGTAAGCGGCACTTTGGGCAATGGGAATTCCCTTGGTCGCCATAGTCATAATGGCATCAATCTCTTGACCCGCGTACTGAGTCGCGATCAAGCGGCCAACTTGGCGCAATAAATTGGGCTGACCTAAGATATCGGACAAATACAAATAGCCTCCCGGTAAAATCCGTTGGGGATCGGCCAGTTTTTCCCGTAAGTTTTCTAAATAAACGGCCGCCAATTCCCGACTAATTGCCGGCATAAATCGCACTCCTCCGCCGGCTCCCGGCAAGGTTTCCACGATTCCCAGGTCGCGTTTTTTAAAGACGGTTTTAATAATTGTAATATCTTCACTAATTGAAGATTTTGCCGACTGGTAGCGTTGAGCAAAAAAAGTTAGAGGGACTAATTGGTAAGGATGATTTTCTAAATAATCGGTTAGGTCAATTAAACGTTCACTTCTGCGTATTTTCATTTTACTTTCCTACTTACGTAACGATTTAGTTTTATTATAACGAATTTCACTTTTTCTTGACTAGTAATTTTCGGCTTCTAATAAAAAAAGACTGCCAACGGGCAATCTTTAATCAAAACTCAACTCAATAGACTTAGTTAACAAGTCAGCATAACTGTAAGAGACACGTTCAAAAGAATTCTCGGTTGGGTCTAAATCAACGACGAAAACCGAGTGAAAGGTTTCGGATAATCTGCCGCGACGACGAATAACTCTCTTACGACCGGCCTGCGCCACAATAGTGATATCTTCACCCAAATGGCGATCCAAATCGCGCTTAATTGAAGCAAATGATACTGGCATAAAATCAACCCCTTCGGGTTAGGATTGTACCACAAAACATGAATCAATTCAATCTCTTAAACATTTAAATTTGGTTACAAATTAAATTCAGTTTGGATCTGCTGATTTAAAGCAATTAATTCAGGGAGGGCCAGTTGCTCCGCGCGGACATTATGCTCATAACCTAAAGCATCAAAAACCGCCTGCAATTTCGGCTTCACTTGGGCTTGACCAGCAAGGTAAACATTCAAGTTATTCCAAAGATTCTTCCTCTTTTGCCGAAAAACAGCTTGCACGAAAGTTTGAAATTGGAGAAAATCCGAAATTTCTTTGATCCAAGGAGATTCCAATCGCAAACGAACCACCGCGGAATCAACTTTCGGTTGTGGCACGAAGGCTTGGGCGGGAACAGTTTGCACTACTTCTACCTGACTCCGTAATTGAACTGCCACACTCAAGGAACCATATTCCCGGTGCCCCGGCTGGGCCCCCAAACGTTGGGCAACTTCTTTTTGCATCATTAAAACAAAACTAGTAAATTTTACGGGAGCGGTTAGGAGTTGCAGTAAAATTGGCGTCGTAATGTAATAAGGTAGATTAGCTACCACTTTCACTGTGCGCCCAGATAATTGCTGCTCTTGCCAAAACTTGCGCCAGTCGACTTTTAAAATATCCTGATTCAACAAAGTCAAATTATCGTAATCTTCTAAGTTCGCCTCTAAAATCGGAATTAAATTTTGGTCAATTTCAAAAGCATAGACTTGACTGGCGACCTTCGCCAATTGCTGGGTTAAAGCTCCAATTCCCGGGCCGACTTCCAAGACGATATCAGTTGGCTGAATCTCAGCGCTGGCCACGATTTCCTCAATTACCTCCGGTGAACGGAGAAAGTTTTGGCCTAAACTTTTTTTGGCTTGCAGATGATACCGTTCCAAAATCGCCTTTGTGCGAATGGGATCCGCAATATCATACTTCTCAACGCTCATATAATTCCTCTTTCGCACTAGCTACTGCTGTTTTCAACTGGATTTCCGTAATTTGAAACATATTCAAGCGCCGGGCAAATTGCTTGGCATTGCCATAACCAATATGCAACTTATCACCGACTAATTCTCGTAATTTTCGAGCTTGAGGACCAACCGTTAAACCACAATCCACCAAAACTTGAGCGGGAATGGTCATTTTATCTTGAGAATCTGGGGTCCAGACCTGTTGGAGGACCTGCTTAATTACCGTTGCTGAGGCATGTTCCAATCCCAAACTACCATGGCGATTGCTCGGAACACTATCTTGCCGCCGCAGAAAAGCTTGTTTAACTCCCGGAACAGCGGCGACGATCTTATGGCGAATCTGTTCTCCGTTAAAATCCGGATCGGTAATTACAATCACGCCCCGCTTTTTTTGAGCTTTAGCAATTAAAGCTAAAGTTGCTTCATCCAAAGCTGATCCATGAGTTTCAATCGTATCTACCGGACCTAAAACTTGGCGGAGACGGGCAGTATCATCGCGCCCTTCGACCACCAAAACTTCTTTAATCTTTGTCATTTAATTGGTACACCTCACGGGTATTTTTCAAAGTTTGCTGGGCAATCGTTGCTAATTCCACTCCTCGAGTTCGAGCGATAGCTGCCGCTACATAGCGGGTATATCCTGGTTGATTAGCTTCTCCCCGGTGAGGTTCCGGAGTCAAATAAGGCGCATCGGTTTCTACTAACAGCCGCTCTAATGGTGTCTGCTGGGCAGCTTCGCGAACTTCCGGAGCATTTTTAAAAGAAACTACGCCACTATAAGAAACATAACAGCCCAAATCTAAGAAACGATTCAACCACTCAACTGATCCATTGAAGCTGTGCATAATCATTCCCGTCGCTACCGGATGAGCTTGTAAAATCCGATAGGTATCGGCAAAAGCATCTCGCGTATGGATATTGACCGGCAATTGCAACTGTTGGGCTAACTCTAACTGCTGCACAAAAGCCGCTTCTTGAATTGCCGGAGTCGGATTTTCTTCCCAATGGTAATCCAAACCAATTTCTCCAACCGCGACCGCTGCTGGATCTGCCAGTTCTTGCTCTAACTCGGCTAAGACTTGCGGCGTTACTTGGGCCGCAAATTCTGGGTGCCAACCAATAACCGCATGTAAACCAGAGTATTGCCGGGCCAATTCCAAAGCCGATTGATTAAATTGGGCGTTTGAACCCACAATCGCCATTTCCTGGACGCCCAATTCTTGAGCTTGCTGTAAATAGACCACAGTTTGACCCGCAAAATGGGGATCATTCAAATGAGTGTGCGCGTCAAAAAAACGCAAGTCATCGGCCTTATTCAACGTGAGAACCATTAACTAAAGCTTGAGGAACGGTAGCTAATTGAACCTTTCCTTCATATTCAGCTGAGAGGAGCATCCCGTTGCTGACAACTCCTCGCATCTTTCGCGGCTTCAAATTAGTGACGGCAAGAACTTTTTGCCCGACTAATTCTTCTGGTTGGGGATAAAATTCTGCAATTCCCGAAATAATTGTTCGTTCTTGGTCACTACCGTCATCTAAGGTAAATTGGAGTAAGCGATCGGCGCCTTTAACTTTAGTGACCGCAAGAATTTCGACAACTTGTAGCTGAACTTTATCAAAATCATCAATTTTAATTTCTGCTTTAGAAGTAACTTTGGCCTTGGCCGCCGCTGATTTAGAAGTCTTCAAAGACCCTGTTTGTTGAGCCTTCTTTTGATCAGCAACCATTTGCGCTTTAATATAAGCCACTTCTGCCGGAACATCTAAGCGGGGAAAGATTGGTTGCGGTTGCACCACCACTTGGGCTTGTGGTAAATGACCAAATTCCAGTTGCTCTAAGGCTTCTTCTGGTAAACCTAATTGAGTCAAAATTTTGTGCGGCGCATGGGTCATGATAGGACTAATTAAAATCGCCATCAACCGTAAAGATTCCACCAAATTAGCCATTACTGCGGCTAAGCGATCTTTTTGAGCCGAATCTTGCGCCAACTTCCAAGGCATCGTTTCATCAATATACTTATTAGCCCGGGAAACAAACCGCCAAGTAATTTCCAAAGCTGTGGAAAACTCAAATTGATCCATCGCCGTCAAGTAGTCTTGAATCGTCGTCGCCGCTTGGGCTCTTAAATCTTGATCGACGGGCTCACTGGCGTCAGCTAAAGCGGGCACTTTTCCAGCAAAATATTTATTAATCATCGAAACTGTTCGATTGAGCAAGTTTCCTAAATCATTGGCTAAATCAAAGTTAATCCGGTCAACGAAATCTTCTGGCGTAAAGACGCCATCACTACCGAAAGGAATCGCCCGCATCAAGTAATAACGCAAAGCGTCTAAGCCATAACGTTCAACTAACATTTCTGGATACACGACATTTCCCTTAGACTTGGACATTTTGCCGTCTTTCATCAATAGCCAACCATGACCGTAGATTTGTTTTGGTAAAGGTAAATCTAAGGCCATCAAAATAATTGGCCAGTAAATTGTATGGAAACGAACAATTTCTTTACCTACAAAATGAACATCTGCGGGCCAGTAACGTTCAAATAAACTTTGATCTGCGCTGGTATAGCCTAAAGCCGTGATATAGTTCAATAAAGCGTCAACCCAAACGTAAACCACATGCTTGGGATTACTTGGAATCGGCACGCCCCAATTAAAGCTGGTGCGCGACATTGCTAAATCTTCCAAGCCAGGCTTAATGAAGTTATTAATCATTTCCTTCTTGCGGCTTTCCGGCTGGATAAACTCGGGATGATCTTCATAATATTGCAATAAGCGATCAGCATATTTACTCATCTTAAAGAAATAAGATGGTTCTTTAACTAACTTAACTTCATGCCCCGATGGCGCTTTACCACCAATCACCTTACCTTGGTCATCGCGATAAACTTCGGCTAGTTGAGATTCGGTGAAATATTCTTCATCATCGACGGAATACCAGCCTTGGTATTCACCTAAGTAGACATCGCCTTGATCAATTAAGCGTTGGACGATCTTTTGCACCGCCACGACGTGATCGGCATCCGTAGTCCGAATAAATTTATCATTGGAAATTTCGAGTAACTTCCAAAGTTTTTTGATTCCTTGAGCCATTTGATCGACGTAGACCTGCGGTTTTAAATTTTGCGCCGCAGCCTTTTGTTCAATCTTCAAACCATGTTCATCGGTTCCGGTTAAAAAGAAAACATCAAAACCGCGAGCACGTTTATAACGAGCCAGTGTATCGGCCGCAATTGTGGTGTATGAATTACCAATTGTTAATTTTCCTGAAGGATAATAAATGGGCGTCGTAACATAAAAAGTCGGTTTTTGAGACATAAGCGTACTCCATTCCTGAATTTAATCAAATTATAACATTGCCACTAGGTGCAAAAAAGAGACAGCCAACCCTCTTCTGTCTAAGTTGGAGCTAACTAGCGGGGAAAATAAGTTAACCCTTGCTCTTGTAAAAATTGGGTGACTGGTTCTTGATAAAGTTGTTGATAATTTTCGGCTTTTAAATTAGCCGCTAAAATTAATTCTCCGGCATTTTGCTGACTATTAGTTTCTACTAAAATCGGCGTCGGTTGACCAGTTTGGCGGGATAAAAACGGCAGATTTTTAATTTGGAAGACTTGGCGAACTTGTAACCTTAATTGCCGGGGACTTAAAACGGGTGGTAAAACGACCATTTCTGTTAAAGGTAAGGTCTGATAACCATTGGCTTGTAAAAAGTCATTGAAAGCCAGCAAACCGGCACTCAAACTCCGCCGCCAAGCTAAAGGCTGGGCCTGTAAACGCTGGGTTAAAACTTGAAATAACTTTTGCGCGGCCGATAAAGCCACCGGCGCCGTGTTTTTATTGTCCGGAGCCAGCTTGGTTTCTGGTTCTAAAATTAAACCATCTAAATAGAGGAACATTTGCGCAACAAGATTCGTTTTAACTTGCGCCAATTGTCGTTTCAAGCCCGCCTGTAATTGCGCTTTGACCTGGGGAGACAGTTCTCCCGCCGCAACTTGTTGGGGTAAAATAAAATAATGTTCCAAACAACCGACAAGCGCTAAAGCGGTCGCTTGGGTCTGGTGGTCTAGTTCCGGTTGACTACTGCTTAACGGAAAAGATACCTTAGTCCAACCATTTAGTTCCCATAAGATATGGCGCAACTCATGTTGCAAGGTAAAATCTAAATTAGCTGACCGAACTAACAAAATCTGAAGATTTCCGGTTGGCGTCAAACGGTGCCCCGACTGATTAAAAGCCAGCCAATCTTCTTTTCGATCCAAAAACTCAAAGTGGAGTTGCCCGGGAACTTGGGCCGCTACTTCTTGCCATAAGTTTTGCGTGGCGGACGCAAAATCTGCAATCTGCATTTCAATCATCCATTCATCTACATATTAAAATTATTATAGCACGTGGCAAAATTTCAACTAGAAGCAGTCATCTTTTGACGATACTGGGCTAAAAGACCATCGCGCAAACTAACGTGACAATAACAAACTTCTTGAATTTCAAAAGCCTGCAAAACAGCTTGAAGAGGGAGTAGTCCGGTGGGCATGAAAGGCGCGCGTTGTTTTTCAATCGCTAATAAGGACTGATTTTGGTCCACCGTCTGTCTTTGAATTTGCTGAATTTGGGCTTGAACTTGTGCCGTTGGTAGCCACTGATTATTGGGAGCATTTAAAATCCGGAATAAAACTTGATGGACCCCCCCCAGTAAAATTAACCGTTGATCTTGGGGACGGGGTAAATCACGCAACTTGGCCTGCAAACGTTGGCACCAAGTTTTTTGTTGGTCAACTGATAAGGGATCCGGCGCTTGCAGTTGATCAAACAATTGGACTGCTCCAAAGGGCCAACTAGCGACTTCTAATAATTTGTCTCCTTCTAAAACGCCAAACTCAAAACTCCCACCACCAGTATCCAAAAACGCCCCCGTTGCGGGAACTTGGGGCGTTTGCAGGGCACAGTAGTCATAATAAGCTTCTTGTTTTCCAGTGAGGACTTGAATCTTCAACCCCGTCTTTTGGGCCACGGCGTCAATAAATTCTTCTTGATTACTGGCTTGGCGCAACGCCTGGGTTGCGGTGACCATCGTTTGATCCACTAACTCCCGTTCCAAAAGCCACTTCAACTTTTCTAAGGCCGCAACTCCCGCGCGAAAATTGGTCGCATTGATTGCTCCTTGAGCCGTCATATCTTTTCCCAATTGGACGAAATAACGATATCGTCGCACACTTTGAACCTGAAATTGGGCATCAAGTTGATATAATCCCAAGCGAATCGAATTTGAACCAATATCAATCAAAGCCACCTGCATTTCATTTGCCTCCCATTGTTTATCTTATAAATTAAGTTTATTTAAGGAACTAGACTAGTTTTAATAATAGATCAAGAATAGCGTAGATAACTCTAAAATAAAAGTGTTAAAACTAATAACTAATTATTAAAAAATTACTGTCCTGCTCACAGCTGCAAACTTTGACGGCTGAAAGTTTGCAGCCGGCTCTACATAAAAAGAGACGAATGAAAATTTTCGTTTTCATTCGTCACCGAAGTAATTTTTGAACTAGGATTTAAATTAAGAGCATTGATTAGGACCCAAGCTAATTTTGGGCAGCTGCTTGCGCCTTAGCCCGGACTTGCGCTTTAGCTTGGGCCATTTTGGCTAGTTGTTTTAACTTTTGTGGAGTTAAAACTTGCCATTGAGAGCCAACGTAGAAAGTATTTTGGGTTTTGATCCTTTGACCTTCATTGCCGGCAACACTAAAGAGCCAACCCCAACCAGTTCCTTGATAAGTCCAACGTTGAGTCTTGGTCACTAAACGAGGCGTTCCGGTGGTCACTCGAACCTGATTAGTAGTTTTCTTGGGCAAAGTGTGTTGGATTTTTTTCGGGCGAGTATCGGTCCGATACAAATAGATCTGATCTTTAGTTGTTGTTCCCAAATTCTTATATAAGAGAAAACTTGGTTCTTGCGGCTTAGCGACCGAACTAAGCAAATTCGTGGTTCGAACTTCCGTTTGGGACCGCATCCCCCAGTGTTGCGTATCATTACCAATCATCGCGACAATTGTTAAAAATAGTAAGAAACTAAACAGCGCTCGCAAACTATTGGCTAGCTTCCGATTGGAAATGTAGACGCCGCCCAAGTAGGCACACAAAGTAAAAATAACTAAAAAGACTAAAATCATAATTACTTCACCTCCAGATCAGCATCGACAATCGTTTCCTTATCCTTTAAGAATAAGGCCAAAATAAAGGTAACGACACAAAAGCCAACTGCTAAAGCAAAGGAAACTCGATAACCAGAAACCGTGGCATTCAAAAATTGTTGTTGATAATCAACGGGAGCCTTTTTCAAGAGGCTAGCCGCTGGTTTTAGAGTATTGGTGACATTAGTTAACACACTAATTAAAATCGCGGTTCCCATGGAAGTAAAGACTTGCCGGGCCGTATTGTTAACCGCTGTCCCATGGCTAATCAAATTAAATGGTAAAGCATTCATCCCTGAAGTCGTGATCGGCATCATGACCATCGAAACTCCAAACATCCGAACTGCATGCAGCATCACAATATAAATAGTTGGGGTATGTTGGGTAATGAAAACAAAAGGTAAAGTTCCCATGGTCAAGAAGAACATCCCCGTCGTTGCTAAACGTTTAGCCCCGTAGCGGTCAAAAGCTGCTCCGGTAATTGGGCTCATGAACCCCGTAACCAAAGCTCCTAACAAGAGGACTAAACCAGAGTGAAAGGCGGAGAGACCTTTGACAATTTGTAGATACAAAGGCAAAATCATTCCGATCGCCATCATCGCCATGTTTGTTACGGAAGATAAAACTACCGACAAAGAATATTCTGGTGATTTAAAAACTCGTAATTCCAAGAAAGGAACTTCTAGTTTAAATTGCCGCCAACTGAAAAGAGCAATGAAGACAATCCCTAAAGCGATTGTTCCCAGAACAATCGGTGAGGCCCAACCGTCATCCCCCACAGCTGAGAAGCCGTAGAGTAAACTACCGAAACCAATCGTTGATTCAATAATTGAAGGAATATCAATTGACTGATGGCTGGTTTTCAAAACTGGCCGCATGGTAAAGAAACTAGCAATGACCACTAAAGCCACAATTGGAATGATAATACTGAATAAGTAACGCCAGTTCCAGTTATCAATTACCCAACCAGAAAGAGTTGGTCCAATCGCGGGAGCCAGACCGATAACCAGTCCGCTCAACCCCATGGCGATTCCTCTTTTTTCAGGTTCAAAAACACTTAACATGATCGTCTGCATCAAAGGCATCGTAATTCCGACGGCAACCCCTTGAATCAACCGACCCGCTAATAAGACCGCAAAACTGGGAGCTAAATAACAGATTACGGTTCCTCCGAGAAAAATAGTCATCGCAAAGATGTATAACCAGCGCGAGTCGATCCGGGTGCTTAACCAAGCACTGACTGGAATCATCACCCCGTTAACTAACATAAACCCGGTCGTTAACCACTGCACTGTGGAGACTGAAATACTAAAAGTCTTCATTAAGGTGGGAAACGCGGTTGATAAAATGGTTCCGTTTAAGACGGTACAAAAAGTCCCCGCCAATAAAGTAATGACCAAAGCGATTTTATTAAAGGGCCGGCCATTAATATCTTGAGTTTGCTTCATTTTTCCACCTCATTATTTTGATTATTTTTTTGGGTAATTTCTTCCAACAAATGAGGCATATCCAAATTTTCAAAACCTCGATTAATTTGTTGGATAAGTTGATCAAACTCCTCCATCTGCGCAGGAGTCAAAGAACGAAAAAGGTAATGGTCCCATTGATCCAAAATGGCGACCAGTTCTCGGTGGAGCCGGTGGGCCTTATCCGTGGGATAAACCAATTTTTTACGGCGATTGGCGGCATCTTCTTGACGTAAAACCCAACCTTGAAGTTCCAAATTGCGTAAGCCGCGAGCCACACTAGATTCATTAGTCATTAATTGACGGGCCATCTGTTCTTGGCTCATGCCGGGCTTTAGGGTAATTGCTCTAATCAACATCACCTCAAAGGAATTCATCCGATAAGGTTTAATAAATTGTTGGAGCAAACGTTGTCGTCCGCGCAAGAAGGTAATCGCAAATTGGCGCCAAGCTTTTTTTTCCATCGGCTCCCTCCTTTTTCGCGATAGACAACATCATAAGCTCAATGTTAACAATTGTCAAGAGTTGACAGATGTTAAGTATTGAGCAAGATTGCTTTTAAGATTATCAAAAAAAATAACGTCACCTTTGAGCAAAAGGCAACGCTAGTTATTAGAACTTATTTATTGATTAATTTGATTTTGCTGTGACCATTACCTACTTTTTGAACTAAGAGTTGCTGGCCGATACTTTGTTTCATCGAATCAATATGGCTAATTACCCCAACCATCCGATTTTGGCCGATATCTTGTAAGGCGACCATTGCCTTATCTAAAGTTTCTTCGTCCAAAGAACCAAAACCTTCATCGATAAAGAGCGCCTCGACTCGAACCCCATTGCTTGAAGACTGGACCACTTCGCTTAAAGACAGGGCAATCGAAAGAGCAGCAATAAAAGTTTCGCCCCCCGAAAGAGTATCCGTTGAACGGACCGCATTGGTCTCTCGGTCGTAAACACTAATATCTAGGCCATGATCTCGTCGGTGATTGTTACTTTCACTAGCTAAATTAAAGACATAGCGATTATTGGATAAGCGATTCAAAAAGGTGATATTCGCGTATTCCAAAATCTGACGGAGATAGTTTTGAACGACATAGGTCTCCAATTTTAGCTTGTCATCATTACCATCTTTGCCATTAATTACATTATACAAACTGGTCACCGCGGCTAAGGAATCCGCGAATTTCGCCTGTTCTTGCATAATCTTTTGGATTTTTTGCCAACTAGTTTGCGCTTCGTGAAAATTCTGCTGGACAGTTCCTTTTTCTTGGAGAGAGACTTTCCAGCGGGCCTGAGTTGCTTTTGACTTCTCTTGGAGTTGGTCCAAATCAGGTTTAGTCGTCGTAGCCAACTTTTCTTGCAGTTGCGTAAGATCGTTCATCAACATTTTTTCGGTCGTTTGATATTCCGCAATTTTCGCCGGTAATTTTTTCAATTGACCCTGATTGATCTCTGTCAACCATTGCTCCAATTCCGCTTGCTGTCTAGTCTTAGCTTCAGAATCGTTCAGTGCCTGCTGCAAGTCTAGGGTTAACTTTTGCACTGTAGCTTTTTTCTGCGCTAAATCTTCTTTTATCGTCGTTAATTTGGTTTGATTTTTACTTTCTTGCAATTCATTTTCGTGGACTGTCTCTTGGGCTTTTTGATACTGCTTTTGAAATTGTTGATAAGCATCCGTCAAACTCTTTTCTCGTTGCTGCAAAACAGCACTAGTTTCTGCAGGCAAGTCACTTGCTTGTTTTTTAGTTTGCAGGTCTTGTCGGCGAGCTGCAATTTCGGTTTCTAGACGAGTTGCTTGAGCTTGGCTTTGATCGACTTGGACTTGAATTTGATCTTGTTCTTTTTTCAAATCTTGGATTGCTTCACTTAGACTTTGGCTAATTTTAATTTGTTGATCAAGTTCTTGAATAGCTGTCTGAAAGTGTTCTTTAAGCAGTTTTAAATTAAATTCTAGCGGTAACTTTTCCGAACTAGACTCTTGTAGTTGTTGATACTGCTGGGTCAATTGAGCTTGAGTTTGCCTTAACTCCACTTGTCCTTGCTCTTGATCTTGAGTCAAGCTTTGGGCATCCTCTTTTAAAGCTTGCACGCGACTTTGGCTAGCCGCAGCCTGCTTTTGTGATTCATCAACGGCGGCCATTGCCGCTCGCAAAACAGACTCAGATTGCTCTTTTCCTTGTTGGACCAAGGGATGTACCGGAGACCCACAAACGGGACAAGGCTGATTAGGCTCTAATTCTGCTTGCAGTTGGGCAATCATTAATTGTTGACGCGTTTTGATCTTTGTAGTGTAGTCTTTTTGGGCTTGGCGATTAAGTTCAACTTGAATCTGCAATTGTTCTTGCTGTTTTTTCAAACGATCTTGGACTTGGGCTAATTTTTCTTGAGTCTTAGCCCGAGCACTCTCTAGCGGGGTTAAAACTTCCAATAAGTGATCTTGCTCTTGCCGTAAATCTTCTTTTTGGCTTTGAAAATCAGCCAAATCGGCTAATTCTTGCTCTTTGGCGGCCAACTTACTCTGAACCGTGGTTAATTTAGCCGTTTGGGCCTGAGCCTGCTCTTGGGCTTGGGCCAGTTGAGGCTGGATTCTTTTTAACTGGGCTTGAATCCGTTCGACATCTTGCACTTGGGGAATTAGGCTCAATAATTTTTGCGCCTGCTGTTGTTGAGCCTCATATTCAGGCTCGGCGGCCTTTAAAGTCAGAAATTCACTTTGCGCAGCTTGTAATTTTTCTTGAGCCGTCCTCAACTTGTGCGTTAATTCTTGCTCTTGCTGCTTGCCTTTTTGAATATCTTTTTCTTTTCGATCCAAGTCTTGCACCAGTTTTTGCAGAGGTTGGGCCCATTCCAATTCTGCTAAGTGCTGCTGCCAAGTCTGAAATTCAGCTTGGCGCGCGCTAATTTGTTTTTGATATTTAGTTTGGGTTTGCTCTAATTTTTGAAAATCTGCTTGAACAGCCTGCCCTGCTTGATAAGCTCGATCAGTAGCTTGCCAAATTTGTTGATCCCGAGTTTCTTTTTGCGTCGCCAATTGAACTGCTGCTTTTTTCTCTTGGAGATAAGTGGTTAATTGATGAGCTAGCTGTTCACGTGGGGTCTGTTGCAATTGCTCTTGCTCTGCAGCTGTCCAAACCGGGGCTGCCAATTGGGCGGTCAATTCTTGGACCCCTGCCTGGGCTTGAGTTTGAGCCTGTTGATAATGTTCTTTTAACTTGGCGGTAAATTGGGTAAATAACTGGGTGCCAAAGATTTTCTTGAGAATCTTTTCTTTATCCACCGTCTTTGATTTCAGAAACTCCGAGAAATCATTTTGCGGCAGAAGAACAATTTTCTTAAATTGATCGGCAGTCAGATTCAAGATTTCGGTAATCGCTGCAGCGACGTCACCCGGTTTAGTAGCCAAACTGGCTTTTTCTAAACCACCGACTTCATCCACGAGAGCAAGGCTGGCCGTGGCTTTTCTCTTAGTCTGGCCGGAACCTTTTTTGCGGGCTTGAAATTGTTCCGGAGTGCGCTTGACCCGGTAGATCTTAGCATTTTCTTCAAAATAAAAATAAACTGCCGTGGTCTGAGTAAGAGTGGCAAATTGGCTCCGCATTTCCCGGGCTTCTCGCTCTCCCGTCGTCGCGTTGAACAGAGCGTAGGTCATGGCATCGAAGATCGTTGATTTTCCCGCTCCCGTATCCCCACTGATCAAAAAGATTGGCGCTTCATCTAATTTTTGAAAGTCAACAATCGAATGCTCGTGGGGTCCAAAATAATTCATCTCTAAATATAAGGGTCTCATTTTTGCTCCCTTTCAACTTCATTAAAAATCTTCGCCACCAGGTCTTTTTGTGCAGGAGAAAGTTCGTAAGCGGTAATCGTCTGGAAAAAGTTATTCACAATCTTTTCCGGGCTGATCTCTCTGAGATCCGTGGACTCTTGCGGCGCAAAGGTCGAAGTCGAATTGGTTTGATAATCGAGTTCCACGATCGTCCCGTAGCGTTTTTCTAACTCTGAGCGCAGATTGGTCTGTAAATGCGCGCTGCGTTCAAAATTTTGAATCGTAATCGCAAACCAAGCTTGCCCTACCGGCTGCTGTTGATAAAAGCTAGGATCACAGAGAGTTTCCCAGTCGGCTTCTAAAACCACTAAATCGGTTTGGGGAATCAGCTTGCAGACTTTTTGTTGAATTTTTTGAGCGGTAAAATCAACGATTTCGACTGATTTTTGGTTATTTTTAGCTCGGGCTTCTTTAACATTAAATTTCACGGGGCTGCCGGCATAGCGTACCGTGGGCGCGGGCGAAGCGTGGCGGGTATGAATGTGCCCCAACATGACATAATCAAAAGCCGCAAATTGCTTGGTGGTCACTGTCGCCAAGCCCCCCACTTGGGAAGTTGTTTCACTCGTAAGATCCAGGGAATCCTCTTGGTGGGCAGTTACCGCAAAATGCGTTACTAAGAGATGCTTCTTCGTGGGATCAAAAAGTTCTACTAGATCAGCGATCACTAGTTCCAAAGCATCCGCAATTGTCTTAATCTGGGCGACATCTTCTGCTGGAAGGTCCTTTTTTTGGTAATAAACTCGAGCATCCAGCGGGTCAAAAAAGGGGAGCAGGAAAATCTGCAGCGTGGGGGTTTCAATCGGGGTAAAGGCTTCTTCCAAGAGCGTATGTAAATAAAAATTCGTCTCTTCCAGCCACTTGCGACCGTAGTTCAGGCGGCGAGCACTATCATGATTCCCCGAGATTGCATAAATTGGGATCTTTTTTTCTAAATTCAAAGTTCGAAACATCTGATCCAAAGTCGTGACCGCTTCAGGGCTGGGAATCGCCCGATCGTATAGATCACCGGCAATCACAATCCCATCAACTTCTTCGTCTTGGGCAATTTGGACAATTTGCGCGAAGACAGCCTTTTGTTCCGCCAACAAAGAATAGCCATTCAGGGTTCGTCCAATATGCCAATCTGCCGTGTGTAATAATTTCATTTTTTACCTCAATTAACGAAAAGCAACTTGTAATTCGGCCTGCAAGCACAAACCACCGGTCGAAAAAATTACTTTTCCGCCGGTGGCGATCATCGTTTAAATTTTATTTTTGAAAATAGTTCAGTCCGATGGCGTTCCGAACCTCTTGCAAGGTTTGCTCCGCAACTAGATTAGCCTTCTGGCTCCCTTTTTCGAGAATCCGCAAAACTTCACCAGGATCTTGGGCATATTCTTGCCGCCGCTCACGAATTGGGGTCAAAGTGGCACTCAAAACTTCTTCCAAGTACTGCTTAACCTTGACATCACCCAAACCACCATGTTGATATTGGGCTTTCAATTCCGCAATCTTGGCTTGATCATCACCAAAAGCATCCAAATACTGAAAAACTGTATTTCCGGCGATTTGTCCAGGGTCGCTAACGTGAACATGGTTCGGATCGGTATACATTTGCATTACTTTGGCATGTAATTCGTCGGCAGTATCCGATAAATAGATGGCATTGTTCAAAGATTTACTCATTTTGGCATTACCATCAATCCCTGGCAAGCGACCTTGACCCTTAGGTGGGAAATAACCGTGCGGCTCCACCAAAACATCTTGTTGATAGGTATTATTGAAAGTCCGAACAATTTCTCGAGCTTGTTCCATCATCGGTTCTTGATCATCACCAACAGGTACTGTATCGGCCTTAAAAGCCGTAATATCAGCGGTTTCACTGACTGGATAAACCACGAAACCAGCCGGAACACTCTCGCCAAATTTCTTTTGTTGAATCTCACTCTTAACCGTTGGATTGCGTTCCAAACGAGCCAAACTAACCAAGTCCAGATAATACATCGTTAGTTCATTCAAAGCCGGAATTTGCGATTGGACCAGAATAGTGGTTTTTTCAGGATCGATACCCACGGCTAAGTAATCCAAGGCAACTTCTAATAAGCTCTTGCGCACTTTTTCAGGATTACGCGCATTATCTGTTAGAGCTTGAATATCCGCAATCATCACAAAGGTCTTGTAATCACCACTATTTTGTAACTTAACCCGATTCTTTAAAGAACCCAGATAATGGCCGATGTGTAGCTTTCCGGTTGGCCGGTCAGCTGTCAAAATTGTATGTTGAGTCATAATAATCTTCCTCCGAAATAATCTTTAACCACTAATAAAAAAGCCCTACTGTTCCTCAGAACAATAGGACGATTTCCCGTGGTACCACCTGTTTTGTAGATTAATCTACCGCTTAACTTGACTTAAGGCGCCAAAACCATTTCACCCAGCCCCACTTTTTCAAACCGGCGGGCTAATTTCACAATTACCAATTAGTCTCTGTTTTCCCTCGGTTTAAATACTCTTAACTAGGTTGTAATTGTCATCATACTACAAAAAAGCTTAGCCAAAGTCAATCAAATTCGGATTCCCAGTTCGCAAAAAAATATTTCGCAGGCGACTTTTTAGTGGCCAACTTTAATTGCTGGAGCCGTGGTTGATGGTGAAGCTGGCCGATTTTGCAGAGTATGGTGAAGCGTTGTCTGATAAGCGCCTAACTTGGTAACGCCCTTGGCAATTTCTATCTGCAAAGAATTAGTTGGTAAATTACTTGAATAATTGGAATTCTTCAGATCATATTTAAGAACCGGGGCTAACCCTTGGTAAATTGTTTGGGCCAAAGTGTCCAAGGGCAACTTGGCAAATTTAGGCTGGGCCGCTTTGGCGCTGGCCTGAACCGGGTGGTTCAGATTAAAGATACTACTCCCACCCCGGATAAATGAGCGAAAATGATAATATTATTTTAACTATTTTGAAACTTAATCCTTATCTTGCCATTCTTTCTTCCTCCAGCAAGCAAATCATAAGCATTAATTAATTTTGATTATACCATCTTCTGCTTACTAAAAATCCCTAAAAAAGCAGGTCTAGTCTAACTTTTTCTTACATTAAAAATCATTTTTTATCTTGATTTGCTTGCTCTTTTCATTTTCTCCATTTCTAAAAAATTATTAGCAAGTTGTGTTTTCCAATTGACCTTTTCTTACTTAATCCTCAAACATTATCTCCGCTGTTTTGGAAAATTATTTTTCGCGCTTCTTCCAAGAGTTTATATTGTTCATTTTCCTTAGGGGCTGTAAAATAATTTATATTGTAAATAAGGAGGTTTTCATGTCATCCTTTCCCAATGAATCACGCGCCGCAGAACAAACCCGCGTCGATCATGTTGAAACTATGATTCAACAACAACTCATTACTACTGCCCAAAATCTTAGCAAGGCTCAACAAGAACGGCGCAAAGTTGAAGTCAATTTCAGTTCCAATACTCGAGCTAACTATATTGAAACTGACGATATTATTGAAACTAATGCTACCTTGCAACAACAAAAGCAACTCCTAGCTGGAGCAACGACCAATGAAGATATCTTGACTACTAAGGAAAAAGAACTTCATCTTTTGGCGGGTTCTCCTTACTTTGGCCGCATTGATATCCAAGAAGACGGTGAACCCGATACCTTGTACATCGGCATGGCTTCTCTCAACGATCATGACCAAAATTTCTGGGTTTATGATTGGCGGTCTCCAATCGCCGCAATTTACTATAACGGAACCTTGGGTCGAGTCCAATACACTACTCCGGTCGGTCCACAAACTGTTGAGCTGCAACGCAAGCGACAATTTTCTATTCAAGCGGGAAAGATCAAGAATATGTTTGATACTAATGAAACAATTGGTGATAACATTCTCAAGTCAGTCCTGGGACAAGCTAGCAGTCCACAAATGCACAATATTGTCGCCACCATTCAACAAGCGCAAAACCAGATTATCCGCGATGTGAAGACAAAAGTTCTCATTGTTCAAGGAGCTGCCGGTTCAGGAAAAACTTCGACAATCATGCAACGAATTGCTTTTCTCCTCTACCACAGTCGCCGGCAAGTCAATGCCGATCAAATGCTCCTTTTTTCACCGAATAATCTCTTCTCTAACTATATTGCCGCCGTTCTTCCAAGCTTAGGCGAGAAGAATCTTCGCCAAGTAACCTTACAAGCCTTTCTTGCCCAAAGACTCCATGGTCTCCAAGTCCAAAGTCTCTTTGAACGTTTCGAACAAGAACAAACCCCCACTAATCCAGAGACCCAAGCTTTACGGCAATTTCAAGAAAGTTTGGAATTTGTACGCCAACTGGAAGCCTTTGCCAAAAAGGCCGATCTGACAAGCGCTTTTCAGTCTCTCCTTTTTGAAGGACAAGTCTTTTTCAGTGCCGCGGAAATGATTGCTATCTATCAAGAATTTCCGACCAATCTCTTAACCACGGATAAGTTAGTCCGCCTCAAAAATACTTTAATTCGGCGTTTACAAGCTTTTCTTCAAGAAGAAGCCCACCAAGACTGGGTTTTAACTGCCATTGATGATCTCAGCGAGCGGCAATATGCCGAAATTATCAACACTCCAAAATTGCGGGCCGCTGATTTTAACACCCAACAACAACACTTAGCTCAAGCCTTAGTCCACCAGAAGTATTATCCGGTTTATGAGGCCATCTATAATAATTATTTTTATAATCCTTATCAACTCTACAAACAATTTCTTCAAGAAGTCCTTTATCCCCAGCCGCAAGTTTGGCAGGCCATGATCACCGCTTATCAACTGGCTATGGAGACTCATAAAATTTCTCTCGCCCATGCCACGGCCGTCTTATATCTCCAGCAGCTTTTGACCGGAACTGGCCGGCAGCAACAAATCAAACAATTATTCTTGGATGAAATGCAAGACTACTCTCCCTTGCAACTGGCTTATATTCAACATTCTTTTCCCCAAGCAAAATTAACCCTCTTGGGAGATTTAGCTCAAAACCTTTATCAAGGATCGCAGGATCAGTCCCAACTTGCGGTCCTAGAAGAGCTTTTTACCGCCCGCAAGACCAAGGTGATTAGCCTGCAGCAAAGCTATCGTTCGACCGCGGCGATCACTAATTTTGCCAAACAGTTGATTCCTCAAGGAGAACAAATTCAAGCCTTCAACCGCCCCGGCGTGCTGCCCACTTGGTGGCAAACTTCTAGTGAACAACTAGCCGCTTGGACCTTGCACTGTGCGCAAGAAGCCCGGGAAAAATACGAAACCGTGGCAGTAATTACTAAAACTAACGCTCAAGTTCAAGAACTTCAGAAATTATGGGCCAGCCAAGATAAAGTTTCTGTTCTCCAAGAAAATGACCACCAGATCCCAACCGGGATTGTCCTGGTCCCAATTTACTTGGCTAAGGGTTTGGAATTTGATGCCGTGATTGGTTACGCGATTCAAGCTCCCTTTTACCAAAGTAAAAGTGACCAAGCGATTCTTTATACGCTGGCGACCCGAGCCCTTCATGACTTACAATTAATTTCTGCTCCCCATAAACCTCGCTGGGCAAAAGAACTTGATCAAAAAACTTATCAAGCGCGGATTGCTCAATAAATTAACCAACATAAAAAGCCGCCAACTTCTTCACCTGCCAGGCAGACGAAGAAACTAGCAACTTTTTTTGGGACTTAAATTAGAATAACTTTTAATAAACTGACAAAAATTCCCAAGGTCAAACTCAAATGAAAGTTTTGGGTGGCCAAGTAAACGGTGGCTAATAACCAACCAATCGTACAGTAAGAGAAGAAACTTATCAAATGGAAGTTTTCAATATTTAATAAGCCAAAAATTAACCCACTAAAGAAGATTCCCCCTAGGGCTTGGCCCAAACTATTATTTAAAAAGAAATAATTGAAGAAGAAACCGATGCTCACAAATTGTTGTTGCATTCCAATGATAATTCCCGTAGCCAAGAGATCGAAAAATAATTTGGAATTAACTACTTCTGAATAATCAGTTCGATTCACGAGGCCTGTAAAATGGCCTTGCGCCTTTAAGTAACTAATCATAATCATAAAGAGGCCCAAAACGAAAATAGTTCCGAAAACCACGCCAAAAAATTGGGTTACCCCCAATGACCAACCGCGATCAAGCTGTTCAAAATGGCCTTGTTCGCGTTGATAGCGGGAAAACATAAACCAGCTGATTAAGGCTGCAAAAATCAAAAAACAGGCCGTCTTCCAAGAATGTAAACTGGAAGCTCGCAAGCAAGCTTGTTCCCACCTTTGGGAAATAAATACGAGGCCCAACCAAATTAGGTACCAAGTCATATTAATCTTTGGAGATCTTAATGTTCGCATTGTCTTCACCTAATCCAAATTACTAAAATCTGATTATAACATTAGCTCAAAATCAGCTTCAAACTAAGACTCGTGGAAATTCAAAATCAACTTAGCAAGAAAAAGGAGCTTGAATCCGTAGACTCAAACTCCTTCCTGTAAGCCATCTATCGGGTTCGAACCGACGACCTCCACCTTACCATGGTGGCGCTCTACCTGCTGAGCTAAGATGGCAACTCAAAAGCACTTAGATAGTATAACAGAACTTCTAATGTTTGCCAACTATAATTACCTTTTTTTGTAAAATTTCCTGGGAGAATTGCCATTTAAGTTGTCAATAATAAATTGCGTGTTTCTGAAGCAGACCGTATAATAAACTTAATAAAAGCGAAGGGAGCAAACGAAGCTTGTCACCTAGTAAAGAGAATTATTTAAAAAGTATCTTTGAATTGCAACATAGTTTTCAAAAAGTCACCAATAAACGCCTTGCAGAAATGATGCATGTCAGTGCTCCCTCAGTGACCGAAATGTTACTTACTTTGAAAAAAGCCGGCTATCTAAAGTACAATCCCTATACTGCTATTTCGCTCACCTCTAAAGGCCGGACTACCGCCGAAGCTTTAGTCAAAAAGCACCGCTTATGGGAAGTTTTTTTAGTGGATAAACTCCACTATCAAATCAACGAAGTGGACCAAATTGCCGGTGATCTAGAACATTTTACTGATCAAAAATTAGTCAATTCTTTGAATGAATTTCTCGCCTATCCTCAGAAATGCCCCCATGGAGGAGTTATTCCCGACAATGGCCAAGGAGAAACGGACGATGACGACCTAGTCCTAAGCCTGGTCGCCCCCCAAACTAAAGTCCAGATTGTTCGGGTCATTGATGACCGCGAATTTTTAGATTATTTTACGATGTCTGGCCTAAAAATTAACCAAATCATTACTGTCTTACAACACTCCCAGTTTGATGACTCAGTTTTAATCCAAACCAGCACGGGCAAAGAAGTTTCCGTCAGTCGCAAATCAGCCGATTTTATCTTTGTCGAACCAGCTAAATAGAAAACTTTTTCTCAATAAATCAAGTAAACATTTGTGACAGCTGATATAAAAAGATCCCCCTAAAAACTGCCCATAGCAGTTCTAGGAGGATTTTTTGTGATTATTTTCAACTAATCTTTTCCGCGAGTTACCGTATTTTCATAAAACAAGGCATAAGTGAGGACGCGATAAGGTGCAATAAAAATTGTCAACAAGCCTAAGGTAAAGAAATTCAACAATTCCCAGCCCAGAAAACTGATATCTAAGCAGAAAAGTTGCCATCTCTGTCCGCGCATTAGCTGCCAACTTTGCATCAACGGTTTAAAAATCTGCCGCCAAGCTAATTTTCCTTTAGCCGAAGCATCATATAAAACAAAGAAAGTTAGACGGAAACTATAGGTGAAATAAAAGACCACAATGTAAATTAAAGCAAAGCCAATTTGTTCGATAGCCAAGTAAACTAGGGCTAAAAAAAGCACCCGCCAGAAAAACAAGCCGGAAAACACTTGTAGACTAGCTTGTAAGGGGCGTTCTAGACGACTGCGACGTAACCAACTTAAAACAGCAAAGCTAACCCCTGTTGTCACTAGTAAATAGGCCAAAGAAAATTGGGCGACATTCAGATTAAACTGCGGATTATTGGTCACGGCCCTTAAAACTTGAGCATAGATTTGATCAAAGTTGGCACTATTAGCCAAAGAACTATCATCACCCACAACTTGACTCACAAAATTACTCAGGAACCAAAAAGCCCCCATTACCAAGAGCATTGGAATAAGACCTAATTGAAAAATCTGTTTGGGTTTTAAAAGAATTAATCTCCGCGCAGCTTCTTTCAACTGCCGATTAGCAACCGTAATGAAAATTCAGCTCCTTTCGTCCTGAAAAAACTAGTTCGTAACTCGAACTAAAGTATACTTTTTCTTTCCTTTGCGAATAATTACGAAACGACCGTCGAAGTCTTGTTGAGGATCAACTTGGTAAGTGACCTCTGTCTGGCGCTGACCATTAACGTAAATGGCCCCGTTTTGAATATCTTCCCGAGCTTGGCGTCGAGAAGGTTCAATCTGGGTGGCATCAACTAAGAATTTCACCAGGTCACACACTTCGCCAGTGTATTCAACTGAAGGAACACTTTGAAAACCTTGTTCAATTTCGTCAGCAGTTAGACTTTGTAAATCACCACTAAATAAAGCCGCAGAGATCTTCTCGGCTTCATCTACGGTCGCTTGTCCGTGGACAAAACGGGTCACTTCTTGGGCCAAAGTTCGTTGAGCTTGCCGTTTTTCTGGAGCATCTTGAACCGTTTCTTCTAAACTAGCAATTTCTTCTTTGGTCAAGAAAGTAAAGAATTTCAAGTATTTAATAACATCCTGGTCATCAGTATTGAACCAGAATTGGTAGAATTCGTAAGGACTGGTCTTTTCGGGATCAAGCCAGATAGCTCCACCTTCGGTCTTGCCAAACTTGGTGCCATCGGCCTTCAACAAGAGCGGAATCGTCAAACCAAAGACTTTAGTTTGGGGACCTTCCAAGCGGTGAATCAAGTCAATTCCACTGGTGATATTGCCCCATTGATCACCACCACCAATCTGTAAGCGAACTTGCTTTTGTCGGTAGAGAGTCAAGAAGTCCAACGACTGTAAAATCTGGTAGGTAAATTCAGTGTAAGAAATTCCCACTTGTAAACGAGAAGAAACGATTTCTTTATTCAACATCTTATTAACATTGAATAATTTACCGTAATCGCGCAAGAATCCTAATAAATCAATTTGAGAAAGCCAGTCGTAGTTATTAACGACGGCAAAGTTTTCCGTCCCAAACAAATTAATCATCTGCTTAGTAATTGCTTTTTCGTTTTTGTGGACTTGATCCATGGATTGCAAAACTCGTTCAGATTTCTTTCCCGAGGGATCGCCAATTGAACCTGTTCCACTGCCAATTAAAATCACTGGTTGATGGCCCAAAAGTTGGAAACGCTTAAGCACCATGAAAGTGATTAAATGACCAACATGAAGCGAATCCCCGGTCGGATCAACCCCACAATATAAAGCAATCTTATGCTCATCTACGTAATCTTTTAAACCCTCAGCATCCGTTTGCTGATTAATTACCCCACGCCAAGCTAATTCATCAATAATATTTGTCATCGAAGTTCCTCCTTCTTATTTCTGGTGATCAATAAAAGTCTTTAAGCGTTCTAAAGCTAGCTTAATTTGTTCTAAACTTGAAGCATAACTTAAGCGCAAATAACCTTGACCGCCAGCCCCAAAATAAGTTCCGGGTAACAGAGCAACTTTAGCTTGATCGGATAATTCTTGAGCTAATTGAATATCATCTTGGTTTAACCCCGCCGGAATCTTTGCAAAAATATAAAAGGCTCCTTGAGGTTTGGCAATTTCAAAACCTAAGTCCAAAAGACCCTGGTATAAAACATCCCGCCGTTCTTGATATTGGGCCTTCATGGCCTTTGAATCGTCTTGTCCGTGAGTCAAAGCTTCTACCGCAGCAACTTGGGCAGGAGCCGGAATCGAGGTCGTGACTAACTCATGAACATCTAAAATATGTTTGGCAATCTTTTGAGGTGCACAAATATAGCCCAAACGCCAACCGGTCATTGAATAAGATTTGGAAAGACCATTCAACAAAATTGTTTGTTCGGGTAAAATTTCCGCGAAGCTGACATGTTTTTGGTCATAAACCAATTCACTATAAATTTCATCACTGATGACAAAAATATCATATTGCCGTAAAATATCAGCCAAGGCAGTTAATTCTGCCCGATCGTAGGTCACACCGGTTGGATTATTGGGATAATTAAAGATAATTGCTTTGGCTTGCGGATGCTCGACCAGCATCTTTTCTAAAGACGCTGGTGTTACCTTGAAAGCAGTCTTTGAAGTATCCATAATTACCGGCTGAGCTTTATTTAAGCGAATATCAGGATCATAAATTGTAAAACAAGGTGTAGGCAAAATAACCTCATCACCCGGGCACAAAATGGCCCGTAAAGTAGTGTAGGCCCCTTCAGTCACCCCAATTGTCGAAATAATTTCTGTTTCAGGATCATAATTTAAATTGTATTTTTGCTGGAGATAATTGGCAATTGCCTCGGTCAAGCGCGCATCACCTTGAGGATTGGTATAACGCATCGGCATCTCGTCGAGAGCTTGCTGAACTGCGGTCCGAATATGTTCCGGCGTGGAAAAACTAGGTTCGCCCACGGTCAGATTAACAATTCGCGGATCTTGCGTATTACATAAGAAAATATCTTGGGGCTTAATCTGCACTGCGGCAGGATTCATTCTACTTTCTAAATTTGCCATTGCTTTAGCTTCCCTTCAGGCCTAATGTAATCATAATTAAGACGCGAGTTTGATTATTAATTATACCGCAAAACTTCATAGGAGAACAATCATGGAAGAAATTTATCAAGACTATTTACAAGCTGAATGGGGGCTGGCCACTCACGGTGATCAAAAATTATTTGAATTATTATCTTTAGAAATTTTTCAGGCCGGTTTAAGCTGGATCACGGTTTTGAAAAAACGACCGGCTTTTCGCCAAGCCTTCGCGAATTTTCAAATTCCCCTCGTCGCTAGTTGGGGGACTCCCGAAGTCGCAACTTTACAACAAAATCCCGCTATCATTCGTAATCAACGCAAAATCAAAGCTACGATCAAAAATGCCCAAGCTATTTTAAATCTAGAAAAGGAGCAATCCTTTGACTATTATCTCTGGTCTTGGGTTCAATTTACTCCGCAAGTTAATCACTATTACCAAGACCAACAGCGGCCCACGCAATCAACTCTCTCCCAAGAATTAACCCAAAATCTTAAAAAAAGAGGCTTCCAGTTTGTCGGTCCCACGACAATTTATTCTTTTCTTGAAGCCGCGGGAATGATTAACAACCGCAACGAGTAAAAAATAATTCTTGGTCATCATTTTCTCAGAAGTACTATGATTAAGACAATCAAATATTTAGTTACTGGGGGTGCCTACGGGCTGAGATTACACCCATTGAACCTGATACAGTTAGGACTGCCGCAGGGAAAGTAGCCGCTTAACCTCCTTTTAGGAATCAATTTTACGCGGACTTTTAGTTTGTGTTCAGCGATTTCTTGCAGTCCCCAAAAAAATCAGCTTCGTTTTAATTTCCCCAGTCAATTTTTGATTGAGGAATTTTTTTGTTGTCTAGCGATTGTTTAGGAGCCAAGAAGCTGCTCTGAAAGGAAGAAAAATCGATAAGTTTAGCTAGTATTCTCCTCAAAAAATTAACCATTTTAACGATGATGATTGCTTTAGATTTCATTTTGTCACCCTTGTTCCGAATTGAAGGCATAGCCCCCGTCCAGCATCGTGAATGTAATTGGGACCGCAATCATGGGTGGCGCTGTGGCTTATTTTCTCTGCTACCGCTTTTTAAAACTCGAAAAGTTTCGTCAAATCCAACGTTTATTCAGACCCCAAATTTGAAAAAAAGTAGTTTACTAATTAATTACGGCCTTATTTCTGATAACCAACGCCAAGATTTAGCCATAAAAAACCTCCTGAATTATTAAGTTAACAATCCGGGAGGCTTTAAAATTTCTACTTTTTTAAGCTTTATCTGCTCGCCGATAAGCGATTCGATGATGCAAGCTTTTAAAAATATGCTGGTCAAAGTAGCCAATTAGTCCGCCCTGGAAGAGCAGAGCGAAAATAGTGCCAAAGCCAACTGCCAATAATCGACCGGTTTGCCAATAACAGATTCCCGCCAAAAGCACCGGGATCAAATAACTAAAATACTGCCCTAACCAAGCTCGGTTATGAAATAAACGGATTCGGGCTAAATAGCTAAATTCGTCATTGGGATGCATCACAACACTAATTCGCTGATAAATGGAAATTGCTAAGGCAATTCCAAAAATCCCGAGGATATCCAAAAAAATTCGGACCATTAGCGGCAATTGGGGCACCTGCAACCAAGTAAATAATTGAGTTCCTAACTCAACCAGATAACTAAAACAAAAGGCAAAGAGCAGGTTCTTAATAATCATTCCGGCAGAAAAGTGTTGCTCTAAAAAGAAATTAATAATTTGGACCAAGATGGCATAAACAAATAAGATGGTTCCTAAACTCCAGGGCAAGATTCCATGAAGATTAACCGCTGAGGCCGTCCAGACAGCACTTCCCATCTTCGTCGCAATAGTTAAACCATTGCTTAAAGAATTGAGACAAATTGACAGAAAAAGATAACCCAGCGTTTCTCGCGCTTTTAAATGACGTAAACGTCCGTTAACTTCAATCATTAATTCAAGTGGACGCGTCTTAAAATCGTTTTTTCTAAAGCAATATAAACAATGGGAACTAAAATGAAAGTTGCTACCGAATTAATGGCGGTTGCGGGCAGACTCAAAAAGGAATTCACCGCGGCCACGAAGAAATTGGTTCCGACCATCATACTTTCGACAATCCCCGTCATCCAGGAAGTTACCAATTTAATTAAACCGGCGGCTGCCGAAACTAAATATAACTTCTTAATTTGGCCAGGACGATATTGAACCACCCGAAAGACCCCCGCAACAACTAGACATAAAACCAAAGCTTCGATAATTGTTAACCAAGCAGTAGCGGCATAACCGTTCAAAATATCAAATAAACCTAAGCCAATCATCGCGGCTCCCGAGCCATAGCGACCCCCTAAAATTAAGGTTCCGACAACTGCGAAGGTGTTTCCAAAATGAATAAAAGGTTTTCCCACGACCGCCGGTAAATTAATTCGAAATAGACTGATCCCGATAAAAATAATTGCGGCACATAAACCAGCCATAATCGTTTTTTCTAAAGTTTTCTTAGTCACTTTCTCGCACTTCCTTTAGCCGCCAAAAACGTGGAATGATTGCCGTTAAATCAACATCCACCGCTGTTGCTGGAGTCAAATTTACGGCTTCAGCAGTCAAAGCGGTAGCTTGGACAATCGCCTGCTGCCACTGCCAGCCACTAAATAGCAAGCAGGCCAAAAGACTACTAAACAAATCACCCGTTCCCGTGAAGTTATGCGGATTTCGCGGATGCAAAACTTTGCGTAACTGTTGGTGCTCTAAGTAAGCGCAACCGATTTGTTGACCTTCATGGACGCTAGTAATGATGACTTTATCGCCCCGAATTTGCCGGGTCAAGCTTACCAAAGCGGCGGTCAAATCAGTATCGGTTGTAATTGATTGTTTTAACAAAAGTTCAGCTTCACTCAGATTAGGAGTTAAGACATCGGCCACCGTCAAAAGTTCACGTTGCGCTTGCACGTAATCTTCATCAAAGCCCGGATATAACTGACCATGATCAGCCATTGCCGGATCCAGTAAAACCAATCCCGAACAATCTTCTAAGAATTGTTGCCATAAGTGAGTCACGGCAATACTACCTAAATAACCCAAATAAGCACCCTTAAAAACCCGGTTGTGCCAATAAGTTAAAGTTTCTTCTAACCACGCAGTTAGATCCAACTGCGGGGCGTTGGGATCCCATCCCGGATGCGCTGCTAATAGGTGCACCGGAAAATACGTGGTTGGAAGCCCCCAGATTTGAAAAATTGTCGTCGCGGTTTGTAAAGAAATTCTTCCTAGACAAGACCAATCCTCGGCGACCAGAAACTGGGAGGGAAGAGGCCTACTTGGAGGCTCTTTTGACATAGGAACCATCTTGGGTATTGACTTCTAATTTATCCCCAACATTGATAAAGTCGGGAACATTTACGACAAGCCCCGTATTTAAAGTAGCTGGTTTACCAGATCCTGAAACGGTTGCCCCTTTAATTGATGGCTGCGTCTCGGTAACTTCTAAGACCACTGTGGTTGGTAAACTAATTCCGACTACTTCATTGCCGTAAAAGTCGATTTTCACGTTCATATTTTCAACCAAATACAACATTTCATTTTGGATCAATTCTGTTGGTACTTCATACTGTTCATAATTTTTCAAATCCATGAAGACAGCACTAGTATCTTGACTATACAAATATTGGACATCTTTAGTCTCGATAATTGCTCGTTCCAATTTCACATCGGGATGCATGGTAGTATCGGTAATCGCGCCAGTTCGCAAGTTTTTCAACTTCAAACGCATCACTGTATTTCCTTTACCCGGTTTGTGGTGATCGGCCTGGACGACCTTAATTAATTTATCGTTTTGGACAAAAGTCATACCAGCCCGTAATTCAACTGCTGAAATCATAATAAACGCTCCTCTAAAAAATTAAAATGTAGTTTCATTGTAGCAGAAAAGTAGGGAAGTTTTTAGTTCTAATTACCGGAAAAACCGCTTTTTAGACGGTTTTTAATCACAAAGAGACCAAAATCACTTCTTCAAATCCTAAAAGGAATTCAAGAAGTGATTTAAAAGTCTTCAACTAGGGGTTAATCTCCTCGATTGGAGTCCATCCCTTTTAAAAAAGTTCATCCAATCTAAATATAACTTAGCATTATGATGGGAAAATAAATAATAACATTCATTGATAAGCTGCTAGAGACTATTCATTAGGTAACTTGCTCAAGTGCCGATTAATGGTTTCTTTGCCGAGACAAAAAAACCTTGTAACTGATTTAGAGGGTAACCAATTACAAGGATCAAAGGAGAAGCTTATTTAATTATTTGCCATAAATGGTTTGCTGCTGTTGTTCAGCACCATTTTTCGCAAAACGTTGCGCCAAGGTAATTTTACTAATCCGCTTGACATCAACTTCTTTAGCACTGGATTTCAACCGGAAGGTATAAGTGGCTCCTGGTTCAATTTCATGAGCATCGTAAACGGAAGCTAAGTCAACGACGACCTGACCATCCTTCACGGTCACATCACCAGCACGGTAATCGCCCTTACTCAAGGTTTCACTGCCATTAACTGGCAGATACAACTTCGGCAATTTCACCGTTGCGGCAGCTGTTTCAACCATCTTCAAAACTTCGTCAGTTTCTTGAACTTGAGCTTGATTATGAATCGTGATTTCATAACCAGCACCATTTTCTTTGTACGGCACGACAGTCGCGGTAATCTTAGCTTGCGGTGCAGCTAATTTCCGGGCTGGTAAAGCACTCGTACCAAAGAGTCCGTTCTTAATGGCTTTCGTCAAAGCATCCCGCTTAGTAGAAGTGGTTTCTTTATCTTGCGATTGCATCCAAGAAATAACTCCGCCTAAGTGATGTTCCTTAACATAAGCGGCCTTATAGCCAACTGAACGAGGGTTATCGTAAGTGTAGAATTCACCAGTTTTTTGACTATACATATACGGAGCTTTGGCGACATCATCCCAGTATTCTTTCAAATCGGGCGTCTTCGTCTTTAAATCAGCAAAGTTGCGATATGGCCAAACACCGCCGGCCCGACCACCATCACCGGCTTTTTTAGGACTGTAGTTTTCAGCACCGTAAGTCAAAGTCTGGTCAGCATCTTTATTGTTCTTTGTCGCCGGTTGGAAAAGTCCTGGATGACTGGCATCAGTCCCGGCAGCGACTTTATTCCAACCCCGGCTATAAAAGGCAGCTCCAATAACTAACTTCTGCGACGGAGCTCCTTGTTTTTCCAAGTATTTTACAGTCTGATCAATCGATAATCCACTAGCATAATCAGGATCTTTCGGATTACCGTATAAAGCAGTTTGATGAGCACTGTTTGGTGTCCAAGCACCATTCAAATCATAGGTCATAACATTGGCAAAATCGATTACCTTAAACAATTGGGGAACATCAATTCCGTTCTTTAATTTCGATTGCGCTGCTGGTAAAGCTACTGATAATTCGTAAGTTTTACCTAATTTTTGACCTTGGCTATCGATTTCTTTTCGGATTTCTTGCAATAGTTTAATATAATTTTGTTTATCCGCTGCTTTAGCGTTGGGAGTTCCTTCATCATTGGTATTATCAACCTTATCAGGTTGGCGAACTGCAGCCGGATATTCCCAGTCAATATCCACAAAATCTAAATCGGTATATTTAATAAAACTGGCAATATTTTTAACAAATTTGGCGCGAATTGCTGGATCAGCGGCAACGGTTGAAAAATCACCTGATTTAGACCAACCACCAATGGAAACCCCAATTTTTAAATTAGGATTCTTAGCTCGCAAATCCTGGAAAGCATTAAATAAGCCAGCACTGGCGCTATTCCATTGGACTCCCTCTTGTCCAACCGGAGCACCGGTAGCAGCATCTTTATCGGTAAACTTCAAATTGCCCTGACTATCAAAGTCTAAAAAGGCATAATTTAAATGGGTCAATTGATCCGCAGGAATATCCTTGGGATAAAAATTACCTTGTCCGCCCCAAATTGACCAGTCACCATAGTACATCACATTTCGATAAGGGGAACTAGTGGCTTGGACTGTTTGCACGTTTTGCGAACACATCCAAGCGACAATTAAGCTCGAAATAATTAGTAATCCGGTCCACAAGGCTTTACTCTTTGATTTCAACATTAGCTTTGTTTCCACTCCTTTTCTAAATTTAATTCTAGTGTTATCTGATAATTTAGTTCCAATAAGTACTTGTTACCCTTCTTCAGCGACACCCTCCTTTAATGCATTCTCTCACTAATATAAATAATATATCATCTCAATCTAAAAGTTCAGTAATACGCTTTTACAATTAAAAAAAAATTAATCTTTTTATAGTATAGCTGTTAGTTATGCATAAAAAGTTAGTTTAAAGTTTTATTAACCCTTAGCCTTCTAACAAATTTAATCTTTAGTATTAATTTGGATCTGACCACACAAAAAAAGTATCTCCCCAAGGAGATACTTTTTTCCTAATCTAGCTAATAATTATTAGCCTAATTTTTTCTTGTTAACAATCTTTAATTGACTATCTAGATCATAGACCACTGGTTGACCGGTTGCCATTTCAACATCCATAATATCAGCATCAGAAATGTCTTCAATGTACTTAGTCAAAGCCCGCAAGGAGTTCCCATGTGCTGCAATAATTACATTCTTGCCGGCAATTAAATCAGGAGCAATCTTGTCTTCCCAGAAAGGAATAACTCTTTCTAAGGTGACCTTCAAGTTTTCGCCGCCTGGAATAGCCCGCGGGTCTAAGTCAGCATAACGCCGATCTTGGGCTGCTGAACCTTCATCATCAGCACTCAATAATGGTGGTAAAGTATCGTAAGAACGACGCCAAATATGGACTTGTTCTTCGCCATACTTATCAGCAGTTTCTTCCTTATTCAAGCCTTGAAGAGCGCCATAGTGACGTTCATTCAAACGCCAAGTCTTTTCTTCTGGAACCCAAAGTTGCCCACAGCCCTCTAGAGCATAGTGGAGAGTCTTGATTGCCCGGGTTAAGACAGAAGTATAGGCTTGATCAAAATCAATTCCTTCTTCTTGCAACAAATGACCTGCATTTTGAGCTTGCTTGACGCCTTCTTCACTTAAATCGACGTCAACCCAGCCTGTGAATTGATTGGATAAGTTCCATTGACTTTGACCATGGCGAATGAAAACCAGTTTTGCCATAACAATAATTACCTCTTTTTCATTATTTTTCAACAATCCAATTATATGGGTTCCCTAAAACAGTGTCAACGCGCTTTAATATTTCGGGTTTAAGCTTCTTCCTCATCATCATCTTCCGCTGAAACTACCGAAACATTAACTTCACAATTACTTAACTGATCGACTTTTTGTTGGATTTCTTCATCAGGAACCAAAATACCTACTAGATGTTTATGTTCTTTTTGTAATAGACTAGCAACCTGATTAGATTCTTGTTCCCAATTATCAACAGCGACCAAAATATCATGCTCAAAATCAGTCTGCTCTAATAACTGAATTGCTAAGTCAGAACTAGCAGGAATAATTAGTGTTGAAAAATCATCTAAGAGTTTATTATCTAACCACCAAGAAACGAATTCCGAACGATTGTCAAAAATCCGCGTCAAAATATTGGTTCGGCTGAAGACTTGGATATAAGGTTCACCCGGAACATTACTTTGTAAAAGAGCTAAAGAATGATCCCGCCGGTAGAAAATAGCTCGTTGGACTGCTTGAGGATTCTTCGGATTCATAACTTGCGTCATCATATTGAAGCCCATCTTATCTAAGAAATCAACTCGCAATAAGACTTGATTATGATAATGGTAAATATTAATTGGTTGCTCATTTTCATCTTTAACAACCCGCATAATTAATTGACCCTGTTCAAAAATCTGGTCAACATGGTGCTCTTCATCAGTTTCAACATGAGCCTGGGCACTAATTTCAATTAAGCCATCTATCGCTATTTTTTCTTCCGGACCATTGTTATTCAGGTCAATTTGAAAACTTTGATAAAGGTTATATAACATGGCTTCTGGATTGACAATACTATCATCCAGATATTCTTGCCAGCGATCAAATAAATGTAAGTCATAATTTAAGCTCACAACGGCTGGAATAATTTGATAGTCATCTAAGTAGTAATTCAAATTAGCCAAAGCTTGTCGTTTGGCATCAGCCACATGGTCTAAATTGCTTTGTAAAATAAAATACTTTCTTTGTGAATCAAAGAGAACCTCGTTAGACATTTGGTCGGTGCCAAACCACTTTCGTAAGGTCTCATTGATCTGTTCGATGTTCTCAGTTTCACTAGCTAGATCGTTAGTGTCGCCAACCGGTTGTTTCATCTTCAAGATATGGTTATAAAAAGTCCGGCTACTTAACAATTGACTCCGCAATTGTTGTTTCAATTCGGTCTGTTGCAAATTCAAAGTTTCTAATTTACGTTCCGTAACTTTCCATTCATCTAATTCTGCCGGTAAAGGAGCCTTTTCAGCGGCCGAATTATCAGTCGAGGGAGCTGGCGCAACCGAGCTTGAATGAGAAAATTCATCCGAATTGCTTGGAGATGGCGCCGCTTTTTGAGGCGCATTATAATCGGGAATATCTTGAAAAAAGGTCGATTGAGTAGCTTCCGATGTGGGAGCTGATTTGGTCTTCTTACGTTTAAATGACGGCATATCCAATCCTCACTATCTCTGCGTTTAATCTAATAATAGTATCATAACACTTTCAAGCAAATTCAAAATCACAAAAAGCTTATTTTTTAGGATTTAATTGCTCGAATTTCCAAAACATCTAAGAAAAAAGTAAAAATCGGAATTCCCACGATTAGTCCCCAGCTCCCAAAGAGACGTTCCGATACCAATAACACTACAAAAGTAACAAAAATTGGCAAGTGGGTTCGACTAGACATTAATTTAGGATTCAAAACATAGGTTTCTAGAGCATGAATTAAAGCAATTGCTAGCCAAATATACAACATGGTCTGTAATCCACTAACTGTGTAAGCAATAATTGATAAAGGAACTAGGGAAATAATCACGCCCGCAACCGGAATCATCGACAAGATAAAAATCATAATTGCTAAACTAGGAACGCTGGGCATTTTTAAGAGCATTAAGACTATCGAAGTCAAAATCGTATTAATAATCGCAATAATAACTTGAGCTTCTAAGACTACCCCAAAGGTATTAACAAATTTTTTGGCAAAATAACGAATATCTTGGAAGAACCAACTAACCCGCCCCTGCATAAAAAGGCGACCGAATTCATTCAAACGATCAACTTCAAAACTATAAAAATAACTCAGCAGAAAAGAAACAAAAATTGTGACTCCCATCGCCCCAACACTCGTGATATACTTGAAGACTTCTCCAATCCCAGTCTTTAACTGCGAGGTAAGTTGCATACTTTGAGAAATTTCCACCACGAAAGAGATAAAGGGGTTTCGGCTTCCTTGATTACTATTATAAAAATGAACAACCTTCTTAAATAATTGCATCGAAGAACCGATAATTCCTGGAATGTAGTGGGTCGCGAACAAATACAGTAAAGCAATAATTACAATATACAATGGGGTAATAATCCAAATTGGATTGATCTTGATCCGTCTTTGAACCCAACGAATAAAACTAATTGATAAAAAGGTAAACACGAAGGTCAATAAAACTGTACTCATTATACTTCGTAATAACCAAATGACAAAAATACAAAAGGCTAAGACTACTACACGGCGTAAAGAAACATTCTTCACAAAATTTCGATAGATATTCATTGGAGCCCCCATCTATTTTCAGTTTTACAGCTATCTTACCAGAAAAAACTTCTCCCGTCCGCTGAATAAACCAGTACCATCTACTAACTGGAGTTTCTATTTTCAAATTACCTCTTTTGCAGCAAAATGACCAGACCAAATATCCAGCAATTTTTAGACAGTTGATAATCTTTAAAAAAAGACAAATGAAAGGCACTGGCTTTTCCTTTGTTTTTAGTTTGTCTATTGCTAATTAAACAGTAATCATTTTAATGGCCACAACATTTTCATTCATTGATAAATCTTCAATAATATCAGAGGTATTAAGTTGAGTCGGAATTTCAATCTCGTAGACATTGGTATATAAACGTAAGTTATCCGGCTCTTGGGTTACATTAAAGTTAACATCCCGCACCGTAATTTTTTTTTGATCAAAATATTCTTGAATAAAACCCTTGGTCTCTTTCTTATGTTGGTACTGAATCATAATTTTTTTCACCGGCGACGTATGGAAAACTCTCTTCAAAGCTCCCAAGACTAGGAAGACGACGATTGTTCCGGCAATGGCGACATCATAGTTTCCCATTCCCACTGCCAAACCAAGTCCAGCCACCGTCCACAAACTAGCAGCGGTCGTTAAGCCTCGTACTTCGTGATGATGAACTAAAATCGTCCCGGCACCTAAAAAACCAACTCCGCTAACAACTTGAGCAATCAAACGCGCATCATCGGCCCGTAAAACTCCAGCATAATGAGGATACTTAGTGGCAACATCCAAAGCATTAAAACCAATTTCTTTTTGAATCAAAGCGATAATACAAGCGCCCACACAAACTAAAACGTGCGTTCTGACTCCGGCGGAATGATTACGCTGCTGGCGGTTATAACCAATTAAACCTGCACAAACAACAGCCAAGAGTAAGCGCAAAACAATTTCCCACAAAGATAAATGATAATTCAAACTACAACCTTCTTTAAAAGCACTTTTAAATCAGTGATTATACACTTTTTTGTGTAAAATAAAAGGTTAGTTGCAAAATTAACTTTAAATTAAAAATTTAAACGGAGATTAAGTGGCAGTAATCCAGCCACTAAACTCCAAAATAAAAGTCTAAAGTAATCAAAAACTTAATAGATGACACCCTTCTTTAAATACCCTTCATAATTTTCCTTGTTCCCCATAAGATTCCCCCTACTAAGATAACCAGAATAAGAAAACCCAGCATATTGACTACAAATAAAAAATGTAAATCTTGAATCTGAAAATATTTTTGTAGGATTAAACTGGTATATGGTGATAGGACTCCGGCCAAGTTATAAGCGATCAAAATGAGTGAATTTTGAATAGTGTTTCCAGCTCCCTGACGATTAATCGCATTTAAAATCCAAAGGAAAAATTGTCGGACCGCTAAACCGGTAAGAAAGCCAGCGAATACGGTGATTAGGATTCTTTGTGATCCAACAATAATCCCCATCGCTAGCGCCAGCAAAAATAAGGCTAACGGTAAGAGCCAATTTTGTAATTTTTGGAATAAAGGTCCGAAAAGAACCCTGCCAAGCATTGCCCCCAAACTTAACGCCAAGATTACATAACTAGCACTAGTTGCCGTTCCATAACCAGCTTGCACCATCAAAGTTGGGATTTAATTCCCATAATCATATACAAACTAATCACGACAAAGGTTAACAACAAATACGCCAACAACGACTAGTACCAGCGGGTTTATCCTATTGGCTTTAAGTCTTCTTTGGGAGATGGTTAAAGGAACTGCAGGTACGAAGCAAGCAAATAAGATTAAAGTTGGCAAAGTAATCGCATAGGCTAGAAAAGACAAGTGCCAATTAAACTGGACTAATTGCCCAGCAATAAAAGTACTCAACACACCACCCAAAACTTCAAAACTACTTTGCAAACCCAGCATTTGCAACCGTTCCTGACCAGTGAAAAAATAACTAATCAAAACAACTAACAAAGAATTGAAAAAGCCAACCCCTAAGCCAAATAAAGCTCGCGTGATCATTAAAACTACAAAATTATTAACTACTAGCGGTAATAATTCCGCTAGAGCAGTTAAACTTACTCCTGCCAAAATTATTGGCTTTAAGCCCCACTTATCAGCTAACCAATTACTTCCAATTAACCCCACAATCAAGAAGAGTGAGGGAATAGTCGTCAATAACTAGACTTGAGCTAAAGGTACTTGGGGAAAAAACTTGGCGAATATAGGAATATTAGCATTAATAGCTGGTGCTGAAGCGGTAATTACTTACGCTGATAAAATCGAAAATTTCATTTTTAACTCCTTCTAGTTCAACTTAAATTGTTGCAACCACTGATGAAATTGGCCCTGGTGATTCTCTAACTCTCGATCATTGACCGGATAATTGGGAGCAAGCCGAATCGTCGCTGGTAATAACTGTCGGCCATTAATCTTTTTTGGGCTTTTTGAGCCTGCCACTCTGTATTACCCGTTCGCGAAAAATAAATAATTAAAATTTGTGCTGTCGAAGTTAACCGCCGAGTTGCTGGCTGTTGTGCGTTGGTATCAGAGCCATCAGATTGAGCTCCACGTCCTTTGGAGAGTCGCATCTCTAAGTCTCTTTCTAAAAATATGACTATCGGTCATATTTTTTATAAATAAAGGATCATTTTGTTGATCCTGCTGCTAATTGATAAGGGGCTATTAAATCTTCTAAGTGTTGCATACAAAATTGTTGAGTTGCCGTTACCAAATCATGTTCTGTCGGTGACATACACCACAGTAAAATTAGCCCGTACATCTGGGTTAATAAAGCATCTGCCAAGTCAGAATTCACACTGGTTGCCGTTAATTTTCCCGCTTGTTCTAATTGCTGAAACAGTCGCTTTAAAGATCGGGTATCAAATTGCCATTTAGCTTGTTGTTCAGCTACTGCGACATAGCGCAGCCACTGCCGAGCTAATTCCACTTGAGCTTGAGCAATCACCGTCATAAAATTCACCAAATATTGTTGAATATTTTCGGTTGCTGTCTGCCCCAAATCAATCTCTTGGTGAGCTATTGAAGCAAAATGTTGTTTACTGAGTTCCAAAATTAAGTCTTCCTTACGAGAAAAATAATTATAAAAAGTCCCTTTTGCAATTCCACTAGCTTCCACTAAATCAGTCACCGTAACTTTTTCGTAACCATGTTCTACAATTAAACGTTCCGCCGCCTGCAATAACTTAGCTCGCGTAAGCCGAGCTTTATCTTCACGTCTCCCCATCAACCAATCACCTCAATTCCATAATAATGGTTTACACTTTCAAAAACAATGACTGACGGTCATTTTTAAAGAAAACTATTTTCAAAAGACCAGCCGAGTTAATCCTTGTGTCTTGAGGTCAGCAATTTCTAGACTCTCACTTCCGGCCTTACTAGGATCTACGAACGCAGCCAGGCCAAATCTTGGCCTAATAAAGCTATTTTCACAGCTGCAGGAGCAGTTGCAGCAACTTCTCGAACAATTTAACGTCCAACGTGGCTAAGCGTTCCGACTGATATAAACTCAAAGTTAAGCGAACGTCTGCAAAAGATGCTTCTTTTAAAATGTTTTGTTCAACAATTTAGGAGATCCGCCCGCAAGCGTCTAAAATTAAGAACTTCATTTCTAAGAATCTCCTCGAGAATCAAAATGATCATAGGCTAATTTTTCTTGTTCATAAGTTAGAGTATGATCTGCAAAGTGATCGACTTTATAAGTTAAATAGTTAATTGTTTTTTGTAGAGTTGCTACTTGCTGGATTAATTCTGTGCGTTGATCCTCTAAAAGTTGCTTTCTAACCTGCACGGTAGTCGATCCTTGCCGGTACAACTGGACAAACTCAATTAACTTTTCAATCGTCATTCCGGCTTTACGTAAGGATTGAATATAAAAAACCCAGTTAAGATCGTGCGGGGTATAGTTTCGATAACCATGCTCATCGCGTTGAATCGCCGGCAAAAGACCAATTCGTTCCCAATAACGCAAAGTATCCTTGGTCAAAGTAAATTGCTGGGCAACAGCCTCAATTCTCATAATTTTCCTTTCCCAACTCTAATTAATGTAATTTAAAAATCCTAGCTACAGATTCAGGATCTCGATGATCGAAGAATTGACTTTTATTTTGGTCTAGTTGACTGATTGCCTGCATTTGTTTGGCGGTCAATTGAAAATCTGTGACTGCTAAATTTTCCGCCATCCTTTGGGGATGAACAGACTTCGCCAAAACCACGATTCCCCGTTGAATTAACCATCGTAAAATTACTTGTCCATTTGATTTGCCATACTGGTCCCCAATTTGGGCTAATTGTGAATCTCGAAAGATTCCCTGTTTACCTTCCGCAAACGGCGCCCAAGCTTCAGCCTGAATTTGCCATTTTTGGAGCCAATTAACAGCTGTTACTTGTTGCTGCCAGGGATTGATTTCGATTTGATTAATTGCTGGTTTTATCTGACTATACAAGGTCAAATCTAAGACTCGATCCGGTGAAAAATTAGAAACTCCTAGAGAGCGAATCTTGCCGGCTGCTTGAGCTTCAGCCATTGCCCGCCAAGAACCAAAAATATCCCCATAAGGTTGATGAATTAAATATAAATCTAAATAATCTAAAGCTAACAATTGCAAAGACTTATCAATTGCCCTTTTAGTAGCCTCATAACCCGTATCAGTTACCCAAAGTTTACTGGTCACAAATAAGTTTTCTCGAGCAAGACTGCTACGGGCAATTCCTCGACCGACAGCGGCTTCATTGCCATAAAAACTGGCAATATCTAATAAGCGATAGCCGGCTTGTAAAGCATCCACCACCGCTTGCTCAGCCACCTTGGGGTCGTCCATTTGGAAAACTCCAAAACCCAACTGGGGCATTTTTACACCATCATTTAACCGAACCTGTAACATTTTAACTCCCACCTTTAGATCTAATTAGAAAACAATTTGGAGTTTAAACCCTGGTCCGCACTCCAAGGCAAGCTTTTTTTAATTTCTATAGTTTTTTTCCTAGATCTGTTTTTTAATTCCGGCAAAATTCGATTTTAAATAAGTTACAGTACTTATTAGAACAACGATCAGCAGGAGCCAAATAAAAAAACTAGCTTCTAAGCTAGCTTAACTAAAAGATTTGCAGGCATTGAAAGTTATCGAGGTACCTCCTCATAACTCAATCTTTTATGAACATTATTGTAGCGTCTCATTCTCCGAAGTTCAAAAAAACAGCCCTGAAAGCTAAATAAGATTTCCTTCAAGCTGCTTTTTAGACACTTAATTAAGTGCTTGGAGGAGCTCGTCACTATTTTTGGCATGATAAGCTTGTTCAATTCTAGGAATGCTATTGGCAAATTGAGAAAAAGTTTGGCACAAGAATTCCAAATCTTGATCGCCATCACGTTTAGTTTTAATCAAAAACAACAACTTGATAACCGTATCATCCCATAAAATTGGCTTAGTTAGGGAAACAATCAAGCACAGATTCACTTTGATAATTCGATTGAGGTCTTGAATATGCACGAGACCATTACCAATTTCCTCATATTCTAAAGGCGCGGCAAGATTTTCTTTGAAAAAACCTTGCTGACAAAGGTAACGACCAATTTCTAATTGGACTTCATCCTTCGTTTGTGCCGTCAGCTGGAGAAAACTTTCTGGACGTAAATACTTCTTCAAGACTTGCTGGGGGTCAGCAATCGTTTGAATTTGGTGCAATAATTTTTGTGAATTTAATTCTTCTAGATCATCCAAAACAATTAAGCGCTTTAAAGCAACCGGTCGCTTTAAAGCGCGCGTAGAAATTATCGTGGTGATCTCCGGTGGAATCTCGGTCGTCAACGAATGGAGAATTTGAAAATCCAGTGCTGGCGGCGTAATCCGAGCGATTTTGGCTTGAAAAAGTAACTCCTTGGCACAATCGTTTTCGGCGTAGAGACCAATTATCTGCTTATGTTGTAACCGCAATTCCTCCAGACCACTTTGGAAATAAAGAATTAGGGCGCCGTATTCACTGGCAGGCAAAGGATAATCCAATAATTCTCGCGAAATAATAGGTGCAACCGAAATAACCATCTTCGCGGCAAATAAATACTTGCGAAAGTAGACTAGCGTCCGGAGATTTTGGACCGATAACTGCCGTTGTACCCGCCTTTGCAATTGGTAAAGATGGCGTTGTAAAAAAGACAACAAACGTCTTTGAGCCGTAAAATCGATCCCAAAGTTATCGGCAATTTCCGCCAAAATATGATCTAAAGTTGCGTCTACTTTTCCGGTTAAATCGGTTACTTTAGTATCGAGGATCTGTTTTAAGTCTAGATGGTAAGCTAAGTAATTAACCGTCTGGGGAGTAAACAATTTCCCAGGAAAAAGAGCCTGGCTAGCGCTCAAAATATTCAACGCGAGCGCTTCAAGCTGAGGATCACTGATCCAATTAGTTGGATATTCCAAATCTTCTTCCAAGTCTAATCTTTGGGCCGCAATTAAAACATGGATTGCCAAATCAGCAACCATTGGATCACTAAAATGAACTTTACTTTTCAAGGATTGCGTCGTAATTATTTGTCGAATAGGCTCCAATAAGGCGGAATGGGCATCATAGATGTCTTGCTGATAATTTGACAATGAGCTCAAGAAATTTTGGTAAAAATAAGCAGCAATTGCACAGCGAAACTGAATTTCTGAACCCACAACACAAGTTCCTCGATTAGGTTTTTGGACCAACTGTAATTGATACTGTTGCAAAAGAACTTGCACCTTTTTCATACAGCGTGACAGAGTCGAATAGCTCACAAAAATTTCCTGAGCGAGATCCTCATACCGCAAATAATGCGGCTGGAGTAACAAACGCTGGATTAGATAGGCTAGGCGATCATAATTATTTAAAATCACATCTTTATTCCGACTCAATTCTAAAGAACTGGCCGCCAACTGATATTCATCAGCTAAATGAAACCCCTGTCCGCGTTTAGCTTGCAAGTAATTATGTTTCTGATTTAATTGACTCCGCAAGTGACTTAAATCTTTTTGAACTGTTTTTGAGGTCACCCCCCAAATAGGCCGCCAATTTGGCTGTCGTCACATATCCAGGATTCTTTTTTAAATATTCCAAAGTTAATAATTCCCGGTTGGAAAATCTTTTTTGTATCACGTGCTTCCCCTTTTTTAAGTTAAGATTACGCCAAAAAAGACCTCGGAAAAATCCGTGGTCTCCCTAATTTATGATCCACTTATTTAAAAAATCCCAATGAAGGAACCCATCAAGCCAATGGCCACTGTTAACAATAAGACAAAGAGTGGACTCTTCTTTTTGCTCTTCAATAACCAAAACATCAATAAAGTGTAACCCAAAGGTAGTAATAAGGGAAAGATTTGATCCAAATAAGTCTGTAATTTAAAACTCGTTTTTCCAAAATGGAAAGCTAACGGGGTTTTCAACAGCACCATCTGGGCACTCATTGCTCCAATCACCATCAAGCCGACAATCGTCGCAGCTTTCGAAATTTTAGCAAACAAGCCTGAAGAAGAAATGCTGGTCAGTAAATTAGTCCCTAAGCTATAGCCCCAAACTCCCGCGTAGTAACGGATAATCAGATGGGGAATATTAAAGGCCAAGAGGAAGAGGATGGGACCCAAAATATTACCTTGTTTAGCTAGTGGGAGAGCTAAAGCGGTCGCGATAATCCGTAAAGTTCCCCAGAAGAAGGAATCTCCAATCCCCGCGAAAGGCCCCATCAAACTAACTTTAATATTGTTGATAGTCTCGACTTGAAAATCAGGATCTGTACTGGCTTTTTTCTCCAAAGCTGCCGTAACCCCAGTAATTGCCGGTACTAAATGGGGCGTCGTATTAAAAATTTCTAGATGTCGGACTAAGGCCTGGGCCTGTTCTTCTTTTGTCTGATAAAAGCGTTTAATCGCCGGCCACATCCCCAAGGCAAAACCCAAGGATTGTTGACTTTCGTAATTATAAGAGTTTTCTAAAATAAAGGAATTCCAAAAGATTTCATGAAAAAATTTCTTTTCTTCTTTACTATACTTAGACTTAGGCATCAAATAAATCCTCCATATTATCATCTTGATTGGTATTTGCAGCTGTTTTAGCCGGGGTATTGTTAGTTTCCCGAGGCTTTTTTTCGAAGACAATCACAAAGGCTAAAATGACCCCGAGTAAAGTTACGGCCACGATTGGTAATTTGCCATAAGCAATCATTAAGAAACCTAGCAAGAAATAGAGGAAATTTTTCCGATTCATCATCGGCAGTAATAGTAAACCAAAACCAACTGCTGGCAATAAGTTTCCGGCCACTGTCAGTCCATTCATAATAACTTTCGGTACTGCTTGAACAAAACTATCAACTGCGTGCGATCCAAATAAGAGCGCGACAAAGACGACCACAAAATACATCAAAGATTGTAATAACAGTCCTCCCATATTCAACCACCAAAGACCTTTGACATTGGTCCGTTTAGCCAAAGTCACGGCATAATTCATAAACCAGCTCCGCACGATAAAGATAATAACTTTGAGCGATTGAGCAAGCAAGGCAATTGGTAAAGCCAAGGTCAAAGCCACGGCCGAACCTTTTCCTGATAAAATCGCAAAGGCCGTTCCTAAACTAGCACCGACTAAAACGTCTGGTGGGACAGCTGCCCCCACTTGAATGGCGCCCATAAAGACTAATTCCAAACTAGCCCCAATCATAATTCCGGAGCGGACATCACCTAAAACTAAACCTACAACCGTTGAAATCACCAATGGACGATTGACCATGGGTGTGCCGCCCATTTTTTCCACAAACCAAATTAATGCTGCTACTAAACCTACCAAGAAGGCGTTGGTCATCTTCTTTCATCTCCCCTAGTTAATTAAATTCCCCAATTTTTGCGGTGTATCCGTAGGGACTAAGCGAAAATCAATTGCGGTCCCTGCCGCTTCTAACTGCTGCAATTGAATTTTTTCAGCAGTAGTTAAATAAGTAAATGGTGTTACCTTTTCCTTAAATTCCTGCTTTTGAACCCCCCCAATATTTAGGGCAATTCCCGCCGGTAATTGCCTTAGTAGTTCCACCGCTCCCGCCACCGTGTCAGTGACTACAAAAGTCTTTAGGTGAGCAATCCGCGGATTTTGCAGTAACTTTATCGCCTCGGGTATATCACGGATCGCTAGGCGAACTCCATCGGGCTTAGCCATTTTCATGGCCGCCTGCCGCAGTGAATCTTTGACTGCCACTTCACTGGCGATCACAATCGCTTCGTAGTCCAAGTAGCCTTTCCAACTATAGGCAACTTGACCATGTAACAAACGATCGTCAATTCGTACTAATTGAATCATCTTCGTCCTCCCCAAAATCATCTCCCGCTGAAGCTACTTGTAAAAGATCATTAACTACCATAATTTGTTGGTGATTGGTCGCCACAATGGTCCGAATCTGATCGGAAGTTAATTGCTCTGCGGGCGTTGTTAATAATTCCAAGACCAAAGGTAGATTAACCCCGGTCAAAATCAAAGTTTGCTTGAGATCGACTAATTTAAGTAAGGCCTGATTAACGCTACCTCCAAATAAATCGGTTAATACTAAGAGTGGTTGATCTGGATAAAGCCACTGTTTTTGAGCTTGCGCAAATTTTTGGGTCAGCGATTCTTGATCTAAATACAAGTCAAGGGCTTGAGCCTGTTTTTGTGGGCCCAAAATTACTTCTACAGCCGAAAGCAAGCCACTGGCCAAATGGCCGTGCGTCACAATTAAAAAATTCATCTGATTCCTTTCTTAAACTGTTTTATTCAAATACTTAGTTAACCGCGGAAACATGGTCTTCGTTAAATCCCGTTTGTGATCTTGCGCCGTTAAATAACTCAAAACTTGTAAAAAAGTAATATATTCTAAGTTTGTAAAATTTTGCCCCAGAAAATGAGGTTCCAAACAATTAGTCTTGATCGGTCTTGAAAGCAAGAACACATTGGGGGTTATTTCGGATTCAATAAAGGCCTGGATTTTATTAGCTTTATTGACATCAGCCCAAGATTCCGACAATAAGAAGAAGGTCATTCCCGCATGAAAACAATTCTGCGGACCATGAATCAGTTCTTCAATTTCATAGCTATTCGTAATAATCGGGACCATTTCCATAAATTTGATTTCTGCTTCTTGCGCCGTGGCCCAAAGTTCTCCGCCGCCCGCGAAAATAAAGGCCTGGCTATTTTGCATGGTTTGCCGATGTTGGTGGTACCATCTTTGCGACTTCCGAATGACTTTGGGGAGACGGCGCCCCACAATCCTCAATTCCTCTAAATAATAATCTTGATAGGGCTGAGTCAACTGTTGGTTATTTACAGACAATTGCAATAAAAGCATGTATAAAGTCACTAAAGAAAGGGTATACCCTGAAGTCCGAAACAAATAAGGTTCATTTTGCGATCCAATGGGGAAACTATAACGAGCAGCTTGGGCAATCGGACTAGCCAAGGATTCAGTCAGCGCCGCGGTGGGCACCGCCTTTTGATTCAATTGTTCAATGATATGCAAAACCGTCTTAGTTCTTCCGGTTTGGGAAATAAAAAGATACAAGGCATCTTTTTGAATTCGATGTGGGAAAACATGATGCAAGAAATAATTAGGATAGAACAATTCAATATTTAAATTAAGCTTTTCTTCAGCAAAGAGTTTAGCTCCCAATGCCGCATTATAGGAAGATCCTGAAGCAATCATGACTACATGGGTCATTTTTAGATCAGAAAATTCTGCTTTTAAGGCCGGCGCCTGGGCAACTTGGGCTTTTAATAACTTAGGAATGCTATTGATTACTTCTAACATAGTCCGCATTAATTATCACCTCTTTATATTTTTATATTAACAGCTTAATAAATCATATCCACTGCAAAATTTTCCTTATCTCTAAGGAATTAAATACACTTTGTAGCTGTAAAGCTATTAATACAACAAAAAATATATATAATTATTAGTTAAAGTAAATTCAGATCATTATTAAGCATTATTATTACTTGCCATTGATCATCTAAATAGCAGTTAATTTCAACTATTAAAAGTATTATAAGAACTAAAGGTTCATACTGTCAATTATTTATTAAAATTATCTTTTTATACGTAATCATTTGCAAATCTTATTTTCAATAATTTTTAATTAATCACAGATAAATAACAGAAAACAAAAAGAGATATTATTGATATTTATCAAATAATATCTCTTCTTAACAGAAAACAATCTAAATTATTTTTAAAAATAACAAAAAAGGCGACCGCTCGAGTTTCTTGCTGGCAGGTCACCTTTGAAAAGTTTAATTATTCGTAACGTAAAGCAGTGATTGGATCTAGTTTAGCAGCTCTGCGCGCTGGCAAAGTTCCGGCTAAGAAAGCGATCAAACAGATAATGACGGTGATTAAAATTAGGGAACTCCAGTTAAATTGGACGAGGGTAAAGCCGTCTAAGCCTTTTAAGAAAGTCTTAGCAGCCATCGGATTGGCAATTTTTCCTAAACCAATCGCGGCTAATAAGCCCACAACCGAACCAATAAAGCCAATTAAAATCGATTCAAAACTGAAAATTAGGAAGACTTTCGTCCTGCTCAAGCCTAAGGCTTTCATCAATCCGATTTCGCGGGTCCGATCGCGCACAGACATGAACAAGGTATTGATAATTCCAAAACTAGCCGCAATTAAGGCAATTGCCCCAAAGACCATCAACACGCCAGTTACTGAATTAACCACTTGCCGTAATTGATTGACTGAATCTTGGAAAGTTTCGGCAGTGTATCCTTTTTTCGCCAAGTTGGCTTTTACTCGATTAATTCGAGCATCGGTCGGATTTTTAACTTCCGCGGTAACATCCATATAAGATTCTTGTAATTTTTCTGGTAGACCTTCTTGGTTAACCTTGACGATCACATCGGTTAAGCCTTGACTGAAGACCGACTGACTGCCGCCAATCAAACTAGGATTGCGCACGCCGACAATCTTGGCTTTAAAAGTAACATGCTTTTGGGTCGCCTTTCCGGTCGCCGTTAGAGACACCGTCTTGCCCAAAGCCTGTTTACTATTCTTGTAACCTAAAGCCTTAACATAGCCTTCGGAAATTAAAACTTCCTTAGCTGTTCCTTTTGTCGCTACCTGTCGTCCAACCTTAAGATCGTATTCAATTCCTAAAGGTGGCGTGGCGTTAAAAACATACTTGCTGTGGTTTTTCCCTTGAATATAATCAACACCAGCATCTTTTAAGGGCTGAATATTTTTTAATTCTTTTTGTTTCTTAATTACCGCCACATCTTTGGCCTTCAAAGTATTGTCTTGGGCGGTATTTTTTTCTGGATCATACTTCTGGGGTTTGCTACCACTAGCTGCCGCCTGATCATATTTCATATAAATCATCAGTTGGTCCTTATTACCAATATTTCCGACTTGTTTATTAACATAATCGTTGACCCCATTTCTGATCCCCAGGGTAAAGCCCAAGGTTAAAGCCCCGATGACCACAGCGATTACAGTCAAAATGGTCCGTCCCTTATTGTGCCAAAGGTTCCCGACAGCTGAATTTAAAATATCACTAATTTTCATCGTTGACCTCCGCTATTACTTGCCCATCTTTGATCTCAATTTGCCGCTCACACTTTTGCGCTAATTCGGGATCATGCGTCACCACGATCAAAGTAATTTGTTGTTCTTTATGTAACTTAAACAACATATCTTCAATCATTTCTCCAGTTCGTGAATCCAAATTTCCGGTGGGCTCATCTGCAAAAATAATTTTTGGGTGATTGACTAGAGCTCGCGCGATACAAACCCGCTGCTTTTGGCCTCCGGATAAGTCATTGGCTTTGTTATCGGCTTTACTCTCCAAGCCCACCGACTTAATCGCCGCCAAAGCTCGTTGTTTACGCTGACTTCCTTTCAAACCGGCAATTTTGAGCGGTAGCATGACATTTTCCAAAACCGTATCTTGGGCGTTTAAAAAGAATTGCTGAAAGACAAATCCAAAGGTTTCATTTCTTAATTTATTTAAGGCCTTAGCTTTAATACTATGGGTTGGCTGACCATTCAGAGTAATCGTGCCCGAAGTCGGCTTATCTAGTAAAGCTAAAATGTGCATTAACGTTGATTTACCAGAACCGCTTTTTCCAACAATGGCAACAGATTCCCCAGTTTCAATTTGCAGACTGACACCTCGTAAAGCTTGAAACTCGGTCGCACCTTTACCATAGCTTCGAACAACTTGTTCTGCTGTTAGTAAACTCATCGTACGTCCTCCCTTGTATTCATGTAATAGCTATATAGTACACTGACATGCAATAACATGCAAGTTAAAATTAGAAAAAAGGTGGTTTTTAATCTCTTTTTAAAGAAAACTAGTGCTGTGTAAAACGCAGTCCCAAGCAAATTAGCTTTAATTTTAGGCTGCCCTTCGATGGCCGCAAAAGGTCTGCCAAAAGGTAAATTCTTCTATACTGAGACACAAAAACCTGCATAATTTTCCTGCAGGCTTTACGTGATTACTTTTTACTTTTTTCACTCTGGCAACTAGAAGCTACGGATTGGAGCTCTTTTTAGTTAGGCTGGCAATAAACTTAAAAAGTTTGGGCAATAAAGTCCACCGTTCCTGGGCCTCCAGCTTCCTCCAAATTTGCTCGAAAGTCAGGGTTAACTTGATACATCTGTCCTAATTGCCCCAAGATTTCCCGAGAACAAGTGAAAAACTGGTCATTAATAAAAGTTTGGACCGTTGCTACTTGCTTTTGAACCTGCGCATCTTGGGGAGACAGCTTTTGGAGCTTCCCAAATTGGCCTAAGAGTTGTAATAATTTCTGTCCCCAAACTTGTTGTTGCTGGGGACCTTGAGCTTGAACTTTCTGTTCGTATTCTTGATAGATCTTCGTTTGCTCCCAGGCTTGCCGGGCTTGAGCAGCTTGTGTCTTAATTTTTTCTTGATCAAAAGTCATTTCTTGGCCTCCTAAAGTTTGCATCACACGAGCGAAGTTTAGAAGATTATTCAACCGATCGCGACGGCAGCGTAGACGGTCAATTTGCTGGGTTAAGGCTTGATTTTGAACCTTGTCAGGTTGAGCCAAAATTGCTTTAATTTCGGTTAAAGAAAAGTCTAACTCGCGCCACAATAAGATTTGCTGCAAACGCCGCAAAGCCGCCGCATCATATAAGCGATACCCCGCCGCCGTATACTTGCTGGGAAGCAGTAAACCAATTTGATCATAATAACGAAGTGTGCGCACACTAATTCCCATTAATTCACTGACATCCTTTACGGTTTTCATCATCATTCCTCCTCGTGTAACTTTAAGATAAGCCCTGACCTAAGGTAAGGGTCAAGCCCAATTACAAAATAATTATCTCGCTCCCAATTTTTTAGGATTTCCAAAGGATACTACCCCCCAGATAAATAAGCTAAAATGATAATATTATTTTAATTTTTTTGAAACTTAATCCTTGTCTTGACATTCTTTCTTCCTCCAGCAAGCAAATTGTAAGCATTAATTAATTTTCATTATACCATCTTCTGCTTCCTAAAAATCCCTAAAAAATCACGGTTATTTTAATTTTTTTCTGACTTTCTTAACTTAAATCCAAAACTTTCTAAAACAAAAATAACTTTCAACAAACACTCCACTACTAATTTTTTCGCTTAAACTAATTCAGCCCTCATAATCCCCTTTGGCCTGATATCAAAAAATGACGCCTTCTCCTTTCGGAAAAGACGTCATTTCTAATTAATTTTATTCTGCAAAATATTTTTCTAAAATAATAAAAGTTCCTTGGTCCCAGTCAATCTCCGCCTGAACTCCATAAGGAAGAACCGTTCGCGGATAGGCATGTCCAATATTGAAATTATACAAAATTGGCGTCTGATAGGGAGCCGTTTCGGTCAACAAGATCTGCTGATATTCGTCATAATAAACTTTGTTTTGGGGTTTACCAATCACCAAAGCCCGCACCCGGGGAATAATTCCCACCCTAATCAACTTTTGAATCATCCGTTGATATTGCAGTGGTGGAATTTGTTCTTCACTAGTTTCCAAGAATAAGATTTTATCATCCCAAGTTGCCGCCAACGGTAATAATTGATAACGGGAATTCACCTCGGGTTCTTGCGTAAAATTCTCGGGAACTAAAAGTGAATACAGGCTTTCTAGACAGCCACCCAACAACCGTCCCTGACTCTTTCCTTGACCACGCAAAACCTGATAACCCGTATCTGGATAAGCTTGTCTGGGAGTATTTAGAGCAATCGGGGAAAAGTCCGTTCGCTCCTCGTACCAAGTTTGACTGGCCGCGATCTGCGTCTGGGGCGGATTTTCAAAGAAATGTTGCCAGGCAGCTTTCGTATAGGGCAACATCTGGGTATCCAATTCCGCCAAATCATTCAAAAAATTAGGTCCATAAAAAGTTTCTAACCCCAGCTGATATAACAATAAGTGATCAACCGTCGTATCTGAAAAACCAGTAAAGATTTTCGGTTGCGTGCGAACCGCCTGCTGAAATTCTGGATCTTCGGCCAAGTAAGGAACTAAACGAAAAGTATCTTCACCCCCAATTGCCGTGACAATTGCCTTCACCTGGGGGTCCAAAAAGGCTTGTTTAAGATCAGCGGCTCTTTTTTCGGGATGATCGGCCAGATAAGCGACGCCCTTTAAAGTATGCGGCATGAAAACCGGATTTAGTTGCCATTCATTGCGTAAACGATTCAGGCCGAGCCAAAGTTGATGCTGACTGGATTTTTCACCCAAAATCCCGCTGGATAAACTAACAATCGCCACTCGATCACCAGCGACTAACTTTCTCGGTTTCACTAACTTTTGCATGACGCTCACCTTCCCAAATTAAAAATTACTCCTCCATTTTCAAGTTACTGTGATGAATTCCGTAGGTCAGATAGATAATGACTCCTAGACCAAACCAAACGACAGAAGCAATCCAAGTAATTGCTTGAAGGCGCGTCATTAAGGCTAAGCAGAGTAACAAGGAAATAATTGGTAGAACTGGATAACCCGGAACTTTGAAGCCATCATTAACTAGATCGGTCCGCTTCCGTAAAGGAATAATCCCCAAGGAAACAAAGGCGAAAGCAATTAAAGTTCCAATATTTACTAATTCGGCTAACTTATCAAGGTCAATTAAACCACCCATCAAAGAAATGATGATGGTTACGACTAATAAACTGTGGTTGGGTAAATGTTTGGCATTCAAAGAACCTAAGCTCTTGGGTAACAAGCCATCCCGACCAATTGCATAAACGAGCCGCGAACTACTATAAATCATCGTCACCATCATCGTTAACATCCCCGCCATTGCCCCGATGGAAATAATTCCCGAAACAAAGTCTAAGTGGGATAGTTGTAAAGCTAAGGCCACCGGGTCCGCCACATTTAATTGTTTGTAAGGAACCATTCCGGTTAAGACGATAGAAACAATCATATAGAGAATTGTCGCCACAACTAAAGTTCCAATAATTCCGATGGGTAAATTTCGTTGCGGATTTTTAACTTCAGGTGCCGAAGAAGAGACCGCGTCAAAACCTAAATAAGCAAAGAAGACTGTCGCCGCTCCATTGAAGACCCCGCTAGCACCGAAGGGCGCAAAAGGAGTCCAGTTTTTGGGCTTCACGTAGAAGAGGCCGACAACAATGAAGACAATAATAATCAAAATCTTAACGATCACCATTGCATCGTTGACTTTAACGGAAGTACTCATTCCTTTAGATAACATAAAAGCGATTAACCAAATGACAATTACTCCAACTAAGTTGATATAAGTATGTTGTCCCGGATTAAAGGGTCCCGAAATCGCTTGCGGTAAATGGAGACCAAAACCTTGTAAGAAGGAACTAAAGTAAGCTGAAAAACCAACCGAAACCGTGGCGACTGCTAACATATACTCCAAGATTAAAGCCCAACCAATCACCCAACCGATGAATTGACCAAAAACAATATTTCCATAAGAATAAGCACTTCCGGCAACCGGAAGAGTGGAAGCAAATTCTGCGTAACACATCGCGGCCGTTGCACAGACTAAGGCAGCCAATAAGAAACTAATGATCACACTGGGACCACTCTTAGTCGCGGCAACTGTTCCGGGTAAAATAAAGATTCCGGCGCCGATTACCGCCCCAATTCCCAAGGCCATTAAATCTTTGGCCCGCAAAGTTTTATTGAACTTGACGTCTTCTTGCAAGTACTGTTGCGCACTCGCCTTTTGCGTCATCTTTTTCCAGACTGACATATTATCAATTCCTTTTACTTTAATCAAAAATTAATTTTTAGAATAGATGATAATTTATAGCCTGTCAACAGTTGTTTTTTTCAGCCACAGTCTCTGAATTTCTTTCTTAATTGGGCAATTTTGAAAAAAAGCAAAAATTCTATGAGACTAAGATTAAAAAAAGTTGACAGTTTCCCTAAGTTATATTACATTAAAGCTATTCAACCACAAGGAGAATTATGATGCAAGCCAGACATAATCGACAGTTGAATACTTGGCATTATTACTTTCGTTTCTTTAGCTAGTGTTTGTGGCTATTAATTCTTAATAGGTGCAAACACGAATCTAATTTGCACCTGCCAGAGACGACGAAAGTTTGTTTCGTGTTGCAACTAACGCCTCGCAGGTTAAAACTTAATCTGTGAGGCTCCCAATCTAGCAATGTTTACCTCCAGATGAGTTCTCTTATCTGGAGATTTTTATTTTTGAAAGGAGTTTTTTAGATGAACCTTGTCGACCACATGAATCAAAAGCTTAAACTAGTTAAACCTTCCCCCATTCTCAGCTTCTCCGTTTTGGCAGACCAAACTCCCGGTGCCGTTAATTTCACCGTCGGTGAACCTGATTTTGCAACTCCGGAACATGTCAAAGAGGCGGCAATTACTAGTATCCAAGCCAATCGTTCCCACTATGCTCCTTCCAATGGAATTTCCGAATTAAAAGAAGCTGCTAGTAACTTCTTGAAACAAAAGTATGACCAAGATTACAGTCCTGAAGAAATTATCGTCACCTGTGGTGCGAGCGAAGCCATCTATACAATTATCTTGTCGGTCCTGAATGCGGGCGAAAAGGTCTTGATTCCCACTCCTTGCTTCCCCTTATACATTGCTGATACGATGATTGCCGGTGGTCAACCAGTCTTAATTGACACTTCAGCTACCGACTTCAAATTGACTCCTGACTTACTCCAAGAAACTTTGGACCGCGAAAGTGACAGTGTGCGCTTATTAGTTTTGAATTACCCAGTTAACCCAACTGGCGTCACCTACAGCCAAGAAGAATTGAATGCCTTGGCTGATGTCGTCCGCGGGCGGGATATCTTCTTGATGTGTGACGAAATTTACAGCGAATTAAACTATGATCAAAAACACGCTTCACTGGCTAAAACTCTCCCAGAACAGACAATTCTAGTCACCGGGGTCTCCAAGTCTCACGCGATGACCGGCTGGAGAATCGGTTTGTTATGTGCCCCGAAAGCCATTACCCAAGAATTAGGTAAGATTCACCAATTCACGATCACAACTGCCGCAACGGTCACCCAAGATGCCGCGCGTGAAGCCTTGGAAAATGGTCCTGATGATTGCCAGCCGATGAAAGCTGAATATCAAAAACGGCGGGATTACATTATGCAAGTTTTAACAAACCTCGGTTTCACCGGACCACAACCTCGTGGAGCCTTCTACATCTTCACCCAAATTCCCCAAGACCTAAATCAAGATGATGTCGCTTTTGCCCAAGACCTTTTGCAAGAAGGTAAGGTGGCAGCTGTTCCGGGATCTTACTTTGGCCCCGGTGGAGAAGGCTGCTTGCGCTTCAGCTATGCTACCAGCCAAGACAATGTTGAACGCGGAATGAAACTCTTACAAGAGTATGTCCAAAAACAACGAGCCGCTCAATAATTATTAGGAGGAACTAACAATGAAAAAAATTATTTTAACTTCAGTTCGCGACGACGAAATGCCCGCTATTAAGGCTTGGGGCCAAAGAAATCCTGAATATCAAATCGCTACAGTTGCCGAGGAACTCAATCCGCAAAATGTCGCTCAAATCGCTGCGAACTGTGATGCCTTGAATATCCAACAAAATGAACCCGTAGACGCTGAAATCTTTCCTCAATTAAAAGCTGCTGGAATTATGACCATGTCCAGCCGAACTGCTGGGGTTGACAATATCGCCTTAAAAGCCGCTAAAGACAACGGCGTCGTGATTACCAACGTGCCAGCTTACTCTCCCCACTCTGTTGCCGAAATGGCAGTTACTCAAACTTTCCGTTTGATTCGTCAATTAGAACTCGTTGACAAGCGGATGGCGGCTCATGACTTCCGCTACATTGGTCTCCAAGCCCGTGAGATTCACAACTTGACCATTGGAATTATCGGCGCTGGACGGATTGGTGGCCTTGCCGCAAGTCTCTTCCACGCCTTGGGGGCAACCGTAATCGCCTATGATACCAAGCCTAATCCTGAGCTAGAGGATATTTTAACCTTTAAATCGCTGTCAGAAGTTCTCCAAGAAAGTGACGTTATCAGTCTGCACGTCGACTTAAACCCCACTTCCATCAATTTACTGGACGCCCAGGCCCTTAGCCAGATGAAACCAACCGCCTACTTGGTCAATGCTTCTCGGGGAGCTGTTGTTGATACCCAGGCTTTAATCGATGCTCTTGATCAAAAGAAGATCGCCGGTGCCGCCATAGATACTTTGCCGCAAGAAACCGACTTCTTTGCTCACGATATGCGCAATCAACCGATTAACGACCCGCAATTTCAACATCTCTTAGATCTCGACAATGTCATCTTAACCCCCCACATGGCTTTCTATACTGATACTGCCGTGGAAAACATGATTGATATCAGTCTCGATGATATTAAAGCTTTAATGGAAGGAAAAACGAGCCAGCATATCGTTAATCCTTAAGCTTACTCCCTTTTTATTCATCCAAAAAAGACAGCTAAAATTAACTTTTTAGCTGTTTTTTGATCTTTTGTTAACTAGTACTTAGCCTTAAAATAGAGCTGATTATCCTTCCTAATCTTATACGGACCAAAGAAAGGAGCTAACTTTATGTTCCAATATTTAATTTTTGATTTAGATGATACACTACTTGATTTTCAAGCTGGTGAAAAAGCGGGTGTCCAAAAGATTCTCTAAGAACAAGGCATCTGTAATCTGGACCAAGGATTAGCTACTTATCAAAAAATTAATCAAAAACTTTGGCAAAAAATCGAACACGGTTCCCCCCGAACTCCTCTATTTGAACGACGTTTTGCGCTCACCGGACAAAAGCTAGGCTTTACTTGGGATGGTCCCCAGTTAGAAAAACAGTATCGCCAATTACTCGATCATAATTTTCGAATTCTTCCCGGAGCAGACCGACTTCTAAAAAATTTACGAAAAAACCATAAAACTCTCATCGCCGCCAGCAATGGTGTCCAAACCACTCAAATTCAAAGATTAGTCGGATCTGGTCTCAGACAATATTTTGACCAAGTTTTCATTTCCGAAAACAGTGGCTTTGCCAAACCTGGTCCCCGTTTCTTTACACCGCTTTATCAATCCTATCCGCACTTAAGTTCCAAAAACGCGATTCTGATCGGTGATCGTCTCCCATTCGATATTTTAGGGGCTTGCAGGGTTAGTCTTTCCAGTGTCTGGTAAACCCCCAGGGTCAAAGTAATCCTTTTAATTACCAAGCAACTTTTGAAGTTCAAAATTATTCCCAGTTACAACAAGTGTTGCTTGCACCCCAAATCGGCTGACCGATAAGGAAGAAAACTAACGATAAGTTGCCAAAAAGGCCCAGTTGAAAAAGCGATTTTCAATTGGGCCTTTTTAATTTAAATCAATAATCTTCTACTTTAATGCTCGTTTCTACTTCTTAAAAAATAGTTTCTTCCTATTAGTAATTAGCGCAAACGCCCAAGGCCAGCAGAAACCAAATAAATCAGCGTTTCAATTGTGGTAATAAAGAAAGTTACCGGCAGGTTAGTCCAATAGCCCAAAACTAGACCCAGCCAAGTTCCTACCAAGGCAAAACCGACACTCCACAAAGTCAAAGCATGCACTGAACGGCCCCAAAATTGTGCCGAAGCTGCTGGTAAAGTTAAGAGGGCAAAGACTAACAAAGCCCCTACAATCTGGGAAACGACACTGACACTCAAGGACATCATCACCAGAAAAATCAGATTTAAGATCCAACTATGACGAAAACTAGTTTGCGCTCCGATCGGATCAAAGAAATCAAATTTCAGTTGCCGATACAAAAAGAACATCACGACTAGTTCCAATCCCGCAATCACTACAATCTGTTGTACATCTTGGGAGCTAATTCCGACAATACTCCCAAATAAAATATTCGTGGCATAACTACTGCCAGATTTAGCAGTTGTCAAAAATAAGACTCCAAGTCCCATAAAGAAAGCTGAGATGACACTAATTACGGTTCCTTTAAGCGGTTTGTCGCGGCCCAAGCAGCCAGCAACCAAGGCACTAATGATCGTGAAGCTCAACATCCCATTTAAGGGTGTCCAGCCCAGCCAAAGACCAAAGCTAGCCCCCGAGAACCCAATTTCCGATAAAGTATGCGTTAAAAATGACAGTTGTCGAGCAATAATAAAGACCCCAATTACCCCACAGAGGATGGAAATAACCGTGGCCACTAAAAAAGCATTTTGCATAAAAGCTAACTTGAACATCAGACAGTGGCCCCCAAAACTAATTTTTTAGTGCTGTATCGTGCTAACAAAGCTTCATCATGAGTAATCAAGATCACCGTGGTCCCCCGCTGATTTAACTCCGCCACCACATCCATAACTTCTAGCTTGGCTTGAGTATCTAAACTGGCCGTCGGTTCATCTAAAATCAATAACTCGGGTTCAGCGACTAAAGCCTGGGCCAAATAAACGCGTTGCTTTTCCCCACCGGACATGCGCCCAACTCTTGCACGAACTTGATTTTGTAAATGAACCGCGGTTAAAGCTTGGGCAACTTGTTTTTTTTCACTCGCGGTCAACCACGGCCAGTAAGAATGGGTTAATTTCAACTCCACAAAAGCCTGAGCTGACAAAGGATATTCGCTATCCAAATTACGAAATTGCGGAACATAGCCCATCTTCTGTAAGGCTAAGTTCAAATGTAAATGTCCTTGAGTAGGTTTCAATTGACCTAAGATGAGACGCAACAAAGTTGTTTTTCCCGCTCCATTAGGCCCCACAATCGAGAAGAAATCGCCTCTTTGGACTTGAAAAGAGACCTGTTGAAAAACTAATTGATTGCCAAACTTCATTTGAAGCTGATTGGCTTGAATTAAAATGTTGGGCTTCACTACCGCTTCGCCTCGATTTTTAAGACTTGTTGATACGTTTCTTCGAGCCACTGACCATAAGTCTGGTTGGCCGGTTGGGTTTCCCGAACTTGGACAATGGGAATGCCTTCTTTACGAGCTTGCCGCACTAAATTATCAATCGTTTTACTGCTTGCTTGCCGATTCCAAACGAAAAAAGTCAGTTGGTGCTGCTTAATTTGCGCTTGTAATTGGGCAATTTGTTGCGGGGAAGGATCGTTTCCGGCTTCGATTGCCTCCGCAAATTGGGGATTAGCGATCTGATAACCCATGGCTTTTAAGGAATAATCAAAAACCGGTTCACTGACCGCCACCATTTTGCTTGTTCGCTGGGCTTTAATTTTAGCAAGCGTGGCTTGAGCCGGCTGAACTTGGGCTTGATATTTTTGAGCCTGTTTCCGGAAATACTGGCGTTGTTTCGGTTTCTGTTGACCCAATTGTTGCGCTAAACTTTGGGCAGCCTTGCTTAAAGCCTGCGGCTGATACCAAATATGGGGATTAGCACCCGTTTTTTGTCCCAGCAGTCGACCGACATTTAATTTTTTAACCTCTTGATTATTGGCTAGTAACTTCTGCATCCAAGAATCATAATTTAGACCATTGTAGACGGCAATTTGCGCTTGACTGGCCAATTTAGCTTGCTGAACATTGGGTTCAAAATCATGCGGGTTGGCATCAGCTTGCTTCATAATTGTCGTTACTTTAGCATACTTACCTCCAACTGCTTGGGCCATTTGCCCATAAGTAGGAGTTGAAGCCACGATCTTAATTTTGGCGGCGGCGGCTGGATTTTTGGGTGTCTGACTTTGACATCCCAATGCTAAAAAACTTATTATTAATGTAAAACTAGCGAGGAAATAATACTTTATTCGTTGCAATTGACGAAACCTCATCTTTCTTTTATAATCTAAATCGTAATAATTACGTTTTAAACCTTAGCATAATTTAGCACAGATGTCTATTCATCAGAGAGGAAATTCAATGACTACTATTGATCCTGCCTTAGTCGTCCTAACTGAACACCATTATAAAATCACTAAACAACGTCGTTGTTTATTAACTTACTTAGCCCAGCATGCTGATCACTATCTCTCCTTGACCGCCTTAGACGACCACTTGCGGCAACAATTTCCTAAAATGAGTCATGATACTGTCTACCGCAATATTAAAGAAATGCAACCTCTGGGGGTTGTCGAAACCAAGATGTTTCCCTCTGGCTTATGGGTTAAATTCCAGTGTGACTTTCAAGCCGAAAAACATAGCCACTTTATCTGCCAAGAATGTGGTCGGACCTTGGCAATCAATCTCCCAGATCACTTTATTCAGCAGCCCCAACTACAAAATTACCAAATTAACTCTTACAATCTAGAAATTTGGGGACTTTGTGAGCAATGTCAAATAAAATCAGCCACCAGAAATTAATTTACTTGCCAACTAGCCCCCCTTTAGCTATGATAATTGCAATTAATTTACCGTCAATTAAGCACTTTTTTGTTAAATAATACTTATTTTTTAAAATTGGGGAAGCAAAATAACATGGGCAGTTATTCACTATCTAAAAACGTCAGCGGAAAATTCAAACCCCTGACCGCAACAAAATTTAACACTAGCAAAGCTACCGACTTTCATCCAGAACATACTTTTCTGACCACCATGAATCATAATAAGAGCTATCGTTTCGTCTATCCCGCTAATATTTATTCGGAGCCCCACTTAAATGCCGCTATTGTGGGGCAATTTCAAACGGGAGAAACTCTTTATTACCAAGCGCGAATTTACGCTCGGGGACAAACTTGGCTCAAATATTATAATGTTCTCGGTAAGTTTAGCTATGTGGCTTTGCGCGATCACTTGATCATGACCACGCAAGTTCCTGCTCCCAGATCCCTTGTGGCCTCAGCTTCTCGACTTCCCGCAGCGGGCAGTTACCAATTCCTTGAACCAGCAGCGATTCGCTTGGCTCCGAGTCTCCAAGGTAAAATTGTCGGATATTACCATCCAGGGGAGCAGGTTTTTTACCAAGAACAATTACAAGCTAATGGTTCCACTTGGCTCAAATATTCTACCCCTCTGGGGCAAAATTGTTATGTAGAAATTGCGTTGGAGTAATATTTAAAAAATCATCATAATAAGCATCGCTCACAAGTCCAAGGAAAAAGCTAATTCTCTTGGGCTTTTTATATATTGGAAATATTCATCCACTTTAGGAAGCTTCTTTCAACCCCACTCTTTTAGTGATTTGTACAATAATTCTTTTAAGAAAGCGGATTCATTTTTATTTCTCCTCGATTTTTAAAGTGCTATAATTCATAGTGAAATATTGAGCAATATTAACAAATACTTTAGAAAGGTGTTTTTTCAATGGAAAAGAAAATCGTCACCCTCCGCCGACTTCAACTTGGTTCGGGTCGACCTAAAATTGCCGTTCCTTTAACGGGAGCGACTGATGATGATCTCTTAGACCAAGCCCAAGCTGCTCTAGAACAGCAACCAGATATTTTAGAATGGCGGCTTGATTTTTATTCTGCGCTCCAAAAAGCTGAACAATTAGCGGCAAATGGGCACAAGTTACGCCAGTTACTGGGAGATATTCCCTTGATCGTTACCTTACGCTCCGGTCCAGAAGGAGGAAAAGTTGAACTGGGCGACTTATCTTACCAGAATATCTATCATGATCTTTTAAAAAATGATTTTGCGGACGCGATTGATCTAGAACTCTTTCGAAGTCCCACGATCATTCAAGAACTGATTCAGCGCGCTCACCAACATGATTTAATTGTTATCTTGAGTAGCCACGATTTTCAGGGAACTCCTGACCAGCAACAATTAGAACAGCGGATGCAAACAATGGCGCAAATGCAAGCCGATATTGTCAAAATTGCCGTTACCCCCCACAATTCAACGGAAGTCTTAACCCTCCTAAATGCAACTAACAATATGCATCAAATTTTAAAACTTCCGTTGATCACAATGGCGATGGGCGATTTAGGTAAGGTGAGCCGTATTAGTGGTGAAGTTTTCGGTTCTTGTTTAACCTTTGCTGCCGTCCAAACCGTCTCAGCTCCCGGACAAATGAGCCTTTCTCGTTTGAAAAATGACTTAGCAGATTTAGCTTTAACTAGCTAGAAAAGGAGCAATTAGATGACCAAACAAAAGATCACTGGCCAGGCGCAAGCACATAACGGTGAAATCGACTATCAAATTGAAGTTCAAGATCAGAAGATTACCGACTTTAAAATTACCCACCACTCCGAAACTAAAGGGATCTTTGATCAGGTCATTGACCAAATTAAAGCCGAGGTTCTCAACCAACAAACTTTTGCCGTCGATACGATTAGCAGCGCCACCGTCATGAGCCAAACCCTCCTCGATTCGGCGCAAGAACAACTCGCCCACAATAATCTGCAAATAACTCCCCGAACCACAGCTCCGGCAGTTCCAGAAAACAAAAAGATCACCACCGAAGTTTTAATTATCGGTGGCGGAGAGGCTGGTCTGGTCGCGATTGTCAAGCTTTAGCTCAAGGACACCAAGTAATCTTAATGGAAAAGAACAGCTACCTAGGGGGCGCGACTATTTTAAACGGCTCTGATGTAACCGCTACCAGATAACGCTTAGCCCAGCAAATTTTTGGTCAGCAAGAAGATACTCCCGAAAAGTTAGCCCAAGATGTCGCCCGAGAAAGTAAGAACACTAATCTACCGGCCTTGACCCACTTGATGGTCCAAAGTATTGGCCCAGCCATGGACTTTATTGCTGACTTTGCCCAATTGCCCTCGCAAACCCAAACGCCAGAACACTCGCTAGCCCGGCAAATTGAACTTCCAACCGCCAGCAGTTATGAATTTATTCAAAAAGTCGCGCAAGCTTTCCAAGACCACGGCGGCCAACTTATTTGCGGAGCCCGGGTTGAAAAATTATTGTTAGATGATCAAAAACAAGTCCAAGGAGTCCAAGCTCTTGGGAAAAATATTAGTTATGACTTATTTGCAACAACCGTCGTTCTAGCGGCGGGTGGGCACGGAGCCAATCAAAAAATGCGAGGACCAGAAAGTCAAGGTTTGAACTACTATGGTCCTTTAACCTCCACTAGTGACGCCTATAGTTTCAACAGGCCCCTAAACTTGGCGACGCATAACTTAGATTGGTATAAAATTTATCCCCATGGTGTGGAAGTCGAACCCGGCGTGGCCAAATTAACCACCTATGCTTCCAAAAAAGCGACTGATTTGGGGGACAATTTACGTCAACCAAGCGGGGCCAACGGCTCATTAACGAATCTGATGTTTATGCCCCTTTACGCGGCGCTATCTTGCAAGAGCCCAATCGGCGCGCCTATCTTTTGATGGATCAACGGACTTGGGAAGTAGTTTACCAGCTTTTAGTCTTACATGACTTTTCGGCGAGTGAAATCCAAGCTTACTTTGACCATCCTGATCAACGACCAATCTTTGCTCGAGGTTCCTTAGCCACTGTCGCGCAGATTGCCCGGATTCCTGCTGGTCAGCTCCAAACAACTCTTACTAATTATCAAAACTATGCGGCTCAAAAAAACGATCCTGAATTTCACCGGGACCCGCAGTATCTCCAAGCCTATCAAGGTGATACTTACTACTTGATGGAACAAGGCGATCGTTTCGCGACAACTTTAGGAGGTTATTTTATCGATCCCCAACATTTAAATCTGCAAACTAAGGATCAGACCTTGATTCCCAATTACTTCGGAGCCGGAGAAATTATCGGGGGTGTCAACGGTAACGATTCCATGCCCAGCATGATTAATACTTGGGCAATCGCTTCTGCTTATGTTGCGGGGTAAGCTGCTAGTAGGTATTTAGCTAGCCAAAATTAAATTCAAAAGAGACTTGACTCATGTTAGAAGAACTCAACGGGTATACGATTTTAATTGGTCTCTTGGCGATCCCCATTCGCCATTCAATGTCCCCTACAATGCACAATGCTGCTTCTCATAAACTGGGACTTAATTATGCTTACTTGGCTTTTGAAGTTGGTAATAAACAACTGCCGCAAGCAGTGCAAGCCATTCGGACTCTAGAGATGCGCGGGGCCAATATCTCCATGCCCAACAAACAAGCAGTTATTCCTCTTTTAGACAGATTAAATCCGACTGCCGAAATAATTGGGGCCGTTAACACGATTGTTAATGATCACGGGGTCTTGACCGGCTACACGACTGATGGATTGGCTTTATTCAAGCTCTGGTCGCCGAAAATATTGATCTCCGAGGCGAAAAAATAACTCTCGCCGGAGTCGGTGGCGCCGGAACCGCGATTGCCATCCAGTCGGCCCTCGCTGGAGTTCGAGAAATTTCTGTTTTCAACTTAAAAGATCGTTTTTGGAACAATGCCGTCCGAACCGTCGATGTTATTAATAGTCAAACCCAGTGTCATGCTCAACTCTTCGATCTGCAAGATCAGACTACTTTTCACACGGAAATTCAAGCTAGCACCATCTACTGCGATGCCACGGGCGTGGAGATGAAACCTTTAGAAAACGAGACTTTGGTCAATGATCCCCAAGTCTTTCGTCCGGAAATGATTGTTTTTGATACCGTTTATGCTCCGCGGACCACGAAACTGATGCAAGTCGTCCAAGCCGCGGGCGTGCACCATATTTTCAATGGTTTGGAAATGATGCTTGAACAAGGAGCAGCTTGTTTCAAACTTTGGACCAAGCAAGAAATGCCGGTCGATTACTTGCGCCAATTGCTCTTCTCTGACAAAGATTAACTGGGTCATTTCTTTAATCCCGCAGGAAGTTTGGCGTAATTTTACGATTTATTTTACAATATTTCTAAGTCGTGAGATGATTAAAGGCAGTACGCAAGGAATAGAGGTTAAAATAATGGCGACAGCGAAATACAGCGAAACAGAAATGGCCGCTTTTCTGAAATTTTATGTGCATCATTTTCAGGATAACGATTTAGAGGTGGTTTCCCAATACGATACCGATAATCACGATACCGAATTGAATTTCTTTATCAATCAGGATCGAAATTTTCGGATGAAAGATATCGTTCCCGTATTAGTCAAGAAGCATCCGCAAATTATTACCGCTTTGTTAGATGACGTGATTACTAATGCCCAAATCGACTTGGAACAATTCCCAGACGACACTGCTTGGGAACAGTGGTACCGCGATCAAAAACAAGCGCTCACCGATCCCGATCGTTAATTAAAAAAAGCAGATTATGCCGCAATTACGTCGCGTGATCTGCTTTTTTGGTAGAGAAAATCAGCTTAAAAAGCAACCCTAAATTAAACTTTTTGAGTATAATAATAATTAAGTTGAGTTGATAATGCTCAAAGTGACGGTACTCAAGCTAGTCGTTTCTGCTGGACTTTTTTGGTAGGTTCGAGCTATCCAGACTTCTTGGCGGCGACCTTGCCGAACGGGAGTAGCTTGCACCCACAACCAACCTTGGCGAACGGCGCACAAGTGGGATGTATTAATTTGACTACCCACAGCTTGTTGATTTTTGTCTAGCTGGTAACTGGCGCCCAAACTAGCAGCCGTTTCGGCAAGCACACAGTTGATTCCGCCATGAACTAGCCCCGCTGGTTGGCTAACTTGGGGAGTAACTGCCAAACGTAAACGGACCTTTTGGGCAGTTAGTTCGATTGTTTCAATTCCGAGATATTTAATTAAATCCATTTTGCACCTCATTTGAGAAAGGAAGTTTTTTTATGTCCACTTACTGGCAAACAATTACTACTTATTCAGAAATCCTCTTTGAACGGCACGAAAAGATCGCGAAAATCACGATTAATCGACCACAAGTCCGCAACGCCTTCACTCCCGACACAATTCAAGAATTGATTGCCGCTTTTAACTATTGTCGCGATGATGCGACGATTGGCGTCATTATTTTAACTGGACAAGGTGATGAAGCTTTTTGTTCGGGAGGCGATCAAAAGGTGCGCGGAAACGGGGGTTACGTCGGCAAAGATCATATTGCCCGCCTCAATGTCTTAGACTTGCAACACTTAATTCGAATTATCCCCAAGCCGGTAATCGCCATGGTGCGCGGCTGGTCCGTTGGCGGAGGGAATATTCTCCAGTTAGTCTGTGACCTGACAATTGCTGCCGACAATGCCAAATTCATGCAAACTGGCCCGAAGGTAGGTAGTTTTGACGCCGGCTATGGTTCTGCGTATCTAGCCCGGGTCATTGGTCACAAACGGGCCAAAGAAGTTTGGTTCCTCTGCCATCCTTATACCGCTCAAGAAGCTTTCCAAATGGGTTGGGTCAATAAAGTCGTTCCGCTTGACCAAGTCGAAACCGAAACTATTTCTTGGTGTCAAGAAATCCTCCAGAAATCCCCGACGGCTCTGCGGTTCATTAAAGCCGCCATGAATGCTGATACTGATGGCTTGGCCGGACTGCAACAAATGGCGGGCGACTCGACGATGTTATTTTATGAATCTGATGAAGCCAAAGAAGGTCGTGATGCTTTTCTAGAAAAAAGACATCCCGATTTTGATCAATTTCCTAAGTTTCCTTAAAAAAGGAGTGTGAATCAGCTGTGGAAAATTGGCTCACCAAACGAGCCCGTCTGTCACCTAAGCAGACTGCTCTCGTCTATCAAGGGCAAAAATATACTTTTCAAGAAGTCGCTCAAAAGGCGCGGCAGTTAGCCAAGCGCTTAGTTTCCTTGGGCATTACTCAGGATTCTCCCGTGGCTATTTTGGGTTTTAATAGTCGGACTACTTATTTTAACCTCTTAGCTCTGCAACAGCTGGGGGCCCGCCTTATTTTTCTCAACCCGCGCCTTGATCAAACCACTTTACAAACTCAAGTTCAACAGTCCCAAGCTAAGTGGTGTTTAGTTGACCGCCCAGAATTGGCCAGCTTAGTGTCGACTAGTTCGCAACTAACCTTGGTTACCTCGGCGATGCTTGCACAATTACCGGTTCAAGCCTACACTCCGGCCGACGTCCAACTCGAAGCTGTCGCTAGCCTGATGTATACTTCTGGCAGTACCGGCAAGCCCAAAGGGGTGCTCCAAACTTACGGAAATCACTGGGCTTCAGCCATGAATACTTTATTGAACTTTCAAGTCACGCAAGCCGATGCCTGGCTTTGCGTCGTCCCTTTATTTCATATTTCTGGTTTTTCCATTCTGCTGCGGTCGTTGATCTACGGGATTCCCATCTATCTAGAAAAACAATTTGATCCCCAACGCTGCCACAAGCTCTTAGTTCAAGAAGCAATTACGATTATGTCGGTCGTTCCGACCATGCTCAAGGAACTTTTGCGAGTTAATCCCCAAAAACAAACTTACAATTCACAATTTCGGCTGATGTTTTTGGGTGGCGGACCTTTAGATGCCGGAACCCTAAAACAGTGCCAACAACAAGGAATTCCCACTATCCAATCCTATGGAATGACGGAAACTTGCTCTAATGTGGTTGCCCTTAAGCCCCAAGACGCCGCGCGGAAATTGGGTTCCAGTGGGCAGGCTCTTTTCAGCAACCAAATCCGTATTGCTCAAGCCAACGTCCAGGGACAAGGAGAAATTCAAGTTCAATCGCCGGCCCTCACTCCCGGTTACTGGCAACAGCCCGAGCTTTTTGTCCGGCAGCTGACTGCCGATGGTTGGTTCAAAACGGGGGACGTGGGTTATCTTGACCCAGAAGGATTTTTGTATGTTCAAGGACGTTTAGATGAAATGTTTATTTCCGGCGGAGAAAATATTTTTCCTAATCAAATTGAAAATGTCTATCAAACTTATCCCGGAATCCAAGAAATTGCCGTTACTGACCAAACAGATTCCAAATGGGGAGCTGTTCCAATTGCCTATTATGTCGGAGAAGCTACTTTAACTGACATTCAGTTGCGTGAATTTGGTCGCCAACACTTGGCCCATTACCAAGTTCCAGTTGAATTTCGTCATGTGCAGCATTTACCGCACACTGCCAGTGGTAAGTTACAAAAATCGCACTTAAAAGAACTTGCTTTTCAGGTTCTTTCTCATTAAAATAGTTGCGTTATCAAATTAATTTAAAGACAGGTGAATCCATGAAACGTTATACCCGCCAATTCCATTGGTATCGTTGGTTGCGGATCTTATTTTTATTCTTGGCCGGTACAATTATTGTTATTAATCCTGATCGAAGTTTAAATCTAATTTTATATTTAATTTCTTTTTATTTAACGGGCTTAGCCTTAATCGCCCTGCACGACGGCTGGCTTCTAACCCGCAGTCACAGTAATAATACAACTCCTTACGCAACCGCGGTAATTTCTCTAATTTTGGCCTTCCTGATCTTTCCCGTGGCTCACCTGCTCTTGCCTCTTTTACCTTTAATTTTAGGAGTGCTTCTCCTAATCAACGGGGTTAACCAATTCTTCAATGCTTGGAGCGACCGGAAGTTTATTAACATCAATCCTTGGCTCGATTATCTGTATTCTTTTCTCTTGATTTTCGTCGGTTTCACTCTAATCTTTAATCCTTTTGATATGTTGCGCTTCTTCTTCCGAATTTTGGGTTGCGGTTTAATTACTTTAGCCGTTCTGGAATTTATCAATACCAAAATTTATAAATAACTTTAAATTATTTCTTCTAAAAAAGACGCTGGTGCAGTTGACCGGCGTCTTTTCTCTTGCTTATGCGGCTGTTTCTGCCTGTTCTTGTTGAACTAACTTGCGATCATATAATTTAAAGAAAGGATAGTAAATCACAACGGAAAGAGCTAAGTTGACAAAGGCCACGACTGCGGCCATTAAATTGCCGCTAGTTCCTAAGAAGGCTCCCATCCCGACGGGTAAAATCCAAGCAATCGAACTATTGACCACGCCGACTAAATGAAATTTAACGGCAGCATAGGCCACCGAGGCCAAAACTAGCGGATTGATAATAAAAGGTACCATCAAATAAGGGTTATAAACAATCGGCGCCCCAAAGATAACGGGTTCATTAATATTAAAAATAGCCGGGAGTAAGGCCGTTTTGCCGAGAGTCTTTAATTGCTGGGATTGCGCGAACCAAGTCATTAAAATTACTAGCCCTAAGGTCCCGCCGGCACCCCCAATAAAGACCCATATATTGATAAAATCACCGGCAAAAACATTATGGTGACCGTTAATATTTTCAGTCAAAGCAACTAACAAAATTGGATTAATAAAACTGTTTTTGATAATTGCGGTCCCGTGGACTCCAACAACCCACAAGAGATGGATCAATAATAAGATCAACAACATCCCCAGCCAAGAACCAGTCAGGTTTTTGACGAAGCCAAAGGGTGCTGCCAGCAACTGATGGAGGTCGGTGTGACACCAACTTAAAATAATATTTAAGCTAATCATTACAAAAGCAACAACCATTGCTGGCACTAAGGAAGCAAAGGAACGGCTGACCCCTTCTGGCACTCCAGCAGGCATCTTAATTGTCCAATGACGATTGATACAGACGCGGTACAATTGCACCACCAAAATTCCGGTGACAATCGCAATAAAGATTCCGACACCACCAAAACGTGTCAACCAGCCATTGGCAAAATTAATTCCGGCAATTAATTGATTTTGCGGACCTAATTGCTTGGTTAATCCTTGGCCCCCCTGATTAGTCCAAGTAATAGCGGGAATCGTCAAGAGAAAGCCAAATAAGGCTAATAAGGCACCGGTGAATGAATTTAACTCTTCTTCGCCGGCACGCCGATATTCTTCAACATAGTAGTAGCCTAAAGCTAGAGCATAGTAGATGGCAATCGAGCCTAAAGCCATCGTATTTCCTAACATATAAAAGCTACTAAAACGATTCAAAAACGGTTGGATACTGGCCGCCCAAAAAGGCAAAATCTGGGGAAGATTATTCAAGATCAAGAAAATCGAGGCCACAATCGTAAAGGGCACCGCCGCTAAGCTGGCGTTCATAATTCCCCGGATCGCTTTGGTATTAGCGAGTTTATTTAACGGGGGAAATAAATATTGGTTTAAAAACTTAAAAAGTAGTTGCATTTCCGTTCACCTCACCGTGCTCAATCACTCCTTGATACCAGTAATAACTATCTTTAGGATAACGGTTTAAAGTCTTTAAATCTTCCTCCGTTCGGTCAACATAAATTAGACCGTAACGTTTTTTCATTCCTTCATGCACACTGACTAAATCAATTGCCGACCAGGGCAAGTAACCTTGGACATCTACCCCATTAACCATGGCCTCTTGAATGCTTTCCAAATGACTTTGGAGATAATCAATCCGATATTGATCATGAATTTTGTGGTCCGGAGTCAATTCATCATAAGCTCCGAGACCATTTTCCGTGATATAAATTGGCCGATGATAACGATCGTTAATTAATTCTAAAGTAGTTTGTAAACCAAGGGGATCAACAGTCCAGTTGAAATCATTTTTTTCCAAATAGGGATTGGTCAAACCCTTGTAAAAGTCTTTTTCATAAACATCTTCCGACTGTTGATCACTAATTCCATTTTGACGATCTTGCCCAGCTTGCGGATATTCGACGGTGACACTTGTATAATAATTAATCCCCAAAAAGTCCGGGAAATTATGGGTCACTAATTCTTGATCTTCGGGTAAAATCTGCAAATCGACGCCAGTTTTTCGTAAGTAAGCTTGCAACAAGGGATTGATCAATCCGCGCACCGAAAAATCTAGATAGCCCCAATTCCGCACTGCGTTAAAGGTTGCCGCCGCCCGAATATCTTGCGGCCGACAACTTCCGGGATAAACATAAGAAATATTTGGGACGGGACCGATTTGCCCACCAGGAACCAATTGGTGACAAGCTTGAAAAGCCTTTTTTTCAGCAATCATTAAATTATAGAAAGCTTGATAACGTTCTTGGTGAGTGTAATGAAAGCCCAAAATCTTCTGATCCGCTAACAACATAATATTGGGTTCGTTAATCGTGAGCCAGTGGGAAACTTGATCGCCAAATTCCTGAAATAAGACGCGCACATAATTTTCATAGGCGTCAACCGTGGCCCGATTAGTCCAGCCCCCTTGATCTTGGAGAACTTGGGGGAGATCAAAATGATAAGTCGTTACCAGGGGTTGAATTTGATATTCTTGCATCGTTTGAAAAACATTCCGGTAGTGGGCCACAGCCTTTTGGTTAACCTCGCTTACTCCATCAGGAATAATTCGCGTCCAAGGTAAGGATATCCTTAAAGCCTTGGCTCCCATTTGGGCTAATAATTTAATATCTTCCCGATAACGGTGATAATGATCACTGGCGACAGTAAAATCGGCAATTTGAGAATTACTCCGAGGTCTGGTATCTTGCACTGAAGGTGATTTACCATCTTCGTTGACTGCCCCCTCGGTTTGATGGGCTGACAAAGAAGCCCCCCAGAGAAAGTTGCTTGGAAACATAAATTTTAACCTCCATTGTTAACGCTTTATTAAAATTATAACTCAAATTTTTAAATTTTGCTGCGAGGATCATCAAAAAAATAAGCCCCTCACACCAGTTTTCTGCTAGTTTGAGGGGAAAGAAATCCTATTTTATTACCAAATATTGACCCGCTTTTCAGGAGCCAACCACATGCCATCGTTTTCTGTTACCTTGAAGGTCGGATAAAAATCATCCATATTTTGGGCTTGGACATTAGCCCGGAAACAATCCGGTGCATGAACATCAATCTTGAGTAACATTTGCCCGTATTTTGGCTGCATCTTGACTTGCCAGACCCGAGCCCAGTTGATGAAGAAGGCTCGCAAATCAACATCAGCCTCACTCTTAACGGCTTCTAAGGCACAACTCAAACCACCAGCATCAGCAACATTTTCACTAACTGTTAACTTGCCGTTTACTTGACCACCATGGACAGATAAGCCATCAAATTCATCAACCATCGCTTGGGTTAACTTTTCAAAGGTTGCATAGTCTTCCGGGGTCCACCAGTCATTTAAATTGCCGTATTCATCAAAATGCGAGCCGTTATTATCAAAGCCGTGAGAAATCTCATGAGCAATAACGGCACCAATTCCGCCGTAGTTTTCACTAGAAGATTGTTCCAGACTGTAAAACGGAGCCTGTAAAATTGCGGCCGGAAAAGTGACATCGTTACACAAAGAATCATAACAAGCATTGACTAAGTGTCCCGGCATATCCCAACGCTTGCGATCAACTGGTTTCTGATAGCTGGCCCAACGATCATCCAAAAGGACTTGCTGGAGTTGTTGAATATTAGTTAATAGATCAGCCTGGGGATCAACCTTTAGCTGGTGATAAACAGCTTCCACTTCTTCGGGATAACCAATTTTCAGAATGATATGCTGCAATTTCTTGATTGCTTCTTGCTTGGTCGCCGTTCCCAACCAAGTATTATTTTCAATCCGTTGTTCATAAACCGCGATCATCTTATGAATCATTCGTTCAACATCGGCTTTAGCTTGCGCTCCAAAATAAGTTTGCCCATAATACTGACCAATTGGTTCGGAAAACATTTGGTTGGTAATACTATAAGCTTGCTTAATTGGACTGCGTAATTCCTGAACTCCACTCAAGGCAAGGCTATACTGTCCGGCAATTTGGCGAAGTTCTTGACTCAAGTAAGAACTAACGCTAAAGACATATTGAACTAAAGTCCAGGCTTGAACTTGCGGGTAAGTTTGTTTATTAACTAGTTGCTTAAAGGCCGCATAATAGCGGGGTTCAGTAACAATAACCTCTTCTACAGAAGTCTGAACTAAACCATCTAAGAGCGTGGCAAAGTCAATTTCGCCACCTTGAGCGGCAAAATCGGTCATTGTTTGTGGATTATACTCTTTGACATAGTCCGCGTGTTCTTCCGCACTTTTGACATACTTAACTAACGATTGGTCAAATTGCAGGGCTAAGTCCAGCAATTGGGTTGCTTGAGTAGCTGTTTCACCTGCTTTTTGTAATAATTGGATTCCTAGTTTGCGATACAAAGCTAATAATTGGGGACCTTGTTCATTATCAGCAGCATAGTAAGTGGTATCCGGTAAAATCAAACTGGGAGCAGATAAATACAATTTATGATGTTGTGTGTCTTTCATATCTGCTTCAACATTGACTCCGAAAGGAAGCGGATAAGCACTAGCTAACCACTGTGGCAATTGGGTCAAATACTGCTCCCAAGTGTTGGTCTGTTTAATTACATCATACTGCTTCTGCGCTGGGGTAAAACCGGCTTGATCTCGGCGAGAAATGTCACTCGCAATTCGATACAAAGCTACCGCTTGCGCTAATAAAGCATTGGGAATTTCTTTGTCTCCGCTGGCAAAGGCGGCAAAATCAGCCATCAATTGCTTCTCAACCCCGAGATCCAAAGTTCGAAAGCTCCCAATACTGGAACGATCCGCCGGAATTTCGGCTGTTTCCAACCATTTTCCATTCACGGCTAAGTATAAATTATCTTGATAACTCTTTACTTGAGCTTGGGCATTATCCCCCACACCCCCGGCAACTTGCGCTTTTTGCATCTTCAATTCCTCGCTTTACTTTATTAACGGACAACGAGCACACTAATCGGTGCTTTTTCAGCAATTCTTTCAGCCTGCAAACCAATGGTTTTGCCATTAATCTTCTTAGCTTCCGAACCAACAACTACCAAGTCGGGTTTAAAGGCAGGAATAACCTCTTCCAAAATGGCTTTCTCAGGAACTCCTTCTGCCAAAAGGGGATGGACGCCTTCCAAACCAAAGGCTTGCGCTTTTTTAACATACTCCAACAAAATATGGGCTGCTTCCAAACGCTTATCATCCATTTTGGCAGGTGATAAACTGTCAAAAACACTAATATCATGACTTTCCACAACTGTTGTAATTCCTACTTCAGCCTGTTCTTGTAATGCCAAACTACAGCCATAATCAAATGCAGGCTGCGAAGAAGTAAAATCATCGACATCAATTGCTAGTAAGATCTTGTGATAGTGCCGGGCCTGAACCCGATATTCCTTGAGTTGTTGTTCGTCCTTAGCCATTGTTGATACCCCCCATTATTTTATAAATCTTGTCCCTTGTTTTCCGCAAAATAACGCCGGAAGCGACCATGATAGCGATAAAACATATAATTCATCAGCAACCAGCGCTTGAAGCTTAAATCACCTTTAAAAAAGACGGTTGTTCCATAACGATCTTGCCGCAACAGCTCTAAAGCATATTCTTTATATTTATTTTCTAAAGCATACTTTTTAAAGACGCCCGCGGGAACCCCTAACCAAAGTTGGTGTTGCGCCTTATTTTTATTTCCATAGATCGTTGGTGCCGGATCTAAAGTTTGGGTTACATAATCTTCAACCACCATTTGAGCTAAATTATAACCATTTAAAGTAACGTAAAAACTACTCCGTCCTTGCCGGAGATTAATTTCAAAAAGTTTAAATTCTTGATCACGATCATCGTACTTCATGTCAAAATTAGCAAAACCAGTATAATTGATTTCCTCTAAAAAACGCTGCAGACGATCGTATAATTTTTGATTATATTCCGGTAAAATCGCCACATAATTACCAATTGATTGCGGGGTAGGATCCTCTAATAAGGGATGACCCAAACACATCATTTTCACATGATGGTACTGGTCAACATAAGCATTAACCACTCGCATGTGCGAATCATCACCCGGAATAAATTCCTGTAAGATCAAGTCGGAAGTATAACCGTGGTCATAAATCTTGGCCACAATATCTTGATACTCTGCCAGTGAATGAATTGTAAAGGCCTTCTTGCGCCCTTCAAAACGAATTGAGAGCCATTCAACACTATTAGTCGGCTTCAAAGCTACTGGAAAAGCAAATGGCACTTCAAGATCCGTTTGCGTTAAATACATTTCTTTCGTGATAATTTTTGTCTTTGGATGTGGCAATTCATATTGTTGACAAATTTCATAAAAAGATTCTTTATTATTTAATTTTCGTAATAAGTCATAGTCGACATATGGGCAAATAAAAACCTGCGCAAGTTCTGCCTTATGTTTCGCAATTAATTCTGCGTAACCATCACCCATGGCCAGTAAAATAACTGGTTCTAAATGATCTGCATACTGCCGCATTAATTCCCGCATCTTAGTCATAAAACCGGGATCTTCTTTAAATCCCGCTTGTAAATGAAGATCAATGATTTTGGAATACTTAGTGGGTGCTAGGGCTTCTTCCGCATAAGCTTGCACCGGTTGATGTGTAATCTCATAAAATGAACGCGCAAATCCATAAGCATTAATATCACTGCCTAAAATGAGAGGTGTAAATTGAGGTAAACTCTGATTATCGATAATAGTTCACGTTCCTTTGTGTTAGTCTACGTACTTGCATTATAGCAAATGTACTCAATCTAAGTTAAACTTAAATTTAGACTTTAAATTTTCGCACAGGGCTGGCAGCCCCATATCCCCAGACATATAGCCAACCCGTCTGCGGATTCAAATTAACCACATAACCGGCAAACTCGGATACTTCCCCTAGCTTGCGATCCCAAGCCCGGTTATAACGTGTCGTCAAACCATGCCGACGACCCATTAAAGCAGAATTATTTAAAATAATATAATTAATCTGATCAACTTGAAAATTGGTTTCTAAATGGCGATGTCCGGCTAAACAAGCTCGAATTCGCCCCGTTTGGTTCGTCCGAAAATCAAAGCTTGCTTGCACATCAAACTTTGATTCTGCCTCATGATGATCGACTCGCCCGCTTAATCCTTGATTAAAAGCTCGTAACAAATCATGGACTAATTTACCATTATGTTGCAAACCATTTCGACCCTTAGCGGTCACTAGATTAGCGTGACTACAAATTAAAATCGTGCGATTGGCAGAGTCTTCCAAGACTTTAATTAGCGCTTGAATCTGGCGCTGTTGCATTCCTAAAACTAATTTATGATCGTAAATTCGCCGCCCCTGTGGGGTTAGCGTAAAAGGCACATCTGAAGTATTTAGAAAAATCACTCGGACTGATCCATGATCCCAGTAGCCAAAACCCGGAACTTGCTCAACTGTCTGAACAGCTGTTTGTTGAAGTTGCAAATTCCCAATATAATGTTCAAAAGTATCCGCGGTGAAGGTCGCCCGATGCCCCGGCTGATGTTCATCAAACTTATCATGATCATCGTGATTGCCCTTCAAGATCCAGAAGGGCTTTTTTTGTTGGTCAAAGCTTTGGCCGACTTGTTGTAAAAACTGGCGATCAGTGGTCGGATTATCACTACCATCGATCACATCCCCCAAATGAAGCAACAAATCGCTGGGCAATTTTTGACTTAAAGTAAAAAATTCTTGTAAATGTTGCCAACCATTAAAGCCGTAATAACTCCGACTCGGAGTAAATTTAATATGGGTATCCGTGATCACCGCTAAAGTAGCTGACTCCGGCGCTAACTGAGGCGCAATAGTCGCTGTAACTTCTTGAAAATAATCAGCTACATAGCTCCGTAAATTTGCGGGAACCTTTTGCCAACGCCAATGCCACGGTGAACGGTAATAAATCGGCCCCGAAGTTAGTGGCCAGAGGATTTGAAAATTCCGCGCATTTTGTAATTGGTAAGCCTGTCCCTGATGAGTAACAGGCACCACTCCGGAACGCGCTTGTTGACGATCATGAAAAATTCGTTTCGACCAAAGACGAATCGGCACGGATTCATCACTCCTTCCTCTCACTAATTAACTAACTACTGCCCGAGTTATGCAATCCAACTTTATCAAATAAACTTCTGATAAGCAAAACAAGGTGTGTGTAAACTATCTTCTAAACGGCCACACTGTTGAAAACCATTCTTTAAAATCACATGTTGCATCGGTACATTATCAACATGGGTATCAATCCGAATATCTTTAAAGTCCGCCACGGCGGCGACCGAGAGTAAATGTTGAATAAAAGTGGAGGCTAGACCTTCTCCCTGATGTCCCTGACAAATAGCTACCCGATGAATAACCGCATACTGCTCTTTGGAGTCTTTGGACCAAGACCCTTCAATTAACTGTTCATAATGAGCCTCACCTTGATCTTCCAAAGCAGCGACTCCGACAATTTGTTCATCACAAATTAAAAAGTAAGCAATTTGGCGAGCAATATCATCTTTTAAAACGGTTTGATCAGGATAACCCTTTTGCCATAGATCAACATTTCGACTTTGGAGAACCTGCTTAGCTTCATTAATGATCCGAACCACAGTCTTTAATTCGGCAGCTCGCACTTTACGTACATAAGTGATCGCCATGATAACCCTCCGAAATAATTTTAATTTAAATAATCATCTTAAATAATTTAGTCAGAAATTGCAAATAACCTTTATTTAGTCTTGTTGCCAAGCTTCAATTGCGTGAACCGCTAAACCGATCGAAAGGACCGCATCTGCTGATAAAGTCTGGGCAATCACGGTTCCATCAGTATTGGCAGCAACTGCTCCCAAAACCGACAAGGCATATTCGACAACGTGTAAATCAGTCGTCACCAAATATTCTCCATCTACAAACGGATTTTCATGATTATAACTAAAATTCAATTGGACGGGGGCTAAACTACCATCAACATGGTTGACTAAAACTCGATCAGCCAGTTCTTCCAATGCTTGCTGATCATTTTGTAAAGTTAAACGGTGATCAGATTCCGTTTGGTCATAATTAGCTTCCGTCATTTTCCAATATTCCGTGAGCGGCCGTTTTAGAACTTGGAGTTGATTTAAGGCCGCATAAATTGAGTTACAATCTAGCTGTACTTCTCGATCAGCTACGGCGGTGCTGTGTTCTTCTAGCCAATCAGCGACTTGGCTTAAAACTTCTGTTTTCATTTTAGAATCCTCCATGGAGCTTTTCCATAATCAAATCAATTATAGCTTTTTCCCCCAGCGCTGACTAGTTACCCTGCTTAATTGATCTCCAAAAACTTCGTTAGAAAAATCTCTCTCGAAGGTCTTCGATCAAAGACCACCGAAAAAAGACTAATCTACTTCAAAGCAGACGAAAATTCGAACAAAAATTATTTTTATTCGAATCTTCGTCTGCTTGCTCTATTTAAGTTTCCTTTACCTTGGCCGTGTAATTTTCCTGTCTTGATTTTATCTTAAATCTTTATCTTTTAATCTTAGTACAATTCAACTAGCCAATTCAATTTTTGATCAGTTGCATTAAGTTGCTCGGGATGTTCCAACAAGGCAACATTGAGTTTTGCTACTTTTCCCGCTATTGGGGTATACAAATCCAAGACAGACTTGGAACTTTCCACGGAAGCCAGGACATCACCAACTTGTAAACTAGTCAAATCATCCGGATAGTCAACAAAGGAGACCTCTCCAACTTCATCTTGACCTTGAGCATTCAAGCCGAGGCGCAAATGGCCGTTCGCTTGCTTTTCTTGCCAAAAATATTGGGCATCAGTTGTCGTCGTGGAATCTAAATTTGTTTGCATTAGTTAAAAACCTCCTGGAATAATTGCTGATGATGCTCTTGAAATAATTGTAAAATTTGGTCTACTTTAGTGACCGCATTGGGAATTCGTTCTACTTGGGGAGTCATAATATCCGTTAATTGCTCCGCTGATAAAACTTGCGTAATCTCCGGACTTTGTAAAATACTAGTTCGCAAGGAAATCCCTTGAGCTTCAGCCGTTAAGCGAGCTTGATACAAATAAGCATGAGCTTGTCGACGTCCGACATGAGGTGTCAAAGCGTTCATAATCGCTCCCGAATACATGGTTCCATCATCGCGATCCAAATTAGCTCGCATCTGCTCTAAGTTAAACTGACCCTTGTTTAATAAAGTTCCTAGGTAATTCAGCTGTCCGGAAAGGTACATCATAATTTCTGGAAGGGCTACATATAAATTACGCCAAACCGTGGTATCTTTATCGCCATGAACTTGCATTTGTTCATACATCAAAGTCATTTCATTGCGAATCACCTTACTTAAGTTAACTACCGATTCACATAAATACGGGCAACGGGAGGTGGGAATAACGGTTGAACCCTGCCGCTCGGGCGCGTAAGGTTCTTGAAACTCCCGCACCAAAGTCTGACTCATATAAAGCAACTCTTGCCCCAAACGGCCTCCCACCTGCGCAATTTCCGTGACTAAATGAGTATAATCAACAAAACGCTCGCGTTGAGTATGCCAGTACATTTCCGGAACACCAAGCCCCAGTAATTCGCAAAATTTAGCTTCCACCGCTTGATATTGGGGACCAATCATCTGCGACAAACCATCCGCATTGGCTAAACTCCCACAAAAAGTCTGCTGTGTCTGCTTTTCCAAAGCCGTTAAAAGATGCTCATACTCGTTTAAAAAAATTCCCAGTTTGAAGCCCAAAGTTGTATAAGAACCATAAATCCGGTGAGTTACACAAGCCGTCAAGGAAGATTGATAACGCCGAGTCAATTGTGCCAACCGTTTAATCACAATCTCTAAATAACGGATTAAAATGGGGTGGGCCGCCTGCAATTGTAAAACGTAGGCCGTATCTTCAATATCTTCACTGGCTGCTCCTTGGTGGAGATATTGTTCACCTCCATTTTGAAAACGCGGTTGCACATAAGCCATTAAGCCGGCTAAATAGTGGCCTCGACGAGCAACTGACAGCCGCAATTTTCGCAGATTAAAGGTTTTCGGCTGCAGAACTTGAGCGATTTCTTGGGCCGCAGCTGCGGGAATCAATTGCTGGGAAGCCATAGCCTGAGCCAAAGCTGTTTCACAGCGACAAATACATCGCAAACGGCTCTCATCAGTCCAAACTGCCCGCATTGCTGCTGTCGAATATTCATTTTGGTTAAAAATTGAACTGAGCATTTCTCCGCCAGCCATCTTAGACCTCCTCATCATATTGAGTTTCGAGCAACATTTCTGCTAATTCTGCTGGTTGAAAAGCGCCTAAATTATGCTTTAAGTCGGCTTGTTGCAAGGCTTCAACTAAATTTTCTTTGTGGAAAGGAACCCCCAACAATTGGGCTTCGACTAGCTGCAGATTCCCAGAGGCTAAAGAAAAGTCCCCATATAGTTTCAACTGAGTTAAGATCCCTTTTTCGACCGAAAAACTAGCTTCGACTGTTCCCAGTCCCGCAAAATGACGGGCATGAAACTGGGTTCCCGGGCGTTTTGGTCCTTGGATCCAAGCTGGGGAACCATATTTCTTTTTAGCTAGAGCTAACATCCGTTCCCAATCAGCAGTCTGCATACGATAGGTAGGAACTTGGGCTAAATCAGTAACCCCAAAAGCTTTTTTGATGAATAAAGTTTGTAACTCCTCTAGGGTAATATCTTGATATTGCGGGGCAAAATACTGCCGCAAATTGGTGACCCGACTATGGACCGATTTGACACCCTTCGAGCGTAACTTGGCTTTCAGGGGATGTAAGGCCAAAGAGGCAGCGTCCAAATCAACATCGACCATCAAGGTTCCCCCGCAAGAGAAACGATCCCCGACTCGCGCAGAGGACATCCCTGAAAACTTTTTCCCGTCCACCGTTAAATCATTGCGACCTCCCATTTCTGCGGGAACTCCTAATTCCTGTAAAAGTGCTAGCGCAGTCTGCGCATAGTAAGCAAAATTTTGATAATTATTTCCCCGATCCGTGTCGACAAAACAATAGGTCAAATTACCCGGATCGACATAGACAGCTCCACCACCAGCTCCGCGACGCATTACCGTAATATCATGCTCATGAATATAATCTAAATTTAATTCGGCCTCTAAATCCTGATTAACTCCACAAATTACAAATTTTTGAATCGGATGAAAGAAGTACAGTAAAGTTTGATCGCCAAACTGAGTCTCACTTTCAAAAAATTCCGACATTGCTTGACTGATATAGGGGTACTTTAAGTACTCCGCCCCGTTTGATAAATCAATATATAACATAAATTCTTCCCCATCTTCCAAATCGTTTCCAACAATTACCAAAATAAAACTGGGTTACCCCAGCTATTCTTCTCGACTTGGACGCACAACCATGACATCAGTCAATGCGTTTCGCGTCACATAGGCGGAAACTGAACCGACTAATAAACGTTCCACCGCATTGAGACCAGTTGAACCAATAACAATCAAGTCTTCATGATAATCTTTCAAAAAATCTAAGGCAATTACGGTCTTGGGATCGCCAAAACGACTATGAATCTTCACTTGGTCTTCTTTGAGACCCGCAGCCAAAGCCTTTTTTTGCATTTCATCTAAATAAGATTTGGAATCTTCTGCAATCCGGTAAATCACATCATGAGTCAACAAATTACCATAGGATCCAGAAAATTGCCGGGTATCTAAAACGTTTAAAATATCAAGTGTCGCCTGATTCTGCTGGACAATTTGGACGGCGCGAGTGACCGCTAAATCTGCTTCTTTGGAACCATCAACAGGAACTAAAATTCTCTGATATTCATGCATTATCTTCACCCTCTCTACTTTATTACAGAATACGTCTCCCGATGAGGAATTTCAAATATTCTTTCTAAATATTTAGGATATTTTTTTCGGAATTTTTTTGCTAGAATAAGGAGAATAAATTGCGGAGGTATTTTAAAATGGAATCTAAGCAAACTTTAAAATTAGAAGCTGGGATCAATTTTCGGGAATTAGGCGGTTACCAAACCCAAACTGGTCAAAAGATTAAAAGTCATAAGTTAGTTCGTTCGGCCAGTCTGGGTCATCTATCCCCGGCTGACTTAGATTTTTTAAACAATTATCAAATCGCCTATGATATTGATTTTCGTTCCAGTGAAGAAAGTCAACAAGTTCCCGATCGGGTTCCAGATTCAGCTGAATATGTCTTCAACCCCGTCTTTCGGGAAGATTTAACTCAGGCTTCAAAATTTGCGGATGATCAGCCGGAAGAACAACCGGAACACGATATCGAAGGAATGTCTAAAGTTCCTTTGAATGGTCACCGCCAAATGATTCAAACTTATCGGGAATTAATTACTAATAGCTCAGCACAAAAGGCTTACCGAACTTTCTTCGATAAACTCCTAGCCAATGACCAAGAAGGCCACGCCCTTTTGTTCCACTGTACTGCTGGTAAAGACCGGACCGGAATGGGAGCCATCTTTATTTTGACAGCTTTAGGCGTTGATCGTGAAACCATCGTCCAAGATTACCTACTAACTAATACGACTTCCAAGCCTTTTATCAATGAAACCCTCCAAAAGTTAAGTACTGTCAATAATGTCAGCGATCAAATGTATGATTCAGTCAAATCTCTTTTGACCGTCCACGAAGAATATTTACAGGCTGCTGACGAAGAGGTTCAAAAAATGTCCGGCAGTTGGTTTAATTATCTCCAAAAGGTCCTCAAAGTTGATGATGCGCAAATTGCCCAATTGCGATCCATCTATTTAGAAGCCAAATAAGGATAATTATTTATCCCGATTGGTCTGTCAATAATCTATGCCTAATTTGTCTTAAATTAATAGCAATAATTCTCTTCTAGAGACCACAAAAAAGAATCAGTCGAAAACGAAAGTTTTCCAACTGATTCCTTTTTAATTACAACTATTAAAAGAATTAATCTTGAAAGCCGTGAAATTGCCAGGCTTCCACTTCCGGTAAATCATCACCGTAAGTGCGAATATAATCGTGATGCGCTTGGAGTTTTTGATCCATTGTGGTCACAAAGTCTTGAGCTTGACTACCATAAACCAATTGAGCTGCATGGCGAGCCAAGTGGAAACGATCCATTTCGTTAACCACCCGCATATCAAATGGGGTCGTAATATCCCCATTCTCCCGGTAACCATGAGCGTACATTTGTGGTCGTTGCCGGTCATAGAAGATATCGCGAAGCAAGCCCTCATAACCATGGAAAGCAAAGATAATTGGCACTTCGGGCGTAAAGATCGTTTCAAATTGATCTTTAGTTAATCCCCGAGGATTTTGACTTGGAATTTGTAATTTCAATAAGTCCACGACATTAACAAAACGCAGCTTCAAATCAGGGAATTGGGCGTGTAAAAGATCAATCGCTGCTAAAGCTTCTAAGTTCGGTTCCGTACCGGCAGCCGCAAAAATCAAATCTGGCTTTTGCCCTTGATCATTAGAAGCCCAATCAATAACCTTCAAGCCTTGATCAACTAATTTTTCCGCTTCAGCCATGGAATAAAATTGTAAACGTGGCTGCTTGGAAGCTACGATCAAGTTAATTACTTCCTGATCATTCAAGACCCGATCAGCGACAGCTAGTAAAGTATTGGCATCTGCTGGTAAATATTCGCGAATATACTGCGATTTCTTTTCTGCTAAATGAGTTAAAATTCCTGGATCTTGGTGCGTATAGCCATTGTGATCTTGTTGGAAAGAAGTCGAGGTGGCAATTACATTCAAAGCTGGATACTTCTGCCGCCAAGCTTGTTCATCAGCTTTGCGGAGCCATTTGAAATGCTGGGTTAACATCGAATCTACCACCCGCAAGAAAGCTTCGTAACTGGTAAAGATCCCGTGTCGACCAGTTAAAGTATAGCCTTCCAGCCAACCTTCAGCCTGATGTTCAGATAACTGAGCATCCAAAACCCGACCTGCCGGAGCTTCAAATTGATCATTAGGTTCATGAATTGGCTCTAGCCATTGACGATCAGTGGCTTCAAAAATATGTTGCAAACGATTGGACATCGTTTCATCAGGACCAAAGAGACGGAAATTATGCGGATTTAATTTAATCAAATCTCGCAAGTAACTACCGAATTCAATCATATCTTGTGCCGTTCTAGTTCCCGGTTGGTCAATCGCTAACTGGTACTTCCGATAATCTGGGAGCTGCAAAGGCTGCGGATCTAGGCCCCCATTGGTAATCGGGTTCATGGCCATCCGTTGCTTACCCTCTGGCGTCAAGGCCTTTAATTCGGGAACTAAGTGACCTTGAGCATCAAATGCCGTTTCGGGATGATAAGATTTCAACCAGGCAGTTAAAGCTCCAACGTGTTCGAGATGCTTTTGATCAACGGGAATTGGAATCTGATGGGCTCTAAAGGAACCTTCAATCGGTGCGCCATCCCAAGTTTTCGGACCCGTCCAACCTTTAGGAGCTCGGAGAATAATTACTGGCCAAACTGGACGTTGAGCTTGATCAGCACCAGCTTTTCGAGCCTGAGTTTGAATTTCTTGAATTCGTGCCAGAGCCTGATCCATAACTTGCGCCATTTGCGGATGCATGACGGTTGGATCATCACCTTCAACAAAGAATGGTTCCCAACCCATTCCCCGGAAGTATTCACTCAATTCTTGGTCAGTCTTGCGCGACAAGATTGTCGGATTAGAAATCTTGAAACCATTGAGATTCAAGATGGGGAGTACCGCGCCATCGTTTACTGGATTGATAAAAACATTCGAGAACCAAGAAGTGGCTAAAGGACCGGTTTCCGCTTCACCATCACCGACAACTACGGCGGCAATAACGTCGGGATTATCCAAAATAGCCCCTACTCCATGGGATAAGGAATAACCTAATTCCCCACCTTCATGAATTGAACCGGGAGTTTCGGGTGCGGCATGAGAAGCTACGCCACCAGGAAAAGAAAATTGCTTAAACAAGCGAGCCATTCCGGCTTCATCAGAACTAATTTCGGGATAAATTTCGCTGTAACTGCCATCTAAATAGGAATTAGAGACCATCACTTGGCCACCATGTCCAGGACCTTCGATGTAGAACATATTTAAATTATTTTTCTTAATTAACCGGTTCAAATGGGTATAAATAAAGTTTTGTCCGGCGATTGTGCCCCAGTGACCGATCGGATGGACTTTAACATCACTAGCGGTGAGAGGATGCTTTAATAAAGGATTAGCTTTTAAATATAATTGACCTACAGAAATATAATTAGCGGCTTCAAAATAGCGCTGCATTAACTTGAAGTAGGCGGAGCTATTGTAGTCTGTCATTGCTCAAAAATCTCCTTTTTTCTCTACCTGAAAGTTATTCTTAACTTTCATTTCAACTTGCCTTCAACCAATATAATAATTGGTACGCTCCAATTTTTCAAGATAAATCGACTAAAGTGGCAAAATTTAAATATTGATAATGCAAACGCATACTAGAATATTCGAACGGCGTCCCATCATCTTGCAGAAAAATCCCGGTAATTACTCCCACGGGTTCCCAGTTTTCTAGGCGCAAGCGTTCTTGATCGTTTTGTGTCGAAGGTTCAGCTTGAAAATTTAAATAGGCTCGTTTGATAAGCCGATTTTCCTGATTTTCCAAGTAGTTAAACAAGGATTGCTTTAACAATTGGCGGGATAGATTAGGGAATAAACGAACGGGAATATAACTTTGTTCAATTAGAATGGGGGTTGTGTCAATGCTTCGCAAGCGCTGAAAGCTGTAAACAAAATCATCGGCAGTTAAGAAAAGATTCTGCTGAATTTCAGGGGTCGGTAAAACAACATCCAAGGATAAAACTTCAATATGTTGTTCATGGCCGGGGGTCACCATCGAAGTAGTCAAACCCACATTATCACCATTGTAATTCAAGGCCGTCTGCTGTTTTAAAAATAAGGGATTAATGAAGTTTCCTGACCCCTGCTTTTTAAAAACGATTCCCTGATCGGCCAATAATTGCAGGGCCCGTTTGATCGAGCTCCGACTCACCGCAAAAGTCTGGGTCAGCGTCCTTTCATCCGGTAACTTCAGTTCTGGATAATGTTCATGAATAATATTGTCGCGAATAGTTTGGGCAATTTGGACATAAATTGGTTTCTTCATCTTTTAGTCTCCACATTAAAAATTAAAACTTTATCTTTCTTGGACTTGAATAACTTTAGTTAGTAGTCTAAAGCTAGTTGGCAATTAATAGGGATTAATTCCGATTAAAATTGGGATTCTTCAATTATCACTGGTATAATTTAACTTGAAAAAGTTTTAGAAATGAGGAATAACAGTTGTCTGATTCGCAGATACTATTTAATTTAGTTTGGATTGTCATTATTTTCGTTTTAGCTTTCTTCTTTATTTTAGCGGAATTTGCGCTAGTTTCAACGCGATCCAGCCAAATTGAAGATGCTCTGGCGCAAAAGAAGGGAAATCCGAAGCGACTTAAATTAGCTTTGCATATGGTGAACAACCTTAATGAATATTTATCCACGACTCAAGTCGGAACGACCGCTACCAGCCTAATTCTTGGTTGGATTGGCGAAGATACGTTGCGGTCTTTTTTTAACCATATTTTAGGGATTTCTCTCCAAAATTCAACCAGCTTGAAGGCGGTTAGTTCGGTCGTGGCCTTATTACTACTCACCTATTTACAAGTTGTTTTGACTGAAATCGTCCCCAAAAATATTAGTATTGATTTACCCCTGAAAATGCTCAATCTGACCGTTACCCCTCTACACGTCTTTCATACCATTGCCTATCCTTTCGTCTGGTTACTCAATATCTCCGCTACCGGGATCGTGAAAATGTTAGGGATGAAACCAGCGGACACGGAGAGTGAAGTCTTCACCCAATCGGAAATTCTCCGTTTGTCTCAGGCTTCCGTAACCAGTGGGCAGTTAGATAAAAATGACCTTCTTTACATGCAACGGGCTTTTGACCTCAATGACAAGGTGGCCAAAGATATTATGATCGACCGGACCCGTCTCTATGTGGTCGATATCACCGATACTATTAAGGATGTCATCAAAGATTACTTGCAACAAGGTTTCTCTCGTTTTCCGGTTGTAGCTGAAAACGATAAAGATAAAATTCTCGGCTATGTTTACGCTTATGACTTTGTGCGTCAAAGCCAAGTTAATGATCAATTATCCATTAGTCATATCTTAAGATCTATTGTAACTGTTCCCGAAAGTATGCCCATTCAAAATATCTTAAAACAAATGATTGCTAAACAAACACCAATTGTCGTCGTTGTTGATGAATACGGCGGAACAAGTGGGATTGTTACCGACAAGGATATTTACGAAGAACTATTTGGAACTGTCAAAGACGAAGTCGACAATGTTTCCGAAGAGTATATTATTAAAAATAGTGATTTATCCTATACGGTTAGTGGAAAAACAACTCTCTATGATTTTCAACGTTATTTTAAAACCGATATTCAAGAATTCAAGGAATCTGATAGTGTAACTTTAGCGGGTTATTTGATTGACAAGTATCCTGAATTACATCTCAATAGTCAAATCAAACTCGATCAATTTAGCCTGAAGGTGACCGAGTTTGAACATTCTTATGCCGACAAACTCTTAGTAACTATTCCGGCCGCTGCCAAGAGTTCTAACAACCAAAATCTAGTGGCTTTGAAAGACAACACCGAACAATAGTTAATTAAATAAAAATATGGACTAGAACTTTCCGATCTCAATCAAGAAAGTTCTAGTCCACATTTTTTAATTACTCATTTATTTTTATTTTACTGAAGTTGGGCGTTAATCTTCTCCACAACCATCTGATCTTGATTATATTCAGCAAAGACTTGGGCCGTTTTTAAGAATTGACCTTTAGTCTCTGGTTGGAAATGAGCTAAAGTCAGATAGAAATCTTCTACAAACAGACTACTACGATGACTTTGACTAATTTGTAATCCGCGTTGCGCAATCTTTAAGCCCTTATTTTTATTATCAATCTTACAATAATGGCCACTACACTTCTTACACAAGAATAAAAGACGTTTAATATCTAAATCAGAGTAAGTTTCATGCTGAGCGGCATTAACTTTTTTGATAATTTCGTTAAAATAGTATTCAGCAGGATCTAACAACTGCTTTTGGCTATAAATATAACCTTTTAAAGCATAAGCCAACATCAAAGCCAAATCTTCGTCTTCTTGCGCCTGGATCTGATTCAATAATAAATCAACTTGGAAGGAGGCGTTATCTAATTCTCCTTGGTCCAGTAGGAGATAAGCTTTCAATAAGAAAGTTCGGGGATTGGTCTTCGCCGCTTTCACTTTGTTAAGGGCCCGTAATTTGGTCTTTACTTCGGCCAATTCTCCGTTATAATAACTTTCTTCAAGATCATTTAAGGTCAGCTCCAAATCATCTTGGGGATCTTGGGAAAATTCAGTAAAAACATCGTTCAAGGTGAGCTCCAAACGGCTACAAATCTTGGTTAAAATATTCACCGTAGGAGCAATATTATGATTCTCCAACTTAGAAATTGTATTTTGCGTACAGATCCCAGCAGCTAACTCAACTTGGGTTAAATTTTTGGCTCGCCGGGTTTCATAGATCACTTGGCTTTGAAACATTTTCTTCAACTCCGATTAATTTATAGTTTTATTACATATTACCATATTCTATATTATATTTTTGGGATTAGAAATGTTATTTTCGCGACGGATTTATCACAAACTTTATGAAGTATGTTACTTTAAAGACATCTTGTAAGCATTTTAAAAGGTTATCCGAGTGTGCCACCCAAATAAACCCCATAGGATTTATGGTTTGTTTGCCTCGCACTTTTTTTAATTTCTAATTCCTAAAACCATTAAGGAAGGATTCTATTGCTAAATATTTTTTTATGTGCCCAAAACCCACAGGTTTTGACTTTATACAAAATGTTAATTAAAGATTATGCTAGCTCGTACCCAGAAAAGAATATGCAGATAATTTTAGCGCTCAATAATCCGCAGCGCTTAGAAACTTTTATCGCCGCTAACCCGCATTTAGCAGGACTTTATTTTCTGGATCTGGGCTTCTCCCCTGCTCCAACTCGAGGATTACAACTTGCTGAAACTATTCGCTGTAATGATCATCGAGCTAAGATCGTCTTCATCACCAAACACAAGGAATTCGCTTACCGCAGTATTGAAGCCAAAGTAGAACCGCTCGATTACATATTAAAAGATCAAACTTGGGAGCATATTCATGAACAAGTTATTCAAGATATTCGGATTGCCTTGGCTTCACAATTTGAAAAGGACCCGCAAACTCATTTCATTTACCAGACAGGGGCACAGACTCATGTCTTATCCTTAGAGCAAGTTGACTTTTTAGAAACCTCACCGAACCCGCATAAAATCATTCTCGTTACCAATCAGCAACGCCAAGAATTCCGAGGAAATCTTAGTGATGTTGTCCAGCAAGCCGCGGAACTTTATCGGGTTAGTAAAAGTTTAGTGGTCAATCTGCATAATATTCGAATCATTGATGCTCATGCTGCCAAAATTATTTTTGCGGACCAAAAGGAATGTTACCTACCTCGCAAAAAAATTAAGGCTCTCAAACAAGTCTTAGCACTTACCCCTAGGTAAGACTGTTCAGATTAATGAACCACCGAATGATTTTAAGTTCATTCGGTGGTTCTAGAAAGAATTATTTTCACTTTTTTACCGGACGCTTATTGACGATAATAACTACCCGTATTTTCATCTACCGTCACATAGGGTACAGTTCCGGTATCAACCTCATTTACCCACACGCCCCATTTACCATTACCTACGTTGACGTATTCCTTAGGAGTTACATGGTAGGTTGCTTTAAGGTCTTGTTCAAAATTCACGCGCCAATTAGCTGGAACATTATTTTTCGGTTGACTAGCCGAGTCCTGCTGTCCTTGAGCCGGAGCCTTAGGGGAGTCATTGTTCGTCTTATTTGTTGTCGTTCCATTATTGTTGGCCGGTTCTTGCTGATTAGCCGCCGAATTATCTGCAGCTGGTGATGAATTAGCCGCTGACTGAGACTGTGTTGAAGACTGAGAACTAGCTTGTTGTTCAGTCTGTTTTTGGATGGCTTCCTTCTTCTTAGAACTAGACTTTTTCTTCTTGTGATGCTGTTTTGTTTTTACCTTAGTTGTAGAAACCTGGGATTTTTCCGAATCAGAATGTCCTGGAAAATTACAGCCTGTAAGCAATCCTAGGACACTTAAAGTTGCTAAAAAAGTCATTAATTTTTTCATTGTACTGATCTCCTTTAGTTGATATTATAGCTGATCCCTGATTTTTAAGATATCTGGGGTCTTTCTCCCCCTGTTCAAATTGTACCATCTTTTATGAGGGTTTCAAATTACCCTTAGTCTTCAAAAAATTAATCTTTTATTGATAACTAATCCTTAGGATTTTAGGAAAACTTTCATTAAAAATAGACTGCCCGTCACAAATAGCTAGAAGAAAATATGTAGTGATCCTCAAAAGTTGGACCAAAAATCTAACTTTTGAGGGTCGGTACAATAATTATTTTCTTCTAGCTATTTACTTTAATTAGGTAAGTTAACCTAGCTGTAGTTTTCTAAGCCAACTTTAGCCGTGACAATTACCCGTATTCTGGTTGACTGTTATGTATGGATAAGCACCCGTATCGGCTTCTTTAACCCAAACTTGCCAGTAACCATTTCCAATATTGACATACTTACTTGGAGTTACATTGTAGTTATCTTTGAGACTTTTTTCAAAATTAGCCTTCCAGTTAGCATTACTTGCAGTTGCCCCGGTTTGCGTTTCTCCTTGCTGTTGAGCTGGCTGTTGTTGCTTATTATTAGCCGGAGCATTAGGCGTTGCCGGAGCGGTAGAATCAGTGGTCTTATTAGCTGGTGCTTGTGAATCACCTTCAGCTACAGGCGACTGCTGTTTAGAATCGGCCGCTGGATCGGGACGCACCTGCTATGTTGCTGTCGTCAACGGCGGTAGTTCTAGCAGTGGTAGCAACTCTGGCAGTGCCAATCCTAGCAACAAAGGACAACAAATTGCGAACATTGCGCGGTGCGATGCCGGTTACGGCTATGCTTGGGGTGGAGCAAGTCCCTCAATTGGTTTTGATTGCTCCGGTTTAGTTCAATACGTCTTTGGTCAAGCTGGCGTTTGGGTTCCTCGGACTTCTCAGCAACAAAGTAATGCTGGTTAGGGTGTCTCTCTTTCCAGTCTGCAACCCGGTGACCTCCTCTTCTGGGATGGTCAAGGCAGTGCCTATCATGTCGCTATCTATTTAGGCTATAATTAATATATTCATGCTCCGCAGCCAGGACAAACAGTAACGATTCAAAGTATCTATGCTTGGTATCCTAGTTTTGCTCGTCGTGTTATTTAAATAAACCTTAATCCAAAGAAAAATCCGACTAATTCCCTAGTCGGATTTTTTATTGCTAATTTTAAATTATCTTACAGGATATGAATCTGGTGTTGTTCGCATTCCGCCAACATTTCTTCCGGCCAAACACTAGCTTGGACTTCTCCGATGTGCGCTTTACCTAATAACAACATACATAAACGAGATTGCCCAATTCCCCCACCAATCGTATATGGCAACTGCTGATGCAAGATCATTTGGTGGAAAGGCAACTGGAGCCGTTCTTGGGCATCTAAGTCGGCCAATTGACGCACTAAGGCATCTTCATCGACTCGAATTCCCATACTGGAAATTTCCAAAGCTCGTTGAAGTGGTTCATACCAGAACAAAATATCGCCATTTAATTGCCAGTCATCATAGTCCGGTGCTCGACCATCATGACGTTCTCCCGTGGTCAACTTGCCCCCAATTTGCATGACAAAGACAGCACCATATTCCTGACAAATTCGATCTTCTCTTTGCTTAGCCGTTAACTCAGGATATTGATCAGCCAATTCTTGGGTGGTCACAAAATGAATTTCTTCAGGTAGACGATAAATTGCATTCGGGTACCGATACCAAACTTCGTGTTCCAAATGCTTAATTACTGCAAAAATCTGTTTAACAGTTTGTTTCAAAGTGGTCAAGGTCCGTTCTTCTTTAGTGATTACCTTCTCCCAATCCCACTGGTCAACGTAGACTGAGTGGAGGTTATCCAATTCTTCATCTTTTCGGATGGCATTCATGTTCGTATACAAACCTTCATGAACTTGAAAGTCATATTTCTGGAGAGCATAGCGTTTCCACTTCGCTAAGGAATGGACAATTTCTAAAGTTGCTCCCGGTAATTCCGGCATGGTAAAGGATACCGGACGTTCGATCCCATTCAAGTTGTCATTCAAACCCGTAGCTCGATCAACAAACATTGGTGCCGATAAACGTTCTAAATTTAATTTTTGACCAATTTCGGTTTGAAAAGTTTCCCGAATATAACGAATTGCGGCTTCAGTTTCCCGCAAGGAGAGCTTGGGATCATAGTCCTTAGGAATTACTAACTGCATGAAAAATCCTCCTCTGAGCAAATCATTAACGAAAAAAAGAGCCCTTCTTCCCTCTCAAGGGACGAAGAACTCGCGGTACCACCCTAGTTGCTACGCACGTAGCCAACTTATTTCACAGACTAACATCTGCGACCAAAGATAACGGGCTGGTACCGACTCAATTTTGCATTAATTAACGACACAACTGAGCAACTCCAGAAAGTGTTATTCAGATATCAATCACTGTTTGGTTTTCCACTAGCACCAATTCACTATCAGTATTGCCCTATCTTACTCGTCTTTCCGATTAGCTTTCATTTAACTATGGACTCATTATAACGAGTCGAATCCAAAAAGCAAGCTTTTTATTAAAAAGATTGGTTTTAGATTAATAACTGAAAATTTTTAAAACTGTCTTTTTTCCGACTGCTGACGATCTTCGCTAAATTTAGAGTTTCCGCCGAAATCTAGTAATAAATAGGTATCAGTACGCTATTAGCTGGCAAAAACAACAGCTGTTATCACCTAACTATTCTGGTTTGACCCCAGAGGATACTTGGGAGTTATTAAACTGGACAAGTAAATCCCCAATCCTAATAAGATCAATAATAAACAGGTTGGGCCCAAGAAGAAGTTAATTTTTTGTAAACCATAATAGCCGACCACGCCAATTAGCCACCAAATAAAGTTAACCGTCCACGATAAGCGTTGGTGAAGAACAAAAACACTAACGAAGACAATCGCAAACAGCGGTGCAAAAACGGCCCCGATAGCGTACAAGAAACTCTCATAATACTTCATCGAAACTAAGAGCGCAATTAATAGTCCGAGAAGAGTAATCCCAATCGCTGCCCAATGGGGATTGATCCGGGGAAACAAGTTCCGCAGATTTACGCCCGCCGAATAGGCATCAATAAAAGTGGTTGTGACCGTTGAAAAGACGACAATCAAAAGTGCGCCTAATCCTAATTGGGATTGAGCCAGAGCTCGACTTAAATCACTTTGCCCCGTGAATTGAACGATCACTAATCCTAAAATAAACATCACCAAACTACCCAAACAGTAGCCACTAACACTAACTAGGCTGATCTTGCGGGGCTGACGCGTTTGTTGGGTATAGTCACCAATCAACGGTAACCAAGATAAAGCCATGGTTACATTTAACTCCACGGCATTGCCAAAAGTGATTTTCGGCAGTGCTCCCTGGCTGGTCTGCGGACTACGAAGAAGCAGAGTTCCCAGAAAAACAAGCATCGCACCGGCTAGTAAGAGCACAAGCCAATTATTAACTTTTAATAACCAATTTTGTTTCAAAGACAAGATCAAAATGATCAAAACCGCGGCAATAACCGACATCATCAACACCGATTGGTAGTTAAATAATGATTGGGATAGACTATTCATCGCCAATTGAGCATTAACAATCATTACCGCTGTCCAGCCCAAAAGTTGGAGGACATTTAAAACCGAAAACAAACGGATCCCCGTCTTTCCAAAGGCTAGCCCTGTAGCTTGAATTGCCGTCCGATGGTAGCGGGCCGATAGATAGCCGGCCGGCCAGAGAAAAAGAAAACAGCCGATAAAATGTCCTAGAAAGATCGCCCCCAACGCGCGCCCAAATCCTAAAGGGGCTATTAAAGTTCCGGTTACAATTTCGGCAATTGAAATTGCCGCCCCTAGCCAAAGTAAGAATAAACTCCCAGATTTACTTTCACCCATGATCCTCATTGCCTCCATTTTTCTCAAAAAAAGAACTTTCCCGACCTGAGCCCAGAAAGTCCCCGAATTTTAAAAATTAATGGAGAACTACACTTTCCTTCGCAAGTCTTAACTTAACAGGTTCAAAGGGATTGGCTTTTTGCCATCTCAGCTCTTTTGAGCACCCCTAGTGTATGCGTTATCAAATTCAGTTTAGCAACTCTTTCTTCTAAAAACAAGTGAAAATTTCTTCTTTTCCAAAAAGCATTTTTCTCCAATTATTAATTTGAAAAAGAATTTGAGTCAAATTTCTTGTCAATTGCTAATTTATGTGCTAGCTTATAACCATACTAATTTTAAGAGGAAATTCCTAAAGTTAGTTGTCGTATTTGGGTGGAAATAAGGGCCGACTTTTAGTCGGTCCTTATTCTTTTGAAATTAATTAAGAATTTTTCTACTCTAACTTTAAATTGGTTGCTAAAACTAGGGGGAGAAAATAATGACTTTAGAAACCATCCAAAATCTTTATAATCCTCAATTGCCCACCCTTTTTCTAGCCCTTCATCCGCAAGCAAGCACGACCATCAGTAGTGGAAAGAAAATTATCGAATATCGCAAACGATTCTCGCGCCGGGAAAGTCAAATCTTCACTTATACAACTGGAAAACAAGGCGCTGTCTCTCTTTTCCTACATACTGCTCCCCCTATCAAAACTTCAATCACTAAACTAAAGCAGATCGGAACTCTTCTTCAGCAAGATCCACTAGACGAAATTGAAAGTTATTTTGCTGGCCACCTGCAAGGTTATGCGTTACCAATTTTAGAAGTCAGCCAGCTGGCGCCAATTGCTCGTTCCACTTTACAAGAATACTATCCGCCACTGACCATCCCCCAAAGTTACTTTTTTCTTGATCGTCCCGAAAAAGAAAATTTAAAGAATTTCCTAATTAGCCAAGCAATTCAAAATCACCGGGTAAATCCTTGGAATTTTTGGAAAACTCAGATTGCAACCCTTTTACAAGATCCCTAAAAATATTTTCTGAGAAACAAATCCAAAGCCAAAGGAACGGGCCCTCAACCCTAAGACAATAAGTCCAACTAGGGATCCGCTTAAAATCATCCCTAATTAAACAAAAAAATGGTGCCGAATTTAATCGGCGCCATTTTTTAATTAATTTAAATTGTAATTTAGATAGAAGGTGTGTTGAACCAAGCAATCCGTTCTTTGACACAATCCTTGATTGCTTCAGTTCCTGGAGCCAATAATTTACGAGGATCGTAACCTTTAGCGTCAACATCTTGGTCATGACCACCTTCGATGTATTCGCGGGTTGCTTTAGCAAAGGCCAATTGACATTCAGTGTTCACGTTAACCTTGGAAATACCCATGGAAACAGCTTTCACGATTTGTTCCTTAGGAATACCGGAACCACCATGCAAGACTAATGGAGTCTTCACAGCAGCAGCAATTTCTTGCAAACGGTCAAAGTTCAAACCGGTCCAGTCATCTGGATAAACACCGTGGATGTTACCAATTCCACAAGCCAAGTAGTCAACGCCAGTAGCAGCTAAAGTTTCAGCTTCTTCAACGCTAGCTAATTCACCATCACCGGTAATTCCGTCTTCAGTTCCCCCAATGGAACCAACTTCGGCTTCAACAGAAATTCCCTTAGCATGAGCTAATTTAACAATTTCTTTAGTTTTTTCTAAGTTTTCTTCGAATGGTAAGTCATGACCATCGAACATTACAGAGTTGTAACCAACTTCGATACATTCTTTGGCAGCTTCGTAGTTTCCGTGATCCAAGTGCATAACAACAGGAACGGTAATTCCCATTGACTTGATAGTGTCTTGAACCAAATGTAAGCAAAGTTCATAGCCACCCATGTACTTAGCAGCACCCATTGATGTTTGAATCAAGATTGGGGTCTTAGTTTCTTGAGCAGCACCTAAAATTGCCCGGGTCCATTCCAAGTTATTGGTATTGAAAGCACCGACAGCATATTTACCAGCACGAGCTTTGTCAAAAATTTCGGTTCCATTTACTAAAGCCATGTTAATCCTCCTAAAAAAGAATCATAGATTTAACGTACAAAGCTATTTTACCGCAAAAGTAAAACCCTGAACACCAATTCAAGAGATGTAATCGATTTCTACTTTCAGAAAGTCGAAACTTATTCTCCAGAGACGATTTTCACAGGAACATTACTATCAATAATCCCCGAATCATTTTGTAAAATAATTGCTGATGAACCGGCTTTTTGCGTTAATTTTAAATTCGAATCCAGATACATCTGGGAATTCTTCTTGACCCCGATCGGCCCCAAATTAGAATCGACCATTAAATAAAAATCGGGTAAGGAGACTTCCTTGGGTACTAAAAGAAGGCGGAAATTAACATCGAAGGAACAACTGAGGGCATGCCGTTCATCAAAAGCGGTCCCGTCCTCCAAATCCAGTAAAATATGATACTTGCTTAAATCTTTTTGCTCTAACTTAGCGACTACTTCGGGTTGAAAATTAATTTGTACCATGATTTTTGACCTCATTTTGAAAATATTTTTGTGTCCATTGGATAACTTTTTGGCGATACTTTTGGGGCTGCATTTGGTAGGACTGGGCATGTTTGGCTCCAGAAACTAACCAGAGTTTCTTTGGTCCGTGATTATTATCATAATTTATACGGGCATGTTTGGTAGGAACAAAGTCATCTTTGGTCCCGTGAATAATAAAGAGGGGAATTCGGTTCTGGCGCAAGGTTTTTTTAGTATCAGCGGCATAAAAGTCATAATGAGCGATCGTTTTCGCGAAGAGATTAGCGGTCGGCAATAAAGGGAAACTCGGCAGATGGAATAAAGATTGTAATTCATGTTGCAATTCGCCCTTGATGGAGGCATAACCACAATCTGTAATCGCGAACTTCACTTGTTTAGGCACCTTCAAGCCCAGATAATACATAACCTCAGCGGCGCCCATACTTAAGCCATACAAACCAATTTCTCCCTGCGGACCTTGTCTTTTTTGGACTTGTTTAATCCACCAGGCCAAATCGTCCCGATCTTGCCAGCCGTAACCAAGATACTTGCCTTGACTCATCCCTGCGGCCCGACCATCAGGTGTTAAAACATTATAACCAGCCTCATGGAATAATTGACTATACTGACCCACGGTTAAACTATTATCTCCATAACCATGGACAACGACAATCGTTTTCTTAGTCGGCTGCGGGGCCGGATAATAACGGGCCTTCATTTTCAAACCATCAAAACTAGTTTGGGTCCATCTTTCCTGTTTTTGTTGACGGGCCCAGCGTTGAGTACTCGTTTCCGACGCATCAGAGCCCCGAGAACTATAGCCGCCCTTTTTGAAAGCAAAGTTAAACAAGTAGTAGGCTCCACCCAAGTCAGCTCCAACTAGTAAAACAATCAAGGTTCCCAAAGTAATTTTCCAAAATTTCTTTTTCATTAATTATCACTTAACCTGTTCTACAACATCCAATGGTGTCTGGGCTAAGCTGACTACACCAGCATTTGTTAACTCTTCAGCTGAGCCAAAGCCATACAAAACACCAATGGTCGCAATTTGATTTTCTCGGGCACCTAAAACATCGGTATCACGATCGCCAACCATCAAAATATCTTGCGGATCTGTTAATTTTTCCGCTTGCATTGCGTGAGCAATCACATCTGCTTTATGCATTGTCTCCGATAAATCGGAACCATAAACTCCGGTAAAATAAACATTCAACTCTAAGTAATCAATAATTTGGTGTGCGAAAGATTCCGGCTTAGCGGTAGCGATATACAAGTTCTTGCCCCGTTCTTGCAACTGCTGTAACATAGGGACAACTTGCGGGTAAAGCTCCATTTCCTGCCAACCCTGACGACCATATTCTACTTGAAAATCTTTAATTAATTTATGCGCCAAGGGACTTTGTGCCTTAATTTGACTGTATTTTTCAAAACTTTCCGTCAAGGGCGGCCCAATAAACTTTCGCAAAACATTATCTAAAGGAACCGTTAAATTCTCTTGTTGATAAATCTTACGCAAGGTATTCATAATCCCTTGGGCGCTATTAATAATGGTGCCATCTAAATCAAAAAACAAATTTTGAGTCAATCTTATTCCTCTTTCATCAATTATTTTATTATATAATATTAGTGATTCTGACAGTGAAAATATTGAGGTGTAATCATGGAAGAAACTAATCTCACAACTGGTTTAACTACCGCTCAAGTGCAAGCGCAAAAGCAAGCGGGACAGTTAAACCAAACTCCGAACAATTCCACGCCAGTAACTATGATTATATCAAAAAATCTCTGCACATTATTCAACTTGATTAACCTAGTTTTGGCAGTCTTAATTTTTACAACCGGTAGTTACGCTAATCTGCTCTTTTTAGGCCCCGTTGTTGCCAATTTTTTAATCGGAACCTACCAAGAAGTCAAAGCCAAAAAAGAACTCGACCAAATGACTTTTCTCAATCGCCAACAAGTTACTACCCGTCGTAACCGCCAGGAAGTCCCGATTTTTCAAGACGAACTGGTTCGCGGCGACTTAGTTTACTTAAAACGCGGTGATCAAGTTCCAGCAGATGCTTTAGTACGCCAAACTCAACAAATTGAAGTTGACGAATCTAACTTAACGGGCGAATCGCGAGCAATTGCCAAGCAAGTTGGCGAGCAACTTCTTTCTGGAAGCATTATCACCGGTGGCCAAGCTTGGCTGCAATTGACCGCAGTTGGCTCTGAAAGTTTTGCCAACCAATTAGCCGCCAATGCTCGCGATCAAAAACACGAAGTTTCCCAACTACTGCAGATCATCAACCGCATTATCCAATTAGTTACCTATACTATTATTCCTTTGGGCTTAATTTTATTTTTAACCGTCTATGGCCGCCACCATCAACTAAATTCTGCTATCCTTGGCACTTCAGCTTCGATGCTTGGCATGATTCCCCAAGGATTAGTTCTTTTAACTTCGGTGGCTTTAGCCGTCGGGACAATGCACTTGAGCAAACACCAAGTGCTCGTTAAATCGATGACTGCTCTAGAATCTTTAGCACGCGTCGATACCCTTTGCCTCGACAAGACTGGCACGATCACCACGGGTGATTTACGGCTGCATGAAGTTATCTCCACCGCAGCTATTTCTTCAGATCAATTACTGATTCGGGCACAGAAAATTATGTTAGCAACTCAGGAACAAAATGAGACCGCCCAAGCTATTTTAAAGAATTGTTCCTTCCAGCTTGATCTCCAACAGATCTTGAGTGTGGTGCCTTTTTCCTCGGAACGAAAATGGTTGGCAGCTAACTTTGTTGATCAAAATTACTGGGCCTTAGGGGCGCCAACTTTCCTCTTAACTGATCCCCAAGAATTAGCACAAGCTCAGCAATACGCGCAACAAGGCTTTCGGGTTTTGGCCCTCGTGCAAGCCAGTCAAGAAATTCAGAGTCATTTAACTTCCGGGCAACTTCAAGGTTTCCTCCTGATTAACGATGAGGTCCGACCCACTGCCCAAAATACCTTTAGCTATCTACGGACGCAGGGAATTACCCTCAAAGTTATTTCTGGTGATGATCCTCAAACTGTATCCAAGGTAGCGCAACAAGTTAAGTTACCCCAAGCTGAGCAGTATGTCGATATGTCAGAAATCGGTGCCACCACTGACTTTAATGATCTCGTCGAAAAGTATACAATTTTTGGCCGGACTCTCCCCAACCAAAAACAAGAACTAATTACCGCTCTGCAAAACCAAAAGCACAAGGTCGCAATGACTGGAGATGGCGTTAACGACGTCTTGGCGATGCGCCAATCAGACTGTGGGATTGCGATTGCCGGCAACAGTGATGCTGCCGAAAGTGCCGCCGATTTTGTCTTGCTCAATCAGGACTTTGATTCCTTGATTGAGGTTCTTAAAGAAGGACGACGGGTGATCAATAATATTGAACGTGTCGCTGCCCTATATTTAATCAAAACCATGTATTCAGCTGCTTTAACGATTTTCTTTATTTTGATTCATACCAGTTATCCTTTTTATCCGGCGCAAATGACGCCGGTTAATGCTATTACCGTGGGCATCCCGACTCTCTTCCTAGCTTTGCAACCAGATTTTCGTCCTCCTGAGGGCCGCTTCTTTCGTAACGTTTTGCAAGTCGCCTTGCCCGCAGCTCTAGAAATTACGGCTTTAGTCATGGGAATCATCGCTTGTGGGCGCGGATTCAATTGGTCCTTTAGCCAAACCTCAACTTTATCAGTCTGGGTCATTAGCTTGGTCAGTTTTGCGGCTTTATGGACAACTTCTCGTCCTTGGAATCGAGCCAATGTCTCTTTATTTCTCGGGCTCTTCTTGCTCAACCTAACTATCTTTAGTTGGTGGGGGCGGTTCTTCAAAATTAGCGCCATCTTCTCCCCTCAACTGCGAGAACCGATTTTAATCTTACTCCTAGCTTTTTATCCAATCTTTTTAATTGTCCGCGAGCTAATTGTTCGCTATGTTTTACGAGTAAAACGCTAGCTTAAATCAATAAAAGAGCTCCTCAACTTTCTCGCTGTCCTTGTAGTAACTCCCAAAAACTAGACCCAAAATCTAACTTTGAGATCAGGACACTTAATAACGAAGAAATGAGGCGCTCTTTTTAATTTTATTCAGGGAACTTTTTTCGGTGATTAATTTTTTTCAGTGAAAAACCTTTCCGGATGTTTCGGCTTCTTTTTGAAAGTCTGCCGGAATTTTTAAGCCTAACTTTTGGGCCTGCTTGAGATTCAAGACTGGTTCACCATGTTTAAGATATCTAATCGCTGTGGTGGCTGGCTTTTTGTCGCCCCGTAAAATGGCGGCTGTTAATTTACCACTTTCTTCACCCAACCGATATTGATTAATACTATAGGCCGCGACGCCACCTTGTTTAACCATCGTATCGACCGCTGGAAAAATCGGTTTGTGAACGGCATCGGCATTTTTTACCAAAGTCTGCATCGCCCCCGCGACCGTATTATCGGTAGTCACGATGACTCCTTCCACTTCGGTTAGCATTTGTTGGGAAACCTGATTCAAATCATTACTATTAGCAATTGAATATGCTTTTAATTCCACATTATGACGTTTAGCTTCTTTAACAAATTCCGCTTCTTCAGTAACTGCAGAATTATCATTAGAAGTATAGATAATTCCTAGCGTTTTAACATGCGGTAAAAACTTCAAAATCAGCCGAAACTGTTCTTTAATCGGGGCCCGATCACTCACTCCCGTAATATTAGCTCCGGGACGCTGATTATTTTTCACTAAGCCAGCTCCTTGAGGATTAGTTACTGCCCCCAAAACTACCGGAATCTTGGTTGTGGAGTTAGCTAAGGCTTGTGAAGCCGGGGTCGTAATCCCGAATAAAACATCTGCTCGATCACTGACTAATTTATGGGCCATCATTTGCAGGTTGCTTTGATCACCTTGCGCGTTCTGGTAGGCAATCGTTACATTCTTACCATCACGATAGCCTTCACGAGCCATCTGTTTACGAAAACCGGCGTAAATCTGATCCAGAGCTGGATGATGCATTAAAGTTAAGACACCTACTCGCGGTTTCGAAATTTTATTTGCGGGTTGATTACCCTTTTGGAAGTAACCTATTCCTAAACACAAAAGTAAAAGTGCAATTACGGTATACATTCTTTTCATTATTAAATGACCTCTTTTCTTCAAAAATTCTGTCCATCAAAAACTATTTAAGCCAAGAAAAAAAAACCCGTACGTTAAATCCGTACGAGCTTCCATGATTACTGGGTTAGCCGGCACAGATCCAATCTGAAAAAGTCTCAGACCGAATCCGCGCTTGCGGTCAATCCGAGTTACCAGCTTTGCCAGCTTTTATTTAGTTGAAAGATCCGATAATCTCGCATTGAATCAAACTCCTTTAATTTATTGTTAGAATTTTACGCCCGATTATGAGAAAAAGTCAACTAAAAAAACGCCTCTTGGAAGACGATTTTTTAGTTGACTTTAAATTATTAGCTTCTGATTAACAATTATTCCCCTCAAGAAGCAAGTTCACATCTGACGAAATGTGACAATTTAAAAGCAAAATAATTTTAGTTTTCAATTTCCCTCGGAAAATCATCAACTAATTCGATTCTAGACTTTTATTTATCCAGAAAAATTCGAATTTCCAATTTGAAACTTAATTTATCAAAGAAAATTTAGATGAAGAGTTAATTAATGTTATTTAAAAAAACTTACTGCTAATTTTTCTGCTTTTGTATCTGCTAATATTTGAACAATTTGCTTAGAGAAATCAAAATCTTGTTGTAAAAGTGCCTCATAGTAATACCCCACCAAGCGATAGAAGAAAAATTCGGGTTGTGCTCTCAACTGACATAAATAATGAACTTCTGTCGTCGCCGAAATCAGGTGATCCTCTTGATAACAATGATGAACAAAATTAGCTAAGACCGCTACAAAATCAAGTTGATAACTTAGACTACGATCAGGTTTATAACGCACACACATTAACTTGATTCATAATTCTTTCTGCGGTCGTTAAATTAAATAATTTTAAAGAACGACTCAAGAGCTGTAATAGGTTGTCTCTTGAAGTAAGCGCCCTCTTAAAAGCGTTCGCTGCTGTTGTGATGGGGCAACGGATTATGTTGCAAAACAGCTTGTGCCCAAACACAATCCAAAGCTAATTCTTGGACAAATGGTTTATCCTGCGGTAAGAGCTGGATTTTATATTGTAACTCGCGTAATCGCATCACATCCTGATCACACCAACAACAATAGCCCAAGTCACGCAAAGATGCTAATTGGGACTAGGGATCCATCAATTCGCTGGCCACTTTATTAATCCCATTAAGGTTTAAAATTCGTAATAAATCATCGGCGTTAATATCCGTCTTACTGGTCTCAACTTTTGAATAAAAAGAAGTTGAAATCCCCCCTGAACCATCTGCTTTTGAGTTAACTCCCACTGCAGCCTTTCTTCAGTAGTTGTCCAATTGTCACCATCTTTTGGGTCACCTTTACCTCTCCACAAACTCCGGTTGTCTTCCCCAAGCCAACCTTTACTTAATATTATAATAGTTTATCGCTCGCCAATTTACTAATAAAATGTAATTTAAATTAAAATTCTTTTTACTTGAATTTCCTTTTACTTAAAATTCAAAATGAACTCTTTTACCGTTATTTTTTAATTTATTCGTGTAATTAGAGAACCTCCATGCTATAATAAAGCTATCGTTTGTCACTTTTAAAGTAATTATAAGATTGAATTCAATCTTTTCTCTAAGAAAGCACCTCAGACCTAAATTAGGTTTTGTCACTGATTTTCCAAAATATGCGTCCTGTTGAAGGACGCATATTTTGATTAAGCATAGGTTCTGCGGTATGGATATCGCTGTTCGGCTAAAATTTCTGCTTCTAGTCGATTAAAGTTCAATGAAGCTAGATAGTCTTGGTAATTTAAACATCGCCAAGGATGGGTGATTTTCGGAACTCGAGATCGTTTTACTGGGGATTTAACGGTTGATTCGGAATCAAATAACGCTGATTAAAATTGATATGTGGATATGCAGAAAAGATCATAAACTTCGTCTTGATCAGTGGTTAAATATAACTTTCCAGTGAAACTCTTGATTACGAGCACTTTAGTATGTGGTTTGAGATAAACGTATTCTCCATTACGGATTGGCAAGTAACGTTTATTTTCAAAACTGAGCCAATGACCTGAATTAATGATTGGTTCATTGGCAATAATTAAAATTTGATCAATTTCACGCGGAATTAGTTGCTTCTCAAAAACAGGCGTGCTAGGGTCAATGGGCTCTGCGAAGCGTTGATTAAAACGTTGAATAAACTTGGGTAAGAAGTTGTTCGCAGCGCTAATAGTTTTAATTGTGGTTAAACGTAGTTCACTTAGGAGACGATCTTGCATCGTTTGGACTAAACGTGCTACTCGCCCTTTGGCTTGGGAGATACTAGTCGTCTTTAGTTCAGTACCGAGAGTTTTTCAGACATAACTAAAACGTGTGAGCGGGTGATCCTTTGCGGGAGCACCCGTTTTTTAACATAATTAAAGGTGAGCCGATTGTCGGTGAGAAATTTTGCCGGAGCGCCAAAATCATGTAAGATTTGGACAAGGACGTGGTAATAACCTTGAAGGGTTTCTTCAGCTGCAAAGTGGGCTCCGACAACCATTCTTGAATGATCATCAATCACTAGATGTAAGGTAGCTTTGTGGGATCCAAACCAAATTTCCTTGGAGGCATCCATTTGAACTAGTTCACCTGCATATTTCTTCCGTGGACGTTCTGGATGAGCTTTAACCGATTCAATTTCAGAAATTGCAGCTAAGGTAATGTGAGCTTGTTGAGATAAGTTATGGTTTCTTTTTTCTTTAGCTCGTAATTCGGAACGAACATGACTACGAGTAGCTTTTCAAGCCTTGGGAGCTAGAATCTGGTGTTGGCGAAAGAGTTTTCGGAGAGTTAATTCAGAGATGGAAATCTGTTCTCGTTCTAAGAGAAATTCACGAAAGTGATCAAAGTTAAAGCCCTGAGATAAACTTTCGCGTCAAAGCCGGCGGAAGTTTATTTGCGGGAGAATGATTGGTATTGCCATGAACAAAAGCAGCTTTACCTTGTTGCCAATATTTATTGCGGAGACGATAGATGGTTCGTGACAAGCAGTCAAGTTTAACTGCTGCCGTTAAGATTGCAGTTGGTTGATTGGCTATGCGTTTAATCAAACGATAATGTTGTTCTTGATCTATAGATAATTCCACCTTTTTCATAAAAGACCCCTCTCAAATATACTTCAGAGGATACTAGATTAAGTGACACTTTTCCTTACTGGATATCTATGACATTATCGCTTACAGATAACATTATTCTATATAGAAACATAGAATGTTTTTGACAGACTCTATGCAACAATTACCTTTAGCAAGTATTAACTAAGTGATTAATTAATAACTGACATATTATTTAAATTGAGGAAGAAAATGGCGATGCTAACTAACGAAAACATGATTCCCTTTCCGGGGTCCAGTTACCATGTCAAATCAATGCGCGGTATTTTTAATAGTCCCAACGGTTTTTGTTATTATGAAGGTTATTACCATTTATTTTATCAATACCGTCTTCTTCCCGGTGACCTCCATCAATTAGTTTGGGGACATTTGCGTAGCCGGGACCTAGTTTACTGGCAAACAGTTCCGATTGATTTACCCGTCAAGAATCAATCCTTTACTGGACAATACTTTGCGGGCAGTGTCCTGATTAAAAAAGATGTTCTCTACTTAATTTATACTAGTACCCAACAAAATAGTAACTATAGCTTAACCTATAATCAAAATATCGCTTTTAGCCGGGACGCAGTGACCTTCACCCCTGACTATCATAATCCAGTACTTAGCTCAGCAGATCAACTTCACTGGCGAAAACTGAGTAATCCACAAATTTGGGAGCACGATGGTAAATATTTTCTCCTCTTAAAAGGAGTCGACGATCACCAGCAGCAACAGGCTCTAATTTACACCGCTAATAACTTACACCACTGGCTTTATTTAGGTGCCATTTTACCTCTGCCCCTCAAGGCTAAGGCCCAGGTTGAATATCTTAATCTGCTCCACCTTAACGGTAAAGATATTCTACTTGTTTCTTATCTCGGGGCCAAAGATCAACACGGCCAGCATCATACCCAGAGTTACTATTGTTACGGCAATTTAAATTACCAACAAGTCAGCTTCCAAAAACCAGAGTGGCAGCGCTTAGATTTCGGTCACAACTCAGGGATTACCCAAACTTTACTTGCACCTGATGGGCGTTACCTAATCATGGGCTGGCTAGACAATGATCCGACTTCTAACCAAGCCTGTGAAACGACCCGGTCTTTAATGTTGCCTCGAGAGTTAACCTTTGAGGAGGGTCACCTGTTCATGCACCCAATAGCGGAATTACAAGATTTGCGGCAAGAACTTTTGCAAGATTGCCAACTAATTCCCCAAAAACAACAAATTATTTTGCAAAATCAACTCAACTTTGAACTTAACTTAAACTTGGATCTTAGCACTTGGTCTGGTCAAGAATTGACTCTCGATTGGTTAGATGCTCATGACCAAGTCCTTTTGCAACTCCAATATCGGCGCGATCAAAAGCGTCTAGTTTTGCATCGTCACGATAGCACTAGTGATGCTCCCGCCACTTTGAAAGATTCAGCAAGTCTAAAATTACAGATCTTTGGCGATCAAAACTCACTCGAAATTTTTGTCAACGATGGCTACTTAACTTTTTCTGAATCTTATCATTTTCTGACTCCACCACAAATTCGTTTCAGCTGTGATCAACCACTGAAAACTCATTGCCAAGCTTATCAACTGGAAACTTTACCTTAAGATCTCCGTGTTTGGGGTTCAGTATATAATTCAATTAAATGCTGGTAGTCAGCGGGAGTTAATTTTAAAACTTGTTGGCGAAATTGATTCCAGCTACCGTAGACGCTCAACAGGGCCTTTTCAACGGCCGCAATTGTTGCTTGATCGGCTGGCGTTAAATTAATTTGCTCCAACTGGGCATCGGCTGAATTACGGAGTCCCCGCAAATCCGAGTTTTGTTGATACATCAAATTGGTCAATAAATAGTCGCGGGTAATCACAGCTAGCGGTACTTTTAAAACAAATAAAAACAAAATAGCTAAGATTCCGGTGCGATCTTTCCCCGCTGAACAGTGAAATAAGACTACTTTTTCAGGTTGATCATTAGTCAATAAGAGCTGAAAAAAGGCTTGGAAGACCCGCTGACAGTGTTGATCCAAAACCACTGCTTGATACATTTGAGCTAAGCCCACTCCCTGAATGGCTGCCGGCAACTGATGATATTGTCTTTCTCCACTACCATCACCGGGATATAAAGGCCAATGATAATTATGCCAACTATCGACCGCCGGATCAGGCCAATTCTGCCGCTCATAATCTGAACGCAAATCAACGCAATAGCGCAGTCCATAGTCAGTCAAGAAGTTTTGTTCATCCTTGGTTAATTCACTTAAATAGCCCGCTCGCAGCAATTTATGCCAGCGCAATTGGCGCCCCATTTCTGTAGGATAGCCTCCCAGTTCGCGTAAATTATAAGTTTTTTGAAATGGAAAAATTCGGTTTGGCATAATTTATCTCCCCTGATTCATAATTCACCTCTGTAAAATCTCCTCCAAGTAATGCAATTTGGAAACAATTCTTTTACAATATAAGTTAAGGTGATTAAATGCCCAAATTAAGTATTATCATTCCATTATACAATGAAGCGGGGCACTTGATGAAAAATCTCCAATCATTACTTGCCCAAACTAACCCAGATTTTGAAGTTATCCTTGTCGACGATGGTTCAACCGACCAAACTAATGCTCTCGCTAGCAGTTGGGTACAAGAACACAGTCAGTTTCGACTTTTAACCCTCCCCAGCAATCAGGGAATTTCCAGTGCTCGTAACGCAGGAATTAAAGAGGCTCAAGGAGAGCTGATTACTTTTATAGACGGTGACGACTGGGTTGAGCCCAATTATACCGACTTTTTTTTGCGTTGCTTTACCTACTATCACCTTGATTTAGCGGTTTGTGGTTATATCAAGGAACCGCCGAAGAAGAATGCTAAAATTCCGACTACCACAATTCAAGGTTTCTGCGATCAAGCCGAAGTTATTCGTCAAATCACGAAAATGTCGGGATCTGTGATGGGCTATACTTGGAACAAAGTCTACCGGACGGATCTAATTCGTAAATACCAACTAGAGTTTGACCCTGATATTTCCTTAATGGAAGATCAAATTTTCAATGTTCAATATGCTGTCCACGCACAAAATTTTTATATCCAATCCCCGCCGTTATACCATTACTGGCAACACGAAGATAGTGCTTCCCACACACATGATCTAGAAAGTGCCAAAAGTATCGGCTTAGCTAATTATCGAATTGCTAAAATCATCTTAGCCAATAAGAAAAGTAGCTCGAACTCCAATTCCCCTTCCGATTATGATTTTTCCTAGGAGGTTCTAGATGACCAATCTCGAAGATTATCTCAAAAAGAATGTCTTTGGTACTCCCCAGCTTAACCCTGACGAAAAGCGGCAATTTTTAGGCAACTTTCGTGAACGGGTTGCTCTAGCTTTAACAGTTGCCCAATTACGCAATCCAGCTACCTGGACGACAATTCAACAAGTGATGCAACAATATCCCCAATACCATTTATTTATTAATGGTCGTTTGAATTCAACTCCGCGAACTAAATTACTAAAATTAGCTGTTCAACTCCACTATCAATTTACAATTACTGACCAAAGTAAAATCCGCGTTAAAAATCAAGCCTTAGGCGAGCAAGAAATGGGTCTCGTGATCGCCGATGACAAACACCATATCTCCAAGCCAATTCTCTTAACCCGACACTAAAACGGGCTAGCCTAATTAAGTAGCTTTCCTTAACTTACCGCCAAAACGGTGGGTTTTTTGACGAAATAAAAAATAGCTAACTCCTTTTGCCACTAATTAAAGTGGAAATCGAGTTAGCTATTTTAGTTTTTAGGTGATTAATTGGAGTTACTTAAATAAATTCCCATCGGCAAACCAAGCTGTTGACTGATTTGTAAATATACCCGGACATCATAATGATGATGATAAAGTAAATGATAACGTTCTGGTCCATTCACCGTCATGAGCTGCGAATCCTGCAGACCATTACGCAAATAAAAAGCATACCGGCGCTGGCGTTGCTCAAAATTAGGGGCACTTTTTTCTACCAGTTCACTTTCCAGCATTAACCCCTGTGGAAAGACCTGTTTCAACTGTTGAACAACCTGTGAACCTAAATTTTGTCCCCGTTCTTCTGGACTAATCGCCAAATATACAACAAAACATTCCTGGACAGCAAATTGAACTCCAAATAAAATTCCCACGGGGCGCTGATCAGATTTGATAGTCTGTAATTGCATCCGCGAGTCAGTTTGAGCCAGCTCTTGAAGTTGGTTCCAAGGCAAACGTTCAACTGCGGGAAAAGCCTGTTCATACAACTGATGCCACCAAGTTAATTCAGTAGTTAACGTTGGCGTAATCTCGATTGTCATCAAAAGTCACTCACTTTATTTAAGTTTGCTTTCATTATATCAATAATTAGCCCAAAAATATATGCATCCTCATTAGCTATTCACTCCGGGAGCGACTCGAGCTAAACGTTGGATCTCATATAAAGCTTCTTGAGCTAAATCATGGGCTCCAATCTCTTCCAATAATTCACATTGAACCATCGCCGCATTGTACTGCTGAAGACATAATTTTAAGCGTAGTTGGGCTAGAATCCAAAGATCGTAGCGCGGCAATTTCTGGGCTAATTTACCAGCAAATTGGAGCAAAATTTGCGTCTGCTTAAAATCTTGCGCGGCCAAAGTTATCGTCGAAGTATTCAAAACTAAGGCTAACTTCAATTCTCCTAACTGGGGATATTTACTCTGGAGCACCTTTAAAACTTGCAACATGACTTGTACCGCCATTTTAGAATCAAAAAAGTATAAAATATCATTGACTAAGTATAAATCTAACCTAGTCCATAAATTAAGCTCGGATAAATAATACCAAACGGGTTCTACCAAACGCCGTGCTGATGCATATTGGTGTTTTTTAACTTCTTGTAAAGCGGTAACCACAATCACCAAACGAGCGATATCTTGATCAAAATTACGCTTTAAATAAGTTTGACAATCTCCGATAAATTGCTGCAGCTGGGTCCTGGAGCTCAAGAGCGAAAGTTGCGTAAAAGCTTGAATTAGCGCCTGTTTAGGACTTTGTTGACAGTTATTACGGATATATTCAAATTCTCCCACGGTTAAACCTAACTGTTCAATGAGGTAGAGAGCATTATTGTAAGAAGGTGTCGTTAAATTATTTTCAATCTTAGAAATTGACGTATGCGACAATTGGCCATAGGTTAAACTGGATTGTGTAATTTTACGCGATAATCGAATTTTTTTAAGTGTGTCCCCAAATTTCATAAAAATCTCCCCCAGGGTAATTACTGTGAATATAGTTTACTTTACAGGCAAATTAGCTACAAATATTATAGAATTAATTTTAAACGACTTACTGTTAATTTTTTAACCACAAAGAAGGCTCTATATGAAAAAAACCGAACATCGGATCTTCTTCGTTGTTGCCTGTCTCCTGCTCCTACTCGCCTTTGGCACCACGATTGTCCAGTACCACAGCCAAAAAACTAGCCTTAATGATCTCAGTACTGGCCTGCTAGCTCCCCAAAAGTCAGGTCAGCCTGGAATTATGATTTTAAGTTACCGACGAATTCTCAAACCTAGCCTTTCTACTAGTCTACTAACCTTAAAAAGTAGTGAAGAATTTCATCGTTATCTTAATACTACCCGAAATTTAAAAAAACAATTGGCCTATCTCCGGGCCCATCATGTGCGAATTATTAGTTTGGAAGAAGCTCTCAGCTTAATTCGTAAACGGCGGCCTCTTCACCACCAATACGTAGTTCTCACCGTCGATGGTGCTGACCAGACAATCTATGATAACTGGCTCCCCATCATGCGCCAGCAACAGCTCCCATTCACAATTTTTGTCACGACCGGCAGTTTGGGTGATTATCAAAATGCAGTCAAAATGATGTCTTGGAAACAATTACAAAAGTTATTTGCTACGGGACTGGCGACCGTCGGTTCCAAAACCGATAGTATGAATTTTCTAGTTGATAATTATCCTGCCCTTACTGCGGTTGATTTTAACAGTCTGCAACTAGATTTCCAAAAGTCAATTCAGAAAATCAAACGACATCTCCACGTCTCTGTGCGATACTTTGCCTATCCTTTTGGATATTATAATCAAGACTATCAAAAAACATTGGTAAAGGATAACTTTATTACTTTTTCCTTAAAAAATCGAATTATCACTTCTAAATCTTCCCTGAGCCAACCTCTCCCTAGAATCTCAGTCGACAAGGAGAATTGGAACAATGTCATCACTAAATGGATTCATTAAAAAATTACCAGCTCGATTTCCCCACTACTTAGCCTTGGGGTCCATTTTTCTGCTTACAGCGCTTTTGTTTTTTCACTTGAACGATCTTTCGGGTTACGCTAGTGATGACTTTCTTTACCATTTTATGTTTCGCGGCGAATGGCCTCACGTTGATCAACATCAAATTAATAATTTCTTTGATTTATTTATTTCCATTTATAATCACACCACGATTTGGAATGGTCGGATCGTGGCCCATACTCTGGCCCAGACTTTTCTACAATTTCCCAAACCACTTTTTAACGGGGCCAATACACTGATGTTTTTAATTATTGGCGTCCAAATAAACTTATTCTTAAAGCCTCAGTTAAAAGATCTCCATCCTTTCAACCTATCCTTGACCTATCTCTTGATGTTTCTATTTCTTCCTGACTATGGTCATTCCATCATGTGGGAAACCGGGTCATTTAATTACTTATGGGCATCCTTCTTTTATTTAAACTTTCTGCTTCTCTTTCGTTGGCACTACCAGCCCCGTCGTCCTAGCCTGCCGATTACTTTAATTATTTTATTTCTCAGTTTCTGCGCTGGTAATACCAACGAAAATATTGGACCCGTGGTTATTATTATCGGTTATTTATACTATCGCTCCAATCAGGCGCTGCCTTTATCCCAACACTTTTGGGGTCTTATTTCCTGTTTGATGGGATCAATTACCTTAATTACTCATAATAACGGCGAAAAGATGGCCCAAAACGGAGGTATTTTCAATATTTCTGGGATTATTGCTAGTACTTGGCGACTTTCGGGAGCCTTAATTTGCTTGATTTTCATCTTGATAATTATCATTACTTCGGCAATGCTCCAAAACCCTAAATGGGGTAAAAACCAATGGCGCAATATTTACAGTCCTTGGTGGACAGCACTACTTTTAATTTTGGGAAGTGTTGTCAGTATTGGAGCCTTAGTTCTTTCACCACAACTGCCTGATCGAACTTGGTTTGGAAGTAACCTTTTTCTCATTATTACTTTTTTAGTCTTACTCAACGAATTACCCCAATTAGGTTATTACTATCCCGAAATTCACCAACAATTTCGGATCAGTTTACTAGCTGTACTTCTCCTCTTTAGCTACAGTACTTATTATCTTGCCAACCGAACCTTGGCCCACAATTATCAGGCCTTTAATACCGAAGTAGAAATTATTAAACAAACTCCCCCAAAACTAAGTGCCAAAGTTCCCATCATGATTGATACCGAAAACAAATATAGTCCCTACTTTCGAACCGCCTTCCTAGAAGGAGGAAACGATCCCAATCATAAATGGGCTAATGCTTGGATGGCGAAATATTATGGGGTCAAGGCCGTCTTTGCTCGCTCAGATCAAGCACTCCTCCCTAACCCCAAGTTTTGCTTGTATAAATATCTTCCTTGGGCAGCTTGGATGAATTATTTTAATTTACAATAAGCTTAATTATTTAGAATCCGATTGCAAAATTTGAAAGCAAAAATAAAGTTCAGGGAGTAGACAAGCACTCGCTGAACTTTATTTTTATAAAAATCTAAAAGTGATTCACCTGCGCGCCTCTTGTTACTCGCTGTTGAGTTACTTGGGCGGGACCGGTGTATTCAACTTTACTTGCATTCTTAGCTTGGATCTGCAATTCTTGTTGAGCATTAGCTATCACTCGACTTCCAACTGTTGCTTGAACACTTAGATCAGCAATTGGAACTTGCCCTGCTTGGACTTGGGAGGCCGTTCGAGCTGTAAGTTGTCCGTGGGCAATTACCGCTGCAGCTTGCTGTAAATTAATTCCCGAAGCACTCGTAGCTGTGGCTACCAAATCATCTGTTTGGAGCTGATTAACTTGCACTTGGGAAGCCGAGCTACTCTTAAGGTTTACTTGTGGTGCTTGGAGCTGATTAATTTGAGCTCGAGAAGCTGAGCTACTGGTAACATCCACTTGCTTAGCTTGGACTTGACCCAAGTTCATACTGCTAGCAGCAGTTGCCTTTATTTCCAAGGAACCCGAAGAATGAACTTTTTCTGCCGTTATTGTTGCACTACTGCTGGCCTTTAAGTTCTGAATTTCCGAAGCTGCTAAGAAAACGCGAATCGGTTGCGACGGCCGAATAAGTTTTCCATCACTTCGATCCAAATAAACGCTAACAGCGCCATTTTGATTTTCTACTTTAACCCGGCTCTGTAAGTTCTGATCGGTTTGGACGGTCCCAGTTTCCTGATCTTGATCAGTTAAAACAGCTTGAATTCCCTCACTGACCGTCAAAGAGTGAAATTGGCCGACCGTTCTCGTAGTCGTCTCGATTTGACCATTCCCAACGATCGTTTCATTGGGCATCATCCCTTGAGAGCCTGAATTATTAATAATAATTGCTTGACCGACAGTCGGAGTTGCGATTGTACCAGCGAAACCCAAACAAGTGAGAGCTGTGGTCCCGAGCAAGATTGATTTCTTTATTGACAAATTATTTTCCCCCTTTCTGTTACTTATGATGTTTAGTGTAAACTACTCTCAATAATTATTCAAGATAATAGTAATAATTTGCTAAAAAGTAGTCCTAAAACAGTCGTTAATAATAAAAAAACCAGTTAGCAACTTTACTAACTGGTAATTAGATCTCATAGTTTAAAAATTAAACTTCGTAACGTTTGTTTCCATCTAAATAGGTTGCTTGTAAGTTCATTTCGGGATCTAAAACGATAAAGTCAGCAGCCCGACCTGGTAAGATTGCCCCAGCTTGAGCACTAATTCCGGCACTTTGAGCTGGAGTTGCCGAAGCCATCCGAACGGCTTCTTGAGCGGTTGCAATATTCCAGAGATAGACATTTTTGACCGCGTCATTTAACTTCAGAATACTTCCAGCTAAATTGTGAGTTTCATCTTTCAAACGAGCAGTTCCGTTACCGACAACTACGGGCAATTCACCTAACATATAATCGCCATCGGGCATCATTCCAGCCGACATACAGTCTGTAACTAAGACAATGTGTTCACTGCCCTTAACCTTAACCAAAATCCGAGCTGAATAAGGATTAACATGGTGGCCATCACAAATTAATTCATCATTGACTTCGCTCAAGCTCATAGCTGCTCCAACCATTCCCGGAGCCCGATGATTCAAAGGACTCATGGCATTATAGGTATGGGTGAAAGTTGTAGCTCCGGCTTCCACACAAGCTTTGGCTTGCTCAAAAGTAGCTGAGCTATGACCCAAACAAACTACTGCACCACTGGCACTAACTTTTTCGCAGAATTCAACTGCTCCCTCACGTTCCGGAGCAATCGTAATTTGCCGTAGTAAACCTTGTGCTGCTTCTTGCCATTCATTAAAAGTTTCCACATTCGGATCACCAAAATACTTAGGATTTTGCGCACCCTTATGTTCTGGGGTAAAGAAAGGTCCTTCAAAATTGATTCCGGCTACTTTAGCTCCGGTAAACTTGTCTTGATTTTGGGCAATGGTGGCACAAATATCCCTTAATTGTTCTTTAGAACCTGTAACTGTTGTTGGCAGCCAAGAAGTAACTCCGCATTGCAAAAGACCTTCTGCCATCGCGTTGATCCCGTCAGCGTCGTTATCCATGACATCATGCCCCAACAAACCATGAATATGCGTATCTACTAGTCCGGGAGCAATATAAGATGTCCCATAATCAATAATCTCACCTTCAGGACGCTGGTCCTCTGGGAGATATCGACCAAATTTACCATCAGCCGTTAATTCTAAATACCCACCGTTTTCCGTAGTATTATGAAGAAAGAATTTTGCCGCATGTAAATACTTCATATATAACAGCCTCCTAATTGGTATATTCCAATTAGAATTGTACACGCTTGCGAAAATAATGTAAATTACTTTTAGTTTAATTTTTGAATTTCTTCTATCTTACTAGAGACTGACGTAGACCCCAAATTGCGCTACAATAAAGTTAGATTATTAAATAAGAAGGCAGAAATAATGGCAAAAGTAGAAAGTTTTACCCTAGATCATACGAAAGTTAAGGCTCCTTATGTTCGCCTAATCACCGTTGAGACCGGGAAAAAAGGCGATAAAATCGCCAACTACGATTTACGACTCGTCCAACCTAACGAAAATGCAATTCCGACAGCCGGCTTGCACACCATTGAACATCTATTAGCAGGACTCTTACGTGATCAACTAGCCGGCGTGATCGACTGCTCACCTTTTGGTTGTCGGACCGGTTTTCATTTAATTACTTGGAGTGAATATTCCACCACCGAAGTTGCGCAAGCTCTAAAAGTTGCTCTGACTAAAATTCGAGATGAAATTCAATGGGACGACGTTCAAGGAACAACCATTGAAAGTTGTGGTAATTACCGCGATCATTCGCTCTTTTCCGCTAAGGAATGGTGTAAAAAGATTCTGGACGAAGGCATTAGTGACCAGCCTTTCACGCGCCACACCGTTTAAAAAGCCAAGCTTCATTTAGATCTAAAAAGAGACACTCGAAAATTTTCGAGTGTCTCTTTTAATTATTCAGCGTTATTTTGTTCGTAAATTCTTAATTTACTTTGAATAATCCGTTCGCAGAGATCTTCATAACTTAGATCAGCAGCGGCAGCTTCGCGGGGAATCAAAGACAAAGGTGTCATCCCTGGCAAAGAATTGGCTTCAATCACGTAAGGTTGTCCATCACGCACCAAGAAGTCAATTCGACCATAGTTCTGCATCCCTAAAGTCTGGAAAGTTTCCAAAGCTAAGTCCTTCATCTTTTGATGCAAGTCCTCACTGATATCTGGTGGCGTAATGAATTGCGTCTGGTCATTACTTTGGAATTTATGCTGGAAATCATACCAACCTTGAGTTACAACAATTTCTACTGCTGGTAAAGGTCGGCCATCCAAAATCGCCAAGGAAAACTCCCGACCTTGAATATACTCTTCGATCAAAACTTCCCTATCAAAGCGGAAGGCATCAGTTAAACAAGCTTCTAGATCTGCATACTGCTTGACAATATGCGTCCCAACACTGGACCCTCCACTGGCAGGTTTAATAACCACTGGAAAAGCAAAAGGAATCTGATCTTGCGCAATTGTGGCCGTCTTCGTGGTGATAAAGTCAGCTGTCGGAATTTGACTTTGTTGAAAAATTTGCTTTGAAACTTTTTTATTCATGGCCAAACCAGAGGCTAAAGTATCACTTCCGGTATAACGGATATTGAATAAGTCTAAGACGGCTTGTACTTTACCATTTTCACCATCTTCACCATGAAGACCTAAATAAACAATATCAGCTGCCTGGCAAATATCCAAGACATTGGGACCAAATAAACCATGAGCTCCGTGATCCGGGCGCAAAGCATTAATTCTTTCATTCGTTAAAACTTCGTCACTAATCAGCAATTGATCTTCAGGAGCCTTTTCTGTGGTAAAGAGCTCGGAAATCTGATTCGTGGTTGCTAACTCCTGACCCAAGAAAAGATCCACCAAAGCTACTTGGTAACCTCGTGACCGTAAGGCATTAGCAATTTTGACTCCAGAAGATAAGGAAACATTTCGTTCGGTACTGCGTCCACCAGCTAAAACTACAATTTTCATCGTTTTAACTCCTTTATTATTTTTTGGGTAGCACCCATTTGTCTAGTTCTACAGAACCTTAAGTTTACCACAAAAACTGTTCCAAGCGGAATTTCAATCGTAAAATAGAGCTTTTTTCTGACTCCTGTTATAATAAAGTTGTTTCCAAATTATTTTTGTGAATCTAAGGAGTTGAACTCATGAAAAAGTTACGCCGTTTTCTATTGATTAGTGGCCTTTGCGGGCTCTTAGCCTTTTTGCCATCCCAGCTTGCTCATGCCGATAATAACAACGATAACAACTGGCAAGAACCAGTAATGACTTTAGGAACCTCACTGACTAACGGTCAACGTCAAGGAACCATTAATGTCCTATCTGCTAAAATCAACAACCAAAATTTCCAACAATTACCCGTCACCGGAAATACTCTCGTGCAATATTTAAATCCCGCGGGCAATACTTTCACCGACAGTTCTGGAGTTTGGTCCTCGGCTTTAATTGAAAAGACCCACTCTGGTCAAGGAATTAATGTTCAGATCTTGCCTTACGATGGCAAAAACAATATCACCACAATCACCGCCGACCAGTATCGTAATGCCGCTTTGACCGCCGGAATTAGCGATGCGAATATTTATGTAACTTCAGCAACCCCGATCGACGGTTCTGGTGCTTTAGCTGGAGTCTATGCTGCTTTTTCCCAAAAAGGCAACCAGCTCAATCAAGATCAGGTCAATGCTGCTCAAAACGAGATGAAGACTCTTAGTGGGATTAACGAACAGAATAAGAATCAATCGGGTTATAGTGATGCGCAGTTAAATCATGCTGTTTCTCAAGCTAAGCAACAGATGGCCCAAATTGGACCCAATATCAGCAATAACCAAATCACCAATATTGTCAACAATGTTCTTCAAGAAAATCACCTGACTAAGATTATTTCTGATAATCAAAAGCAGCAAATTATTAATATTCTCGTTCAGGTCCGGGACTCCGGTGCTTTAAAAAATGGCAACTTTAAGGAACAAGCGCAAAAAGTTAGTGCCAACATTAAAGACCAAGCCCAAAAGATCTTTAACAAACTCAATACTCCCAAAAATCGAAACTTTCTCCAAAAAATTTGGGATCAAGTAGTCAATTTCTTCCATAGTATTTTTGGTTAAAATAAGCAGCTCTAACTTCAAAACGACCACCAGGATAACTGGTGATTGTTTCCTTTATAAAAAGGTGGGACATAAACCGGTAGACAAGGAGTCTAACTAACGAAATCTCACAAAAAGTAGCCATTTTCCTGCGAGATCTCGGGTATTGGACAAACTTGTCTGATTTATGGAAGGCGTTTACTCAAATTTACTAAATTATGTCCCAGCCTCTTTGCTAGCTAGGAAAATCTATCCTAGCTAGTTTAGTTTTATGCTTTATTTTTAAGAAGATAAGTTTGCTAAAAGAATGATCTTTGCTAAATTTACGTATTAAAAGAAGCCCGACAGCAATCGGACTTCTTGACAGAGCCGTTTAAGACGGTGACTGCTTGGTATTAAATAACCGCTAGCTAATTCGAACTAGCGGTTATTTTTTAATTATTTCCATACAATATATACTGTTCAGAACAAGTCAAATTTTAGCTTGTTACATCAAAATGTCTTATCAAAATATTTAACTGCTAGATATTCGATAAAGGATCCTAAACAAATACTGAATGTAAAAATCAGTAAGACAAGATTTAAACTAAGACTGATTTTTTGTGATGCAAATAGAGATCCTGTCATCACAATTGCTACAATGACAATCAATCCTTGATAGTAACATCTAACTAATCTATTAGCATGAAAACAGACTTGTTGCCATCGTTCATCATTATGATAACAACGTTTCAAACCATCAATTTTTCCCACCGAATAGAAATATAGCCCCATCACTAAAATAATAGCGACTAAAATACTCGTTTGACTAATCATAAAATCCCCTCCAAATAGAAGATCTGTTCAATTGGTTGACCAAAAAGTCGGGCAATTTTAAAAGTAAGTTCAAGAGAAGGTAAGTACTTATATTTTTCAATTGAAATAACTGCTTGACGTGAAATTTTTAAGCGGTCAGCCAATTCTGCTTGCGTCCAATTACGTTCGGCCCTCAAGACCTTGAGTCGGTTTTTTATCAAAGTAGCACCATCTTTACAAAATGTAACTCTTTATTTACATACGTAGTGTATCATAGGATCCCCAACATTACTAGCATATTCTTTTAGACTGCCTGAATAAACTCACATGGTAGAACGTTGTGCTTTTTTAAAATATCAATAGCCAAAACATAAATAGATTTATTGGCGACTTGGTACAACTCTCTGGCGCCTCATATTGGTTATACAACACGGAAATTTTTTGGCTAACTTGATTACTGTCAAAGGTTGACAATCGCCCACAATTAGGACATGGAAAATTATGTGCTACGATTTGACTTAATTATGGAATAGATAAACAATAAAGGCCTGTGCATGTCTGATAAGTTTTATAAAATGTCGTAGGTCACTTCAAGTAGACATGATGTTACCTGTTTGTTTTTAAGATTACATGTATAATAATTATGCAAATTATTTTTAATAAGGGGACTATATGATGAATGTCAGTGTATATGTAGCCAGTGCTTTCAGCAAGAATGAGGCAGGCGGTAATAAAGCGGGCGTTGTTTTTATGGATCAACCATTACAGGTATCTCAAAAGAAAGAGATTGCTCGGCAATTAGGGTATGCAGAAACTGCCTTTATTTCACAATCTAAAGTAGCTGATTTTAGACTAGAATACTTTACGCCTAAAGAAGAGGTAGACTTGTGCGGTCATGCTACTATCGCAACCTTTTCTATATTAAGGTACTTAAAAAATCTATCTAAAGAACAATATCGTATTGAAACTAATAGTGGTATTTTAGTGATTAATACTAAAGACTCAGTAGTTTTTATGCAGCAAAATAAACCAACTTTTTATGAAGAATTATTACCAAGAGAATTGGTTGAGTGTTTTGATGTGGATTCTATTGATAGAAAATATCCAATTCAAATTGTTTCAACAGGTTTAAAAGATATTTTAGTACCTATAAAGTCAGAACAAGCATTACATGAATTGCAACCAAACTTTGACAAAATTAAAGATGTTAGTGAGAAGCATGATGTGATTGGTATGCACTTATATACGATACAAGAAAACCGTATTGTGTGCCGAAATTATGCACCATTATACGATATTGATGAGGAATCAGCTACGGGAACGTCTAGTTGTGCGGTAGCCGGTTATTTATATACTCATAACTATTTGCGACAAAACATGTATGTGTTTAATCAAGGTTATTCTTTGAATGCTCCTTCGGAAATATTGGTAAAATTGACTCATGATCAAGAAAATAATATTACTAGTATCTTTGCAGGTGGAAGGGGCTATTATTGTGAAACAAAACAGTTAATTGTTTAAAACGACTAATTAATTCAAAAGCTTTTATTACGTAAAAGAGTATAACGCTTTTAAAATGGGAGCACATCAAGTAGATATAGATACAACAATTTATAACGTTGTAATCTAATACAATCAGGTTACCACGCAATGTAACTTTTATCTAAAATGTAAGTATCATTAATAAATTAAAATAGACGGCTATGTATTGCAAATATGAATATGTAGTCGTCTTTATGTTTCTGAAATAGATTATAAATTGATATACTGAGTAATAATATATCATTTGAAGATGTTTTATTTCTGATAAGCTTTATAAAATGGCATAAATTATCAACTAGGCAATGAAAATATTCAAAGTGTTTTGCGGGGTACTTGCCCCTATTCAGGACGATGCCAGTACAAGAACACTTATTTTAGAAGTTGACGATGAACCAAAGAGAACATCGATAGTGCCTCCGGAACCACCAGTACCATAAGAAGGGCTTTTAGCCACGGTAGTTTTAGTATCAGCCCGATCAGAAAAGTATTGTTGGCTGGTATGATCTAAAGCATTATGAACTACGACATAGTGCATGTTATCCATGATGATTTTACGGCCAGTTTCCTGATACAACTGATCTAATTGAGCTAATGACTGTAAAAGGATCATAACTGAAACGTTGCGAGAACGCAATGTGGAAATCGCATCAGCAAACGCTGGCAGATAGCCCAAACGTGGAAATTCGTCGAGGGCTAATAAAAGATTAGGTTGGGTTTTTTTAGGCCGTTGAGTTAGGTAACGGATAAATTGGGCCACAATTAAAGCTAAGTAGGGCTGGTAGACCTTTAATTTACTTTCCGGATATAAGCACCACTCTTTTATTTTTAATAAGAACAACTAACCAAAATCAATTTGATCGAGCATGGTCTCTTGACTAGCCTGGTCCAAGCCTAAGTAAGCTAAAGTCATGGCTTCACTGGAATGATTGAGTAAATGCATGACTAAACCAATATTATAATTAGATTGCGTATAGACGCGATAAGCGCCCGTTTTACGCATGGTATGAGTGCCTAGATAATTGATTCCTAAAAGATCGCCGACCTTACTCATGACTTTGTAGAATTGTTTTTCCGTAATATGACGCTCGGAGTGTTGCAGAGAAGGAAACAACCAGTCAGAAACTAAATGATTTTCTTGCAGACAGGTTTGATAGGCTAATAAATCAGTTTGAACCGGTTTTAAATAAAGTAGATTGGCTTTACCGGTTTTTTGATCGTGGATAAACGCATTCTGACGCACTGTTCCGTTTTCGTTGAAGACATCAGTCCAACGAAGCTTCATAACATCGCTGACACGTAATAAGGTCGCTTTGCCTACTTGAAAGATGGTGTAATTGCGCCGACCAGCTTTAAAATTATGGAGTAAAGTATCTTGAACTTCTTTGAGTACATTTGAATCTTTGATGGGTAGAACGATTTGTTGCATAAGTCATAATCTCCTTTGACGATACAATAGTTTATAATTGACGTACGCCATCATGTACGCCTATAATATTAGATAAGTTGAGGAGGGGAACCATATGGAAAAAATTATTAATCCAACTACAGCACGAACCAATCTATTTTCACTTATTAAAAACGCTAATCGGGACTCCCAACCGGTTATTATTGCAGGGTCTAATGATAGCCGTAGTGCCGTTTTGATGGGGAAAAAAGATTATGACGCATTACAGGAAACCATGAACTTAATGATGAATGGGCAGATTCAAACCACCCTTAGCCGTAAAGATGATGAGTCGGTTGATTTAGACGAAATGATCAAAGAAATTGATCATGAGTAATCGTTGGAAAGTAAAAATAAAATCATCAGCTAAAGGTGATTTAAAAAAAGTTTTAAGAAGCCCGTTACGTCAGTCATTTGAAGAAATACAAAGTGTATTGAAATCTGATCCATATAAACCAATACAGTCATTTGAAAAATTAACACCACCTGCGGCTGGTTACTATTCTCGAAGGATAAATGGACAGCATCGCGTCATTTATACCATTGATAAAGTAACTAAAATAGTCGAAATCTATTCATGTTGGGCCCATTATGAAAGTGGTAATCTTGAAATGAGTGGTAAATCTAATTCTCGAAAAAACTAGCGACTTAACATGAGTCATAAATCAAACATTACAACAAAATAGCCCCAACATCTATCTTATAGATATTGGGGGTTATTGTTTCAATGTTTTTGAGGGGTGATTTGAGGATTATGAGTGGCAACTATAACTTGGCTCTCAGCGGACAAATCAGTAATAGTCTTGTGTAATCTATGAATAGCTTCTGGATGAAGAAGTTATGTAAAGACTTGAATTTCTATAAGAAAAATAAGGTCTACGAAATGGAGAATTGTTACTTATTGCGATTCGAACATCTGAAACTTTTGGAAGCCATTCAGCTAATTTAGGAGTTATTGAATCGGCTATGTCATTCACAGCATTTTGTTCTAATTTGAATAACTGTTTTATTAAAACTTTATATTCTTTATCGTGGATAGTCTTGTTGATTCCTAGACGTAATTCTGAATCTATTATATTTTTGAATGTATCAGCAGTCCGTACGGCAGGAATATACGTTGTCTGAAAATATCAACCTGAAAGTATTCTAGCCGTCCTTAGTAGGAGAAAGATCTTATAAAGCTATATCTTTCCATAGTAATATTTTTTGCACCTAAAATACTCCTATAATTTGAAATGGTAAATTTTTGAATACGCATATTTATGAGCTCCTTTAAGAAAATATCACCAAAAATGCCACCAACTTTTATGTATGTTCTTGTTTTTATTATCAGTATCAACAACTTCATTTTTTAATGGCTTGTCGTTTTTATCCTTGATATCATTATGTTTCCGATTATTCGACAAGTTATTGTTCTTAACGTTTGCTTGTCGCTTTTCAGTTAAGCTGGAAGATTCAAGTAAATTGCTCAGTTTTTGAACATGGTCCTTTAATTGTCGATTTTCCGCAAGTGTTGCTAATTGTAGTTGCTGCTGATCCAAGGACTTTTGTAACTTGGAAATTTGCTGATCTTTAACATCAAGTTGCTTTAGCAAAACATCATTAATGTTAGTTTTCTTTTTATCTTGCTTGTCGTTTTTGCTTGTCGAAATCAGCAAGAATTTTAACACCCTGCTCGTCTATTTCCAGATGGTTTTTAACTTTATGAGTGTGCTTGCTTCGAAAGCCGTTAATACTAGATATACGCTGACTTATAGCTTGTTTTGATAACTGTAATTCTTCCGAGAGTTGTCGAATTGTCTTACCCAAGAGTTTCACCACCTCAATAATCCGTCTTAAATTATAAGTTAAAGACGAAAAGATCGCCAACCGACAAGTAAAAATAAAATCTGCTTGTCGTTCTTGTCGTTTTTTGCGCAAAAATTAATTAATCAAACTAACCAATCAGTAAGATTACCCCACAATTAGGGTTTGCCGGCTAATAAGCGCTATGCTAAACTAAGATTAATTTAACAACTGGATAAAAAAACATGCTAATAAACGAAAAAGATCTCAACCCACCAGGGATCAAGATCCTTTCCGCTTATTAGAAAGTAGCTATCAACCAGCTACTTAGATTCAGTCGATTTAGACCTGCAAGTTAAAATCGACTGAACATTGAATTCTAATTTAGAATTTATTGTACCGCAGGCTGGTCCACAAGGACAAGTCGCAGATAGTTAAAAAGTAAATTAAAGTCAATGGACTAAGTAGCTGGTAAGGCTGCCTAGTCCATTTTTATTTTGATTGTTGAATAAAAAAAGTTGCCGAAGGGGCAACCAGGAAAGATCCATGCTGATGAATTATAAAGCCACCAGACCAATGAAAGCTTTGTAATTCAGTTAGAGCATATTAGATTTGTATTTTAAAGCAAATCAAATGTTTTAGCAACTCTCTTTTGAGCCAGCATTGGTTGGATATAGAAAGGGAGTTTTTATAATGGATCAAGCAAATTTCAAGTTTCATCAAGCTGACAACGTTTATGGGGCCTTGTTCTTTCAGTTTCCTAAAGTATTGATGTATGGCGAAAAATATCGGTATTTAAGTAGTGAAGCCAAATTGACCTATATGGTGTTAAAAGATCGCCTGGAATATTCTTTACGCAACCACTGGGTCGACGAAGAAGGTCACGTCTACTTTATCAAAAAGCCATGCATTTTAATCCCAAAACTGACAAAAATGAACCGAATCGACTTTACTTGGCTGAATTAGATATGCAGTCAACTGATGTCTATTAGCTTATTTTTCTTTAATCAATCGGAATACAATTGTCATTAGTGTCAGCTTTTTAATTGTTTTTATGGGGCAATTTATTTCGGGAAGTTTACTGAACTCGGGAAAATTTGCTGGAATTATGAAATCGAATCCCCTCAACATGACTAATCTAACTCGCCAATACTATAATTACCTGACCTACTATGAAACTAGCCGGCTCAGTATCAATCAACTTTTACTAGGAACAACCGTCTATCTTTTGTTGTTCTTCATCCTCGGTTATTTAGTTTTTCGTAAGAAACGTTTCTAATGGGCGAAAAAAGAGAAAGTCCCCGTATAATCGGACTTTCTCTTTTATTTTACGACCGACTCTTGGCCGTCATTTGATCCATCGTTTGGTTCAACAAACCATCCACAAAGTTATTTTCTGCATCTTGAGCATGACCCTTAGTCCAAGCGTAATGTAAATCAGAAAAAACGGCGATTTGTTGGGCCAATTTCCGCCATAATTCTTGATTGGCGACTACTTTTCCATCAGCCTTGCGCCATTGCTTTTGCTGCCAAGACTGCAGCCAACCCCGGGTCAGAGCATCTAAAACATAGCGCGAATCGGCTACTAAGAGCAATTTTTGCTCACTCAAACCCAAAGTTTGAGCCTGCAAGAGGCCTTGAATCACAGCCGTCAATTCCATTTGATTGTTGGTTGCTCCCCACTGGCCGTTTGTTCCTTGATAACGTTTGGGACCAGCTTTAATTAAATAGGCCCAGGCTGCGGGATCATGATCGAGGACATGGCCACCCCGGTGATTACCATGATTGCGACTCCCCCCATCGGTATAAATAACCGCCGCGTAAGTCGCTAAATTAACTTCTTGCACCGGAGCTAACTTTTGCTGTAAAAAAGCTTGCGCGGACGCTAAATCGGGGAAACTTTTAAAAACCGCACCTTTAAAATGTTCCACTTGTTTCTTGGCTGCGGCCCAAGATTGATAGACTCCTGTTTGGCGGCCTTTTTGTACTGCATAATATTTCTTCATGAAATCCACCTCAAATTGCTAGAATTACGACTCTAATACCTGTATCATTAATCTGTATCTTTAATTGAAGGAGTAAAAGGCATGGGGCGGGCACAAAGGCGACAGGAACAAGCACAACTTCCAATCTGCCAATTAGATCCAGCACTTTCGGTCACTAATAGCAGTGAACAAGTCCCGACTTTTTACGTGCATGGTTTTCGTGGAGGTAATTATACCACACAGAAAATGGTCAGCTCAGCTCAAGAAATGACCCAAACACCAGTCTTTTTACGGGCGACTGTTGATTGGCGCAGCAAGATCCACTACTCCGGTTATTGGTCTACCGCGAAAAATCCCATTATTCAATTGGTTTTCAAAGACCGGTGGATTCCTTCCAGTACCATTGAACGCTGGTTCAACCAAATCCTGACTGACCTAAATCAACGTTACCACTTTCAGTCTTATAATGCTGTCGGCCATTCCTTGGGAGCTAAAGCCTTGGTGAACTTTTTAATTCACAATCCTGGACACACTCTCCCGCCCATCAATCGTTTAGTTTTAGTCGCTGGGCCTTTTGATGGGCTTGTTTTTTTAGGTGATTTGCCCAATATCAATCCGTTGGCAGCAGATGGGCGTCCAGCGTTCATGACTCCCAATTATATGTGGACTTACCTCAATCGAAGCCGTTTTCCGGCGCATACCAAAGTCTTAAATATTTATGGAAATGTCGAAGATTCTTCGAATACTGATAAATATGTTTCTGTTAGTTCGGCGCGTTCCATTAAGTACATTCTCCAAGCGCAAGTTCAGGAGTTCCGCGAATATAACGCTCGCGGCCAAAGTGGTGAACACTCCCAATTGCATGATGACGTTAGCATCCTCAAAATGATTAATCAATTTATTTACGATCCAGAAAAACTTCCACCATTAACAAAGGACTGAAGTAAATGCTCAATTTTCGGCAATATCATCAATTGACAACCCCTAACTATCAACTCATCTTCTTGAGTCAACTACCGGCCCAAGCAATTCAAGATTTCTTACAAGTAGGGCTAACGCAAACATCCCAATATATTAACCAAGCAATGCAGGCGATTATGCTCGATGAACGTTTAACTTGGGGCATTCAAACGATGCCGGAAGGAAATTTTTACGGTCTCGTCACCTTGGTCCCGACAAGGCCTCAATGGCAATTGACGATTTCTGGTCCCCAGCCAATCCCTGCAGAGATCAAAGATCGACTCCAATACTTAATTGAGCAACAATTTCATTGTTCTAAATGGAAGCTAACCATTAATTTACGCCCCACGAATCTTAATTAGTTACCATTACTCTCACGGGAGGGAGAAAAAGAAAGTCATGTCACTTGTTGTTAATTTAAGTATTATCGTTATCCTTTTAAACTCCATTGCCGCGATTATCACCGTCTTTCACCGCCAACGGAGTATTCCCGCAACCTTAGCTTGGTTAATGTTATTAATCTTGCTGCCAATCTTGGGCTTTTTTATCTTTGCCTTCTTTGGCCGAGGAATCGCCCAAGAAAATCTTTTCGCCATCAGCAATGTTGAACATATTGGTTTGGATCATCTGAAAAATTTAGTCCGAGTTGAATCCAATCAAAATCGACCCCACCTGGCCCGCGAAACTACCAATAAGGTTCAACGCCAAATTAAATTTTTCAACCGGGCGGGCGACGCTCCGATTACCGTTCATAACGAAACTAAAATCTACATTGACGGTCAAGCTAAGTTTACCGCTCTTTTAGCAGACATTGCCGCCGCTCAAGAAACTATCCACCTTGAATACTATTCTTTTATCAACGACCATTTGGGCCAAGAAGTCTTGGCAGCTTTGACGGCTAAAGCCCAAGCTGGTGTTCAAGTTCGCGTGATTTACGATCGTTGGGGATCGGCGGGCGCTAATACTAAGTTCTTTCGTCCCCTGACTCAAGCCGGGGGACAGGTTCTGCCCTTTGTCACTTCGCAAAACGCTATCACCAAGAACCGGCTCAATTACCACCTGCACCGCAAAATTGTCGTTATTGATGGAAATATTGGCTGGACCGGTGGCTTTAATATTGGTGACCAATATCTCGGGCGGAAGAAAAAATTCGGTTACTGGCGCGATACCCACGTTCGCATTCATGGTTACGCGGCCCTCTCCTTACAAGAACGTTTCATTCTAGACTGGAATGCTTCGGCGGAAAAAAAGCAAAAAGAAGCCAAAATTTTGTTTCAAGATCGTTATTTTCCAACCGATTTAAAGGTTGACCATATTACCCCAATCCAAATTGTCGCCGATGGTCCCGATCATAACTTCGAAACCCTGAAGGGTGGTTTCTTGAGCTTCATTCTCAACGCTAAGGAAAGTATTCTTTTGCAGACCCCTTATTTGATTCCGGACGACTCAATGTTGGATGCCCTCTTGGTCGCCGCTAATTCCGGCGTGAAAGTTCAAATTATGATCCCCAATATGCCCGACCATCCCTTTATTTACCGGGCTACCCAATATTACGCCAACTTACTGACCAAACATCATGTTGAAGTCTATATCTATCAAAATGGCTTTCTCCATGCCAAAACGGCGGTCTTCGATAATCAAGTTGCCAGCATCGGTTCCATGAACCACGACTACCGCAGTTACAGCCTCAATTTTGAAGAGAACGCCTTTCTTTATGATCAAGAAGTTAGTCAACAATTAACCGAAATCTTTAAGGTCGATATCGAAAAAAGTCAATTATTAACTCCCGAAATAATTGCTCAACAGTCCCGTTGGCTTCGCTTTAAGCAACTCTTTTCTCGACTTTTATCGCCAATTCTTTAAAGTTTATTGAACAAAAAAATCTCGGTAAATTTTTCACCAAGATTAACTCAATCTCAAGCGTTGTTGATCTCTAAGAAGATCAAACAACGCTTTTTTAAAAACAAAGGCGCAATAAAGCTAAGGAAACTACGCCGACAATTACCACCACAAATAAATTTTTGGATAAGATAGCACTCAAAACCGTTGGTCCCGAAGCGGCCAACTTGAGCCAGTCAAAAGCCGGTAAGTGACCGGGATGACCGATCAAAATACTGTTAAACCAGAGCGTGGCCATGATAGTCACTGGTACAAAACTGAGAAATTCCAACATCGCTGGCGATAAGGTAAATTTTTTAAGTAAGAGGAATGGAACGACCCGCGAAAGCCAAGTTACCAAGGCGCAGCCGATAATTGTTAACGCTAAATACTCAAATTCCGCCATGTTTAAACACCATCCCTAACGCACAAGCTGCTAAAGTTACTACGACAATCACTAAATTACTGGGAATAAAGATCAAACCCAGATAAGTTAAAACGAAACACAGGGCAATCGTTAACAATTGTAAACGCCGTGATAAAGAACGATCAGCGGCAACTTGAAAATACAATAAGCCTATAAACATGGCGACAACCGCAAAATCCAGCCCAAAACGATTTGGATTAGTAATTAAGTTTCCTAAGAGAGCGCCAACCAAAGTCGCTCCCACCCAAGTTAAATAAGCTCCCAGATTCGCCGCATTTAACCAAGAAAAGTTCAGACGTTGCCCGGTGTAATTTAACTTATTCATCGCCAAGGCAAAACTTTCATCAGTTAAAAAAGTCCCCAAGAGGATATTTTGCCACCATTGGACCTTAGTTAAATAAGGGGCAATCGTAGTACTCATTAAAATCATCCGGGCATTAACCAAGAAGACCGCGAGGATAATCGACAAAATTGGACTATGGAGTGCCAACAAACCTACCATAATAAATTGGGCGGAACCCGCGTAAACAATCACGGAAATCAAAGTAATTATCAACCAAGATAAATTAGCCGTGCGCCCAACAATCCCATAAGAAATCCCAATTCCGATATAACCCAGCATGGTGGGAATGGTTTCTTTAAAGCCGGAACGCGCGTCGAGAATCTCATTCATCCCCTAATCACTCCTTAATAATTATTCATAATATCCAAATCATACCCTAATAGAAATCATTTTCGAACCCTAAACGCTAAATTTAAGAAAATTTTTCAGTACCCTTAAAAATAAAATTTGCTGGATTCAACAAAACCCTCAAAATTGGTGGACAATTTTGAGGGTTCTGATAATTCAATCTAAATCTATTTACGCTTGGCGCCGGAAAAATTATAAGCTCGCAATTTCAATTTTTACTTTTTCCGGTAGTAACTTCCGCAATTCCGTTTGGACTTCCTCGAAAGAACGATTAAAAGTCAACTGAACATTGCGTTGCTTCAAAGTCGTAAAGACCGTCACGACCTGCGGTTTAACCGTCGGAATCTGGACGGGAATCAAAGTCACATGGGTCAATTGAGCATAACTAATCGTACTCGTAAATAGACCCCGCGTAACCAAGCGACTTTTACCAATTCCCCCTGACCCCTGCATTAAGGTCACGGTTAAGAAAGCCGCCACCAAGATTACATAAGTCCAAGACTTTTGGGGAACTTCCCAAAACCAGAGGGCAAAAAAGATGGTCAAAATCAGACTCGAATATTTATATTTAGCAACTACGATAATCTGTGCCTGCCAGTACAAATTAAATCCTAAAATAAGCAAAAATAATAGATCTAGAATTACTAACCAATTGATCATTGACTGACCCTCCAATGACTTTATTTTAGCATGTTTCCTCCACCAAATAACAGTCTGATCCCTGAATCGAATTCTGCCAACATATATTATAGTAAGAAACCGATTTCTTTAAGAGTTGCGTTACCCCTAAAATCGGCTACAATAGAAGGGAAAGGAGTGTCAAAATCATGTCAACTATCCCTACAGTTTCCAGCAACACCGGACTTACTTTACCGCAAATGGGTTTTGGAACCTACAAACAGCGTGGTGGGCTAGGGGTCCAGGTCATTACTCAAGCCATCGCCAATGGCTATCGGCTGATTGATAGTGCTTTTAACTACGATAATGAAGGGGTTGTTGGCGCGGCGATCCGCCAAAGTTCCCTTCCTCGAGAGCAACTATTCATTTCTTCGAAGTTACCCGGACGCTACCAAGAGTATCATTCGGCTTTGGCCACGATTCGCGAATCGCTTTATCGAGCTCAGCTAGATTACTTCGATCTGTATTTGATTCACTGGCCTAATCCACGGCAAAAACATTACCTTGAAGCTTGGCAAGCTTTGATCACTGCCCAAGAATTAGGTTTAATTAAACAAATTGGCGTCTCCAACTTTCTTCCAGAATATATTGATAAACTGATCGACCAAACTGGTGTCCAACCAGCAGTTAATCAGGTTGAAATCCATCCCTACTGCTCACAAGCTGCCATCCACAACTATGACCAAGAGCACGGAATCATCACCCAAGCTTGGAGTCCTCTAGGTCGCGCCGGAAAAGTTTTCCAAGAACCGGTTATCCAAAGAATTGCGCAAGAAACACAAGCTAGTGTGGGCCAAGTAATTCTTCGCTGGGAAACCCAGCTTGGTCTTCTGCCGATTCCCTGTGCGAAGTCAACAGCTCATCAGCAAGCGAACTTAGCCAGTTTTGATTTTGATCTAACTACGCAGCAAATTGACCAAATTACAGCGCTTGACCGAGCTGACGGTTGGATGAACAATCAAGATCCTAGTGTTTACGAAGAATTTTAAAGCTCCCTCATCAACAATCTCCTCTTATTTTTGACCGGAGATTGTTTTTATTTGGTCCGATACAGAACTTTATTAAGTTCCCCTAAACTTTTAGTTTACTTTACCGAAATAAAGAGTAAGATATCTTCTGTACGAATTATGTAAAGGAGGAATTATTGTGGTCGAAAAGACGCCTAAAAAACACCACTTAATAGAATATGCCAATGGTCCATCCTTGGAAGAAATCAACGGCACAGTTGAAGTTCCCAAGGGCAAAGGCTTTTGGCGGATGCTATTCGCTTACTCAGGTCCTGGTGCTCTCGTAGCCGTAGGTTATATGGATCCAGGTAACTGGTCAACATCCATCACCGGCGGGCAAAACTTCCAATATTTATTAATGTCCATTATCTTAATTTCAAGCTTGATTGCGATGCTTTTACAATACATGGCAGCTAAACTAGGAATTGTGACGCAAATGGACCTCGCACAGGCCATTCGTGCTCGGACAAGTAAATCATTAGGAATTGTTCTCTGGATTTTAACTGAGTTAGCCATCATGGCAACGGATATTGCTGAAGTTATTGGGGGCGCGATCGCGCTGTACTTATTGTTCAACATTCCGCTGGTCATCTCGGTTTTCATTACCGTGTTTGACGTGCTGGTCTTACTGCTATTAACCAAAATCGGTTTTCGAAAAATCGAAGCTATCGTTGTTGCTTTAATTTTGGTTATCTTATTCGTCTTCGTTTACGAAGTCCTCTTATCTGACCCGAACTGGGGCGAAGTTGTCAAAGGTTTAGTACCAAGTGCTGAAAGTCTTTCTACAACTCGTCACGTCGGTGGTCAAACCCCATTAAGCGGTGCTTTAGGAATTATCGGAGCAACCGTGATGCCCCATAACTTATATCTGCACTCTTCAATTTCTCAAACTCGGAAGATTGATCATCAAAAAGAACAAGAAGTTGCTGAAGCTGTGAAATTCTCAGCTTGGGATTCCAACATCCAATTAACTTTTGCCTTCTTCGTTAACGCTTTACTGTTAATCGCCGGAGTTGCCGTCTTCAAGAGTGGAACTGTGAAGGATCCTTCCTTCTTTGGTTTATACCAAGCCCTTTCCGATACTTCCAAGATGAGTAACGGAATCTTAGCTAGCGTTGCTCGGACGGGAGTTCTTTCAACTTTATTCGCGGTTGCTTTACTAGCTTCTGGACAAAATTCAACCATTACCGGAACTTTAACCGGTCAGGTTATCATGGAAGGTTTCGTTCACATGCACATGCCTCTCTGGTTACGGCGGTTAATTACTCGACTAATTTCCGTGATTCCGGTTTTGATTTGTGTGTTAATGACTGGTGGAAAAACTGCGATTCAAGAGCACCAAGCCCTCAATGATCTAATGAATAACTCCCAGGTCTTCTTAGCTTTCGCTCTACCATTCTCTATGTTACCGTTAATTATGTTTACAGATAGTAAAGTTGAAATGGGTAAACGATTCTCCAACGCCCTTTGGATTAAGGTCCTCGGTTGGATTTCCATTCTTGGCTTAACTTACTTGAACATGATCAACCTACCGGATTCAATTGCCGCTTTCTATGGCGATGGAATCACCAAGTCACAAACTCAAGTTGCCAATATTATTGCTTATATCTTAATTGTTGCCATCATGGCCCTCTTAATCTGGACCATCTACGAACTTTACAAGGGTAACAAGCGTTTCGAACGTGAACAAGCTGCTAAACTTAATAATTAGAAGAAAGAAGTGCGTTCAATTGGTAGAAACCAGTAGTGATATTAAAAAAATTCTTGTCGGAGTTGATAACTCTGACGATGCTCAAAAAGCTTTCCGCTACGCCATTAATCGGGCGAAAGAGCTGAATGCTCAATTACAAATTGTCACCGTTTTGGAAAAGCATGATATGAATGTCTATCAAGTTTTGGATGACGATTTCATTCATGGCCGGCGCGAAGATGTCGAAAGCCACGTTCAAGGCTATATCGAAACTGCGCAAAAAGCTGGCGTCCAAGATGTCAAAGGAATTATCAGTGAAGGTAATCCGGGAGAAACCATCGTCAAAGATGTGATCCCTAAGTATCAACCAGACCTCTTAGTTATCGGTTCTTTAGATATTAAGAAGCCGCATAAATTATTTGGGAGTCAAGCCGCTCATATGGCCCAGAATTCTCCGATTTCGGTCTTAGTAATTCGCTAAGATCTCCCAAAAAAAGCTTCAGACCTGAGATTTTCTCAGATCTGAAGCTTTTTGCTTTCTAAATGGATACTCACTTTGATAAAGGCCGCACAACAACCTCCGGGGGCAATTAGTTGAGCCAAAATATATGTTAAAATACTTCCAGCAGAGAAGTTAAGACGGTGGCTAACTCCAGAAAGTGGGGGGATGCCGATGGTTAAAACATGGATTGCTCCGGAAAGGAGCAGCATGTCAGATTTTGAAGCACTAACGCTGGCAATTAATTTTGCCACTTTAGTAATTCTACTTCTGAAATTTAATGACGACCATAAAAAATAACCGCTGACTTGGGCCGATCCCGACCATTTTCTATCCGTCCGAGACCATCTTCCGGTAGGAGAACTCAACAAATCCGAGTTACTAGAAAATAAAAAGTTATCCCCCAAAGTTAATCGCTGTAAGTTACTAGCCCCCTGAAACACCTGCTTTACATATGCCCCATCCGAAATTTGAAAACTAGATAAATCTAATTGTTGCAGACTACTACAATCGGCAAACATCCTATCAAAGTCATGACAATCTTGAACATGTAGGTTACCTAAGTTCATAATTGCTTTTAAATTCTCAAATAATCTACTGATACTACCGTAAATAGTCAATTGATCTTGAAATACAATTTGTTTACTATTTTCTGGAACGATTAAACCATGATATGATCCCCATGGAATCTCAACATTATCATAAGCAATTCCTCCTTGAACGGTTACTGTTCCAGTACTAGGATCATAACTCCAATCAGCAGTTCCCCGATGAACCTCACCCTGGAAAAAGGTAGTGGCCGGCGTTTGTTCATCAGCTTGCGCGGTAGTTAAGAAAGTCCCGATGCTTGGACTAACCACCGCTGGACTCACTACCAACGTGCTAGCAACAAGCAATGACTTCTTAAAAAATCGCTGTCTTTTTTGTTTCAACTAAAATTCCTCCTCAATAATTGAATTAATTTCATTATATATGAAATCGGTTTCGTTATATCTAAGAGTTTTTTATTACGCAACTGATTATTTAACATTTCCCCAATAACTTATTCAATTAGCGCTACAATAAGATTAAAAGTTAATAAAGGCCATTAGCTTAAAAATATCGAGGGGAAGTAATTACTGTGGACCAAAAAAACGTCAAAATACTTAATCATTATCGAAAAATTCGTTAAGTTAATTTGTTGCTTATTCTAAAAACTGGCGACGATTATAACTAGAAAAGATAATTACTACGCACCGCAAATGTAGATTAAATTTCCAAATTATCCTATAAAGAAAGACGAGGTATAACGCAGATGAACTATCAAGTCACTTTAACGACTGATCCGCAAACTGTCGGTCAGTATACTTTTAAATTATTGGAGACAAAGAAAAACCAGCAACCAACAGTTATGATTAGTTCCTTAGACCAAACTGAACAGTTTAACTTTCCCATCTCCCAAAAGCAGACTCAAGGTTGGCAAGGTCCTAATGGCACCCACTATGAACTAACCTTGGCTTAAACTAACAAATAAGCTCTGTAGATTCTGACAACGTAGTGACCCCGGAAGGTTGAACTAATAACCCAGCTTTAGAGGGCGGTACAATCTGGAAATCTACAGAGCTTATTTATTATGTATCAAAAAAGCGTCGATCAGATAATCGACACTTTTTGATAGAAATTAATCGGTAGGACCATTGACTAGCTGCCAAGTAACCGTCGCTCGATAACTACCTGGAGCAACCAGAGTCGGGTTAAATTGCAGGACACTGCCGGTAAAGAGATTCTTCCAAATCCCCTTACCAACCCCCTTACCAAAGTCTTTTTCACTAGGATGATCTGGGTCGGGAGCACTATCAGTGTTTTTAGCCGTCAAAACATTAGTAAATTCAGAGTCCGCTGAAGTCGTCAAGGTAACGCCATCAGTTCCCCCAGCAAAGATTGGTGGGATATCTTTCACATCAGCATTCGAATTGTTATTTCTTTTCACAAAGCCACCACTTTTTAGCAGTAGTTGAGCTCCGGCAATCGACTTGCTAGGATCATTAACGTTAGTAAACGGGGAAAGGCTCGCTTGAACTTGCCAGCCATACTTACCTTGTCGAAAGTCATTAACTTGAATCATCGGCTTCTTAGTAGAGAGGCTCGCGCTTTGATTAGTTTGATTGACGTCTAACTTGGCCCGCTTGAAGGTAAAGTTAGAAACATAGTCAATGCCAAAATCACCTGATTCTTCAGTTAAATTCTTATTCTGACCATCTTTGATCGTATCATCAGGATTAATCTTACCCTTGTCTGGTGAAATATCCTTATCGGGATCTTCTTTACCCGTATTGGGGTCCTTATCTCCCCCGATAACATCAATCTGGCCCAAGACAACATAACTCGCAAAAGCTTCCTTCCCGTTTAGATAAGCCCGAACCACAAAACGATCTCCCGGTTTTAAGTCCTTTTTGTTTAAGCCAACTTCATAGCTACCTTCGTTAGCTTTGACATGATACTTATCGTATCCTGCCTTGATATCATTCATTGATATTTTATCAGGATTATCAATAGTCGGCTTTTTTAGAACATCGGTCGGATCGCGTTTAGTAATGGGATAGTAAGTAACATTAATCAGACTATCCTTCGTGGCATTACCAGAGATTACCCCATTAGCTACCTCATCAGCATTAATATCAACTGTAACATCGGAAACATGACTAAAGAGGATTCGTTTAAAGCTATTTGGTTCATAGTAAGTTTGCAAGCTGGGCAAACTATTACCATTTATAATTTCCTGCTGAACAACACCACCACTATCATAGCTGTAATCCAATTGAACTAAATACGGCCAATAGAAGTAATTGATGGGGCTAGTAGTTGAGCTATCATCCGGACTCCTTCGCAGCTTCTTTTTATCGGCTTCCGGCATCGGCGGTTCTTCTCGCCACCAAGCTTGCATGCTTTGATTTTTGGCTATAAAATCGCCACTCATATTGATTAATCTTGCGGTTTCATAATTCTTTGAAACATCTAGATTAACTTTTTCGGCATCATCAAAAGTAAACAGGGAACCGCCATAAATTAAATTCATTCCCTTCAGACTGCTCCCATTAATAGTTCCATCTGCTAAAGAGATATTTAATTCACCATGGGCACCTATTTTAAAATTACCCGAACTATTAATTAAGCTATTTCCTCTTGTATACGAAGTCGAAACTTTTTTACGTTGCGTAGTTCCAGTAATATTAAGTTTTCCATAATTAGAGACCGTAATATCAGAGTTCCGTTCCATTCGGATTAAATTACCACTACTAGAATTTTTAAATGTAGTGTTTCCTAGGCTCTGGGGACTTTCATCAACGTTTATATTTAAAGACGATTTCTTACCAATATTTACTTTGCCTCCAGCGACATGCAAAGCCATATAATTCCCTGAATTGGGAGGCGTTATGGTGAAAGTAGAGTCTTTACCAGTCGTCAAGTTTTGATTAGTATAAACAACCCCATCAGCAGAGACACTGATCTCACTAGCAACTTTAATCTTTACTCGATTGCCAACATAAATACCAGCATCTTTAACTAGATTATTTTTAATGGTCGCATTACCGTTATCTATATCAAAGACAGTACTTTTGTTAGCTGTCCCAGTATAATTACAATCATCCAAAAAAACCAGCTTGGAAGCTTCAATATTTTCCTGTGATGACAGTTGATCTCCCTTTCTCTCTGTACCATCTATAGGTGACGTATACCCCGGATAGCCAACGGATTTATTATTAATTGTCCCAGAAAGGTTAACCTCAAAACGGTAGGAACACGTTAATTGAGCGCCGGTATAATTAATATTGTCATATTTAATTATACCGTCACCACAATCTTTATTCACCAAGCTACTCTCCGAATAATAGGCGGTAAACGGTCCCCAATAGCCTGTTCCCCACATATCAAGATTTTTAAATTCATAGGTAACGTTGAAAAACTTAGGGACATTATGGGCATTTTCAAAATGAGTATATCTAAAGTCAATCGTATGATAAGGCTTTTGACCAGTTGTTTCATTTTCGTTCTTTCCATCTACAATTAAATTACGTAAAGGAACATAATTAGCATCATTACCCTGTCTAGTGGTTAATTTATCATCATACTGAAAATCTTTTGTGACCTTAATATAAGTGACTGCTGGATTGACCATTGCATTATAAAATGATAGCCAATTATCCGCTGAAACCGTAGATTCCTCAACACTTGGATCATGAGGGACTACTTTTATTTCTCGACAATATTTAGGATTAAAGCCACATAGAAATGCATCTGCTGACCTTTTTGCTGCTGTTGTAGAACCGGTTTTAAGCTTTGTACTGGCCATTGCAGAGTTAATAACGTCATTTCCACCAATCGTGTACTTTGATATATCTAATTCTATTCCAGTATCTCCCCCCGACCCCAAAGTAATATCACTATCATCAGCAGTTGCAATATTTCGAAATGCTTGATTAGAATTAGTTTGAGCAGGATTGGCTACATTTGTATACTCGGTAAACACATCGTAATAATTGTTAGCCGCGCTACTATTCTTCATTCGGAGAATATTATTCGTTCCACTTAAGTTCAACAAGGTTCCACTAGAACCAATATCACTAAATTCGAGATCAAAAGACTTCACATCATTTAAATCTAAAATTGTCCGTTGGCTACAATTGATAATTGAACCGGTTGATTTGCCAGTGACTTTAACGTTAAAAGCTCCATGATCTACAGTAATATCTTCATTGCCAGATACATTAATAACCGCCCCAGAAAGATTAGCATTCGTATTTATAGTTACTGTCGCACTATCAATATTTATCTTACTATTGCCACCAAAATCAAAGATATTGACCCTAGCAGTCTGATTCTCGTCGGTTCTCTTAGCGGTAACTGTAAAACTAGCTGCGGGCTTCAAATCTAAATTAGTAGGGCCTTTACTACTTATCACCGGAATATTATCTAAGTTACCACCATAACCAATATCATGGGGAATTGTAATATCTACAACTGCATTTTTTGATAGATTAATTGAATCAGCAGCAGAAGATGTCAGAGCAACCATTGATTGTTTAGCTCCTGGTCTAGTCCCCTTTGTATTGGCATTATTATCGCTTCCGATAATCTTCAATTGGGCCCGATCAGCTAGAGAAAGATTGGCTCCCAAACTCAAAACAATATTATTGTTAGCCAGTGAATCATTGCCTACCTGATCTTTATTCGATAACTGAACGGTGGCGTCATGGGCAAGTGTTACGTCCCCGTTGGTCCCAATCACGTAACCACCGACGCTACGTAAATCAACATCAGTATAAGCTCCAAAACCAACGCCACTACCTGCAGTCAAAATAGTCCCAGAATTATTCTTCATGGTTATAGTTGCCTTAGAACCAAAGTCCACTGTGCCTGAACTAGTAAGGACATCTCCTTTATCACTAGTCATTGATAGTTTAACGTTGCTCCCGACATTGCTAGCCCCAGCAACAGCCACTACTTTTCCTGAACCAGCAGCCGTCAGTGTAACTGTAGAATTATCCCCTACAGAAAACTCGCCCTTTGAAGAATTAAATACATCTCCGGCTCCCTTACTACTGTCCATTGTTACTTGCGCATTAGAACCTATATACAGTCCTCCATCAGCTAATTGTTGAACAATACCGTAAGCATTAGGCCCACTATCTAGAGTTACATCAGTATTATTTCCAATAATTAAATCATGAATACTATATAGTAATGACGATCCAGCGGCGGTTTTCTTTAAATTAACCGTGGTTTTTATAGCCGAAGTTTTACCACTTTCAATTGTCAAATTTCCCGTATTATAAAACCAAAAAGCGCCATCGCCAGAATTAGCACTACCTCGAAGGGTACTACCGCTAGTGACTCGCACATTCGAAACCTGCGCTATTTCACTAGCTTTAGCAGTAATAGTTATCTCATTTTTAAAAATTAAATCAAAATTGAGCGCGTAGATAGTTTGATCACCAGTGTAAGTAATATTATCTAAAATTATTTGACCTAAACCTAAAGAACCACTATTATTCTTCGTTCCTCCCGTAGCATAAAAAATACCATAGAGGTTGCCATCTTGTTGGACATCCAAATCCTTAACCTGCAAGGTTCGACTTGTTCCAGCCGCAACATCCGCGGATAAGCCAATCGTATATTTATCAAGATTCAAAGTCTGTCTCTTATTGGGATTAGCACTTTCAAGCGCTAAACTAGCCGTTCTACTACCTTTGTCATCATAACTATCAGTTGCTGTAATGTTGGCCGTCAATTTAATTGTGCCCACACGATTATCGCCAAGAGCATTTTTTAATTGCTCCCAAGTAGAAACTTCCACTGCCTTGGCGGGCACTGGATCTTCTTTAGCTTGTGGCTTCAGCTTTTCTGCTAAATTTTGGGCGGCTAGTTTACTAGGATTCGTCTGCTGCCGCGCCTGAACTGCCGTATTAATTGAATTTTTCGGCGCCTGCCAAGGAGTACCCGAATCAGAGTATTGCTTTACCATCGCAAGATTACGTTCGGGCAAAGACTGAAATTCTTGTGGCAGCTGTGTTTGCCTACCTCTTTTATTTGCACCATTATCATGAAGAACTTCATCGGGAGTTCGGGTGTAATCTCGGGCCACCGCTAATGCATTCGCAGCCTTATCTCGTTGGGCTTCTTGTTGAGCGCTAGAAGCTGGCGCAGCTTTTTGAGGAGTGGTTGACCCAGAAGAACTTAAATTAGTGCTTGTCGGAGTAACTAAAGACCTAGCTACTGCCGATTGCAGGGGCTTGGGCATCGTAGCTTGCGCCTGTTTTGGAGGAGTTTGCCCGTTATTTAATAAATCAGTTTTAGCTTTTTGCGCATATTGATTCACTACTGGTTGCGGAACCATCACCGTTTGAGCTTGAACATTACTAGCAGAAATAAACGGTGCTAAAATTAAAAGAATCGATAATTGACAAACTATTTTGTGGACCATATCCCTATACACACCTCTATAAAAATAAAAAACAATAGAATACTTCTACTCTTCACCAAAAATTAATAAATATCTTTTAACACTAGTAATCCAACGAAGCATCATTGAATATCTTGAGCATTAATTATAAATATATTTATAATTATATATTTATAATCTGGTTAGGTCCACTAATTCCTTAAATAAAAATAATAATAATTATTTTTTACTATATAAATATAATTCTATCATCTGTTGCCTTCGCCCTCGGTCCGAAAGCTCTTGGATTAAACAATCTATTTGACCTTGGTTTAACCAGTTATAGATGGAAGCTGTAGCCAAGTCCAGATGATGAGCAACCTATTCTGGTGACCAAGTTAGCCTCTACTAATTGTTTACGTTGTGGGGTTAGACTTGATTTGTGGCCCACAATGACGCCGTTTTCGGTCAGCCTCAGCTTGAGCTAGCTCAGGATCATAAGGTTGAACTCCTTGTAACTCATAAGAAATGGTCGATTTGGCGACACCCAAATCTTGGGCGGTAGAAGCCTAACTTTTCCTTGAGGCAGTAAACTAGCAATTGCGCCGCGCTGAAATTGTGATAAAGCAGAAGAGCACAAAGTAAATTTCTGCTTTCAAGGTCGTTGTGATAACTACCGTTATAAAGGAATTATTTTGGGTTTTTAGATTAATTATCGTTCCGATTAATTATAGAATTTGCCGAATATAAATAAATTGCTCGCTGACGAAAATTTATTTCAAAAAAATTAAAGTAACCGTCTTCTAGAAGCTAGCTAATATATCTAGCTATTATGTATTAAAAAAGCGTCGATCAGATAATCGACACTTTTTGATAAAAATTAATCGGTGGGACCATTGACTAGCTGCCAAGTAACCGTCGCTTGATAGTTACCTGAGGCCACCAGAGTAGGATTAAATTGCAGGACACTACCGGTAAAGAGATCCTTCCAAATTCCTTTACCAACCCCCTTGCCAAAGTCTTTTTCGCTAGGATGATCTGGGTCGGGAGCACTATCAGTGTTTTTGGCCGTCAAAACATTAGTAAATTGGGAATCCGTTGAAGGAGTCAAGGTAACGCCATCAGTTCCCCCGGCAAAGGTTGGTGGAATATCCTTCACATCAGCATTCGAATTATTATTTCTTTTCACAAAACCACCACTCTTTAAAAGCAGCCGGGCTCCGGCAATCGATTTGCTAGGATCATTAACGTTAGTAAACGGGGAAAGGCTCGCTTGAACTTGCCAGCCATACTTACCTTGTCGAAAGTCATTAACTTGAATCATCGGCTTCTTAGTAGAGAGGCTCACGTTTTGATTAGTTACATTGGCATCTAACTTGGCCGACTTGAAGGTAAAGTTAGAAACGTAATTAATTCCAAAATCGCTCGCTTCTGTGGCTAAATTCTTATTCTGACCATCCTTAATCGTATCATCGGAATTAATCTTACCCTTGTCTGGTGAGATATCTTTATCGGGATCTTCTTTACCCGTATTGGGGTCCTTATCTCCCCCAATAACATCAATCTTGCCTTGAACTGTTTGGGTGGCAAAAGCCTCTTTCCCATGTAGATAAGCACGCGCAACAAATCGATCTCCGGGATGGATCTTCGCCCCATCATTCAGCTTAACTTCATAATTTCCATCAATATCAGGCTTCAGATGATAATATTGATAATCCTTATTTCCCACAAAATCTTTATCTGAGATTGGATTATCTGCCTTTGGTAAAACCCCACTGGGGTCTTGACTTGTAATCGGATAATACTTAATAGTGATTTCGCTATCACGATTAAAGGCTTTACCCTTTATTGAACTTGACCCCGAACTTAATTTATCCATTGAAATATCCACATCGGGAACATGCGTAAATTGCAGATGTTTAAAATTATCAGGATTATAATACTTACTTAAATCTTCACCTTGAGTAGAAGTAATGGTGCTCGAGCTGATATTTTTTGTTCCAGGAAAAATCTGTTTTAGATAAACTACATAAGGCCAGTAAAAATAGTCTTGATCCGCTGGTGCTCCTGGCCAATCTGGGTCACGTTGGATTGCCCCTTCTTCAATTGGTTTTCCAGTTTTATCATTCCACCAAGCTCTTAAAGTCTGATTTCTAGCTTCAAAGACGCTGTTATTAGCCATATTTAATATCTTGGCATCAGCTGCATTTTCTGAAATATCTAGATTTACCAGCTCAGCATCGTCAAAAGAGAATTTTCCATTTGTTGTATTTCCGTAAATAAGGCTTATTCCACTCAAACTACTGCCTTTATCTTTACTATCAGCAGGAAAACCATCTTTTAAAGCAATATTTAAAGTTCCATGGGTTCCAATCTTAAAATTACCGGAAGTATTGATGAGGCTATTAGCATCACTATACTTAGAACTGGAAGTTTTACGTTGAGTACTACCAGTAATATTTAGTTCTCCATAATCAGCAACCGAGATACTCGGATACTCTTTAGTAAGTGAAGTTGATTTTGTAGTAATTAGACTATTATCATTTGGAGTAAAAGAGTTTGATTCATTTAAATTGATATTAAAAGAAGAATGACCACCTATTGATATATTACTACCATTTACCACCAATGCATTGCAACCTAGAGATTTAGGCGGCTTTATCGTAAAACTAGCATTATTTCCAATAGTAAAATCACTTTCCGTGTAAACAATACCATTAGGTATAGATGGCGCGCTTTTTACTATACCTTCAACCTCTACTTTAGAGTTATCGCCTATATAAATACCCCCACCTTGTTTTATATTAAAAACTGATGTATCAACACCAGATCCATAATAATCACAATCATTTAAAAAGGTTAGTTTAGCTGCCTCAATATTTTCTTCTGCATATATTAGTTGATCACCAGTTCGTCGAGTACCATCTATAGGCGAAATATATCCTTCGGACTTAACGGACTTGTTAATTATTTTGCCAGCAAACTCTATTGCAAAATTGTAAGAACATGTTAGCTGGGACCCAGTATAATTAATATTATCGTATTTCATGGTTCCCACACCGTATTTAGGGGAGGTAAGGGCACTATATGAATTATAAGAAGTAAAAGGTCCCCAATATCCTGTACCAAACAAATTAAGATCGCTAAATTCAAACTTTATATTGAATCCTAACGGTACACTAACTGGATTTTCAAAGTGTGCATAAATAAAATCAATCGAGTGGTAAGCACTATCTCCTGTGGACACAGTATCTTTTTTACCATCCACAACTAGATTCCTTAAAGGCACATAATTGGCAGCATCCCCAGGTGTACCATTACTTCTATCATACGCAAAATCACTATCAACTTTAATATAATTTACCATTGGGCTTCGCATAGCATTATAAAAATCTTTCCAATTATCCACTTTTACATTTTCGTAATCAGGGGCACCTTCAGAATGAGGAACAATCTTTAATTTTCGATAATTTGCAGGGTTAAAGTTAAGCAGGAAAGAATCAGTCGCTATTTTATTATTTGGAGTTGATTTCATTTTGGTTTTTGTTAAAGAAATTGTATTATTAGGGTTCGAAAAATGATCCGTAATATTATCTGGTTCAGAGATGCCTGTATTACCATTTACACCTAAATAAATACTGCCCGCACTAGTTGTATTATCAGTTGCTATATTACGATAAGCCCAATTATAATCATTCTTTTGAGAATATACAGTAAATACGTCATTAAAGCTGGTATCTGAACTACTAATATTAAGAATATTTTTCGTCCCGGATAAATTCATGATAGGAGCGGTTGTATTAGTATCAGTATATTCCAAATTAAATAACTTAGGATTTATTAGATTAAAGGTAGCATTACCGCCACAATCAATTAATGAACCTGAAATTCCCATATTCATATTTGTTTTAATATTTAAAGTACCGTGATCAACATTTACATTGGAATTACTACCAAAATCTAATATTTTCACATTGACGCTAGTCTTTGTATGCGTAGCATCAACCACAAAACTTGCATTAGACTTGATATCTAAAGTTGCTGATCCTTTATTAGATACTATTGGTGAATTAAAGAGACCATTCCCCAAATTTCCGGGAATATAAATATCCAAATCAGACCTTTCATCTAAAAATATTGTATCCATCTTACTCGTTGAAGATGATAAAGAAATAGCTGCTGGATTGTTACTGTTACTACCAATTATCTTTAGTTTTGCATCTTTGGATAAATATAGATTTTGATTCATATTCAAGATCGTATTGGTATTAGTAGTCGAATTAACGCCTTTGCTATCTAAGTTAGATAATTGAACCGTGGATCGCTCACCAATTGTTACGTTTCCATTAGAACTTCCAAAATTAATAACTGAACCAGTACTACTACGTAAATCAACATTAGAATCACTACCCACGGTCAGATCGCCCGTGGCACCAGTGTTTATTATCCCGGTACTAGTCCCACCATCCAAGTTAACATTGGTATAGTTTCCAATATTTAAATTATGCACAGCATATAGTAAAGATGAACCCCCACCTTGTTTTGTAAAGTTAAAAGTAGTAGGACTCGTAGCTGTCCCATTTTCAATATTCAAATTACCATAGGGTGTCGCTAAACCACTGTTATAGAACCAGAAGGCTCCATCAACACCACTACTAGATGCCTTTACTTGGCTTTCTGGTGAAACCCAAACATTAGTAATCGTGGCTATTTCTTTTACGGTAGTAATATTTATCTTATTTTTAAAAATCAAATCATAATTTTGAGCTGTAGCCATCCGCTGACCAGTATAGTTAACATTATCAAAAACTATTTGTCCTATACCCCGAGTAGAATCATTATTTTTAGTCGATCCAGAAACACTAAATACTCCATTAATATTCGTAGATTGATTGACAGTTGAATTCATTAGCTTAAAAGTTCTAGTTGTTTTTGCGGCAACATCTGCAGAAAAGGTACAAGAATAGCTGCCAAGATTCAATGAATGTCCCTGACCATTGATTGTCAAACTCGCTGTTCTTTGCTTATTATCGCTATAATTACTTGTAGCACTAATATCTTGTTCAAAATTAATAGTTCCTATTTTATTATCACTAACAGCAGCTTTAAACTCATCCCAGTTCTTAACACTACTTACTCCGCTCGGAACCGTACCCTCTTTATCTTCAGGTTCCATTTTACTTGCCAAAGTTCTAGACGATAAATTATCAGAAACTTGTGTCGCCGTATTAATCGAACTTCCAGTTGAAATTGAACTAGAATTGGTATTTGAATCTTGGTTCACTGCTTCAAGATTGTGGTCAGGTAAAGACTGAAACTCTTGAGGGAGTTGGGTTTGCGAATTTTTTCTACTTTGACTGCCATCATGGAGAACTTCATCAGGAGTTCGCGTGTAATCTCGAGCCACGGCTAAAGCATTCGCGGCTTTATCTCGTTGAGCCTCTTGTTGAGCATTAGAAGCTTGCGGCTCAGTTTTCGACGACGCCGTTGACTGAGGACTTAAACCAGTAGTTGTCGGAGCAACTAAAGATTTGGCGACCGCCGACTGCAAGGGCTTAGGCAGCTCAGTTTGCGCGCCTCTTAACGGATTTTGCCCGTTATTCAACAAATCAGTTTTAGCCTCTTGCGCGTATTGATTCACTACTGGTTGAGGAACTGCCACTGTTTCAGCTTGTGCCTTAACCCCACAAGCAAATGGTGCTAAAACTAGAAGAACTGATAATTGACAAATTATCTTGCGTATCATATATCCCTGTCACCTCTATAAAAATTTAAAAAGGATCAAACTTGAAAATCCCCCTGTAAATCCTAACCTTAACGACTATAATAACAAACTTTCCGATACCATGGCATTAAATTGAAAAACATTTATAGGTATATAATAATAGGTCAATGGCAACCATCTGCTATTTCTATAAATAAAACAATTATAATTCTTTATTTTTTACACTTATTTTAAGTTAAATATCTAAAAGTACGTTTTAGGCACTCTAAATAGCCATAAATTTGTCTCATGTAGAGACAGATTTCAAGAGCTATCCCCTCTCAAAAAATTTAGTTAATTTATATTTATTAATCTCAATTAGCTATTTTTTAACATCATCATTTATAAGTTTCCCTTATTTCCTTAAATGGGGTTAGATTAATCTTACTTTTCAAAAAGTGGGATATTTTTTTGGAGAACCCATCTATAAAAAAATAAGCTACTTAAAAAGGCGTTGGTGAGATGATTTCACCAACGCCCAGTTTTAATAGAAAATTATGGGCCAATTGCTAAGGTCCATTCAATGCTACTACTATAATTAACATTTGCTGTCGCGGTTCCCGGATAAACTAATAAATGAGTTTTAGCCGGATCATACATACTTAACCAGACTCCCTTACCTTGATCACCACTACTATCCGCTTGCATAACTACTCGATTGGCACTAGTTAAGACAAAATCATCATCGGGGACATCAGGGACCAAACTCGTATTTTCGGAAGTAGTTTTAACTTCCTTGGGCACGAGAACCAATTGGGCACCAACTAATTCATGGGACAAGCCTTGGTCATCCGTATAAGCCAGCGGATCCATCTTGGCTTGTAATTGCCAACCACTCGCATCGGTTCGCTTATCTACCACCTGAACGCGAGGATACTGGGCTTGCGCCAAAGCCTTCAGTGGTTCTGTCCCAATGGTCTGCTTCCCAAAATTGAAATTACTTACATAATTGATGCTTAATTTCCCCTGCAAATGAGTTCCTGAATTGTCACTATCGCCAGGATCAGGCGTGGTCATTCCCTTATCTGGCTCATCGGGATCAACTGGCTCTTGACCGCCATCCACAATCTGAAAGACTTTTTGTTCTTTTCCCTGTCGATAAGCACGCGCCATAATTTTAGTCCCTTTAGTTAATCTCTGATCTCCTAAGTCTAAAGTATATTTACCATCGGCACCTACTTTGACATGATATTTAGGATAATCTTTATTAATATCAGCTTCCCCATCGCCGGTGACTTTTTGCGGTTCCGGTAATTCAGAAGAAGGCGCGTCACTACTAAAGTAAATTTCCGATCCCGGAGTGGCGGTTCCCGTAATCTGCGTACTTTCATGATTTAACTCGTCCATCGTTAAATTAATATCTTCAATATGCTCGAATAAGAGATGTTTAAAATCAACCGTCTTGTAATTCTTGGAAAGACTCGTTTTATCAGCACTAGTTAACGCTTGAATATTATATTCAGTTATCGCTGTTCCATTATAAGTCAGATCCAAAAGACTGACATACAGCCAAGAAAAATCGGGATCCGTTTTTGTAGCCGGCGAAGCCTTCTTCCAAGCCTGGACACTCTGGACTTCAGCTTTAAAGGTTGACCCCTTCGCCATATTGATTAACTGTAAATTACTAATATTTTTAACTTTGGAAAAGTCTAAATTAACTCTCTCGGCATCTTTAAAAGAAACTGAACTGCCCCGACCATTAGCATAAAAGAGATTAATGCTCTTGGGTCCACCTTCTAAATCTAGATTAAGAATTCCATGTTTCCCGATAGTAAAGTCACCGGAAGTATTAATAATACTGTTATTGGCGTTGGGAGCGGTTGTGGAGCTCCCGCCTGCTCGATAAGTGGTTCCCGAGATATTTAGTTCTCCTTCATCCTTCACTTGGAAGTCGGTATTCGAACTAGTAGTAATGATATTTTTATTACTTAGAGAAGTATTCCCCGTATTTAGAGATTTATCAGTTTCATTCAGTAAAATATTGAGCTTGGCGTTATGACCTACCGTAAAACGGACTTTTTTGGCACCACTCGTGAGATTAATCGCGGTTTGCGGATAAGAAGCACTGAGATTAATATTGAGTGTTGAACTTTCCGCCATCGAAAAATTAGCATTAGCGGTAATGATACTATCATATTCCGCGCCCCCAGATCTAGGATTATCGGAAGTTAAATTAACTGTCGCTCCCTTAGCTAAAAAGACCCCTGCATCATCTGAGGAAGCCGAAATTCTCAGAAGACCAGCCGAAGAATTTCCCTCGTAATTACATCCCTCTAAGAAATCAACCGAGCCGGCTTCAATATTAACTTGCCGAACAGCTCCCAAGTTACCATTTTGGGTTTTAACATCTTCTCCATTAATCGGTGACGTATAGTTAGGAACACTCTTATTCTTCACCGTACCCTGAAATTCTGTATTGTAATAGTAAGAGGCGGTTAACTGGGCACCTTCATAACTCATATCTCGATACCGAATTGCGCCATCACCATAAGAGTTCGGATTAGAACTACTACTCCTGCCAGTATAGCGCCACGGGCCATAGTAATCGACACCGTAAAGCTGCACATTCTTGATCTCCGTACTCATCTTCCAATCTAAAGGAACATTTCCCGGGATCGTCCACCTCTTCTTGCGAACATCTAAATTATGCTTTTGACCATCTAAAATAAAGGCTTTGCTAGGCATATTTTCAATATCACGATCATTACTAGTTGCGACATCTTTTCCGATATCTGCCGTCATGGCGATACTCGTTATCGCCGGATCTAACATCGCACTTTCTAATTCGTCCCAATTAGACACATCAATCGGGGTCTCTAGCGGCGTTCCCGCTAGGTGAGGGGAAATGGTCAACCTCCGGTACTCGGCGGGATTAAAATTACTTAGAAAAGAAATCTTCGTTCTATTTCCGGATTCTAGATCCGTTTTGGAATATTTCTGACCTTTTCTTTTTCTACCAGTATTCATTTCTAATTGCAGGGGTTGGCTTGTTGGTGCTGCATTGGAGGATAGCGGAATGCCTTGTTTCATGCTAATATCGTTCCACTGTACCTTAGAATCAGCCTTCCCATTTTCCGCAAAATTAAGATCATAGGCCGTATCATTATAAGAAGCGGTTTCGCCCTTTAAGTTTAAATAATTGGTTCCCGTTCCGAACTTCATGACCTTAGTCGAATTATCGACCACCTTGCCCTCAGAATCTTTATCCGGAGCCGTACTTCCTAAGTTGACCTTTTTAGCTTGATTAAGATTAATCGTACTATTGGACCCGCTCACGAGCATCGTTGTCGAACCAGTATTATTAGTTTGCAGGTCCAAAGTTCCTTGAGTTACATTCACAGTAGACGTGTTTCCCAGCTGCAGCATACTAACACTAGAGTCAGTGGTCGTCTTATTAGCCTTAATATTCAAAGTGGCGTCTGGATTAATGGTCAGATTAGTCGGATTATTACTATAAAAAATTTGCCCTTTTCCCGGCAAATCACCGAGATATTCAATCTTCAAACTGGCTCTATCTTCCAAGAGGATTTGATTAGGTCCGGTCCCTGCCATTGAGATGGCGCTACTTGAACTAGAGGCTCCGCTGGTTAGATCGATTTTCGCGTCTGGTGCTAGAAGTAAATTGCTGCCAATAAAAAACATCGTATTAGAGCTAGTTTCCTCAGTCTTAGCCGTGATCGTTGCCGCGTTACCAACTTTTAAATTACCACTGATATCCATCATAGTTCCCGAACTGCTGGTAATTTTAACTTTGGCATTAGCATTAAGCTGAAGATCACCGGAACTAGTAATCGCCGTCTTACTGCCAGCAGTCAGCGTGACATCAGCCTCACTATCAACAATCAGATCCTTAATCGGAGTAATTTTGGAAAAAGACCCGGTTTTCCCTAATAATACCCCGTCACTTTTCAGATTGATAATCGCCTTCTTGCCAATGGTCAGACTGCCTTTAATTCCGATCAGATCGCCGGAATCACTGGACAGATTCACATCAGACTTGTCCCCAATCTTAAAATCACCATTTGCGGTAAGAATATCTCCCGTCGCGCTGGTCAATTTTAGCGTGACCGCCTTACCCAGGTTCAAATCAGTAACTGGTTTACTAGAAAGTCCACTCCCACTTCCAACTATATCCCCGGAATCACTGGTCGCGGTGACTGTCGCCTGATCACTGATTGTCACACTTCCTGGACTATCAATCACGGTTGCGGACTTACTTTTCAGGGTAACTTGGGATCCTTGACCAACCGAGAATGCACCTCCCGCGGAACTATAGACCTTTCCTGTTCCTTGACTACTATCTAAAGTGACTTTGCTGTTAGCTCCAATATAAACTCCGCCGGTGGCATATTGGTCAATAATTCCAAAGCTATTGGGTCCACTATCTAAATTCACATCGGTATTTTCAGCAATATTTAAATTATTAATTGTATAAAGTAAGGATGAACCCGAGCCAGTTTTAGCGAGGGCAACTTTAGTCTGGGCAGTTTCGGAAGGACCCGGATAAATATTAAAACCCGCTCGATCGTTGCTTTTGGAATTATTGTAGAACCAAAAGGCAGCATTAACGCCGCCCACATTTCCGCTTAGATCACTTCCCGGCCAAACTTCAACATTAGTGATTTTGGCTATTTCTCCAGTATCCGTGGTTACGCTAACCTTATTTTTAATAATTAAATCAAAGTTATTGGCCGTCAATCCCCGGGGACCTTGATAAGCAAAGTTATCCCAAACAACTTGTCCCGTCCCCGAATTGGAATTATTGTTCTTGCTACTACTAGAAATATTAAAGAGACCACTGGAATTAGTTTGCTTAACAGTCAGGTTTTTGGCGGTGAAAGTTTGAATCTGATTGGCCGGAACATTAGCAGTGAACCTCAAAGTATATTTATCTAAATTTAATTCATTCTGCGCTGAACCACCATCAATAATTAAACCGACGTTCCCTCGGTCATTTAAATCGACATTAGTTCCAGAGGCACCATAGCCATCGGCAGTGATCGATTGAGTCAACTTAATACTTCCGACAGTCTTATCGCGCGCTCGATCCACAAACTCTTTCCAGTTGCTAACTTCAACTGTTTTTTCAGGAACTGCACCTTCCTGAGACTGCGCCGGCATCTTTTCCGTTAAATTTTGCTGCGCAATTTGATTGGGATCAGCCAATTGGGAAAATTGGGAACTAGTCTTCGGAGCCAACCCACTGGTTATTGCCGTGGTAAAGTTTTGCGCTGCCAGTTCAACATTTCGTGCCGGCAAGGACTGGAATTCTGTTGGGAGTTGAGCTTGACTGTTAAGGTCCTTGCGCCGACCATCCCGCAAAATTTGGTCCGGACTAGCCCCGTACTCGCGACTGACAGCAACAGCAGCCGCACGGCTTTTTCGAGCCTTTTCTCGAATCGCAGCTACCGCTTTCTCGGACGAACTATTGCTGGTCGTTGGCGCTAATAAGGACTGTGCCACCACTGATTGGAAAGCTTGTGCTGGCTGCTGTTGCGAACCTTTTGCTGGAGTTTGCTCCTTGTTCAATAAATCGGTCTTGGCTTCTTGAGAACTACGATTCAGTAGCGGTTGGCTAACAGCAACCGTCTCGGCTTGAACCCTCATCTCACAGACAAATGGAGCTAAAATCAAAAAAACTGACAGACAACAAATGACTTTTTGAATCATGGTTCCTCCTAACAAAATTTGAAACTAAAACCAAACTGGATTTGTCTCAGTCATTCCCGCAAAACATTAAACAAAATAGTGGCTAATAATTTATATTTCCCAATTATTAGCTGCTATTAAGTATTAACTATAAAAAATTATTCTATTATTTTATTTTTTATAGATAATCATCCTTATTCGAGAATAAATCTAGTGATTATCAATTTTTAATATATCTATATTGATTTTATCAAATCCTAACAAAATATTCAACCATATAGCTGAAAATAGATGATATTTTACTTTTTTATAAAATATAAATATCACAGCTGACAAACTTTAATCTCAAACTAAAGTTCACCTGCTGCTTAATTTTTATTTTTTATTTGCGATTTTTTAAAACCATAGCTGCTAAGATCTAGCCTATAGTTGCGGTCCAATTGGCTGGTATTCAGGGCTAAGCCGCTGGGAATTTCCCAACTAATATACTTCACATTTTGTAAATATTTAATATCGGCAGGACTATAGTAATTAGTATCCGCGCTGGCAGCTAGATGCATCGTGGACTTTCCGGAGATAAACTGGAAAGTCCCTAAACCCATTCTTTTATAGAGATCATCAGCTTCATCGAGACTGCTTCAGCCTTCTGCTTATTGCTGGCATGCAAACGCAGCGGGACTTGGAAGTCTAATTTGGCATTCGTATTTACAGCCCTCCCATTATTGGCTTGAAGGGTCAAATTGTCAACGTCTTTCACCGAAATATTACCTTCGCCTCTCTCGTCGCCATCCCCGAAATTACGCCTCTAGTTCCCAATCTCTTAATATCTACCTGGGCTCCGTCAGCAAAAGGAAAATCGATGTTTTGGAAAGTATTCAGGTTCATAGGGCCACCCCCGGTGGTTAAATTCAAAATTCCATCTTGGGCGACTGCCAAATTAAACTTGATGAAATTAGTGACCATAAACCATCCCACGGAAGAACTTCCGGTCGAGGTTTGATCGGTTCCTTTCAAGCTGAAGTTAGCTTTTTTACCAACCTTCCAATCGAGAGTTCCGCCTGAGTCACTACCGTAATACATCGTGTAAGTAGAATTGAGGTTTCACAATAAATTAGCCCCATCATCGATTTTTAAAGTCAAGTCTTTATTATGATTGTAGGTATATAGCGGCTGATCCCAATCCCAGTTTTGATTCAAGGTCGTATGACCATCAACTACTTCCACCCAATGTCCTCTTTGAATCCATTCCCCTTCATTATCCCTTGCCATAGCTGGCTTATTGAAATCATGGTTGGTCAAAATATCAAAGGTGTTCTCCCCTTTGAGAAGGACCTTTCCAGTTTCATTACGGATGGGAGAAGCGCCAATCGAGCCGTCACTATTGGTAACATGGAGATCTTGGTAAACAGTATTGGCCTCAGAAGGACGCGTAACGACAAAGATCCCGTTGGAATAGCCATTAATTAACTTGGCATTTTGAGTTTTCAAAGTCTGGTCCGGGTTCGAAGTCGCTGTCAGGAGAACTTGATCTAAGGGTTACTTTTGACTAGCATCACCTTCTAGGAGAAAAGTATTAACTTGCATCTGAATAATAAAATTGGTGGGTTTGGGTCGATAATCATTAATCTGATAAGGATTTTCCGATTTTTCCGTTACATCTTCGAAGCCGAGAGAAATTTAAATTCTGGTACTTGGGCAAAAGACGGCACAGTTGAAGTAATATTCAAAGTTGTCTTCCCAGTTTGTCCCAGATCAGCCGCCGCAGCCACCGTTAACGTTCCCGGAGCAAAGACAACGAATCTTTGGTTGTTTCACTTAATAAACCACCTTTTCTAATAAATTTTGATCTAACAAATCTAGACCCCCTCAAGGCAATTACTTTAACTGTTAATTGCCTTCTAACCAGACAATAATAATTCTAAAACAAGGATCGGCAGAATTTCCCACACGAAGAAAGAAATAAATTCCTTATCTGGGCGTGTTAAAACCGAGGGCCTTAACGGATCTGTCGATCCTTGTCGTTACAAGTCTATTCTTTCTCAAATCAGCCTTTGATTAAAGACTCCCCTAACTTAGAGTCTTTAAATTAACCCCCTCCGTGACCTTTCCTTCAATGATGCGGCCAAAAAAAGAGGTTCAATCAAAACAAACTTTATTTATCTTTTTTTGGATAAGGCGCAAGTCAAAGTTACTTGTAGCGGCAAATAAATGTCCGCGCAAAGTTAAAAAATCTTTGGTTGCTACAATTAGGAGATTATTTAAAGTGGTGGGAGGAGCTATTGAAAGTGATTAATTTAAATAATAATTACCCGCTAGCTCGGTTCGTAATAATTCTGAGATAAATCGAGATCAGTAGAACCCTACATAAAGGAAGAATATAGTTCTTATCTGCGGATATTAAGACCCGCAGGTCTTAAACTAACCTGTCTATTGTTGTCTCTCAAATCCAATCTTTTCCAAACTGGTATTGCATTAAAAATCTAATAATTTAATAGATTCAAATTATGCTCCTAATGAGCTTTTGATATCAAAATGACAAAAATAGTAAATATCCACCAGCATAGCTGGTGGATATTTTAGCCCTAGAAGGCTCCACCTGGCACAAAGAGCCCCTTCAAGAGGCCCAACAAAACACTATCAACCGCTAACTATCCTTATTTACTCGCTCCTATTTCTTAAATGGATCCAGATATTCTCGTTTACTGATGTCTGCCTCTTGTTCCCGAATATACTTTTGAATGGTTTTCTGATTTAACCCCACGGTCACTAACATAGCATCCGCGCACCCAAAAACTTTGATTTCCATAATTATATTTTAAGCTAGCGTGACGATCGTGAAGGATTACGGCACTGCGCCCTTTTAAATAGCCCATAAACTGCGAAACACTCATTTTGGAGGAATTCGAACCAACATATGAATGTGATCTGGCATCGCATGGGCTTCGATAATCTCTACTTCTTTCAGTTCACAGAGTCTTCTTAAAATATGACCAATGTCGGTTCTTAATCACCATAAATCACCTTAAGTCGATACTTGGGTGTAAAAACTAGATGATACTTACAATTCCATCTAGTGTGCTAAGCTATTAGCGTTTTGTTTCAAGAACAAAAAATTTCCTTTCGATTTAGTTATGGTTGCTAGCCAAAAACTATTATATCGAAAGGAAGTTTTTCACGCTAAAGCTGTTTTGTCCCCCACAAGTAAAACTTGTGGTTTATTCGATCATATTAAAAAAAGAAAAATCAACTGAAACTTAAAAAGTTTTAGTTGATTTTTTCCCTTGTTATTTAATGAAAACCTAGGTGCATTATGCCGCAGGACCACTACTCAAATTCCAAGTAACTGTTCCTTTATATTGACCCGCTGTAGCACCTGGATAAACAGCCAAAGTAATACTATCAGGGTCGAAATTAGCAAACCATTGTCCAAGTCCAGCTCCTGTGCTAGGATCCTTCCCTTCATCATGAGCAGCAGCATTGAATACAGTCTTAGTTTGTGTATTAGATTCATCATCAACGTTTAAAACTATTGGTGTTGTTAATGTCGGAGCTGCCACACTTGCACTAGTACTTGCTTCTTTTTGAACACCATTGGTACCTATAGTTTTGCTAGCCGCAAAAGATAGTTGTGGCGAAGTTAACTTATCCGTGCTACCTGAAGTTTGGTTTGTAATTGCCGATAAACTAGCAGTTACATTCCAACCAGCCCCTGTACCACGAAGGTCAGAAACCTGAAGAGAAGGCTTTCTAGCTGCACCTTCAACTTTCTTAGGAGTTTTATCTTCATTGAGAATCATATTCCCATTTTTATCATATTCATGAAAAATCGCTTTAACGGTCTGCTTTGATCCAGAAAAAGCAATTTTACCAAATTCAAATCTCGGTACACCATTAATGGTCAAAGGTCCAGCATTATCTGTAGGTTTCGTACCAGGAACTAAGGTATTTCCATTATCATCTTTGTCTGTTCCTTCTTCACCAGTTGTAGGATCCTTACTGGTTTGCTTATCATCACTACCTGGTGCTGTCAGTTCCAATGTAACATCTGAACTTGCTGTACTTGCTGGAGTTGTTGGGGCTGCCATGGCAGTCATAGCTGGAGTACTGATTAAAACAGTCCCCAAAATAGCTGCAACATTAGCCATACTCTTAAATTTCATCGTCTTCATCCTTTTTCTCCTTTAATTTCTTTACTAAAATAATTACTAAAATAGTTAATAAAACTAAAATCAGTAATAGAATCCATAACCAAATCGGATTATTATGATCTACGTCAACACTATCACGATTTACTTTATCCAGAGTTTTACGGTCAATATAAAACACCTTTCTCCAACGCCAAATCTGCGTTCCTGACTGGCCCTTTCCAGTCAACACATACCTTCCAGGAGATAGTTGCTTATCTACTAAGGGTATTCCCACAGTGAACTTACTAATTGGTGCAACTTGACCATTATCAGCTCTATACTTAGTCACGGTTTTTCCTTTAATAGTTTTTAAAGTAAATCTGGTTTTCAAACCACCAATTACTGCTGGTGTATTATTGAATAACTTAGCCGCAATAATAGAATGATGATTCATGGTAGTTAGCTTAACATTACCTAAATTCAGCTGTGGCAGAACTTTTTGTTCTTGAGAACGTAGCTGAATTCCCACTGAATAAGTGAATCTATTATTCAAAGAAAAGCCCTTAGATTTTTTTAGTTTATCAACACTCTTATCGTAGACATAAAGTCCTCCGACAACAACTCCCGAGAAGGTATCCTGCGGATAATGTAGAGTAATAGAAATTTGTTGTACACTTTGTGGCGCGACCCTAATTATTTGCCGTCGAGACTTAGAATCCACCATCTGTGTAAATTGTGGTGAACCTAGTAAATGACTATTATGGCGGCTATAAATCATAGCAATTCCATCACTGGTGCTAGCATCATTAGCTTCAACAACGAATGTTTTTTTTCTACTACTACTATTAGTAATCTTGAATTGCAGTTCTTGATCTTTACCAGGTTTAACATTTAAGTCTGGATAAGACAGATTACGATCCCGTTGATTATCTGGTAAAACCGCATCAACAGTATAAGTAAGCCCACTGTCAGCCTTCACTTGAGTAGGATGGAAGATCGCGGTTACCCCACAAGCTAAGACCAACAATAAACTCAAAAATACTTTTTTCATGGATTAACTCCTTTTCATCTAATGAACTCTCTTCCCCCCTAAAGATTGAAATCATTAACTTCAATGCCTGCACCTATATAATCTCAAGAAACCCTCTAAAATTCAAGCTTTATACACAAATTATTCAAAAAAACATTAAAATATGCCCTGTCACTCTTATTATTCTATTTTTCACAAAATTAAAAAGACCATCTCAGTTGAGTTTATGAACAGTTTTATTACAAAAAAGTACCCTTGGTGACTTTTTCATAAACAATTCCTTTTTAGACTATTATTTAATGGTTTTTTCCGTAATTGACTATTTATTTTATTCTTCTCTTTTAAGAAAAGCCAGAAAAATTCTCTTTTTATAAGTTTGTAGTGCTCCCCAAAAGTTGGACCTTTTCAGAGTGGAGAAATCCACTCCGTTTTTTGTTATTTTTGGTAATTCTACTTTAGGCAGCTTTTAATGCTGCTTTTTTGTATTGAACTGGACTT
>NZ_JABZEC010000004.1 GCF_013385145.1 Bombilactobacillus apium
GATAGACATTGATCCAATTCACCACTTGCCTTTGAGACTTGATGCTGTATTTCTTTGATAAATAAGGTACGCCACCTTCTCCCGCAAGATATTCGTGAACGATCTTTAACTTAAGTTCAAAACTATATTTAGCCATAAAAATACCAACCTCCAGAAGCTAGATTTTTGGTCTAATTTTTGGGGGTCGGTACATAGGGAATCAATTAAGTAACTACCTATTTTTATTTTTAAATTTATTCGGCTAATTTCTTGTATAAATCAACCATTTCTCCAGCTAGGTCGCGGAAAGTAATGGCATTCATAATATGATCTTGGGCATGCACCATCAAGAGGGTCACCGTTTGGTGATCACCTTGAGCTTCTTGGGTCAACATGCCTGTTTGAGCATTATGGGCTTCACTCAAGAATTGGTCGGATTCTTTCAACTTAGCTTGCGCTTCTTCAAAGTCACCCTTCTTGGCAGCCTTGATCGCCGCGAAGGCTGATCCTTTAGCATTGCCCCCATTCATAATTAAGCCCATTACGGCTTGCAATTGCTTTTCGTCTTCCATCTCTTAAGCCTCCATCATTTTCAAGGCTTCAGCGAGAACTTTAGAACCATTCATCATGCCGTAATCTTGCATATTGATAACTTCGACCGGAATTTCGACTCGCTTCTTGAAATCGTCCAACATATAGCTAACTTGCGGTCCCAACATCAAAACATCTGGATGTTCGTTTTCAATCTTGTTGTCGGCATCAGCAGCCGAAGTGGCGAAGATGTGGACATCGACGCCTTGGTCGCTAGCAGCAGCCTGCATCTTGTTAACTAATAAACTGGTGGACATTCCGGCGGAACAAACCAACATAATTGTTTTTTCACTCATAATAAATTTCTCCTTTAAGACTTTATTTTTCTAAAGCTAGTTCTTCTTTTAATTTAGCACGATCCATTCGCTTAAAGAAGACGTAATAGATCAAACCATCTAAAATAATATTTACAATTTGGAGGATCACCCCGGAAATATGACCGGTAGCTAGATAACCAGAAATAATCGGTGGTGTCGTCCAAGGAACCATTACCCCCATCGTCCGGGCAACTAAGCCGGTGGACATGGCAATATAAGTTGTCACAACATTAACTAGGGGAGCAACGATGAAAGGAATCGCTATTTGGTAATTCAAAACAATCGGTAGACCAAAGATAATCGGTTCATTGATATTGAAGATTGCCGGACCAACAATTAACCCCCCCAGCGTCTTATACTCTGCACTCTTAGAAAAGAGCGCAATCATGATTGCCAAACCTAAAGTAGCCCCGGCACCACCCATATGCACGAAATTATCCCAGAATTGTTGAGTCACAACATTGGGTAAAGCTTTGCCCGCAGCATGTGCAGAAGCATTTTGAGCCATGGCTCCTAACCAGATTGGCATCATCACACCACTAACGGTATTACCCCCGTGAACCCCAAAGATCCACAGAATACAAATCAAAAGTTCAATGACCAAAGCCCCCCAGAGAGAGTTAGTTAACTGGCTGAGTGGTTGTTGAAGGAAGAAGATGATGATATTGGGAATACTCTTCATCGGGGTGGCTTCAACCGCCAGCCGAATGATCCAAACAACCGTTAGCACAACTCCACCAGGAATTAAGGAAGCAAAGGAACTGCTGACTGCTGGCGGAACACTCGCCGGCATCTTAATCGTCAAATTCTTGTGCACCAGCCAAACATAGAGGTCAGTCGCAAACAAACCAACAATCAAGGCAATAAATAAACCGGCGGAATCAAGTTGTTGGAGCGGCACCCATAAGGCTCCAGCTTTATCAATTTTCATCGGGATAGTTAATAGGAAAGCCCCCACCATCACAATCATGGTTGAGAAAGGCTCTACCTTATAAGACTTCGCCAACTGATAGGAAATTCCCGCAACGGCAATCAAGCCCATGATGTGGAAAGAAGCGTTCGTTGGGTACTGCAGAACCGTCGCCCAATTCTTACCAAAGGTATGCGCCATGAAGTTCAAATAAGCGGGAATAGGAAATTGGGCCAAGATCATAAAGACCGACCCGATAATAATCATTGGTACAGCAGCCGTCATCCCATCCCGCAAGGCGGTTAAATGTCTGGAAGCGGCAATCTTTTGGAAAAAGGGAATCATCTTTTGATTAAGAAAATTGTTTGTTGTCTGCGCCATCACAATCTACCTACCATTCTTAAGCATCGCTAACTTAGTCGGCGGCCCGCAATTGGAAACTACTCCAAGGTTTGATGTACTGTAATAAAGGCAAGTCACTTGCTGTTAAGCGACCAACTAAATTACGGCGACCATCATTAGGGAAAGGCTGCAAGACAATCTGTAACTCACCCTTGTAACGTTTGTAACCTTCATTAACAATCACAACATCGCCGCGTTGAAAATCAACGGTATTGTCGTGAGCCGGAATAATCTCTTGACTATATTTAACTCGCGGATTGGTATCGCGTAAGAGATAGTCGGAAGCATCGCCCCGATAGAGATGGGTTTCCTCCAAGGTGATCTTTTCTTCCAAAGCCGAAATGTTTTTCTGTAAATCAACTTGCAAGAAAGGATATGGATTTTGAAATGCAGCGGCGATAGCTTTCAATTCAGCTTCCGAAGCATAAGCGTTTCCAATAATGACATCGTCAACCATCCCGGTCAATAATAAATGTTGAACTTGCGAAGCGACAAGGCGCTTACGATCAGTTTCAATAGTAGGCAAGCCTTCACTCACCGGCCAAGGACCAATCTTAGCAACTTGTGAGGAAACAAAAGCGGCACTGTGAATCTGGTGCTTGCGGTAGGATTTCGAATAATCGAGAAAAATTTGTTCACCCAAACCAGTGTAACTTTGAGGATAGAAATTATGGCAACCCAATAAATTATCGGGATTCGGACCATAATCCATAATTTGATCTAAGTAATGGGTCCCACGACTCATATTTAATTCAATCTTTAAACCATAAGGATTCCGCGTCATCTGTGCTTCTTCCAAACCGGAGAAGCCTTCGTCTAAACGCAAGCCCCAAACTTTCAATTCATGGAAGAAACTCAGATCATCATAGCTAATCCCTAAAGATTCAAACAGACTGGGATTGATATCCACAATGACTTTCAAACCTAAACTATTAGCGTAGTCTACTGTCCGGCGAAATTTACCTAAGATATCTTCGCCATTCTCCCCAACTAACTGGAGCAGCGAAGTAAAGACTCGCTGATAACCGTATTGACTAGCTAAATCGAGATAAGCCTGATCCTGTTTAAAATCTGACAAATCTGGATAGATGGAAACACCCAACATGCGCATACAGTTCACCTCAAAATTTTTTCAAAAAATTAAGCTCACTTATATAATAGTGAAATCGATTGCAATTTTCAATGATTACTTTTCTGAAATCGAAAAAATTGTGTTAAACTTATTTTCAAAAAGCGGAGGATTTCCATAATGAGCCCTGATCACGACTACCAAAATCTCTTAGCCGGAAAATTATACCGGGCGCACAATATTCAGCCAGAGCATCGCTCGACTTCCGGCAAAGTTTTAGTCCAAAAGATTAATCAACTACCCCGAAAACAAATAGATCAGATTAAGACTCTCGAACGGCAGCTTTTCGCCTCCTGCGGGACTGATGTTTTTATTCAACCGCCCTTCGAGGTCGATTACGGTCGCCACATCTCAATTGGTGATCATTTTTACTGTAATTCCAACGCCATTCTACTGGATACTAATGAAATTCGGATCGGAAATAATGTGATGATTGGACCACGAGTCAATTTATTTACTGCCGGTCATCCAGTAGATGCGCTGATTCGCAATCAAGAGTGGGAATTTGCGCAAGCAATTACAATTTCTGACAATGTCTGGCTCGGAGGAAATGTCACCGTCCTGCCCGGTGTAACCATTGGCGCGGGCACAGTCGTCGGCGCGGGCAGTGTCGTTACTAAGGATCTTCCAGCTGACGTAATCGCGGTTGGCAATCCTGCCCGGATTTTACGCTCCATCACGGCCGAAGATCATGCTTTTTGGCAAGCAAAGTTCGCAAGTCAATAAAATGACAAATAATAGGTTCAGAATTAGGTGAGCGTCTTCAGGCTTCTTTATAATGAGATGTTCTAGTATAAGTGATGTAGAAATAATCTAATCACTTAAAAAGTGCATGGCGTAGGAAAGAAAGTCATCTACTGTTTAATTTATTCGCCACTTTCACAGCTCCTCTAAATTTATAATACTTGGCTTTGACAGCTCCATTGTAAATCTCAGAAGAGCTGTTTTGGTTTAACCATTGGACTATCCACCCGCATAGCGGGTGGTTTTTTGTTTCGCACAGACTCCGTGCTCAACTAGGTCTAAAGACAATAATAAAAAACTCCCCATGGGAGTATTTCATTTAAATATAAATCAAGTATTTTTAAAAATAACAGACAATATATTTCTATTTTTTGAATATTTTCTGTTTCAGTAGGGAATTTTCCTCGCCATATTTTTGTCAGAATTAGGGTTGAATTAAAGTGCAGATTGCTTGCGGATCAATTCGATTGAAATAAGCGGGCAAGTCCAGTTCACTGCAACGTTCTTCTAAAACAGAAGCGGTATAAGCTAGGCCGACCAATTGCTCTTCTAATTCAGCAACATCTTTTTGACCAAAGAAGTCGCCGTAAAATTTAATGGCCACAATTCGACCGCCTTTAATTTGCAGACGCGCGTCAATGGTTCCGGCGGGAAAATGCTTTCTCTTCTGGACGGTAAAGTCGGGAGATTGACCGTAAACCCAATCCCAATTAGCGTAATAACGTTCCTTTAAATCGGCAATCGCTTGTCGATCAGCCGCGGTTAATTGATAAGCTTGGCTTTGAATCGCTACCAAGTTCGGAACCGCAAATAAACTCAATAGTAATTGGTCGCGAAATTGCGCGGTGGTTAAATGTTGGTATTCCGGCTTGAGATAAGGGCGCAGATTGGTGACCCGACTGCGAATCGACTTAATTCCCTTGGACTGAATCTTATCGGGATTAACTCGCAAAGCCTGGGTTAAGACGTCCAGATCTACATCATAAGATAAGGTTCCGTGCGAAAAAGTCTTGCCGTTTTTGGTGTACATGGCATTTCCCGAAAACTTCTTCCCGTCAATCAAGATATCATTACGACCGGAGACTTCCGCGCCCGTCGCTCCCATTTGATGCAAAGCTTGGACAATTGGAGCCACCATTTTCCGAAAATCACCGAAACTTTCGTCTTCAGCATTGACCACAAAGCTAAAGGAAACATTGCCTAGATCATCGTAAACCGCCCCGCCGCCTGATAAACGCCGCGTCACGGTAATTTGCTGCTCCCGCACATAAGCAGTATTTAACTCTTCTAGGGTATTTTGATTCCGTCCAACGATGATGCAGGGTTTTTGAATATAAAATAAAACTAAAGGCGCATCGAAATCTTTATTATTCATCAAATATTGTTCTGTAGCTAAATTAGTTCGAATATCTAATTCCGGCATTATAAAATAGTACATAAATTGTTTCCCCCAATAAAACGCTAGAAATATTTTTTCCCGCCAATCAGAGCTGCTCACAAAATCAGAAATTGATTTGGCATTTAAAAAACCGAACGAAATCTATTTTCATTCGGTTTCTTATCAACCTTGCTTATGGTTTCACAAGTTCTAAGATTTCTGCTGGATCAATCAAGGCAAAGTAAGGCCGTAAGTCTTGCTTTTGAAAGAATTCTTGGAGACTGTCATAGTCGTAAGTCAAGCCCAGCATTTTAGCGGCCAAATCTTGGACGTCTTGGGCGCCAAAGAAATCACCGTAGAATTTAGCTTGAGCAATTTTGCCGTGTTCAATCTGAAAACGGGCGTCAACGGTTCCGCCATCAAAGTGCTTTCTTTTTTGGACGGTAAACTCGGGTGACTTTCCATAAACCCAGTCCCAATTGTAATAATATTGTTGTTTTAATTTTTCAATTTCTGCTAAGTCAGACTCGGTGAGCTGATATTCATGCTCCTTAATTTCATCCAGACTATCGGCTTCAAACAAACTCAATAACAAGATATCTCGAAATTTCTCGGTGGTCAGATGCTGATATTCCGGTTTTAAATAGGGACGAATATTGGTGACCCGGCTGCGAATCGACTTAATCCCCTTGGATTTAATTTTATCAGGATTAACGTGTAAGGCTTGAGTCAAGACATCCAGATCCACATCGTAAGACAAAGTCCCGTGCGAGAAAGTTTTGCCGTTTTTGGTGTACATCGCATTTCCCGAAAATTTCTTGCCGTCAATCAGGATATCATTGCGGCCTGAGACTTCTGCTCCCTTAGCGCCCAGGCGATGGAGAGCGGCAACCATCGGAGCGGTAATTTTCTTAAAATCACCGAAGTTTTCATCGGCAGCATCCACCATGAAACTGAAGCAAAGATTACCTAAATCTTGATAAACCGCGCCCCCACCGGACAAACGCCGGGTGACGGTGATCTGGTGCTCGCGCACGTAATCATTATTCAATTCTTCGATTGTATTCTGATTGCGGCCCACAATAATGCACGGACTTTCGATATAAAATAAAACCAGCGGTTCATCAAAGTCTTTATTATTCATCAAAAATTGCTCGGTGGCTAAGTTATCCCGAATATCCCGGGAAGGCATAACTACATAATACATTCTATCCGCCCCTTTATCTTAAAACGTTTTCAGTTTAATTATACTTTAGTCATCCAGCAAAAACAATTATCCCTTAATTAGTCGTCCCAAAACGGGCCGCAGTAAGAATAGAACTATACCTAAGAAAATTAGACTCGCGAGAGCACTGCCCCCGTTGACGATGAAAGAATACAACCAAGGATTCATCGACTTGGGCGCAAAGCTTCCCCAAACTAAAACTCCGGCGATGAAGTGAAGAAAATATTTAGCAATTAGCGCTGTGGCCCCACTAGCCATCATTAATCCCCAAGACAGATGTTGGCGGGCTTTTTTTTGAATTAAAGGCGTGGCCCAGCCCGCTAAGCCGAGAACACTAAAAGCCAGCGGATATTCGAGGATTCCTTGCCAGACATTGAGCACTGAACCGCTACTCAGGCCCCGCAAGATCAGATCCAACAAGCCCCAAACCAAACCGGACCCCATTCCGGCAACCAATCCCCGGCGCCAAGTATAGATATAAATAGGTACAATTCCATACAAAATTTCAATCGACGAGATTCCCGTACTGTGCGGAATATAACTCAAAGCCATTGCTAGAGCACTGATAATTGCCCCTTCAATCAAAACCTGTAATTTATTTTTAACCATCAAAAAAAGCCCTCCTTGTGAATGTCCCGCAAACAGAGCCTCTCGACTCATCACAATTCCTACGCTTGTCTTAACAAACAGGTTCAAGGGTCTGAACTTAATCACTCTCAGCTAATTAGCTCCCCTTTGCGATGACGATTCAATTTAATCTATTTTTATTGTAAACCCTTTAATTCCAAAAAACAATTTTCATTTTCTAAAATTTTGCCCATCAACTAAGGTCTAGCGTTAAAATGACCTAGAGTATGATATATTTAAGGGTGTTGTTTATCTTTATTTTTGAGCTAAATTAAAGGAGTCCTGAAATGGATTTTATTGTTAAATTGTACCAACCTTTTTTTGATTTACACAATTGGCAAACAGTCATCACCACCCCCAATGACTGGCTAATTATTCTCTCTTTAATTATCATGGAGTGTCTCTTATCCGTCGATAATTCAATCGTCTTAGCGGCCCAAGCCCACTCTTTGCCCCAGCGCAAGCAGCAAGAGGAAGCGCTCTTTTATGGAATCTGGGGAGCTTTTATCTTTCGCTTTCTCGTCATTGGAATTGGCACCTACCTCATCAATCTAGAATGGATCAAAATTCTAGGGAGTTTATATTTACTCTACATGGCCTTTAATTTCTTTCATAGTAAGATAACCAATAGCCACAAGAAAATTAAACTCTTTCGTATTAAAGGACTCTCTCCTCTGCTTCAAGTAATTATCTCGATTGAATTCACCGATATTATGTTTTCTCTCGATTCAGTCCTGACTTTGATCGCAATTTCTAACAACCCGGTTATTATTTTGATTGGAAGTATTGTCGGAATTATTGCCATGCGGGGAGTTGCCGAAGTGATCATGACTTTAATGAACAAGATTCCGGAGCTGGAACCGATGGCCTATGTGCTGATTACTTTCATCGCCGTCAAGTTATTCCTGACGATTCCAGCGATCAATATTGAAATTCCCAACACCATTTTCACCCTCGTCTTAGCCGTTGCCTTCATCGTAACTTTTATCATTCATTTCTGGCGCAAAAAGCGGGCTCGTTAGCCCCAGGGTTTTGCTTTCAAAGCTGGCCTTGGTTTATGATAGAAGAGAACGGAGCATGACTTGTTGTCTTACAAGAAAGGAGGATCTGCTTTTAATGTCTCAACAAAAGCCGATTGTAGAATTTAAAAACGTTTCAAAAATTTATAAGGGGAAAGCCCCCGCTGTTACTGATGCTAATATCAAAATTGCTCAAGGTGAATTTTGTTGCTTTATCGGAACTTCTGGTTCTGGGAAAACAACTTTGATGCGAATGATTAACCGCATGAATAGCATTACCAAAGGTCATGTCTATATTAATGGTAAAGATGTCAACCAATTCAACCCCGTAAACTTGCGCCGGCGGATTGGTTACGTGATTCAAAATAATGGTCTGATGCCCCACATGACGATCAAAGAAAATATCATTCTCGTTGCCAAACTTTTGAAATGGCCCCAAGAAAAACTGGACCAAAAAGCCCGCGAATTAATTAAGTTGGCCGAATTGCCCGAAGAGTATCTCGATCGCTATCCTTACGAACTTTCTGGCGGTCAACAACAACGGATCGGGGTCGTTCGCGCTTTAGCTGCCGACCAAGATTTAATCTTGATGGATGAACCTTTCGGGGCTTTAGACCCCATTACCCGAGAAAACTTGCAGGATTTAGTCAAAAAGCTGCAAGAAGAATTAGGAAAAACAATTGTCTTTGTGACCCATGATATGGATGAAGCTTTGAAATTAGCCACCCATATTGTGATTATGCACGACGGAAAAGTTGTCCAAAATGATACTCCTGAAGAAATCTTGCGGCATCCGGCGACGGAATTTGTCGAAACCTTGATTGGGGAAGATCGTTTAGCCGAAGCGCAACACGACACGGTCCAAGTTCAAGAAATTATGTTAACCACGCCCGTAAAAATTAACCTCGGGGCTTCTTTGCGCGATGCTTTGAGTTTGATGCGGGACCGGCACGTGGATACCCTTTTAGTCACCGATAATTCGGAACATCTCAAGGGCTTTATTTCGATTAAAGATCTTGAACAAAAATACCGCAAGGTTTCTAGTGTTAGTGATATTTTGACTGCCAAACTGTACACCGTCCATCCAGATGCTTACCTTCGGGATACCGTGGATCGGATTTTAAAACGTGGTTACAGCTATGTTCCCGTAACTGACGATGAAAATAAATTAGTCGGAATTGTTACTCGGTCAGCCTTAGTCAACCTCGTCTACAATACTATTTGGGGCGATAACGAACCGATGTCCGCAGCGGAACTCAGCCAAACTCCAACCAAAGGAGCTGATCATTCCCATGAGTAGTTTTCTTAGCCAACACGGTTCGGAATTATTAACCAAAACTTGGCAACAAATTTATATCTCAGCTATTTCTTTAGGCTTAGGAATTTTAGTGGCAGTACCCTTGGGCGTAATTCTTTCCCGCTTTCCCAAAACCGCTCATGTGGTGATGTCAATTGCTAGTATGTTACAGACCATTCCGGCGCTAGCTTTGTTAGCCTTGATGTTGCCCCTCTTTGGTGTCGGTCAAGTGCCCGCGATTGCCGCTTTATTCATCTATAGTTTAATGCCCATTTTGCGGAACACTTATCTGGGGATGAAAGATGTCAATCCGGACTTAATTGACTCTGCCAAAGGTTTGGGCATGACGAATTTGCAATCAATCACTAAGGTTGAGCTGCCTTTAGCAACGCCGGTCATTATGGCGGGAATTCGCCTTTCCGCGATTTATGTAATTGCTTGGTCAACTTTAGCTTCCTATATTGGGGCTGGTGGTCTCGGTGATTTCATTTTCAACGGTTTGAACCTCTTCCAACCTGATCTGATCTTCGGCGGAACGATTCCGGTTATTTTATTGGCAGTCCTCACTGATTATCTTTTGGGGCGTTTGGAAAACTATTTAACTCCAGCCGCTGCGAAGAAGAATTAGGAGGTTGGATATGAAAAAATTACGTTATCTTTGGCTAACTTTCATTACTTTGGGTAGCTGTTTGCTTCTTGGTGCCTGTAGCTTTCCCGGCCTCGGGGCCGGTGGTGGTAACACACCCAGTGTCAAAATTGCTTCTTTAAATACGACGGAATCTCAAGTGATGGCCAACATGTTGGCGGAACTTATTAGTCACGAAACTAAGTACCCAACGGAAATTGTCAATAACTTAGGTTCTGCTCCCTTAATTCACCAAGCTTTGGTCCGCAATGACGCCGACATCCAAGCGGTGGCTTACTCCGGAACCGAATTAACAACTAACTTGTATCTTCCTCCGGAAAAAGATCCCCAAAAGGCGACGGATATTGTCCGCCGGGAAGCCAAAAAACGCTTTGATCAGACTTATTTCCCGACCTACGGTTTCAGCAACACTTTCTCTTTTATGGTGACGCAAAAAACTGCCCGAGAAAATAATCTTAAAACAGTGTCAGATTTGAAGAAAGTTGCCGATAAATTCACGGTCGGCGTTGATGCCAACTGGTTGAATCGGAAAGGCGACGGTTACCGCGATTTTACCCATCATTATGATCTGGAATTCGCTAAGGCTTACCCGATGCAGATTGGTTTAGTTTATTCTGCCTTAGCTTCTAATAAGATGAATGTCGTTCTTGGTTATTCGACGGATGGACGAATTGATAGTTATCATCTGAAATCACTACAAGATGATAAGCATTTCTTCCCTCCTTATAACTGTTCAATGATGGTCAATAATTCACTTTTGCGCCAACATCCCGAATTGAAGCCCATTTTGCACCGCCTCGATGGTAAAATCAGTGTTCATACCATGCGTCGTTTGAACTTCCAAGTTGATGATCAACTTTTGGAACCGCAAGTCGTCGCGCATCAATTCCTAGTTAAAAATAATTACTTCCGAGGTGAATATTAATGTCTTCCATGAATACCTGGCAACAATTGTTGTATTACTACAACCACAATGGGATGTATATTCTCGAACAATTCAACCGCCATTTTCTAATTTCCATTTATGGGGTCTTAATTGCGGCCGTAATTGGAATTCCCTTGGGAATTTTCATCAGCCGCAACCATCACCTAGGAAATTTTGTCATTAGTATCGCCAACGTCATTCAAACGATTCCCTCTTTGGCCTTGTTATCAATCATTATGATTGGCCTCGGTCTAGGTGTGAACACAGTCATCGCGACGGTTTTCTTGTACGCCCTCTTGCCGATTATCAAAAACACCTATACCGGAATGCGTAACGTTGATGCCAATATTATTGACTCTGGAAAAGGGATGGGGATGACTAATCTCCAACTATTAACCATGGTGCGTTTGCCCTTATCTCTTTCCGTGATCATGGCTGGGATTCGTAATGCCCTAGTCTTAGCCATCGGAATTACCGCGATCGGCGCTTTCGTCGGGGCCGGGGGTTTAGGTGATATTATTGTTCGCGGAACTAACGCGACTAACGGAGCTGCCTTGATTCTCGCCGGGGCTTTGCCAACAGCCTTAATGTCGATTATCACTGACTTCATTTTGAACTTAATTGAAAAATGGCTCCAACCCGCAGGTTTACGTTAATTAAGAAACACTGACCTCAAAATGGACCCGTTTTAGGCTTCATTCCAGAATCAACTGGAGTGAAGTTTTTTTTATCCTGAAGATCGAACTGGCCCCTCCCTAGCTAAATTAAAAAAGAAACATCGGCTTAAAGATCGGCCCTCTCATCGTCGATCCCTTCGAAAAATTTAATAGTTTCGGAAAAAGTTACTTAAAGCCCCAGTCTTTTGATGAGCATGGTTTGCGTTAGCTAAGTTAGGGCTTATAATTGAGATATAAAAGAGGAAGGCGCGACGGTAATCGAACTTCCTTGCAGAGCCGGCAGCGATTAAGATTCTAAATAACTATGCTTTACCGTAAGCGGACGGTTATTTTTTTGCTTAAATTTCAGAACTTTAAGCATGGATTCGGCAAATCGCAATACCAAATCCAGCAATTGAAAGTCTGACATGTTGTTCCCTTCTGGAGCAATACATATTTTAACCAGCGACATTACCCCACTTTCTGGAGTTAGCACCGGCTACGAAACTGAAAGTCCGATATTGTGAGAGCTTGGTTATTGAAATAATTTCTTACTTTCTCCTAATTTTATCTTAGAGGACAGATTACATTTAGAATTTCTGATGGCGATAATCATTGCTTATCCATAAAAAGATACCCTGCCCTCTTTTATTTTCCTAAAATTCGCTGGCAAAGGTGTCTTTGTTTTTTTAAATTCTTATTCTAAGTTGGGGTAGCAGGATCAGAAATAAATTTAACTGCAGTTCCGTAAGCCACGACACTTTGCATGTCGCCCCCAATTGAGCCCGAGTCAAAACGCATCATTACAACTGCATCTCCGCCCAAAGCGGTAGCTTCATCACGCAAGCGACTGATGGCCTTCTCTCGCGATTCGTGCAACATATTACTGTAGGCCTTGATTTCGCCACCCACCATATTTTTCAAAGATGCCCCAATATCGCTGAAAAGATTTTTCGACTGCGTTGTCAAACCAAAAACTTCCCCTAAAATTTCATATTTTTGTCCCGGAATAGTTTCAGTGGTCGTAATTAAAATTTCTGTGGCCATGCTAAAACCTCTTTTCCCCATTTAATAACTTTATTATAAATTAACCGGGAGCAATAAAATAGCCAAACTCGAAAAATCAAAGTTCAGCTCAGAAGAAAATTTTTATTTAGTAGCGATGGTGGGCAAGTCTTTGTGCGGTGCCGTGGCTAAGGTCTTAAAGCCCGGAATCGTGAACATCACGATAAAGCTGAGGCAGTATAAACCGGCTAAGAAAATCATGACCACGATCAAGGAATAATGATCTAAGAGAAAACCAATCACGACGGAAGAAAAGCCACCGATTGCGCGCCCAGTATTAACAATCACATTATTAGCGGTCGAGCGAATTTCCGTCGGATAAAGGCGACTAATTACGGCTCCATACCCCCCAAACATTCCGTTTGAGAAGAAACCTAAGATAGCTCCGGCAAGTAAAAGCGTCACCTGATTGTAGGCTAAAGTGATGCCGAAGACGGAAGCTGCAGAGGCAACCAAGAAAATTCCGAAAGCCCAACGCGGACCAAAGTAATCCAGGATTCGTCCGTAAACTAACATCCCAATACTCATTCCCACGATTGTAGCAATCATCCACCAAGAAGATCCCGAAACAGATAAGTGCAGTTGTTTTTGCATAATTGACGGCAACCAATTCATTAAACCAAAGTAACCAGCAATTTGAACAATCACCATCACCATTAAGGCCAGCGTTTGATAAGCCAAGCGCGGGGTTTTAAATAATCTCCGGACTTGAACCCGTTTTTTGGGATCTTTTTGGGCAGCTTTAGCAGCCAGAAATTCATCACTTTCCCGTAAGTGCCGACGGATAAAGTAAGTTAATAAGACGGGCACTACTCCGATTAGAAATAATTCACGCCAGCCCCAAGTCATTAAGACAAAGCCCGCCACGACCGCAGCTAAAACCGCCCCAACTTGACCGCCAATCGCGGCAATCGAAGTCATAGTCCCAATTCGCCGCTGATCAAAATTTTCCGCAATCAAGGTAATGCCAACTCCATATTCGCCTCCAGCACCGATACCGGCAATGAATCTGAAAATATAAATCATAGTAATATTTTGGGCCCAAAACATGGCTGCCGTAGCGATGGCGAAGATAAAGACGGTGTAGGAGAAAGTCTTTACTCGACCCACTCGGTCACCGATAATTCCAAATAAAATACCACCCACTAACATCCCCAGATTAGTGATGGAAGAAATGAATCCTGCCTGCATACCGTTGATTTGAAGGGAAGCCATGATTGATGATAAAGCGAAAGATAAAAACATGACGTCCATATTCTCCAAAGCAAAACCGGCCGAGGTTGATGCAATCGTCCATTTCTGATTGGTTGTTAGTGCGTGGTTTGTTCGTGCCATTACGATTCCTCCAAAACGGCTGCTCACGGACAGCCATTATTTTTTTAAAATACACGTTGCTTGACTCCGGAAGTTAACTTAGCATAATTATTAAGAAATAGCAAACTTAGATTTTGCCTAGTTAAGATTTGACGAAATTAAAAACTTGGCTTAAGCTACCATCAATGTGTTTCAAGTTTGAACAGGGAAAGGTGACATTCACATGGGACCCGTTTTTATTGCCTTAGATTTTGCTGAAGCCCAGACAGCTTTAGCTTTTCTAGACCAATTTCCAGATTCCGAACCCCTCGCCGTTAAAGTGGGGATGGAACTATACTATGCTGCTGGACCAGAAATTATCCAAGAATTACGCCGGCGACACGCGACCATCTTTTTAGACTTAAAATTATGCGATATCCCGCATACAGTCGAACAAGCGGCCGCCCAATTAGCTGCTCAAGAAGTCAGCTACCTTACAGTCATGGCTTTGGGTGGCGGCACGATGATCCAACAAGCTAAGCAAGGTTTACTCCGGGGAAGCCAGCAAGTTGGCGTCCAACCAGCTAAATTGCTAGCCGTAACTCAGTTAACTTCAACTTCGGAAAGTCAAATGAATCAAGATCTTCAAATTCCGGGATCACTGGGGGCTTCAGTAACCCATCTCGCCCAATTAGCCCAAACTAACGGCGCTGACGGCGTTATCGCCTCCGCCCTAGAAGACCCTCAGATTCACCAAGCCACCACCGACGAATTTCTCTGCATCAATCCGGGTATCCGGCGAACAGACAATACCAATGACGATCAAAAACGGGTCGTAACTCCGCAAAAAGCTGCTGCTCTGGGGAGTAATGGTTTAGTCGTTGGTCGACCGATTACCCAAGCAAGTGACCCGGTTGCTAGTTACCACGAATTTTTAAAAGAATGGAGTGCCCAACATGAATGAAACTACCGCCAACCAAATTGCGCAAGATTTACTAAAAATTGATGCCGTCCGTTTAAACTTATATCATCCATTCACTTGGGCTAGTGGGATCAAATCCCCTATTTACACCGATAATCGCAAGACAATTGCCTATCCGCAAGTTCGCGACCATATCGCCGAGGGCTTAGCGCAATTAATTCAAAATTTCTATCCACAGGCAACGATTATTGCTGGTGTCGCCACTGCTGGAATTCCTCATGCCGCTTTAGCAGCCGATCGTTTAGCTCTTCCCTTGAGCTATGTTCGCCCCAAACCCAAAGATCACGGCACTAATCAACAAGTCGAAGGGTCTTTGCCCACGGCCCAAGACCAAGTTGTCATCATTGACGACTTAATTTCTACCGGTGGCAGTGCCTTAAAAGCTGTTGACGTGGTTCGTAAAACGGGTGCCGAAGTTGCTGGTGTGGCCGCGATTTTCAGTTATGAATTACCCGACAGTCAAACTAACTTTACTCAAGCTCAAACCACGCTGCAAACCTTGACCAGTTACAGTCATCTGCTGCACGCGGCTCACGCCGATGGTCAATTTACAAAAGCCGAATTTAATTTACTAGCTCAATGGCAGGCTGATCCTTGGCACTGGCAAGCTCCCACTAAATAATCTATCTTCAAAATTAAAAAGGCCTCTGAAAAAAACTTTCAGAGGTTTTTTGAGTATTAATTAATCTAAAAAAAAGTCAGCTGGAGCGAGGCGATTATAATAGCGCATCGAAGTGAATTTTTCAGTTTCATCATAGGCGAGGTTGACGACTCCAGTATTTTTCATCTGGACAATTTGCATAATTTTAGGAACCTGTAGAGCATTTTGGACTAGCGCTCGGGAAACTGCGCCATGACAAACAACCAAGACGTTTTGCCCAGCATGTTGGCTAACCAAGTCTTGCCAAAAAGGCGCTAAACGTTGAGCTAAATGGGCATAACCTTCGCCAGTGCAATAGTTACTATACTGGTCATTTAAATAGCCAAAACCATCAAAAGCCTGCGGATATTTTTCTTTCAGGGGTGGAACGTAAGCTCCATCCCAGCTACCATAATTCAATTCAGTTAAGCGATCATCAATTTCTAATTGATCGGGTTGATCCATGATAATGTTCGCCGTTTGAACCGCCCGAATTAAGGGACTGGAATAAACGTAGTCAATTTTTTTTGGATCCCAACTGGCCCGTAAAGCCTGAGCTTCCGCGATTCCCGTATCGTTTAGGGGTAAATCAGTTGTCGCTCCGTTAATTTTCTTGCTTTTGTTCGTGTCTGTTTGTCCGTGACGAACTACATAAACATTAATCATTCCTGATCTCCTTCACCAATCACCGTGCTTTCAAACTGCCCTTCATTATAGCAAAAAGCATCCCTTGAACATAGCTTTTCTCAAAGCGAAAAGTTGACAAATCCCTTGAAAACCAGCTAAAATGTCTTCAAATAGCTCCTTTTAATCCCAGTCCCGTGAGGCTTGGAAGGGTACCTGCATTAATCAATTCGCTTTCCCCCTCCTTCCTCCCGCTACTTACCGGATGGAAGGTTTTTTCTTGGAGGAAATACCATGACCCCGAAAAATAAAGATATCTTACTTGATCTCCACGATCGTCCCACTCCCGGACACTGGTTCGGTCTTTCCTTACAACACCTATTTGCGATGTTCGGCTCGACTGTCTTAGTGCCGATCTTAGTCGGCCTCAATCCCGGAATTGCTTTATTTAGTTCTGGGGTCGGAACTTTGATGTATCTGTTAATTACCAGAGGCAAGATTCCCGCCTATATGAGCTCGAGTTTTTCCTTCATCGTTCCCATGATGGCCCTCATGAAAACAGTTGGTTATCCCGGAATCGCTCAAGGAACCATCGCTGTCGGTGTGGTTTATCTAACTGTTAGTCTCTTAGTTGGCTGGTTAGGCTCCGATTGGATTGATAAAGCCCTGCCCCCAATTGTTGTGGGTCCGATTGTGATGGTCATTGGCCTTTCCTTAGCCGGAACAGCGGCCAAAGATGCCACCATGAACGGTAGTCACTACGATCTCCGCTATTTCGTGGTGGCCATCTTGACAGCCTTGATTACAGTAGCTTTTAATATGTATTTAAAAGGTTTTTGGAGTCAAATTGCGATTTTACTGGGAATTGTTGTCGGTTATCTAATTGCCGTTGCCTTTGGCTTGGTCAACTTCACACCAGTTTTAACTACTCCTTGGTTTAAATTACCCCACTTTGAGATTCCTTTCTTGTCCTACCAACCTAAATTCTACTGGGGAGCAATTCTAAGCTTAGCCCCCATTGCTTTTGTGACGATGACTGAACATATGGGTCATATCATGGTTCTAGATGGTCTCACTCATCGAAACTTTTTCAAAGATCCCGGTTTGAACCATACTTTAGCCGGTGATGGAACAGCTTCAATCATCGCTGGTTTAATCGGGGGACCAGCTATTACCAGTTATGGTGAAAATATCGGCGTGATGGCAATTACCAAGATTTACAGTGTTTGGGTCATCGGGGGTGCCGCCGTCTTAGCAATGATTTTCGGCTTTATCGGCAAGCTCAGTGCCCTAATCCAAAGTATCCCTGCTCCAGTAATCGGGGGAATTAGCTTTCTACTTTTCGGCGTAATTGCTTCCAGCGGTTTACGAATTTTAATTGATAACCAAGTCGACTTCAATCGAAAGCGGAACTTGATGATTGCTTCCTTGATTTTAGTGATCGGAATTGGGAATGCCTTTCTCCAATTAGGCCCCTACCAATTCTCTGGCTTGGCTATTGCAACTGTTTTAGGAATTAGTCTCAACTTAATTTTGCCCCAACAAGCAGCGAGCGAAAAATAAATATCTTGTTTATGGTATAGAAAAATCATCAAACCATTTTTGGTTTGATGATTTTTTTGGGTTACTCCATAATCTCTTTATTGCTTGTCTAGATCCTAACAATTATCTGGGCTAGTTTTATGATACTTTAAAATGAGAGGAAAATGCTAGTCCAAAATCAAGTCAAATGATGATTTATCACTTTATGAAAGCGCGACCATTATTTATAAACCAACAACTGAGATCGTAATTTAAATCACAAAATTATTTTTTATTTCTAACGACTAACTTGATTATTGGAAGCCAAAACAGCTTGAATATCTGTATCGGTGACTAAATTCAAATCACCTTGAATTGTTAATTTCAAAGCACTGGCTGCTAAAGCCTAGTCAATTGTCGCTTGAAATGTAAAATTATGCAACAAAGCATGAACCAAACCAGCTTCAAAAATATCGCCGGCGTAATTCTTGAAAAATAAAAATAATCAATATCCTGTAATAAATCAGGCCAAACAAACTCCTCTACCTGACTGGTCGCTAATGAACTTCCTGCTCGATCGTAGACAACATTGATATTGCGTACACTAGCCCCTTTTTCAAAGAAATAAATCCCCATCCGAGGACCACCTCGTAAGATCTTTTGGGGATCAACTCCTAGTCCCCGCAGGGTATTACGGGCCGCGTCACCCAAAGGATTTCGTGGAAGTTTATTTACATATTGCACTTCATCACCTAAGAGAGCTAAGGAAATAGCTATATTAGCTTCGGCACCCCCGTAATTAACTTCCAGTCCCGGCGTTTGCAGTAAACGCTGATGAGAATTTTCATCAACGTTAACGTAAGATTTTTAATATAAATATGCTTTAGCTTCATAAGGCCGCAAAGTGGGGCCTTGATCATCAGCATAATTAGAAATCAATAACTCCTTATCGGCCGGCAATTGATAGTCACGGGTCAAAGTTTGCGCTGTAAAATTACTCAAAACAATTAAAGTTTGCCCTTGATAAGTTCGCCGATAAACAAAAGCTTGAGAATCGTCTAAATCAACTGCTTGATAATCACCATAAACAATGATTTCTTTTTCATGGCGGAATTGAATCAGCTTTTGATAAAAAGCAAAGACTGAATCAGGATCCTGAACTTCTTGGGCAGCATTGATTTCTTGATAATTAGGGTTAACTGGCAGCCAAGGCTGCCCCTCAGTAAAGCCACTGTGCGAACTTTGATCCCACTGCATTGGCGTCCGGGCATTATCGCGACCTTCCGTAGCCAAATAACGAAGCATCGTTGGGCCATCAACAATTTGGGCGCGATCAACTAACTGATGGTAAGCCTCAATAGATTCAATATCTTGATACTGATCCAGACTCGTAAAGTGAGCGTTAGTCATTCCTAATTCTTCCCCTTGATAAATATAGGGCGTCCCTTGTAACAAATGTAAAGTCAAAGCTAGCATCTTGGCCGATCGTTCCCGATATTTGGGAGTGTCATTACCGAAGCGCGAAACCGCCCGAGCTCGATCATGATTATTCCAGTAAAGACTATTCCAGCCCTTACCCGCCAAAGCTAACTGCCACTTGGAAAGGGTCTTCTTCAAAGCTACCAAAGAAACCGGAGCATCATTCCACTTACCTAAGCGTGGATCGGGGTTCATTGCCAAAGTTACATGGTCAAATTCAAAGGCCATACTCAATTCACTACCATCTAAATTAGTATATTGAGCGGCATCTTCCGGGGTCACACTCGGCATTTCGCCGACTGTCAAAACATCATAATGAGATAAAACTTGCTGGTTCATTTCCCGTAAATACTGGTTTACTTTGGGACCATCAGCGACCACTGGCTCAACATTACCATACAAGGCTTGTTCTGGATTCGGGGCATCGGGCAGGCCTTCAGGTTTAGAAATCAAATTAATGACGTCCATCCGAAAACCATCAATTCCCTTATCCAACCAAAAACGCATCATTTTCCAAATTTGTTCGCGCATTTGAGGATTTTCCCAATTTAAATCAGGCTGACCCTTGGCAAACAAATGTAAATAGTATTCCTTAGTTGCCTCATCAAAGTCCCAAGTTGAACCACCAAAGTAGGAGCCCCAGTTATTAGGCTTCTTTTGGGAATCACCTGGCCGCCAAATATAGAAATCTCGGTAAGGATTATCACGACTCTTCTTACTTTCTTGGAACCACTGATGTTGATCCGACGTATGATTAACTACCAAATCCATCACAATCTTCAGCCCCAATTCATGGGCCTTAGTCAGTAATTCATCAAAGATCGCCATCGTTCCAAAACGCGGTTGAATTGCCCGATAATCACTAATATCATACCCGTTATCACAATCTGGTGATTTGTAAATCGGGTTCAGCCAGATGACATCAACTCCTAACTTCTTGATATAAGGCAAACGCTGAATAACTCCAGCTAAATCCCCAATTCCATCACCATCTGTATCTTGAAAACTCCGTGGATAAACTTGATAAACAACTGCCTTTTGCCACCATTTCTTTTCCATCAGCTTACTCCTTTACCTGATCTTCTTTAATCACGCCCACGGCTAAAGCACCGAGGAACATTGCAATTCCTGCCACCAGAATCATTTTCGGCATCGATTGTCCTAAAAGTGGGAACAAGCCGAAGCTAATTACGGAGGCAATAATCTGTGGTAAACAAATTCCACAGTTAAATAACCCTAAATAAGCGCCTTCATTTTTTCCTGTCAAAGCTGTAGTAAAAATTGAAAAAGCTTCTGTTTGCATGGTTAAATAAGAAATTCCAATCAAACAAAACGGTAAAATTAACAAATATTGATTATGAGTTAAGAAAACCCCCACAAAACCAACGGCTCCGGTAATCAGTCCCACTCGAAACCAGAACTTGCGTTTCTGGGCACTGGTTTTCGATAAAACGAGAAAACCCCAGACAACTGCGGCTAACGACTGGACACAAGTTAAGATTCCGTACCAATTACCGGCTGCTTGATAACCAGCCGAGGCTGTATTAGCGGTATGCCAAACATTTTGCGCAATTGCTCCCGTAGAATAAGTCCATAAGTATTGGAAAGCAAACCAATCAAATAACTGCACAAAAGAAACCTCCCAGAAAGCTCGCGGAGCAGTCTTTAATAGCTGCCACAGACTAGGCGTCTTTTCTTTTTTCTGGGCGGAAACATGATGATAGCGATTATAAGTCTCGGGATCATATTCATGGACAGAAACTACCGTATACAAAGAAGTGCCTAATAAGACTGCCGCGCCAATATAAAAGGATAAGCGTACTGATAAAGGAACTTCCCCCTTAGGCGCCACATTAGCAACTCCGATGGCCGTTAAAATAAAGGGAAAAATAGTCGCCACTACCCCACCTAAGTTGCTAAATGACTGCTGCCAAGACCAGGCCAGATCCTTTTGATCTTCATTGACCATATCACCAACAATCATTTTAAACGGTTGCATACAGACGTTGCTTGAAAGATCCATGAATAAAATAGCAATCGCCCCAAAAGTTAAGGCGGCTACTGAAGCATAACCAAAGCCCATTGAACCCGCATTTGGCAATAAAATCATAACCAAAGCGGCAATCGGGGCTCCCAAAATTAAGTACGGCATCCGACGACCATAGCGATTGGACCAAGTTAAATCAGAATACTTACCTACTAAGGGTTGAACGATCATTCCAGCTAAAGGTGGCAAGATAAAGAAAAAACCTAGCTTCGTTGGATCAGCGCCAATAGTCTGAAAAATCCGCCCCATCTGAGAAGATTGGAGGGAAAAGGCCATATTAACGCCAAAGAAACCAAAAGTCATCGCAAAAATTGTCTTTAAAGAAAGATTGGGGAGGGAATTATTCGTCGGTGGAGAAACCGGAGCCTTAGCTCCAGCTTCTTGACTTGAACTGACAACATTTTTCGTAGTCATATCTATCATAAGCTCCTTAATTATTAGATTCAGTAACCGTTACCAATATCGATTATAACGTTTAGGACAAACGTTTACAATAGCTTCAAAAAAATAACACAAACGTTTGCAAAAAAGAATGCTAAAATAAGGCTAGTTCTACTAAACTACTAAAATAAGTCCAAGTAAATGCAAGTGAGGTCTGTTTTCATGCCGACAACAATCAAGGATATTGCCCAAACCACCGGTTTTTCTACCGCCACAGTTTCTCGAGTTCTAACCAATAAAACTGGTTTTTTCAATGCGAAAACGGCGCAAAAAATTCGGCAAGCTGCCCACGATCTAGGTTATCAAAAGAATATTGCCGCCACCGAATTAGTAACCCAAAAAAGTGACGTCGTCGCTGTTATTGTTAATTCCACCAATACCAATTTTTCCGAAGCTATTATCCAAGGAATTCAAGAGCAAGCAGAAAAAGCTCACAAAACTATTATTATTTTATATACGGAAAATCGTAATCCTAAGGCCCAAAAGAAAGCCTTAACTACGGCTTGGGAACGCTCCGTTGCCGGAATTTTACTCTTATCAGTCAATCTAGCACCCGCAAATTTAGAACTTTTAAAAAACTCCCAAATTCCATTTTATTTTGTTTCGATCAATTTCCAAGATCCAACTCTGCCCTGTATTACTGCCGATGACTATGAAATTGGTTATTTAGCAACCCAATATCTAATCCGAAAGGGACATCAACGAATTGGTTTAGCGGGTATTGATCTTAGTGACTCTTTTACTGGTCAACTGCGCCGATCTGGTTATCACCAAGCTCTAGCTGACTATCACTTGCCCGTTGATTCTTCTTGGATTCAAACTGGCGACTATAGTTACGCCGCTGGTAAAAAAGCCCTAACAAATTATCTAGCAGATGAGCAGCCAGTCACTGCAGTAATCGCTGGAAGTGATCTTGTCGGAATTGGAATCTTAAAACAAGCCCATCAACAAAATTTAGAAATCCCCCAGCAATTGTCGGTTATCACTATTGATGGAACCCAACTTTGCGATTTTGTTCAGCCTAGTTTGACCAGTGTCAGTCAAAAATTTTATCAAATGGGAAAAATTAGTCTCCACCAACTTCTCGCAGATCGACAACAAAGTAATTACGTTAGCAGTAAAATTGTTGAACGAGAGAGCGTCTTAGATCGCTTGCAGCATTAAATTACACTTTCCCAGGAAAATCTTTCGCCAAAAACAAGAGTTACCAATTTTTATTTTGGCAACTCTTATTTTGTCTTTGAATATGAGTAATAATTTATCTATAGAAATTATTATTTCTAATTCTACAGCCAGCATATAATCACCCTAGTTGGGGTCTAATAAGTAGACTTAATCTAAACGTAGAAATATATTACTGCATCATTATTGGGCTACCTAGTTAAAATCACCAACAAATTAGGACCAACAAAATCAAAATACAAATTATTTTCCAAAAGTAATGTGTTTTTGCTTCTGTGCTAATTTCGAGCAGTTTAGCTAAAATTAATAAAATTCCAGCACCCAAAAAAGCTCCTTGCCTAGGTAGTTCGATTACGGAGCAAATTGCTAAAACAACAATTAGAAAGCTAACAATGTTCAAGATTGCTGCCAATTTAAGCTTTATAGAATGTGACCAAAGTTGATGCCAGTTAGCGAGAGTTAGACCAAAAGCTTCCCCGGCAAAGGCTAAAAAAATAATTCGAATTATCATTTGCACCATGAAAACGTCTCCTTTTTAAAAATCATTTTAACATGACTTTCCTTTCCTAAAAAGGTGCTCTCGTGATACTTCCGATAAAAGGCGTCAAAAATTAGCCTTCGCCAATATTTCAAAATCATGTTAAATTCAAAGTTATAGATTAATAATCGAGAATCAATGATTACAACAGGGGGGTTTAGAAATCAAAAAACTTAGACTAAACTTGATATATTTACTTATCTTTTGGCTCAGTGCTATTGTTGGCAAATACTTGTTTTATCAAGCCTTCTTAAATAAAGCAGATCTTTCAGGGCTGTTGCTTACAAGTTTAGCTTTAGTTGTTGGCAATCATTTATTTACTCCTAAGAAATAATTTCTCAGCTAGTGAAAGACTAAAAAATGCCACCACGACAAAAGTAGTTTTACGTTTAATGTCTACAAAAAGTAGGGATCAATTTAGTAGTGTCTAATAATAATCTCTTTCAGCAATAATTAACCAAATTTTGCAGCTACGGTGATTACCGGCTGGTTTCGCTCAGGATGGATGTCCCGCCAACTCATTAATCATCATTTCACCAGCACTTACCCCTAATAGGAAGGGATTTTGCGAGATAAATTTCATGCGCGGTTCTAAACGACGGGTAGTATTCGTATCCGCAAAACCGGTAACGGTCACATGATCATTATCAATATACCGTAATGGCCTTTTCTCTAATTTTATTGTCTTTAGACCTAGTTGAGCACGGAGTCCGTGCGAAACAAAAAACCACCCGCTATGCGGGTGGATAGTCCAATGGTTAAACTAAAACAGCTCTTCTGAGATTTACAATGGAGCTGTCAAAGCCAAGTATTATAAATTTAGAGGAGCTGTGAAAATGGCGAATAAATTAAACAGTTTCGCACACACTAAATGGCTGTGCAAGTACCACATTGTATTCACTCGGAAGTATAGAAGCAAAATAATTTATAATCAATACCGAAGAGATCTACAAACAGATATTAAACTTCTGTGTCAATACAAAGGAGGCAAGCTCCTTGAGGGACATATGATGCCTGATCTATTTTCGCTGGGTATTAGTATTCTAATTCTTTACTTATATTTCCGAAAAGCAATTCCTAAAGAATTTGATCCTAGTCAACTGGGTTCACCCAAAAATGCTATTAAAGACTTGTGACTATTTTATTTATCTTGGTTAGTCCTAGCAGTACTACTTATTGGCTACTTCTTAAGTAGTTTCGTCAAGGTGCCAGTATCATTAATCGCTTTACCAATTGCTGCTGTATTCTTATTACTTGCTAGAAGAAGCCCTAAAGTTGATGCATTAGCTGCTATTAAAGGTGCTCCATGGAATATTGTTGTGTTTTCAATTGGTATGTATGTCGTTGTTTATGGGTTGCAAAACGCTGGCTTAACAAGTATGTTAGCTATTCTAATTAAACAGATTTCTAGCTGGGGTCGTTTAGGTACTACGTTGGGAATGGGCTATTTAGCTGCATTTTTATCCTCACTAATGAATAACATGCCAACAGTAGTGATTAATGCATTAGCTATTCAGGCTAGTCATGTTACTGGGATACTACACCAAAGCTTAGTTCTAGCGAATGTGGTTGGTTCTGATCTTGGTCCAAAAATTACACCAATTGGTTCTCTGGCAACCTTAGTCTGGTTACATATATTAAGCCAAAAAGGTATAAAAATTAAATGGGGAACTTACTTTAAAATAGGTATTACAGTTACTATTCCAGTGCTATTTGTCACTTTAATTGGGCTATATGTATCATTATCAATTTTTCACTGAAAATTTGATAATGGTTATAATTTTAATTTCTGATAAACGACTACACCTTTTTTCCGCCGCAAACATGTAAAAGAGGTGTGGTCATATCAAATTAATGAAAGCATTTTGGATATACCCTAGTGCAGGCAAATAATATTTTCCAAATCGTATTTATGTTCAATTACTTAAATTATTCTGTATCGGCGGGAAACATCCTGTATCTTGCCATCAAATCCCTTATAAAATATATAGCAAGGATCACTAAATCAAGGATTTTTAAGCGCTTGGTTATATAGAGAATTCCCGGTATAATAGTCCAAGCAGGAAGTTTTAAGGGCGGTGGCTGTCTTTTCCCTTGCGAGGTGAGGCCCATGGGAACATGGAATAATCTTCAGAAAGGTTTCACAGTCAATGAGCGTCTTCCAGACACTCTCGTTGATGTTGCTGTTTGGCACGTTTTTAATCGCGCTGCTCAGCTATATCGACAAGCACCACAAATAAAAAAGCCGCCCCGATTATAACTTTGGCGAGTTACGGGACGACATTAATATAGTTTTGTAATTATGCCACCGCCTTTGAAGCGGCTTGCATGGGAAGCCCTGTTTTCGGCGGGGCGTCCTTTTTCTGTCTTCATTATAGCATGCCCTAACAAAACTGGCTAACGTTTCAGGCTTTGATCCAGTTCGGGATCGGATTGTTTGATTTCTGACTTTCGTTTAGCAAAATCTTGCAACTGTTGTTGCGTTCGGTTACTGATTTCTTGGTGCACATCATTTAACTGGTTTTTTAGTTCTGATTTTTGTTGGGGATCAGTCGCTTGCTTAATTTGTTGTTGCAAGCTCTGATAAGACTTATTAAGTGCTGGGGCTGGTAGCTGTTCCAAGTTATCGCGAGTATCGTTTTTATTTTCTGGATCATTTATTGACTTTTCAATTTTTAAATCTGGATTATCTTTAACAAAGCCATTTAGTTGTTTTTGAATGGCTACTTCAAAAGTGATTTTCGGATTAATCCAAAGATATTCACTCAATTTATTTTTAATTACTTGGTCATGCTCTTTTCTGTAAACTGAAACAAATTTTTGGCTATTATCGTAGATCACAACGCTATCAGCTTTGAAGGCGACTGCTGGCAAATTATGATTTGATTGATTATACCCTTGTAACATCAGATTAGGTACGAATTCTAACAACCAACGTTTCTTTAATACAAAAATAACTGTCCACTCCTTAGTAGCTGGCTAAAGTTTAATCAATTGTTGATGAACAGATTGATGATTGTAAGAAAATTCGGAAACTTCTATCACATCAACATTTTGCGCCGCAGCAAGAATTCCCCGATAGCGTTCACGACGATTGTTTGCCAGTCCCAATTCCTAGGTCAGTACAATAAAGTGAGTATATTTTTTACCTACAAAATAGTTCGTCGCCTCGCGAGCCGCTTCAAAATTGTTGGTAACAACCTGTGGCCAAGGGGATCCGGGAGTTTCTCGATCAACAATGACAATCGGTATTTCTCACCGCATAGTGGCATTAATCTTAGCTACAGAACTAAAGGGTTGAATGATTAAAGCGTCAAAAGTATGACTATCGACTGTCGCCATCAGCCTTTGTTCCCGCTGAATGTCAGCATCGGAATCAAACATTGTCGCAACATAGCCGTTAGTTTCTAGAATTGAGCTAATTCCGCATCCGTTGAGTTTGTGCAATTTGATCCTGCCCCTCTCTAAAATTAGTCAGTCCTAAATAGGCGGTTTCTAAATCCGGATAACCATATTTCCTAGGAAATTCAGTTACTGGCGCCTGTGCTCGAAGTCGGCCATGATCAATTCATCAGCTAACTTGCTTATCTCTTCTACATAATGAGACGTCAGTAAAATAGCAACTCCCTTTGCTTGGAGTTGCTTAATTTTCTGCCAAAAGACATGTTGGGATTGAGTATCCAAGCCTGTTGTTGGTTCATCTAAAATTAGCAAGTGGGGATCATTAATTAAGGCCCAAGCCAAAATCCCCCGACGCCGCATCCCCCCGAACAATTGGCTAATTTCTTCTCCTTGATAATTAAACAAGCCCACAAATTCTAAGAGCTGGGCCACTTTTTCTTGAGCTTGGGCAACCGACAAATCAAATAAAATTCCATGAGCAATTAGATTCTCTTCAACCGTTAGAGTTGTATCCAAAAAATCATCTTGCATTACCACTCCTAATTGCCATTTGGCTGCCCGAGGGTTTTGACTAACATCTAATTGCTTAATTAGACTTCGGTCACTACTAATTTTCGTAGCTGCATAAATCATCTTCAAGGTTGTTGATTTTCCCGCACCATCAGGTCCTAAAATAGCGATAGTCTGACCAGCTGCGACCGTGAAAGAGATTTCCTGAACAACAGTTAGTGTGCCATATGTTTTAGTTATTTGACGTACCTCCAAGATTGGCGTCATCTTCTCATCTCGCCGGCAGTTTTGGCACCAAGAATTACAAATTGACTTAGACCAAGTAGCCGCTAAAAGAAGAAAGTGGGCCTTCCCCTACTTAGATTGGAGTGAGCGCCAATTTGATTTAGCTGGATCCTTGGGGCAAGCTCTATTTCAAACTTTTAAAAATTTAGACTTCGTGGAAAGCGATTTAAAAACACCCCGAGCTTTACACCTAACTTCCAACGGTCAGCAATTTTTAATGACCAAGTTAGAGCTCCCAGAAGAATTAATAACTTCCACAAAATAAATTCACAACCAAATTTGGAGATAAAAAAGAGAGCTTGCTAAAATCGCAAGATCTCTGATATCCAAAAATATCGACTTTATTCTTAACCGAATTTTACAGAAAAGACCGACCGTCTACCCCCTGAATACCAAGATGCCATGCTAAGGCCTGATAAGAGAATTGATCACCTACCAAACAAGTCTTTAGAACCACTTGGACATGGAAAAAGTCATGACTTAGTAAGAAAAGCTTACGCACTAGATCAACTAATAATTATTTATCAGCTCTGGTAAACACAATCTCCAATCCTAATCGTTTAAATTAAAAAAGCGTCGATGCTTCTTAAGCACCAACACTTCTAGAATTATTTTTATTCTGCAGCTACCGTAGCTTTGTCGACTCCATTTAAACATAAGTTTAAAATTACGGCGGTCATACTACCGACAACCATTCCGTTGCTGAGAACGGTTTGGACAGTTGTTGGTAAATATTGGAACAGGGTCGGTTGGGAGCTAACTCCTAAACCAACTCCAATGGAAATCGCCATCACCAACATATTCTTGGTCGTCATTTCGACCGTCGACAACATTTTAATTCCTTGGATCCCAACCATCCCAAACATCACCAACATTGCTCCCCCTAGGACTGCAGTCGGGATCAGCGTCGCAATCGCCCCGACCTTAGGAATAACTCCTAAAATCAAAAGGAAGAAAGCGGAGTAATAAACTGGGCGCAAAGTTTTGATTCCTGATAATTGAACAATCCCGACATTTTGCGAGAAAGTTGAATAAGGGAAGGTGTTGAACAGCCCACCTAAAACGGCTGCGATCCCTTCAGAACGATAACCATCTGCTAAATCGCGTTCGGTCAACTCTTTACCGACAACTTCGCTCAAGGCAAAATAAACTCCAGTTGATTCAATCATACAAGTCAAAGCTGTTAAGACCATGGTGACAATCGACGACCACTCAAACTTCGGAGTTGCAAAGTAAAAGAGCTGCGGTAATTGAAACCAATGAGCTTGGCTAACTGGACTAAAGCCGACTTGTCCTAAGACAATTGCCAAAATTGTACCGGCAATAATTCCTAATAAAATTGCAATTTGTTGAATAAAACCATGGGTCCAAATATTTAAAACAATAATAATTAAAGCTGTACTAAAACCTAAGAGTAAGTTCGTACTATCCCCGAAAGTTTTGGCAGCGACATTTCCGCCCCCAATATTTTGAAAAGCCACGGGAATCAAAGTGAAACCAATTAAAGTAATCAATGATCCGGTTACTAAAGTTGGGAATAAGCGCCGAAGTTTCGCAAAAGTTCCGGCAATTAAGAAGATAAAAATTCCGGCGATAATAATCGAACCGTACATATAACCATAACCTAGAGTTTTCCCGATATGTTGCAAGGGTGCTACATACTCCACCGCACAACCGAGAACGACGGGGAGACCAATTCCGGTCCACACCGTCCGCTTAATCTGCAATAAGGTCGCAATCCCACACATAAAAATATCGGCAGAGATTAAATAGGCCATCTGCTGTGCATTAAAGCCTAATGCTCCCCCGACTAATAACGGCACTAAAATGTCTCCTGAGTACATCGCTAATAAATGTTGCAAACCCAAGAGGGCCGTTTTGAAAGCCGATTGCTGCTTCTCCAAGATCTGTTCCTCCTTTAAGTAAGTCACTGGAATGTATCTAACAGCATACCACTGAAAACAGGAATTTTAAACATAAATATTCTTCCAATGTTCGTCTTTATACTGAAAAATTACTAGGCTTACTTTCTTATGTAGCCTATAAATTCCAATCGCCTCAACCGTTAAGACTAAAAAACAGCTTCCATAAAAAGCTAACTTTTACACCTAGTTCCAAGTTATTGTTCGTAAATTGTTTCCGCTTAATATTTTTAATCATACTTACAAGCCCTGGACTATTACCAACTACATTAGTCCTTTGATATGTACTGAAAAATATTGATATTTAAGCAACAAAAAACACAGTTTAAATTTAGCGTACTTTCTAAACTATGTTTCTTTGGACCTTATTGCTCAAACATGCTTTTATTTCCCCGGCCAAATCTTGCAGATCCAAAAATTCTGCCTGTTTAAGTACGGATACTAGTTCCTTATGTCCTTTACTAGAATCTCTAAATAAAAAATCAATTTTTGCTAAATAATATTTGACTAGCAACTGATAACCCGCCATTACAATCCCCCGGGAAGTTGCTTCTAAAACCGAAATGAAAGATAGTGCAAGTTTAAGATCGGATTTATTTATCATTTGATTAATACAGTTGGATAACATCGTAGAAAATATTAAATCACTATTATTAAAGTAGCGATATCTATTTTGAGCTTTCAAGGCCTCTTGTAACAAGGTCAGCATAAGCTCATAAGGCAAGATACAACAATTATTAGCAAAAAATCTAATATCACTTAAGGTCCAGGAAGACAAGTTAGTAAAATAATCAATAACAATTGCCAGTTCGCTACTATTTAATTTTTCATCCTGTGAATATTCTTTTAACAAACGATAGCTTGATAATTGAACTCTCTCAATATTTATACTATTTGATTCTATCGTTTTTATATTTTCTTCAAATTTACTTTTTTGATTAGTGTTCCAATATTTCTTAAACATATAAAAGTGATAATGATTTACGCCAGGCTGGTAGCCATTCTTTATCCATAAAAATTCATCCATAGTAATCAGTAAGTTGTCTAACACTTTGTTAAACTTATCTGCTGCTAACGTCCGTTCCCCTTTTTCAAACTTTATAGCGTTCGTTTTGGAACAAATATCATAGTATACGCCTTTGATAGGTAAGCCCTTACTTTCTCTAATTTTTTTTTTTACTACACCATACATATCCACCCCTCCTTAATTTAGTAAACAAAAGTTCACTTACACGTTTATCGAGAAAATTATAACTCAAAATAAAATTAAGAGGGGGGCTTTATCAAACATGATTAATTTTATAAAATGTAATACACTATTCTCCAAATTAACTGCTATTAGCCTATTTTCCAAGATTGGTGATCGTCTTTTTTATACAACAATGCTCATGCTAGCTACCAGTTTGCCTCAAGCTAATCTAGCTATAACCATTGTTTCTGTATCTGAAACAGTACCTTTATTGTTAGGTTTCTTTATTGGCAGCATTGCTGATCGTCAACAACATAAAGTACGTAGAATGATTATTAATTCTTTATTACGAAGCTGTATTTATACATTAATGGGCTTTTTACTAAACTATTCTTCTACTTTTATTCTAATTGTAATTATGGCCAGCCTAAATTTTTTATCTGATATATTTGGAAATTATTCCTCAGCCCTGACTGCCCCCTTTACTAAATTGTTAATTAAGCGTAACGATATGGAACAAGCCCAAGGATTAATCAGTGTTACTTCTCAGCTCGTAAACGTTTTGGCGACCTTCACTGGTTCCTTATTGCTGTCATTTTTCTTATCACAAACAGTTGCCTTTCTAAATGCTCTTATTTTTCTATTAGTGGGAATTCTTTTTCTACTGGTAAGAAAAAAATTAGAAAGTATAGAAAATAAAATCAAAGCTAGTCCCAATGATCCCTTGCGACAAATGATTACCGGAAATTTAAAAACCATTTTTCAAAATAAAATTATTTTAAATGATCTTTTTCAGCTATCATTAATAAATGGCTTTTTTGGTGGTATAACCCCTATCTTTGTCTTATTTTTAAAAGATTCTGCGGTTATCTTCTTTTCCAAGCCAATTACAATAGCAATATTATCCAGTTCAATAACAATTTTTATGATTATTGGCAGTGAAATTAGCCCCAAATATTTGACAAAAACAAGCACTACTAGGTTTAATATGATTTCCAATCTCTTTATTATTATCGCGGGGATCGGTTTCCTACAGCAAAATATCTATTTAATTCTATTTAGTTCAAGTATTATTGCCTTGGCTTTGGGAATCGTATCTCCGCGATTTTCTGCCAAAATTATTAATAACTATCCGGCCGAACGTTTAGGTGGTATTGTAACCACAGTTAATTCAATGTTAGTTGTTATTCCGCCAATTACTGCTCTGATTTTTCCAATTTTAGCTAGTCTCAGCCTCCCATTTTCATATTTATGTTTCATAATTTACGGTATTACACTATTAATTATCAGTAAATTGATTTTATGGAAATCTTAATTTAAACTCACCTAAGATGGGTATAATGTTAAAATGGAATAATACTATCAAAGGAAGTATTTCAATGTCAGTTCAACCCTTATCCGCCTGCACCAGCATTTTAGTCGGGAAAAAGGCTTCCCTAGACGGCTCAACGATGATTGCCCGCAACGATGATACTTTTCACGCCGTGGCTCCGCATCAATTTGTCTACCATCAGGCCCAAGACGCCAGCGACACTCCGACTGTTAAATCATGGCTCAATAAGTTTGAGGCTCCTGTTCCCGCCAAAAGCTACGGCTGGCCCGCTGTTCCTAACGTCGACTACCAACATGAAGGTTACTATGACGAAAGTGGAATCAACAGCCACAATGTCGCCATGTCGGCGACTGAAAGTACCTATGGAAACGAGCGCGCTTTAGCTTATGATCCCTTGGTTCCTGACGGTCTAGATGAAGACTGCCTCCTGCGGATGGTCTTACCTTATATTGATTCTGCCCGCGACGGCGTCCAACGGACGGGTGATTTAATCGCCCAATATGGTTCTCCCGCTGGAAATTCAATTTTATTCAGCGACAGCCAGGAAGTTTGGTATTTAGAAATCGTCACTGGTCATCATTGGCTAGCGCAAAGAATTCCTGATGATGCTTACGCCATCGCGGCCAATCGAGTTTCCATTCAAGAAGTTGACTTTAGCAAGCCTGAAGATTTTCTTTGGTCAGAAAAAATTCAAGAATTTGTCCAAGAACATCATCTTAATCCCGATGCTCATGGTTGGAATTTCCGGCACATTTTCGGAACTAACAATCAAAAAGACCGCCACTATAACAATCCCCGCGTTTGGTTTGGCCAACGCGTTCTTAATCCCAAAATCGAACAAGACCCGGAAGACGGCGAACTGCCTTTTATCTGTCACACTGACCACCAAATTTCCGTTGAAGATTTAGAATATATTCTGGGTTCTCACTACAATGAAACGCCTTTTGATCCCTTGCAATCACGGGAAACTCCCGAAAAGTATCTTTATCGACCAATTGGCTTAAATCGGACGCAAAATTCGCACATTCTGCAAATTCGCGGCGATCAACCAGCAGCCACGGCGAGCTTAATGTGGTTTTGTTTTGGTTACCCGACTTTTGCGCCCTACTTGCCCTTCTATACTAATATGAAGGCTACTCCGGCCAGTTTCGCTCAGACTGATGCTAAGTTTAATTTGGACCAAGCTTATTGGTTGTATAATGGTCTTTCAACCTTGGTTGAAAGCCACTATCCCGAATTAATTCAAGCTAATCGTGATTATTTGACTGATTTTCGGCAAGCCGCTCGGACTCATGTGGCTCAGACCGATCAAGCGGCGCGAAGCTACCAAGGATTGGCAGCAACCGAATTTCTCACGCAAGAAAATGAAGCTTTTGCTCAACAAACAGCCATTAAATCTCGCCAATATTTTGGAGAACTATTGCAAACTAGTATTAATTTATCCAAGTTGACCTTTAACATGGACCGTAATCTTTAAAGATTGACAATAAAGTTCGATTAGCCCCCTTCCTAAGAAGGATTTCACCCCCTGAGAAGATCAGTCTTTTCGGGGGCTTTTTATTAGCTACTTTCTGCCAACTTTTCCTAGGAGATAATTATCAAATAATATATATTTAAATTATATATTTTATTTTTAATAGATTATTTTTTTAATTTTCTTTATAGAAATCCTCATTTCGAATTAAAAAAAGACCATTGATTCCCGGAAGCTTTTGTTTTACTAAAAGGCAGAGTTCGTTTCTGGGAGGCAAATAGTTATGAATGTTTTTCTAAAAAATTCAAATTTCCGAATCTTTTCCCTGGGTAGTTTTTTCTCCACGGCCGGTGATATCCTCTTCTATCTGGCCTTAATCACTTATGCTAGTAAATTAGAGAATTACTCTCTGGCTATTTCTCTAATTGGAATTACGGAAACTGCGCCCCACCTTTTTGGCACGATTGGGGGCTATTTCGCTGACCGTTCCGCGAATAAATTACGAAGTATGGTTCATCTGGCTCTTTTTCGAGCCGGTTTATATCTTATTGTAGGCTTTCTTTTTTGCCAAAATCTTCCTGGCTGGCACCTAGTCTTAATGGTCATTGTCCTTAACTTTTTTTCAGATAGTTTAGGAATTTACTCCTATGGCCTACAAAGTCCGACCATCGTCGCCTTAGTCGGGGAGAAGCAATTAGGGGAAGCGCAAGGCTTTAACAACGGCTTTAACCAAATCATTACCATGTTGGCCCAATTTGTCGGCTCTGGCTTACTTTTAGTCATGAATTATTCCCTTTTGGCGGTAGTTAATGCGGGAACTTTCTTAGTGGCGGCGGCTTTATTTGCGATCACTAGTCGCCGAACTAATTTACAAAAAGCAAAGCCGGTCACTTCCGAGTCGACGAACATTAATCGCGACAGTCTAGGTCAAACTTTGAAAAAAGTTTACCGACAAACGATTCACATTCCTGGACTCGTCCCCAGTATCTTAACCTTAACTTTGGTCAATGGGATTTTGGGAACTATGGATCCCCTCTTCGCGATTTTGGTGCGAAACAGTGAGCAACAAATGTTAATTTTGAACTTCAGTTTTACAATTGCCTGTTATACCACCGCTTTAGGTCTCGGTGTTGCCAGTGGGGGAATTTTAGGAACGCTACTTTTTAAAAATATTCCCGTGCAGCATTTTTCTTGGATTACAGCGCTAATGGTCATGGGGGAGTTTAGTATGATGCTTCTTCGCCAAGTCTGGCTCTGTTTAGTTTTTTGCGTCCTTGTGGGTTTTTTCGCCGGAATTATGGGTCCCAAAATTACTAAATGGATTACTACTTCTGTAGAGCGCAGTATCTTAAGTTCCTCAATGGGGACCTTGAATATGTTGGTAACCATTTCTCAACCTTTAGGAACAGCGATTTTTACGACCGTGGCGACGGTTGGCGGGTTGAACACTTCAATCACTAGCTTAATTGCTATTAGCTTTTTAACCGCGCTAATTACTAGTATCTTGGCTCTCAAAATAACGACGAAATCTGCCAACTAAAATTATTTTCAAGATAAATTTCAACTTCTTTAGTCCAGAAGCTATACATTACTAGTAGATTTGTACTAAAATTTAAGTTTAGATTAAGGAGGCGACGGCATGAATGCCAAGCAAAGACAAAAACGAGGCACAATTTTAGCACTAACAGCCTCAGCAATCTGGGGAGTTTCGGGAACTGTCATGCAATTTGTAGCTCAAAACGCTGCAGTCCCAGCTACCTGGTTCATTGGAACCCGAACTTTAATTGCCGGAACGATTCTAGTTATTATTGCATTGCTCCAACCAAAAAAACAGGCCAGTCCCCTCTTTAAGAACTGGTCAAATGTTCTACTTTTAGTATCTTTTTCCATTTTTGGATTACTGGCAAATATGTATACTTTCTATTACAGTATCCAAGGGGGAAATTCTGCAGCAGCCACTATTTTGCAATATCTCAGTCCCCTGTTTATCTTATTGGGAATGATTTTGTTTGGAAAACAAAAACCAACCAAGAATAACATGGGCGCCTTTGTTATCGCCCTAATTGGGGTCTTTTTATTAATTACCCAAGGTGATATTCATCATTTATCGATTCCCTTTGATTCTTTTATTTGGGGAGTTTTATCTGGTTTGACAGCGGCCTTATATGTGGTTTTACCCCAAATTTTAATCAAGCGGGGCTGTTCACCAGTCGAGGTTACCGGTTGGGGAATGTTCATCAGCGGAATTTTATCGCAATTCGTCCGCCCGATCTGGCATCTTCCAGCTCATTTTGATTTAGCAGCCGCAATCGGCGTGGGAACCATCATTCTTCTAGGAACCTTGATGGCCTTTTTAATTATGATTACCGCTACGCAATACGTTTCCTCAGCAATTGTCAGCATTACTGATGCCGTTCAACCATTAGTGACTTTCGTTCTCAGTGCCTGTTTTTTGGGAGCCAAGTTTTCTCCCGTGGAAATTTTCGGTGCCTTAGTGGTTATCGTCGCCATTTATATTTTAAATCGTGATACTGCCGATCTAGAAGCCTAAAGAAGATTTTCTGACCTTAACTTTTTGATTTCCTATTTCTAATCGTAAAATTTTTCAATTAATATTCGTTAAAGAATGAAAGTTTATTGAAATCGTTTTCTAATTAAACTAAAATAAGGATAGATTTAAATTTATAATAACGGGAGCGCTAACTTTATGAAAATTATCAGTTATAGTATCCGGGATGACGAAATGCCCGCACTCAAGGCTTGGAAATCTCAACATCCTGACGTTGAAGTTCAAGTGGAATCCGAGAATTTGACTCCAGAAACAGCTAGCAAGGCGCAAGGTGCCGATGCTGCCGTAACTTTCCAGCAAGCTCCGTACACCAAAGAAGTTTTAGAAGAGCTCCAGAAATTGGGCGTGAACAAACTGAGTTTAAGAAATGTCGGAATTGATAACATTGACTTACCAGTTGCTGAAAAACTTGGTTTTCAAATTACCAACGTTCCAGTTTATTCGCCGAATGCGATTGCCGAACATGCTGCTTGGTTGATGGGGCGTCTGTTGCGGCGCGTTCCAGAATATGATGCTAAAATAAAACAACGTGATTTACGTTGGGCTCCAGAAATTGGCCGTGAGATGCGCATGCAAACTGTTGGGGTCATCGGAACTGGTCATATTGGTCGCGTTTTGATCAATATTTTACAAGGCTTTGGTGCTAAAGTTGTTTGCTACGATATTTTCCAAAATCCAGAAATTAAGGCTGCTGATCTTTATGTCGATAGTTTGGATGAATTGTACCAACAATCAGACATCATTACTTTGCATGTTCCTTCCGTTAAGGAAAATATCCATATGATTAATGCTGATTCCATCGCTAAGATGAAAGACAGCGTAATTATTATCAATGTAGCCCGCGGTGATTTAATCGATACCGATGATTTATTGAAAGCTCTAGATAATGGTCAAGTCGCTGCCGCTGGCTTAGACGTTTACGAAAAAGAAGTTGGTATCTTTAATAAGGATTGGGCTGGTCAACCAGTTCCGGACGCTAACTTAGAAGATCTTTTCCGACGACAAAATGTCATTGTTACACCACATACTGCTTTCTACACGGAAACAGCGGTCGAAAACATGGTTCAAAAATCATTTGATGCTAGTCTGCAATTAATTAAGGGTGAGACTCCAGATACCTTAGTTAAATATTAATTTTCCAATTCAAATTTGTAATACTCCCCCAAGATGGATTCTGTAATTAGGCAGAATCCATTTTTGTTTATCTAAAATTATCCTTAACTCCCCCTTCTGCCAGGGGATTTTAGAGCCAGGGTTTCTAAATAATTGCTTTTATGTTGACAAATGTAGACTATCCTTCTATCCTTAAGACTACAAATGTCAACAGAGGAGGATTTCGATGGATTTAATCATGACTCCGGCAGAATGGAAAATTATGCGTATCATCTGGACTAAAGGACAAGCCCAAAGCAGTACAGTTGTCGAAGTCATTCAAGATGATTGGTCTGCTTCTACTGTGAAAACCTTACTAGCCCGTTTGGTTAAAAAGCAGGTTCTGACCACGACCCGGGTGGGTCGCAGCTTCGTCTATCATCCGGCGATTAGCGAAACTACAGCAATGAAGCAAACGGCTAGCGCTCTATTTGAAAATCTTTGTGCTACCAAACAAGGGCTCGTCTTGGCTGACTTATTGGCTAACCTGACCTTGTCTCAAAAAGATTTAGCAGATCTGCAAAACATCATTCAGGAAAAACTACCCACTGCTCCGACTAAAGTAGATTGTAATTGTCTCGATCAGACAGCAATTTGTTCTTGTTCCTAGCAGATTTTTGAAGGAGAAATATACAATGTTGAAAATAATTTTAGTCTTCGTCACCATTATCGTTATTGCTTTAATTGTTTGGTGGTTCTTTGCCAGCCGCCAAAACACCAGCACGACTGCTCAAGTTACCGCCGATCACCAACAGCAGGCCACGATCACCGTTGATGGTGGTTATAGTCCCAGTCAAGTCGTCTTTCAACAGGGAATTCCGGCAGAATTAACTTTTACGCGCAAAGATCCTTCCAGCTGCTTAGAAAGAGTCGTTTTTGAAAAACAGGGCATCAACAAATTTTTACCCCGCAACGAAGCGACCACGGTAAAATTCGACACTTCTAAAGCGGGAGAATACCCCTTTGCTTGCGGCATGAACATGTTTCACGGACAAGTGCTTGTCCAAGCTCAAAAAGCAAACTCTGCCCAGTAAAAGTAAGACTTGCGAAAGGTGGCTCCCAGCATGACAATTCAACAGCGTTTTCTCTTTTCTTTTATTTTTTCTTTACCGATGTTTATCAATATGTTCACCATGCCCTGGGGGTGGATGCTTCCCGGAGGCACTTGGACTCAGCTAGGCTTAACCACCGCCATTATGCTCATTGCCGCCGGACCCTTCATTCAAAGTAGTTGGGCCGCTTTAAAAAATCACCAGGCAAACATGGATACCTTGATCGCCGTAGGAACTTTGACCGCCTATCTCTATAGTATCTACGCCATGTTTCACCAGCAGGATGTCTTTTTCGAAAGTGCTGCGCTAGTAATTACCTTTATCTTACTTGGTCAGGTGCTCGAGGAAAGAATGCAACGGCAAGCCTCGAGATCGATCGAAAATTTATTAGATCTCCAAGCTCCCACCGCGGAAGTTTCCAAAGACGGGCAAATCATCAAAGTTCCTCTAGCCGAGATTGCCGTGGGAGATTTAATTCGAGTCAAACCGGGTGAAAAAATCGCCGTCGATGGGGTAATCACTGAAGGTGAATCAACCATTGATGAATCCATGGTCACCGGTGAAAGCCTGCCTGTGACTAAAAGTGTGGCTGATGAAGTCATCGGGGCCACGGTTAATCAGACCGGAACTTTCTGGTTTCGAGCCACTAAGGTGGGAGCTGATACCTTCTTAGCCCAAATCGTCGAACTTGTCAAAAAAGCGCAAACTAGTCATGCTCCTATCCAAAAGATTGCTGATCGAATCGCGAATATCTTTGTCCCGGCGGTCTTAATTATTGCTCTTTTGACTTTTGACGTCTGGGTTCTCTTTTTCCAAGCCTCCTTGGGACAAGCCTTAATGTTTGCCGTGGCTGTAATTGTCATTGCCTGCCCTTGTGCTCTAGGAATTGCTACTCCCACGGCCTTGATGGTCGGTACCGGCCGCGGCGCCAAAATGGGAATTTTAATTAAAAATGGCGAAGTTTTAGAAGCAGCAGCTAGAGTCAAAACGGTGATTTTCGATAAAACCGGAACTTTAACCGTTGGTCAACCACAGGTCACTGATGTCATCGGGCCGCGCGATCAAGTGCTAGCAATTGCAGCCGCTTTAGAAGCTGCTTCCGATCATCCCCTTGCTCAAGCTATCAACGCCTATACCCGCAAGCTAAATTTGACTCCCGCGTCAGTGACGGCTTTTCGCGAACAACAAGGTCAAGGAGTGACCGCTGAACTTGCCGGGAAAAAGATCGCCCTTGGTAATCCCCAATTTCTTGCTCATTATGAATATCCTACCTCAATCCAGCAATCTCTAACTCGCCTTGAAAAGGAAGTCAAGACGGTAATGCTGATCGGTCAAGAACAAAAAATCTTAGGCCTAATCGCCCTCCAAGATCAGCCCAAAGATAGCGCTCAACCAGCTTTAGCTGAACTTCAAAAACGGCAGATTCAAACTGTCATGTTAACCGGCGACAACCAAGAGGTAGCCGAAGCGGTGGCCCAAGAAGTCGGAATTGATCAAGTGGTGGCCCAAGTATTGCCGGAAGAAAAAGCTCTCCACATCAAAAGTTTGCAAGAAAAAGGACCGGTCGCTTTTGTTGGTGACGGAATCAATGATGCTCCCGCCCTTACGCAAGCCGATGTCGGGATTGCGATGGGGGCCGGGACAGATATTGCCTTAGAATCCGGTGGGATTATTCTCGTGCGCAATGATTTGGAAGATGTTCCCCGGGCCCTAGAGCTTAGCCACCAAACCTTACGACGCATCAAAATTAATCTCTTCTGGGCTTTCATTTACAATACCCTCGGGATTCCCATTGCCGCCGGTCTCTTCGCTGGGGTCGGACTTACCTTAAGTCCCGAATTAGCTGGGTTAGGGATGGCGCTCAGCTCCCTATCGGTAGTTGCCAGCTCCTTACTCTTAAAGTGGACCTCTCTACCCCAAAATCAAGCCTCAGCCTAATTAACTCTACTTCCGACTCCAGTTTTTGAAAAACTGGGGTTTTTATTTTATTCCGAACAATTATTGCAAAATAAAATTCCACTTCATAAATTAATTGAAGTCCAAAAATCTTGGTTTTCAGCCTACTAAAGTCAGTTTATTTTCTATTAAGTTTTCAAGTATTATCCGAACAATATTATATTTATATTTGAAATATTTCGTGTTATGATGATATCAAATTAGAAAGGAGTTGAGCTCCATCATTTTCCAAAAAGTTCTCCAAGCTTCCTTTTTTTCAGCGCAAACACCTGAGCAAGTTGACTTTGAACCAGCAGCTTTAATCGGAATTGACCCTAATGGCCAAATCGCCCAAATTTTAACCCCGGCTGATCCTGCATATACCACGGTTCTTCAAGACGCCCAGGAAAAAAATATTTTACAATGTTTACCACCTGACGAGTACTTATTACCTGGCTTCATTGATTTACATCTCCATGCGCCGCAATGGCCCCAAGCAGGGATTGCTCTCGACAAACCCTTAAATGCTTGGTTACAAGACTATACTTTTCCCCTAGAGGCCCAATACCAAGATCCTGATTTTGCCCAAGGTAGCTATCAAAACTTGGTTCAAACCCTCCTAGCCAACGGAACCACGACGGTGCTTTATTTTGGAACTATTGATGAAGCGGCTAATCTCGTCTTAGCTGCCCAATGTGCGCAAGCAGGGCAAAGAGCCTTCATCGGACAAGTTGTCATGGATAATCCCGAGCAAACTCCGGCTTACTATCGCAATTCTTCGGCGGAATCTGCCTTAGAGAGTACTCGCCACTTTATCGATACCCTGCGAGAACGCTACGGTCAAACTGGCCTCATTCAACCAGTTTTAACGCCCCGTTTTGTCCCTAGTTGTTCGGATGCTGTCTTAGCCGGCTTGGGGCAACTGGCCCAAGAAACTGGCCTGTTGATTCAATCCCATTGCAGCGAAAGTGACTGGGAAGATAATTACGTCCAAGAGCGCTTTGGACGCAGCGATACTGAAGTTTTAAAATCTTTCGGACTTTTAACCGCTAATTCCATCATGGCCCACGGAACAATGTTGGTTGACGCCAACTTGGCTACTTTTCACCAACAAAAAGCTGCTCTGGCTCACTGTCCAATCTCTAATGCCTACTTTGGAAATGCTGTCTTACCCGTGCGAAAGATTCTTCAAGAAAAAATTACCGTCGGCTTAGGAACGGATATTTCAGGAGGTTTTACTCCTAGTATGTATCGTAATATTCAACAAGCAATCATTTCTGCACGCATGCTGGAAGATGGTGTCGATGCTCGGCAAAAGGCAAGTGAGCGGGGAGTTAAGAATTCCCGGATTACAGCCCGGCAAGCTTTCTATATGGCGACGGTCAATGGAGCCCAAGCTCTTCATCTAAATACCGGGCAAATTAAGACCGGCTATACCGCTGATTTGCAAGTTGTCCAAGATCCTTTAGCTAAAATTGCTAGTTCTGATCCGGCAGCCATTTTTGAACGTCTAATGTATCAGACAACCGCCCAAAATATTCAAACCGTCTTCGTCAAGGGTCAAGTTGTCGCTAATCATAATCAGTGAAAGGAAGCTTAATCCATGGCTAATTCTCCCCAGAATCTCTTATTAGGGCCTGATGATCCGATTAAAAAAAGTGAAGCCGGTCTCCTAGGCTTACAACATGTGTTAGCGATGGACGTTTATGTTCCATCGATGGTCTTAGCCTTGATGCTCGCTCTGCCAACGGGGGCCAAAACCGATTTACTCCAGGTCACTTTTTTAGCAGCGGGAATTGGAACCTTTCTCCAAACTGTAATTTTTATGAAGATTCCCCTCTCACAAGGGCCCTCTTTCGTTCCCTTAACTGCAGCGGCAACAACCGTTCTGGCGGCTCCCAATCTTCAATCTGGGATGTCCAATCTTTTAGGAGCCTGTCTAATTGGAGCCTTACTTTTAATTATCTTAGGAGCATCAGGGATTTTCTATCGAGTAATTCAAAAATTAGTTCCCCCAATTGTCGGGGGAACCATCATCACTTGCGTCGGTCTATCCTTGATTCCCACCGCTCTCCAAAGTAATATTTTCCAAGCTCCCGGTCCCAAAATGGAAAATATCTTTTTAGCAGGAATTACAGCGCTGACTTTATTAACGATGATCACCTTGAGTCTCCATTTTCCTCGTGGACAGCGGATTTTACGAACGGGAGCAATTATCAGTGCTCTTTTAATCGGTACCTTGTGTGCAACTTTTCTTGGTCGCTTTAATTGGCAAAGCGTTCAAAAAGCCCCTTGGTTAAGTTGGCCGCATGGAACCGTGCTCCACTATGGGGTCTCCTTTTCACCAACAGCAATCTTGACTTTCCTAATCATTTACTTAATTTTAGTTACCGAAACAACAGGAACTTGGTTCGCGATGAGTGCCGTGATTCAAAAACCGATTGCTGCTCGGCAATGGAACCGCGGTTTAATCGGCGAAGGTGTCAGCTGCCTGATGGCCGCTTTTCTAGGAACAACTCCAGTCACAAGCTATTCAACCAACGCAGGGATTGTCTCAATTACTGGGGTTGCCAGCAAACGGGTCTTTTGGGCTGCCAGCATTTGGTTCCTTATTCTAGGTTTCGGTACTAAAATAGCTGCTTTTCTAGCGGCGATTCCCGCCCCAGTTATCGGCGGAGTTTTCACAATTATCTGTGTCACAATCATGTTGAACGGTTTACGGGTTATCCGGCCCCTTCCGGAACGAGAAGGCGACCTCTATATTATCGGTGTCCCTTTAATTATTACTTTAGCCCTCATCTTCTTGCCCCCAGCCCTATTAAAGAAAGCACCCTTCCTGCTACAAGTTTTCTGTGGTTCACCAATCGCGGTTAGTGCTCTGGTCGCGATGGTCTTAAATTTAATCATGGTTCCCAAATCAAAGGCGAAAACTTCCCATCCTGCTGCTAATTAACCTTTGAAATCAGGGAGGGTTCGATGATAATTAAATCTAAAAAACTCTGGATAATTTTCCTACGATCGCTGATAGTTGCCAAAATAAGCCTGTGGTTTTTAAAACTTGTTTAGGTTAAATCTATGCTTATTTAAAATAAAAATGGCAGCTATTATATAAATTTAACTTTAAGAGTTTTTCCTAAAGCAAGCGCAAATTTGCTTAAGCTTGCAAAGCTCGTGTTATCGCCTCGTTCGATTCGAACGACGGTTGCCTGTGCAAGACCAGCTTTGGCTGCTAAATCTCCCTGTGTTAGGCCGGCACTTAAACGGGCCCTTTGGAATTCTACAGCACTATCTAGTTTACCCATTTCTTGAGCATAAGCTTTTTTAAAATTAGGATCAGCTAAGTCTTCTTTGAGTAGGTCGCTGAATTTCTTGGTGGTCATTTCTCCATCTCCTTATAAAATTGGTTTGCGAGGGATCAGTTTGAGTTCTACTCTATTATTCAATTCCTAAAACATCTCTATGAGATCCCGTTGCTAGGAGTAATAATTCCACTCTATCTCCAACTATTTGATATCTTAAAAGCCAATCAGGAGCTAAATGAAGTTCCCTTTGATTTTTATAACGCCCAGATAATCTGTGATCTTTAAGCCTCTGAAGTCTAGCTAAATCACCTTCGACAATGGCTGTAACGGCAATATCAATCAGCTGCAAATCCAGGCCACGTTTTTTAGCTAGTTTAAGCTGTTTTCGGTATTTAGAAGTTAGGCTAATCTTCATTTGAATACAAGTCTTTGCGAAAATCTGCTAGTGAATTAAAGGTCGTCACGCGCCCAGCTTTCACATCTTGAAGCGCAATATCCGTAGCTCTATCCAAGGGATCTTTGGCATCTGGTGTAAATGGTAAACGTTGATCGCGGGCAACTTGCTTTAGAAAAATTGAAATAGCTGTACTCATATCTAGACCCATAGTAGAAAGAGCCTCCTGAGCAGCCGTCTTTGTTTCTGGATCAATTCTAGCGGAAATACGAACAGTTTTATTTTTTACTTCCATGATTTAATCCTCCTTGTATGCCTATTGTACATCTAACGGACGTACGTTTGTCAATAACTTATCAAGAATTCAGATCAAAAAATCTAATCTTTTAGCTATTTTTAAGCTCTACTGACCTCTTCTTTATCAAGTCACTAAACTCACTTAGATCTTCTTGAGTTGCTGATTTTTTTATGAAACTGCGAGCCCGTGACCTATCCGATCAGTATACTTATTCACATATTTTGGCAAACAGTATCTATTTCAGTCAACGCTAAAAAAGGGCTTAAATCAACGCCATATCAACTTACGACCGTTAAGGCACTATATACGGCAAAAAAGTAAGTATAATTGCAGAGAAAGTCGCTTAGAATAGCTTTTATTTGTAACTACACAGCAGATTATTAAATATTAAATATTCCAAGACCCGAAAAATAAAAGAGAATAAGATGGATAACCAAAATACTTTTGGAGAAAATATAGCCCAATTTAATGCAGAGTTAGGGGCCTTTTCTATTGATCTACCAAAAAACTACATGATTTTGCATCCCTATTCTGGAGAACAAAAAGAATTAATCAGTGAAATGAGTTCTATTTTTATAAGAAATTTTTCAACGATCTGCATCATCGCAAGTTGATCTTGGGAAGTTCTCCAGCTAGAAGAGGATCAGCAGTAACGGGAATTCCCTTTGAAGATGTCCAACATTTACAAGAAGAAACGGCTATAAAAATTGCGGGATTTCGGATCAATCAGGCGTCTTCAAATTTCATATACGAAGTAATGAATAATTATGGCGGAGTCCGAAAATTTTATCATGAATTTTGTTTGTCCCCTGGGAATAATCCAAAAAAATCCTAAAGGGAACTATGTAAACTGTAATTATTATGAAAATAAAAATATTTTAAAAATTTTACTTCCGTTTCTAGTTGAATCACTCCGTAAGATTATTTCTTTTGGAATAGATACTTCAATATGTTACTGCATTGGCAGCGGCGAAAACTATCAAGTTTTAAAAACGATAAATAACAGCCACAAATTCTTTGAAAAGATTATTCCATTAGAACATCCCAGATATATCACTCAATACCATGCACAAGATAAAGATAAATACTTAAATAAGTACTTACAGGCCTTAAATCTAGACTGACGTGTTAAAATAATTTGCGGTAACTACTAATCAATTAAAATGTGCGCAATCCATAGAATCGCAAGCGGACGTGGTTATCATTTGTCCCTAAAGTAATTCTTCTTTAAATTAATTATAAAATCTATCCACCACAAAAAAATTCTCCAACTCTGTTTGAGTTAGAGAATCAAGTTTGAAAGTTATTTTTTGGATTTGCTTTTTTCTTTCATTTCAGCCAAGCCATCAAATAAGAATGCTAAGACAGCATCTGTATGTTGGCGCCGACTAGCTGAGTTTCCTTTAGATGTGGGACGACGCCGTCCAGTCACACCTTTATGCGTATTTGCCATGTTCAGTCCTCCTCTCACCGTCAACTTAACCTTTTCAGTTTAAAAGATTTCGCCGGGAGATTCAAGTTTTATCCCGTAATTCTGGCGGCCAGCAAGCAATCTATGCGGATTTTCCTTAGTTAGTATGCTAACATTATTAGGAGGAGGATCGTTTATGACAGAAAATGTAATGCATATGATCAAGATTGTTTCTAATCAATTATCACGGGAGATTAACAACTTCGCCAAACAATTTGGTTTGACCGGAGTTCAACTCCAAATTATTGACTACATTAACCATCTGCCCCAGAACCAATTCGTCTACCAAAAAGATATCGAGCGCGAATTTAATATTCGACGTTCTACCGCCACTAGTGTTCTCCAAAAGATGGAAGAAAATCAACTCATTATTCGGAATGTTTCCCCATCTGACTCTCGAATCAAAATTATTTCAGCCTTACCGAAAGCCGAAGAAATCCAACCGCAGATTTCCCGATTTTTGGAAACTACCAATGAGCAATTACTCAGTTGCCTCAGTGCTTTCCAACGGCGGAGCTTTATCAAGGCTTTGGAAAAATTACCTGAACAAATTGACCTGATGACTACTAAGGAGGAAGATCATGACCACAAAAATCGTCTTTGATTGCGACCCGGGGAGCGATGATGCCCTAGCGATTTTAGAAACCTTCGCTCACCCCAAAGAAGTTGAAGTTTTAGGAATGACCACCGTTGGAGGCAACCAAGTTCTCACCAACGTCACCCGCAACCTGCAGCATTTACTTTGGTTCTTGCACCAACAAACTCCCATGGCTGCCGGGCAAGCTGTCCCTTTAATCAAAAACTTGGAAAATGCTTCTGAATTTCACGGGGAAAATGGTCTCGCCGGTCCCACTTTTCCTTCAGCTGCTGATCAATATCCGGTTCAAAAACAAGGCGGAATCGTTTTTCTCCATGAGATTATTAGCCAAAGTGACGTCCCGATCACCATTGTCGCCACGGCACCCTTAACCAATATCAGCCTCTTGCTTAAAGTTTTCCCAGAAGATAAGGCCAAGATTGCCCGAATTATCATCATGGGCGGAACTTTGACGGCCGGTAACGTGACGGACGCGGCCGAATTTAATTTCTACGTTGATCCCGATGCCGCCCAAATTGTCCTCAGTTCGGGGATTGAAATCATCCTTTGCGGTTTGGATGTAACGCACCACACGGCTTTAACTGCCCCCGAAATTGATTCTCTGCATGACCGCGGACCAGCTAGCGAATTAGCTTACAAAATTCTGGTTCCCTACTTTGCAGCTGAAAAAAAGCATGGCTTTACCATGGCTCCCATTCACGATTTAGCTACCATCACTTACCTCCTTCACCCAGAATACTTTCAAGGAGAAAAGCATGCTCTTGCAGTCGCAACCACTTGGGATGAGCAAAGAGGAGCCGTTCAGATCATAGAGCAAGAACCTGCTAATATTCTGGTCCTAAAGCAAGTTGACCGCGCCGCCGCCGCTCAATTTCTGCTTGACTCTTTAGCTCTTTTGGACGCGCGACTTTCATAATTTTTTCTGAAAATAAAACTTTTATCTTCACTTTTTGTCCATTCTAGTTTAGAATGATTCTAAACTAGAAATTCAAGGAGTGACTCCATGCACTATAAAAAATTATTAGTTATTTTTGGCATTGGCTTATTGGCCTTTGTCCTCGAATTTGCCTTCCATCTCAATCTCTGGGCGCAAATTCTAATTACTGTGGTCGGTTTACTTTTAGCCTTCTCGATGACCATTGAAATGATCAAAACCATTCGTTCCGGCAAGTACGGGGTTGACCTCCTAGCCATTATGGCGATCTTATCGACCTTGGCTGTCAGCCAATACTGGGCCAGTTTGATTATCCTTTTAATGTTGGTCGGCGGAGATACTTTAGAAGACTATGCCGCCAATAAAGCCGGCAGTGAACTCAAGGCGCTCTTAGAAAAAGCTCCGGAACAGGCTCACTTAATTGTTAGTCCAGAAGAAATTAAGGATGTCCAATTAGATACCGTCAAAATCGGCGATCACTTACTCGTGAAACCCGGAGAACAAGTTCCGGTCGATGGAAAAATTACCAAGGGTAGTGGCAGTTTCGATGAATCTTCCTTAACTGGTGAATCTCAACCCGTTGACAAACATTTCGGCAGCGAATTAATGTCGGGATCAATTAACGGGGATAGCCCCATCGAGTTCGAAGCGACTAAGCTGGCAACGGACTCGCAATACCAAAAGATTATTCGTTTAGTTAAGGAGTCCCAGAATCAACCCGCCCATTTTGTTCGTTTGGCTGATCGCTACGCGGTGCCTTTTACAATTGTCGCCTTAATTATTTCCGGTTTGGCTTGGCTAATTTCAGGCGATCCGAATCGTTTCGCCCAAGTCCTAGTAGTTGCCTCTCCTTGTCCTTTGATCTTAGCTGCTCCCATTGCTCTCGTTTCGGGAATGAGTCGTACCAGCCGGAACGGAATTATCGTTAAAAATGGGACCGCGATTGAAAAGCTATCCCTGCTCAAGGCGATTTTCTTTGATAAAACTGGCACCATTACGACTGGGGAATTATCTCTAGATTCCGTTGAGCCGACGCCGGGATTTGATAAGCAAACCTTACTCCAAACGGCAGCCAGTGTTGAACAACAATCTAACCACGTGCTGGCAATTTCCTTATTGAACTATTACCATGGTCCCTTACTTCAACCCGAAGATCTCAGTGAAGTTACGGCTCAAGGAGTCCAAGCTCAGTTACGCGGCCACCAAATCAAAGCTGGTCGGATTGAATTTGTCGATCCCCAGCAAAAGTTGACCCCGACTAAGCCCACGATCTACGTTTCCATCGATAACCAATATGCCGGAAAAATCACCTTCCTAGACCAAGTTCGACCAGAAGCAGCCCAAACGATGGCCGATTTACGCAATTTAGGAATTCAAGATCTCGAAATGTTGACCGGAGATAATGCAGAAACTGCCCAATTAGTCGCCCAACAGGTTAACTTATCTAAGTTCCAAGCCCAATTACTACCAGAAGATAAGATTAAAGCTCTCCAAAATTATCAGCTGGATCAACGGCCAATTGCGATGATTGGCGATGGTGTCAACGATGCCCCAGCTCTGGCGACCGCCGATGTGGGTGTAGCTATGGGAGCCAAAGGTTCTTCTGCTGCTAGTGAATCAGCTGATGTCGTGATTCTCAAAGATGACCTCAGTCGACTCAGTCGGGCGATCATTATCGCCAAAGAAACGATGGTCATTGCTAAGCAATCCGTCCTGATTGGGATCTTCATCTGTACTGCTTTGATGTTAATCGCGGCAGTTGGTATTATCCCAACCATCATTGGGGCTCTCCTCCAAGAAGTAATTGATACAATTTCCATTCTTTGGTCGCTAAAAGCCCGGCACGGAAAAACCAAATTCAACTAATTATTTATTCTTTAAAAATCAAAGCGAAAATTTTCCACTAAAAGAGGCTGTAACATAAGTCCAGTCAAAAATAAAAATAAGAGTTGCCAAACTAAAAAATCATTTGGTAACTCTTATTTTTACTCCTGTTTTTAAAAGTGGTCCTAAACGGGACCTTAAATTTAAGATGTTTAAGACTAATACTAACAATCCAGCTTCCTTAGTTACCTTATCTAAACCTCGAACCAAGAAACGACGGAACTTCAAAGAAGCCTTCAACCGTCCAAAAACAGGTTCGACATCAATCTTGCATTGTGCGTAACTTGACTTGGTCGGTCCGGCGGTTTGTAGTTGACGCTGTTGGGCATTATAGTATTCCCAATGCTTTACTTTTCGATCATCATGCGCCACTTGCGCCTGTTTTCTTTGAGCATCGTATCGTACTATAAGGAATAGTTACGGTTTTAGAACTTAATTCATCTTCGCAAAAACAGTAATTTCGCTCTGATCCATAACCGGCATCAGCAACGATGGTCGTGTCTAAAGCTTTCTGTGCTGCTAATTATTTCAAAAAAGGTGGTAAAGTTCGGGTATCATTGCGATTTTAAAACAAAAGGGACCGCTAGAAAATGAAAAATCTTCTAGCGGTCCTTTTTTCTTGGAAACTTATGTCACAGCCTCTTTTAGTAACCACAATTAGCTGCATATTTAATAAGAAAATTTTAGATAGTTCAGATTAATTATCAAATCAAGTGCGACCCTTCTGCCCGAAAACTTGGGATAATGTGTAGCAAGCTACAAGCTTATGAGGCCTATTATCTGGCTTCTTGTTACACTTCAATTAGAAATTTGTCCAGCAAAAAATATCTTCGTTTATCCATCATCAATACTGAATAATAATTTGTACAAATAATCTGTTCATAGCCACTACTGGAATTAAAGTTAACATAATATATATCACCTTGGCTTACTATTGAACTTCATTACCTACTGACTCACCCCAATCAAGCTCATGATCGCGTTTTCCGTCATCTTGCCAGTCCTTAAACAGTTCGTGAATATTAGTTGGACACTTTTTTATGGGCGTTAAAGTAATTGATCCATCTTTAATTGCTACTGTCATATCTTGGTTATCCTCTAACTGCTTAATAATTTGACTAGGAATTCTAACAGCCTTAGAGTTTCCCCACTTTGCCAAGCGTATTTGTTCTTTAAAGCGATATTTCAAATGATAAATTAATAGCCACATAAAAATATATAATAGCTATTTTTTAGCTTTTAACGTGATTAACCATTGACACAAGAATTATATATGCTAAACTAATGTCTGTAGGATAATTCCTGATCAGGAAATTATTTATTTAAAAATTGAGGGGAGGCATCTTTAATGAATTCATCTGATAAAATTAACGAATTTGTTGCCGTAAATTCTGGAGCAGAAGACTTTGAAGTTTCTGAAGTTCGCAATGATGACCACGACAGCACAAACTGGTTCTTTATCTAAATCAATTTCAAAGAGACATTTATCTAGGATTCAAAAGATGAATGTCTCTTTTCCTTAATTCTTAAGAATTAACACTTCTAATAAGAACAGAAGGAAGGCGAGACAATGGATCTTATGACTGAATTTGAAAGTTGGACCGCAGCCCACTCAACTGAAACCAATTTTGAAATCGCCGAAGTACGTCATACTAGTGACGATAGTATCAATTGGTTTTTCATTTAAGGACTAGCAAAAGAGGACCCTTGGCAGTTTGACTGACTAAAGGTCCTTTTTTGCAGAATGGAGATTAAGATTAATGGCAAAACTACTCGACTACTATCCCATGATTCATCGAGATAAATTGGTTTATACATACCAAACAGGTATTGTGCGGATCGGGACCGACGATAATGATGTGATCGAAATTACTGATCCGGAGGGTAAATTTCTACCGATCTGTCAACTGATGGACGGCGAACATTCCGTCCGTAGTCTCTTGCAAGAGTTCCCCGAACTCAGCTTACGCCAGTTAAGTCTGATGATTGTCAAACTGGGACAAAAACACTCTTTAGCAGTTTTAGAAGAACCTTTTTCAGAAATGACCCAAGCGGGCCGCTTCCAAGCTGATCTGACTTATTACTACAGTGAAGGCTTTGCTGGAGACCAAGTTTTAGAGCAAATTCAAAAGATGCACGTTACCATCTTTGGCGCTGGCGGCGGGGGTAGTTTGCTGGCCCTCCAACTAATCAATTTGGGGGTTCAACACCTTCATCTAGTTGATGACGATCTGATTGAACAATCAAATCTCAATCGACAATTTTTATTTCAAGACCAAGATCTAGGACATTTCAAAGTTGACGCTGTCCGACAATTTCTCTTGGCGCGCCAGCCCCAAGCCCAAATTACAGTTTCCAAACAACGAATCACCAGCGTAGCGGGGGCTAAGAAAGAACTGGAAAATGCTGATTGGGGTTTTTGCTGTATCGATGAGCCCCCCTATATTGCTCAGCGAATTATCAACCGTGCTTGCTTTGAAAAACAAATTCCCAGTCTTTATGGCTTTAGCGCCCGGGATTCCGGTAAATTACTATTAGTTGATCCTCGAAAAACCGCTTGTATTGACTGCCTCTTAAGCAGTCGCGACAACGCCGGCTTCCAACAACTAATTACGGCCTTTCAAAATGGTGATTTTCACCCAACTACCCCAATTATCCTGCCCAATATGCTCTTAGAAACTGCCTGGATTGCCAAACGTTGGCTTGATCAAGTTTTGCAACGACAAGAATTTGGTAATGCCTTGTATCGTTTTGATTACAATCAACTTCAAGAAGAGAAATTCGTCCCTTTCACCCGGCAAGACAATTGTCCGACGTGCGGTTCAATTAGAAATCGGAGCAAATTATGGTCAATTATTCCCATTCAGTAAGCCATTTAGACAATGGCCTCGTGGTCTATCAACGATCCTTCCCGGGAAGTCCCTTGGCTGGAGTAACTTGTAAAATTCATTTAAATTCTCAATATCAAAACGGCCTTCCCCATCTCATCGAGCATCTTTTGGTCCACCAGATTCCGCGTCCTGATTGGATCAAAATTTCCGGAAGTACGACAGCTCACTTTATCGCTCTGCAAATTCTCGGTGAAAAAGCGGCCATTGCTGACTTTTTGCCTAATTATTGGAAACAATTCCAACATTTTCAAGTTACTTCTGAGCAATTAGAGCGGGAAAAAGCCGTCGTTCAACAAGAATTACGACATTATCAAGCTAGCTTAACGGAAAAGTTTGCTACCCAAGCTAGGGGAAAGATGTTCGATGCTCAGCAACCTTACCATGATGAAGTTTTAGGAAATATTCAGGATTTAGCAACTATCAAGACCGCTGATATCACTGACTTTTGTGAAAAACAACTGACGCCAAAGCAAGTAACTTTTCTGATTGCCGGAGATTGTTCCCAAAATCCTCTCGACTTGCTGAAAGTTTGGTCCCAATGGCCGACACAGGCGACTGTCCCGCCAACTTCCAGTTCGGACTCCCCGGCTTTGCAAACTGAACCAGTCATTCTCGGGGATCCCCAAACAGCGCAAATCGCCCATTTATCACTCATTACGCCGCTAACAACTCAACCTTTACCTCCGGCCATGATTTTAGCGCTTAGTTTAACTTTTTCTTTATTACAAACTGGGCCTTCAGCCCTATTGCAGCAATTACACCAAACGGTTCCCCAACTCTATATGGCCCAACCGCTGCCCTTATACCGAGGGTCGCAATTATACTTACAAATTTTATCAGCTTGTGCGCCTAACGATGCCCCTAAAACTATCAAAGGCCTCCAGCAAGCTTTGGCCCAACTAAAGACGCTCCAAGATCCGCAATTAACCGCGGCCTTTCGTGCCCTGACTTTCCAACAAGATTGTCTTTTTGATGGCGTCGCTAGTAGTTTGGCCGCTTTTGCCCGCATGGATCCTTCTCAAGAAAAAATTGTTTCCTTAACTCAAGTCCACCGCAAGGCAATTTTAAAATCTTGGCAAGAGTTGACTACTACTTTAGCCTCCGACCAACAACCGTATAATATTTTATTAAAGTATCAATAGGAGTGCCTATGACTCTCAAATATGCTCCCATCTGGCAAATCATTCTCTATGTAGTTCTCGCCCTAGCTAAAGGATTACAGGTGGTCTTTGTTGCCTACATCTTTCAGCAATTTATTAATTTCGCCCAAGCTCCCACCGGGAGCTTAGGATTGCTCACTCTAGGGGCCTTAGGCGGTTTGCTAGTTTTTGGCGGCCTCAGTATTGTTTATCAATTTATCACGACCAAAATTGTCGCCACTATTAATTTACGCTTGAAAAGTCAAGCCGCAACTGCCCTTCTCCAAACACGCCCGGAGCAGAATAATCTGGACACTTCTTTTTTAACTAATGACCTCAAACAAATCGAAACTGCCCGCATCCAAGCTGAACTAAAAATTATCTTTAACGCTGGCCAATTCATTGAAGCCTTGATTGCTGCTCTGGTCAGTTCTTGGTCCTTAGCTCTGATTTTCCTAGTCGCGGCCTTAGCTCCGGCTACTATTCAAAAGCTCTTTGGACAAGCCATTGCTCAACGGGCCGCGCACTGGCAAATTGCCAACCGCCACTATACTCGAACCGTCCAAGACACTGTCACCGGGGTTGGCTTAGCCCAGCTCTATCAGGTCGGAGCCACCTTCCAAAAACGTTTCGCGCAAGCTGCTCAAAAAATGGAAACCGCTTTACAGCAGACCAACTGGCTGCAAGCTACTGCCACGGAGGTAACCACCACCGGAGCCTATATCTGTAGTCTAATCATCCCCTTTGCATTTGGAATTTACTTCGTCGTTCATGGACAGATTTCCTTGGGAACTTTCATGATGATTACCCAATTAGCCAACAATTTCATTAATCCGATCGTCAATATTTTCAGTGCCCTTAATGATCGCCACACCACCAGTCCCATCTGGCAACAATTACAAGCTAGTCTCGCCAACAGGTCAACTTTTCCCCCAGCAAAATTAACTCCCGGACCAACTTTTCAGCAGCTTGAACTCCAAGACGCTACCGTCGTCTTAGGGGAACAAACTATTTTTCGAGGGCTCAACTTAAGGGTGAAAGCCGGTGAAAAAGTGTTGCTCAAAGCTCCCTCTGGTTGGGGAAAATCGACCCTCCTCCAGGTTTTGACCGGAAATTATCGGCTTACTGCCGGCAAATACTTAATTAACGGTCTTGATTGTACGGGTAATTGGGAGCAAGCCCATCAATACTGTGCCGTCATCCAACAGGAACCTTTTATTTTAGACGATACTTTGCGCTACAACATTACTCTCGGACGTCCCTTAAGTTTGGAACAATTAACACAAGCCGCTACTCAAGCTGGCTTAAGTGATTTAGTTGCTACTAAAGGTTGGAATTATCAAGTCGGTCCCCACGGCCAAAATCTTTCGGGAGGACAAAATCAACGCTTGGAAATCGCGCGCGCTTTAGTGGCTCAACGACCTTTACTCTTGGCCGACGAAGCAACTTCCGCTTTAGACCCCCACTTAGCTCAACAAATTCATCAAATCTTCTTACGAGATTTTCCAGGAACAGTGATTGAAGTTGCTCACCAAATTAGCCCTGCTGATCAAAGACTTTTCGATCGCATTTTAGATTTAACAGAATTGGGCACTCCCACTGCTTAAAAACTCCCCAGAACAAATAAACTGACTCTCCAGTAAGGGTCAGTTTTCTTTTTTACTAAAATTTTCACTTGGCAAAGGGAACCCTTGTCTAATCATGGCGACCAAGGTAAAAACAAAGACTCAAGAGGCCTGAAACAAGCATGAAGTTAATTATTAGAACTAAATATACTGGGACACTGGCAACCAAAGCACTTGTCCCTAATAAGACTAAGAGCGAGGCGCAACGACTCAAGGTGAGTTGAAGGAAGTCAAAGCACTAATTCTCGTCGGCGAAATAATTTGTGCAAAGTAAGTTTTACAAGGATAATCCAGCAAGCTGTAGGCAAAAACAAAGGCTAAGTAGATTAGAGCCATTAACCAACGCTGCCGTCCCCAAAAGACTAAGGCTAAGAGACAACTTCCCGCAAAGATCAAAGCCCAACTGCGACGGGAAGGCAGTCGAGTCAGGGGCACACTACAAGCCAAAATCGAGATAGCTTGAAATAATAAGTAAATTAGACTAAAAATTGCTTTGGGAAATTTTGACTCCAATAAGAAAGCCTGCCATAACTGATAATGGGTCTGGAAAAAGATTTGCATGACGACATTTAAGAGGACAATCATACCTAGTCGCGGTTGTGTTCGTAACTCCTGCAAACTAGTCTGCAGATGCTGGTGAATTTTACGAGTCATTTTGGGCGAACTTTCAGCAGGCAGCCAAGTTTGTAAACCATGATATTGCCAAATTACTAGTCCACTAGCAATTAAGGTCACCCCAAAGGCTAAAATATAAATCTGGCCACCGATGACAAAATACAAGTTGCCCCCCAATAAACTACCTAAAATCAAAGCTCTAAAATAGATTCGCTGATCATTTTTGACAAAGGGATCAACTTGGGCGCCTTCTCCCAAATACTTGAGATCATTAATTATCTGGGCATCAATCGTTCCACTCCACAAAACTGAAGAAATCCCATATAAAATCCAGGCCAAGACTAGAACCGGAAAAAAATGTCCCCAACAGATTAGGAGAAACATTTCCAACAACAAGGCATTGGCCAATAAATAAATTATTTTCTTAAAATATAAATCAGCCCAAACGCCGTTGGGAAATTCACACAGCAAAACCAAGCCACTGAAACTGGCTTCAATGAGCATAATTGTGCTAAAGTCAGCCCCTTATCCAATAAGAGGACTGTTAAAATCGCATGAGGTAAAGATAAAGCCACGGTGACTAAAGCCAAGGCCCCGTAATAAATTCTCTGATTACGTCGCAACTGTTCGAGCATCAATCCCACCTCAGATCAAAAAAACATTAATTGATGCGCACTATATCATAATTTATTAGTTGACGCAAAAACAGAGTATTTCCCCGAGTTAGATTTTAAAGAAGCTGATAATTCCCATGATGACCATAACTACGGCAAAAAAGTAGCCGAAATAGAGGGTCGCCAAAGAAAAGTGCGAGCTAGAAGATGTCTGTTGCTGTTTCAAAACTCGAAAGTAGCGTTGAGTATTAATAAATTCCAGAATCCCCAAAATAATCGCGAAAATTCCTAATAATAGATTAAACATTGTTTTTCCCTCCAATAGTAAGAGTTAGTCTGAAATGGTTGTAGGACGGTCTTGCTAGTGAAACAAACCTTAACTGGAAATAATTTGACCTTGATTTCTCTTTGGATGATATTCGAGACAGGTAATTTCTCCTCTTTAATGTCATTGAGAACCTCTTCAATCTTACTTCTAAAAAAATAATTATAGACTTAATAGTCAATACAAAAGTTTTAAAACTCAATTATTCTGATCAGATTGTCCTAAAAAATAATTTTTATAATAAGCAAAAAATGATTCTTTCCCCGTAATAATGGAACCCTGGCCAACCATTCCATAGTGTAAATTATTACTTTGCTTAGTGGGGATTCTGGCTAAGGCCTCTACAACATAAAAATTACTTTTATTAATTGTTACTGGTGCCACACTAATTGTTTCAATTTTTCCCTCTAATATAATAGGAGTGGAAACATTTCGGATAATTTTTAATCTTAATTTCTGTCCCTTTTTAATTGTTGAAATATCTCGAGGTTCAACATAAGACTTAATTTTAACAAATTTATTTCTCCCCAATACTGGATAAACCTGAGCGATTGGATTCCCCATTCCTATTAATTTAGAATGTTCATCAGGATTAAGAATATGAATCATACCAGAAATTGGTGCTTTAACCTCCAGATCCTTAGTAGAGCTTTGCACACTTTTTATTTTTAAATTATTTTCATCTTTTTTCTGTTCCAATTCAACTTTCGATTCTGAACAGGACTTTAGTTGTTCATTTTGCAAGCTTAAAATTTTTTGATTATTTGAGGCAATATTATATTGATTAGAATCAAAATTTTCCAATTCTATCTTTTGTTGTGTAGAACTTTGAATAGTATTTCTTAATTGATCCACATGCTGCTGCAAGTTATTTAAATATTCTTCTTTATTGGCACTTCTTTCTGCCTCTGAAAGGTCCCTATTTTGCTTTTCATAATCTTGATAAATATAACTATACTTAGAATTTCGAGGACGTATTCCAGATTTAATAGCACTAATAACATCTATATAAGAGTTCAATTGACTTTGATTTATTTGCAAACTAGAATTAATATTATTAGTAATTTGGCTTTTTTTACTATTCTCCTGACTAGATTTTTGTTTTAAATTACTATTTTCCAAAAGATATACTTGGCGTTGATTGCTATAACTGTTATAAAGATCCTCATAACCAAACTTATCATTTCCAAAAAAAAGATTTCGATTTTGTTGAATACTAGTCTTCAAGGTCTCAAGAGCACTAATCTGTTGTTGCATTAAATCATTTTGTCGTCGTAATAAATCTAGTTGACGATTAATTGAATCGGATTGATAGGTAACTAGCGGCTTTCCTTTATGAACTAAATGACCCTCTTTAAGATAATTATGGATAATTTTATTATTACTTGTAGATTGAATAATTGGAACCGCTTTCCCTGAATCAACTTGCCCTCCAGACTGAATTGTAATTTCACGTTGGCAGAATAACGAAAAAATTACTACTAGTATTACTAATAACGTCACGGGAATAATAATCATTGTTGAAAAATTACTAAAACGTTTATCATAAAATTCGCTACTCTCTAAAATCGATTTATCCATTATTATCATCCCCCGTGGCATGTAAAAGTTGATAATATTCCCCTCTTAGATGAACCAATTCTTGATGTGTACCTTGTTCTATCAATTTACCATGCTTCAAAACAACAATATTGTTAGTCTTCTGAGCAATAGCTAAGCGATGAGCAATGAAAATGATCGTTTTATTCAGATCTAATAGTTCATCTATCAGATGCGCCTCTGTGATCGCATCTAATCCACTAGTAGATTCATCTAAAATAAGAACTTGAGCCGGAGATAGCAATGCTCGAGCAATAGTAATTCTTTGTTTTTGACCACCAGATAAAATATCTCCATTCTCATCCAAGGGTGTTTCATATTGAAGAGACATTTTTTCAATATCAGTTTGAATTTGTGCAATTGCACAGGCCTGACGGATATCTTCAAAGGTTACATCCTTACGATTTCCTAATTTTAGATTTTCTAAAATAGTTCCAGAAAAAACATAAGGAGTCTGTGGAACATAAATAATTTGACTTCGCAGTGTTTCTTTATCAATTTCGATCAAATTATTTTTGTTAATCAGGACTCTTCCGGCAGATGGATCAAAAAAACTAACCAAGAGTTTAACTAAAGTCGATTTTCCCGAGCCGCTCATTCCTACAATTGTCAATTTAGATTGCGGCTGAATAGTTAGATTAATATCGTTAAGGACATCTTCACCATAACCATATTTATAATGGATATGTTCCAAAACTATTGGTCCTTGGAGAGATTCAATATTTTTAATTGGTCTTTGTTGCTTAAATTCTGAATCAATAAAATATATTTCGCTTAATCTATTATTAGCCACCTTAGCACTTTGTAACTTGGGCTGGAGATTGATGATATTTTGGAGGGGATTTGTAAAATATGTTAATAACGCATTAAAAGTCATCAATTGTCCTATAGTTAAAACATTACGAACTACCAAATTTGACCCAATCCATAAGACAACTACCCCGAGTCCAAGCTGAACAAACAATTTTAAGGCCTGCTGCAATTGGTCTATTTTTGTGTATTTTAAATTTTTCCTTAATAAATCAACAAATTCTTGATCTACCTTTTGATAGCTTTGTTGTTCGCTTGAAAGAGCCTTAATAGTTTCAATTCCATGTAGATCTTCAATAATTGATGAATCTAGTATCGCACCACTTTCCATCTGCTTTCGATTCAAAGTTTCAAAGGGTTTATTAAAGATCCAAATAATAATACTATAAATTGGCAAAGCTACTAAAGTAATCAAAAATAGAATACCATTTTGCAGCGTTAAGACGATCGCCATAATAACTACTATCGTTAAATCTAAGCCAACCGAAATAATAGAACTAGCTAAAGCATCAATAATTTTGTTAGCATCATTAAATCGCGAAATAATATCTCCCGTTTTACGAGTAGTAAAAAAAGACATTGGCAATTCAAAGATATGACGAATATATCCCAAAATGATATCAATCGAAAGTCTTTGACCTAAAATCGCCAACAAGAAATTTTCAGCATAAGAAAATAACGCCTGAAAAATGTAAGCAACAATTAATCCTATCGCAATTAGAGATAAAGTATGCATCGTGTTATTAGGAATATAAGTATCAATAATACTTTGAAGGAAATAGGAACCCAGAATACTGATTAGGGTAACCAAAAGAGCCGCTAAAATAATATTAATTAAAAGTTGCTTTTGTTTCAAAATAACTGGCAAAAATTGAAACAATGAATCTGATTTTTTATCTTTAACTGGCTTATAAGTAGAAGTTGGTGCAAAAAAGAGAGCTACTCCACTCCACTCTTGAGCAAATTGTTTGCGTGGCATCTTAGTAATCTGGATATCAGGATTAGGATCAGCTATCAAAATATTTTTTCCAGTAGCTTGAAGTACTACATAATAATGAAGTAATCCTCCTTCTTTAATCACATGAGCAATAAAAGGGTATGGAATATCCTGTAAATCAAATAAAGTCATATCAGCTTGAATTGCCCGAACTTCAAGATCAAAATGCTCCGCCGCTTTTTTGAGTCCCAGAGCCGTTGTCCCTTCATTGTTTGTTTTCGTAAAATTACGTAATTTGGCTAGTGAAAACTGTGAACCATAATTTTTCAAAATCATGGCCAAAGAAGCTACCCCACAATCTTCTTCATCAACTTGTGCTACATAAATTTTTTTAAGATTCATAGTTTATCTCCCACCTAAAAAATTAAGACAAAAATTCCTGGGAAATGTAAAAGATTTTTACCCATCTAGACTACAAAATATAAATTTAGATAATAATAACTGTTATTAATCTATCCAAAGAATTACCTAAATACAAGCTTGTTATTTAAGACATTCCTAACTCTTCCTCGTATTATATAAATTAATTTAGATAGGCTTTAGTTAACCACTTATATCTTGGCCTCTATATGATAATTTTTAATTGCTATTTACTTTAATTATTTGTTACATACTGTAATTTTCTACGGCTTTTCTATCTAAAAAACATACTACTCAGACCAATCTTCTAATATACTCATATGCTATTCCAATTTCTTGGTTATGCTACGATTCATGATAGTAAGTATCCACCAGCATAGCTGCTCTAGAAGGGCTCCACCTGGCACAAAAAGCCCCTTTAAGGGGCCCAACAAAACACTATCAACCGCTAACTATTCTTATTTACTCTCTACTATTTCTTAAAGGGATCTAGATACTCTCTCTTACTGATACTATCTTGGACACGATCTTCGGCTTCCCGTTCCCAAATATATTTTTGAATAATTTTCTAATTTAATCCCACGGTACTGACATAGTACCCGCGCGCCCAAAAGCTTCGATTTCCATAATTATATTTTAAGTTAGCGTGCCGCTCGTGAATGATTACGGCACTACGTCCTTTTAAATTGCCCACAAACTGGGAAACACTCAGTTTTGGGAGGAATTCGAACCAACATATGAATGTGATCTGGCATCGCATGGGCTTCGATAATCTCTACTTCTTTCAGCTCACAGAGCCTTCTTAAAATACGGCCAATGTCGATTCTTAATTCACCATAAATCACCTTACGTCGATACTTGGGTATAAAAACTAGATGATACTTACAATTCCATCTAGTGTATGCTAAGCTATTAGCGTCTTGTTTCAAGACCAAAAAAACTTCCTTTCGATTTAGTTATGGTTGATAGCCAAAAACTATTATCTCGAAAGGAAGTTTTTCATGCTAAAGCTGTTTTGTCCCCCACAAGTAAAACTTGTGGTTTATTCGATCGTATTAACAAAAAATGTGGAAAAATAATTTAAAATTATTATTTTTCCACATACTATAATCACCATTAATAATTACACAAGTGTTTATATTCCTCACGTGTTTGAAACTAAACAAATACCGTTATGATCAAAGTAGAAGATAATCAAGAATCTAAAATAGATCACCTAAAGTCATAACTAACTATCATAAATCTCTAAATATAATGTCTTATATCCGAGTCATATTTTAACTATCCTACAACTAAAGTGACTAAAAATTAAATAACAATTGAACATTTATTCCAGTATCTTACTATCCAAAATCAAAGCATCCTTAATCATCGGATCTTTTATATTAAGATATATCTCACGTGCTTTATCATAATTATGAGTTAGTATAAAGAGCCTAACAAGTAATGCACTTAAAGCCTCCTCAGAACCTTGAGACTCCTCATCAACTTCTGTCTCGTTTACATTTGAATATCTACTAATGATTTCATTTAAATACAATTGACTAGTACTCTCAACGTAAGAAAAAAATGTGCTCAAATTATACATAACAAAATTTACATCATAGGGAAAAATACTATCAGCAAAATCAGCACATTCTTTGACTATTTTCCAATTTTGCTTGCTAATCATCAATAAACAAAACTGCTCTAATAAATATTTCAAGTATGGTCCAGATCGGATATTTTCTTTAAGAAAAACTTTATTATTAATATTTTTAAAAATGTTTTTTTCCAGTTGTTCTTGATATTTACTATTAGAAATAAGTCCTAATTCAATATAGTCTGGAGTCACTAAAGAAATCCATCTTGGATTATTAGGTTCTAATTCGATATTTTTAAGAAGTAGCTTTGAATATCTTTCTGCTTTACTAAATTTATTGATATCTTCAACACTAGTACCTGTATTATTAAAAACAATATCAGTATCTATTTTAAGATTTTGTTTAGCATTTTTACTTCTTAATTCTTCATGAACATATCCAAAATAATAAATGGTATCTGTCTTCTTAAATATTCTTTTAGATCTAACAAATGATCCCAAACTGCTAAGATTTTGTTTAACGGTACACGCTATATCATATCCGGGGTATTTGGAGTCAATATTATACACAAATTGATGTAAAACTTCATAGCTTAAATTTGAATCTAAATATTCATCAGAGTCAACACAAAATACCCAGTCTCCTTTCCTGATAAAAGACAAACATTTATTACGCATAAGAGAATAGTTTTCTATCCATTTGATTTTTCTTATTATTACATCAGGAAATTCATTTTGAATATTTTTCACAGTATTATCAGTAGATCCTGTATCTACCACTATTATTTTATCACAAATATTTTTTATTAATTTGATGGTTTTTACGATCTTTACTTCCTGATTTTTAACCATTATTAAACCGATAATTATAGGAGCGCGGTCGTTAGTTTGAATATTTATTGTTTTAAAATTTGAATCAGAAAAATCATTAGGATCTCTATATTTCATGTATAAAACATCTTCTTTCTAATTCTTTCAAATTACTTATACAACTATATTTTCAAAAAACTGTGATTGTACCTAATAAAAATAAGGTTACCCCAAAAACAAAACCAGCGTAAACTGCATAAAGCGAAAATTGTGAAGTGGCCTTAGTGGCATCATTTTTAATAAATCTAAAATACTTAATTGAATTAATTATCTGAAATATAGCTAAAAGCATTAAAAATATACCTATTAGTAGCTTAATCATACGATCACCAATATTATTTAAAAAACATGGGAGACACTATGATTAAGTATCTCCCACACACGACCTGCTTTTAAACTTTACCACTCAGATAAAAATTAGTATCTAATATGCCATAATCCAGATCCAGCTTCAGCTACCTGTCCCATTCCATTTAGAAATTTATACCACCATTTGTTACTATATCCTCTTCCACCACTCACAGAAGCTAATGTCTGCTCAGAAACTTCGTTATTTAATTTTGAAATTTGTTCTAAACTACTCATAAGAATATCTCCTTAAACAAATCTAAAATGTATTTATCACTGCTAAATAAACACTCACTATCAGACGAATTTATACAAACAATGAGTCACTCATAATTTTCTAAATTACTTTCCCCCTTCTTTTTCCATTTGCTAAACTTATCATTACAAACTATTATAAAAACTCATTGCTTGACTGTAATTTAAAATAGTTATTTGTTTAACACAAGCTATTCAGTAAAGACATTAAAAACTTACCAAGTAAGACCAATATAAACAGCTCTAATAAGTAAATTACAGTTAAAATTCGATAACTAAAGTTAAATAATATTTTTTAATAACCATATTATCAAGAATTAACCTCTTAATAAATAAGATAGATATATCAATAAGCTTGTGAAAAATCATAATAAATAGATTACTATTTGCCTTAATCGGTTGATCCATGGATATTTATGACTCCAATATTGAATAGATTTATCTTACGATATTTTAGTTGAAGCTTAACAAATAGTTTAAAAATAAATATTTAGATTCTGTCGATCCTAAGGACTAACACAGTTGGTTACATTTTTAACTGCTGTTCATTCTGACCAACGTTCTCAGTATCAAATTCTAAATTAATAGAATTACTCCAAAGTAATCAAACTTTTCAAGGTATGAGTCAAAAGGCGACTTTCTTTGATAAAACTCAGCTACTTGCGTTTGAACAGCTTGAGTAATATTAGAAATCGTGGTTGACGAATAAGCTATCTCCTATATCTTTTCAATTAATTGGGCTGTAGTCATACCATTTTGATAAAGATGTAAAACTGTGGTCTCCAAAGAATCACTACTCCTAGTATGAGGATCGAATACCTGGGGTAAGAAAACTCAATTACTATCTCAAATAATGAACAGGTTAACGTTTTTATAATCAGCATCAAAAGTTCGTTCATAATGACCATTATCAGAATTAAAACCAGTCCGATCATAGGTCTTGCAACCAAGATAGGCAGCTAGTTCTGTTTGGAGGAATTAATTCATAACTGGTTCCTGATGGGAACGAAAAAATTCTTTTAAATCTTGCTTCTAAGCTAGAACTGAAATGATATCTATATTAAGTTTATTCGTAGGGAATCTCATTGATTAAGTGCGGTCATTTTTAATCATACTGGGAATGTACGCCCTTTCCTAGTCAATTAAAATTTTCAATTATACATAATTATTTAAACACTCAATTATTAATCTATTAATCACTAATTTAATTATGATAAGGCTTTCTTTTGTTTTATAATAATATTAAATATACCTAAAGGTGTGGTGATTAATTTGAACATTGCAAATAAATTAAAACAGTATCGCCTAGATAAAAATATGACTCAAGCCGAAGTAGCCGAAAAACTCATGGTTTCGCGCAAAACTGTTTCCGGTTGGGAAAACGGCCGCAGTATTCCGGAAATTACGACTCTAGCTAGACTTAGTGACCTATATCAGGTCCCCATAGATACCATTATCAGGGATGATCAAGATATCCTTGGACCTTATACCGTAAATAATCATCCATCCTCTAAAAGTATCAAAATATACAACTACACTTATGGATCAACCTTTATTTTTCTGATTTTAGCTTATTTTCAAATGTACGGTTTTTTTCATTCTATTTTAATTATGCTGGGGCTGCTGACTTGTATAACAATAATTATCATGATCTATCCATATTGGAAAATCTATGCCAACAAAAAAAGATTAGCTTTACTGCTAATCTCCTATCTAGTCTTAATAATTAGTAACATCCTACTTATGCTACTAGATCCAATTTTTTTGAAATCTATGACCGACAACGAATATGCAAATGCCGGGTTAATTTTTGCGGAACTGCTTCATATAATATTCATCTCATCTGGAGAAATAGTAATTATTTTTCTAGCACCCATACGATTAATAAAATTCTGGTTACTTTTGCGCCATAAAAAATGAAATAAATCTATTAGTAAAGTCCCAAATTACATTTTTTCTTCTCCGGCCCCCGCTTACTTGCTGAAGCTTACTTTCATTTAAGATTTTAAAACTATTAATTGTCTTCAATCTGAATTCCCCCTTCATTTTTTATTTAATCCTCTATTAAGAATTAAATCAAGCTAACAACTTAAGACAAGTTATTAAAAATTAGTTCCAATGTGAACTATAATATTTCAAAAACTACTTAGATCTAACAATTCAAAACTCATTTTCTCTTACCGTCGTTGCCAACGGACTAAATAATTAGTCAAGAAAATCGTCGCAATTATCCCCAAGACAGCTAAGAGTAATTCTACAACCGCGGTAGCCAAAATCGTATTGTTGAAAATTTCGGCAACTGAATAATGAAGTTGCAAAAACCAGAGACCTAAAGTCAGATAACTACCAAAGAAGCCAAATAAAAGCGTATTAATGGCCGTTGAAATATTTTTAAAACCAATCGCTAAACCGGCGCGCCATAATCTAGCCGGAGAAATTTGCGGTTGTTGGTCAACAATTTCCCAAATTCCCGAACTGACAGCAATACTGGCTTCCGCTACTGCCCCTAAACTACTAAACAAGGTCACGACGACTTGAATTTGAGGAAATGATACTCCGACGGCTAAAACAAATTGTTCAATTTCATCCGTATCCTCCAGGGCAAAACCATGCCCAAAGGCGAGGTTAATTAAGATTTCTGCTAAAACTAATAAGCCGGCCAGGACGATCAAAGTACCCCAGATTGCGGTCTTGCGGGTGGCGGGATTTTGGGTATTGGGATAAATTGCCAAATAAACCAAAGCAATGGCCGCCAAAACTCCGACAATCAGAGCGGGAAACTGATCCGCAATTAACATCATCACTACTAATAAAACTAGAAAACTTCCCGCTAAGCTCAGGAAAATGATCCAACCTTGGCGGCCACAAACTAAAATTAGTAAAACTAAGAGAATCAACGTTAAGATCAGCATTTTTTTGAACCTCGCAACCAAAGTGCCGCCAAGCCGGCCGTTAAAGGAACCGCTAAGACTAAGGCAATTGCGCTCACAACGGTTTGGGTGTAACCCAAAGTCATTGTCCGCGACAAAGAAAAGGCTAAAGTATTGCCATTGCGCAAATAAAGGACGACCAAGGGAATTAATTCAGCTAAGAAAATATAAAATAAGATATTAATTAAGGGACCTAGGATCTCCCGACCAACATTTAAGCCGGAACGAAACAAAGCTGGCCGAGTGATAGTCGCTTTTTCTTGCAGTAATTGCTGCATGGAAGCCGTAATATCCCCAGTTTCATCCATTACCGCTCCTAAAACACCTAAAATTGTTTCCGCTAAAAAGACTAATTTGAAAGGTTGGATTCCATAATCCATCGTTTCGTAATAAATACCTTGATCATGACTTAGCTGCAAGACCAGGACACTAATCCCAATGGCAATCCCTGTACTAACCAAGGTCGCCCCTAAAGTGACCGCAAACTGTTGCGACCAGCCAAAAATCAGACCCAAAGTCAGAATGGTCATCACCCCCGCCAAAATACTAGCAGTCAACAAAATTTGCTGATTTTGTAAATGCGTGGTCCACATTAAGGCCAAAACAAAACAGGCCAAATTTAAGGCCACACTAATTAAAGCCCGCAACCCGGACCACTGCATCCAACCCAATAAAATAATGATAATTACAGCCAGAAAAGCCAACCAAACTCCCGATCGCTGGGGTCCTAAAATCTGCCAATTCTGCGCTTGCGAATTATAATGTAAGCGCAAATGACTGCCGACAAAATAGCGATTACTGGTCGCTTGCGATTCGTAATAAACATTAGTCAAAGTTAAATGCCGGCTCTGCCCGACAGGAACTTTGTGAATTAAACGTAATTGTAACTTTTGCTTCACCTGTTGATCATGATTTTCATATTCACTGTGCACCGTTTGCCGGTGTTGAACTTGAGCCTCTTCTACCACGGCAACAGTTTGCGAAGCTTGCTCTTGAAGCCAATAAGCCCCGCCACTCGCCAATAAAACTAGAGCCCCTAAAATCCAATAAAAGTGTCTTAATTTTGACATTCTTTTCACTCCTAGCCTCTATCTTATCAAATCTAGGCTAATTTTGCTTTTTGGCTTAGATTAATTTTATTGCTTGCTAGTTCAATTTTGCGCCCATTAGTTAGCCAAATATAAAAAAAGATCGACTCTTAAAGTCGATCTCTTCCTATTATAATATTTTCTTTAAGACTAGCAGATTAATACCAGTTATTTTGTAACCAGAACTTCTTAGCATTTTGCCATGAACCGTAACGGGATTGAACGTATTGGTTAGCAACCCGATCTTGGTTAGCAGCGGAGTAGTCACCGTTCAAGTAAGAAGAACTTAATTGATATTTACCTACATAGCTACCGTTAGCAGCGCCATAGTTACCACCGGATTCACGACCGGCAATCCATTCGCGAGCGGAATCTTCATCACCAGAAACGGTAACTGCTGGAGCAGCTTGTTGTTGAACTGGAGCTGGTGTTTGAGTAGCTGGAGCAGCTTGTTGTTGAACTGGAGCTTCTTGCTTTGCTTGGCTTGCTGCTGGTTGTTGATCTTCTTGGGCAACAGCTTGTTGAACAGTTGCAACTTCTGGGGTCTTTTGAACTTGCGTCTTGGTAGCGACACTTACTTGGCCGTTATCTTTAAAGATTAACTTTTGGCCGGGGAAAATTAAATCCACGTTTTGAATATTGTTATCAGTTGCGACTTGGTTTAACTTGCTTAAGTCGTTTTGAGTTTGCATCAAGATTTCGGAAAGAGTATCTCCGGACTTAACGGTGTAGATGCTGTCAGCGTTAGCTACCTTGGTAGCTCCTAAAAATGAAATTAATCCTAAAATAGTTGCGAATGCTACTTGTTTGATTTTCAAAATAATAATCTCCTTTAAAATGTTCAATCGAATTTGTGAGGTTGAAAACTTATATCTTTCAACAGGGAATATAGTATCAGATGAACATTACAACAATATTTCAGGAAAATTATAAATTTTGGCCTTTATTACAGAAGCATTACAAGGAATAACTTATTTATGATAGGGCCGCCCCGCATTAATCATAAAACTACGATAAATTTGCTCAGTCAAAACCAGGCGCATTAGCTGATGGGGCAAGGTAAAGCGGCCAAAAGACAATTGCCGTTGGGCCCGTTTCAAAACTGCTGGACTGAGCCCCAAAGAACCCCCAATAATAAAGGTAAATTGACTATGGCCATAGGTTGACAATTCTTGTAATTGTTGGGCTAAGTGTTCCGAAGTCCATTCTTGGCCACTAATTTCTAAGGCCAAGATATAGTCATCGGCCTTCACTTGACGCAAAATCCGTTCGCCTTCAATTTCTTTGACCTGGGCCATTTCCTTAGGACTCAAACTTTCCGGAGCCTGTTCGTCTTTAACCTCAATAATCTGAAAGTCACAAAAGGGACGCAAACGCTGGGCGTACTCGGCAATCCCTTGGCTAAAGAATTTCTTTTTGACTTTCCCGACGGCGATAATTTTAACCTTCATCTTTTTCTCCTTAGTTATCCACTGCTTAAATAATATTCGGAAATCCAATCCGACCCTATCCTTATCGGGTTTACTGGTTTTTTATAATCAGTTATCCCCAGTTTATACAACCAGTTGTGGATAACTTTTAAAATTCTCTAAAGTTTAATTTTGAGCTTATCCCCTGCTTTATCAACAGCATGTGGATAATTTTTAAATCTAATTATCCCCTATTTCTCAAATTAGGCGAAATTTAATTCCGATCATTAGTTGCGTCTTCTAAAAATAAAGTCCAGTTTTTAGTTAACCACTTCCGGACACTCCCCGAAATCAACTTTTGACTCAAAAGAAGCAAATGAAAAAGGAACTTTTCATCTGCTTCTCTCTTAATTATGGCTGTAATTACCTCGGCTGAGCTTAATTAGCTCGGGCTAATTTTAATTCAACTGTTTGTTGTTTACCTTCGCGATAGAATTGTAACTTCACAGTATCGCCCAGGGCATGACTATAGAGTTTCGTGTGCAATTCAGCAATATTCTTGACCTTCTTGCCGTCAAGAGCCGAAATTACGTCATACTTCTTCAAACCAGCTTTTTCGGCGACAGAGTTCTTATTCACAGAACCAACAATTACCCCTTCAGTCACATCACTTGGGAGTTTCAAAATCGAGCTTTGTTGGCTTTGTTGAACTTGGTCTAAGTCGATGACTTTGATCCCTAATTGGGGCCGTTCCACTTTCCCTTTTTCCACTAATTGATTAATAATTTTGACAACTTCGTTACTTGGGATCGCAAAACCCATCCCTTCAACGGAAGTTCCATCAGTACTCGAAGCTAATTTCATGGAATTAATTCCCACAACTTGGCCGGCGAGATTAATTAAAGGTCCGCCAGAATTTCCGGGGTTGATGGCCGTATCGGTCTGCAAAACGGTGGCTTGGCCCGTAGCTTGACCGGTCTTCTCATCAGTGGTATCAATGGTCCGATTCTTCGCTGAAATAATCCCGGAAGTTACGGAAGTTGCATACTGGCTTCCCAGAGGAGAACCGATCGCCAAAACTGATTCTCCCGGTTGAACAGCATCTGAGTTACCAAAACTAGCTGTTGACTTCACCTTGCTGCCATCAATCGAAAGGACAGCTAAATCCGTGACTTTATCAGTTCCCACTTTTTTAGCTTTAACTTTCGTTCCATCACTTAAAATAACTTCTAGTTTCTGTGATCCGGAAACCACATGATTATTAGTTGCTAAATAGGCCAAGTTTCCTTGCTTCTTATAGATAACTCCGGAACCTTCACTCGATTCTTTCAATTTATCTTTCGAAGAATTGGACCCGTTTTGGCTTCCATTACCGTTACTATTGCCATTGCCGTAAAGACTACCAAACAAGGAACTGAGACTATCGTCTTGCTGGACCTTTTGATAGTTAATCACGGATACCACGGAACCCTTAACTTTGTTAAAGGCATTGGTAGTTTGGTTGTTGGACTTTACCGTCATATTACTAGTTTGCGTAGTCCCGTTACTAGTAGTATTGGCATTAGTTGCCCCAAACTGGCTAAAGCCCCAATAACCGATTCCGGTTCCGATTAAAGCCGCAACCACAGCTACTAAAGCAATTTTCCATAACTCTTTACTGGATTGTTTCAAGATGATCTACCTCCTAATTAACTTCTATTTTAATCATTTTGAACCAAAAAATCATGGATTTTTTATTTATAAGCTTATTAAAGGCGTGGCTTGTAAAGCAGCCGTATCCCAAAGCCGAAAATCATGATCTACCGCGTAATCTCGGTCTTCCAAAAAATGAGCCACGGTCTGATGCGCCAAGTTTCGTTCATTATTATGGGGACTACGGTGACCCAAATAAACCTGTTTGGTCGCATTACCGATCACCTCACTCAAGGTGCGGGCGCTATCCAAATTAGAAAGATGACCTTCATCTCCCAAGATTCGCTGCTGCAAGGACCAAGGATAATTCCCCTGCCGGAGCATTTCAACATCGTGATTACATTCCAATAAAATTCCGTCGGCATTTTGAATCTGATATTTCACGCGATCAGAGACGTAACCCGTATCGGTCAAATCGATAAAAGATTTATTGTCATAATGTAAATTGTAAAATTGTGGATCGGCAGCATCATGGGAAACTCGAAAACTTTCAATCTCCAAATCCCCCAAACTAAGACAGCTTTCTGGGGCAAAAATATGCTGCTGTTCCAAAGGAACCTTCCCAATTTTGGGGGCCATCGCTTGCCAAGTTTTCTGATTGGCATAAATCGGGACTCCATAACGCCGCGCAAGAACACCCACGCCGCGAATATGATCGCTGTGTTCATGGGTCACCAAAATTGCCGCAATCTGCCGCATGTCACTGCCCACACTTTGCAACAAAGTTTGAATCTTTTTTCCCGATAAGCCGGCGTCGACCAAAATCTGCTCGTGTGGCGTCTTGACCAGTAGTGAATTGCCTTGACTGCTGCTGGCTAAAATACTAACTTGAAAACTATCTGCAGCCACTATGCCATCTCCTAATTACTTGTATCTTTAATAATTGTTCCGTTAAAAGCATTAATCCGGCGAATTTCGGGAACTTTACTATTTTTATTGACAAAACCTACATACCAAACCGGGATATAAACTGTACTTTCCCGAACCCGTAATAAACGTTTATAGGCCAAATCAATCCAGCGAATCCGGGCACCACTAGGGATTTCATTGTTGGTATACAAAATCTCAATCGCCCGTCTTTCACTGATTGTATTTTGTTTTTCTCGCAGAAAAGTTACTCCATTAATGTATGTTTGTTGATAACCAACCACTTTTCGACCTACAATTTGAAAAATTAATTGGCCTTCACGAGAATAAAATTGCCCTGAACCTTGCTTTTGAACATAGACCAAATTATGTTGATCTGAGAGATGGGGGGCATATTGATATTGATTGCCATACAAGATATTTTGATCTTTATTTTTCAGACGATTCAAAGTCTTTTGGGGAGCAGTTCGATTAACCGTCCACGGCACATCTAAGACACTATGCAATTGTCTTTTATTACCATCATAAGTTACTGCTTGATTTTTTAAGTCCGGATGGTTCTGTAAGATATTACTATCCTTACTGGCCAAATAATAACCTTGAGATGGCCGATCACTAGGGGTTTGATCCAAAACAATATTATCCTGGCTCATTTCCTTAGCTAAGGTCGTCGGACTAGAATTATTGGTCATCACCACCGCATTGCGGCTTTGATTGTAAGAAAAAAACAAAAAGATATCCAAAGCCACAAAAACGCAGAGGAAAATTATTTCAATCCGTTTAAAATCCACAGTTTAAGGCACCCCCTTTACTTCAACCAATCTTGGTAAGATTTCCATTGATCGTTAATTTTGACATAATAACTAGGCATTAAATCAACAACATCTTTATTTTCTAAATCATTATTCCAACTATATCCGAGCGTCAAATTTTGAATCTGAGAGCTACTATAACCAACCGCTTGCAATTGTTGTAAAACTGTTGTCGTCGCTGGCAATTCAATCGTTTTTTGTTCAGCAGGAACGGGAGCTTGCAAGACCCGATTAGAAAAGCGTAAGGTTTGCGAGCCATTAGCAAAACTCACCTCAGTACTCCCGGCTTTATTGGAGTGAAAAATCGGAAAACCTTCAACATAATCACGGAAACTCAAACGGTGTTCCGAAGCATCATAATTGAAGAGATAGAGACTATTCAAAGGATTACTAATCTGCTTTAAACTTTGGTAGGCCTTATTAAAAATCTCACTAGTAGTGGTCGCCAGCGTGAATTTTGAATAGTCATTAAAGACGACCACCCCGGTTTCCCGATCCACGGTCAACATTTTATTTTCTTTGCGATAAACATTCTCCTTCCCCGTCTTATGAGTGGTAATTTCTGTTCCCGAAGAAGAGCTTAAAAGATTGGCCAAGTAGGTGCTATCACTGGCTTTAACCACCAAATAACTAACCGGATGGAGTTTAACTGGCTTTAAATAGTTAATGCGTAAGTTATGGTTGATCATTTTTATTTCTACGGGAGCGGTAAAATTATTATGCTGCCAGAGCTGATTCAAACGCTGATAGTCTAAGCTTCGGACCTTTAATTTATGAACCGTATACCGATGATCATCAAGAAAATACAATTCCTGGGTCGAACTATCCTTATTTAAAGTCAAAATAACCCGATTTAACTTCTGATCAGTCTGGGGTCGTAAAATATTCTGTTTACCAATCGCCTGTAAAAAGGTACTCAAAGTTACCGTAGTCGGATAACTTAACTGCAGGGTGTGGTGGCGATGCAAGAGTTCTAGATAACGATTTTGATCTTGCTCAGAAACTCGGTGTAAAGGGCCCATTCTGGCTTTTTGTAAAACCTTCAAAATTTCTCCACTACCACTGGAACGATAATTATAAATTAAACGCTGTTGCTGAGAATCAGTCACAATGACTTCCGTGGGGGCGAAGACCTCACTAATTTTCTTCGTCGCTGCTAAATGGCGCCGGCCAAAAGACTGGACATTACTGTTAGCCGTCAAACCTTGTTGATATTTAGCGTTATTTGTCCAAATCAACCACGATAAAACTAAACTCACCAGCACGGCCAAAGATAAGCCAATTCCCAAAGCATAGTTACTCAGCCGTTTCGTCATCCCATTCACCTCCGGTTTCTGCAGGATTGTAAGGCAAGAGGATATAGAAAGTTGAGCCCCGATTTTCGGTACTATTAACCCAAATATGGCCCCCTTGAGCTTCAACAACTTCTTTAGCAATCGAAAGACCTAAGCCCGTGCCGCCTTGCTTGCGGGAACGCGCTTTATCCACCCGATAAAAACGATCAAAGATCCTTTTTAAATCTTTGCGCGGAATTCCCAGACCTTGATCAGCAATACTCAAGATGACATTATTTTGGGTATAAACCAAACGACAGGTGATTGTTCCCCCATCAGGTGAGTATTTGAGAGCATTATTTAAAATATTATCAATTGCTTGCGTAATCTTATCCGGGTCAATTTCCACCCAAAGATCACGGTGAGTCAAAAGACGCTTAATTTGATAACGTTTGGGCTGGACACCACTGTCAGCCAACTGTTTTTCTTGATCCTTTTGAATCATCATATCGAACCGATCCAAAATATAACTAAATAACTCATTGAAGTTCACTAATTCGACACTAATTTTAGCCGTTCCTTGATCTAAACGAGACAAGCTTAAGAGGGAGCTAATCATCCGAATCATCCGCTCGGTCTCTTCTTGAATCACATGTAAAAATTGTTTGGATAACTTCGGATCATCCATTGCTCCGTCACTCAAGGCTTCTTCATAACTGCGCAGGCTAGTCAAGGGCGTCCTTAATTCATGGGAAACATTGGAGACAAATTGGCGACGATCACGGTCAATTTTTTGCTGCTCAGTGACATCATGCAACACGCAAACCAAGCCGGTGACAAAGCCAGTACTGCGTTTAATTAGCGAAAAGTCAGCTTGCAAAATTAAGTTTTCCGGATCATTACCCGAGCGAATTTCCAAAATTCTCTCGGTTTGATTAGCCAACAAATCATCAAATTTAACTTGCTCGGTTAAAGCCAAAATTTCGATTAAAGATTGATTTTGCGTTTCTTGAGCTTCGACATTTAGGAGATCACAAGCTGTTTCATTAATAATTGTAATCTTTCCGTGGCGATCAGTTGCCAAAACTCCATCCGTCATCTGCCGTAAAACACTATCTAGTCGATTTCTTTCCGCATCGGAATTTTCACGTTCTTCTTCTACTTTAATAGAAAGATTATTCACGGCTTGAGCTAGTTGACCCAATTCATCTTGACTATAAATTCGAACTTGCCCGAAATAATCTCCCTCCGCCATATGAAAGGCCTGCTGCTTCATTTCGGAAATTGGCCGCGTAATCGCTCGCGCAACAACAATGGAAATAATCGCCCCCATTAAACCCGCGACCAGAGAAGCGATGAAGAAAGTTGAAACAATATCGTTAATATTTTTATAAATTTGATCCATATCTGCTCGAATATAGACGGCTCCGACAACCGTATTACTATCCCCATTGGAATTAATCATCGGTGTAATCGCGACATAATAACTCCCATCGCGATCATCATGTAAAATTTTGGTAAATTTGCGTCCAGAATATAAAACTCGCTTAACTTCTGTATTCGTAGTCCGGCGACCAATCAATTCCGAATTATTAGCTGACTTCGTCGCCACAATTTTGCCTTGGCTATCAACGACTTTCATTTCTGAAATTTGCGGACTACTATATTCTTTAATCAAAGTTCGAATTTTACGACCTGAACCAGTTGTATTCTGGGCCAAATTCGTCGCCAGAGGAGTCGCAACATAGGAAGGTAATTGAACTTGCGTTTCAAAACTCTCAATATTTTGTTGCTCCAAACGGTGCACAAAATAAGCTCCAATAATTTCAATCGTACTCAACAGTAACAAGATGAAGATAATTAAAATTTTAAACTGGATTGATCTAAAAAACCGTGCTTTTTTCTTCACAATAAGACTCCATTACTCCAATTATCAACTAACACTAGTTGGAAAATTAATCGGCGTTTTGTTCACCTTCCGGGATCTGTAAATAATAACCAACCCCCCGCCGAGTAATTAAATACTGGGGCGAACTAGGATCGGTCTCAATCTTCTCCCGCAGCCGGCGAACCGTCACATCAACTGTCCGGACATCCCCAAAGTAATCATAACCCCAAACCGTTTGCAGTAAATTCTCCCGAGTCATCACTTGCCCAATATGTTGGGCCAAATAATAAAGCAGCTCAAATTCGCGATGCGTTAACTCAATTTCATGCTTTTGCTTACTGACACTGTAAGCATCCGGTGAAATTACTAGTTCACCAACGCGAACATCAGAATTGGTTTGCGTTTCTTCTTGACTTAAATTAACACTTTGCCGACGTAAATTAGCTTTCACTCGGGCTACTAGTTCGCGGTTGGAAAAAGGTTTGGTCACATAATCATCCGCCCCCATTTCCAGCCCCAAAACTTTGTCTAGTTCAGAATCCTTAGCGGTTAACATAATAATCGGAATATCTTTGGTTTTACGAACTTGACGAGCTACTTCTAAGCCGTCAATTTTGGGGAGCATCAAGTCTAAAATAATCAAATTAGGCTGCTCCGCCTCGACTTTTTCCAAGGCTTCTTCGCCATCAAAGGCCACAACCGTATCGTAGCCTTCTTTGCCCAAATTATATTTAATAATATCTGAGATCGTTTTTTCGTCATCGACGATTAAAATCTTATTAGCCATTCCCGAAATCCCTCCTTGATCTTCTGTTTCAGTATACTAACTTTTGTAAGGAATGACAAAATTTGTTCAAATAAATCTTGCACTGGTCTAGAGGATATGATAATATATCTTTTGTATTCAAATGGGTGGTTAGCTCAGCTGGCAGAGCAACGGACTCTTAATCCGTGGGTCCAGGGTTCGATCCCCTGACCACCCATTAGTGAAAACCCCTTGGTCTCAATAATACCTAATGGTAGATATTGTGATTTTTCATTTAATACAATAAAAACCCCTACTCTTAGCAGTAGGGGTTTTTATTGTATTAAGATTGAATTAATTCGGGCTCTCTAAAATCTAGCCTTAGTTTCTCTTCTGGAGACCAAGCGCACTCGGCTAGCCTATAAACGGTCTAGCTATTTTTTTACAATCATTAATTCGGCAGTTAAATTTACTGAGCTTGAGTTATTTTTCCATAACGGTTGGCAAATTCATTATTATAAGCTTTACCACTCGCATCGTGAGCAACATCCCAATTGGCTGACCAAGTCATCAAACCTTTGACCGGATTACCGGCAGCTTTTAAGCGATCCAAAGCGGTCAAGACAGCTTGCGGATCTTCTACATAGCCACTTCCAGCAGCATCACGGTTGGCCGGTAAACCTAAAACTAACTTATCAGCAGGAACTTGCACGAAAGTCCGACTTCCATGAATCATCGAATCCGCCATATAATAGAGGAAATCTGCTTTTCGAGCATCATTATTTTGCGAGATCCAAGCACTAATTTCGTCGACCCAGACGCCATCGCCCCCTTGGTTATACAACTGTGGCGAAACGTAGTCATAGTAACCTTCTAAGTCTTGAATATATTGAGCGTAAGGTAAGCCGACCTTCATATTCGGAAATTCTGGGGCCATTGTGATCACAAAGTTCTTACCTTCGGCGCGATAGTGATCTTTGACAATCTTCAAAGCTGCTGGCAAAACAGTTTGGTTATCCCCTGCCGTAATTGCCCCTTGCTCCAAATCAATATCCAGACCATCAAAACCATAAACCGAAACCAGACGCATAATTTCTTGAGCTAGAGCCTGCTCATCACCCTTTTTCAACTGGATGTGCGCATCTGCTCCACCTAAAGCAATTAAGACCGAACGGTTCTGTTTATTCAAAGCCCCAACTTCTTGACGAAATTCTTGGTCGGTCTCTTTATAAGGTTTAAAAGTCGGAATTCGGTTAGTTCCATCACTTTTCATGAAAGCAACGGGAACAACATTGTAAGCTGGATTGACTTGAGACAGCTTGATTTCTGCCGACGTTCCCTGCTTATAACCATCATGACCCGCGGACTTCCAGTTATGCCAATAGCCTTCCAAGACCTTCTTTTGGCTGACATCAACCATTTTCGCGGCTTCATCAGCTTGAGCTGAAGTAGACAAAGTCCCGAAGCCAATGCCTAAACCAGCAATCGCCGTTGCCAGTAGGGTCCAATTTTTCTTATTTTTCCACATCGAATTTCCCTCCCGAAAATAAATTAAATATGGAAACTAAAAATTGTTATCAGTTTGATAACAATTTAATTTTATAATATTTTCACAAGCATTAAAAATAATTTGCCTGCTATATATTATAAATATTTATAAAAAAAGTGTGTATTTTACCAACTAGACACTATTTTTTATGTCTAAAAAACGCATTAACTTGAAGATAATCAGTAATGACTAGAGTTCCCCCCAGAATTAAAACAAGGTAAATTCCTAACCAAGTCGCTAAGATTACCCAGTCAGCTCCGGGATGATGTCGACTCTCCTGCCACAAATGGATGACGGCCGGAATTCGGGTCACTAAGCGCCCGATGATGAAAACAGTAGCCCAAAAGAAGGCCCGACGAAAGGCAACCTTGAGCTTTTTTTCATTTTCTTTGCCGTTTTTTCCGCCGATCTTGATGTTGCCGAAAGTTAAGATAGACCGCCAAAATCAAGGTGAAGAAGACGACCAAAGTCAAATAGACCCCCAAATACATCCCCAATAACTTAACTATTCCCAGCCGTTGACAACTAGTTTGAAAAGATTGTTGAAAGTTGGACCATTTCGTAAGGATGGGCGCGATCATCAGCAACAAAGAAATTGCTAGGGCACCCTTAAAAGCTGGTTTGAAAACTTTTTTCATTTTTATTCCACCTCAAGTTTTTGTACCTTATTATAACAAGCCCGCTTCCGGGAACAAATCAGAATTCTGCACCATACAAAAAAAGTGCCCTTTTCAGGACACTTGGTTAGGAGAAGTTAGCTCCTTCTTAAAACTATTTTTCCAAAGCTTGTAATTTTTGGTTATCATCCAATTGCGAAATTCCCATCAGATGTCTTCTTTGTAAGAGCTGCATCGCCCAGAAGAGAAGTACTAGAGAAACTAGCGTAATCCCCACTAAGATTGATAATGAAGAAACTACTGTACTGGTTCCCAGACCGGAAGTAATTGCCTGCCGGAAACTCAAAATCGAGTAGGTCATCGGTAAGAAGGGATGAATGGCATTAAAGAAGCCATTGGTGATTTCCATCGGGAAGGTCCCGCCAGAACCACCCAGTTGTAACATTAAGAGCACCATGGCGAGAAAACGTCCGGGATTGTCCAAGAGCATCGATAAGAACATAATCAAAAACATCGAGCAGAGTGAGAAAATAATCGTCGTTAGATAAAAGGTTCCTAGGTGGTCGACTTTTAAGCCGCCAACCATAATCAAAGTTGCTTCAACCAAGGCCATTCCCACCGCTACTACGGCGCCAATTGAAACTTTACTCCAGAACCACTCAGTCGCGGACCTTCCAACCATCGAAACTCGCCGAATTGGATAAGCAAAGTTGAAGACGATGGCCCCAACATATAAGGCTAAGGATAAAACATAAGGTGCTAACGCATGCCCATAATTAGGTACATAACTGTAATTAGTATGCTTTTGCTTGGTTGGTTCAGCAAACATTGAGAGGTTTTGCGGAGTGATCTTAATGCCGTTCACTGTTTGCGCCCCATCAGTTAAGGACTTGCTGAGTTGATCACTACCCTTACTCAACTTCTGACTTCCAGCCAACAGTTGCGCCGAGTTACCATCTAAAGTCGAAGCCCCGGTTGCTAATTGATTAATCCCCGAAGTCAACTGATTGCCACCGGCACTTAGTTGATTAATGCCGTTAGTTAAGGTTGGTACTGACTGATTGAATTGTTGCAAACCACCGGTTAATTGTTGCGAACCGGCAACTAGTCCCGTCGGTACGGTAGTCCCATTTAAGGCTCCTTGAATACTTTGTAAGCCCCCAGATAATTGGGTAATCGCTTGATTAGCCCCCGGTAAAGCAACCTTTGCACCCGCGGATAATTGGGCGACCCCGGTTTGCAGTTGGGTTAACTGCGAGTTTAATTTATTAAGATCAATTTGATTTGCTTTGCTTTTAACTGCCGTCAAGGATTTTCCAACACTTTGCGTGGATTCACCAGCAGCAATTAAATCTGCTTTCACACCTTGTAAAGTATTGCCTAAATTACCTTGAACTTGTTGCGCTTGCTGTTGAGACTCACTAACTTGGCCTGCGATTTTGCCTACTCCGGCTTGAATTACTCCCTGAACAACAGCTTGTTGTTGCGGCGTTAATCCTTGTTCTCCTTGAAGCTTCTGGTTAATGCCCCCCATCATTTGTTGGGTAACTTGATTACTATCAAGCTGCGGTGTTTGCACACTTCCGGCGACATTTTGAAGGCTACTTAGTTTTTCACCAGCATCTTTAATTTTACTACCGACATTTTCTAAGTCCGTTTGAACAGAACCCATTTGACTGGTAAGGCTACTAAACTGACTCAAGTTCAACTTATTCCCGTTAACTTGTTGGTTCAAAGTCTGAATTCCGGCATTCAACTGCGGTAAAGCCGCTTGCAGTTGTTTGATTTGAGCCTGTTTATCAGCCGTGTTGCTAGCATTAACTGCTCCTTGCAATTGTTGTAGGCCCTGAGTTAACTGGTTTGATCCGTTGTAAAGTTGGCCGACACCGGAAGCTAGCGGTTGAACGCTTTGTTGCAATTGACTCAAACCACCAACTAATGGTTGGGTCTTAACTTTTAAGGTTTGGACACCCTTATTAACTTGGGAAACCCCGGCCGTATATTGCGTTAGGCCATCGTTCAAGGTGACGGTTCCTGAATTTAACTGGGTTGCCCCATCAGCAGCTTGATTCATTCCCTTGCCCACGACCTTCAATTGACTGAACATCGCGCTAGCATAGGCATTAGTCACTGCCGCCCGAATTTTCTTCTCGAGATTAGTTACTCCCATTTCACTAATAACTTCCCCGATATAATTCAAAGAGTCATTAGTTTGGTAACGTAATTCCATTTTCTTCGGTTTGGACGATAAAACGGTAGTTGCATTTTCAGAAAAATTCTTGGGAATTGTAATAACCGTGTAGTATTTCTTATCTTTAATTCCCTGTTTCGCTGTCTCTGCCGAAACAAAACGCCAACCTAATTGTTTATTTTGTTTTAAATTGGCGACTGTCTGCTGCCCGACGTTCAAGGTTTTACCTTGATATTGGACTGGCCGGTCTTCATTAACTACCGCAATCGGTAGGTTTTGGGTACTTCCATAAGGATCCCATACTGAACGCAAGAAGAAAATTGCGTATAAAAACGGAATCAGCGTAATAACTAACACCGATATTAAGAGCAAGCGGTTATGGCCAATGGCCTTCCATTCGTTTTTAATCATCCACTTCAATCCCTTTCCTTAGTCTTCTTTAATTTCACTAAGCTGTAACTGCAATAAACCTGCAAATTCATGATCTCTTTGTTGCTGATCTTTAGGTAAAAAGCCCATCACTTCAATAAAAGTAAAGCCTAAAACTGAACTTAAGAGAGTTTGAACGTACGATTCCGCATCCAGATGTCGCAATTTGACACTAGCAACTAATTTATGCAATAAGTCCAAAACTTTACTCATTGCCTGATAAAAATCACTTTCTTGGTCAAAATTGTGGACATGGTACAGCAATTCTACCATGCGCCCTTGGTTTTCCAAATAATCATGCGCCACTAAAGCATATTTTTGGAAAGCGGCTTTCCCGCTCAAGCCAACTAAACTTTCGACAACTAGTTGGTAGAGTTCATTCATAAAACCCGCGCCAATTTGACCGATCAAGTCATCTAGATTTTTAAAATAGTTATATAAGGACTGAGATCGAATATTCAGCTCCTTAGCTAACCGGGGAAAAGTCAAAGCTCCCATTCCTTCACGATAAATAATCGTCCGGCCAGTTTCGAGAACCTGTTCTCGATTGATCCTTTGGTTACTCATTTCTTCACTCCTTCAACTAGAAGTTTTAAATCTACAATGTGTAATTTTAATACGTGACTTTGAAAATTTCAAGCAGAAAATCAGATTTTTTTCAGGAAAAAAAGCAGTGCCCAGTTTTTCCTGGAGCACTGCTTTATTTTTCAAAAAATTATTTTTTAACTTGGCTCAGATCTAGCCCCAAAGCTTGCGCAACCCGAGTCCCATAATCAGAATCAGCTTGATAAAACTGACGTGTTGCCAGCAACTTAATTTCGGCATCAGAAACCGAGCCTAGACTTCCCACTATGGCCTCAATCAGCCGATCTTGTTCATCTTTCGACATTAGTCGATACAAGCGCCCGGCAGCGGAGTAATAGTCAGGATCATAGGGTTCATAATTTCCCTCTCGGCCGGTCAGAGGATTTCCGTGAATCTGACTGCTGGGGTCAGCCTGCGGTCCATCATGACCACTAGGAGCATAATTAACCGCTTTTCCTTGACCTTGGGCCATCACGCCGTCGCGCTCATAGTTATGGACCTCATTGAGGGGCCGATTGACTGCTAATTGATCATAGTTGGCACCTAGACGATAACGAGCTGCGTCATGGTAAGCAAACAAACGTCCTTGTAAAACTTTATCCGGCGAAGGTTCAATTCCCGAGACTAAGTTAGCCGGGGAAAAGGCTGCTTCTTCAATATCTGTAAAGTAATTCGTGGGATTTTGATTTAAAGTAAATTCTCCGACTTCGACTAAAGGATAGTCGTGATGGGAGACGACTTTGGTAACATCAAAAAGATCATACTTATAATCCCAACCTTCTTCATAAGGAATAATCTGAACATAAACTTTCCAACTTGGGTAGTCACCTTGGGCGATTGCATCATACAAGTCATGCAATAAATAATCCGGATCTTCGCTGGCTAATTTAGTCGCGATCTTCGCACTCATATTTTGAACACCTTGATTACTCAAGAAGTGATACTTAATCCAATACTGCTCACCTTGAGCATTAACCCACTTGAAAGTATGGCTGCCATAGCCATTCATCGTCCGATAACTGGCGGGATTTCCCCGATCCCCCATCAAATAAGTTACTTGATGTAAGGCTTCGGGATAATGGGCCCAAAAGTCCCACTGCATCTCATCACTCCGTAAGTGAGTTTGCGGATCTCTTTTTTGCGAATGAATAAAATCAGGAAACTTCAAAGGGTCATTGATGAAAAAGACCGGCGTGTTGTTTCCGACAATATCATAATTTCCAGCTTGCGTGTAAAAACGAAGCGCAAAGCCCCGAACATCTCGAATGGTATCTGGGTAGCCTGATTCTCCCGCCACTTGAGAAAAACGTGCCAAAACTGGCGTCATTTTATTTTGGCCACAAAATAAATCCGCCGTTGTGTAATCACTCATATCATAGGTCAAGGTAAAGATTCCTTTGGCGCCGGCTCCTTTAGCATGTACCACTCGTTCCGGAATTCTTTCCCGGTTAAAATGGGCCAGCTTCTCTAATAGCTGGTAATCTTGCATTAGAACTGGTCCTCGGACACCGGCAGTTTGAGAATGGTCGTTGTTTCCCCAAGCTTGTCCAGAACTAGTCGTCAACTTATCTGTCATCGATGGTTCCTCCCTTGCGAACAATATCTCGTTCTTTATTCACCATAAAACGATTTTCACACGGAAGCAAACATTCTGACTTTAAGCAAATAGGTGGAGTTTGCCAATCCGTTCGCAAGCTTCACTAAAGCGCGGTTCATCAATCAAGAGGCCAATGCGGACATAACCTTCTCCGCCAGCGCCAAAGCCACTGCCTGGAGCCACGGCAACTCCAGCTTCTTTTAACAATAAATCGGAAAATTCTGCACTACTATAACCTTCAGGAACTGGCATCCAAGCATAGAAAGATCCACCACTCGGATAAGGCTCCCAGCCAATCTGACGCGCCGCTTTTTCAAAGTCTGCCCGGCGTTGTTGGTACAACTGTGCCAACTTTTGAACAGTCTTTTGATCACTTTCTAAGGCCGCCACTCCGGCTTCTTGAATTGCGGGAAAAACACTGACAAATAAGTGATCTTGAATTAAATTCAACGCCTCAATCATTTCCGGATTTCCGACCGCAAAACCCAAACGCCAACCAGCCATGTTATAGGTCTTGGACAAAGTATACATTTCAATTCCGACTTCTTTAGCTCCTGGAGTTTGCAGAAAGCTGCGCGGCTTAGTCCCGGTTGCGCCCAAAGCTCCGTAAGCAAAGTCATGTACAATTCCAATTTGATTTTCCCGGGCAAAGTCGACTGTTTGCCGAAAGAATTCTGCGGTCGCCACTGCTCCCGTGGGATTATTAGGGTAATTTAAGTAGAGATACTTGGCGGCGGCCGCTACTTGGGGATCTAATTCTTGATAATCTAGCAAATAATTATTCTCCCGGCGTAAACGGAAAAGCTCCAAATGAACTTGGGCCAAAGCAACTCCCGACAGATAATCAGGATAACCGGGATCAGGCAACAATAAAGTCTCCCCGGGATTCATCAAGGCTAAAGGCAACTCAACCAAGCCAATTTTGGATCCCCCCAGAACGGCGATTTCGGTCTCGGGATCCAGTTGCACACCATACTCGTGTTGATAAAAATCAGCAGCAGCTTCTTTAAAGCTTGGCATGCCTCGGAAGAGAGAATACTTATGGTTTTCCGCTTTAGCCGTTGCTTTTTGCATGGCCTGAACAATAAAAGCGGGCGTTGGTTGATCGGGGTTCCCCTGACCTAAATTAATAACGTCAACTCCCGCCGCAATTTGGGCATTAACATTGTTAACTAAAGTAGCGAAAAACTGCGTGGGCAAGCCCTGTAAGACTTTCGATTCCGGAAACTTCATTTGCTAATCCCCCTGTTAGATTTCAAATCAAATCCATATTTTTAATTTAAATTAATTAATTCAAATTTTAATTCATAAAAATATAATGTCAAGGCTGAATAACAGCTTTTCGGCCACAAAAAAAGACTTCTTTTCTAGAAAAAAGAAATCTTCGAATTATTTGAACTTAGATTAAAACTGTAATGGCGGCGGCGACTAAAATCAAAGCTAAACCAATGAGGGTGACCGTCATTTCTTTGCCCGTCTTCTTTTGATTGAGGAACCAAATTCCTGTCAAGGTACCCAAGATCACCGAAGTTTGTGACAAAATAAAGCCGGTGGCTAAGCCATTGACATTTGGCTGGGCAGAAATTAAGTAGGTCAAGGCTGCAAAAGCAAAGAAAAGGCCGGAAAAAATGTGTTGGTAGGAAACAGTTTCCAAGATCGCAAATTTTTCCCCTTTGCCGGCAAGGACGATTGCGTAAATTAAAGCTACTAAGAACATCCCCATTGCTTGTGGTAAAAAGGCCTCCATTCCCGTAATATTGGTGGCTTGCGGAGCAGCGGAATAAGCCCAGTAGCCAATTTCTCCAATCGCCAGTAAAATTATCGCTTGCTGTAATAATTTTTGATCACTGGCGCTTTTCTTTTCACTCCAAACCGTCATCGAAGCTCCGATAATAATCAAGATGAGCGCTACAGCTCCTAATACTTTGGCCATTACTCCGGGCCAATTTCCTAAGGCTAAAACTCCCCACAGGGAAGCGCCTAACAATTGAAAAGCAGTGGTGATCGGCATGACCCGCGAAGAACCAACTAAAGTAAAACTTTTAAAGGTAAAGATTTGGGCACAACCCCAACCAACACCCGATAAAATCGCAAAAATTAAATTTTTACCAGTGGGAAAACTGACCTGATTGACTATTAGAACTACCCCCGCAAAGAGAAGAGTTCCAAAAGTGGATCCCAAGATTTGATTGACAGGACGGCCGCCAATTTTCGACGCAATCGTTGGATACAGGCCCCAGCCTAACAGGGGTCCTAAGCCAACTAGTAAAGCAAACATACTCATCTAGCATTTCTCCTCTAACTAATTTTCTGAAAAAAGCGTTTTACTTTCAGACGTATCTTACCATTATATTAGAAAAGTTATCACAATGACACTTTAATTTCTGGACTCGGCAAATTAGGAAGCTAGTGCCCAGCGACAACAACTAAAAAGTAAGCCACATGAGAGTAGTTGAATCTCATTTGGCTCACGAGGGTAGGATCAGGGGATTCCTTTTCGAAACAGGAAGCCCCCTATTTCTTTTCCAGTTCTGTCCGATAAGGGATCGAGCTTTGCGCGCCTGGACGTTGAACCGTCAAAGCTGAAGCCTGATTGCCAAATTTAATGGCCGCAACCATCTTGGTCAACTGCGGGTCGAGAAAACTAGCTAGAGCACCAATAAAAGTGTCCCCAGCAGCAGTGGTGTCCACGGCTTCAACTCGATAAGCGGGAATTAGCTGACTGGCTTGACCTGATGCAGACCAAAAAGCACCTCGACTCCCAAGCGTAATAATCACCTGCTCGATGCCTTTGGCCTGCAACTTTTGGGCAGCTTGCTCCGCACTTTCTTGATCCACAACTGCGACGCCCGTCAAAATCTGTGCTTCGGTTTCATTAGGAATAATCAAATCAGTCAACTCTAACAGTTTCGGGGACAGATCAGCTTGGGCGGGTGCAGGATTTAAAATCGTTACCGCCCCATGCTCATGAGCTAACTCAAAAGCAGCCTGAGTGCATTCCAGGGGGCTCTCAAATTGGGCGATAACGAAGTCACTGTCGGCAATTAATTGGGCTTGGCTTCTGACTTGCTCTGGAGTAAATTCTTGATTGGCGCCGCCGTGAATCATAATCTGATTTTCACCGGCATCATCAACAACCACGTAAGCTTGCCCAGTTGCCACTTGGGGCAAAACTTGAATTCCTTTAGTTTGAAGTCCTTCTTTTTTTAGCTGGGCTAAGATATCCTGGCCCGCAGCGTCATCACCAACGGCGCCAATAAAATTGGTTTGCGCGCCCAAACGCTGGGCAGCAACCGCTTGATTGGCTCCTTTGCCTCCATGAGCCGTAAAAAGTTCCTTAGTATGAATTGTTTCACCAGCCCGGGGCATCTTTTGAACCCGAATCGTCCGATCTAAATTAATACTTCCAACTACCGTTACCGTATTCATAACTGCTCCTCCTCGTATAAGTAGAAATCATTTCAAGTTGTAGCTACGTTTTGAGCTACTCATGAATTTCTTCTTCTTAATTATACCCATTTCCAGAGATTCTTTTGGCAAAAAAAATCCTCCCAACTCCAATCGGAGTCAGCAGGATTTGCAAATCAACTTAGGCCGTGAAAACAGTGGTCTCGACAGTTTCTACATATTTAGCACTTTGTGGTTTAAAGTACAACTGTTCACCATTATCGAGACACAAGTGAGCTTGGGCAATAATTTCCATTTCTTCTTTTACCTTTTCGGCAGTTAAAAGCGGATCAGGAGTAGCACAAGTCAAAGTATGTTTCTTGGAACTATCACTGGTAAAGACTAATTTTAAAACTTTCATTTTATCATCCTTTCTCTTAGACGGGAGTAATCATTGAATGCACCGTTAATTGGGCGCCAACTAATTGAGAATTAGTGCTTAAAGCAGCTAAGGCTTGCCCGACAGCCAAGACTTGCGCATCATTGGGGCTCGCAACCACTTTACTAATCTTTTGTTGCACTGTAGTTTCTGATCCTGGTTGAGTGAATTGATAATTAAGGCTGGTATCTTGCCAAGCCCGTTGAGCAGTTGTCGTCATAAAAATGACTCCTTTCCAAAATTAGTGTAGGTCTCATTCCTAGCTAGGTTTTCTTGCCTACACCCTTAGTAACGTTGCTCTTTTGTAAAACGGAACTTATGTAAATTATTTTTTCTCAAAACTCTACCTAGTTTAAGCCGTTGGCTGGCAAACTAACCTTAAATTTTCTAGAACTTTAGTATTTCCCGGAAAATATTTTCTACATTTATCTAATTTAGGAATCCCATTTAGTAAGGAAAAACAATTAAAAGCATCCAGCTTATGTCAGATGATTTTCTAAGTAAAATTAGCATTAATTAATTAAAAAACGGCGGAATTTCAGGGTTATTTTAAAACAATATCCTTGTTGGCTCTTCATTTCTATTTAAAATAATCGTTTTCATTGATTAATTAATCAGATCATATTCTCCGTCAGTTACAAATTCAATTAGTTGTGCAACTTATCAATTAAACAAGGAGTAAATCTTTATTCTCTTTTAAATTAAACCATAAATAGATTTATCTATTACAATGAGCTTTAGATAGTTAAAAATTTGTATTTTTTAATCAGTATTTCGAGCCAGCAAAAAAAGCCCTTTCTAATTATTAGAAAGGACCATCGATATTTCCTGGGAAATTTTATAAATAATGCCAGCTTAAATTCCCGAAAATCACTTCACCGCGAATGTAAATCCGGGGATTCTCTGCTGGACGCGGATCGTGCCGCAGCGAAGTCGTACTCCCCATGATCGGTACGGTTTCATCAATTACCTGACAATCACGAGGCAAGAACAGTTCTACATGACCCATGACTACATCTAAGTCAATGATTATATCGTTGGTTGGTTTTTCGGAGGTTAAATAAATCTTCAAACTAGACATTACCGTATCGATTTTCAATTTTCGAAAATTGTTATCGGGTAAATAACGCATGCTACTCATCATCAGGGCATCAATATTAACTACTTCTGCATTCCGAACTGTTTCTTCAGTCGTAGCCGACTTTCCGGAACGACAAGACGGTGTCCAAGATCGAACCCGATAACGTTGTAACCAAGGGGCTAATAAAATTGAAAGTCCGGCCTGCAGTAAAACCGCCACAATAAAAAGGATGAACGGAGAAACCATCCCCAAATGTAAAGTATCGGCATTAAAAATGATGAAGAAGGCTATTGCGTAATACATCACTTCAAACAACCTTCGATTCCAACCCCAAAGGAAAATCACCAATAAAACGGCCGTCGAGATAAATTTTCCAGAGCCTAAAAAGGGAAGATCGATTATTTGGTTCAAGAGTAATAAAAAGGCCAATAAAATAAAGATGATCCCCCAAAAATAGCGTCTACTTCGTTTCATAAACTTTCTCCTCCCGTTAAGTATTGCCTTACCTGTTGATAATATTTACGTGAAACAAAAACTTCTTTCGGTGTATTTTGAAAAGTAATCCGCGTCTGTCCCATCGTATGTTCTAAAGAATAAATTGCCTGAAGATTTAAAATCGTTGACTTAGAAACCCGCATGAAAGTGCTAGGTAGTAACTCTTCCAACTGATAAAGGTGAAGGCGCGTTTGGTAGGCTTGCTCCCCCGTATGCGCTTGGACTTGCCGGGCGAAAGTTTCAAAAAACAAAATCTCTTGCACAGCTAAATAATATTCTCGGTCACCTTGATAAAATAATAACTTTTCCCGAGAAACACTAAGTTCCTGCAAATTTTGGGCGATTTGTTGAACCTGTGCATCAATTTGCGGAGTTTGAATCACCACTTGAGTTTGCTTTAGAACAGAATTCACCTCGATTTCAACTTTCATCTTGGCCTGAGCTCCCCCCTTTACTATATGTCTAGTAAACCATGCCGAAAAAAATAAACCAACCCTTCTGGGCTAAGTGGTTGATTTATCTGACTAAGACGCATTTAAATTTAGCTTACTTTTGCTTGAAAATAAAAACTTTGCTAAAAATATAATTGGTGATTACGACAACTACATTATCAATCAACTTCACAATCAAACTGTTGCCATGCAGCCAACCAATCCCGATGGTCACAATAATGACGTCTAAAAAGTAACTTAAAATTCGAAAGAAGAAAAAAGAACCCAATTCTCGCCAAACTCCTGCTTGACTAGTTTGATGGGAGTCAAAAACGAAGATTTTATTAGTTACATAAGCAAAAATCACTGATAGAAACCAGGCCCAAAAAGTCGCTACTTGGTAACCCATCCAATGATTCCAAGTATAAAAACTATAGAATACCAGTAAATTAATCAGGGTCGTTAAGCCACCAAAAATCAAATAAGACCAGACTGTCCAAGTTTGCTGCACAAATTGAAAGATTTTTTTCATTCTTTTATGTCTCCTAAAAATTAAGATACCCTTCCCCCAGGGTGACTGTTACTATATAACCATATTACTATAAAATTTCCATTGAGGTTTCTAATGTCTACACAAAAACAATTACGTTGGTACAATATTGCCCTAATTGCCTTCTCCTCCGTTTGGGGGCTCATCAATGTCGTCAATAACTTTGCCAATCAGGGTCTAGTTGTTGTTACATCCTGGATCTTGATTATGTTTCTCTATTTTATTCCTTATACGCTAATGGTCGGGCAAATGGGAACCACCTTCGCTAGCGATAGTGGCGGCGTAGCCACTTGGATCAAAGAGTTGACCAACAGTAAGTGGGCCTATCTGGCCGCTTGGACTTACTGGGTTGTCCACATCCCTTACCTAGCGCAAAAGCCCCAATTAATCATCGTTGGTATCAGCTGGCTCCTGCACGGTAACGGTCAATTCGTCAAGCAAAGTTCAGCCTTCACCGTTCAGATTCTCTGCCTCATAATTTTCTGGTTCTTCTTAATTCTCGCCGCCCGTGGAGTCAAAATTTTAAAACTTATCGGTAGTTTCGCGGGACTAGGGATGTTTATCATGTCCATCCTTTTCATCATTCTAGGTCTATGCGCCCCTTTGATGACTAACTTAACCATCCAAACCGAAGGCATGGACCAAATCCAAAACTACTTCCCTAAATTTGATTTTCACTACTTTACCACCATTTCGATGCTGGTATTAGCCGTCGGTGGCGCCGAAAAAATTGCCCCTTACGTCAGCCAAACTCAACAACCGCAACGAGAATTTCCCCGGGGAATGATTCTCCTTGCTCTGATGGTTGCCACCTCGGCTATTTTCGGTTCTTTTGCGATGGGAATTTTATTTGATGCCCAACATCTCCCCGCTGATCTAATGGCTAATGGTGCTTATTACGCCTTCCAGCTACTGGGACAATACTTCCACTTGGGAAATACCTTAGTCTGGTTATTTGCCCTCACCAACATCCTCACAGCCGCTGCGGCCTTGATTATTTCAATTGACGCCCCCCTGCGAGTTTTACTCAGCGATCCTAAACAAAAACTGATTCCAGCTAAGTTGCGCAAACAAAATCGCTATCAAGTACCGATTAATGGTTATTGGCTGACCGGCGGTCTAGTTTCTCTTTTAATTATGATCCCTGCTCTAGGAATCGGTGGTGCTAACGAACTCTACAATTGGCTTTTAAATCTCAATTCAGTGGTGACCCCCCTGCGCTATCTCTGGGTCTTTGCTGCCTATACGCTCTTAAATCATCAGTTGCAAAACTACCAAGGCAGCTATATGTTAACCCACCATCGTCACTGGGGCATGATTCTGGGCAGTTGGTGTTTTATTTTCAATCTGGGAGCCTGTCTTCTAGGGATGATTCCCAAGACTACCGGCGCTCTTCCGGCCCAGAATTGGTGGTTCCAATTAAGCCTCAACATTCTGACTCCCGTGGTTTTACTCTTATTGGGATTAATTTTTCCATTAATTGCGCGCCATCAGCGCTCCGCCAATAAGTAATTAAGCCCTAAGGATACTAAAAAGGCGCCACCGGCGAAAATTGCTCCAACCGGACCAACTTGCGCTAAACCCCAACTTTTAAAAGTCCAACTACCGGCCGCCGAACCCAAGGCAATTCCTAAATTAGCACAAATCGAGTTAAAAGAAGAGGCAAAGACTAGGGCTTGCGGATATTTCTGCTCCGCTAAAGTCATAAAGTGCATCTGAATCGGCGAATTATTTAAATACATGCTCAAAGCTAACAACATAATGGCGCCTAAACAAAGACCGACCTTGGGCAAAAGAAAAGGTAAACTAATTAATAAAATCGTCTGCCCAGCAAAGACGAAGGGTATTTTACGTAAACCCCCCATTTCAGCCAAGCGACCGCTCAATAAATTGCTGGCTAAAGACATTAAGCCAAAAATAAATAAGATTGGGGTTAATAAATGCGGCGAAAGCTGTAAACTCTGAGTAATTAAAGGACTCAAATAGGTATAAAAAGTGTAGATACCAGCCAAGTTTAGCATCGGTAATAAAAGTCCGAGTTGAATCCGGCGATCTTGCAAAATAAGCAGTTGATGGCGCAAAGACTTTGCAGGCTCCTGAAAGAGACCTTGCGGTAAAGCCTTCGCCAAAGCTAGGGCAATCAGGATGGCTAAGAGGGTAATTAAGCCAAAAACACTGCGCCAACCAGCAACTAACCCCAAAGCCGTTCCCAAAGGAACGCCGAAGACACTGGCAATACTAAAACCAGAAAAAATCCAAGCAACTAGGCGAACTCTTTTTTCAACCGGGGCTAAACTATTGCCGATGGTAATCGCTAGAGAAATAATCGATCCCGAAACTACGGCGGTTAGGATCCGAGTTCCTGTTAAAATAGCAAAATTGGGGGCCAGAGCGGTTCCTAAATTTCCCAAAATAAAAATTCCCAGGAAAACTAGGAGTACTCGATACAAACTCCGGGCCCCAATTAATAAATTCAAAATGGGGGTACTTAGCGCATAGACTAACGCAAAAACCGTCACCAAAAGACCGATTTGGCTAGCGGGAACAACAAATTGGTGGGCCAAAGGTGCCACCAGACCAATAATAATAAATTCGCTAAAACCTAAAATAAAAGCTAAAGCAACTAAAAGTAAGGCTTGAACTCGATATGTTTTCATTGACAATCCTGTCTTTCCCCAAAAATAATTAACAACTCCAAACTATTTTTCCTTGGGGCAGTTATAAAATATAATTTAGCACAAACTACTCCCAGTAAATAGCTAATTAAGATTAAACACAAAATACCGGATGAAAACTAAATTTTCATCCGATATTTATCACCTTTTAGGTCTTAACTTATTTAACTGGAATTCAATTCGAACTAGTTTAGACTTCGGTCCAAATATCTTTCAAAACAATTGTTTCATCCCGATTAGGGCCAACTGAAACACTCACGAAGTCCATGCCGGTTAATTCTTTAATCTTAGCCAGGTAATCTTTAGCAGTTTGCGGCCATTGCTGCATATCAGTTACGCCCCGTAAGTCTTCTTGCCAACCAGGCATCGTTTGATAAACCGGTTCACATTGGTTGACGATATCTAAACTAGCCGGATATTCATCAATCACTTCTCCTGAAGGCAAGCGATAGCCGGTACAAATCTTCACTTGGGAAAGACCACTCAAGACATCAATACTATTTAAAGCTAAATCAGTCACTCCAGCTACTCGTTGAGCATGCTTCAAGACAACTGCATCTAGCCAACCAATCCGCCGTGGACGCTTAGTAACCACGCCGTATTCATGACCAGCATCACGAATAAAGTCACCGGTCTCATCGGTCAATTCAGTTGGGAAAGGACCATCACCAACGCGAGAAGTATAAGCCTTAGCAACCCCAACTACCTTGGTAATCCGGGTTGGGCCGACACCAATCCCCGCAGTATAACCACCAACGGGATTAGAGGAAGTTACAAAAGGATAAGTCCCATGATCAATATCCAACATAATTCCTTGAGCGCCCTCAAAGAGAACCTTGTGGCCCTGATCAAACTCTTCGTTTAAAACTTTGGAAGTATCAACAACATATGGCTTTAATTGTTGACCATATTGGTAAAATTCTTCAAAAATATCATCAAACTCAATTGGTTCCGCGCCGTAAACTTGGGTAAATTCCCGATTTTTAATCGCCAAAGCGGTCTTTAACTTAGCCGCAAAAGATTCGCGCTCTAATAAATCGGCCATCCGAATCCCAATTCGGGCAGCCTTGTCCATGTAAGCCGGGCCAATTCCGCGATTGGTAGTCCCAATCTTTTGGTCACCTTTGCTTTGTTCTTGAAGTCCATCCATCTTGATATGGTAAGGCAAAATTAAGTGGGCCCGATTGGAAATCTTAAAGTTCTTAAAACTGATGTCCTGTGCTTGTAGCCGCTGCATTTCTTCGACTAATGATTTCGGGTTCACAACAACGCCATTCCCAATCATGGTGATTTTGTCAGGATATAAAATCCCTGACGGAACTAGACGCATCTTATATTCTTGGTCACCTACTTCGACCGTGTGTCCAGCATTATCGCCACCTTGGTAACGAGCAATGACGTTTGATCCTTGACCTAGAAAGTCGGTAATCTTACCTTTACCTTCATCGCCCCATTGCATCCCTACTACTACTACACCTGCCATCTTCGTCATCGTCCTTTACTTGTACTTGTTTTTTCAAACTCCGCTACTAGTTTATCAACCTCAGCCAGCAATAGCAAAAAAACCTCGGCTAACTATTGTCCCGGATCAGGAATCGGTGAAATCGCCGCAAATTTATTATATGATTTGACAAATAATAACTTCACGGTTCCCCGCGGGCCGGAACGGTTCTTGCCAATAATTACTTCAACTTCTCCAGCATTGGTATCTTTTTCGGGCTCATCATCTTCTTGATTCTCATTGTAATAGTCATCCCGATATAAAAAGGCCACAATATCCGCATCTTGTTCAATTGAACCGGATTCACGAATATCTGATAAAATCGGGCGTTTATCTTGGCGCTGTTCGACCCCCCGCGATAACTGAGATAAGGCAATTACGGGAACGTGAAGTTCTTTGGCTAATTTCTTTAATTGCCGCGAAATCGTCGAAACTTCTTGCTGGCGATTTTCCTGGCCAGTACCTTCAATTAACTGTAAATAATCAATAATAATTAAGCCCAGATTACCTTGTTCTTGGGCTAAACGGCGACATTGAGCTCTGATTTCTGCCATTTTGATTCCTGGGGTATCATCGATATAAATAGAAGTCTTGGATAAAATTCCGGTGGCGACAATTAAATTTGACCATTCATCATCGTTCAAATCTCCCGTTCGTAAGTGATTGGCATCAATACTTCCTTGGGCACACAATAACCGGCTAGCTAATTGCTCGGCCCCCATTTCGAGACTAAAGATAGCAACACTTTTGGGATTATGCACCGCAATATTTTCGGCCACATTCAAGGCGAAAGCTGTCTTCCCAACCCCCGGCCGGGCCGCCAAAATAATTAACTCATCGGCATGTAAGCCAGAAGTCACGCGATCTAATTCCGGATAACCGGTCGATAAACCGGTAACTGCTGAATCTTCTTGCGCTAATTTATCAATATTTTCTAAAGTTGTATTTAAAACATCCGCAATCTTTTGGAAACCACCATTAGCATGATTTTCACTGATATCCATGATCGCTTTTTCCGCGGCATCTAAGACACCTGAGACCTCATCATCTTGTTGCTCGTAACCTTGCGTCACAATATCAGTCGCCGTGTTGATCAAGCGCCGCAACAAAGATTTATCAGCCACAATCTTAGCATAGTAAGTGATATTAGCCGCTGTCGGTACCGAACTGGCTAGTTCTCCCAGATAGCTAATTCCCCCAATATCTTCTAATTGTTGACGATCACTGAGGACATTTTTAACGGTCACCACATCAATTCCTTGCTCTTGATCATTGAGAGTAATCATCGCCTCGAAAATCAATTGGTGGGCATGTTGATAAAAGTCTGCCGGAACTAAATATTCTAGGGCTTCAACAATTGCTTCCGGGCGCAACAAAATTGAGCCTAAAACTGATTGTTCAGCCTCTTTATTATTTGGTGGAATTCTTTGGGTAAGCTCAGTATTCATACGTTCGACTTTCTATCATGTAATTTGTATAAGGTATTTTAACATAAAAATTAGGCCCCACGATTGAATTCATCGAGGCCTAATCTTTGTTCTTTAATTTTAAAAAGCGCTAGAATCCGATCATATGTCCGAAGATTGGCACCACGATATTATCAACAATACTGATGACAACTACCGCTACGGCAGCCATTGCTCCTTCAGTTGATCCTAATTGTAAAGCAAACGCAGAACCGATCGTGTGACCAGCAGTTCCTAATCCTAAACCAGTTCCAATCGGGTCGTTTTCCAAACGGAACCACTTAACCAGATATTTACCTAAAGCATAGATAATAACCGCGTTTAAGATGCAGGCCATCGCGGTAACCGCGGTATTCCCACCAACAGCGGTACTTAATGGTAAAGCGATCGCCGTCGTTGCTGATTGACTCAACATGGAAGCTGTTCCGACTTTGCTGAGGCCAAAGAGTTTAGCAACACCAGTGATGACGATCAAAGAAATAATAGTTCCGATGAACAGGGCCAATAAAATAATCAGCCAGTTTTTCTTGACCACATCATTTCGCTTGTAGAGCGGAACCGCAAAAGCAATTGTTGCTGGTGTTAAGAACCAGAAGATGATGTCCCCCCCAGGTTTATAAGCCTGTGTATAAACTTGAGCCGTGGATAAGCCGAGACACTTTCCGAGAATCATTAAAACAATAATCCCGATAACCATCCCGAAAAATAGCGGTTGGAATAAGAAGAACCCCTTAGTTTTGTCAAACAAATATTTTCCAATCACAAATAATACCAAAGATAACATGACTCCGAACAACGGATTAGTGAAATATGCCATCATTATAATCTTTCCCTTCAATTAGCTAAGATTTCCTCAAGGCAATCTTACTTTTTTGTCATTTTATGTTGGATTCCTAATAAGAAGCGCGTGGTGTAGGCCGTCACAACTAATAAGACAATTGTGGCAATGATAATCACCAAAACTAATTTAATTCCTTCGTGTTGCATAATATCCAGATTAGCGGCTAAGGCAATCCCGGAAGGAACAAACAAGAATCCAATCAAATCAATTAAAACACTTGCGAAAGAATCAACCCACTCGAGTTTAACAATATGAAAGGTAAGTAAAAGATAGAGTAAGACTAACCCAATTACCGGTGTCGGTAATGGGAACGACTTCGGCACAGATTGTGAAATAATCTGTGAAACATACAATATCACCGCATAAATCATCATTTGAATGATTATCGGCGCAGACTTCGGAGCATCCTTTTTTGGACTTTCCTTCTTCATAAAAATCAAATCCCCTTCTAGAATTTAATAAAGCGTTTCCATTTAGAGGGTAACACTCTATTCAAAAAAAATCTAGTTTATAATGAAACTTTTTCAATCTCTATTTACACAGTTTTCGATTCTGACTTTTTAAAGTTTAAAAGCAGCTTTACGTTGACCTTTTGCAGACTAAGATAACGAAAAAGCCCTAGGAAATCTGAAATTTTCCTAGGACAATTAGCAAAGTTTTTATTTTTCTTGAATATGAACTCGAATCTTAGCGTCAATCCCCGGATACAATTTAACTTTGACATTTGTATAGCCTAAGACTTTAATTGGTTCCGGCAAATCCAGTTTCCGCTTGTCTAACTCAATTTTATATTGTTGAGCTAGGGCTTGCACGATTTGTTTGCTAGGAATGGAGCCGAATAAGCGGCCATCAGTTCCGGCTTTGGAAGTCAATTCCACGACGGTTTCGTCTTTTTCCAAAACATCTTTGATCATCTGGGCGCCGGCTTTTTCTTCATCTTTAACCCGTTGCTCAGCCTGCTTTTGCGCCTTTAACTCTCCCATTGCTGCTGGAGTAGCTAGTTTGGCTTTACCATTTTTGATTAAAAAATTTTGTGCATAGCCATCAGCAACTTCTTTCACTTGCCCCCGCTTACCTTTGCCGCGAACATCTTCCGTAAAAATAACACGCATTTGATAGCCTCCTGAGAGTTATTTAATAACTATTATTGTTTAATATCTTCCACTTTTTGTTGCGTAATTGCAATCAATTCTTTTTTCGCTGCCGAAACTGTCGTTTGCTTCAACTGGGTCGCCGCGTTTGACAAGTGACCCCCGCCACCCATCTCTTCCATAATTACTTGGACGTTAAAATCACCTAAACTCCGTGCAGAGATAGCAACCACATCATCATCACGTTTGGTTAAGACAAAGCCGGCCTGAATATTCGAGAGCGATAAAAGTGTATCTGCCGCTTGAGCGGCAATCACTGAATCATAGCTTTGATCATCTTCTCCCGCACAAACTGCCACGTGGGGAGTAATCATTTCAATCGTCGAAATGAGGTGACTTTGTTGAATATAAGCGGTCACATCTTCCTTCAGTAAATTCTGAATCATAGTCCCATCGGCGCCCAAAGAACGCAGATAACTGGCCGCATCAAAAGTGCGGGTTCCAGCCCGCAAAGTAAAGGACTTCGTATCCAAAGAAATTCCGGCTAATAAAGCCGTGGCTTCTAACTTCGACAGTGACTGCTTACTCTTGGGTTGATACTCAATCATTTCTGTAACTAATTCACTGGCCGAAGAAGCATACGGTTCAATATAAACCAAAATCGGATTAGCGGGAAATTCTTCTCCCCGACGGTGATGATCAATAATGATCGTTTGTTTAGCCAATTTTTGAAATAATTCCGGACTCATTGACAAAGATGGCTTAGAAACATCGACCATGATTAGAAGTGAGTTCTTTTCAACGGTTTCGACAGCCTTCTTTGGTGAAATTAAGTCGTCTTTTAAAGTTGGATCTTGGTCAATCAGGGTCAATAAACGAGCAATATCAGTATGGACTTCCGTTTGATCAATGACAATTTGGCATTTTTTGTCATTCATTTGCGCAATACGATGAATCCCCAAACAAGCTCCCAAGGAATCCATATCTGGCCGATCATGTCCCATAACATACAGGTGATCGGCTTGATCAAAGAGATCGCGCAAAGCCTGACTAATCATCCGCGCCCGCACTCGGGTTCGTTTCTCCATGGGATTAGTATTTCCCCCATAAAAGCTCGCCGGTTCTTCGCCCTTGCGGACGACAACCTGATCACCACCACGACCGAGCGCCAAATCCAAATTCTTTTGAGCTTCTTCAGCCACTTGCGCCAAATTATCATGTCCGTAAGCTAAACCAATACTGAGAGTCAAAGGATAGTTTTGTTGCGAAGTTCCCTTGCGAATTTGATCTAAAATGCCAAAACTATTTTCTTCCAGTTGTTGCAAGGACCGGGCATAAGCCACGACAATGAAGCGGTCCTTACTAATCCTTTTCAAGAACATTGCATTATTATTCGCCCAATCTGTCAATTGATTAGTCACATAATTATCGAGATTGGACTGTTCCCGATCGGCCATTGTCTGCGTAATTTCATCATAGTTATCTAAAAAGATTTGCCCCAGAGCAATCTTCTCCGATTCATACTTTTGCTGCAATTGAACCAAATCAGTGATATTTAATAAGTAGATAATCCGCAGATCTCGCTGGACAAAAGCCCGGAATTGGGCACTTTCCAATTGAATCACCTGGGACTGTGCTTTAGATTCCGAGGAGCTGATAACCAATTGTTCTAGCTTAGGATTCAATTGCGACATCGTTAAGCCCAAGATTTCCCGATCGCCAAAATGGCGCTGCAGGCGGGGATTGATCCATTCAATCTTATGTTTCTTATCCGCACTATATAGCAAAATTCCCATCGGCAATTTAATTAAAGCCTCTTGTTGGCCGCGATTTTCGCGGAAGGACAAATCATAAAGGTGTTGGTTGGCCTGCTTTAAAAGATCATTGAGTAAATAAGCACTCAACAAAACCAGCAAAACAATAATACTTAAACTAAAGATGAGGTCTTCTGGTCGATCCAAGAATTGGACCAAGATTAAAGCCACCAGCAATACTAACAATCCAGCGGAGCCCAGTTTAGCCGCTGAACTCAAAGCTAAAAGGTTCTGATTCGTTAATTTTTTTTTGCTCATATGTTCCTCTTTACTTAGAATATAATTAGCTTTATTTTATCATATTTCCTCCCGTTAATTGATTTCCAAATAAACTCTCCCCCAAAGCTTGCCCCCTCAAAGTTTTTAACTCTATGTAATGGATCTGGGAATTTATGGATTCCTTTATCTTAACTAAGCCAAAAAGAACTGATTCTTTTAAATTGTGTGCGAACCTCGCTCTTAATGGTGAATTAAATTAATGAAGCTCTCATTTATCAGCTAGCAACTGAATTTTTTTAGTTCAGACTTAATTAGGAACTTTGGTTGCTTGATCAGTCGTTACTCCGGGCACTAAATCAAAATAATGCTAAGGATAAATCACTGGGAACATTTTGTCACCCAATTCAACGTAATTCAAATTGGGATGTTGGAAATCACAATTAATTTTGCTAATTCCAATAATCAAAAAATCAAAATCGTAATTATGTTGGAGAAAGTCCGGAATTGAATCTGCTTTCTTTCAGCAATTTAAACTTACCACCTACTAGATCAATATTAACCCTTGACTAAAGGTAGAAAAAAAGAATCCGAACAAGCCAAGGACTGTTCGGATTCTCTTCTACTAATTAATCTTCAGCAACAAATGGTAACAATCCCATTACTCGGGAACGTTTAATCGCAATTGTTAGACGACGTTGGTTCTTAGCGCTGGTTCCGGTTACTCGACGTGGTAAAATCTTACCCCGTTCGGAAATAAACCGTTTCAGCAAATCAACATCTTTATAATCAATATATTCAATATGGTTAGCGGCGATGAAGTCAACCTTCCGGCGACGACGGCCACCACGACGTTGTTGTGCCATGTTTAGTTTCTCCCTTCATTCTTAAAGTAAGAATTCTTAAATTAAACCCTTAAAATGGTAAATCATCATCTGAAATATCAATTGATCGCGCGTTGTCCGCAAACGGATCCGCTGGCGCACTATTGTTATTAGTGTTCGTCGGAGCCGCCGGCTTACTTTGACCACCAAAATTATTGGCGGCAGGATTCGGATTATTGTTATTCATAGAATTATTTTGATTATTAGCGGATTTCGGTTCCAGTAAGGCAAAGTTTTCCACGACAATTTCTGTCACGTAAACTCTTTGTCCCTGTTGGTTTTCGTAATTTCGGGTCTGAATCCGTCCATCAATGCCAACCAAGGAACCCTTGTGCGTAAAATTAGCGAAGTTTTCCGCCGCTTTACGCCAAATCACACAATTAATAAAATCAGCGTCTCGATCACCGTTAGCGTTAGTAAACGAACGATCAACAGCCAAGGTAAAACTAGCAACAGCAGTTCCACTAGACGTGTAGCGTAAATCAATATCACGCGTCAAACGTCCAACTAAGACACTTCTATTAATCATAATTCCGATCTCCCTTTAAAATGTTTCACATGAAACAATTATTTATCGCGCTTGATAATCATGTGACGAATAATGCCATCTTCGAATTTTGCTAACCGGTCAAATTCGTCGATTGCTTCCCGATTATCGGAATTAACGTTCACAATGTGGTAAGTACCTTCATTGTAACCTCCGATTTCGTATGCGAAACGACGTTTTTGCCAGTCTTTAGAATCAAGCACTTCAGCACCATTATCTTTAAGAATTTGGTCGAAACGTTCGATCAAACTTTTCTTAGCATCTTCTGCTAAATCAGGTTTGATAATATAAGTGATTTCGTAATGTGTTTGAGCCATGACTGCTCACCTCCTTTTGGACTAATGGGAAATACTCGCTGGTACTTCCAAGGAGTACGGGCCTCAATTGAGGCTATACCCACAGATTTACATTATATCATCTTTAGCTTTGATTTCCAATCAAAAACTAAAACTATCTTACGCTCTGTCTTCAAATTACCCGCCAGAAATTATTTTTACCGAAAAAACAAAATACTTTTTAAAAAGACCAGCTGATGTTTTCGTAATCATTCAAATCTTTCAGCAGGTCTAGGAAACTGACTTCCAAAGAATTGGCCACCTGTGAGCAACAAAGCCCCCTCAGTAAAACTAGCAAGAAGCCAATTATCAGCCAACGCCAACTAAATTTTTTAATCCTATTGTTTGCGTCCTCCGTTAACTCTAAAACTTCTAATGTAATTGTAGAAATTTTTCAGCTGCTGCCAGCCTACCAAAAGTAATTGCCAGAAGATAAGCGCCAGTCCCAAAAGAATAGCGACTGAACCAAGTTGCCACAAGAAGTAGCCCCCCCAAAATGCCACCAAATGCTGGAACTAATTACTAAGAACCAGATTCCTGAGAAACCAAAGGCTAAGCTACAAGCCAACGCAGAAAAAATTACTGAAGCAAAAACAATTAAATGTCCCAGTAAGAGCGGCCCCCAGAGAGGTAGTCCCAATAAAATAAGCATCCAACTAAAAGGATTAGCTCTTTTTACTTTCACTTCTTTATTTTCACTAGCAATAGTTGCCACAATCTCCGGAATACTTCCAATTTGTTCCAGTGCTTGAACTTCACTAGCTCCATGATCAATCAAATCGTCTAAATATTCTTCATAATAACTCAAATATTGTTAGGGCTAGCGGACACCTGTCTCTTGTAATTGAGACCTTAATTCTCGTAAAAATTCAGCTTTTGTCATCGACTGCTCCTTCCTGGATAAAGTGGACGATAGCTTCTACCGAATCCCAATCAGCGATGAATTGCGTGATTTTATCTTCTCCAATGGCCGTAATCCGATAATACTTACGAACGTGACTATGATAAATCTGCTTTTTAACTGTTATCGCCCCTTGGGCTAACAAACGTTTCAAGATGGTATAGAGTGTTGACTCGGAACGCTGTAACTGCGCCAAAACACAAACATCTAACAATCCTTTTTTCAATTGGGGGTTCATAACTTACCTCCTTATGCATGATACTATGTATAAAAAAGTAAAGAACTTCCTGATACAATTCCTCTCTAGCTCAACAAAAAGCAAAATCTCAAAAAAAATAGAATATCGGTAATCTTTTACAAATATTCAGGATTAGCCACTTAGACAGGAGATTGTTGATAAAAAGTGATTTTTTGGTTGTTTAAATGCGCAATTAGACTCTGATAGCTCAAGATGACGGTTTCGGTATTAGTTCCTGCGTGCATGCCTAATTTCGGCTGGTCAAACAAATGATTACTAATCAGAACCTTTACGGGAGAAGCGGTGGCCAGAATTAAAGGACTGACCTTTCCTGGAACAGTCTGCATTATTCTTTGTAACTCTTCAGAGCTCGCAAATTTCAGCTGACTACGACTAGTGGCCAGTAAGTTAGCCAATTTACCAAACTTCAATTTCTCTTCCGGCCCACAGAGTATTAAATAGTAAGCGTTTGTCCGCTGATCATGTAAAAGTAAACTTTTGACAAGCAGACAATCTAGAGCAAGGTTGGCCGCATCCTGCATCTGCCAAACCGGGGCATGACGGCGAATTTCATAAGGTAATTGCTCATTAACTAACCGCTGAAGATAAATATTAGGCATGATTTTATTTCCTTTCTCAAAGATCCTGTTAATTCAGAGAGTATTAATTACTGCTGGAGAGTAATTTTAACAGTCTATAGATTAGCTTAGATCACCATTTTTTATAGATATTCGACCTAAATAAGTTAATCAAATCCCATTTTCCCTTTGATAATCATGGTCTTAATTGCCTCCCCTACTCCAATGGTGTTCGAACCGTATCCACATGCGGAATTCCATCTTCCAAATATACTGCTGACACAGCTTGAAAACCAAATTCAGCATAAAAATCGCGTAAATAATTTTGGGCTTGAATTTTAATTGCCTGCTGTGGATAACGCTCTTTAATTGCCGCTAAAGTAGCCTTTATTAGCTGGGTTCCCAACTGTTGATGCTGATATTTATCTACTACCAGCACCCGACCAAAGCTAATAAAGTTTGGCTCATCATGAGCAACGATCCGGGCGTAAACTACTAACTGCTGATTCTGCCGTAATTGAACATACCAAGCGGTAAAGTCTTTGGCATCCATCTCTTGATAGGTACATTTTTGTTCTACCACAAAGACTTTTGTTCGCGCGGCTAAAATTTCCACTAAAATTGTTGGTTTAAGGTACTTGATTAATTGCACAGTAACTATTGTTTCCATATTTTTCTCCATAATTATTAAAAAAGCAGCAAACTCTCTCCTTATCGTAAACGACGCCCTAATGGAGAAAGCCTGCTGCTAGATGGTAATGATTACTAACAACATTTAATTGATTTCAATGTGCTCTAACTTCGAAGCTAAAACAAGGAAAGAGAGCTATCAAACTCACTGTAGATTTGTTTCACGTGAAACAATTTTTTGACAAGATTTAGAAGTTGCGATTATTTTGATTCAAAAGTGGAACTACTTTTCTTAAAAAACTTCCGCACTCGCTTTTTAGTTTAAAATTTATGGTTGCGAAAAGCTTCAATCATCGTCCAAGTCAGACTAAGTGGCTGATCATCATGTGGAATTTTGTCTCGCTCAAACCAACGAGCTTCAGAAAGTTCATCGGTTTCAAGTTTAATCGGTAAATCTTCATCTAATTTAGCTGTGAATCCGACCAATAAAGAATGCGCAAAGGGCCAAGGTTGGCTGCTATAATATTGAATATCGTGAATAGAAAGTCCTACTTCTTCAAAAACTTCTCTTTTAAGAGTCTTTTCCAAGGTTTCTCCGATTTCAACGTAGCCGGAAAGCAACGCGTACTTTTGATAACCGGTGAGAAACTTCGTCAGTAAAATTTTTTCTCCATTCGTAATTGCTACAATAATTGCTGGAGTAATTTCAGGATAAATCTTTTCTTGACAATCCATACATACCAAGGCCCGCTCGACAGTATATTGTACCAAGGGCTTGCCGCAAATCCCACAAAAGCGGTGCGCATTATACCACCAGCCAAGATGTGTTGCCGTGGCACTAGCAAAACTAAGCCACTGGGGTTGCACGCCCCGCAAGACCTAGGTTGCTTCAAAATGGTAAGCATTATTTTCTTTTACGGGAGCCATTACTAGAAAAAAGGAACGATCATCAACCGATAATAGGTAACGGTAGTCAGTCCACGGAAAATTCCATTCTTGATCAACAAATTCAAAGCTTGGTAATAGTTTAGAGTTTGATAAAAGCACTTTATTTGAACGACAAATTACTATAAAGTCGCCTTTCTTCGGTTTCCTTAATCTATGATCCTGATTATCTAAAACTTTTGGCTAAATATCTCGTAACATGCTACTGGCCACCTTCTTAAATTAACTCCCCCCCAAATCAGTTGTGTTTCACGTGAAACAATTTTATTTTTGAAGTCTAGAATGCTTTAGCTGCTACTTTTGTTTTCGAGCTTGTAAACGAGCATTAATCCTTGGGGCATCTAGGTACCACCAAAAAACTGTGCTCCCAGCAAGGGGGATGCAGTTCTTTTTGACTATCGTCCTTTAAATAGATGGCAGGTGGGCTATATCTAGTTCGGCCAGATGAAGTCGCTTGATTCATCAATCCTAAAAAATTTAGATCCAAAATAATTTTAAAATTATTTTCAAATTATAATCAGCACAAAGTTCCTGAATCAATTGTGGGGTTAAATATGCTGCTGGTGGTTGAAAACAAACTTCTTGTCTACCACCTGCATATTCGATAATGATTGGATTGTCAGAATCTTTAAATTGGCCACCCCAAGTACTGCTGGTGTAACTAAACAAACGTTTATGTAGCGTTAAAATTGAGCTACTACTAATCGGAATATAGATATATCGTGCATGAACTAAAGCTAATACATCCCGGTAACCCGCAATTTCTGCCTCACTACGATTACGCGGCTTGGTTTTTTGATGAACCAATTATTTTAAACGAGTGTTACTGGTATAAATTCCCTCAATCCGATTAGAAGCATCGGCACTCTGGACTTTAGCAACATTAAGCAAGCGATCTAAAGCCTCTTTATAGGTGATCTGTGTAGCTGATAAGCGCCCTTTAAGTTCATAAATTTGGTTTAACTTGTCATTCATTGAAGCAGTTATAGCTAAATTATTTAAAGATTTATAATCAAATTTTTTCAGGATCAGCTCACTACTTTCGGTATCATTTTATGCCATTTGATACCGAAAATCATATAAATGATCCTGAAAAAGTAAATAATATCTCTATTGGCATTACTCAATATCAAGCTAATTAACTTACGGTGTTTGTGAGAAAATAGGTCTGAAAGATTACTACTGAAGATATGCTTATGCTGCAAAATAACTCGGCCAATATTCTCCTTCTATCGTATTAAACCAAAAATAACGTCCACATTTTTTAGTGGACGTTATTTATTAACTACAATTAAATTACTCGTCTTTTAATAAACCAAATTTCTGATAGTGTTCTTTTAAATAGTCTAAAGTTAAACTTTGCTCTGTTTTTACCAATTGCTGGGGCACACCAGCCGCCAATAATTGTCCGCCGTTACTGCCCCCTCGAGGGCCTAGATCCACGAGGTAATCGGCATTAGCCATTAAATCTAAATCATGGGTAATCATAATAATTGTGGCTCCTTGAGCTTTCAATTGATTGAAAACTCCCAAGAGAGTCTGAACATCTAAGGGATGGAGTCCCACTGAAGGCTCATCAAAGACAAACAAGGTCCCAGCTTGCTTTTTATTTAAATGGCGCATCAATTTCAAGCGCTGAGCTTCCCCACCAGAAAGCGCGGGCGTACTCTCACCTAAATGAAGATAGTCTAAACCGACTTCTTGTAATAACTGTAATTGTTTAACAATCGCTGGCACTGCTTGGAACACGGGAATTGCTGCACAAACGGAAAGATTCAACAAATCGATAATTGTATAGTCTTGCCACCGAAATTGTTGAACTTCCGGCTTGAAGCGTTTCCCTTGGCAAACGGGGCAAGCCACTTCCATATCGGGCAAATACTGCAAATCGAGGCCAATCGTTCCTAAACCACCACAATGAGGACAGGCTCCTTGTTTGTTATTATAGGAAAAATAAGCTCGGCCATAACCCTGTTCTTGAGCCTTAGGCAGGGCGGCAAATAAAGTCCGCAGGTGATCCATGATCGAGGTATAAGTGGCAACACTAGAACGCGTATTTTTACCAACTGGCTTGGCATCCACGCTAACCACTTGCCGCAAATTCGTCGTTAATTGCGTGACTTGCGCGGGTAAATCTTGCTGGGCCGCTGCCTGCTGGACCGCTGGAACTAGGCTTTCTAAAATTAAACTGGTTTTGCCGGCTCCGGAAAAACCAGTGACGGCGGTAATTTGCTTTTCCGGAAAAGCAACCCTCAAATCATGCAAGTTAAAATACTGCTGGACTTGAATCTGGGTTTGGACATCTGTCTCTTTTCCAACTACGGCTTGCTTAGGATGCATAATTTGTGCTTGCCCGGAAATAAAGGGTCCAATTAAAGACTGCGGATTATGAGTCAAATCTTGCGGAGTTCCGGTCGCAATAATTTGTCCACCCTTAGCGCCAGAGCCCGGTCCAACTTCGATCACCCAATCAGCGGCTTGAATCAAATCCACTTCGTGATCGACAACTACCAAAGAATTCCCTCGGGCAATCAAAGAGCGCAAAATATGAATCAAGCCTCGTACATTATCGGGGTGCAAGCCAATCGAGGGTTCATCCAAGACATAGAGAACTCCAGTGGTCTCAGTCCGCAGCGTTTTGGCTAACTGGATTCGCTGCAATTCACCCGTCGAAAGAGTATTGCCCCGCCGGGCCAAGGTTAAATAATCCAACCCGAGTTCTAATAACGGTCGCAAAGTAGTGTGTAAATTCTGAAATAGATTTTTAGCTAAGGTCTGCATATTAGCTGGTAATTGAGCCTGCGTTGTTTGTACCCAATTCTCCAAGTCTCCTAGGGTCAATTCCGATACCTCAACAATATTTTGACCGCCAACTAGTTGCGTTAATAATTGCGGGTCGAAACGATGCCCCTGACAAGTTGGACAAACCGAAAAGTGGAAGAAACGACTAATCTTCTTGACGGAACTTTCACTTTTACTTGTTTGCATGGAGTCATAAACAGCCTCATAGGCATTTTCATAGAGGGTACTTTCGCTATGAAATACCCGACCAGTATTTGTATGCAGATCGATAGGATAGCGTTTTTTAGCGCCATGCAAGACGATCTCTTTTTCCTCAGCTGTCAAATCCTGATAAGGTACATTGAGACGCACCCCCAGAGTTTCCGCCACTTTGGGCATGAAATTTCGGCCCGGTAAGCGCCAAGAAGCCACCGCACCTTGATCCAAAGTCAAAGTCGGATCGCCAATTAATTTACTTTCATCTAATTCCTGAACCTGACCGGTTCCTTGGCAAGTCGGACAAGCTCCCCCGGCATTAAAAGAAAAATCTGCTGCTGACCGAGCCGCAAACTGAACGCCACAAGTCGGACAAGTCAACTGCCCCATCCTTTCGTCAGGTAAGTCCATGGCTTGAGCAATATCTAGACTAGGTGCCAAGCGATGACCATTAGGACAAACCACCGAGCCTAAGCGCGAAAAAATCAAACGAACGATATTCAACAACTCACTCATTGACCCAACTGTTGATCGTTCTGAAGGGACTCCCGGACGTTGACGCAAGGCAATTGCTGCCGGAATATGGCGAATCTCGCGCACCTGGGCGGTTTTACTTTGCCCGAGCCGCCGCCGCGTATAAGTCGACAAAGCTTCTAAATAACGCCGAGAACCTTCAGCATACAAAATTCCCATCGCTAAAGAACTTTTTCCCGAACCGGAAAGTCCCGAAACTACGACTAACTTATTTAACGGAATATCAATATCAACTTGTTTTAAATTGTGCACTTGACCACCGCGCACTTCAATTTGCCTAATCTCTGACATCAACTGTCCCCCTCTGAGCTTGCTTGCGCCAAGAAAGCTCCTTTTCGTTTTCATTGTAACAAAAGGGACCCGCAACTCAACCGGAAAAGAAAAATCAGCCCCAGATTATGATTTTAGTCGGATATCTAAAACTTCCTCTTAATAATCAAAATTCTTAGTTAACGAAGAGTCTCTTTACCAATCGCCCAAGTTTCCAATCTCGCCTTAATAGAAGTTGTATAATCTTAGGTAAATCACTTTTTGTTTCTTACTAGCGCAAAAAAGAAATGCAACTTGTTTAAAGGAGTTTATCGATGTCGAACCCGACCACTAAACAACCCCGAAATTCTAATCTTGAAGGGTTGCGAATTTTTTCTATGTTTCTGATTGTCTTGGGACATTTCATTTTTTACACTAACTGGGACTTTCAACAAACTGACCTCTGGCTCCGAACCGCAATCCAATGGCTATGGGCCGGCGGTAAGCTGGGAGTTAATCTTTTCATCCTAATCAGCGCCTATTTCTTGAGCCAATCTACCAGACAGAGTCCCAATTGGGCTAGTTTGGGAAAGTTATGGCTGCAAGTCTGGTTTTACGCCGTGGTCTTATTTGGCTTTGGGGTCGGAATTTTGCACTTACCCTGGCATGGCAAAAATCTCCTGCAGGCTTTATTTCCCTTAACCACTGGAGCTTATTGGTTCGTGACCGCTTATTTTGGCCTTGTAATTCTTGCTCCCGTGATCAATTTTGCCGTTCAACGTCTAGACTTCAAACACTACTCTTATCTTTTACTTTTCTTGCTGGCTCTGACCTTCATCGAATGTACCACCGGTAACCACGCTCTCGGCTTAACCAACGACAATATCCCCACATTAATCATCACTTACCTGGTCGGAGGTTACCTGCAAAGGTTCCCCCACTTTTGGCAAAAAATCTCCAACAAGCAGCTTTACCTAATTATTGCTAGCTGCTTACTACTCCTCTATTTATCGACTTTAAGTATTAATCTCCTTGAAAGTTGGCGCCAACAAAGCGGGGTCCGTTCTTCCGTCGTCTGGCGTTATTACGTTAGCTCTAGTCCCTTTCAGTTAATCAACGCCGCCGCTATTTTTCTTCTTGTTCTTCGACGCCCACCTAAGCAGCGGCAATCCATTAATTACTTAGCTCACGGCGTCTTTGGTGTCTATTTGATTCACGACAATCTCTTACTCAGCCCCTGGCTGTGGAATCATCTGATCAATGCTGGCGCCCAAAAATGTTCGTTGTGGATCTTCCCGCAAGCCCTCTTGGTGGCTGCTAGCATCCTGATTGTGGGCTTGATCTGTGATAACTTCCGCCAAGTCCTCTTCCAAGCTGGGGCAGTTCTGGTCCGTAAAATCAAGGCCCCTCATCAGCAATAATTCTCGCTAACAATACCTGAAAACTCTTAATTATTTCAGGGCCGCTTACTTTTCCAAGTTTTATAATAATAACTGTTTTTCTTTACCCAAGAGCGACCAACGTGCTCCTAAACCAGTTAGTGTTCGAATAATTCCGACTAATAAGATGACTACCCACATCGAGTAACCGTGATTTAATAATAGGCCCCCAAACCAAGAGCCCGCGGGAATAGAGGCGAAAGAAACCATCCGCGTTACTGCCACTCGTCCCAGTAACTCTTGCGGAACAGTTCGCTGCCGCAAGGTAAAGTAAATAATGACATTGATATTAGTAAAAAAACTGACTAGCCCTAAGACGAGGCCGATATAAATATAATTCGTACTGATCAAAAGTAATAGCGTACTTAAACCAGCGCCAATAGTGCTCGCTGACAGCAAGACTCCAGCCCGCCAGTTTAGTTAAATGAAGGAATTGTTTTGATGCTAATAACCGAAAAATTTTAACAAGTCAGATCACCTGCTTTCTCTAGTTTTAAATTACCCCCTTGACTAATACTCTAACTTTTATAAATTTTCTTAAAGAGGAGACCCTGACAGTTACTGACTAGGAATTCCAATTTTAGATAATATAAAAACCATACCCTTCACACTAGGTATGGCTTTGAAACGACTTTTCGTATTCATCTGGCTGGCTGCCAACAAAGATTTTTCTAATTTTCGAGTAAATTGGATCATAATTTAGACAGATTGACCCAAATTGCTATAGGCGAAATCGCCGGAACATCCTATACTAAAGATGGTCCTATGGCTGTGGGACTATCAAATCCCCTTCTAGCGGTGACCAAGGTTAGCCCCTCAGACGCTGACCGCAGTCAAAGTCAAAGCTACGATATAATTCTCAAAATTAAATTTTTGGGGATTATATTATTTATAGACTTATTTTCTGTCGCAAAAACCAGTGATTTCTAATAACTTAACTAATTCATCAATTAAAATCTATCTTTATTGAAAATTTCAAAGAAATCAAAGTAGATTGTGTGATACAATAACTTTGCAACCCAAATACGTCAACTCGTTATGAGATTGAGTAATTATCGTGAATTTTTCAGGTAATTACACGCCTTTCTCTGTAATTATAACCCCCCACGATAAAAAGGTCAGCCGCCTTCTGGTTCGGCCTTTTTATTATGCCAGAAATAAAAATAGCCCACTCCGTTCATCTACGAAACTAAGCTATCAGTCATATTTGGGTGGAAAGCAAATTAACTTTAACATTAAACTCGGATCCATCCACCAATCCAATGAAGGTTGGTATGATCATAGAGCCGCTTATATACATGACCGTTAATTGACTTAAAGTGCCAGTATAGAAATGGCTTAAAAGTTTCTGCATGAACATTTTGAGAAATTTGCTGTTCTGACGAAATACTCTCTGTATTGGTAGTAGCTGCTTGACTTACTTGGGAATGAAAACAGAAGATTCCTAAACTAAAAATAGCTATAACTAAACTCCAAGTTAAACGTTGCTTCTTATTTTCCACTGAGCTTCTCCTCACGAATTTTTAGTTTGTTGACTGACGGATCTTTAATATTATCTACTGTGCCCACAATATGACCATCAATAACTAAATAATACTTTTTACCTTTTTTCAATAAATAATCTTTAGAATTGCCTTTCGGATATACTCTGTAAGTTCCCTTTGTATTGGGAGCATTGGAGATATCCGGTTCAACAACTATTGAAGTAACAAGAAAAAGTAATAATGGAATCACAATAATTGATACCAGATGAGTATGTTTAAAACGATGGTCTTCAAACATAAACTTAATTCTGCGAGATAATGTGTGTTCTTCAGCAATTGTAAACTGCAAAGAAAGTAATGAATCCTTTTTCTTAGAACCTCCACTTATACTCTTTGAAATTTCAACTAAGCTTTCTGCGTAGACAAGATCAGAATCATTGCGATCAATCTTCCGTTCAACTTGAGAATCAACATACATCTCTAGAACTAATGCAAACTGAGTTCTAAAACGATAAATCGGTGGAAACCACCAATATAGACAAATCACAAGCTCTACAACTGCTTTACTCCACAAATCATGATTCCGAATGTGCTGAACTTCATGACTAAGAATAAAATCCAAATATTTACTATTTTCTAATTGCTTAGGGATAATAATTTTGGGCTTTAGTAAACCAACAACAAAAGGAGATCCCGAAAAATCTAAATAATAAATCGGAATAGTATGATGTCTAAACTTACTATGCTTATTTGATGATTCAAATTTGACCGGTTCCAACAATTGCTCAATAATTCTCGAACTATGAGTTTGGTGATAAATCAGCAAACTAACTTTAATAGCTACACCAATAGTCCAAACAACTATTATAATCAACCACGGATCAATATAAAGCCCATGATAGGTCAATAAATCTTGATGCAAGAATTCATAAAGTACCGATAAAAAGTGCGGAGCTTTAATAGTTTTAGTGTTAATTAACTCAACTGGAAGACATAACCTAACAACAAGTAGAACACAAAATGATAATAAGAAATCGACTCGAAATACCTTATATAGCGATGTTTTATCTAAAATAAATTCAAAGATTACAATTAGTAACGTAGCAAATAGAATTGAGATTAATATTGACGATAAAGATAAATGCATAGTTTCCTCTTATTAATCCTTATTCTTACGCTGTTCTTGGATATAGTCTTCGATTTGAGTTAGTTCTGCTTCGCTACTTTTGCCGATAAATTGTGCTACTAATTGCAACATGCTCCCGCGAGAAACCAAGGAGTCCAAGTAAGCTTCTTGACTAATAGCTGGACGATACTGTCGAGTCAAGACGGTCCCGCTATACCCAACTCCAGCAGTTTTGATCATATCGTTAGAAAGTAACCGTCTCAAAACAGTCTGCACCGTATTTTGACTCAACTTAGAATCTGTCGCTGCGATCTCTTTAGCTGACAAGGCTTCGTGATTGTTCCAAAGAACCTGCATAATTTGCAATTCACGCTTTGTAAAGTTAAATTTTTTCATTAAGTCCACCTCCTTATTCTGTATTTCACCAATTTTACAACTAAATTGGTGAATTTTAAATCAGCCAGTTTAAAAATATCCATTATTCATCTTTACTTTTATCCCCTTCAGAATTTGTTGTCATCTCTGCTTTAGATTTAACAACTTCTTCTTCTTCGTAGATTTCGATAATTTCTCGTGCAATGGATAAAGTAATCGCCCCGTCTGTCGCCAGACGCATGACTTTGACTAGGAATGGATCCTTCTCACGCTCTTCTACAGCGTTCAATTTCCTGATGATTCCGTCAAGACGAATTCTGACTGTAGGATAAGAAATACCATACAATTCAGCAACTTTCTTTAATGATCCTGACAATGCAACAAAGTTTCTAATAAATTCTAAATCATCATCTGATAATTCAATATACCAAGGACTCATAAGAATCACCTCCTTAGTAGCAACTTTAAATTAAGTTGACTTAAAAGGCAATAATTAATTGAATTTATTTTATTAGACCTTCAGCTTAATTTTTCAATTTGGAAATATATTAACTTGTTTTATAAAAGTGTGCTAGGAAGGAGTTGGTGACTTTTAAACTAGACAACAAAGAACCCCGCCACGACCAAATCACGGGGCTCTTCCATAGATTTATCCGATGGTGGACTATAATATGGATAATAAAATAATCTAAATGAAATTGTTCTAGAGAAAGGAGTAGCCTAGGGTCCACCCAAATAGACACCTAGAATTGGAAATAAGCAACGAATCACCATCGAATTGGAATCAGTACAGGAAAAATTCCTGTAACTTGATTGTAGCACATAATTAGCAAATGTTATCTTTAAATTTAGGTATATTTGTTAAATTGTGAGGAATTCGAAATTATTTTGGATTCTAGCCGGTCTGTCGCTGAAAAGAAATTGATTTATGGTAACGCTTTTCCCTATTAGAATAGGATTTTAAGGTTTTTTCTAACTTAACTTATCTTTTTTGATAATTTTTTATTTTTGGCTTGAGTGCCAAATTTGAGAAATAATTTTCTATTCGTAACTTAAAAAGTGTCGCAAATTGCGACACTTTTTGTATTTTGTACCATATTCTAATTTTCCGATAGTCAGCAAGAGCGATTAAAATGGATGATCTAATTATCACCAGTGGGCTTATTTTGAATATTTCTTTTTAGCTTTTTCTAAGGTTTGCTTAGCAATTCCTCCAAATACCGTGCTCATAGGTCCAATTTTTAATCTGGGTTATATCCCCACTAAAATAGTAATCAATAACTAGCCGATTCCATTGAGACCATTGATTTAGTGGTACATTAATAATTCCCGCGCCACCATCAACCATGATTTTATTAGCTGCAATAGTTGCCGTTCGCTTATTACCGTCCCAAAAATCCGTTGGTGCAGATTATGATAGATCAGGGTTAAAGCCTTATCAGTCGTTGTCTTAGATGAATTCATTAACTTATTAACAAAGTCGTTTTCCTGCTCTTCATCAATCAATGGTGGCTCAAAATAATATCCCTCTCCGAGATCCACTCCACCTTGACCAGTTCTTAATTCACCAAGAAATAGAGCATCTTTGGCAGCTACTACTTGATTAATTTTCTTTTCAAAATTTAAATTAAAAGGCTGCTCATCTTGAGTGATTAACTGCCAACCCTTTTTCAGAGCAACAATTGTATTAATATCGTCAATTGGAACACCATCAACCTCTAAGCCATCAATAATTGTTTAGATTAGAATCAGGGTGGTTCTTATCCCTTCAAAGCGCGAAGTTCTATGAACCAATTTAGTAAAGTTCATTCAGATAAAACGTCGATTTTGATCTGGAGACAGCTGAAACTTATCTACAAAAATAACCATTCATCTCCTGGCTAACAATTAAACGAAGGGGTTACCGTATTTATTACAATACTGGTAAAAACCCGCTTTGGATAAATAAATATCTTTATCAATTTGTTGATTATCTTTAAAACGAATCATTTTTAAGACTTGCTGCGTAAATTCTAAAGCGGCTGTCCCATTAGTAGTGACTAGGTGCCGATCAGGCACCGCCTGCTTTTCGACAAACTCGGTTTTATTTTGATATTTGCTAAAATTTTTCCATAAATATTGGGCATTGCCAGTATGCTTGAAAGCAGTAAGTAATCCATTTTGGGCAAGATAATCAACCGCTCCACAAATAGCTCCAGTAAATTTACCATTAGTTAAACGATCTTGCACTATTCGCTTTAATAGATCATTTTCGATCGTCCAAGAATTCCCACCAACCAATATTAACAATTCACAATCGGTAGGTACTTCTGCTAATTGATAATCAACTACCGTCTTAAATCGCCCAATTGAAACTACTTCCTTTGCAAGTGAAGCCGTTTTGACTTCCCATTTGGAATCCTGATTTAAGATACTTGAGAGGTAAGCGCTCTCCCAATCAGCATATTCGTCTAATATCAAAAAAACCGCTTATTTCACAGAATATAGCCTCCTACTAATACTGCTCTAGCCCTTTTTTTTAATTATTATACTACTTGAAATATATGTATATCGAATTAACTAAATTAAATAATATCTTAAATATAGATTATGGAAAGATTTTTCTCCAACTCTTTTCTGTGGTACTTTAAGTATTAAAAGAAGCCCTGCTTGAACAGGGCTTCCTCCAAACCGTAAAACGGTGCCAGCCTATAAGATTAAGCCCTCAGCCAGCTAAAGCTAAGCTGACTTTTTTCATGCCTAAAGTTTCTGGACCTATGATAAAAACATCTTCACATTTGATAAAATCGAATAGACGTGTTCCATAAGATAGAAAAGAAGCCAGTCCATCCTAAAACTAATACTACGGTAATTCTAATTATCTCCACTCATAGTATCTATAATATTTTTATATAAATTTAAGCAGTAATTAAATGATATCTGCTAATTTAAAAGTCATATTTACTAAATTGACTCTAGTAAAGCTTTAAGGTTCGGTTTACATTAATTTATTCTTTAGTAAGTTCCAATATTATTTATTTGGTAATTAAACCAATTCGGTAAAAGCGACGGAACGACCACCCCTTGACCACCTATAGGTGCAGGTTTAAGAACGGGTAGACTACCACTACTATAATAGTAAGCTTGATAAACCAGCTTAGAACAATAATTAGGATCAAAAACTCTTAATTGTGTATTAATTAAATACCGAATATGTCGATCCTTAATCCAACCATGTGTCGAACTATAAAAACGCCAATCACCCCAAGTAGCGGCTTTACTTGCGATATCCTGATCTTTTAATCGATAAATACGCAACCAGTTATTTATATGACGAGGAGAACCATCTTCTCCGCGTAGCCAATCTTTAACAAGAAATTGATTATTATTATCTAGAATGCCCTTATACCAATCACTACCACCAGTCATTTCTAGAACAATATTATTGGTAGTGGCTATCGCAACGTGTCCAATAAAAGGTCCAGATGAACTAGTCCCTCCTTCAATTATGATATCCCCTTTTTGTACATCTTTTTCAAATTTCACCGCATTATCTTCCTGAGATCGCATTAGAGACTTTGGCTTATTATAATCATATACGGTTCCATCAGGAAAAGCGCCATAGTTATTTTGTTGAAGCCACTGCTCAAATGTAATATTACTGACATCAAGTTGTTTATTTTTCACTAAATTCTGATACTGCTGTTCAAACAAATAGATATTATCTTTAAAAACTTGATAACTATATTTGTAAGATACAACTTTACTGTTTTTCACCGCATCTTGATATAAATTATCAACTTCCTGCTCACTAATAGCTAGAGAACTATTTCGGACATAAATTAATCCGAAAAACAGGCCTAAAACACTTAAAAAAATGATCTGACGCGATTTTAACATGTTACTTCCCCTTTTAAAAATAAAAATACTGTAGTAACTTTAAATTAACTATTAGATATTTAATATTACATTATAAATTTCCAGCAGTAAATAAAAATCATTAAATTCATTTTTACACTTAAATAATCTAATAACAAAAAATATTTTTAATTTTTTATGATTAATTATTGACAAAAAAACTATTAATAAGTATTCTAAAAAACGGAGTTACATTTGTTCTAACATTTTAATTTTTTGGAGGAAAGAAGATGGATTTTTTTAATCTCAAAAGCGTCTGGGTAAAAGTCTTAGTGGGAGCGGCTGCTTTATTTTTACTAACAGAAGCAACAGTCACAGTTGCTTCTGCATCAGCCTACTGAACTATTTCTCAAGAATGGGTTTCAGGCCACGGGGAATGAAGTACTTTTGGTGCTTCTAATCGAGTTACTCTAGGTACACTTCCTTTAACGGTGACGTACAACCATGCACCTATGGATATAATACTCGATTGATTAATGGTAATGGTGCAAATAGATCAAATTGGGTAGGCTTATATGTTGACTACACTACAAGAGCTGGAAATAATACAGGCTTACCAGGTTACAATTATTTTGCTGATGTTCGTTCTAAGTGGTATGAACCCAATGGAAGCACTGTCAAATTGCACTTTAACTCTGACTGGCACTAGTTAAAAATTTAAAAATATTGTTTTAATAGGAGTGCAGATATTATTCTGAGCTCCTTTATTATTCTACGAAAAAAGGTAAATTAAAAATGCTTACACGCAAAAAATGGCTAACACTTGTTAGTATCGGCATTTATATTTTAGTTATCACGGGATTAACTCTTTATCAAATCAAGAAGAATATGGGTGCAGGGGTCGATGGAACAACTCCCTTAACTAATTTTTGGTATTTCCAATTTGGCGGCGTCGGTGATTCTCTGATATCAGCAACCTTAACTTTAATTTTGTTCACGACAATTGCTTCAATGGAAAGTATCTATCTGAAAAATAATAATACTTTCTACAACGTTCAAACTAGAATTGGTTTCGGGGAATTTTTACGTCGGAGCGTTGGGAAGGTTTTAGCGTTAACTTTCTCCCTAACAGTAATCATCAAGCTTTACCAATTAGGGCTGATTAGTTTAATCTTTGGCCAATTACCTTCCAATATTATCCTTCCCGAACCAATTAGATATGGCTTAGGTCCTTTTGATGATAATTTACTGACTAGCTGGTTAATATTCACTCTCTTATCTGCTTTAGGTTGGGGCATCTATGCGATATTCGTTTTTGCAGTGGGCCTCTTTGTTCCCAAAAATAGTGTTTATCTGGTTCTGGGAGTGGTTTTGGGAATCATAGCTTTAACTATCCCAGGGATCTTGTCGAGAATTAATTCAATTCTCACTTATCTGATGTATTTTATTTTTATTCCCACTTTAATTGCTCCAGGTCAGGCTACTTTTGGGGTTTGGGGTGGAAAATTCCCTCCAGTGTATCTGACATTTTCTAGTGCAGCTTTAATTTATCTAGGAAGCGCCTTTCTTTTAATGCGAGTTTGGGTTAGCCGCCAAAGAAGAGGAGGCTAAAGATGCAATCAAGTGCAGTTCGCAAACTTGTCTGGCGCCAATTAGGAATAGTTATGCTTTTGGCGATGGTGGTCAGTATTTGGGTGGGAACAATTAACGGTGATCACCACGACATCATTCGAGTTTTAATAAAAAATAATTTACCGGTTCTTTTACCACAAAGCTTAATTTTAATTGTAATCTTACGACAAGTTTTGACTTTTAAGTCCGCTGCTCTTTTAATTGGCGTTCGTCAGCAGAGTGATCTAATTGAAAAACAATTATTACTTTTAGCAATTTTGAGTGTCAGCCTTTACTTTGGAGTTTATTATGGCTCTTTTCTCTTGAGTGGAAATCAACTTTTCCAAGATGGTTCAATCGTTTTAGGCTGCCTGATCTTAGGATTACGTTTTCTATTCTTGCTTATCTTAGCGATCCTACTTATAGGCGGCTATCGTTTCTTTAATCCGGGTTTGATTCTAGTAATTACGCTTCTAGCTAATTTTATTTATCACTACAGCTTTGAGATGACTTATCTGTTAATTAAGTATGCCCAGATTTATGATCCTGTCTATCGCGCCATTCACCATATCTATATGACCTAAAGGAGAAAACTATGCTCACTCTGAAAAATATTGCCAAATCATTTCAACAACAAACTGTTTTGGTAGATATCTCTCTAACCGCATCAACTGGCTGCCTGATTCACATTGCTGGACCTAATGGTTGCGGAAAATCAACTCTTTTCAAAATTATTACGGGTCTCTTAAAGCCAGATCAAGGGACAATTGCCTTGGCCGAAGGAAGTATTTTAGGAGCTCTAATTGAAAATCCGCAATTTTTAGAATATGAAACAGCCCTCACCAATCTGCGCTTTCTAGGTGATCTAAATCAACGTTTTAATCTGGAACGGACCCAGAAGCTACTACAACAATTTGGCTTAGATCTGGAGAACCGGCAACGAGTATCTAAATATTCTGTTGGTATGCGGCAGAAGTTAGGCATCATTCAGGCCGTCATGGAGGAACAAAACATCATCTTATTGGATGAACCAACTCGCGGATTAGATCCAGAAAGTATTCAGCAGTTTATTCAACTCTTAGAAAAGCTAAAGCAAGAACAAAAATTAGTGATCGTCGCTAGTCATGATGAAATTCCTGGTTTAGTTTATGACCGGGCGCTAGTTTTAAGAAATGGTCAATTAAACGATGTCTAAAAAGTTGGGTTTTGGTGGCTACTTTTTGCTGGTTCTACTTTTATTTTATCTGGTTCCCACTATTGTCCCGCAGATTTCTGTTCATGATCACGCTAGTCTTGTCTTAGGTTATCAAAATAGTCCTTTTCTAATCGCGATGATTGCTGTCTTTAGTTTTTTCTTCGATTACCTCTCCTTAGTCTTACCTCAAAGTGAGCTGTTGGCCATCCGAACCTCCTTATTAGTACGTCGCCCTTCACTTTGGCGCCTCTATCGGGGGTATGGTCGTTTCTTGCTCCCATATTTACTTTCTTTTATGATCGTCAAAGGGGTCTCCCTGTTCCTTTGGCCACAAACAATAACCGTCTTTTGGTTTAGCCTTTACTTGTTAGAATGGCTCTGTTGGCTTGCTTTGAATTTAAATCGGCGAGTAACTTTGCCCAACGGATTGATTTTACTGATGTTTGGTCTGACAAGAATTTTAGCGCATTATTTATTTTAACTTTTGGGCAAATTTTGGCTTGGTAACAATAGACTTTTATTCATTGGATATGCTACAATGAACTTGTAAAAATCAAGAATGGATCCATTTAGACATCACAAAAGCCATACCTACTAACGATAGGTATGGCTTTTTTTATCATCTATAATTAATAGACGTATGGGTTAAGTCAACTGCCCTTATTATCGTGATCACTTAACCAACGATCGAATAATTTCACCAAAACTCCTGAAATAATATTCACGAGAATTGGGACGACAATAAGTATCAAGAATGAAGCCATAATTAGACACCACCTTTCGAGGCAGTTGCCACTATTTAACTTACCATAACTATCTTCTCGATAACAGCAGGTCTTTAATTAAATAAATTATAAAAATAACAATAAAATGATACAAACTAAGAGATTATATTAAGCGTTTTGGCTTTTATTATTTAGTTAATAATCCACGAAATACTTATCCAACAAATAATGACTTATTGCCCATGATTAAGCGTTTTTTCAGTTGCTATCAGCAAGTCATTCCTCTTCTTTTCCCCTGACAAAAACAATAATTTTCATTATTAACTTATGGGTAAATCAACTGCCCCTATTGTCACAATCATCCAACCAATGATCAAATAGTTTTACCACAATTCCCGAAATAATATTCGAAATAGTAAAAACCAGCTTAATCCGGAATTCCGGAACTAAGCTGGTTTTTGTTTGGCTAACTTTTAGTCTTCACTTGTGTCAGACTGATCCGTTTTTATAGAGCCGATCTTGAATGAAAGTTTTTCCCGCTAAAGATGTTTTGTCCCCCACAAGTAAAACTTGTGGTTTATTCGATCATATTAAAACAAAAAATGAACTCTACTTTTGTGTAAAGTTCATTTCTAGCCATCAATACGATTTGACTTAGACCCGAGATTAATCTCCAAAAAGAGAAACCGATATCAGATTTTATAGAGCCATTATAACTCATCAATACCAGAAAATTTAGGCCCAATAATTTATGAATCATCAAGCTTTAAGAAAAAATTCCAGTACGCATGTTATTAAAACTGATCACACATAACTGGTAAAAAAATTTTAACTATAGGTTGAAGATGGCAACAGCTTTGTTAATTTTAAACCTTCCCCAATATATCATTTTGGTTAGCAAGTTATATACAAATTAGATACTAATGCCGGTGTAACTTTATAGCATTCAGTAAAGGCTTCCCAAATAAAAAAATTAACACTGTAAGAATCAATGCAATAATTGTTGCAACCCAGAAAGACATAAAGAACCTTAAAATGAAAGATAACCCAATATAAACAACCATAAAGAAAAATGTAAACATTTATCACATCTCCTTATTTTCTAACATTAAATCTCTTAAATATCTTTCCAACATGTGAGGAGATTCAAATTGGGAAGTACGCGCACTAATGATTCTATTGCTTTCCAAATATAAAATTTGTTCACTATATTGAATAGCTAATTCAGCAGTATGAGTTGAAAAAATAATTGTCCCAATACTACTGGAACCTAGTAACTTTGATAGTTGCATATTTGTCTGTAAATCAAGCGCAGTAAAGGGCTCATCAAGTAATAACAACTTTGGTTTTGCCAAATATACGCACACCATAAGAGTCTTATATTTCATACCTTCTGAATACGTATCAACGTATTGCTGCAACTGGTGGTGACTCAGTCCTAGTTCATCAGCCACACTAAAAATAAGCTGTTGCTGGCATTCGATTTTTTTTAAGAAAAGTATATATTCTATAAATTCCAATCCAGAAAGATAATTAAATGGAATATCTGACCCTAAAATAAACATTCTTGATTTTGGAATATTAATAAAATTTCCTCTTCCAGGCTCAAGATCACCGTTTAATAAACGTAGTAAGGTTGTTTTTCCTCGACCATTTGGACCAAACAGTGCGAATATTCTCCCGTCAGAAAAATTAAAGTCAAGATTAGAAAAAACGGGAGTTTGATCATATGAGAATGATAAATTAGATATTTTAATTTTCATGATTAATCACCATTGTTTCAACAAGTGCACCACATATAAGTAATAACAAAGTAAGGCAAGCACATACAACTAAAATAAGCTTTTGGATATCTTTTATTTTTTTTAATTTTGTTCCAATAGAAGCAGCTAAACAGTACGCAAGAATTTCTAGCCAACAGAAAGGCATGAGCTGAGTGACAATTGAAACCCAAGAATACGTTGCAATAGATATGAGTAGTGGAACTACGAACCTGATTGCGACAATTGCAATAGTTACGTATGGAAATTTTTGGTGCAAAACTCCAGAAACAATTATGATGCTAGCAACTACTAGATTATTTAAAAATATTGCAATCCAATTAACATTTCCAGGTGGAATCGTCCGTATATTTTGAAGAAACTGTCCTTGATCAATCAACATATAAATTGATATGGCTGAGAAGACTACGCCCATAAAAATAATCAATGAATAGGTAGCTTCGCTTAATAATACACGTTTAAAAAATTTCATTTATTGCAATCCAATCCATAATCCAGCAATAAATTCAACAGCGGTAATACCACCACTTAAAATTTCGATTTGATGCATTTTTGTACTAGTGGGTATCCTAAAAGAAAGTATAATACTGTATGCTGCCAATTGAAAAAGCACTGTCATCAAGAAAGCGGAAACTATTAATACCGTCCATACTATATTTCCACTCACCATAAGACAAGCACTAATTATTACCTGAGGTAGCTGAAGTGGCAACAATGACAAAGTAATGCTTGAAAGAGATCGGTTTTTTATCGCCGGGAACATATTAAGAAACTCGATATATTTTATATTTAATAAATATCGCTGATTAAATTGAGTGTAGAGAAAAGTAAACATTGAGATAAGTATCAAGACTTTTGATGTAGGGAAGATCGGAATTTTAGCTAATATAATGGCGATGTATATCGGTAAGAAGAGGCGATACTTTATTTCACGATTGAGAAAATCTCGAGCTATTCCTCGTCCCTTTGTGATATCCAGTACAAGATGCTGTGTACTAGATTGATGATGGATTATTCTTCCAATTATTGGAGAAGCTAATAGAAAAAAAACACTTAACAATACAATTAGTAAAGTACTTGAATTTTCGATATATCCAACGAATTCATTTAGGTGAATACTCTCGAAGTTTGGGACCTTATAGTATATGAATATAAATACAAACATACACAAAAGTTTATTGACCAGATTGAAGGATGGTTGTTGAGACGACCTATATAATAGGTTTAAAAATATTTGCGTTGGAAGTATAGCAATTGCGCAGATAGAAAGGATGACACTTCCCACTGTTATATATATAGGAACTTTTGCTGTTGCTACATATACTACATTTAATAATTCTAATGGTACCAGATATATAAGCTTCTTAATTGCATAAACAGATGACAATTCTTTAATATATTGGGCAAATTCTTCAATAGTTAATATTCCCATTTTAAAAAAATCTAAATGATGAAGCTTTGTATTATCACTCAGGGCCTTGAAATCTCCTGTTTTCACTACTACTAGTAAAAGTATAGTATTAAAAGATTCTATAGAGTAAATCGAATTCTGTGGAATAAATTGATACACTAATTCTAAGTAACACGTAAATAATGTAATTAAACCGCTAATTACAAATACAATATACTTTTTCCATTCGAAAATTTTTTGAATTAGCCCTGAACTAATAAATCCATTTAGAGACCAGATTCGTTGCCTAAGGAGCAGATAGTCAAGTGTTCTCGCTGATTTACTTGAATTCATTTGAATCACCTCATTTATATTAATGAACTAGGTGAATGTATCTCATAACACGAATGTTTCATCATTCCTCAAAACCCTCCTATTTAACTAAAGTCTGACAACCAAACCTCGCTCACTGATGTAGAAGTTTACTGCTGATTCAGCATTGCCGGTTTCCTTTGCCGAAGTCAAATTTTCAAACTGTATTCATGTTTTCTACACGTTTATTAATATGATTGTTAAGAGGATTCATGAACATAAGCAAGCTAGAAGACAATTGTAGAAAAACATAAACGAACTTAAAAATCTTTTAAACAGTAGTTTAGCATTATATAAAGTTACTTGGCATATACCATATACCTATAGATTCCAATTACTGTAACTTTTTATAAAACAATTACTGTAATCACTGATAATATAATTGCAAGAATCTCATTTACAGAAATACAAAGAGTAACAATACGCCGAGAAACATTGAAACGTTTTAAAAATATATATATAGCTATTTGACTAAAGGTGAAGACAACCATAGATACCAATTGCTGTACCATAATACTACTTGAAAAAAACGAAGTTAATACCACTGATACTAAAATGCTGAAACTGTATATTACCCTTATTCCACTGTTTGTTTCTTTTCGTCTAAGAAATATATGCGCAACGAAAGAATAGAAAATTACGTAGAATACAAATTGCAAACTTGAGGAAAGTACAGCAGTGAAAATTGAAATAGTTATTACTGCTGACTCATAGTCACCACTATACGTTACATGTTGAATTTGCAGAAGCGTAGTCCAAATAATTAATAATACATAGGTAAGTAATAAATATATATTGTACTTTCGACTATGCATGTTGGTACCTCCTTCGGAAAGAAAAAGAGAAGAGGTCATAGGGGCCATTTTGACCGCAGTGATCTCTCCTCTAGTGCCGAGTTAAATTACATACCCTTCAACCAAGCTGAACCTAATACTCTGTTAACGCCCCAGCCGAGAATAAAAGAAACTGCAATGCCAACAAGGCCAGCACCTGCTGCCGCACCAACGGCTGCGCGAATACTTTGGCCGGCTCTCCAAGCATCATAAGCTGCTTGAGCAATAGCCGCCGCTCTCCCAACACTAACGCCAAGAGCAGACGCTAATAGTGCTGAATGTATAAAAAGGCTAACAACTAATACCGAAACGATTGAAATCGGAATTATTTTCTTTAATTCCTTAGAAAATCCGCTGAGTTGGTAACCAACCACAAAACGAGAAATAACTGTATTCATAATTTATCACCTCTTGTGGTCTAGCCGAGTAAGATAGAGCTCCAAAAAGGGAAACCAAGATCAGATTTTATAGAATCCTAACTTTTAGTCTTCACTTGTGTCAGACTGATCCGTTTTTGCTGGTTCAGGATCATCTTCTGGAGTTTCTTGGACAATCGCCATTGTTGAAACGACGGCATCATCGTTGGTCTTAATTAAGCGGACTCCCATCGTTGCCCGACCCGTTTGGGAAACATCTTGGACTGCGAAACGAATCAAGACACCTTGATCAGTAATCACCATCACATCTTCATCCCCTTCAACAGTCGCTAAACCGGCCAAGGGGCCATTTTTCGAAGTAATGTTTAAGGTCTTAACCCCTTTAATACCCCGCCCCTTAATCGGGTATTCTGTGGCCGCTGTGCGCTTGCCATAACCGTTCTCTGAAATTGCTAGGACTTCCCGGTCGGGAGCTAAGATTGCTGAACCAACAACATAGTCGCCAGAACGAAGGTTGACCCCACGAACTCCGCTCGCCGTCCGACCCATGACCCGAACTGCAGTCTCCGAGAAGGAAGCGGCGTAGCCTTGATGGGTTCCCAAGATGATATTTTGATCACCATTGGTCAACAAGACATTGCTCAAGCTGTCGCCTTCGCGCAAGGTCAAAGCTCGCAAACCATTCTTGCGAATGTTCTGGAATTCGCTAATCGCCGTCCGTTTGACCGTTCCTAACTTCGTCACGAAGAAGAGGTTCTGGTGAGGAGCAGTTTGATTGACAATCTCTTTTTGGAGATGAATTACGGCTTGAACCCGTTCTTGATCTTCAATTCCCAACAAGTTGATAATCGGAATTCCCTTGGCGCTGCGGCCATATTCGGGAATTTCATAACCTTTAGCCCGATAAACCTTGCCGACATTGGTAATGAACAACAAGGTATCGTGGGTCGAGGTGTAAATTAAACGTTCGATGAAGTCATCATCGTTGACCCCCATCCCCCGGATTCCCCGGCCACCGCGGTTTTGAACTTTAAAGTCGGCCGCCGGGAGACGCTTGATATAACCGTTATGGGTCAAAACAACTAAGATATTTTCTTCGGGAATTAGGTCTTCGTCTTCAATACTCAAGACTTCGCCGACCATTAATTCGGTCCGGCGTTCGTCGCCATATTTCCGTTGGATTTCTAGTAATTCTTCATAGATAATCTGATCGATTCGCTCTGACCGGGCCAAAATATCCCGGTAATCGGCGATTTTCGCCATCAAATCTTGGTATTCACTTTCGATCTTGTCGCGTTCCAAACCGGTTAAGCGAACTAAACGCATGTCCAAAATTGCTTGAGCTTGCTTATCCGATAAATTATAGCGGGTAATTAAGGTACTCTTGGCAATTTCGGCGGTTTTAGAACTACGAATAATATTAATCACGTCATCAATATGATCAAGAGCAATCCGCAAACCTTCTAAGATATGGGCTCGCGCTTGCGCTTTTTTCAATTCGAATTCGGTCCGGCGACGAATTACGTTTTCTTGGTGCTGCAAGTAATAACGCAAAATATCTTTTAACGATAGAACTTGAGGAGCCCCTTTGACAATCGCCACCATATGGAAACCAAAAGAAGTCTGCAAGGAGGTTAATTTATATAAATTATTTAAAATTACATCGGCACTCATATCCCGACGCACATCAATCGCAATCCGCATCCCGGTTCGGTCAGATTCATCAATCAAGTTGGTGATTCCTTCAATTCGATGGTCCCGGGCCAGTTCAGCAATATGCTCAATTAATTTAGCCTTATTGACCATATATGGCAATTCCGTAATCACGATTTTTTCGTGACCAACCTTATTGCTTTCGATGTTCACTTTACCCCGTAAGGTAATGTTTCCGCGGCCAGTTTCGTAGGCTTTTTTAATTCCGGACTTGCCAATGACGACACCGCCGGTTGGAAAATCTGGTCCAGGAATAACTTGCATCAATTCCGGAATTGTAATATCCGGATTTTTCATCAAAAGATGAATTCCGTCAATCACTTCTTTTAGATTATGTGGCGGGATATTGGTGGTCATCCCTACCGCAATCCCAGTAGCCCCATTGACTAAGAGGTTGGGGAAGCGGGCCGGCAAAACGACTGGTTCGCGTTCCGTCCCATCGTAATTATCAACGAAATCAATCGTATCTTTATTGATATCCCGCAACATTTCGGTCGCAATTTTGCTCATTTTAGCTTCGGTATACCGCATCGCCGCTGCGGGGTCGCCATCAACGGATCCAAAGTTTCCGTGACCATCAACAAGGACGTTGCGGTAACTAAACTTTTGGGCCATCCGGACCATGGAGCCATAGATGGCAGAATCCCCGTGGGGGTGGTACTTCCCCATAACATCCCCCACAATCCGGGCGGATTTCTTATAGGGTTTATCAGGAGTTACCCCTAGTTCGTTCATCCCATATAGAATCCGGCGGTGAACCGGCTTCAAGCCGTCGCGGACATCTGGCAAGGCCCGAGCCACGATGACACTCATGGCATAATCTAGAAACGAGCTTTGCATGGTTTGTGATAGATCTACTTTCTGAATCCGATGATCCTGCGTTTCACTCATTAACTACCAACTCCTCTACCCTAAAAGTCTAATTCTGCATATTGTGCATTTTCTTCAATAAATTGTCGCCGCGGTTCAACCTTATCGCCCATCAACATCGAAAAGATTCGCTCAGCATCAGCCGCTTCTTCACCGCTAACTTGATCTAAACGCCGGTTTTCCGGATTCATGGTCGTATCCCACAATTGTTCCGCATCCATTTCTCCTAAACCTTTGTAACGCTGAATCGCCGGCTTCGGACTTGGTTGTAAGGTCACTAAGAAATCTTTCAATTCTTCGTCAGAATCAATATAGCGGGATAATTTTCCTTGGCGAACTTGATATAGCGGTGGCTTCGCAATATAAACATAGCCGGCTTCTAAGATTGGCCGCATATAACGATAAATTAAGGTCAACAATAAGGTCCGAATATGGGCGCCATCGACATCGGCATCGGTCATGATGATTAGTTTATGATAACGCGCTTTGGTCACATCAAAGTCGGAACCAAAGCCAGTTCCCATCGCGGTAAAGAGCGTTCGAATTTCGTCATTGGCTAAGATGCGATCCATTGAAGCTTTTTCGACGTTCAAAATTTTGCCCCGAATCGGCAAGATGGCTTGGGTCAAACGGGCGCGACCTTCCTTAGCAGAGCCACCGGCGGAGTCTCCCTCGACGATAAATAATTCGGAAATTTCTGGATCCTTGCTGGTATTATCGGCTAATTTTCCCGGTAAATTACTAATTTCTAGACCGGATTTCTTCCGGGTAACTTCCCGGGCTCTTTTGGCCGCTACTCGGGCTCTAGAAGCTAACATCCCTTTTTCCACAATCTTGCGAGCTTCACTCGGGTGTTCCAACAAGAATTGATTGAAGTGGTCACTAAAGGAACGATCGGTCACGCTGCGGGCATCGGAATTACCCAGTTTGGTCTTAGTTTGACCTTCAAATTGAGGATCCGGGTGCTTGATGCTGACAACCGCGGTCATCCCTTCCCGGACATCATCACCGGAAAGTTTTTCGTCTTCTTTTAAAATCTTATTGCGGTGGCCGTAATCATTAATTACCCGTGTCAAAGCCGACTTAAAACCGGATTCGTGGGTTCCACCTTCATAAGTATGGATATTATTGGCAAAGGTCAAGAGATTGGAATGATAGTCATCGGTGTATTGAAGCGCAACTTCGACAGTAATTCCATCTTGCTTACCTTCGACGTAAATTGGTTCTGGGAAAATAACAGTTTTATTTTCATTCAGATATTCAACGTAACTCTTAATCCCCCCAACGTAATGGAATTCTAGCTTTTCAGCAGTTTCCTTGCGTTGATCGGTAAAGGTTAGTTTTAAGCCTTTATTTAAGAAAGCTAACTCGCGAATTCGCGTTTCCAAAGTATGATCATCGTAAACCGTGGTTTCGGTGAAAATATCGGGATCAGCTTTAAAGTGAACTTTAGTTCCATGGGGATGACCAGCCACCGGGGCAATTTCGTGCATGGGATGGTTGACCTTGCCACGCGTAAAGTCCATATAGTAACGGTGGCCGCCCCGAGCGACTTCAACTTCCAAACTTGTACTCAAGGCGTTGACAACGGAGGCCCCAACCCCATGCAAACCACCAGAAACCTTATATCCGCCACCGCCAAATTTTCCGCCGGCGTGTAAGACGGTAAAGACGGTTTCCAAAGCAGATCTTCCTGTTTTAGCCTGGACATCGACCGGGATTCCCCGTCCGTTGTCGGTAACTACGACACTATTATCAGCTAAAACCTCGACATTGATTTCGTCGGCAAAACCGGCTAAGGCTTCGTCAATCCCATTATCAATAATTTCCCAGACTAAGTGGTGCAGTCCTTGGCCACTAGTGGAACCAATATACATCCCGGGACGCTTACGAACAGCCTCTAGTCCGGAAAGAACTTGGATTTGACTAGCATCATATTCTTGGGCTTTTTGCGCCATGCTTTCGCCAGCAGCCTTCTGGTCCTCTAAATTCATATCTTCTGCACTCATACTATGCCTCCCGCTTTGATTTTAAAAATTCGTGGTTGTTCAATTGCTTGCAAGTTAACATTATCCAAACTCGTCGTCGTAATAAAGGTTTGAATTCGATCTTCGATTGTTTTCAGTAGCTGGGTTTGCCGCTCTTGATCTAATTCCGACAAGACATCATCCAATAAAAGTAACGGGTAATCCCCTACCACTTGTTGAAAAAGATCAATTTCGGCCAATTTCAAACTCAAAACGGCGGTGCGCTGCTGCCCTTGAGAACCAAATTTTTGTAAATTATTGGCATTAACTTGAAATAAAAAATCATCTCGATGAGGCCCAACAGTTGTCGTTCCTAAACGCAAATCATGCTCTTGTTGGGCTTGCAATTTAGTCAGCAATTGTTGGTATAACTGCTCAATGGAGGTGGTTGTCTCTTCTAGACCACATTGATAATTCAAACTTAAATGTTCGCTTTGCGCCGTGATTTGTTGGTGAATCGGCTGGATTAAGCTTTCCAGTTGCCCCAAAAATTTTTGCCGCGCCCGAATTACTTCTGCTCCGTAACCGGCCAATTGGTCCGTCAAAACTTCCAAATATAAACGATCTTGACTTTGATGCTGGCGTAATTTCTTGAGATAACTGTTGCGCTGCTTGAGGACTTGGCGATATTTGGCACTATTTTGTAAATAGACGGGGTCAATTTGACCGAGTTCCATATCAATAAACCGCCGCCGCAGATTGGGCGAACCTTTGACCAAATTCAAATCTTCGGGAGCGAATAAGACAACATTTAACTGCCCGACATATTGTGATAGCCGGGGTTGTTCTAGGTGGTTGATCACCGCGTGAGGTCCCGCCGCACTTAAAACTAATTCTAGAGTTAAACGCCCTTGGGCCCGCTTAATTTGGGCTTGGAGACGGGCAAAATCTTGCTCCCAGCGAATAAGTTCTTGATTATTATTGGTGCGGTGCGAGCGCACTAAAGCTAAGACATAAATTGCCTCTAAAAGGTTGGTTTTGCCTTGAGCATTAGCACCGATGAAAATATTTGTCCGCGGAGCAAACTCCAGTTCTAGCTGGTCGTAGTTGCGAAAATTTTGTAATTTAAGTCGCTGTAATTCCATTGTTAGACAAGGCTAACAAGTGTGCCATCAGCTAACAAAACTTGATCGCCTACCCGCAATTTCTTCCCGCGGCGGGTTTCACGCGCCCCATTAACTTGGACGGTCTGATCTTGTAAGTACCATTTAGCTTGACCACCGGTTCCGATAGCTCCGACTTCTTTAAGAACTTGAGTCAAAGTTAAATATTCCCCGTGAACTTGTATTGTTTGCTCCATAAGTTCTTCTCCATACTCTCTGAAAAGGTTCAAATCATAGTTTAATTATACTTTTTTTAGGGCCAATAAGCAATTTTACGACCGCTGAGCCATTTTTATAGGCTTGAGACAAAAGTATCAAGCAAGCTCCAAAATGCGAAAAAAAAAGAACCCTGCGGTTTGAGGATTCCTTTTAGAAGGTGCGAACGGGGGTAATTAATTGAATGAAATCTTCCGTAGCTGGCTCGGGCTTCAAAGTGAAAGGATGTAAAGCTGAAGTGAATTCCATTTGAATTTTGGTCTCTCCAAAAGCCCGCAGAGCATCTTTCAAATAGTCCGGATTGAAGGAAATTTCCAGATCTTCGCCAGTCACAGCCTGAGTTTGGACATTTTCTTCCACGGTTCCAATTTCGGGAGAATTACCATATAAAGTAACTTGCGCTGGTTCAGCCTTGATGGTCATTTTGACCACATTGTTGCGGCTAGCATGCGAAAGTAAGGAAGCCCGTTCCACGGAGGCCAGCAAAGCCTTAGCATCAAAAGTTAATTGGGTTGTGGAGTGATCAGGAATTAAACGATCGGTGGCTGGATAGTTTCCCTCCAAGAGTCGTGAATAAAAGAGAGTTTGCGCGAATTTGAAGAGCACTTGGTTTTCCGAAATCGCAATCGTCAATTCGGTATCCGTATCATTGAAACAACGAACTAATTCGGCCAAGCTCTTAGCCGGAATCACAAGATCGTAGTCATTTTGGCTAGCGTTTTTAACCGCAACTTGGCGTTGAGCTAGCCGGTGACTATCGGTGGCGACGGCTAATAATTGATCCGCACTAATCTTGAGATGGAGTCCAGTAAGGATGGGGCGATTTTCCTGAGTAGAAGCCGAGAAGACGGTTTCTGTAACTAATTGTTGCAAAATAGCGCTAGAAATTTGGAGTTGATTGCTGCCGTCAACTTCTGGTAAATGAGGATAGTTGTTGGCGTCAAGTCCGTTAATTTTGAATTCGGAGATCCCAGAAGAAATAATCGCTTGGCGGTTATCTAAAACTTCCAAGGTGAAATCACTATCTGGTAATTTTTTGATAATTTCATTGAAGAAACGAGCGGGTAAGACAATGGCTCCGGCGGATTCAATTTGCAATTCATTATCCGCATCTTGTTGATCAATAAAAGTTTGGACGGAAATATCAACATTACTGCCCGTAACGGTGAGACCCTCTTCTCTTAGATCTAATTTGATCCCGGTCAAAATTGGAATGGTGGATTTAGTTGAAACGACCCGTTGGACATTACTGATTTGGTGACTGAATTGGTTACGGTTCATTGAGAATTTCATAGTGTCAACTCCTAATTAATTAATAAGAAAAAATAGTAGTAATAGTAGTAGGCCCTGTTTAAATTGTGGATTCCGGGGGAAATTACTTTTAAGAATAGCAATTATGCTGTGGATAACTTGTTGAAAAAATGGGGGATAACTCGGAAACTTTTCCTTTTTTATCCACAAGGGAAAACTTTAGGATTTAAGTCCGGCCCGCAAATTCGTCAAGTCATGTTGAATCGTTAGATCCGATTCTAAGAGTTTGGTGATTTTTTCGCAAGAATGTAAAACAGTTGTGTGATCTTTGCCGCCAAATTCTTGCCCAATTTTCGGCAGGGAACTGTCGGTTAATTCGCGGGCTAGATACATAGCAATTTGCCGCGGAACCACAATCCCCTTGTTGCGTCGTTTCCCCTTGAGATCTTCAACGGTGACTTTGTAGTATTTAGCAACGTGCATTTGAATTTGGCTAATACTTAACCCCGCTTGATGTTGCGATTCTTTGAGATCTTTCAGGGCTTCGGCTGCTAAACTAACGGAGATATCAGCATTTTTCATGGTGGAATAAGCTTGCACTCGCACCAAGGCCCCCTCGAGTTCCCGGACATTACTATCAATTTGACTAGCAATATAAGATAAGGCATCGTTAGGAATTTCTAATTTCTCAGCGATGGCTTTTTTGCGTAAAATAGCGGTCCGGGTTTCCAGATCAGGTGCCGTAATATCTACGGATAGGCCCCATTTGAAGCGGGAAACTAGCCGTTCTTGGAGTTTGGGAATTTCGTTAGGCAGGCGGTCGCAAGTTAAGACAATTTGTTTCTTATTATTATAGAGAGTATTGAAAGTATGGAAAAATTCTTCCTGCGTTCCTTCTTTATCCGCAAAGAATTGAATATCATCAACTAAAAGTAAATCAACGGTGCGATATTCATTACGAAATTCTTCTTGAGTGCGATTTTGAATGGAATTGATGAAGTCGTTAGCGAAAGATTCGCTAGAGATGTATTTGACATTGGCATTGATATTGCGTTCGAGGAGGCGATGACCGATGGCTTGCATTAAGTGAGTTTTACCTAAACCGACGCCGCCGTAAATGAAAAGCGGATTGTAGGTTTCTCCGGGTTCTTCAGAAACAACCAAAGCCGCGGCATGGGCCATTTGATTACCTGAGCCGGTGACAAAGGAGTTAAAAGTATATTTACTATTTAAATGGGCCTCGGCTAAAGGAGAAGGGGTCGCTGCCGCAGTCGGGTGGGGAGATTTTTGCAGGCGTTGTTTTTGCAGATCACTAGTCAATAAAATAACGGGGACAATTTCTTGATTGCCGTATTCGTAAGCCGCCTCGACCACCTTGGTGCTGATGTTGCGTTCCCAGTATTCTTTATGTAAAGAGGAAGGAACGGTAATGTAGATTTTTTGGTCTTCTAACTTCAACGGATGGGCACTTTCGATCCAAGTTTGGTAGCTGACGGCTGCAAATTCTTGTTGGAACTTCTGTTGTAAAAACTTCCAAAATGAATCCAGCTCACTGTTGGTAATTTCCTCCACAAATTTTCCTCCGCTAAAATTTTCCTGTCGATATTAACTGGAATATTTTAGCATGTTTAGAAAAAGTTTTCCACAGATAAATGAAGTAATTATCAACATTTTCCCGCTTCACGGGATAACTTTCTTTAGAGTCGGTGGAAAAATAGAAGAGAAAACCTACTTTTAGACTTTTCCACAAGATAAAAGATCGTGAAAAAGCGTTGAGAAATAAGAAAAGTGAAAGAGTTTTCCTCAACTGTGCATAAGCTGTTAACAACTTGTTAAAAAGTTAATTTCGCGGGGATTTCCTTGTGGATAAAAAAAGAGCTATGAAAACGAATTTGGTTATCCCCAACTTTGTGCACAAGGGGATAACTAAAAAGTTTGGTCAAAGAGGGAAAATTTTAGTTGCTTTCAATAGTAGATATGCTAAACTAGACAGGTGATTGTCATTTAATAATAAATAGTATTCTTTGATAAGATGAAGTCATGGAGGTGTAATTACATGTCTACAAAGAGAACTTATCAACCCAAGAAGCGTCATCGTGAACGTGTCCATGGATTTATGAAGCGAATGAGTACCAGTAACGGTCGAAAGGTTTTAGCACGTCGTCGCAAGAAAGGTAGAAAAGTTTTATCTGCCTAAGACCACTGAATAGTTCAGTGGTTTTTTTATTGTGGTGGGAACTCTAAGTAATTGAGGCTTATTTATGAAGAAAAGTTATCGGGTTAAGAAGGAAGCAGAATTTCAGGCCGTCTTTGATTATCATCATTCGGTCGCTAATCGAGCCTTTGTCTTGTATCAAATGCCCAAACCCCAACAAAAGCACTTTCGGGTGGGCTTGTCGGTCGGAAAGAAAATTGCCCATACGGCGGTTTTGCGTAATCAAGTAAAACGATATCTTCGTCAATCCATCTTAGAATTACGGTCGGAAATTCAGCCTGAATGTGACTTTTTGATTATTGCGCGCCCCTTGGCGACCCAACTAGATTTTCACGAAACCAAACAAAACCTGATTCATCTCTTAAAGTTAGGTAAAATTTTGATTGAGGATAAATAAATGGTAAAAAGAAAACGTTCGCTCTTACTCTTATCAGCTCTACTCCTAGTCGTTTTGGTGGCCAGTGGTTGTTCTAATCTGAACGAACCGATCACCCAAAATAGCTCTGGTTTTTGGAACCACGCGGTTTTATATCAATTTTCTCGTTTCATCTTATGGTTGGCGAGCTTAGTCAATAATAGTTATGGTTGGGCAATTGTCCTCTTTACAATTATTGTGCGGATTATTTTGTTCCCCTTAAACTGGTGGCAAATTAAGAGTATGCGCAAGCAGATGTCAGTCCAACCACAAGTTAAGGCACTCCAAAAGAAATACGACTCTAAAGATGTTGAAACTCAACAAAAATTACAAGCAGAAACCAAAAAGTTATATGCCGAAGCGGGGATTAATCCGATTGCTGGCTGTTTACCGATGGTGATTCAATTACCGGTGATGTGGGCTTTATACCAAGCCATTTTTCGGACCGCCCAATTGCGGAACGGAAGTTTCTTATGGATGGAATTAGGCAAGCCGGATCCAATTTATGTTTTACCAGTTTTGGCCGCGGTCTTTACTTTCTTAAGTACTTGGATTGCGAACTTATCGCAACCGGATCAACCCCAAGCTACCAAGATGATGATGTGGTTTATGCCAATTGTCGTCTTTATTCCAGCAGTTAGTTTCCCGTCCTCGATTAGTGTTTACTGGGTAATTTCCAACGCTTTTCAAGTTGCCCAAACCTTGATTTTACAAAATCCATTTAAGTTCCGGCGGGAACAAAAAGAAAAAGAAGCCGAAGCAAAACAAAAACAAAAGGCCCTACGTAAAGCCCGGAAAAAGGCCTTTAAAAAACGGTAAGATTATTGAAGGAGTTTTAGAAGAATTATGACACAGTTTCAAGGGGCAACCATTCAAAAGGCTATTGCAGCAGGATTGCAGGAACTCCAAGTGGAGCGTGAGCAAGTTGCAGTTGATGTGATTGAAGAGGGTCGTGGGGGATTCTTAGGTTTTGGTCGCCGGGCCGCGATTATAGATTTGAAATTACGGAAGACGGCTAATTTTGCGGTGAAAGAACCGGAACCAGTAGTTGAGTTGCAACACTATTTGGAACAGATTTTAGCGGCCTTAAACTTGGATTATCAACTGCAAGTTCAAGTGACGCCGACTAATCTTTATTTTGAAATTCAAGTCGATCCCGAGTTACAGTCGCGGATCATTGGGCATCATGGCAAGCATATTAATGCCTTACAAACCTTAGTCCAAGAATATGCCTACTATTTAAATTTTCGTAATCAGCCAGTTTTATTGGATTCCGGTCAATACCGCAAGCATCGGCAAGAAGCTTTATTAGCTTTATCGAACTTTAAAGTGGAGCAAGTTAAGGCAACTCATAAGCCAGCTTATCTAGATCCGATGCCGGCTTTAGAACGAAAGATTATTTACCAAAATTTGGCTGGTGAACATCAAGTGATTGTCCGCACTCAGGGACAGGGTCTGCGGAAGTATTTAGTTTTACGACCGCGCCGAAGTCGGCGGCGACCGCAGCAAGTTAAATCAAGCTGTCCCGTAAATAGTTAGTCTAGTTTTAAAAGGTCAGGGGGAAATCTTATGAATTTTTTGCGGCCACCCAAGGCTTCAAAAACTTTAGCAGCCGAGCAAATTGATCCGACCTATCGACGTTTACGTGGCCAAGTCTTTGTCGGTATTTTTATCGGTTATGCCGGTTATTATTTGCTGCGGAACAATTTCTCGATTGCGATGCCGCAATTAATGCAGGCCGGTTTTACAAAAACTCAATTAGGCAGTGTCTTTGCGGCAGTCTCAATCGCCTATGGATTCAGTAAATTTGTCATGGGGACGGTCTCAGATCGCAGTAACGCACGGATTTTTTTGCCACTGGGTTTGGTCTTAACGGCCGTCATCAATTTGGTTTTCGGCTTAATCCCCCAAGTCAGTCAATCTTTAAGCTTGATGTTTTGTTTGTTATTCTTAATCGGTTGGTGCCAAGGAATGGGCTGGCCCCCGTCAGGCCGAGTTTTAACTCATTGGTTTTCTTTAAGTGAGCGAGGGAGCTGGACTTCCCTTTGGAATGTGGCTCATAATGTCGGTGGGGCCTTGATGGCGCCGCTGGCGACTGGGGGAGTTGCTTTCGTAGCTTGGGCTGGTTGGCAGTTACCATCTTTTACCGGAGCATTCTTGATTCCCGCTTTAATTGGAATTGTTTTGGCAGTTGTTGCCTGGCTTTTGATTCGGGACACGCCGGAGTCGATGGGGTTGCCCCCGATTGAAGTTTACAAAGATGATTATCCTAGCCAAGATCACCATCTCTACGAAGAGGAACTTTCGACCAAGGAAATTCTCGGTCACTATGTCCTCAATAATAAATGGGTTTGGTTGATTGCTTGTGCCAATATTTTTGTTTATTTCGTTCGCTATGGCGTCGAAAATTGGGCTCCAGCGTATTTGACCGAAGTACAACATATTTCCTTAGCAGCTTCCAGTAATTCTTATTTCTTATATGAAATTGCGGGAATCCCGGGAACGATCTTTGCGGGCTGGGTTTCCGACAAGATTTTCCATGGCCGGCGCGGCCCAGCTGGGGTCGTCTTTATGCTGGTGGTCAGCGTCTTTGTCTTGTTATACTGGCAGGCGCACAGCTTGATTTTGATTAATTTTTATTTAATTATGATTGGCTTTTTGATTTACGGTCCAGTGATGTTAATTGGTCTGCAAGCTCTCGATTCGGTACCGAAAAAGGCCGCGGGAACCGCAGCTGGGTTAACGGGCTTGTTTGGTTACCTCTTTGGCTCCGTGGCCGCGAATGCGATTATGGGCCTGATTGTCGATCATTGGGGCTGGGGCGTTGGTTTTTGGACGATCTTTGCGGCTAGTCTTTTAGCTGCCGGAATTTTCGCCTCAACCTGGAATTTACGGGGACAAGAGACGGTTAGCAACTAGTTTTGACAAAAGTTATTAAAAAATTTATATTAGCTTATTAGTTATTAAAAAGTAGTCAAAGTGCTTTTTATCAATTGAATCCCCTTAGGGGGTGGTGGTTGATTAATCGCGCTTTTTTTGTACTTTCAAGGAGGTTGGCTTAATGCCCGAAATTACAGAGTTTGATACGATTGCCGCTATTTCCACGCCGGCGGGTGAGGGGGCAATTGCGATTGTTCGCTTGTCCGGACCGTCAGCCGTCGAGATTGCTAATCGAGTGACCCGGGGAGTCAATTTGACCCAGGTGGCTAGTCACACCATTAATTACGGACATGTGATTGACCCGCAGACGCAAGCGGTGGTCGATGAAGTGATGATTTCCGTGATGCGTGCTCCGAAAACTTTCACCCGCGAAGATGTGGTCGAAATTAATACTCACGGGGGAATGGTTGCCACTAATTTAGTCCTACAAACGGTCCTCAGCCACGGAGCTCGGCTGGCAGAACCGGGTGAATTTACCAAGCGGGCTTTTTTGAACGGCCGGATTGATTTAACTCAAGCCGAATCCGTGATGGATGTGATTCGCGCCCAAACTGATCGAGCGATGCAACAGGCTTTAAATCAGTTGGATGGATCCTTGCAGCGCTTGATCAAACAATTACGGCAAGAGTTGATGGATTTATTGGGCCAAGTTGAGGTCAATATTGATTATCCAGAATATGATAATGCGGAAGTGACCACCAAGCAGCTTCAAGCAGCCGTTCAAAAAATTATTCAGCAGCTCGATCATTTACTAGCTACGGCCCAAGAAGGTCAAATTATTAACGAAGGTTTAAGAACGGCAATTATTGGTAAGCCTAATGTTGGTAAGTCAAGCTTGTTGAATCTCTTGGCCCACCAAGATCGAGCGATTGTGACTGATGTTGCCGGAACGACGCGGGATGTCATTGAACAAGCCGCGAACGTGCACGGAATTCCTTTACAACTGGTCGATACTGCCGGAATTCGCGAAACCAGCAATAAAGTTGAAAAAATCGGGGTCGATCGGAGTTTACAAGCCGTTCAACAGGCTGATTTAGTTTTACTAGTTTTGGACGGGAGTCGGTCCCTAACAGCCGAAGATCAAAGGCTCTTACAATTAACCGCTGACCAAAAACGAATTATTATTATTAATAAAAATGATTTAACGCCCGCTTTTGCCCCCCAAGATGTCCCGGAGTTAGCTCAACAAGAAGAGTTGATTTTTATTTCGGCCCAGGAACAAAAAGGGATTGAACAGATTGAAAAACAAATCCAAAAATTATTCTTCCAAGGAATTGCGACGGCGCAAAAACAAGCCGTAGTCACGAATGCGCGCCAAGTTGGTCTTTTGAAGCAGGCGAAAGCTTCCTTGGAATCAGTCTTGGCCGGAATCGCGGCCCAGATGCCGATTGATTTGGTCCAGATTGATTTAACTAATTGTTGGGAGCAACTCGGGGCGATTACCGGGGAAACAGCTCCGGATGAATTAATTACCCAGCTATTCAGCCAATTTTGTTTAGGTAAATAAAGGTATCAGAGGAGAAAAGTATGCGTGAGTATGATGCAAAAGAAAAATATGACGTAATCGTCGTTGGTGCCGGTCACGCCGGTTGTGAAGCGGCCTTAGCCGCTGCGCGAATGGGGTCAAAGACCCTCTTGTTAACTTTAAACTTGGATATGGTGGCTTTCATGCCTTGTAATCCTTCAATCGGGGGGCCGGCTAAAGGAATCGTGGTCCGCGAAATTGATGCTTTAGGGGGCCAGATGGGTCGCAATATCGATGCTACCTATATTCAAATGCGGATGCTAAATACCGGCAAAGGGCCGGCAGTGCGCGCTCTCCGGGCTCAAGCCGATAAGAATGCCTATCATGCCGTGATGAAGCAGACCTTAGAAACGACGCCCAACTTAACTTTACGGCAGGGATTAGCTCAACGTTTATTAGTTGAAGATGGCGTTTGTCACGGAATCGAGACCAACACTGGCGCCCGCTATCAAGCGCAAGCCGTCATTTTAGCTGCCGGGACTTCCTCGCGGGGAAAGATTATTATCGGAGAATTAATGTATTCTTCGGGCCCTAATAACTCTTTGCCTTCAGTCCAACTTTCGGAAAACTTACTAGAAAATGGTTTTCACTTAACCCGTTTTAAAACCGGGACGCCGCCACGAGTGGCTAAGGATTCAGTTGATTTTTCAGTGATGGAAGAACAACCGGGAGATCGCACACCCCGTTCCTTCTCCTTCACCACCGATCCAGCTAGTTATTTGAAGGATCAAATTTCTTGTTGGATGACCTATACCAACGCGCAAACGCATCAAGTAATTCGGGATAACTTAGATCGGGCGCCCATGTTTTCCGGAATTATTAAGGGGGTCGGTCCACGTTACTGTCCTTCTATTGAAGATAAAATTGTCCGTTTTGCCGATAAGCCGCGCCACCAAATTTTTATGGAACCCGAAGGCCGTCATACCCAGGAATATTATGTTGGCGACTTTTCGACTTCGATGCCGGAAGAAATTCAACAAAAGATGTTGCACACGGTTGCTGGTTTAGAGCACGCGCAATTAATGCGGCCCGGTTATGCGATTGAATATGATGTTGTGGAGCCTTGGCAGTTAAAACAAACTTTGGAAACCAAGGTGGTGGACCATCTTTATACTGCTGGACAGATGAATGGAACTTCCGGTTATGAAGAAGCTGCTGGGCAAGGTTTAATGGCGGGAATTAATGCGGCTTTACAGGCCCAAGGCCGCAAGCCCTTTATTTTAGGGCGCAATGAGGCTTATATTGGAGTAATGATTGATGACTTGGTCACTAAGGGGACTAATGAACCTTATCGCTTGTTAACCAGTCGGGCCGAATATCGCTTAATTTTACGCCATGACAATGCTGATTTGCGTTTAACCAGTAAAGGCCATGCCTTAGGCTTGATTGACCACCAACGTTATCTGGATTTTCAAACCAAGGCCGGGGAAATTTCCCGGGAAATGGAACGTTTAAAGACGGCGCGAGTTAAACCCAGTCCACTAGTTAATAATTTCCTAGCCGAGAATGGAATGCCACCTCTACAAGATGGCGTTTTAGCAGCCGATTTCTTGAAGCGACCGCAAGTTCACTATAGTGATTTGGAACGTTTTGTTCCCGAAGCCGCTCCCGAACTAGATTCATTAGTGATCGAACAAATTGAAATTTCCGTTAAGTATGCCGGCTATATTAAAAAACAAGCCGCCCAAATTGCCCATTTACAAAAATTAGAAGCTAAGAAAATTCCCGAACATTTGGATTATGCGGCTGTGCCCGGTTTAGCGACAGAGGCGCGGCAAAAGTTGGAAAAAATCAATCCAACGACGATTGCCCAAGCAAGTCGGATTTCGGGCGTCAATCCCGCTGATATTAGCATCTTGATGGTTTATATTCGGCGCGGACAGATTGCTAAAACCCAGCCGGAGTCCTAAAAAGCCTGTGTTATAATAAAGGCAAAAAGTGGAAGTTAGGATAAAAAAATGACAACGACAAAAATTGCGGTTTTGGGAGCTGGTTCTTGGGGAAGTATTTTGGCGAGCATCTTAGTCCAAAACGGGGGCCAAGTTCAGTTATGGACGCGGCGTCCGGAACAGGCTGCCGAGATTAATGAGCAGCATACTAATCAGCGCTATGTCCAAAATTATCATTACCCAGAAGAATTAACAGCAACCAGTGATTTAAGTCAAGCCTTGGCCGGGGCACAAGTGGTCTTATTCACGGTACCCACGCCGGTAGTTCGTTCAGTAGCCCAACAAGTTTCGCCACTGTTGGGGACGGGAGAAGCGGCGCCAATTATTGTCCATGCCAGTAAAGGATTGGAGCAAGAAACACACTGTCGGATTTCAGAAATTTTAGCAGCAATGATTGCCCCAGAAAAACGTCAAGGAATCGTTGTTTTGTCTGGTCCGAGCCATGCTGAAGAAGTGGCGCGGCAAGATTTAACTTTAATTACGGCGGCAAGTGCGGACCTAGCTTGTGCGCGCCAAGTCCAAAAATTATTTATGAATGATTATTTTCGAGTTTACACCAACACCGATGTTATTGGGGTTGAATTAGGAGCCGCCTTTAAAAATGTGATTGCTTTAGGAGCCGGGGCTTTAGCTGGGCTAGGCTATGGTGATAACGCCAAAGCCGCCTTGATGACCCGGGGATTGGCGGAGATTAGTCGTTTAGGGATGGCTCTCGGGGCTAAGCCAGAGACTTTCATTGGTCTCTCCGGAGTCGGTGATTTAATTGTCACTTGTACCAGTGTCCATTCCAGAAACTGGCGGGCGGGCCAGCAGTTAGGTCAGGGCCAGTCTTTAGAAGCCGTGGTTCAAAATATGGGCATGGTGATTGAAGGCGTCAAAACCTGTCAATCGGCCTATGAATTGGCTCAGCAAGAAAAGATTGAAATGCCAATTACCGCCGCTATTTATCACGTTTTATATGAACAAGCGGAGATTAAAAGCGAGATTGCGGCTTTAATGCGTCGAGAAGGCAAAGCAGAATTATCTTGGGACTAAAAGTTAGAAATTAAAAAACGAGCTTTTACTTGCAGGACTCTCAAAAGTTTAACTTTTGGGGGTCAAGACAGGTGGAGGTCGTTTTTTTGAATTTTGGAACAAGCTGACTTTTAGCTTAAACTTAGGAAAGCTATTCAGATAGTAAATTTTCGGATAATTAGGCTGGAAAATCGACTTGCTGCCGAAACTTTTTTCTAGTCATTTTCGCTGGGATGTCCGTGGGTTTTGCCCAAAGCAAAAGCAGTAGCGTCTAATTGGAGATCTTTTAGGCGTTTGCTGCCCCAAGTGTACATTTGATCAATAATCGGGATTAAAGTTTGTCCCAAAGGGGTAATTGAATAATTAACTTTGACGGGGCGAGTGGATTCGGGAGTTCGGGTAACCAAGCCATCGGCGATTAATTCTTGAAGTTTAAGATTGAGTTCCTTGTGGGAAGCCTGCGGCAGTAATTCTTGAAATTCATGAAAATAATAATCGCCGTCGTGGCTCAAATGATAGAGGAGATTAATTTTCCATTTACCATTAATCATCGCCAAAGTGATTTCTTTGGGACAATTATATTCTTGGCGTTCTAATTTTTCTAAGACAGATTTTCGAAGTTCATCAGTCATGATGCCAAGCCTCTCTTTCTAGGTTACTAAAAAGTGCCCTATTGCTTCTTGAGGAAAAGGCTTCCATAATAAAGAAGGTAAAGATAAATTTTGTTATGGAGGCCAGTTTTATGACAATGCCCAAAGTTTTCATTACAGCTCAAGTACCGGATAATCTCTTGCAAAGCTTGCAGGATGCTGGCGCCAAAGTGCGCGTTTATCCTCAAGAAGGCGCTATTTCCCAGGCCGAATTGTTGGCGCAGATTCAGGATGCTGAAGTTTTAATTCCATCCTTAAGTACTAAAATTGATCGGGAAATTATGGATCAAGATCCGAATTTAAAAATGATTGCTAACTACGGGGCCGGTTTCGATAACTTGGATCTCGTTGCGGCCAAAGAAAAAGGAATTAAGATCACCAATACTCCCGGAGTTTCTACCAATGCGGTTGCTGAGTTGACTCTTGGCTTGATGCTGGCTTTAAGTCGCCGGGTGGTTGAAAGCGATCATTTGATGCATGGCCAAGGCTTTGAGGCCTGGTTGCCTTTGTTCTTGTTAGGTCACGAACTGAAAGGAAAGACTTTGGGGATCGTGGGCTTAGGAAGTATCGGCCAAGCGGTGGCCAAATTAGCACAAGCCTTTGAAATGCAAGTTAATTACTACAAACCAACGCCTTTAGCTCCCGCCAAGGAAACTGAATTAGCTGTACACTATCAACCTTTGGATCAACTCTTGGCTCAAAGTGATTTCGTCAGCCTCAATGCTGCTTTGACGGAATCTAGTCGGCATTTGATTAACGCTGCTAAATTAAAGTTGATGAAGCCAGAAGCCGTTTTGATTAATGTTGCCCGGGGACCAGTTGTTGATGAAGCCGCCGTTTTGGAGGCTTTGAAGAACAAACAAATTGCTGGAGCTGCTTTGGATGTTTATGAACACGAACCCCAAGTTGCCGCAGGTTTCAAGGAATTAGATAATGTAATCTTGACGCCCCATATCGGCAACGCCACCGTCGAGGCCCGGGAAGCCATGGCGGCTTCAATTGCCGATAGCGTTTCGGATTATTTGAATGGTCAAACGATTCGCCATTTGATTAATTAACCCTTCTAGAATCGAAATAGTGTTGGTGCAATAATTGCGCCAACGCTTTTTTTATGCTTGAAAAGCTACTCCCTCTAAAGTCGATTTTAGTTAATGAACTTGAAAAAGCAAGCAGTAATTGCGACTGGGAAAAATTATTTAAAAAAAGAGCTGAATTTCATTTTAACTGAGGATAGTCTAGAACCAGTAGTAATTCAAATTCAAAGTAAATGAGGAAGAAGATGAAAATTAAGTATTTACCAGGGCAGCGAATCGCTTATCGGCGACAATTAAGAGCTTATGGGCCTCAGAATCGGACTTTCATGACCGATTTTAAGGCTTGGGTAGAGGCAAAAAATTTATTTCTCGGGTCGACAATTTTGGGGCTAGCCTTAGATAATCCCCAGCAGACACCAGCGTCAGCTTGCCGTTATGAAGTTGGTCTAGTTACTAAACGGACTGATTTTTTATTGCCAATAAAGCAGCGAATTATCCCGGGAAATAAATATGCTATTTTTTCAATTGCCCATACGGTTGGACCTTCTATCGTAATTTGCCAGCTACTTTAGACCGCTATCAACTGGGGCTATTAGATCAACCAATAGTTGAATGTTATCAGCAGGAATTAGTGGCCCAAGGTTTTTGTCAGATTTTGCTGCCAATTCAATGATAGATCAAATTACTCTAATTTTAATTTATTTACTATACTTCAAAAGTGGCGAGGTTTCTTAATGTTAATTTGGCTCATTGTTGCTGCACTAATTCTCTTTATTTTATTAATTGGGGCATCTTTGATAATTATTTCTTTGATTAATAAGAATGTATTGTCAAAAATTTCTTCCGAACAATTACAATTTAAAATGGATGCTAAGGGTTATCCGCGAATTATCCATAATCTGCGAATAATTAGGCGAGTCTTTTTGGCGATTTATATCGGAGGCTGGATTATTTGTTATTTGACGAAGTATTGGCTGGGACTGCCTTTATTATTTGCTGGGATGGGAATTTATTTGATCATCTTCAGCCTGTACGTTATTGGAGTCTGTCAAAAAGAAACCCAACAAGTGAGACGGCAGTCGTGGGCTAGAAAAATAATTATCCTTTTGCAGGTGATCATTTTCCTGATAGCTTTGAGTGGGAGTGTCTTTAGTTTTGGAACGGCCTATCTGATTTATGAGAATGTCTAAAATTTGGGAGTTCGGTTGATGTCGCTGTCTTATTTAACTGAAAAGTAAAAAGATGAAATTTTGCAATTAACTGGGCTTTGGATCTGGCGGGGGACTCTAAAATAAAAGTCTTTTAGAGAAAATTGATTTTCAAGACCGGAGGGTTACTTAGTGCTAGATTTAGTTAATAGTTTAATTTTGGTGATTTATCTTTTAACTGGCTTCCTCTTCTATCTAATTTTTAAAAGTTTACCCTCAAAATATTCCAGGTCGCAGATTCGGTCTACGATCAAACAAAATAGAAAGTCTAGGCAAGTACGTAATTTTTGGAAATTATGTATTTTACTCATTGTAGCAATTATTTTTTTGGGAATTGGCGCTTGTTTATTAGATTCAAGCCTCTTTATTGCCTTGATCTATCTGATTATTGGCCTATTTTTTATATTTTCATTACTGTTTTTATTATCTGCGCGCGATAAAATGGCGCTGAGGATTAGGGTATCATTCAAAACTAAAAGAAGAATTGTGTTTTTACGAAAAATAATTTTTATTCTAATTGTTTTGGAGAGTCTAGTTAGTTTTTGGGGTGCCTATTTGGCATATGAGTTGTTTTGAAATAATTGTATAAAGTTTAGGAGTTAAGTTGATGTTAGTCTCTTATTTAACTGAAAAGCAAAAACGAATCGTCCTTAAATTGGTTTGGCGCTATCACATGCTAAATAACTTTAAATATTTGTTGGGGATTATTGATCTTTTAATCATCTTTTGGGGCGGCGTCGATTGGTCTTTATTTAATAATCACCATCTTTATTTATGGTTAGTTGTCGGTTTGTTAGGGATAGTAGCTTTGCCGCTTGTCCTCGAGCAAGTTTATTTGCATAAGGCACTGCAAGGCCCGCAATTTAAAGGATGTAAAAATTTTATTTTATTTTTGGATAATCAGCTATCGATAAAACAAAAATACTGCCAATTGGTTAAAGAAATTCCTGAAATCTTACAAATATATCGTCAAGAAGATCTTTTAGCTCCGGGGGATGAAAATTATCAGTTTGAGCAAGATTTTGTTCTACGTGAATTATCCCAAAAATTGAGTGTTCTCGCGCCGACCCGTAAATATGATGCTGTAATTATCACCACACAATATTATCTCCTGATTAAAGATCAAAGCTTTCCGAGACGATTAAAGTGGCGCAATATACCTGAATTATTTATTATTAAGAAAACGGCTGAAAATATGAAAATCCTAGCAACTGATAAATCTTTCGAATTGGATTTAAAGAAGCATACATCTCGATATTTTGATTTAAATTAGGATTTTGTGTTTAGTGGAAATTACTTCTTCTTTATTTTTAATTAAAGCCAAGGTGTGTGAGATATCAATGTTAGAACTGATTAGTTTTATAGCCGCAATTTTGTTGCTTTTACTTTTGGGAGTAATTCTAGTAATTAATCATTTTATTAAACAAAGTTCACCAGGAGAAATTCCCCCAGAACAGTTGCAATCTTTCTTAAAAACCGAGGGTTATGATAAAAGTATCCATAATTTCAAAATTGTGAAAGTTTGTTTTTTCACGGTACTTATATTAGGGAGTGTGATTTCTATTTTAACTGATTATTGGTTGGGAATTCCTTTACTTTTTGTTTGGATTGGAATCTATTTAATAGCCGCCAATATTTATGTTATTAAAATGAGTCGAAAAACAGTTCGTCGATTACAAAATCAATCGCGAACTGAAAAAAGAATTGTTTTTTGGTATAGGATTAGCTTAGTTTTAACTTTTCTACAAAGTATGATTTGTTTTGGGACAGCGTTTCTTGTTTATGAACTGGTTTAAAATAAAATTCAACCTTTAAGTTACTCGAGTTTGCCAGAAAAAAGCCCAACAACTGCAGCAGCAGTCGCGGGCTAGAAAAATAATTATCTTTTTGTAGGTGGTTGTTTTGCTGATGACTTCGAATAATAGTATCTTTAGTTTCGGAACTGTATATTTGATTTACGAGCTAGTTTAAATAGACAACATTTAGGAGTTAGGAGCATGTTAATATCATATCTAACCGAGAAACAAAAAAGTGAAATTTTACAGTTAGCGTGGCATTACAGTATCATGAGAGGATTGAAATATTATATCTTTTTTTATGATATTATGATTGTTGCGGTGGTTGCTTGGGAAATAAGAGATTATCCCAGATTAACTTGGTTTTACATTTTTATGGGAACCGTTTGTATAGTTTTTGAGATTTGGTATTACGGATTTTATACTAAATCTTATTATCGACAACATACACTAGAACGATCAGACTTAGTAGATCAAGATTTTGCGCTAGCCTTTTTAGATTGTAGTCCTTCAACTCAGGAAAATTATTCTCAGTTAGTAAGGCAATCTCGAAAATTACAGCGCCAATACAAAATGCAAGAACAACCGCTACCAGGAACTGCTGAATACAAAATTACCGATGATCGAATCTTCCAAAAAAGATTTATAAAGGATAATATTTTTCAAGGGGCACACGCTTATAAAATGATTATTAGTACGCAAGACTATTATATTTTGGCACAAGATGATCATTCAGAAAATTTCTTTCAGAGAAGGATTAATCGTTTAACAATCATTGCCAAAACGGCTGAAAATATCGCAATTTTGGATAAATACCCTAATTTTAATAATAGTTTAAAATCTGTAACGAATCATTATTTTAGAGTTGATATCTAGGCAATCTTTGAAATAATTAATTGAATGATTTCTAATATACCGGAAACTGCGGGGAGTCCTCCATTAGTTACAATTATTATTCCTGCTATAATTAATACGCTTATAGCCACAGAATTAGTAATTTTTTCTGGGTTGATACCTTGGAAAATATTATTATTGATCTTTACTTTAGCCTTATAAACAAGTGATAAGGCATCCGATAATGGGCCTTGATCAGTTTCAAAAATATCAATAGTGATGGTTACAGAATAGCTTCGATCAGTGTTTACAGCGGAACTAATTGTCATCAAACCTGATTTGATTTTAGTAAAGAGTGAATTGGATCCAGTTTTATCTAACACAATATCTAAGACTCCACTAGGCAAATTAGAATGGTGCCGAAGCCAGGCACCTAAGTCTACACTAGATATACCGTTTTTATTAATTGTAATTGAGCCTGATCCTCCTTGAGCAGACAAGGAATTTCTGGCAGTAACACTTAACTCTAGAGTATCATCTTTATAAATTTTTACTGTTTTGCCAACGCTTAAATTAAAATCTCCGAGTAATTTTTTCAAAGCTGAATTAGGGCTAACAAAATCAGTACGAGGAGCAAATTTATTGGTCCCCAAATCACGTCCCGAAGAAGCTCCTTGGTCAATATCGACGCCCCCGATTCCGTATTCTACAAATTGATCAAAAGCCCAATTATGAGGCATTTTGAAACCAAGATTGCCACTCCAGCCGTAAGACATGTCGGCAACAAAACTGTGAGTAACCAGTGATTTAACTGCCTGACAGGCATTTCGGGTTCCATAAATACCAACTTGGTATTCCAAGTTTTGACAATATTGGGCAATGCTTTGGAAATAAGGAACAACGGTCCCGGCTAAATCTCCGGCTTGAATATCGACATCTACCGCGAAGTAAATTGTAGAAGCTCGAGGAAAGCCCAGTTTGCGAGCGGCTAAGACAGCTGCTGCAGCGTCGTTGATTCCTTGGGTAGCTGTAAAGTAGCTAACTTCGTAACCGCCATCTTCATAAATTGGAAAAATTTTGAGACCAGCAGCCGTTAAATTTTTAATTTCCGCTGTGGTTAGATTTTTATTGCGTCGATTGGTTCCAGTTCCCACCGAACCAGTTAGATAGCGACCAACAATCTTAAAGCCATAGTTTTTAATCATCTGCGCTTGAGCGGCACTTAACTGGGTTGCGGTGTCGAAGGTATCTGAATCGCGATTGGTATTTCCATTACTGGTTAAGAGTCCTTTAATGACCGTTAGGTCAGCTGTAGCAGTATATGGTGGCAATTTCATGAACTTCCGGAAATCGACAATGGCGGTGCTAACGCTTGTATCAAAATTTCCGTTAAAGCTGCCAGTATAAAAGCCGTTAACATATAGACCGTACTGGATTAATTTTACGATTGCCCCTTGGGCTCCGGGGTTGACTGTGGGAGTTCGACTAATTGTGCCGGGGCCATAAACCCCATTGGCCGTTGAACCTAAACCTTCAATTCGTTGGAGATAGTAGATTAAAGCTTGGTTGGTATCTCGTTGGTAGATACCATCACAAGGAAGAACACCTAACTGTTCACTATATTGACTATTTAAAGCTTGTTGCATTTCCCGGATTCGGGCATCTCCTTTCGCTAATAAAGTAAAAGCACTCATGTCAAAGAGGGCCGCGATTAGATTGACAGTTAAAACTCCATTAGCAGTCAATCCAGCATTCTTTTGTAAGTTTTTAATTGCGGATCCTAAATAAACATCATATTTTTCAGTAAAACTTTGAGGATTGATACCTTTGCACCAAAAGGCCCCTTTAATTAATTTGACAATTTTGCTGGAAGAATTAAGTTGGATTCTACCTAATTGAGTTGCCAGTTTAGACTTAGTCAAGGGACCAAAGCCATTGGCTAAGGAAGTAATCCCTAATTCATGTTGTAATCCTTCTCGCAGGCTGTAAATTGTAGCCCAACCTGTTTGGCCGTTTTCTGGTGCTCGGTCGAAACCGGCCAGAGAACCATACGTTTTGTTTAACCATTTTTGAGTTGCTAAAACCATTTGATCTGCCATTTTTGCAAATCCTCCTTTAATTATTTATAAAGCTAAGTTGGAAATTGTGACCTCCTTTTCGTCTTTAGTTATCAAGTAGTTGCCTTTTTTTAGACTATATTCTAAAATAAAGGTGGACTAAAGAAGCGCTCTAGATGCTTAGCTAACGTCCAGGAGCGGTTCTTAAATTTCTTGATGGACTCATTATTACACTAAAGTCTAATTATGTAAAGAAATAATTTCACTTTAGTCTAAAATAAATCTGCTGATTGGAGGAAAATCCTATTATGGCGCTCTTAGATAATATTAAAAGAATTGCGAAACAACATGGATATAATTTGACGGAGGTTAATGATCGAGCCGGCTTGGGCAAAAATACGATCTATTCATGGAAGTTAAAAACACCTTCTACCGAAAATTTACAAAAGGTGGCGCAAGTTTTACAAGTTTCATTAGAGGAACTTTTAGGGGAATCAAAGCCAAAAGAAGAGACAATTGATATTACCCAGGCAATTCAAGCAGATAAGCTGCTGGCTTATGAAGGTCGCCGGATTCCCCCCGAAGAGATTGAAATGATTCGGCGGATTATTGAAGGACGTCGGTACCATGGATGATCTAATTACTTATTTATTAAATTACGCTTTTGATCATGGTTATGGTTCAGAAATTCTCAATGATGCTCCGGCGGATTGGCCCTCGGTGGCTTCACCAGAGTTGAAATTAGTCTTTATTAACTTAAATTGGTGCCGACCACGGGAGATTCCTTTTCAAATTGCGCATGAAATTGGCCATTTGTTGTCCGGGGATGTTTGTCAGCAGAATGACTTGTATCATCTCCAACTGCAAGTTGAAAATCGAGCCGATCTCCAGGCTATTAAAATATTGCGTCAGTATTGCCAAGATTGTGCGATTGAAATTACTAATCCGCTTGTCTTTGCGCAACAGTTTGGGATTCCTTATCGTTTATATAACTTAGTTGAAGCTAAGTGGTCAGCGTAAAATAAAAACGACTCTTACCGTTAAGATAAGAGTCGTTAGGGACCTGAAGTCCGCGTAAATATTAACTTATAAAAAAAGCCGTTGTAACTTTCTAGTTAGAAAATTACAGCAGCTTTTATTGATTGGAAAGTAATTTCTAAAGGTTGGCAGCAGCAGCTTCATCCACAATGATCGTTGCATTAGGATGATTTTGGAGAACGCTGGCTGGGCAATCTTCACTAACTGGGCCATTGACGGTTTTAGCAATCGCGTCAGCTTTGTTAGCACCAAATGCCAACAACAAGATGTGCTTACTCTTCATGATGGAAGCAATTCCCATGGAGATTGCTTCCCGAGGAACATCGTCTTCGTTAGCGAAGAAACGAGCATTGGCGTCGATTGTTGATTGGGTCAATTGAACGCGGTGAGTTCCACAGTCGAAAGGAGTTCCTGGTTCGTTAAAACCGATGTGACCGTTTTGACCAATTCCTAAAATTTGGATATCGATTGGATTGTCGTCAATCAATTGATCGTAATGCTTAGCTTCAGCATCCAAATCGCTAGCGTTACCATTAGGTACGTAGGAATTCTTGAAAGGTTTGTATTGGAATAAATGTTGGTTCATGAAATAGTGGTAACTTTGATCATTATCAGCTGTTAAGCCGACATATTCGTCGAGATTGATTGAAGTCGTTTGTGAGAAATCAAGCTCACTATCGACCATTTTTTGGTAGAGGGTTTCGGGTGTACTACCGGTAGCTAAACCTAAGACTTTCGCATTGGCTTGCATTCCGGTGGCAATAATTTCAAATGCTTTTTGACTTCCAGCAACTTTATCAGCAACTTTAATAACTTGCATAATTTGTGCGCCCCTTTAATATTGGTATAGTCCAATTATAGCGCACCGCTTTCAAAAGTCAACTCTCGTCCTTAAAAAGCCTAATCTTGAGACTAAAAAAACGCCCCTTCCTTTCGGAAAGAACGCCATAATTAAAACTATTTCTTTAATCCTTTAAAGCCTCCGACTTCGAAAAGCACCTGTTCAAAGGAGAATTTCTTGGCTAAAGCTGCAGTCTTGCCCTTGAGCTTCAAGTGTGGGGTAGTGACTTCGGCAATTCCGTGGCTGGCACCAAGAGAAGCAATTGTTCCCTTAGATTTGTAGGAGAATTTCTTTTGCGGAGCGTCTTTCAAGGCAGCCGCAATATTTTGGGCTGCAACGTTAGCTTGTGCAATGGCTAGTTGACCAGTTGTTGGTAACGGACGGCCGGAATTAGGATCCATGGAAGCTGAATCATCACCAATGACGTACATTTCCGGATGATCTTCAACATTCAAGTAGTCAGTTACGACAATCCGATTTCGCTTGGCATTGAAGCCGGAATCCTTGATCACATCACTTCCGCTAACTCCAACGGTCCAAATAATTGAACTAGCATAAACCCGTTGGTCTTCTTCTTGACCATCAGTCGTGTAGACAACAGCGTTAGGTTCAATCTTCTTGATTTTAGCCCCAGTTAAAATCTTAATTCCGTTCTTGCTCAAGAAGTCAACGGCGTATTGAGCTAGGCCAGCATCAAACATTGGTAGAATTTGGTTCGCCATTTCGATACTGGTAATCTTAATTTCGGGAACATTGTACTTCGCTTTTAAAATTTTGGTCGTTTCAATTAATTCTCCCAATAATTCAATGCCCGTAAAACCGGCACCACAGACGGCAATGCTGAGGTCGTTAGGGTCTTGGGAATTCTTGTAATTACGAATATTAGAATTAATTACTTGATAAATTTTTTCGGCAGAAGGAATGTCTTGAAGCTTGTAGGAGTAATTGTCAGCTCCTTCCATTCCGAAGTTTTCGGAGCGGAAACCGAGACCTAAAACGATGTAATCGTAGTTCATGCTTTCGTGGTCGGCAAAGTCGACTGTTTTTGCTTCAGAATTGATTTTAGTAACGTTAGCTTGGATAAAATTGACCCGGTCGGGAATAACGGCACGAATATCGAAACTGATATCATCCGGTTGGGCAGTTCCAGCGGCAACTTGATACAATTCGATCGATTCGACGTGCTTGGTGTTGCGATCGATTAAGTCGATTTGGGTATCTTGAGGAGCCAGTTTAGCTAACTTTCGAGCGGCAGCTAAACCAGCATAACCAGCACCTAAAATAATAATGTGAGCCATGTAAATCGGATCCTTCTTTCTGATTAGTATAATTACCATCATTATAAACTTATTCTTAAATCCTGAAAACTAATATTGTTTAATTTATCAATATTTTTAATAGCAGAACCTTTTGTGGAACCGATTGCACTAGCGTATAATAAAATGTGATAACTGAAATGAGGTGCAAATAGGATGTTAATTATTTCAATTAATGCTGGTAGTTCAAGTTTAAAGTGGCAATTATTTCAAATGCCGGCTAAAAAAGTGATTGCGAAAGGGATGATTGATCGCTTAGGAACCGAACAGGCAGAATTTAAGGTTAGTTATGGTCAAGGACAGAAGTTTAAGCAAACGGAAGCAATCTTGACTAAGGAAAGTGCCGCAACACTGGTTTTAACCCGGCTTAAATCCCTCAAAATAGTGGAACATTTGGAAGCGATTAAAGGAGTTGGCCACCGGGTGGTTTCCGGAGGGGAAGTTTTTGACCGTTCAACCGTAATTGATGACCATGTTTTGTTGCAGATTGAGAACTTTTCTGAGTTAGCACCGTTACATAATCGAACGGAAGCTTACTTTGTCCGAGTTTTCCGAGATTTATTACCCCAAGCTTGTCAGGTTGCAGTTTTCGATAATGCCTTCTTTGCGCACTTAGATCCGATTAATTATTTATATCCGATCGATAAGAAATATTATGATCAGTATCAGGTTCGTAAGTATGGTGCTCATGGGACTAGTCATCGTTATGTTACCTTGCGGGCGGCTGAATTATTAGACAAGCCGGTTACAGAAACCAGTTTGATTACTTTACATTTGGGAAGTGGCGCCTCGGTTTCCGCCATTAAAAGCGGTCAGGCTTTAGATACTTCGATGGGCTTTACTCCCTTGGCGGGAATCATGATGGGGACCCGGTCGGGAGATATTGATCCATCAATTATTCCTTATATCATGGAAAAAGAACATCTGACTGATGTTCGCGAAGTAATTAAAGCTTTGAATAATCAGTCTGGTCTTTTAGGCGTTTCCGGGCTCTCCAATGATAAACGCGATATCGATGCTGCTGCCGCCGCTGGCAATCAACGCGCGCAATTAGCGCAAGAGATGTTTAACAACCGAATTGTTAAATATGTGGGTTCCTACTGGGCGCTATTAGGGAAAACACCTGATGCCTTAATCTTTACGGCGGGAATTGGGGAAAATGATCAAGGTGTTCGTTTAGCTGTCGGTCAAGCTCTAGCTCATCTGGGGGTCAAAATTGATCCGCAAGCTAATGATATGCGCGGTCAGGAACGCTTAATTAGTACGCCTGATTCTCAGGTTAAAGTCTATGTAATTCCGACTAATGAAGAATTGATGATTGCGCAAGATACCTATGACTTGACCGCTAAAGAATAATTCTTAGCCCAAAAATTGGGGGGATTTGCTAAAGTTAAGTGTCAAAATTCACAGGGAAATAAAATTGAATTGCTCCTAATAGTTAGCTAGACGTCTAACTATTAGGAGCAATTTTTAAATGACTAAATATTCAACTATTAACGACCCGCTTATGAGCAAGTTGCTTTTGATAAAACTTAATGCGTTGGTAAATCTTTTTTAAATGCTTAGGCAAGGTATTAATGACCCCGGCGGTGTAATTTAAATGACCGACATTGACGTCAACGGCGGAATACTTGCCAGTCTCAGGCTTAGGATTAAACTCAACTTCAAAGGGCAGACTGGCCCAATATTTACCATTCTCACGGTATACACTGATAACCTTAAGCACACCTGATAAATCAACGTGTTTACTTAACTTGATGTCAGCCCAGTTTTTAGCTCCATGTGGTTTGCCCCAATCGGGCTGCGCCTGATCGATCAAAGAAGTTTTTCCAAGCCTTTCCCAAGTCAGCAATCGCTAGTTGTAGCGTTCTAGCTGACAATTTATATTGCCAATCAGCTTTATTTGTGACTAACTCATTCCGGACAGAATAAGTATTTAGTTGCAGGCTGCTGGAAGCAAGCATGTGCAAATCATACATGTCGTTCCAAGTAGCTAGACCTTCATTCCAACAGTATCTGCGATAATCACAGAGATTATCGATCACTTTTTCAAACGACTAATTTGTGGTGAATTAGCTTCCAGAAAACAACAAATCGGATGAGAATCAAATTCTCATCCGATTTGTTGTTAGTTGTACTGTCCTTTATTATACTTTCGACTCAATAAGATTTATTGATAAGCAATCTACTCAAGTCCTTGTCAACCAATTATTTAGGATTAGGTGCCGTTAATTCTAAATCACTCCAAAAATTGGAGCTATTTTGAGGCAAATCGTTAAAATTCTTGACCCGATGATTGATCGGCGTCCATTGTAGGTTGAAGCTTTCCGCTACATAAGCCGCTTGGTCATTCATATAAGCCTGCCATTTCTGGAATTGCTGCTTACGATAATTGTCGTTCCAAGCTTGATCATTATTAATCTGGTTTAAGAGCTTGGAGTTTTCCTTAGTAACAAAATGTCCCATGTTAAAGGTTGATTCTGCACCATAAATACCATCCGGACTTGGCTCAGTTCCTGTCGCCCAAGCTGCGGTGTAGACATCAATTTTGTTTTGCTTTGGCTTTTGTAAAGTATCATAAAAACTGTTCATTTCCATCGGCTTCCCCGTCGTCATCTTGACGTTTAAGCCTACTTTTTGCCATTGTTGAATATAGTAACGATAGGTGGATTCTGTCGCTGCCGAACTTTGCATCCCGCCAAAGTAAATGGTCAACGCTTTGCCATTCGGTTGTACCCGCCATTTACCACTCTTTTTATAACCAGCTTCGTCCAAAAGCTGTTTGGCTTTTTGTAAGTCATATTTATAACCGGTTAATTTTTTGTTATTATATTTTTCAAAAATCGGTGGTATTAGACTATTGGCCTGCCAAACTAACCCATTACCGAATTTATTATTAACTGCTTTGACATCCACTGCATACATCATTGCTTGCCGTAACTTCTTATTATTCATCTTAGCCTTCGAATCCATCACATTTACTTGCTTTTGGGCATCGTAATGGCCAAGATTAAATCCAAAGTAACTATAGTTGGCTGCGGGTTTTCCGACCCAAGTATAATTTTTAAGTTTCTTAACGCCTGGGTACTGACTGGCCGGGACACTGTGGTCTCCAGTGGTAAAGTCATACTTACCAGCTTTCAGAGCGGCAGCAATATTATGCTGGGAAACAACTTGAATATTAATATGCTTAATCTTTGGTTTAGCCCCGTAATAGTAAGGGTTAATCGACCAACTGGTGGATTCGCCTTGAACCATCTTGTCAAGCTTGTACGGTCCTGTAAAAATCGGATTCTTCCGAATTTGTGGAGCAGCGGCTAATTTAGCAATCGGCACATCTTTGATATATTCATAAGGTTCAGGACATTGGAATAAGAAATTATTGCCCGCGTACTGCATGGCCGGAGACATCTTAGTGTAATGAACTACGACTTTCTTGCCATGATCCCCCTCCGGATAAGTAAAGCCAGAAATCGTTTGGGCTTTGCCGCTGTGGTAATCTTTCATCCCCACAATACTCCCCATTTCGGAACTGTAATGGGTTGAAGTACTGTTTTTATTAGCGATCACTTCATGGGCGTATTCAATATCTTTAGCAATTACTGGCTGGCCATTAGACCATTTCCCGTTGGGGCGAATGGTCAAAGTGATCGTCTTAGCTTGCCGGTCAATTTTTTGATTAATTAAACCACCATCAATTATTTTATAATCCCGATCGGTTTTAAAAGTCGTAAAGTCAGCACCGCCCGGGCTAAAAACATCGGCGTCTTCTGCATTATCTTGTAAAGCACTCGAACTAATTCCTTTAAAAGGCGACGGTGCGACTTCCGCTAATTTTAAAGTACTGTCGTTACTTGTTGCCTTCCCAGAAGCACTATACGTTTTCGCCAACTTTGCCTGCGGACCTTGTTTTTGACTTTGATTAGAATCACTATTGTTACCACAAGCGGCTAAGGCAGTCACGGAAAGTAAGGTAACTCCCGCCGCTAGCCATTTTTTAATTTTTGCCATCTTCTTTTCTCCCCTAATTATCTGAATTAAATGATCTGTACTTAAGTCCCCTCACCTCCTTTAAGTCTTGCTAGACTTAACTGCGTTGTTGGCCCGCCATGGTGGAATGGCGAATTACTTGACCAATGTAACTAATTGCAAGACATAACAGAATAATAATGACCGCTGCTGGCAGCCAAGTCCACCAATACTGGGTAATATTTTGCGGATCGTTGGCATTAGCAATCAAAGTTCCTAATGAAGGTGTACCTAAGGGCAATCCGAATCCTAAATACGATAAACCCGTTTCTACACCCATATTTTCAGCAAAAGAAAGGGTGGTATCGACAATAATTAATGATGAGACATTTGGTAATATTTCCCGGAAAATAATTTTTAAGTCCCGACTTCCCGAGGTCTTAGAAGCTGCTACGTAATCTTTTTGCGTCTCCGCCAAAACCCGAGATCGAATCAAGCGTGAGGTTCCCATCCAATAAAAGACCGCCAAGATAAAGGTCAAACTGAACGCATTATAATTAGGAATAATGGTCACCAGCACAATAATAGTCATTAACATGGGAATAATCATCATAAAGTCATAAATTCGCTGCAAAACTAAATCAACTTTACCGCCGTAATAACCGGAAATTAGTCCCCAACAAATTCCCCAAGTGGAAGAAATTACTGTTAAGCCTAAGGCAATCCCAATTGAATTGCGCGCGCCAACAATTAATTGTTGTGCAATTGAGCGCCCTCCAGAATCTGCTCCCAGCCAAAGCCCGTCTTGAAAAGGTTTGCTGTAATAATGCATAATACTTGTTTCCATCATCCGCGGTACATTAATTAGAAACGAAGCGAGGATAACTATTACAATAAAGCCTACCACTACGATTAACGAGCCAAAGGCCGGCCGATTAGCTTTAAATTCTTGCCAAATAGTTTTCAAAGTCGACGGTGGGGCTTGCGTAGCCGCCGTTGCCATTAAATCAGCTAACTCGGGGGTAAGTTTGTTAGAATGCTTTTTTCTTTTCATCAGACCTTCCTTTCTACTCGACACGAATCCGGGGATCAACAACACTTAAAATTAGATCCGACAATAAGGTACCTAACAAGTTCAGACAGCCGTATAACAAAACTAGCGCCGTAATTACGGTGTAATCACGATAACTAATTGCGTTTAAAAATAAGAGTCCCATTCCCGGATAAGAAAAAATCATTTCAGCAAAAATGGAACCACCTAATAACCCGGTAATCGAATAACCGGCAAAAGAAGCAATTGGCAACAAAGAATTTCGAAAAATATGATGGCGATAGATAGCCTTAGTCGGGACTCCTTTAGCTCGAGCAGTTTGAACATAAGCTGATTTTTGGGCATCAATAACTTCGGACCGTAAATACTGGACAATATTAACGGTACCAAACAAGGCTCCTAATAATCCCGGTAACAAAATGTGCTGGAAACGAGACCAAAGATTGCCACTCCAGCCACTTACATTAGCGGCTACTGACCCACTAGTCGGAAACCAGTTCAACTGATAGCCAAAGATCCAAACTCCGAGCACTAAAATCACAAAGTAAGGCATTGCCATTGTGACGTAGGTGTAAATTCGAATCAAAGTATCCGGCCATTGTCCTTCGTGCCGACCAGCATACATTCCTAACGGGAGACCAATCACGTAAGTCATGAGCATTGTAAATAAGGCTAACCAGAAGGTATTTAATCCGCGTTGAGCGATTAAGGTGGTTACCGGTTCTTGATATTCATAACTCATACCTAGATTACCGTGAAACAAATGTACCAGCCAGTTCCAATACTGCTGATACCAAGGATCATACAAGCCATTAATCTTCATCAAATGGTGTAATTGATCCGGACTTGATTTGGGATTAATCATCCCCGTAAACGGATCTCCCGGCATGGCTTTAGCTAAGACAAAAACTAAAATACTTAAAATTATAATTTCGGGAATCATGATTAAGATTCGCCGTAAAATTGTTTTCCACATAAACTTGATCCCCTCAATTTCCTAGTTGTTGAATTTTAGTTGTGGGTAAAGCCACCCAATGTGTTGATGTCAGCGGCTGCAAGTCAAAAGCTCGACCCTCAGGATCATAATATTGGGCTTGCTGTTCTTGATAAATTCGCTCTATTTTTCGCCGCCGTTCTTGCTGAGCCGCCCGTTGAGCAACGTTAATTTCGGGGATTGCGGCTAAAAGGCGTTGGGTATAAATATGCTGAGGATGTTGATAAATATCCTCGCGAGTCCCTACTTCCACCAAACGTCCTCGATGCATAATACCAATCTTCTGGCACATATGCCGGACAACTCCTAAATCATGTGAAATAAACAAATAAGAAATCTGTAATTCCTGTTGAATTTTTTTCATAAAATTCAAAACTTGGGCTTGAACTGATAAATCTAAGGCGGAAACTGGCTCATCGGCGATAATTAATTTAGGATGCGTCGCAACCGCCCGGGCAATTCCGATTCGCTGCCGCTGTCCTCCAGAAAATTGATGGGGATACTTATACAAGGCGGTGGCTGATAAACCAACGGTTTCCAATAACTGCAATACTCGCAGTTTCTCCTCTTCTTGAGAAAGCTGGCTAAAGTTGCGCAAGGGCTCCGCAATAATCTCCCCAATTCTTTTTTGTGGATTCAAGCTGGAAAGTGAATCTTGAAAAATCATCTGCACTTCCCGGTTATAATTTAGCTGTCGCCGCTGTTTAGCCTGAGTTACTGCCTGTCCTTGATAGAGAATTTGTCCGCGGGTAGCGGTTTCTAATCCAACGATAGTCTTACCAGTCGTTGATTTTCCTGAACCTGATTCTCCAACTAAGCCAAAGCTTTCCCCTGACTCAATCTGAAAACTAATCCCATCAACTGCTTGCACTGTGTCCACAATTCGATTCCAAAAACCTGCTCGCAGTGGATAATAAACTGCTAAATCTTGCACTTCAATTAAACTCATGCTTTTGTCCCTTCTGGAAACTCAAATTGTTGATAACAACTGCAGCGAACATAATGATCCGTTTCTACCTCATGCAAAATAGGATTCGGTTCATGGGCTGCTGGATTCAACCACGGAATTCGGGGGGCAAATCGATCTCCTGTCAGGGGCATTTCTTGCAAAGAAGGCACCATACCCTCAATGACATAAAGTTCATCAGTTGGATTATCCCGCTGAGGCATTGAGCGCAACAAAGAACGTGTATAGGGATGCTGCGGCTTTTCAAAAATGGCCTGCACTGGACCCAATTCGACAATCTGGCCACCATACATAACGGCTACTCGGTCGGCGGTTTCCGCAACCACTCCTAGATCATGGGTAATCAAAATGATTCCGGTTTGGCTTTCTCTTTGAATTTGCCGCAATAGGTCAAGAATTTGAGCTTGAATGGTCACATCTAAAGCTGTTGTGGGTTCATCCGCAATCAATAAATCTGGTCGACAAGCAATCGCAATCGCAATAATCACCCGTTGCCGCATCCCCCCTGACAACTGATGCGGAAACTGATGCGCAGTCCGCTGGGGATTTTCAATTCCTACCTCCTTCAGCAACTCCAAAACTCGTTGATGGCGTTGGGTGGCAGTTAGATCAGTATGATAAAAAAGAACTTCCGCAATCTGGGCTTCAATTCGCTTTAAAGGATTCAAGCTAGATAAAGGATCTTGGAAAATCATCCCTAGTTTAGCGCCGCGCAAAGTATTATAGTGAGCCTCATCTAAGTCGGTTAATTCCTGTCCGGCAAATTGAATCGAGCCGGTAATTCTTGTTTCTTGGGGATCTTGCAAACCCATAATGGTGGTTGCCAGCGTGCTTTTTCCACAACCCGATTCTCCGACAATCGCTAAAATCTCATTGGGATAGACTTGTAAATTGAAATCCGATACAGCCGGGTAATATTGACCATTAATCTTAAATTCAGTTTGAACATTTTTCAGATCTAATAAAGGTATCTTAACCATAAATTTCACTTAGCTCCCTTATTTCAATTTAAAAATTAATCATTTTCTAATATATAAGTTATGGAATAATTCTTTAAGTAGTTTGGGATAAATCAGCTAATTCTAATTTAAAAAACTTATTAAAGGCCAAACTAATTGGCAATTATCCTGATTGTAAATCTTTCTTTTTCTGAGAAACGTAATATTTCAATATGGAAATTTTTTAATCTTAATCTCAGTTTGTTAGTGCAAGAATCGAGCCGCTGCGAAAAATAAGGCGTCTGATTAACGAAATTTCCTTAACTTTTTAGCCTCCACAAGAACTTATTTACGTAATAAAAAACCGCCTCTATTGCTCGAGTGGCGGTTAAAATCTGTAAAAGTGATCGTTCCAAAACTTTATTTTCTAGGAAATGTTTAGAGATAATGTAAATTGACACTCCCCAAGGCTACATCTCCTTGTAAATACAAACCCAGTCCTTCCGTTTGCGAATATGAATACTCAGTCCAAGTTACACTAGCTAGAACTGCTTCTGTCTGATCTAATACCGGAGCTCCCCGGGGAATAAAAAGGTCTACTCACCCCATAGTAACATCTAAATCAACCTTTACATCTTGCTCCCAAGTACCTTCCGACCAATAAATTTTAAGTTTGGACATCGTAGCATTAATGTTCATTTCCGAAATTTTATTATTGGGCAAATAGCGAATACTGTTCATCATTACTGCCTCGATTTTAAGAACTCGTTTAGACCCTGGTGCTGGCTTCCACCAATACTATTGATTCTTCCTAAAACTAAGGATAAACCAATTTGAAAGAGAACTGCCACAAAGAATAAGAAAACGAGTGTAAACCGATTCAGAATTGAGAAGTGATCATAATTGACAATGATTGTCATAACTGCTGCATAATAACAAACTCCAAAGATGCGGCGATTCAATCCCCAAATAAAAGCAAACAGGAAAAATAAACTGGCTATTGATTGCGGTAAATTTAAGTCCATTGGAAAATTTGTAAGCTGATTCAAAATTAATAATAGTGCCCCTAACATAAAAGCTAATCCGAGAAAGGATCGGTTTCTTTTCTTCATAAACTTGATCCCCCTGTTAAGTATTGTCTTAGTTGTTGGTAATATTTGCGCGAAACGTAAACTTGTTTGGCGGTTTCTTGAAAAGTAATCCGCGTACTGGAAACTGTATACTCAATACCATAGATCGCATTCAAATTAAGAATTGTTGATTTTGAAATGCACATGAAAGATCGAGGCAGTAATTGTTCCAATTCATATAGATGCAAGCGGGTTTGATAGATCTCATGCTGAGTATGGGCCTGCACTTGCCGATTATCGGTTTCAAAAAAGAGAAATTGGGTCATTGCCAAATAGTATTCTTTTCCCGCATTATTCTACATTTTAATCAATGATTATTTTCTCCTCGGATGATCAAAGTTGGGGATCTTATGAAAGATATTGGCATAATTTTGCAGAAATATTTTTAGGTAGCAGCAATAGTTTTTCGTAATTTTGCCATGAAGCTTGAGCTTCTAAAATACCTCTAGAAACTGAATCTTTAGTGATAAAAAAGCACTCTTTAATAGTGTTTAACTATTAGGAGCACTTTAAAATTTTCGCATAGGTTTTTTATTGAGCAGTGATATAATCTAAGACCTGAAATAAGAATTGGCGGCCGGCCTCAGGAATCGGAGTTTGTAAAATACTGGTCGCATCTTGCTGGAAAATTGAACCAGCGAAATAAGGGTAATCGTTGACGACCATTTCCCGGAGATTATCAGCTTGAAGTTCACAATGAAATTGGAAACCAGCTATCCGATGCTGCCAGACGAAAGTCTGATTGTCGAGAGCAGCGCTGGAAAAGAGTAAGGCTGCCTCAGCAGGTAAGTAGAACATTTCTTCATGCCAATGTAAGGTCAAAAATTCTTCTGGTAAGTCAGGAATTAAGGGACTTTGCCGCTTAACTGGGGCCCAGCCAACTTCTTTGGCTGGAGCTTTTTGAACCGGAAGGCCCATTGTTTTGGTGATTTGTTGCGCCTCGAAGCAAGCCCCAAAGGGGGTTTTTTTTGCATAAGGAGCTCTTGAATTAGCTCTCGTTCGGCGTGAATCCAGTCTAAATCATCATTGGGGCTCATCGGCCTGCCTAAGATGGCTAAGAAATCAGTCTCTTTAGCGCGGGGAAGATGGCCAAATTGATAGGGATGGTAAATGTAAGGATCATAGTGGCGTGCATGAGCCCAGTTAAGAATGGTCCTGGGAAGTATGTTGGCGAATATTTAAACACATCAGTTCAGCTTCTTTTTGGATTTTAGAACCAAGCTTGCCAAAGTAATCCCAGACCAAAACTAATTACTTGGACGAAAGTAATCAAGAAGAGATTTTTAACGGCATAGATAAAAGTTTTGGTTTTAATTTGGGCGTGGAATAATTCCCGGGTATTGCGGTAAATGATCGGCAAGATCAGGAAAGTAAGGATGAAAGTCCACGGTAAAATGCCAACAATCATTACACTCAAAAGTAAAAGGTAGCCGCCAATTAACAAGGCAGCGTAAAAATAGAGACTTTTGCGCACCCCGAGATAGCGAACGATGGTATGCCGTTTTAAATCTAAATCTTCTTGATAGTCGCAAATATTATTGGCCAGTAATAAGGAGCCAATGGCACAGGCGCTGAGTCCGGAAGCCCAAAGAATGGGACCGACGAATTGCCAGTTAAAGGTGACTAACGAAGAAACATTAATGTAAACTGCAATCAGAAAAATCATGAAGCCCATCGTGAAACCGGAACAAAATTCCCCGACCGGCAGAGAATCGAGCGGATAGGGGCCGCCGGCATAGAGAAAGCCAATCGCGAAACAAAAGATTCCCAAAGCTAGGAGGATCCAACCGGTTCGACTAACCAAAATGATCCCTAAAATAGCTGCTAGGAACATGAAACCGTAATTAAGCCAGGCAATTTTGTGAATATCGAGATGGTTGACCCCGATTACGTTAGTTTTTTCGCGAAATTCGGAATGGTGGGCCGCGTTTTGATAATCCCAATAATTATCGTTAATATCAACCGCCATATTAAATAAGAGCATGGCGATAAAAAAAATTATCGAGTTGAGGGCGTTCAGGTGCTGAAAATGATATTGAGCGTAAGCAATTCCTAGTAAACATGGGAAAATGCTGGCGGTTTTTGCTTTGATTTCAATTAATTCCAAAAAGACTTTCACATTCAATTTATCAAAAATCCTCCGCTATTTTTTGCTATACTTGTATTTGATTATAATACATGTAAAGGTGGCAAGCGATGATTAATCCGATTTGGAAGCCCTTTCCCAAAATTGAAGCCCAGTTACAAACAGTCCAAACGCTAATTTTAGAACAAATTCGGCCCTTACCGCAGCCGCTCGATGACTTAGTGCGACAACAAGTTTTAAGTGGTGGCAAGATGTTACGTCCGGCCTGCTTATTGTTATTTAGCCAATTGGGTCCGGATCGTGATTCGCCTCAAATTCTCCCGGCGGCGGCCGCAATTGAAATTTTACACCTAGCAACTTTGATTCATGATGATGTAATTGATGATGCTGACTTACGCCGCCACGTTCCCACAATTCAACGGCGCTTAGGTGATCGGAATGCTATTTATGCGGGAGATTATTTAATGACGGCCTATTTTAGTTTAATTGGTCAAGTAGCTCAAAACCGGGAACAAATTTTACTTAATGCTCAGGGGATGCGCAAGATTTTATTGGGCGAATTAGATCAACTCCAGATTAATCGCAATCTTGACGCCACTGTCAAAATGTACTTACACGAAGTGAGTGGGAAGACAGCGCAATTACTGGAATTAAGTGCGCAATTCGGGGCTCAATTAGGGCACGCCGAAGCTCGGTTGATCCATCATGCGCGTTTTATTGGGCATAATCTGGGAATGGCTTTTCAAATTGAAGATGATATTTTGGATTATCGTGGTCAATGGCAGGTCGGAAAACCCCATCTGGAAGATTTAAAAAATGGGGTCTACACGATTCCCTTAATCTATGCTTTACAAGCTGATCAAGATCAAAGTTTACACAATTTCTTGCAGGAACATCCCGACTTGACCAGCCAAGAGTGTCAACAAGTAGCTCAATGGGTTGAAGATTTGGGCGGATTGACCGCTGCCCAGGAGTTAGCCTTCAAGTATACGCAAAAGGCGCAAGTCTTAATTCAAGATTTGCCCCAGGGACGGATTCGCCAAGAGTTAGCTTATTTGACCCGGAAGTTGTTGAAACGCCAACAATAAATGAAATCTAAAAAACGCCGAGATAATTTTCTCGACGTTTTTTTGTTATTCCGACCTTTTATCTTAGGTGAGATTCTCTGGAAGACCTTGATCCATTTGGTAGAGCGTCTGGAAGTGCTGATTAGTACGCATTAATTCTTGGGGACTACCGGCCATTTCAACTTGGCCGTGCTGCCAGAAAATAACTTGGTCGACATGTTTAACTCCTTGGAGATGATGAGTGACCCAAATAATCGTCTTATCAGCTAAAACTTCGAAAATAGTTTGCAGTAAGGCATTTTCGGTAATTGCATCTAAGCCGACAGTGGGTTCGTCCAATAAGACAATAGGCGCATCCCGAAGTAAGATCCGGGCCAAAGCGATCCGTTGCCTTTCCCCCCCCGAAAAACGCGCCCCAGCTTCCTGAACGTAAGTGTCGTAGCCTTGCGGGAGGGCTTCAATGGTCTGGTCGAGGCGGACCGCTTTCAGGGCCGCTTTCACTGCCGCATCCGATTGAGCTTCATTTCCTAGGCGAACATTATTCAAAATGGAAGTGTTGAATAAGAAGGGTTTTTGGTTTAAAAAGGAAAAAAGGGGTTCGGAGTTTTCTTGTAATTGGCGGACATTGATCCCATTTAATTCAACTTGGCCGCGTTGGGGGACGAGATCCCCGTTGATTAATTGCAGAATTGTTGTTTTCCCACTGCCACTGGGACCAATCAAGGCTAATTTTTCTCCGCGATGAATTGTTTGAGAGAAGTTGTGGACCAAAGTGGGGGTATCAGTCCCGTATTCAAATTCTAGATTACTTAATTCCAAGGTCTGAAAGTCAGCTACCGCTAACTGTTTTTGGGCTGGTAAAGTGAGAGCAGTTGGCTGGAGATTATTTAAGCGCCGCACGGAATCTTGATAAGCGGGGTATTCTTCAAAACCTTGGCTAATAGCGACAATCGTTTCTCCGACCGGTGCCAGGGCGAGGACAAAAGCCGCAGTGTAATTGGCGGCTTCGGTATTTTGGGTGAAGTAAAGGTTGGTAAAAACCAACAAAACTAGATAAATAATTCCTAAACCAATCTGTAAAGCCCAATCACGTTGCCAGCGAAACTGGCGGCTGCTTAATTTAGAAGTATTAAGTTCTTGAACTGTCTTTTGGGTGGCAGTTTGAAAGTCTTTCTTTCGTCCCGAAAGCAGCCAGTCATTAGCGCCCAAAATATTATCAGTAAGATTAGTGTAGAGTTGATCTTTAAATTGTTTTTGCTGGGTTCGGCGTCCAGCTTCGACCGCAGTCGATAATAAGGGCACTACTAAAGCTTCAAAGAGTAACAAGATTCCGACCAACAGACCAAATTGCCAACTGAAATAGCCAATTCCCAAGGTCACAATGACGACTAAGAGCAGACCGACAACCGTCGGGAAGACCGTGCGCAAATAGAGATTTTGTAAATGGGCAATATCTTCGGATAAGAGGCCCAGAAGATTGCCACTTTGGTATTTTTCTTCAAAAAAGGCGGCGTCTTGTTCGACAGTTTGATAAAGACGTGTCCGTAATTTAGAGGTTACTTTCAAGACCCAATTATGGCTGCGTAAACGTTCGATATACTTAAAAGTTGGCCGGCCAATTCCAAAGGCTCGAGTCATTAAAATTGCCGGGTAAATCATCAGAATATTATAGGGATGGGTCGCTGATTTGTCGATTGTATAACCCGAGGTGAACATTAAAGCGCCCCCACAAACGGTGGTCAAAACTCCGAGCAGCAAGACCGTCGCGAGGAGAAATTTATATTGTTTGAGATAGGGTTTCACCCAAGTATCTTGTTTCCACATTAGAAGTCACCTCGCATTTGCGTGATTAGGTCAAAGAAGGGACCTTGTTTTTCTTGCATCAAAGTCGCCCGCGGACCTTGAGTCACAATTTGACCGTGATCCATAACGATAATATAGTCCATCTGTTGGAGCCAGTGGAGACGATGAGTCGCAAAGAGAACTAAGTGTTGCTCCATTAGGGGCACTATACTTTGTTTCAAAGCATACTCAGTTTCAATATCTAAGTGAGCTGTGGGCTCATCAAAGATTAAGACCCGCCGTTCTTGGGCGAGAAAAGCGCGGGCCAGCATAATTCTTTGGGCTTGGCCGCCAGAAATTCCCCGTCCCCCTTCGCCGACGACAGTTTCTAATCCTTGGGGAAGGCTGGCTAAGAAGGTTTTCAAACCGGCTTGGGCAGCAGCTTGTGCGACTGCTTGTTCGGAAGCTTGGGGTTCATAGAAGCGGATATTATCGGCAATTGTTGCTCGGAAAAGATAAGGATTTTGCGGTAAATAAGCGAATTGTTTTTGCCACTCTTCTTGGGCGAGATGGTCCAAAGAATGGCCGTTTAACTTAATGCTGCCCCCTTGGGGAACTAAAAAACCGCTCAGAGTTTGGAGGAGGGTCGATTTACCGGCCCCCGAAGGACCAATAATTCCGACATGTTGAAAGCCGTGTAAAGAAAAAGTTAAATCCTGTAAGTTAGCTGAGGCAGTCCGGGGGTCATATTGAAAATTGAGATTTTTAATTTCTAATTGGCTGTCAGCTTGCCAGGGGCTCGCCGGTAATTGTTGGCGATTAGTAATCGTTGGAAGATGAAGCAGTTCCATAATTTGAGTAAAGGCATTTTTACCATTAAGGGTGGCGTGATAATCTCCCGCGAAGTCGCGCAGCGGTAAGAAATATTCCGGTGCCAGAATTAAGGTAACTAACGCCGGATAGAGGGGGAGGGAACCTTTCATCAGAGCCAATCCCAGGAAAACCGCCAATAAAGCGATGGAGAGGGTTGTGAACCAATCCAAGGCGAAAGTCGAGAGAATGGCAATCCGTAAAGTACTCATGGTTTTTTGCCGATACTTCTCACTAACTTGATAAATGTTTTTGGTATAGCGTTTGCTGAGGCCCAACATTTTAAGAGTCGTCAGACCCCTTAGAGCATCTAAGAAATGGTTGGATAAAACCACATATTCCGCATATTGGGAATCTGCTTTCGCTTGAGCAGCATAGCCGAGAATAATCATAAATAGGATAATTACCGGAAAGACCAGAATTAAAATAATCCCTGAAGTTACATCTTGAAAGAAAACGTAGACTAAAATCACCCACGGAATAATCATCATATTCATAAATTTCGATAAAATCAGATTAAGATAATTATCGACTTCGTCTAAACCATCTAAGGCCACGGTTACTAAATTCCCGGTTCCTTGACTAGCAGCTAATTGAGCCCCATTAGTGTAAATCTGGTCCAGTAATTGTTGCCGCAAGTTCTCGCTGGTTTGAGTCGCAAAGCGATCTAAAAGGCGACTTTTGATCCAAGTTAGACCGTGACGCAAAGCCAAAGCGATAAAGAAGGCAAACATTGGTCCAAGTAAAGTGGCCAGTGGTTGGCGTTTCCAAGAATTGACGAGAGCGGTGGTTAAGAAGCTAGCTTGGAGTAAAATCATAAAAGCTTGCAGGAGGGTTAATCCTGCAAGCAATTTAAAGAGTGATTTTACACCTGGTAATTGAAACAGGCGTTTATCAATCATAGTTTATTCTACAACTTTCTTATCTGACGGTACTCGGTGAGCAAAAATGACGTAGGACCAGATGAAGTAAATTAGGACAATTGGCAGTAAAACACAAACCACAATGGTCATAATTTGTAAGGCCATCGGTGAAGAAGCGGCATCTTTGATGAGAATATTGTGGGCAGGATTAGTCGCAATCATCACCCGTGGGAAGAGACCGTTAAAAATCAAAATTACCACAAAGGCGAGGGAGAGACCGCTCCCCAGTAAACTGGAAATTTCGCGATCTTGGTAGACTCCCCAAGCTCCGACAAGGGACATAACCACGATTAATAAGGTAATAATCGTGCTGGAAATTGGTTTAGCCGTGAAGAAATCGGTTTGGAAAATAACCAAAAGGGCAAAAACTACTTCGCCAACAAAGAGAACCGGATATAAAATTCGATTTAACTTTTGGGCCCGTTCCCGTAAGATCCCTGTGGTTGTTAGCCGCGTGTAATTGAGACCATGAATCACGGACATCAAAACTCCGGCAACCCCACCGACAATTGATAACCAATTGACGAAGTCAAAGAACATCAATTGTCCGTCGCCATTGGCATCAAGAGGTACTCCTTGAATCATACTGAAGAAAATCATGCAGAGAATGAAGGGAGCAAAGAAACTCCCGAAGACGAACATGTTGTACCAAAAGTGCCGGCCTTTTTGAGTCTCAGCATGACCGGCAAACTCAAAAGAAACTCCTCGAAGAATCAAGCCGGTTAAGACTAATAAGAACATAATATAGTAACTGGAAAATAGACTAGCATACCACAGGGGGAAGGAAGCAAACATCGCCCCCCCGGCGGTTACCAACCAAGTTTCATTAACGACCCAGTGGGGACCAATAATGTGTAACATGGTGTCTTTTTCTGCGTCAGTGCGGGCAATAATCCCTGACGCCATACCGACCCCGAAGTCGAAACCTTCCAGAAAGAAGAAGCCGACAAAGAGAACACAAATTAAAAGGAACCAAACTAGTTGTAAAGTAGTCATTAGTTAAAAGCCTCCTTCATGAAGGGATCCGAACTAACGGGAGCCTTTTTAGGACCATCCAAAGAGTCTAAACCGTGGTGCAAGGTTTGCCGAGAATAGTAAACCATTATTCCCCCTAAGAGGGTGAATAATAAGAAGTACAAGATATTACTGAACCATAATTGTCCCGTAGTGGTTGCCGGCGAAACCGCATCGGCGATCGTGTACAAACCGTAAACAATCCAAGGATAACGTCCTAATTCAGTGACAAGCCAGCCACAAGTATTGGCGATAAATGGTAGCCAGATCATGAAACCTAAAATATACATAAACCAACTTTTATCGAGTAAAGTATCGTGCTTTTTGCGCGACCAGAAGAGGCCCAAGAGGGCGACTAGAACAAAGAGGGCGCCAAAACCAGCCATGAAGCGGAAACTCCAGAAAATGCTGGTTGTTGGGACATAGAAGTCTTTCAAATCGCGAATACTCTTACTGGAATTGTTATCGAACTTAGCTTTTAATTCTTTGTTGAGGGTATTCATCCCCTTAATCCCACCGTCGAATTTGTGGTAGGTCAAAAGGCTCAACATATAAGGAACGGCAATCTCGTGATCGACTTTATGATTCTTAGTATCAAAAGTAGCTACAATTTTCCAAGAAGCGGGTGAACCGGTATCTTGATACTCCCCTTCAGTAGCAGCGAATTTCATTGGTTGATCTTGAATAATTTGTTGAGTTTGGAAGTCGCCAGCAATGACCGTTCCTAAAGCGGCAACTAAACCAAACCATAAACCAAAGCGTAAGGAACGTTTAAAGAACTGGTGATCTTTTTGCTTCCGAATTAAGGCCCAAGCGCTCATTCCCGCAATCACAAAAGCAGCTGTTGTAAAGGCCCCCAAGATCAAATGGGGGAAAACCCGCCATAACTGGGGATTGCCAATGATGTCCATGAAGTTGGTCATTTGAACCCGATGGGTGCTGCTGTTAATCGTGAAGCCAGTCGGATGCTGCATGAAACTATTGGCCGCTAAAATCCAGATGGCTGACAACATCGTGCCAATGGAAACTAACCAAATAAAGGCGGCATGAATTCCTGGTTTGAAGCGATCCCAAGTAAACATCCAAACGCCAATAAAGGTGGACTCCAAAAAGAAAGCCAGTAAAGCTTCAATCGCTAAGGGGGCGCCAAAAATATCGCCCATAAAACGAGAATAATTCGACCAGTTCATTCCAAATTGAAACTCTTGGATTAAACCGGTGACAATCCCCACCGCAAAACTAAGTAAAAAAATCTTCCCCCAAAATTGTGCCATTTTCTTAAAGATTTCATCTTTTTTGATGGCATAGAGAGTTTCCATAATTGCCACCAGAAAACCCATACCAATAGAAAATGGGACAAAGAAGAAATGGAAAATAGTGGTCATCGCAAATTGAAATCGCGCTAGCGATAACAAAGATACCCCTATTGTTAACATTTCTTTCACACTCCTTCAATTAACTAATATCTATCCAACACCATGATACGTTTATTGCCCGTTAATTACAATAAAAAGAGTGACTATTATTGTAAGAACTAAATTTTATTTTATATAAACGATGGCTACTAATTTAATTTTATTAATAAATTTCAAGTGAAAATTAATTTTTAGCAACTATGAAAAATAGGAAAACTTTTTAAAATTAAAAAGTCTAAGTCGCCCAAACTTTCCACACGGCTGAGCAGGTAATTAAAAACAAAAAAAGAAATGACAACATAATTGTCATTTCCGGGAGGAGTAAGGATGTGAATAACATTTATATAGTGTAGCTAATTTAAAAATAACTACACTTATATGGTAAGCAAAAAATGTGACTAAAATGTGAAGGAAAATTAATTAAAAAAAGTTTTTCAAGCTTTAGTGCCGTTTAGTTTTGAAACTCCGTTTACCAGTTTTTTTAATTGGTACGGTGGGAGCAGTTTCGTCAGGCGCCGTAGCTGCCATTTTTTTAGTTGCTGGGGCCGGGCTTTTTTTAGGTCGCCGCCAAGAAGATATTTTGGAATCTGGAGAGTTCGTTTTTTTAGGGGTGGGAGTCGGTACGGGTGCTAGTGCTTGACTGTCTTTTTGGGGAGCTGCCTTTGCGGAGCGTGCCGAGATGGCCTTTTCTGCTGTAGGAACAGTTTTCGTCGGCGCCGAAGTCTTCTTTTGCCGCGTAGGCGTCGGTTTTTTTTGTGGGTTTGTCGCAAATTGAGCGATAGTTTGATATTTCACGTCCGCTGAACTGGCATCTTTTTCATAATAGCTTGTACTGTGGGCTTGACCGTTGGGGCCAATCTTAGGCCGCAAGAAATACTGATTGATGAAATTAGCCAGACAAATAAAGATCCCAATTGCCAAGCCAGCACTAAGCCAAAGAACGAGACTAGGAAAATTAGCCTGATTGAGAAAGCCGAGGCAAATGCCTAGAGCAATGACGATCAGGCTCACGAGGCTAAAATTAAATCTTTTTTGATTATAAAAAATAATGTTAATCAAGCCCGCAATCCAGAAACTAAAAGCCACCACGGCCGGTGTTGCGTTACTGATATCGGCATAGCCAGTTAAAACTAAAATTAATCCCGTCAGTTGATAATCAATTAAAATTCCGATCGCCATGATGATTAAGGCGAAGCCACTAATTAAGTTGGTTGTTTTCATCGCGTAAGTCCCCCTAGAGAAATTACCATAATTATTGAATTAAATATCTTTATTTTACCGCAATCTGAAATTAGAGACCATTGTTAATCACTTATCTTCTATTATGGTAAGCTTTTAAAATGTGTTATCCTCAAGTCAAGAATAGTAGAGGAGTGTTCAAATATGAAAATTGCTTTTGTCGGCGCGGGCCGAATTGCCCAAGCCCTGATGCAAGGTTGGTTGCAGGCGGGAGTTCAGCCAACTGATTTACTGGTCAAAACGACCGCGCATCAATCTGCTCAGCGAGTCGCTCAAAAATATGGTTTAACTTTAGTTGAAAATTATTCCGACTTCCAAGCCGCGCAAATGGTGATTATTGCGGTTCCGACCCCTGCCTTAGCAACTATTTTTAGCGAGTTAGCTGGACAATACTCGGGAATCATTGTCTCTGTTTCCGGAGGAGATTTGGCCACGATTGCTCAAGAGGTCGCCCCGGCGCACTTTGTCAAAGCAATTCCCAATACTCCGGTGCAAATTGACCAAGGAATTACAGCTTTAACTTTTCCTAAGGAAACTCCGACGGCCATTCAAGAACAAGTTACGAAATCATTTAACCGTTTAGGGCAGACTTATGTCGTTAGCGAAGATTTGTTAGGAACTTATGGCACGGTTGCCGGTTGTACTCCAGCTTTTGTAGCGGTAATGATGGATGCTTTAAGTGATGTTGCCGTTCAAAATGGAATTGCTCGCGATCAAGCCGAAGAAATTATTAACCAGATGTTAGTTGGCACCGCTAGTCTAGCTCAAGAAAAAGGGCAACACCCGGCCCAACTCAAGGACCAAGTTGCCACCCCCGGTGGCTCGACTATTCGCGGCGTGGTAAAGCTTGAAGAAACCGGCTTTCGTAACGCTCTAATTCAAGCGGTCAATGCGGCGAATGCTTAAAAGTAACATTTAATATCAAAGAACTTTTTTCAATCTTTACTCCATAAGTTGGAACTAATAAGAAAGTTATTTAGGCAGTTAGTTACTGTTCATATTCGAATGGTGATTGACTGCCTAATTTGTTTAAATGCGGATTCGCAAACAATCAAAAGTTGTTTAATTACAGAGTATTCTAGGAAAAATAAAAAGGACTTGCTCAGAGAATTAAGATTTATCAAAGATTGATTTTCCAACATTTCAGGCCGACTTGATATGGTTCTATATTTTGTTCAAAGTGCTTAATAATATTGAGTGCTTCTTGGATTTCTGATTTTTTCTTTTTTAAAAAAACAAAATGAATGATTCCCGTCACGTAATTACAGATATTCAGCGTAAAATAATCCGAAAAGTTTACCGAGAGTTGCTTAGCTTCTGCCAGAATCTACCTTATGAATAATATTCGTACTATCTTTAAGAAGTAATTTAAAATATGAGCAGTGAGAAAAGGGAAAAGTCTTGTTACAGCTTAGTGACGAAAAATAGATTGAGACCAGAGTCTGGTTGAATTGTCAGTAAAAATATTAAAGTACACAGAGACTCTAGAGAATAAAAAACTAGTGCAGTATTATAAATTAAATAATCAAAATATACTACTCCGCCGAGCACTGTTATAAGAAAAGCAAAGATGAACCAGAATCGAACGCCGATGATGATTTTAAATGATGACGTATTAGTGGGATTTTTTGTTTACATGTTTTTGATGGTTCTAAAACATTCGGTGGGAAACAGAGTGATGTTTTACTTAAAGCACTTTCAATAGATGATAGCTATAAAAGATTAGGTATGGCTCTTGCGGCTATGAATCAAGTGCCAAGTTATGTGAGAAAAAAATTTTGCTTTGCTACTCGGATAATCTTGGTGGTAAATCATGCTAATTTTGCGGCTCAAGCATTATACCGCCGAGCTGGTTATCGGGATATTGGTCCACGAAGACAAGGAAAATCAGGAACACAGTTCATCTATGAATTTACACTGAAAGAGTTCAAAGTATTAGACGCCGATTGTTCCCGTTAAATTGTTAACTTCTTTTTTTACGTTTTGGGTAAAGGTCAAAAAAGAGTCTTTTTAAACACAAAGCTCCACGAAGATTAATTTAAACTTTAATTAATTTTCGCTCCAGGTAGCTGTTGACAGCGGCATCGATGGTCTTTGTAATCGAATATTTAGGCTGGTAATCAAGCAGTTGTTCAGCGTTGGTCAAACTATAATTACCACTGCGAGCAATATGGTAGTAAGTTTTTTCAATATCCGCAGGACTAGCAATCAGCTCTTTCCACTCAGGCCAAGGTAGAAATTGGATTTTAGCTTCAGTTCCGAAAAATTGATACATATGCTGGGCGTAGCCATAGAGGGTGATCGATTGTTTGCCAACAGCATGAAAGCTTTCGCCCAGGGCTTGATTACGGTGGGTGATCGCTGCCAAAAACATTTGGGCAACATCATCCGCATGAACGTGATGGAGGGTTTCCATCCCAAAATTAGGCAAGTGAATTGCTTGACCGCTAGCAATTAACTGGAAAGGTTGGAGACGTTCATTACCTTCAGGATTAATAATTGTCCATCCCGGTCCGGAAATTTGTCCGGGCATGATAATGGTGGCCGGAAAATCATGTTGACGATATTCTTCTTTTAGAAATAATTCACTGGCGTATTTTTCTTTGCCGTAATCGTCTAGAGGTTCTTTAATTGTATTTGGTTTGACTGGAAGGACGTCTGCGCGACCATGAGCCCAGATGGAAGAACAGAATAGATAGTGAGAACAATTAGTTTTTTTTAGAGTTTGGACTAGGGAAACTGTATTTTGCTTGGTAAAGCTAATTAAATCGACGACCACATCAGCATTAACGGCTGCGACTTTTTGGTTAAAATCAGCCTGCGAGCGATCCGCGGTGAGATGGACGACCTGCTTCCAAGCAAGACTAGTGGTGTAGGGATGTTGTGAACCGCGACTGACAGCGGTAACTTCCCAACCTTGTTGAATTAGTTTGGGAACCAAATAAGAACCAATATGACCATAGCCACCAAGGACAAGAATTTTCATGCTAGTAATCTCCTTACTTTTTGCATACGCTTTCTAAAAAGACCTCAAACAGCAGTGATATCGAAAATCAAATACCATTGCTGGGACGAAAAATATTAAAATTATTGGCAAAATATCTGGGAGACTAATCTTCTTCAGCCCACCAAAGCTTGATCAAGGCTTGGGTGCCGTCGTTGCCGCCATGATAATCTTTGACGAGTTTTTTATAAAGTTTCTTCGCTGTTTCGGTAGCGGGAAGATCAAGATCCATTTCGTCAGCAGAATCTAAAGCAATTCGCAGATCCTTTAAGAAGTGCTTGCTGAAAAAGCCCGGTTGCCAATCTTCTTTGAGGATCCGCGGACCATAATTAGCCAAACTCCAATTGGCGGCACTACCGGCCGAGATGGTGTCTAAAGTTTCTTGTAAATCTAAACCGGCCTTTTGCGCGTAGGCTAAAGATTCACACATTCCCGTCATGGTGCCCGCAATCATAATTTGGTTGGCCATTTTCGCGTTTTGTCCGGAACCAGCCGGCCCAAAGTAATTAGTTTTCGAACCAATGATTGCAAAAATTGGCTGGAGTTTTTCATAACTTGCTTGATCGCCGCCGACCATGATTGTCAGGCTGGCGTTTTTGGCACCCACATCGCCGCCAGAAACTGGGGCATCGACAACTTGAGCCCCCACTTCTTGGCCTTTTTGAAAAATCTGTTGGGCGAGTTTGGGCTTAGAAGTTGTCATATCAACTAGAATCTTATTTTGGACGTCAGCTGCAAAAATTCCGTGATCGTCGAAGTAGACTTCTTCAACATCTTTAGGGAAGCCGAGCATCGTAAAGACAAGATCACTGGCTTCGGCTACGGCTTGAGGATTTGGTTGCCATTGAGCACCTTGCGCGACTAAATTATCTGCTTTTTCAGGGGTCCGATTGTAGACTACCAGATCATATTCAGCGTTGATCAGGTTTTGCGCGATTGCGTTACCCATTACACCCGTGCCAATAAAACCAATTTTTACCATTATTTTTGCCTCCTCGAGAAGGACTCCCAACCACAATTGGCCAGGAGCTGGAAGATGCTTTCTTTTCCTAAGCTGAGGATACAACATTAAAAATCGAAATTAAAGTTTAATTTGCCGGTGTGGCCCGTTTTTGTAAATTGCTAATGACGAGAACGAGGATAATTAGGACGCTAACCACAATCATAGCGATGAAAGTTCCGGTCAGGGAGTTGGAGCTGAACAGTGGCGCCGTATATTTGAAAAACCAAGCGGAGAAGGCAAAACCCAGACTGGTGAGCGCGGAAAAACTGCCCATCACGATGGGATAAACGGTGGCCGAGGCCAAGTTAGAAAGCAGAAAAGGAATGGTGATCAAAGCGACGGAGCCGCCACTACCGATTAGAAAGGCTCCCAGAGCACTGGACCAAAAAGTATGGACACTTAAAAATAAACTTGCTCCCAGAACAATAGAGACAAACCCGGCCGCTAAAAGATAATTACCCAAGGCTTTACGATAGAAGCTAATCAAAACGCCCGCGACAATTGAGGCCGCACGAACAAAGAGCAGAGCTTGGCCCGCGGTGCTGGGACCACCAATTTGATATTGGTTTAAATAGAGGGCCATTTTGTTGGACATCACGGCAACCAGAACTTCGACGAAGAAAGAAATCAAAATTAAACTGATAATTAGCCACCAATGGTTAGCTTGATCTTGCTTACTTGTGGTCGCGGAATGGTCACTGGGTTTAACATTAGGCACAAAGAGGAGGGCCAAAAGCAGGGCGACCAAGGTGATTAAATAAACCAAGTAATTTTGGACCCAGCTGATGCTGGCCAGGAAACCACCAACGACAATCCAGACCATCGCAAAGCCGTCTTCTAAAGCAACGTTGAGACCAAATTGATTGGAGCGGCGGTTACCTTGGTAAAAGGCCGCTGATAAACTCGGTAAAACGGTTGTAATCGCCCCACTCCCTAAGCCAACGACTAGGGCAAAGAAGATCAACTGGCTAACACTTTGATGAATGAAAAGCGGCAATAGCCCCCCAGCCGCCAAAAGACTCAAACCAATAGTTGCTGCTTGCTTATAAGTCATTTTGGTCAAGAGAAAGCCAAAAATAAAGGAAGCAATCATCGAAGCGACATCCCCAATCGAAGCGATGGATTCAACTTGAGTCGGGTCGGCGTGGGGAAAAGATTGTTGAATTTTAACGATGGACGGGGCCATGACGGAGTCGAGGCGGGTTACCGTAGTTAAAGCAATAATTCCTACTAAAATTGTTAAATTCTGTTTTTTTTGCAAATTTCTAACCTCTTTTGCATCAAAAAAGGCCACCCCTCAAGGATAGCCTTTTTGGTGTTTCTTAATTATTATTATTACCAAAAATTGAAAGGATGCTAATTAAAATATTGATGAAATCTAAAATTAGATTGATTGAAGCCACTAGAGCGACCGCTCCTAAACTAGTAGCCGGAACATTTTGATAAATGCGCTTCAAGTTCTGAGAGTCAAAAGCGATATAACCCATGAAAATAATCACACTCAAAACGTTCATGATCAAAACCGCAACTGCGCTCTTGAAGAAGAACAAATTCAAGATAGAAACCGCAATGATGGCTATCAAACCAAGCATCAAAGTTTTACTCCAGCGCATCAAGTCGGACTTGGTCAGGTAACCGTAGCCCGCCATCACGATAAAAATTACCGAAGTTGTGGCCAAAGCTTGGACAATATTTTGAGTCGAATACATGTAGAACAACGGAATCCCTAATAAAGAGAAAGTAGCCAAAAAGGCTAAATAACATGCAAAGGTCAAAAAGTAGGAACGTTGGGCCAAAGAATTACATAGGTTAATTAAAATAATAGGAATTACTAACGCTACAATCAAGGCTAGGAAGGGATGACGGCTAGCAGCTCGTAACAAAGGCATCGAGAAAGCCTGATTCTTGGCTAAGGCCCAAGCACACAAAGTCCAAAAGGCAACTCCTAAACCGGTATATAAATAAACCAAAGCTGAAAAACGGGCTAAACCATTAGCGTCAGTTCGTTCGATGGTATTGTTCATTATTAATCATCTCCATATCTGTTAAAATTTTCTACTTCCCCTTAGCCTACAAGAAAAGTTTCCGAAACGCAAATTTGAAAATTAACCCCGCGAGATAAATTTTTTTCTAAAAGCACTTTTTCTAACGCTTAAGTACGCTAAAATAATTGTTTGGTGTTGCTTAGACGCCAACTCCAGTCGGAAGTAGGAAAAATGATTTTGAAGAAAAAAGTTTTGAGTTTACTAATCTTATTCAGTTCGGTAATTTTGTTACTGCTGTTTCCCATTTTACAAACGCAGCAGCACTCAGTTTCACCACAAGAATTGATGAATAGTAGTGCTCCCAAATAGATTTTGGAGCTGAGATTAGTTGAGTTCGGGGAATCATTATTGGTAAAATAAAAATTAAAGTTTCTAAGGACTAGCGTTTTTAGTCTTAAGAAAAATAATCGGGGGAGAATAATGCGGAAGCAAATTTTACGGGGTGGAATAAGCGCCCTCCTTTTAATTTTGGGGTTCCAAGTTAGTTTGTTTACTAGCCAAGCCGCAGTCGTTCATCCGCAAGTAGCCGCCCGGGCCGCCGTTTTGGTTGACCTTCAAACCGGGCAGGTAGTGGCCAGTCAAAATGACCGTCAGCGTTTGCCCATTGCTTCTTTGGCCAAGTTAGTCGTGATTTATTTAACGGAAGAAGCGATTGCGCAACAAAAATTGGCGCGGCAAAAAGCAGTCTCCATTCCGCCGGCTTTAGTGCAATTCAGTCAGGACCAAACGATTGCCAATGTTCCTTTAAATAGTAATCAAAAATACACAATTGAACAATTGGAGCAGGCTGCTTTACTAGCTTCCTCTAATTCTGCGGCCATGGTCTTAGCCCAGTTGGTGTCTGGTTCCCAAACGGCTTATTGTCAGCAGGCTGAAAAGTTATTAGCTGCTTGGGGAATCAAACAGGCTCATTTTTATTCGGCTTCGGGTTTAGAAAATGGCGCTTTGAAGAATTTTAAAAATCAACAAGTTCCTAGTCAAGCCCAGACCGAATTATCGGCCCGGGAAATCGCCTTGGTGGCGCGAAAATTAGTCCGGCGTTTTCCTCAGATTTTAAATCTGACTAGTCAACGCCAAGCCTTATTTCCCCAAGCGGGGACGACCGGGCAAAAGATCGTCAATACGAATGAATTACTAACTAATACCCAATATCACTTTCAGGGTCTAAAGACTGGAACCACCAGCAATCAGGGCCAAAATTTTATTGGCTATACCACTTTAAAAAATCGTCCGGTGCTCACCGTGGTTTTAAATACGCCTGATAAACAAACTTTTGCGGCGACGCTGCAACTTTTGCGCCAGACTGACCGACAAACCCAAGTGCTGGCAGTCCCGGCAGTTAAGCAAGCCAAGATTCTGCGAGCCAAGACACTTAATAGCCAAGTAGCCTTACGGAGAAAAGTGGTTCCTGAAGTTTTTGCCAGTCCCGAACAAACGGTGACCTTAGTGGGGACTTTACAAACGCGTTCGGCTCCGCTAGCACGCGAGGCAGTGGCCGCCACCCAAAAATTAGTCTTTCGCCAGACCGAGTTAAATGATTACCTTGACCTTCGGCCAACGGTCCGTTACTATCCACAAAAAGATATTGCTCGTTTATCTTTTTGGGACAGTTGCTGGCAGAAGATCAGTTCCTTGTGGCGCCGAAACTAAGAACTAAAATTAATTCAAAAAGGAGTTCTGCAATTTTTGCAGAACTCCTTTTTGAATTAATTTTAATATTTTTCTCCCGAAACGTCGATTTCTTCCAGGGGAATAATCTTCGTATGATGCTTCCATTTATAGCCGAGGTAGAGAATCAAGACTAGTGGTAAACCGATGTAGGTAACTCCGATTTGTTGCCAATCCCAATGAATGAAGGCATCGATATTTTGTCCCCCGATCACCACGATACATAAAATTAAAGCAATAATTGGACCCAAGGGGAAGAGCTTGGCGTGATATTTTAATTCGCTCAAATCGTGCCCCTGTTTAACAAAGGCCCGGCGAAAACGGTAATGACTCAAGGCAATTCCCACCCAAGCAATAAAGCCGGTTAAACCAGAAGCGGCAACTAACCACATGTAGATTTTTTGTCCAAAGATACTGGTGGCAAACGCTGCTAAGGAAACTAAGGTGGTGGCAATTAAAGAAAAGAGGGGAATCCCCTGCTTAGTAGTTCGCGCGAAGATTTTGGGAGCCCAGTGATCTTGGGCGAGAGCATAAAGCATGCGCGTTGAAGCATAGGCTCCGGAGTTGGCCGCGGATAAAACAGCGGTCAAGACAATGGCGTTCATCAAGCTGGCCGCAAAGGCTAGACCGGCGCGCTTAAAGACTAAAGTGAAAGGAGAAACAGCAATATTTCCAGCAGCAGCCCGTAATAAATTGGGACTGGTATAAGGAATCAAGGCGGCAATCACAAAAATCGATAAGATATAGAACAGCAAAATTCGCCAGAAAACATCGTTGATGGCTTTGGGAACGGCTTTTTCGGGATGACTGGATTCACCGGCAGTAACCCCGATCAATTCAGTCCCTTGGAAGGAAAAACCGGCAATCAAGAAAACGTTGATAATGGCCGGAATTCCGCCGACAAAAGGCGCTTGTTTAATGGTAAAGTTTTTCAAACCAACTGCCGGACCATTGAGGATTCCGAAAATCATGGCTAAACCAACGATTAAGAAAATAATAACGGTGACCACTTTAATAATCGAAAGCCAGTATTCAGTTTCGCCAAAAGTAGCGACCGTTAAAGCATTGATTAAAAAGATTAAGACTAAAATCAAGAGACTCCAGACCCAGCCGGGACTATCGGGGAGCCAAAATTTGATTAGTAAAGCGGCGGTAGAAATATCAACGGCCACGGTGATGGCCCAGTTGAACCAGTAGTTCCAGCCCATCGCGAAGCCTAAGGCTGGATCGACATAACGCCCATTGTAGGTCGCAAAAGAACCAGAAACGGGTAGATTAGTGGCCAGTTCGCCTAAGCTGGTCATTAAGAAATAAACCATTAATCCCATGGCGATGTAGGCGACCAGACCCCCACCAGGACCGGCAGTGGCAATGGTTGACCCAGAAGTCATGAATAGTCCAGTTCCAATACAGCCACCCAAAGCAATCATGGTAACATGGCGGGTTTTGAGCTTGCGCTGGACTTGATTTTTTTGGTTCGTCAAAACTTGTTCCTCCTCAAAATCGCAAGAAGAACTCTATGAACGATTAAAGGCCCCTTTAGCGTGATAATGTCCAAAGAGACCTACTAGGATTATTAATCGTAGATAGCGCCCCGTAGCTAAATTTTTGCTACGACAGTTCTAGACTTATGCAATCTAGACCCAATCACGACCTTTTGTAGTAGGAAGTAATTTCGGCTAAAGCTCTGTTTAACGCTGGTTAAAATTGCTACAACAACTCGCAACGTTGACTAGTAGATTTAGCAACCTCTTCTTTGATTGATATACTAAATGTTATTTTAAGTAAAATTTGCGTAAAGTCAATAGATGATGATCGCAGGAGCTTTAAAATCTTAACTACTTTGTAGTATAATTTAAATATAATTAGAATAATTCGAGGTTAAGGTTATGAAAAAAGCTCGACCCTATCGTTTGGCGATTCGAGCCCTCTTAATTGCTTTAGTTTTAGTTCAATCTGCCGTCCCTTTTTTGGGTTTTATTCCCTTGGGTGTGATCAATATTACAATTGTCCATTTGACTGTGATTGTCGCGGCCGTAGTCTTGGGTCCCAATGACGGAGCTTTACTGGGCTTAATTTGGGGTTTGGGAATTTGGTTTCGTTCTTTGGCGGCGCCAACAAGTTTGTTAGATACCTTAGTTTTTATCAATCCGGTAATTTCGGTTTTTCCCCGAATTCTAGTCGGCTATCTGGCCGGTTGGGTCAATCGGGTAATTAAAGAACACTTTTCTTGGCCACCAAGCATTCGCTTAATGCTGGCTGCTGCGGTCGGCTCTTTGTTAGATACTACGGTGGTTTTAGCTTTAATGCGCCTTTTAGCACCTGGTGGTTTAATGCGGGCTTATCATGTGTCCGCGGATTTATTGAATCAGGTGCTCTTAACAATTGTGGCGACCAATGGTTTGGCCGAACTGTTGCTGGCAGTTATTTTGGTTCCGATGATCAGTTTGGCGCTTTTACGGGCCAATAAATTTTTAGATAATTAAACTTTTTGCTAAAGGGGGCTTTTTGTGGAAATATTTTTAAATACGCTACTTTTAGTGACGGCAACAGTTGTCGCTAATATTGTCCATTCCCTTTATCCGAGTATTCCCTTAGCCTTTGATCAGATTGCGGCGGGTTTTGCTTTATCATGGTTTCCCCAATTTGATCATTTTCAATTAGATCCGGAATTATTCTTTTTAATGATTTTAGCACCCTTGATGTTTAATGAGGGTCAACAAACCAATTATACGAGTTTACGTAAAAATTTTCGTTCCACCCTTTCTTTGGCGGTGGTTTTAGCGGTCGTAACTATTGTGGCTAGTGGGCTGATGGCGCACTGGTTTTGGCCGGTCCTACCGGTTGCTTTACTCTTTTGTTTAGCCGCCATTGTCACGCCGACGGACGCCGTAGCGGTATCTTCAATCACTTCCAATATTGAAATGCCGGAACTTCTCATGGAAACCTTGGAAAATGAATCCTTATTTAATGATGCTTCGGGTTTAGTTGCCTTGAGTGTCGCTTTAACTGCCTTTCGAACGGGTCATTTTTCGCTATCTTTAGGTTTGGAAAGTTTCTTCGTTAGTTTTGTCGGGGGAGTTTGTTTAGGGGTCATTTTAGGTTTCTTATTTGTCCTAATTCAGATTTTCTTTCAGCGACGCTTATTTAACGCGGCCGCGATTATTTTACCCTTTAACTTGATTGCGCCTTTTTTGGCTTATTGGTTAGCAGAAGAATTCCACTTATCAGGAATTTTAGCCGTGGTCGCTTTAGGAATTGTTCATGGAATTTATCAAAAACGGCTCCGTTTGACTTCGACTTCTAATCAAGTCGTCTTGACGACCAGTTGGGAAATTTTATCCAGTCTTTTGAACGGCTTCGTTTTCGTCTTGTTGGGCGTAACCTTACCGCGAAATATGATCGAATTGTCGCAATCAAGTCAACTTCATTTATCGGTCCTTTTGGAACTTTCGATTGGTTTGTATGTTTTGATGTTTGTCTTTCGTTTTTTATGGACTTGGTTTGGTTTGGTCAAGATTCCTTTCCGGCATCAACGCGAGCGAGGAAAAAATGGCTTAATCGTTGCTTTGAGTGGGATGCACGGAACGATTAATTTAGCGATGGCTTTCTCCTTACCTCTAGTAGTCAAAAAGAATCTCTTACCTTTTCGGACGGATATGATCTTTATTTCTGAAGTGGTGATTGTTTTGAGTTTAGTGATTCCGACAATTTTTTTGCCGCGGATTTTGAAACCGAAACAGCGCTCTTTTACGATGCGCGAATTCAACCGAAATTTGGTGAAGATGGTAGATTACGCGACCCAGGAATTGCAAACTAATGACTATGATGACTATTTGGCCGCCAGTCGGGTGATTACCCTGCTTAATAGTCAGAGGGGACACCACGAACAGGCCAGTTTCAAACAAGTGGCGCAGATGTTAGAGCGGACGCAAAACTTGGAAGTGGCGATTATCAATGATTACGCCCGTAACGGTCAGATCAGTTACGAAAATGCGCGCCGTTACAACTGGAAACAATGGTCTTATCTCAAACACGCCAGTGTTAATCCCATCATTCGCTTGCGGGTGGGTTGGAAAATGATGCGGATGACTTTTTCCCACAAGAAACCAGCTCCCAAAAATCCGGGCTGGATTCCCCGGTATTTGCCGACGGCGATTGATCAAGTTGATGTCGATCAACACCAAATTTTTCGGCGGATGGAAAGTTGGGGCTATCGGGCAATTATGACTTATCTCCGCCGGATGCAGCGGCCAGAAAATAAGGCCGCAACTCGAGTTGTCCGCCATTACTATGAGATTCGTCACCAACGGATGAATCAAAAGCACACGAGCAGCGCGGTAGAAGAAGAGTTATTAATGAAGTCTTTTCAGTACGAGTATTCTTACATTCAACAAGCAGCGAAGACGGGCAAAATTACGCCCGAATTAGCCACCGCTTTGAATGAAAAAGTTTCGACCGATCAGTTCGTTTACCTGACTTCAGATGATTAGAATTATAAAGCTAGTAATCTACTTTTTTGGGAAAGTAGATTTTTTTAATTAAAAAACTAAGCTAAAAGGTAAGTTCATCGCCCACCGCTCTCCGACAAATCGACGTTATTATACGGAAGATCAGTATCAGACCTATCTTGATGATCAGCCTACGGCTAAGAAAGTTGTGGCGTATGCTCGTGTTTCAACGAGTGGATAGCAAGATAATCTGAGAGATCAAATTAAGTTCATTCAAACTTATGCTAATGCCAAGGGAATCCTAAGCCTGAGACGGGCAAGTATTCCGCCGTTGACGTCAATGTCGGTCATTTAAATTACACCGCCGGGGTCATTAATATCTTGCCTGAGTATTTAAAAAAGCTTTACCAACGCATTAAGTTTTATCAAAAGGTTGCTAATCTTCAGCACGATATTATGCAAAAATTCACAACGAAACTGGTGACGAATTACAACAAAATCGTGATCGAAGACTTAGCAGTTAAGGACATGCAAATGAGCCACGTTGCTTCAAAAGGACTCCAGCGGTCAATGTTTGGTTATTTCCAGCAAGTATTGTGTTATAAATGTGCATGGTACGGCAAAGAACTGATTCTTGCGGATAGATATTATCCATCAACTCAGCATTGCTCCAAATGCGGTCAGATTAAGTCTGGCAACGATAAAATCACCCTCCAAGGAAACGCCAAACACCAGATGAAGCATAAGGAATACGTTTGTTAGGCCTGTGGAACATTCCTCGATCGGGACGAGAACGCCGCGGCTAACTTGTTAGCCTTAATCTAAAAAACTCAAGGGGGCTGGCTAAGCCCTGATGCTGTCATAGTTGGTCAATGAGATTACTCCTTGATGGAATATCGGAATACTGGCGTCATAACGGCAGTAAGTAAAATAAAGAAAGGAAATATGCAACCTTTTTAAATATAGAAATCATTCGTGATTTACTATATTTCTCCATATTTTGCATAGCAGGTTCTTAATTTGTCTGTGGAAGCTGTGCGTCAATATTTAAAACCCTTTGGCTTAGAAGATCGGGTCCAAGAACATGAACAGCCAATTGATACGGTAACTCATGCGGCTCAAGTTTTGGCTTGCCAGGAGCGTCAGATTTTGAAATCAATGACCTTTTTGGTTCGTGAACAGCCAATCCTGATTGCCCTCGCCGGAGATGCTCGGGTAGATAATCGGAAGTTTAAGAACTGTTTTCAAAGTCGTGTGAAGATGATTCCTTTTGACCAAGTGGAAACCTCTATCGGTCATGCTCCAGGAGGAGTGACTCCTTTTGCGGTGAATTCGGGGGTTCAAGTCTATTTGGATGAATCTTTGCGCCGCTTTACGACCGTTTATGCTGCGGGAGGAAGTTTGCAGAGCACAATTGCGCGTTCAATTCCGGAACTAGAACAAGCAACTCAAGCTCAAGGTTGGGTTGATGTTGGCAAAGGCTGGCAGTTAGAAAATTCTAAATAAAAATAAGACTTATTTTGCCAATTAAAAAAGCGTAATTTCTAAACTGGAAATTACGCTTTTTGGTTAGAATTTAAATTTTAAGCGGCGTGCTTTTTTTGCCAAGTCATACCCAAGTAGAAAGGAATGGCAACTATCAGGGCTCCCAGACCGAAGAGTAGTTGGATCAGCGGAACCTGAATTAGCAACCAGCAACTAACTAAAATGGCAACTACCGGAATTACCGGACCCCAAGGAAGATGGAACTTTTGGGAGTCACGAGATTTTTGTCGGGCAAAAACTAAAATTGCCAAACAGGTTGGAATATATTGTGCAAAACGAGAGATAGCGCTAATTTGCGCCAAGAAACTGAAGGTTCCCGACCAAGCAATGGCGAGCGTTAAAACCATACTGGTCAAGATTGCCACCCAGGGAGCGTGATGTTGATTTCGCCAAGCTAAGATTTGCGGCATCATCTTATTTTCTGCCAAAGCGACCCCCGATCGAGGAGTAATATAACTGGAAGCGACCAATAAGCCCCCGGTGGAAAGCAAAGTTCCTGAAGCGACGACCGCGTTTCCTAAACGACCGCCAATTTGCGTAAAGGCGGCTTGAATCGGGGCGTTGCTGCTCCCTAATTTATTCCCCAAAATGCCGATACAAACAACTTGAATCAGGATGTAAAAACTAACGACAGTCAACATGATTAAAAGGAGCGCGCGGGGGAGATTCTTGGGAGCATCCTTGATATCTCCAGCAGCAACGACAATTCCTTCAAAACCGGTAAAGGCGTAGAAGAGAGTAATTGCTGCTTGGGCGAAATTACCGGAGTGATAACTGCCTCCGGGAAATAAAGGGGTAAAGTTTTGCGGTTGAATCCAAAAAATTCCAATAGCGATGAAGAGAACTAAAGGAATTAATTTGGAAATAGTAATAATATTGTTGACCACTTTCGCCAAACGGACGCCCGCAATATTCATCAAGGCTAGGCCAACAATCAAGCAAGTAATAACACTTACTTTGGCAGTTGCATTTTTAAGAGCGGGAAAAGTGGCCCCAAGGGCAGTGGTAAAAGCAACGGCCATTGTTGCTTCCGCGATAATCCGAACCGCCCAAGTTACAAAACCAACTTCAAAGCCGACAAATTTGCCAAAGGCAGCTTGCGCATAAAGATAAGGCCCACCATCGCGGTCGAAAAAGCTGGCAGCTTGGGCAAAAGAAAGGGCAATCGTAATCACTAAGAAAGCATCGAAGAGGAGAACGAAAATACTGGCCGGTCCCATTAATTTGGCCGCAGCTCCGGGAAGTAAGAAAATTCCCGAACCAATAATCCCGTTAATTCCGAACAAAAGAACACTAGCGAAGCCTAACTTATCTTTATTATTCATGGGGTTAATCCTTTTCTCTAAACACTTGCGCTCGATCAACTAATTTTTGAAAGGGAGCTAATTGCTGTCGATCTTGTGGCCACATATTTTCTGGATGCCATTGCAGGGCCAAAATTTGTTGCTGAGCTTGGTCCTCGACGGCTTCCACAATCCCATCGCTAGCTTGGGCAACAACCTTCAGTCCGGGTGCCAATTGCCGCACGGCTTGGTGATGGCGGGAATTAACATAAGCGCTGGAACCCATTAATTGCTCCAAGGTTGAACCCGCTTTAATTTGAATATGGTGGGTAGGATATTGTCCGGGAGCAGTTTGGGCGTGTTGGAGCTGCTCTGCCGGTCCTTGGGTCGCTAAGTCTTGGTAAAGACTACCGCCTAAAGTAACATTGAGAATTTGTAAACCGCGACAAATCGCGAGAATGGGTTTCCCCGCAGCAAGAGTGGCTTTGATTAAAGCTTGCTCAAATAAGTCTTTAGGGTAAGTAGTCCGACCTAAATGAGGTCGCGGTTCTTCATGGTAGAGAGTTGGATCGATATCAGGCCCTCCAGGAAGAACTAAACCGGAAAAGAGGGGCAGGACACTTTGGACCACGGCGGGAATTTGGCTCGGATCCTCGGGAAAGGGAACAATAATCGGAGTTCCCCCAACTTGTAAAAGAGCATTTTTAATCATTTGGGGAGCCATATCAGCGTAGTTCAAATTGATAATTGGTGATGGATCGACGAGGGAATCGCCGGTGACTGCAATAATTGGCCGCAAGCAGCGCAACTCCTTTCTAAATTAAAATTAGTTATTAATTCTAATTTTTTGATCATTAAACGTCAAGGAAAAATGATTAATATATTTTAGTTATTCTTACAGAAAGCATGATAAAGGGACGCGCGGATTTATAAATAGGCAGAAATAAGTTTGGCGATCGCCAAACAGCCGAGTGAGAGTTTTGAGTCTCATTCGGCTGCTGCTGGATGGCTAATTAGTTTTCGATTGTTGTTTTAAAAGGGTTTGCAGAGAAGGTTGCTGCTTTTCATCTACTTGATACTGCTGGCGATATTGAGCAATCTTTTCGGCCGGGAGAGTATCTTCGTTGACCGCGACAAAGCTAGTATCAATTGGATCAATATTTTGAATTTGGGCATCAATGACTACGGGGAGGGGATCATTTTGACTTTGGAATTTTTGAACTTGTTCAAAAGCTTGCCGGAGTTCAGATAGATTATGCACAGTAAAGCCATGAGCTCCCATATTTTGGGCGATTTGGCCCCAGTCGGCTTGATTTAAGGGGATACCATACATTGATTGGCCATTGACCAATTTTTCATGTTGAATGTAGCCAAAAGATTGATTGTCTAAGACGATATTCACGACAGGAAGTTGGTACTTCACTTCGGTGATTAAATCCGGCATGACCATCGCGAAACCACCATCACCAGAAATAGTCCAAACTTGCCGCTCAGGATAGCTTAATTGGGCAGCTAATCCGGCGGGCAAACCAAAGCCCATCGTTCCATACCAAGGAGACATGGCAAACTTTTGTTGCTGGTCAAAGGGCAGTTGGCGAATCGACCACTCGGTATTATTTCCAACGTCTAAACCATAAATCGCGTCTTTGTGGCTGTAATCTTTAACGGCTTGAATGACACCTTCAGCCCGGAGACCATCTTGGTCATCTTGAGCGCAAGTTTTTAACCACTGATCCCAATTAGCCTTATCTTTTTTAGCAGCTTGGAAGAAAGCTGTTGCGGGAATTTGGTCCGGAACTTGGGTTAAGGCTTCAAGGAAGGCCGAGGCATCAGCTAGGATCGCCTCTTGGGCCGAGAATTGCTTGCCTAAGTCGGCACCATTATTGTTTACTTGAATAAATTTCACCCCCTCAGGCAAGAAACGAGCGAAGGGATAGTTAGAACCAATCGATAAAATTAAATCACTAATTTGACTGACTTCAAAAGCGGGTTTAGTTCCCAGTCGGCCTCGCGAACCCATGAAGGCCGGGTGATTAGTGGGAAAGACTCCGGTTGCCGGAACGGTACTTAAAACTGGCAGGCTGAATTTTTCAGCGACGGCCACCGCGGCCTTTTGCGCTCCTTGAGCGCCCCGTCCCAGCCACATGATCGGTCTTTGGGCTTGTTTCAAAGCTTGAACAACGGTTTGAATTTGGTCGGCAGTCGCTTGAGGCTTGGGTTGCATAGTTGCGGCGGTTAAATTAGGGGTTGAAGCTAGGGTAAAATCAATCTCTTGTCCGGCTAAATCATCGGGGATAATTACGGCAGCGACGGTTTGGTGTTGGTAAGCGTAGCGAATCGCTTGGTCGATTACGTAAGGAATTTGATCGGCGGTGGTTACTTGTTGGTGGAAAGCAGCAACATCAGCCACAATCGGATCTTCATTCATTTCTTGGAAGAAGTTAGTGTTAATTAAGCCTGAAGCCACTTGACCGACAATGGCCAAAACGGGCACGTGATCCATTTTAGCTTCGTATAAACCATTGAGAAGATGAACCGCTCCCGGGCCAGCGGAGCCAAAGCAGACGCCAATTTGCTGAGTTAATTTGGCATCAGCAGCAGCGGCTAAAGCGCCGACTTCTTCATGGCGGACTTGAATATAACGCAAGTGTTCTCGTTCGTGATAGAGGCCTTCGACAGTATTGTTAATCGAATCCGCGGTAATTCCGTAGAGATGATCAACTTGCCAGTTAACTAAAACTTGGGCCAAGGCTTGGCCAGCAGTAATTTTTGCCATAATAAACACTCCTATTCTTGAAATAATTTAAAGATTTCTACCCTTATTGTAAAACTATTGTAAAACGAAAGTAAAAAAAACAACCGCAACTAGCTTGGGTCGGCGGTTGTTGAAGCTAAAATTTGTTTAACTAGTTCTTGAGCAATATTGAGATTTTTGAGCAACGGACCATGGGAATAGCTCCCAATTGTCTGCTTATATTGCAAACCTTCAACCCCATCTTGGGGATTGTTTCCGTAACCGGTAATCATTTTGCCAAAGGGCTGTAATTTTTGGGGATCATCAAAGAAAGTTTGGCCACTGTGGTTTTCGAAGGCGTGAACTTCTCCGAATTCGGTTTGGTAGTGGGTATCACCGATCATTCTTTTTTCGGGGTTAAAGATGGTATGCAATGGTAAAATGCCTAAACATTTGATAGTTTCCCCACCACTGGTCTGATAGTAATCCCCCAAAAATTGATAACCGCCGCAGATGCAAAGCATCGGCCGGCCCGCTTCAATATAAGCCGTTAAAGTTTCTTTGTGGCGCATAATATCTCGAGCGACGACCGACTGCTCGAAATCTTGTCCTCCGCCGAAGAACAAGAAATCATAATCGAAAGCTGTGAAATCATCGCCAAGACTGATGTTGTCAACGGTGCTGCTGTATCCTTCTTGCGCTAAGAGGTAACGAATGATTTTTACGTCGCCAGCATCACCGTAGGTGTTCATTAAGTCTTCATATAAATAAGCAATACGGATCGTCGTCATATTAAAATTTCCTCATGATTTATTTACTATTAGTCTTAAATAGTTTAGACTGTTTGATAATAAAAGTCTAGAGGAGTGACAAAAGTGACGCAAGCGATTGATTTTCAACAAATTAAGCAATTTCAAACCCAATTTCACGCCCAATCTGAGTACCAAACGGTAGCCCAAGCGGTTCAAAATAATGGGATTCATCAAACTAGCCAAGACCCCCAAGCTCAAGTAGCTTTGAATCCGGTCTTTTCCGTGGAAATTCCGACTGGAGCAGTTGGGAACCAGAAACATTCTGGTCGTTGTTGGCTCTTTTCAGCATTGACTACTTTGCGGACCCAATTTGCGCAAAAGTATCAGGTGAAAGATTTTGAGTTGTCGCAAAGTTATTCTTTTTTCTACGACCGTTTGGAAAAAGCCAATTGGTTTTATCAAGAAGTTGTGGCTACCGCTCAAGCAGCTTTAACTGATCGCCGGGTCCATCTACTTTTGACTCAAGCTACAGGCGATGGGGGTCAATGGAAGTTTGCCATTAATTTAATTCAGAAATACGGGGTCGTTCCCAAGTCGGTAATGCCGGAAACCAAGAGTTCCGAAGATACGACAGAATTTAATCAAGTCCTCAATCATAAATTACGCCAAGATGCGCAACAATTACGCCAATTAGTTCAAGATCAGGCGACATCAGACCAAATCCAAACTTGGATTGAGCAACGTTTAGCAGAAGTTTATCGGATTTGTGTTTATAGCTTTGGCCAACCGCCGCGGGAATTTTCTTGGTCCCAACGTAATGACCAAGAAAAGTTATTACAGGAGACCGCAATCACGCCCCAAGATTTCTACGCTCAGTATTTCAGTTTACCGCTCGCCGATTACTACCAAATTTTGAATATTCCCCAAAAAGGTAAACCTTTGGGTCGGACTTACCGGGCTGAAGGTGACGGTAATGTCGTGGGGGCTAGTTTAGATAAGGGCTTAAATTTGCCGATCCAGCGTTTAAAGCAATTGACTATTAAGCAATTGCAAGCCGGTGATCCGGTTTGGTTTGGGAATGATGTTCTCGCTCAATCCCAACGGCAACAGGGTCTTTTGGCCGGAAATTTGTATGACTACGGTCAACTCTTTGATTTAGATTTGAAGCTGACTAAAGGGGAACGTTTCGATGTTCAAGAAGCTGATATTTCCCACGCCATGGTCTTTACCGGCGTTGATTTAAATGACCAAGGAGAACCTTTGCGTTGGAAAGTCGAAAATTCCTGGGGCGCCAAAATTGGTAGTAAGGGCTATTTTGTGATGGATGATGCTTGGTTTGACGATTACGTCTACGAAGTCATTATTAATAAGCAACATCTTAGTGCGACTGAAGAAGCCGAATTTCAACAAGAACCAATCGTTCTGCCAGCTTGGGATGTCTTGTAGACAGAAGTTAAAAAATTATTTTTTAGCTAAAAGAAAAGTGATCTCCCGAAGTAATTTCGGCGAGACCACTTTTTTTGACCTTAATTTTGGGTTAAATAAGCCTGTAAAACAACGGCTTGATTGTGTTGTTCGTCTTTGGCTCCGTAAAGTAAAACAATATCTTGGGTTTGGAGATGAGCGGTAATGCTTTCTTTAGCCTCCGCAACGGCTGGATTTTCGTCTAATTCACGGCGATAGCGCTCTTGAAACTCGGGAAATTTAGCCGGATCATGTTGAAACCAGCGGCGCAATTCCGGGGAGGGCGCTAACTCTTTGGCCCACCAGTCGATTTGGGCTTTAGCTTTCGCAATTCCCCGCGGCCAAATCCGATCAACTAAAATTCGGTAACTAGCCGGATCGGGAAGTGAATGATAGACACGTTCGATTCTTAATTGGGTCATTTTCACCATCTTCTTTGTTCTTTTGGCTCCATTGTATACCGTTTCGAACCTTTGAGACACTCTCAACTAGCGTCGGTGACTAGACCATAAGTGACAACAAGCCTCGATAAACATGCCTATTGCCATAAAATACATCGCCAACATATGCTTTTGGCAAAGAGTTAACACGAGGGTCACCAGATAAAAAGCGGCCATCAGCCAGCTAAAAAGCCAGTTTCTACTACGCAATTAGTCCACCGCCTCAATCTGGCCGGTCGCAATCGGCAAAGTAACGTGTTGATCATAGGGACCGACAACCCCAGCGACGGTTGCGGGTAGTTGTAAGTCTTGAGGAACACCGTGGATATAAATAACGCGCTTGTCTAATTCTAAATCTGGGGTACCAAAAACTTCTTGGAATTTAGCTTTTAAAGCTTCTAAAGGAACCTTAATTTCGTAAGCAAAGTGACCTTGGGCATCAGCAACCGGGTAATTATCGTTAGGAACGCACATTTCGTGAGGTGCATTGTCAAAAGGCACCATCGTGGTTCCGGAAACAGCTTCGGTTTCGGGTAGGTCGATGACTCCATCGTGGTTAACGTCTTGCGCGCTAGTAGCGATTTTAGCAGCTTGGCCGTTAGGAAAGCCGTGGAAATGTTCCCAGTGTTGGATATTAGCCGGAGTATCGAACATTTCAATTTTAATTTGTAATTCGGTAGCAGTTTCAATAAATTCCGCGTGGCCGTGAGCGGCAGTCTGAATGACTTCAGCGTTCAAGGGCACAATTTCAGCTTGATATTTTTTCATTAAAAAACCTCCCAGTTAAAATTTTCTACAAGCATAGTGTATGCTATAATGATTGCAAAAAAATTGATTTAGATCAAGAAAAGAGGCGATTTATGCATTCTCCGCGTCAGTGTGTGGACCGCGCCCCCTTATTTCATAATTTAGCGCCCCAAGTCAAAGCTAAACTGAGTCAGATTTCTTCCCATCGAGTTTATTACGCCAAGGGAAGTTTAATTCGCCAACCTCACGATCAACAGGCAGGGATGCTAGTTTTGGATCAAGGACAAGCCAAAGTCTACTACTTAACAGCTGCCGGCCAAGAACAAATCACCGAAATTTTATCCACGGGCAGTATTCGGGGGCAGCAACAATTATTTCAAGAACAACCATCAGAACAATTTATCCAAGCCTTGACTGATTCTTGGGTCTGTTCAATTACCCAAACGGCTTTTCAAAATCTCCTACAAGCTTCTCCCGATTTAGCCCAGCTGATGGTTAATAGCTTGGGTCAACAATTGTGGGCCAGTGAACAAAAAAATTTGCGGCATGAATTATTGGATGCGCAGGGGCTAGTTTGGGATTATTTACAAAATCTAGCTGAACAAAAACAGACTTTAACTTTTGATTTGCCGATTAAGAAAAAAGAATTAGCCAATTTATTGGGAATTACCCCGGAAACTTTAAGTCGCCGATTACATCAGTTAGTTCGCGCTGGGAAGTTAGAGATGCAGGGAGCCCACTTTCACTTACAAGCTACAGCCAGTAGTCGGGATTAAAAAAATAAAATTTTCTCAGAGTTAGGGAGCTAGTTTTTCCTCCGAGAATTCGGCGGTCAATGATTGCGTTGAACTAGAGATTAAGATAGGATAGTTGTGAAACAGTTTTAATGTTTCACGATAGGAGTAAGTAATGAGTCCACAAGAATTACAAGCCCAATTGCGGCCGTATGAAATTGAATTAAGCAGTAAACAATTACAACAATTAGCCAGCTATTACCAACTGTTAGTAGAAACCAACCGGGTTATGAACTTGACGAGTATCACGGAAAGTGGGGAAGTCTACTTAAAACACTTCTATGATTCATTGACCCCCATGTTTGTCGATCCAGTTTTGCGGACCCAAGAAGTTCAAATTGCCGATATTGGTTCGGGGGCCGGTTTTCCCGGACTCGTATTAAAAATTGTTAATCCGCAATTACAGTTAACAATTGTTGATTCTTTAAATAAGCGAATTAAATTTTTACAAACTGTCGTGGATCAATTACAGCTAAAAAATGTGACGCTCGTCCATGCTCGCGCTGAAGAATTTGGTCGGCAAAAAGCAATGCGGGCCCACTTTGATTATGTTACGGCCCGAGCCGTGGCCAATTTACCAGTTTTATTAGAGTTATGTTTACCCTTAGTTCGGTTGCAAGGCCAATTTATTGCTTTAAAAGGGGCCCAAGGAAAAGAAGAACTGACTGCGGCCCAACACGCTTTGCAAATTTTAGGTGGGGATGTAGCTGAAGTCCAAACTTTGGACTTACCAGAAGCAGCCGGCAAGCGAGAATTAGTCTGGATAAAAAAAGTGCGAACTACGCCCAATAAGTATCCACGGAAACCCGGCACGCCTGCGCGGGAACCCTTGTAGGAGGATGAGGATGTCGTTTTTAGACAAATTTCGAGATAAAAAACAAACAGCGGTTTCCGATCAAGTTCAACAAATTCCGTTAACTCAAATTGAAGCTAATACTTACCAACCACGAACGCAATTTACCGCCGAGCAAATTACCGAATTGGCCCAATCAATTGCGGCTCATGGATTGTTGCAACCCATTATCGTGCGCCAGCAGTCACCTGAGCACTACGAGATTATTGCTGGTGAACGGCGTTTTCGGGCTGTGAGCCAGTTACAATGGACTCAAATTCCCGCGCTCGTGCGGACTTATAGTGATCAACAAAGTGCTGCCTTGGCTTTAATTGAGAATTTACAACGGCAAGACTTAAATCCGATTGAAGAAGCTCAAGCGTATGTGCATCTGAAAGAACTGAACCACTTGCAGCAACAAGAATTGGCGCAACAATTAGGAAAAAGTCAGTCTTACGTGGCCAATAAAATTCGGCTTTTAAAGTTGGCCGCTCCCGTCCAAGCGGCAATCGCGGCGGGAAAAATTTCTCAGCGGCATGGTCGTGCCTTATTGGGACTTTCTCAAGCGGAGCAGGAGGCTTTGTTGCCAAAGATTCAAGAGCGCCAACTCACAGTGACGGCCACGGAAAAGTTGGTTCAAGCCAAGAAACGTCCCCCAGTTTCCCCACGAAAGAAAATTAAAGCTTTGACTTCGCACAGCTCGCGCCTGACTTTAAATACTCTCTATGATTCTTTGAAGTTGGCCGAAAAAAGCGGGGCCCAGTTTGCTTATCAAGAAGTTGACAGTCCCACAGAATATCAGATTATTATTACGGTGTCTAAGGAGGATCAAAATGGTTAGAGTCATTTCATTAGCGAATCAAAAAGGGGGCGTGGGCAAAACCACCACGACCATCAATCTTGGCGCTTGTTTGGCGGAATTAGGTCAAAAGGTCCTCGTCATTGATATTGATCCCCAAGGAAACACCACGAGTGGATTGGGCGTGAAAAAAGTCGATGTCACCGAAGATATCTATGATGTCATCATTAATGAAATGCCCCTAGCCGAAACTATCCTTCATACCAAACGAGAACGGTTAGATATAGTTCCAACTACGATTCAATTGGCGGGCGCCGAAATGGAATTAACCTCGATGATGGCTCGAGAAACTCGGCTCAAAGAAGCTATCAGCACGGTCTCAGCCAATTATGACTACATTTTGATTGACTGTCCGCCCTCACTAGGCCAACTGTCAATTAATGCCTTCACTGCCAGCAACTCGATTATTATTCCCGTCCAAAGTGAATATTATGCTTTGGAAGGTTTGAGCCAATTATTGAATACGATTCGCCTAGTTCAAAAGCATTTCAATCCTGATTTGGCAATTGAAGGGGTTCTCTTGACCATGTATGATGCCCGCACTAATCTAGGCACTCAGGTGGTCAATGAAGTGCAAAATTATTTTGGCGATCACGTTTATCAAACGATTATTCCGCGCAATACCCGTTTAGCAGAAGCTCCTAGCTATGGCTTACCAATTATTGACTTTGACCGCAAATCGCGGGGAGCGGAAGTCTATTTAGAGTTAGCGAAGGAGGTCATGAAGAACAATGCCTGAAAAGAAACGCAGTGGTTTAGGTCGGGGAATTGGGGCCTTGTTTTCTGATTTTGAAAGTGAAGAATTAAATTCGGAAAATGTCGTGGAATTACCATTGAGTGAAATTCGTCCTAATCCTTACCAACCGCGCAAATCCTTTGATCAAGCTGCTTTGGAAGAATTATCCCAATCCATTTTGGAGAACGGAGTTTTTCAACCAATTGTGGTCCGAAAAAGTGTCTCGGGTTTTCAAATTGTGGTTGGTGAACGGCGTTTTCGTGCCAGCAAGTTGGCTAAAAAGACTAGTATTCCAGTGATTATTCGGGACTTAGATGAAAGTCAAATGATGGAAATCGGGGTCTTGGAAAACTTGCAGCGCGAGGACTTGAATCCGATTGAAGAAGCTCAAGCCTATCAAACTTTGATTGAAAAATTACATTTAACTCAGGAACAAATTTCTGAAAAATTGGGCAAGAGTCGGCCTTACATTGCCAATTACTTGCGTTTGTTGAGTTTACCATCCAAGACCAAGAATTATTTAATGACCGGCAAGTTAACTATGGCACAAGCGCGAACTTTACTGATGTTTAAAGACCCGGCCCGAATTGATGCCATTGCTCAAAAAACGGTTCAGGAAGGTTTAACCGTGCGCCAACTCGAACAGCTGGTCAGTCGAACTCCAGCTCCGAAAAAGGCGGTTTTCGCCGCGCAACCCTCCCCATTTTTACAAGCCAGCCAGGAACAGTTGATTGATAAATTGGGAACTAAGGTTCAAATTACCGATAATAAGCAAGGTAAAGGGAAGATCCAAATCGACTTTGCTTCAACGGAAGATTTAAATCGAATCTTGGAACTTTTGGATATTTCACTAAACTAACAAGGGGGAGCCATGTATAATTTAGGTGACATCATAATGATGAAGAAACAGCACGCTTGTGGCGTTAACCGTTGGGAAGTGGTCCGGGTCGGAGCCGATATTAAGATTCGTTGTCTCGGTTGTGGCCACCAAGTGATGTTGACCCGGGCTTATTTTAATAAGAAATTTAAAAAAATTATTACTCAAGTTCATGAAGTACAGCCCGAGCAAGAGGAATTTTATCTCTTGCCCGCCAAGTTACAACTACCGAACCTGAAATAAGGAGTTTAATCATGGCATTAACAGCAGGAATTGTGGGCTTGCCGAACGTCGGGAAGTCCACCTTATTTAACGCGATCACTAAGGCAGGCGCCGAAATGGCGAACTACCCTTTTGCAACAATTGATCCCAATGTCGGGATGGTGGAAGTTCCCGATCACCGCTTACAACGGATCGATGAATTAATCCCCGCTAAGAAAATTGTGCATACGACCTTTGAATTCACCGATATCGCGGGAATCGTAAAAGGAGCCAGCAAGGGTGAAGGTCTCGGTAATAAATTTTTGGAAAATATTCGCCAAGTGGACGCAATTGTGCACGTTGTGCGGGCTTTTGAAGATCCCAATGTGACCCATGTTAGTGGAAAAGTGGATCCAATTGAAGATATTGAAACTATTAATTTGGAATTAGGGATTGCCGATTTAGATAGCGTTAATAAACGCTATGCCAAAGTAGAAAAGGTGGCTCGGACCAAAGATAAAGCCGCCGTGGCTGAATTAGCCGTCCTCCAAAAAATTAAACCGGCTTTAGAAGTTGGTCAACCAGTGCGGAGCTTGGAGTTTGATGAAGCGGAAGAAAAGATCGTCCGGGGGCTCTTTTTACTGACTTCTAAGCCCGTTTTATACGTCGCTAATATTGCGGAAGAAGATATGAGTGATCCTGCAGCTGCAAAATATTACCAGCAAATCCGAGACTTCGCTGCCCAAGAAAATGCTGAAGTTATCGGCATTTCCGCTAAGACTGAAGAAGAAATCGCTGAGTTACCAGATAGCGATCGCCAAGATTTCTTAGAAGCGGAAGGAGTCACGGAATCGGGCTTAGATCGTTTGATTCGGGCCAGCTACCACTTATTAGGTCTAGCCACCTTCTTTACTGCTGGCGGTCCGGAAACGCGAGCTTGGACTTTCAAGCAAGGCATGACTGCCCCGCAAGCTGCGGGAGTAATCCATTCAGATTTTGAAAGAGGCTTCATTAAAGCCGAGACGGTTTCTTTTGCGGACTTAGATCAATACGGCAGTATGCAAGCAGTTAAAGAAGCTGGTAAGTATCGGCTTGAAGGTAAGGACTATCAAGTTCAAGATGGCGATATTATCGAATTTCGCTTTAATGTGTAGGAGGCTTAAATGGATCCCAGAGCAAAAAACGAAACTGCGCAAAATAAGCAACAAGAGCGCGTAGCTAAAAAGGCCGAGCAAGAAGAGGTTCAAGCAGCCATTGCGGCTGAAGAGCCTGCCCAATTGCGTGCCCGTCTAAGTAACAAAAACGAAGATTATGTTTTTAAACTCCAGAAGTCTTTACAAGAAAATGGAAAAACTGCAGCCCAAGCCCAAACTTTGGTTGAACAATTGTTAACTGAAATTGTTCAAAACCAGATTAAGGGAATTCCTGCCCGCCAATTGTACGGTCCAGTAAATCAAAAAGTGGCCGATTTGTTGGAACAAAAACAGCGGCAAGCTAAAAATCGCCGTCCAGAATTTTGGCAGATGTGTGTCGATAATGGTCTTTTGTTTGCGGCTTTATTTGGAGCAATGTACGGAATTATTGGTTTTACCACTAAAAATCCCAGTCGCAACAACCAAAGTGGAATTTTCACGATTATCTTATTAGCTCTCTTATGGGGAATCTTGATTACTTGGTTTACGACCAAGATGCAAGTTGCCCGCAAAGATCGGGAGCCAATTTGGAAAATTGCCTTAGTTTTAATCGTTGGCTTGTTATTAATGTATGCCATCTTAGGAATCACAATGATAATTCCCGCGGCCTTCAATCCGATTTTGCCGCCAATTTGGTATCTGGTCTTGGCCGTTATCTTTTACGGTGGGCGTTGGCTCTTTCGGCGCTACTACCATATTCGCTACAATTCCTTTACCGGTCAATAAGTTGAAGTTTTGGGTCCTGCAAAAATGCAGGGCTCATTTTTTGTTTAAAAAACTTTGCAGCAGAAATAGGGCCAGCCAATGAAGCAGCTAAAGCTAGGAGAAGCCAGGGACCTCGACCCTGAGTTTTAATTCCTAAGCTGATTACGAGGACTAACCAAATTAAGAGTCGAAGATATTTACAATTTGGCCCTAATTTGACCCGAATTCGGGGAATGATTAGGCCTTCAAGAATAAGAGTGATAATTAAAGCGCCAATAATTAGCAGCATAATTTTTAAAACACCTTTCTGGGTGAAGGGGAAATTTTAGTCTCAGCGGAAAACTTATTGATCGAAAACGTTTTGACCAGCATACCATTTTTAAGCAAAAAAAGTGCTGCCGGATAATTTGGGAGGATTATCCGACAGCACTAAAGTTGCGGGGAAAAGGATATTTTCTTAGTTGGCATTTAAGTTAATAATGGGGTCAAAATAGGCTAATTTCGGGTAATCGACGTTGCCCCCATCGGTAATTGCCAGGTCAGGAATGGCGGTAATTGGTAAGAAAGAGAGATAGAAGAGGGGATCGGGTAATTGGCAACCTAACTTTTGGGCGGCAGCTTTTAATTCCTGTTCTTTTTGGGCCAATTCAACCGGAGCTAAATCGCTAGTAATCCCGGCTAAAGGTAGGGGAAGTAAAGCTTGGACTTGACCTTGGGCAACAACAACTTGCCCACCACCACATTCAATTAAGGTGTTGGCCGCCAAAGCCATGTCTTCTAAATTAACGCCAGCAACGACTAGATTGTTGTCATCAGGAGCGGCAGAAGTCGCAATGGCGCCAGCTTGTAAATTCCAGCCGGAAATAAAGCCGTGGGCATGATTGTGATTGCGACCATAACGTTCTAAGACGGAGACCAAGGCAACATCTTTTTGCGGATCCACTTGGACTTGGCCGTGAGTAACCGTTAGTTGAACTTCGCGCCGCTTGCGAATAAAAGGACCAACGCTGTGAATTGCGGCAACTGTAGCTTGACCTTCTTCTAGGTCAACCGCATAAGCAAAATCTTCGGCGCTTGTGGGAGCTAGCTTTAACTGGCCCTGCAACTGTGGACTGCGGTGTGGTGGTTGAAAGGCAACTTTAACTTCTTGTTTTTCTTGGATGATTTGACCTTTGCTGATCACTGTTTCCACGTTAAAGCTTCCGGGATGATCAACTAATAAAATATCAGCATCTTTGCCGGGAGCAATGGAGCCGACTTGTTGGTCAATTTGGTAGGCTTCAGCATTATTTAAAGTAGCCATTTGAATGGCAGTCATCGGGGCGACACCTTCTTGGATCGCCAAACGAACCAGATGGTCTAAGTGACCGTGGTCGAGTAAGTCTGAAGTAGTCACGTCATCGGTGCAAAAGCTAGCGTGACGGGCAACTCCCGGAGCTCCTTCAGTTAAGGCCCGAATATTTTCGTGGAGGAATTTGGTAACGGAAGATTCCCGAATTACCACGTGAACTCCTTTACGGGCTTTTTCCAAAAATTCTTCCGGACTGTAGCTTTCATGATCAACGCGGACGCCACTCATCAAAAATTGATTCAAATCCTGACCAGTGGCCATCGGTGAACAACCCCAAATTGGTTTGTGGGCTGCTTGGGCGGCCAGCAAAGCTTGCAAGGTATCGGGATCTTTAATTTGGATAGCTTCGCGAACGGTTTCCCAGACGCCATAGCAGTTAGCCTGGGCTTGATATTTGCGGTGATCAGCGGCGGTCACATTGTAAGCGATGGTTGATTCGGGAATTGTATAAGGCGTTTTGTAAGGTAGGCCCCAGAAGACTTTCAAGGGAAGGGGCTCAATTTCCTCGAAAATTTCGGAGAGACCATCTAAACCTAAAACCGAAATATATTCGTCCAGTCCAGAAATAATGCTGGTGGTTCCGTGAGGAACAACTGCTTGAGCAAAGCGCGTCAGACTCAACTTGCTACATTCTACATGGAGGTGGCCGTCAATTAAGCCCGGAACCAAATATTTGCCTTGGGCATTGAGATGGCGCGTTTTCGGACCAATGTAGGCAGTTAAGTCTTGATCGACGGCGACAATTCGTCCGTGATAGATGGCAACATTGCTGGGATAATATTCACTCGTATTGACATTCACGAGAGTTCCATTTTCAATAACGAGATCGGCGGGGATTTTTGCTCCCCCAGCATCGAGATAGTTTTCTAGTTCACTAATTGTTGTCATATTAACGTCCTTTTTTAATTACTTCGCGGCATGATATTTAATACATACAATAAGATAATAAAGACAAATAGTAAGGCCCACATAATGGCATTAACCTCTTTGCGTCGACCAGCGGCCGTCATCAAAAGGGGATAGGTGAGAAAGCCAAAGGCGATTCCATAGGAGATGTTATAAGTCAAAGGCATCCCAATAATGATGAGAAAGGCGGGAAAGGCGACTTCGAATTGGTCCCAATGAATGTCTTTGAGGGAGGAGACCATGAGGACTCCCACCACAATTAAAGCGGGAGCCGTGACTTGATTTGTGACGACGGTTAATAGCGGTGAAAAAAGTAAACTGAGGGCGAATAAGCCACCAGTTGTCAAAGCAGTTAAGCCGGTTTTTCCCCCGACTGCAATTCCGGCAGAAGATTCGACATAGGCGGCAGTCGGGGTTGTCCCCAAAACAGCGCCCGCTAACATCGAGATGGAATCGGCAACTAGGGCTTGACCAATTCGGGGCATCCGGTTATTTTTCATGATCCCAGCTTGTTGAGCTAAACCAATTAAGGTTCCAGCAGTATCGAAGAAAGCAACTAAGAGAAAGATGAGGACCACGGCCCACATCCGCGGATCAGTCAAAATTGATAAGTGTTGTAAGCCGACGCCCCAAGTTGGTTTTAAGCTGGGAGCAGGAGCCAAAAAATGTGCTGGAGCTTTAATTAATCCGGTAACTAAACCTAAAAGAGCCGTGGCAACTAAACCTAGAAAAATAGATCCGGGAATGCGCCGGGCCATTAAGATTCCGATCAGCAAAACTCCAAAAATTGTTAGCCAAGTGGTGGGAACGGTGAGCGAACCCAAGGCAACTAGAGATGACTTGCTGGCAACAACCAAACCGCCCCCTTGGAGACCGACAAAGGCAATGAATAGACCAATTCCGGCGGCCATCGCCAGTTTCAGATCTTGAGGGATGGCGTTGATTACCAACTCACGAACTTTGAAAAGAGATAAGAGAGTAAAACCAATAGCAGCAACGAAAACTCCCGTCATTGCTTGGGGCCAAGGAATTCCGAGACCAAGAACGACAGAATAAGTAAAGAAGGCATTATCGCCGAGGCCGGGGGCAATGGCAATCGGATAATTGGCTAGAAAAGCCATTAAAACACAGCCGACGATTGCCGAAACGGCGGTTGCCGTGAAAACGGCGCCTTTATTCATCCCGGCATCTCCTAAAATACTGGGATTGACGAATAAAATATAAGCCATGGAGACAAAGGTGGTTAGTCCGGCCAACATTTCTTGACGGACGCTGGTTGCTTGAGCAGTGAGCTGAAATTTCCGGTCCCACCAGCTCATTGATTCCTTATCGGTTATCAAAACCAAAACTCCCTTCCATTAATCAACTTCCATGAACATTATTCCATACATTTATTAAAAATAAAAGTAAATTATTCGTATTTTTATGTTGATTTAAAAAAACGTTATGCTACACTAAGCGCTGTAAGTTATAGAAAAATATTCATAGTGGAGGGCTTTAGATGACAACTAACGTAACTAAGGAATTCACCCAAGGATTACCAAAATCCGAACTACATTTGCATATTGAAGGAACTTTGGAACCCGATTTAAAATTAAAATTAGCGCAACGAAATCAGATTGATATTGGTCAAACAACAATTGCCGAAGTTCAAAAAACCTATCAATATGATGATTTAGCCTCCTTTTTAGAGGTCTACTATCCAGCCATGAATGTTCTCCAAAAAGAATGTGACTTTTATGATTTAGCGATGGCCTATTTTCGGCGGGCAGCCCAAAATAATGTTCGTCATGTGGAAGTTTTCTTTGATCCACAGGCACACACTAGCCGTGGGGTAGCTTTTTCTACAGTAATTTCCGGTTTACACCGGGCGGTAGTTGATGCCCGGGCTTTAAATGTTGATGCTACCTTGATTATGTGTTTCTTACGTGATTTTTCCAAAGAGTCAGCCCGGCAGACTTTGGCTCAAGCTTTACCGTATAAAGATTGGTTGGTCGGAATTGGCTTAGATTCCGATGAACATAATAATCCACCTTTAAAATTTGCGCGCCAATTTGAAGATGCGGCGGCTGCTGGTCTGCATCTAACGACGCACTGTGATATTGACCAAAAAGATTCCTTAGAACATATTCGCCAAGCTTTGGAAATTATGGGTGTGGAACGTTTGGATCATGGAACCAATATTGTCGAAGATCCCGATTTGGTTGATTTTGTCGCCCAAAGGGGAATTGGTCTAACTTCTTGTCCCCTGTCAAATTCTTTTGTTAGCCCGGAGATGAAGGGTAAAGAAGTTTTACAACTTTTAGAAAAAAAGGCTCCAGTATCAATTCATTCTGATGACCCGGCCTACTTTGGCGGTTATATTAGTGATAATTATTATGCTCTAGCTGATAAATTTAATTTAAGTCGACAACAAGTTATTCAACTGGCCCGAAATTCTTTTACCACAGCTTGGATCAGCCCGGAAAAAAGAGATTTATATTTAGCGGAATTAGATCAATATGTAGCCGAGCATTAATTTTACGAGTAAAAAAGATTGAGCTTTGAGCTCAATCTTTTTTTGTGCACAATAATTTTAGATTTTAGAGTAATTTTAAGAAGACGTCAGCGATGACCACCGAGGCCACGGATACGGTAGCAAAGCCACCAACCAACATTTTAGGCATCGTATGATGTAAGACATATTTTTCTTCGTCTTCAGTCTTGGCGACGGTATTAGCTACTTCAGAAGTTAAGATGTAATCAGCGGGGAAACCGCAAAGAGCCGTTAAGGAACAGGCAAAGGCCATTTGCCAAGACATCCCGAAAGGCTTAGCTAAAATCCAGGAAGCTAGGAACATCCCTGAGAGGCCAAGGACAATCAGGACAACGATTTGGATGATGATATGACCAAAGATTGACGGAGTCGTAGCACTTAATTGACAGAAGATGTAAGCCAGAAGACCGTACATTAACCAGTTGAAAACGCCAGCCTTATTGAGAGCATTGTTTTCCAAGAAACCTAATTGGTGAGCGATAACCCCCATGATTAAGCAAATAACATTAGCGTTTAAGTCAAAGTGACAAACGGTTTTTAAGAAGATAGATAAACCGGTACTCAATAAAGCTACGAAAGCAATTCGGGCCATGATGAAGGCCGAAGTTTGAAATTTCGCCGGCAAATGAAGGACGCCAGGTTGACCACTGTCGTCAGCATCCATCGAACTTTCAAAAAGATCTTCGGGTAATTGATCACCGTTAGCGTGAAATTCTTTAATCAAGCGAGTATCTTCTTGTCGGAGCATGTAAGAAATTAGCGGGTAACCTAAAACTGAGTGAGTGACAAACATGGAAATCGGTAAGGCCACCAAAGCGGTTAAACCTTGAGCTTTCAAACCATTGGTAATTAAGAGCGCAGAAACCATTCCCCCGGTTAATGGTGGAACAGCAGCAATTACAGTATGCCAGTCAAAAATCATGGTTCCAATCGTTAAACAAAGAACAAAAGTTCCGGCAACTCCAAGTAAGGAAATACAGACCGCTTTCCATTGCTGAATTAATTCTTTCAGACTCATTAAAGTACCTAAGTGGACTAGTAAAATTGAAACGGCAATGCTAATGAATTGTGGACTATAAGAAGCCCGCACCCCGACGTCTTTGGGCATAATCGTCCAAAAACCGACTAAAAATAACGCAGCAGTGACAAAGACGGAGGGAATATAAGCATGAGAAGCTGACGAAACCCATTCGCCGATGAACATAAACAACATTACCAATAAGAAAGCACCAATAAATTCCATAACCTGTAACTCCTAACATTAAATTCTTCTGATGATAGTGAACTATATACTAATTTTTCGATTAGTCAAATTTAATCTTTCAATTTAACTATCTGCTAATTTAGAAAGTTAATCCAGAAAAACGTTTGACTTAATTAGCTTTGACCACTAGTCTTAAACTATATTAAGATTATTTTATTTTTTGAGGAGGATGACAAATGAAAGAGGTCACTTTTACTAATTTTTCGTTATTTGATGGGGCACAAGATAAAATTCAAACTCAGGCTTGGATGACTGTGGATACCCAGACTGGAAAAATTACGGCAGTAGGTCAAGGAACTGCCCCAGCTGAGGGAGAAAGTGTTGACTTGCAAGGTCAATATGTCATGCCTGGCCTCATTAACTGTCATACACATATTTGTATGGATCCCCAGGCGGGAGATGGCGGAACCAGCGCCAATGTTGTTGCAACCACCGTCCGGGCGATGGTTAATTTACATGCTTTATTGCGTTCTGGAGTGACCTATATTCGAGAATGTGGCTGTTCTTATGATGTTGATATCACTCTTCGCCAGTTACAAGAAAAAGGAGAATTACCGCAAACTCCCGATATTATGCCTTCTGGACGCCCATTTTCGATGACTGGAGGTCATGGAGACTTTCCTAATTTTGGTCACCTAGTTGATTCTCCGGATGAAATGCGTAAGGCGGTTCGTCAAGGTTTAAAGATTGGAGCCCAAGCCGTCAAAATGATGGCCACTGGTGGAGTAATGACCCCGGGTGACTTCATGGATGATCCGCAGTTGAGTGTCGCGGAAATGCAGACGGCGGTTGAAGAAGTTCACCATAAAGGAAAAATTATCGCTGCCCATGCCGAAGGTAATCCGGGAATTTACAATGCCATCAAGGCCGGAGTTGATTCGATTGAACATGGTTTTTATGTTAACGATGAAGAAATTGACATGATGCTAGCTCAAGGAACCTATTTGACTCCAACTTTAGTTGCTGCTTGGGCAATTCCTGAATGGGGTCCTGGTAAATTACCTGATTGGGAAATTAAAAAGGCCGCTGACGCTTGGGAAGACCTATGCCGTAATGTGGCTCATGCTTGGGAACGTGGCGTGAAGATTACTTTGGGAACTGATGCTGGAACCCCTTTTAATGATTTTTCAATGACCCCAGTTGAATTAGAATTGATGGTTGAACAAGGAGCCGGCAGCTTTGCAGCTTTGCAAACTTCCTGTCAAAATTCGGCCCAATTAATGCGGATTGCCGGAGATTATGGAACTTTGGAAGTTGGTAAACAAGCCGACTTTTTGACCCTACAAAATGATCCCTTAGCTGATGTTAAGGCCGTCCAACAAGCGGACAAGGGTGTTTATAAAGCTGGAGTTCAAGTTTATTAATGAGAGGTTAAAAAAATGACGCTTTTTTACAACGCCCGTTTATTCGATGGGATCCGAACACAAATTCAAACCGCTAGCTGGTTGCAAGTCGAAGCTGGAAAGATCACCGCGATGGGCCAAGGAACGCCGCCAAACGCTGCTGAGGCAGTTGATTTACAAAATAAATATGTTATCCCGGGATTAATTAATGCGCACACGCATATGATGATGAACCCGGTTACTAATAAGTTAGAGTATTTATCGGAAACTGAAGTTACCGCTACGGCGATTGATAATTTAGCAACCCTCTTACATTCTGGGGTAACGACGATTCGTGATTGTGGTTGCGCTTTTAACACCGATATTAAATTACGGGAATATGCTCGTGAACATCAACTGACGGCTCCAAGAATTGTTGCCTCTGGTCGCCCCATGTCGATGACTGGCGGCCATGGCGATTTTCCAGAGGGCAAAGCCGGAGAAGTTAACTGGTCTTACTTAACTGATTCCCCCGACGAGATGCGCCAAGCAGTCCGTCAGGCCTTAAAGCAGGGGGCTGACAATATTAAAGTGATGGCTACTGGAGGAGTAATGTCTCCAGGAGATAACATTACCGACACGGCTTTGACCCCGGCGGAAATGCATGTCGCCGTTGAAGAAGCCCATCATAAAGGCAAGACAGTTGCCGCCCATGCTCAAGGAAATGCCGGGATTCAAAATGCGCTCGAAGCCGGCGTCGATTCGATTGAACACGGAATTTACGTTGATGAGCGGCAGGCCGACTATATGGCCCAAAAGCAAATTTACTTGGTTCCGACCTTGAATGCCTGTGCCAGCATCAGTAAGTATGGTCGAGAGCAATTACCAGACTATATGATTCGTAAAAATGACCAAGTCAAAGATGACTTTTTCAAAAATATTGCCCGCGCTTTCGCCTTAGGAGTCCCCGTATTGGTAGGAACCGATGCTGGAACACCTTACAATAGTTTGGCAACCGGAACTTTTGAAGAAATGGAACTTTTAGTAAACGAAGTTCAAATAACTCCCGTCCAAGTATTACAGGCCGCAGGAATTAAGGCAGCTCAACTCTTACAAGTTGATGAACTTTGCGGGAGTTTAGAAGTTGGTAAGCAAGCTGATTTCTTAGTCTTGGATCAAGATCCAACTCAAGATATTACCGCAGTGGCGCAAAATGATAAGCAAGTTTATCAAGCCGGAAGCTTAGTTGATGGTTAGTTAAAAAGTGGGAGGTTGCTTTTGGACTCTAATTGGATTTTGCAACGTCTGCAAGAACAACAGGCGTATCTAGAAATTCCCAGCGTTGCTGGTAATCCTGCGGCCGTCACCCAAGCAGTAGCTTGGATTAGTGCCCGCTTTCAAAGCTTGGGAGCGACTCAGGCGGTCCAATGGACCGAAAAAGGCGGCAATCCGGTGATTTTTGCGGAATTTGCGGGAAATAGTGCCCGGACGGTCTTGTTTTATAATCATTATGACGTCCAGCCAGCAAATCTGCTTTCGGAATGGCGGAGTGATCCCTTTAAACCAAAATTTACGGCAGATTACCTGATTGGTCGGGGAGTCGCCGACGATAAAGGCGATTTGTTAAGCCGCCTCACGGTCTTGGAATACTGGCAAAATCACGGTGGTCTGCCGGTCAAAGTTAAATTTATGGTTGAGGGCGAAGAAGAGATTGGCAGCCCGCATGTAGCTAGTTATGTTCAAGCTCACCAAAAGGAATTAGCTGCTGACTTATGTATTTGGGAGGGCGGCAACCGTGACGAAGCCGATAATTTTGAAATTATTTGTGGCGCCAAAGGGGTCGTAAGTTTTCAAGCTCAAGTTCAAACGGCAGCCCAAGATCTGCATTCTTCTCTTGCTTGTTATGCGGATAATGCCGCCTGGCGTCTTTTGCAAGCCTTGAATTCCTTACGTTCAACTACTGGGGAAATTCAAGTAGACGGTTTTTTCGAAGGAGTGCAAGCCTTGACTCCTGCTGAAGAGGCGACCGTACAGGCGATGGAGTTTGATCCGATAACTGTGCGAAAAAATTACGGCTTGTGGCGGCCTCTAATGACCAAGAATCCTAAGGAAGTGCTAATTAATGGGCCAACTTTAAATATTAGTGCTCTTACGGCCGGAGATGCGCGGGCTAGCTTAAAGACCGTTGTTCCTAGCCAAGCGCGGGCTCTGCTGGATTGCCGCTTGGTTCCGGGACAAGATCCGCACCATGTCGTCCAACTGGTAGCTCGCCAATTGGAACGAAATGGCTATGGGGATGTTGAGATTCAATATTTGCAAGGGGAAGCTGCTGGACGCAGTGATCTCAACGATCCTCAAATTCAATTGAGCTATCAAATCGCTCAACAAATTTATGGTCAGCAAAAGGTCCGGATAATTTTAAATATGGCCGGTGGTGGTCCGGTGACACCGTTTTTAAAGCAATTAAAATTGCCCCTAGTCATGATCGGAGTTCGTTCGGCGGAAAGTAAAATTCATGCCCCCAATGAGAATCTTCGGTTACAAGCTTATCAACAAGCAACAGTTTATTTGAGTACCTATTTGGAAACTTTAGCCCGGCTTTAAATTATTCAGACTTGTTTTTTAAAGCAAATTAGCATACAGTATGGATATCATTAATAACAATAAGGAGGTTTTCCCATGTCATCAGTTGTCAAAGTTAACATCATGCAAAATGGTTGTTGTCAATCTGGACGATTAGTGGCTAGGAGAACTTCAGTCTAGTTTTTTTCTGCTAGATTAAATCTGAATTTCGACTAAAAAAGCCGCTAATCCTGTGAAAATTTCGGGATTAGCGGTTTTTTCGATTGTTGAAGTTAGATTGTGGTTGTGAAGTAGGTGTTCAATTGAAGGAGGATAAGATGAATTTTTTGCAGAAGCAAGTTAAACGACCGCGATGGGAATTATTATTATTGCTCATGGGCCTTATTTTGGGCGGATTCTTGGTGAAAAATACACCAGTTCAAGCCCAAAGCCGTCAAGTGTTGCACTTGAGTGCGACAGCTCCTTTAGATACGATCGACTTAGCGAAGGCTAGTGGCTATGGTCAAACCGGAAATGTGTTTGAAGGTTTGTATCGTTTGGGAAAGAAGGGCCAAGTAACTGCGGGCTTGGCCCAAAAAAGTACGAAGTCTGCTGACGGCTTAACTTGGACCTTTAAGCTTCGTCCGGCCCGTTGGAGTAACGGCGATAAAATTACTGCCCAGGATTTTGTTTACTCCTGGCGCCGAACGATCAATCCCAAAACCAAAGCCCAGTATGCTTATTTATTTGCGGGAATTAAAAATGCGGAAGCGATTAGTTTGGGTAAGACTCGTCCGCAAACTTTAGGAATTAAAGCTCTTGATGACCAGACTCTCGAAGTCCAATTAGATCGGCCAATTGCTTACTTTAAAATCTTAATGGCTTATCCTTTGTTTGCTCCCCAAAATCAACGGGTAGTTAAAAAGTATGGCAGTAAGTTTGCCTTAACTTCAAGTAAGCAAGTCTATTCTGGGCCTTTTAAGATTACAGGTTGGAGTGGTAACAATAACACTTGGCAGTTCACCAAAAATCCCTATTATTGGGATCGTAAAAAAGTAAAACTTCAAAAAATTAAGTACAGCGTTGTTCCTGATAGCAGCACCAGTTACAATCTTTATCAAACGGGAAAATTAGATTTAATCTTATTGTCGAGTGATCAAGTCAGAAACTTAAAGTCTAGTCCTGATATGCGACACTATCCCTACTCGATGATGTATTTCATCAAGTATAATTTCCAAAATTCTAATTCCAAAAAGAAGAAGATTTTGAATAATAAGCAATTGCGTTTAGCCATTGCGCAAGCAGTTAACCGACGCGAATTAACCCAAAAAGTCTTAGGGGATGGTTCTCTAATCCCGCACGGTTTTGTTCCACAAGGTCTAGCCAATGATCCCCAATCCGGCAAGGATTTTGCTCAACAACAAAAACGACCTATCTGGAGTAAATATAACGCCAAACAAGCGCGAAGTCATTGGCGCAAGGGACTGCGCCAAACAGGCTATCACAAAGTTCAGTTAACTTTATTGGCAAGTAGTGATGAGGCTGATAATAAGATGGTGACTCAATATCTCAAGGCCCAGTTAGAAAAAACTTTACCCGGTTTGACGATCAATCTTCGACAAATGCCGAGTCATTCTGTTGAGCAAGCGCAACAGGCGGGACGTTTTGATTTAGCTTTGGCTGCTTGGGGCGCGGACTTTAATGATCCGATTTCTTTCTTACAGATTCCGTTAAGAAAAACCGCCTATAATACCGGAAAGTATGCCAATTCCCAGTATGACCATTTGATTAATCAGGCCCAAAATGCCGATGCTAATGATCCTCACAAACGTTGGCAAGACTTGTTGGCCGCTAACAAGTTACTCAGTGCTGATCAAGGGTTCACGCCGCTCTATCAAAATAATGCTAACTATTTACAGAAGAAAAAAATTCACGGGATTATCCATAATACCGCCGGAACCCAATGGAATTACAAAACGGCTTATCTCAAGTAAGAAGTGTTTCTTTTGACAAGTTTCAGCCAGATGCTTAGGATAAAAGTAATTAGACCTGTCAACCGAACTCTTTTAAGTTACAAGTTCGCCTTCAGCTGTTAGGCAGAATTTGTAACTTTTTTAGTTGTCTAGGCTAAAAAGTTTCAAAAAATTAGAATTATCTTAGCTTTGAGAAAAGTAAATTCAGCTTGGAAGACTAATCTGCTAGTGTTTGTGGCTAATGTAAAATAATTAACATCTATTTGTAATACTTTTGTTACGTTAGTGGTCTATACTATAGCACATATAAATAAATGTGGACTAAGGGGTTTTCGCAATGAATCATAAAAAATTAGGATATTTATCATCAGGATTTGTCGGCTTAGCAAGTTTAACTTTATTAAGCCTCAATAACAGCAACCAATCACAGGCTGCTACTCAGGGAACGGTTAATTACAAGGCCGGTGCTACAACCGTCTGGAATAGCCCGAACCATGGCCAAAGTGTGAAGCGTTACATGGCTGCCGGTGAGAAGGTTACAATCCAATCTGCTAAGAAAGTTTATAGTGAAGTTTGGTATAACTTAGGTAACGACGAATGGGTTTCCAGCAAGTATATTGATGGTCAAGCTCCAGCCGTAGCTAAAGAAGTTAAAGTAAATACTGATACAGTAACTGCTAACTTTAAATCTGGTGTAACAACAGTTTGGGCTGATGCTCAATCCGCTAAACCAACAGGTGAATACTTACCTTATGGAACTACTCGCAAAGTTGTTAGCCACAAAGTCTTGAACGGTGCAACTTGGTACCAAATTGACAGCAAAGGCTGGGTTCCAGCTAAATATGTTGTTATCAATAACCCAAGCTTAACCAATGTTGATCCTGTTGATGCACCAGCAGTTCAAGTTCAACCAGCTGTCCAAACAACAGCAGCTCCACAAGCTCAAGAACAAGCAGCAGCAACTGAACAACCGGCTGCAACTAATGAAAATCAAAACCAAGATAATAATCAAGAACAAGCAGCAACAACCAATAATGATCAAGCTGCTGCTAGCCAAGCAACAACTCAAGCACCAGTTCAACAACAACAAACTCAAGCACCTACCCAAACAACAACTCAGGCTCCAGCTCAACAGCCACAAGCTCAAGCTCCACAACAACAATCAACACCAGCTCCAGTTCACTCTGGTAATGCTCAAACCGTTGTTAATGCTGCTTTATCTCAAGTAGGTGTGCCTTATGTTTGGGGTGGTAGTACTCCAGGAGTAGGTCTTGACTGTTCTGGTTTAACTCAATATGCTTATTCTCAAGCAGGAGTTTCCTTAGGTCATTACACTGTTTCTCAAGAAGGTGCTGGTCGGCAAGTTTCTCTTAGCGCCTTACAACCAGGAGACTTACTCTTCTGGGGTAGCCGTGGAGCAACTTATCACTGTGCAATTTATATTGGTGGTAACCAATATGTTGCTGCACCACAACCAGGCCAAAGCGTTAGTGTTCAAAGTATCTCCGGTTACTTCATGCCATCATTTGGTGTTCGGGTATTCTAATTTAAATAAATTAAAACAAAGTCATTTTCGGATTTTTCCGGAGATGGCTTTTTTGTTGTTCTTAGCTAAGTGGGGCAGTGCGAAGAATTTTATATTTTAAGCTAGTTTGGCGTATCGGAACAGGTTGGTGAGCGATAGTAGCTTCTTTTATTGTTGATTAGCTAAATTTTAGAGGAGGGTTTTCTAAGGGCTTGCTAGCTTAAATGAATAAGCCGTCGGAGTTTAGGTTAAGCTAGATTTTAAAAGGGCGGGAAAAGAAAGCGGGTAGTGGAAGAAGAGCCAATGAAAAAGCCAGATGGCTTTCCTGGGGGAGGAAAGGATCTGACTTTAAGGGGAAGGAGTATTTAGGGGTTAGCGCAAAGAATAATTAGTGGACGCGATCAGGTTGGGAATTAGCTTTCTTTTCTTTCTTTTCCTTTTTCTGATCTTCTTCGTCGTTATTGCCAGTGAGACGATCTTGTAAGCTGACAGAGTCTTTTTCGTGTTCCTTTTTGGTCTTAATATCGGAAACATTGACATTAACTTCGACAACTTCCAGATTGGTCATCGCTTTTACCTTGCTGGAGATCTTTTCTTTAATATCGTCGTATAATTTAGAAATGTCGGTCCCATATTCGGCAATAATATCAATATCAACAGCAACTTGTTTTTTCCCGACTTCCACGTCGACGCCATCAGTTACATCATCATTATTAACAATCTTATCGGTCAAGTTGGAGAAGAAGCCGCCATCAACGGTCAATAAACCATCAATGTGAGATAAAGCGATCCCAATAATTTTTTGTAAAACTCTATCTTCATAAGTTAATTCGCCCTTGATCTTTTGGACCTCTGAGTTTTGTTTACTGTTTCGTTCTAATGCCATTTCAGTTCCTCCTTTGAGTAATCAAGTTACGTAAATTAGGCCAGTAGATTCCCAAGCCCACGCCGATAATTATCAATAGAATTAAAAAGAGACTTTGCCAAATACCAAAAATCAAGATGCTGATCCCCAACAACAAACCGATCAGACCACCAATGATTGCCCTAGGGTGTTGTTGATAGAATGTGCTCATAAGTTATCCCCTCCTTACTGAACTCGGGGAGCGTTATTGCGCTCGGGCCGCTGGTAATTTTGAAACTGGATATTGATTTTTGGTTTTTGTTCAAGGCCGAGATAATCTTGGAGACCAGTATGCAGTTCTTGCAGATATTGATCGAACTTACCTTGGAGTTGTTCTCCTGGAAGCAACTCGCCTCTGATCTTAATTTTAATTTTGTGCTGGGTAAGACGAGAAGTCACTTTACAATTGTGAATATAAGGTTCGTCTTTTAGAGATGTTAAAACAAAATTATTGATTGCTTTCGTAGTCACCAAGACGCGTCCGGTGTCCTTGTGAATCAAGTTAAACTTTCGATTCGTTGGTCGGAAAATAGTGACTAAGAAAAAAACCAACCCAACAATCAACATCACGCCCGCACTCAGACTTAAATAGATCTCTAGGTAAGTGGGAATCTCAGTTAATGCTGGTAAGTGCCACGGCAGCCAAGGATTGAGACTAGCTAAAGTTTCACCCAAGGTATAAAGCGGAATCGGGGCACTCAACAGTAAAATTAAAACCAGAAACCATTTACTAGTTTTCCGCAAGTTATCACCTCCTCTTGAACTTAAATTTATCGTATCATGTTCAGGGGCTAATAAGATAATAATTTGTTTTTAAAAACAAATTATTCCTTAAATTTAGTAAAAAATAGTACAATAAAAATGGTTCTAGGGGCTAATTTATTTTTAAAAAAATTTAATCTTTTAAGTGTGATTTTGATATATTTATTTATTATTTTCTAGAAGTGGAAAATGTATTTTAATCTTTGATTTTCTCTCCCAATCTGGCGCAATCATTTTGCATAATTGTTGCCAGATTTTTTTGCGGATTAGAAATTTTAATTGAAAGGCAAAAGCTTTGATGTTCTAAGTAATTTCAACTTTTTATTCAAGAACTAAAATCCCATTCTGTTGGGGTTTTAGAGGTGAAAGCTAACCAGAAGAGTTGACATTTCCCGAAATTTGCAATATCATACTGCCAACAAACAGTTTGATGTTTGAAATAAATTAAGAAGGAGATGTAACCTGCAAATGCAATTAAGCTCTAGTGAAATTCGGGAATTGATTCCTAACCGTCAGCCGATCTTTTTTATGGATGGGGTTCAGGATATTCAAACTGATCGTTCGATTTGTGCTCTGAAAAATGTGGCAGCTGATGAATGGTTTGTCGATGGTTATCTGCCAGGACAGTATGTTATGCCAGCAACCTTGATTATCGAAACTTTAGCCCAAGCGGCCTCCATTTTTATTTTAAAATCACCGATGTTTCAAAACAAAACTGCTTATTTAGGCGGGATCCCTAAGGCGGAATTTTTGAAATCTGTTCATGCCGGAGATCAATTAACTTTAAAAGTAAATTTAAAAAAACAACGTCAAAATGTCGGTTTGGTTACTTGTGTAGCTTTGGTTGAAGATCAACCTGCGGTAGAAGCAGAACTAATGTTTATTGTGGAACCCAACGATCATTGATCGAAGCACGCTTGATTGCTACTATTTTGAGGTTCAAAATAGGCGGTGAATTTAATGGATCAATCCTATATTAATCAAATCAATGATCTTTTGACGACTGTGTACAACGATATTACTCGGGTGGAAGAACGTGAGTTGCGAAAAAGTCAGTTCAAGGATATTTCCCTGCGGGAAGTTCATGCTATTGATGCCATGACCATGTATGAACATAAGACTAGTTCTCAGATCGCCCGGGACCTCAAGGTAACTCCAGGAACTGTGACTTCGATGGTTAGTAATTTAGTGCGTAAAGGCTATGTTGTTCGGATGCGCGGTAATGATGACCGGCGCTTAGTGCGTTTGGGCTTAACCCGCCGAGGACGTTTAGTCTATCGCACTCATGATTATTTTCATCGGCATATGGTCCAAAGTTTTATCCAAGGCTTTGAAAGTGACCAAGTTCAAATGATTGAAAAGGCTCTTTTGAACTTACAGGCTTTTTTGGAATTTCCGGTAACTAAGACCAAGAAAAAGGAGTAGTCCGGATGGGACTCAGAATTACACAAACGGCGTATTACGTACCACCGAAGGTGGTTACTAACGACGATTTAAGTCAGTTAATGGATACTTCTGATGCTTGGATTAAAAGTCGTACTCGCATTGAACAACGTCATGTTTCGACGGGTGAGCAGACTTCTGATCTTAGTCTCCAAGTAGCTCAGAAACTGCTAGCGGAGTCTGGTTGGACCGCTGATAGCTTGGATTTTATTATTGTGGCCACCATGTCACCAGATTATTTAACTCCAGCGACCGCGGCGATTGTTCAAGGACAGATTGGGGCTACTAAAGCGATGGCTTTCGATATTAATGCTGCTTGTTCAGGATTTATTTACGCTTTGGTTCAAGCTAATCACCTTCTCCAAGGCTCTTATCAAAGAGGTATGGTGATTGGGGCAGAAACTTTGTCTAAACTAGTTGATTGGCACGAACGTTCTACTGCCGTTTTGTTTGGTGATGGAGCGGGTGGAGTGCTGGTTGAAAGTAGTCCCAATCCACAAGTGGGAATTCTGGCGGAGGACTTACGAGCTTTCGGCCAAGATCAGCAGTATTTAACTGCTGGCTATCAGCCTGTCCAAAATATTTTTATGTCTTCTAAGCCGGCTGGAAATCCCTACTTTGCGATGGATGGTCGACGAGTTTATTATTTTGCGACCCATGAAGTTCCTAACTCGGTTCAGCGAGCCTTGAAAAAAGCTCCGTTAACCGGAGAACAAGTTGATTGGTGGCTTTTACATCAGGCTAATGGTCGGATTGTGGAAGCAATCGCTAATCACCTGCATCAACCGCAAGAACGCTTTTTAACAAATGTGGCTTCTTACGGAAATACGTCGGCTGCTAGCATTCCGATTTTATTAGCGGAAACAGTAGCCCAAGAAAAATTACAGCGCGGACAACGCGTAGTTTTAAGCGGTTTTGGCGGGGGCCTGACCGTAGGTTCAGTAGTTTTAACATATTAAAATAAAATTATTTAGGGAGTAGATATTATGTCTCAAGCAGAAATTTTTAACAAAGTAAAAGAAATTATTGTGGATCAAACTGGTGAAGATGAAGATAAGGTGACTATGGAAGCAAATATCAAGGATGACTTGAACGCCGATAGCTTGGATATCTTTGAAGTAATTAACGAATTAGAAGACGAATTTGATATCAAGATTGAAAATGAAGATGGTATTCAAACCGTTTCCGATTTAGTTTCCTTTGTTGAAAAACAAGTTGCTGCGAAAGAAGGTTAGATAGATGCAATTAAGCTCATTTATGCAGAGCTTGGGTCTGAAATATCCTTTGTTTCAAGGTGGGATGGCCTGGGTTGCTGATGGCAAGTTAGCAGCTGCGGTCTCCAATGCTGGTGGTTTAGGAATTATCGGTGGCGGTAATGCCCCTGGAGAAGCGGTTGCTGCAGAAATTAAGACGGCTAGTTCTTTAACGGATCGCCCGTTTGGGGTTAATGTGATGTTGTTATCCCCGCATGTTGATGAAGTGGTAGCTGAAGTTTTAAAGGCTAAAGATAAAATTGCAGTCGTAACGACTGGTGCCGGTAATCCTGCTAAGTATTTGGAACAATTTCGGGCAGCCAATATTAAAGTGATTCCCGTAGTGGGTTCTGTGGCTTTAGCTCGCATGATGGAGCGTTCTGGAGTCGATGCCGTGATTGCTGAAGGAATGGAGTCTGGCGGACATATTGGCCGTTTGACAACTATGACTTTGGTGCCTCAAGTGGTTGATGCGGTAAAGATTCCCGTGATTGCAGCGGGAGGAATCGGTGATGGTCGTGGAATGGCCGCCGCCTTCATGTTAGGTGCTCAAGGTGTTCAAATGGGAACCCGCTTTTTAGTAGCTGAAGAATCTAAAGTTCATCCAACTTATAAAAAGGCTGTTTTAAAAGCTAAAGATATTGATACGATGGTCACCGGAGATTATGCTGGTCATCCATCTCGAGTAATCAAGAACCCGATGGCTCGTGAATATATCAAGTTTGAAAAAGCCGAAGCAGCTAAAGATCACCCGAATTATGAAGCTTTGGCTGAACTGGGGAACGGTAGCTTACGGAAGGCCGTTTTGACTGGTGATCCGAAGAAGGGTGCTTATATGGCTGGAGAAATTTCCGGCATGATTAAAAAAGAACAAACCGCTGCTGAAATTGTCCACGAGGTTTGTGGGCAAGCAGAACAATTGCTAGGTGGTGGCCACTAGTTATGTTGGGATTGCTTTTTAGTGGTCAAGGAGCCCAAAAAACAGGGGTCACCCAAGATTTGTACGAGCAGATGCCCGTTTATCGGCAGACCTTAGATCAAGCCAGCACGATTCTCGGCTATGACTTACCCAAACTTTTATTTGATCCGGAGCAGGCCGATCGTTTAGCCCAAACGCGTTACGCGCAACCGGTCATTTTGACGATTAGTTGGGGTTTATATAACCTTCTACAGCCACATCTCAATCAGGATGTGATTGGTTTAGGACTCAGTCTAGGTGAATACAGCGCCTTGGCTTGTGGAGGTTACTTTGATTTTCCGACCGCTTTAGAAGTTATCAAAAAGCGGGGCGAATTGATGCAAGAAGCTAGTGATGAGAATCCGAGCAAAATGGTTGCTTTGATGAGAGCCCCTTTATCTGCGGTTGAAGAAATAGTCGCCCAGGCCCAAGGGCAAGGTCTCGTCGTGGGGGTTGCTAATGTGAATACGCCGCAACAAACGGTTCTCGGAGGTGAACTGGCCGCCGTGGATCAAGTTGTGGCTACTTTGCAGGCTCAAGTTCAATGTCGCGCTATTGAATTAAAGGTCAGTGGCGCTTTTCATACGCCAGTCATGCAGCCAATCCAAGCACGGTTAGCGGCGAAGTTAAAGACTGTTTCTTGGCAAGCAGGACAATTTCCAGTCTGGAGTACGACGACCAAGCAGCCTTTTGTTCCCGCAGAGTTGACGACCACTTTGACTGATCAATTAGTTTCGACCACTTATTTTGCAGCGACTTTAGGCCAATTAGCTCCGCAATTAAGTGGAGTAATTGAAGTTGGTCCGGGAAAGACCTTGCTAGGTTTTGCTCGAAAAATCCAATCTGGGATTGCTACCCATCAGATTGATAGTGTTGACCGCTTAGAAGCCACGATCGCAGCGATAGGAGATTAAAATGGAACTTCAAGAAAAAGTAGTTTTAGTGACTGGTAGTTCGCGAGGAATCGGTTTGGCAGTTGCCCAAGCCTTTGCTCAAGCTGGAGCGACCGTCGTTTTGAATGCCCGCAAGCCGATTGCGGTTGAAGTCATGGATCAAGTAGCTCAATATGGCCATCGAGTAGCAGATATCAGTGCAGATGTGACCGACGCTGATTCCGTGAAAAATCTGATCACTAAAATTTATGATCAATTTGGTCAACTAGATGTGATCGTTAATAATGCCGGAATTGTCAAAGATGGTCTTTTAAATCGCATGTCGACAGCCGATTTTGATGCTGTTATACAGACTAATTTAGTCGGAACTTTTAATGTCATTCGTCAAGCTTTGCGGCCAATGTATAAACAGCGTTCCGGTTGTTTTATCAACATGGCTAGTGTAATTGGTTTGACCGGAAATATTGGACAAGCTAACTACGCTGCTAGTAAGGCCGGGATTATTGGCTTGACCAAGTCGGTAGCTAAAGAAGTGGCCCTGCGGGGTTTACGTTGTAATGCTATTGCTCCGGGGATGATTGATACCCAGATGACGCAAGCTTTGAGTCCGAAGATGCAAGAAGAGATTCTTACCCAGATTCCTTTGAAACGTCTTGGTCAAATTCAAGAAGTTGCCCAGACAGCAGTTTTTCTAGCGCAAAATGAATATATCACCGGTCAGACCATTACGGTTGACGGTGGTTTAACCATGCAGTAAGGAGAAAAAAATATGTCCAGAGTTGTAATTACCGGGATGGGGGCCTTGACGCCCATTGGGAACAATGTTGCCAGCTTTCAAGAAGGTTTATTTAGCCAAAAGTTAGGTTTTGAACCCATCTCTTACTTCGATGCTACCAAAACCGGAGTCACTTTAGCCGGCCAGCTTGATGATTTTGACCCTTTGAATCACCTCACCAAAAAAGATACTAAGCGGATGGATAAATATACCCAATACGCTATCTATGCAGCTGATGAAGCAATGGAACAAGCTCAAATTACGGCTGAGAATACCGATAGTAACCGTTTTGGGGTGATCTTTGGTTCCGGAATTGGGGGTTTAACCACAATTCAAGAACAAGTAATCAAGATGCATGATAAGGGGGCCGATCGGGTTTCGCCAATGTTTGTACCGACGGCAATTTCCAACATGGCTTCCGGAAATATTGCGATGCGTTACCAAGCTCATGGAATCTGTACTACCATTGTGACCGCTTGTGCTTCCGGAACTAATGCGATTGGCGAAGCTTACCGCCAGATTAAAGATGATCGCTGTGACGTGATGATTACTGGTGGTTCGGAAGCGGCCATTAATGAAATCGGAATTGCCGGCTTTGCGGCCTTGTCGACTTTAGCTACTGCAACCGATCCGGCACAAGCTAGCTTGCCTTTTGATGCTCACCGTTCTGGTTTTGTGATGGGTGAGGGGGCCGGAGTTTTGGTCTTAGAATCATTGGAACATGCCCAAGAACGAGGCGCTAAAATTCTCGGGGAAGTTGTCGGTTACGGAGTTTCCGCTGATGCTTATCATATTACTTCACCAGATCCTGCCGGAAAGCAAGCCGCTCGAGCAATGAAATTAGCGATTGAAGAAGCGGGTGTTAAACCTGAAGCAATCGACTATATTAATGCTCATGGAACTGGAACCATGGGGAATGACTCGGGTGAATCTAAGGCAATTAACCAATTGTTTGGAGCTCACCGACCATTAGTTTCCAGTACCAAGAGTATGACCGGCCACTTATTAGGAGGCGCGGGCGCCATTGAAGCCGTTGCTTCAGTAATTTCCCTCCAAGCCCAACAATTGCCAGTTAATGTTGGAATTACCGAACAAGATCCTGCCTGTGACGTTGATTTGGTAACCAGTGACAATTGCCAACAATCCGTCGATTACGTTCTCAGCAATTCCTTTGGTTTTGGTGGCCATAATGCTGTATTAGCTTTAAAGAGGTGGACAGATTAATGAATTTTGAACAAATTCAAACTTTAATTCAACAAGTTAATGCTAGTGACTTGCGCGAATTTAAACTTGATTTTGAAGGTAACAGCTTATATTTAAGTAAGAACCAAACTGCACTAGCACCCGCTCCAACTCCGGCTGTCGAAACAACCCCAGCCCCTGCTGCCAATGTGCCCGCAGTCGAAACAAAGACTCCAGCGCCGGCTCCAGTTGCAGTGGGAAAACCCCAAGCGGCGGCTGGAACCGCAATTAAAGCTCCTTTAGTGGGGATTGTTTACTTGCAGCCTTCTCCTGATCAACCGGCTTATAAAAAAGTGGGCGATCATGTAGCTAAAGGGGATGTTGTCTGTGTCATCGAAGCGATGAAGATGATGACGGAAGTCAAGAGTGAAATTAGCGGGACCGTCCAAGAAATATTAGTTTCTAACGAAGAAGTGGTGGAATACGACCAACCACTGTTAACAGTAGTTTCAGGAGAGGAAGATTAAAGACTATGGCGACAGAGAAACAAACTTTGGATTCCACGCAAATTCAAGCCATTTTACCGCACCGCTATCCGATGTTATTGGTTGATCGAATTGAAGATTACCAACCGGGCGAATATGCGATTGGCCGGAAGAATGTGACCATCAATGAGAACTTTTTCCAAGGTCACTTTCCTGGTAATCCCGTAATGCCTGGGGCCTTAATTATGGAAGCTTTGGCCCAAACCGGAGCTTTAGCTTTGTTAAGTATGCCGGAATTTCAAGGAAAGACAGCTTACTTTGGCGGCGTTCGGAAGATTAAATTTCGCCACATGGTTCGTCCCGGAGATAGTTTGCGGCTAGAAGTTCAATTGGATAAATTACATGGGAACGCCGGAATTGGTCATGCGACGGCCTATGTTGACGATGAAGTAGCTTGTAGCGGTGATTTAATTTTTGCGATTCAGTAGGTGAAATAGATGTTTGAAAAAGTACTCATCGCTAACCGGGGTGAAATTGCGCTGCGAATTATTCGGGCCTTAAAAGAATTAGAGGTTAGTTCGGTAGCGGTTTATTCAACCGCTGATCGTAAAGCTCGCTATGTGCAAGAAGCGGATGAGGCGATTTGTATCGGAGGTCCGCAGCCGGCTAGTTCTTATTTAAATATGGAAAATATTATTAGTGCGGCCGTCTTGACCGGAGCGCAAGCTATTCATCCCGGTTACGGTTTTTTATCGGAAAGTGCCGAATTTGCCCAATTATGTGTCGAGTGTAATTTGAAATTTATTGGTCCGGATCCCAAGACTATTTCTCTAATGGGTGATAAGGCCAATGCTCGGCAAACAATGCAACAAAATAAAATTCCGGTCATTCCTGGAAGTAACGGTTTTGTGGAAGATTTGACCGAAATTCAAACTATTGCCCAAGAAGTTGGTCTACCAGTAATGCTCAAAGCTGCTGCTGGTGGTGGAGGCAAAGGGATTCGTAAAGTAACGGAATTTGATCAACTAGCACCAGCTTTGGCTGCTGCTCAAAAAGAAGCGCAGATTTCTTTTGGTGATCAACGGATGTACTTGGAAAAAGTTGTTTCCCCAGCTAAGCATATCGAAGTGCAAGTAATTGCTGACCAATTTCATCAGGTAGTGGCTTTTCCAGAACGAGATTGTTCCTTGCAGCGTAAGCAACAAAAGGTTTTGGAAGAAAGCCCGTGTGCGCTATTGACACCAGCGGAACGCCAGCAGTTACAAAAATTGGCGGTCCAAGCAATGAAGGCTATTAATTATGAAAATGCGGGAACTTTAGAGTTTCTCATGGATCAGCAACATAATTTTTATTTCATGGAAATGAATACTCGAATTCAAGTTGAACATCCGATTACGGAAGAAGTCTCGGGCGTTGATTTGATTAAAGAACAGATTCGAGTTGCGGCGGGTGAGAAATTGGCCTTTAAGCAGTCCGAGATTACGGTTCATGGAGCGGCGATTGAAGCGCGGATTAATGCCGAAGATCCAGCCCACGGTTTTCGTCCCCAAGCTGGTTTGGTTCGGAAGATGAACTTGCCTGGTGGCTTGGGAATTCGAATTGAGAGTGGGATCGTCGCGGGTGATCAGGTTTCGCCTTTTTATGACTCAATGATTATTAAGATTATTGCCCATGCTGATCAACGTCCTGTGGCTATTCGGCGGCTTGAGAATGCGCTACAAGAATTTGAAGTTGACGATTTAGTCACTAATCAGCGCTTTTTAGCTGAATTGTTGGAACAGCCTGAGGTCCAAAAGGGAACATATTTGACAACTTATATTGATCAAAAGTTTGGGGCCCAGTTTGAACGTGAGCAAGAAGCGAAGGAAGAGCAGACGCATGAAGATTAATGAACCAGTTCGTAATTTTGTCCGCCATCCGGAAAAAGCGCTCAAACATTATCAAAACAGTATTCCCAAAGGGATCTTTCGTTACTGTCCGCAATGTAAGAGTAAGTTTTATTTTCGGCGGGTGGGCCGTTTTCAAGTCTGTCCGGAATGCGGTTATAACTTTCGAGTTCCGGCTTATCAACGTTTGAAAATGTTAACAAAGAAGTATGAAGAGTGGGATGCGGAAGTTGTGACGCAAGATCCCCTGCAGTTTCCTGATTATGAGGAAAAGTTACAAAAAGCCCAGAGTGCTACTAAATTGAAGGATGCTGTTTGGACTGGGAAAGCCCAACTGGGTGATTTTTCAGTTGCTTTAGGAATTATGGATCCTTATTTTATTATGGGAAGCTTGGGGACTGCTAACGGTGAACGAATTACTCGTTTATTTGAGCGGGCTACGACCGAGCAATTGCCGGTTGTTTTGTTAACCGCTTCGGGTGGGGCCCGGATGCAGGAGGGGATTCTTTCCTTAATGCAGATGGCTAAAATCTCCCAAGCGGTCAACCAACATCATCAGGCGGGTTTGTTATATCTGACAATTTTGATGGGTCCGACTACTGGTGGGGTGACAGCTAGTTTTGCTTCGCAAGCCGATTTAATTTGGGCAGAACCTAAGGCTCTGATTGGGTTTGCGGGCCGACGAGTGATTGAACAAACAATTAATAAGAAGCTTCCAGCCGACTTTCAGTCAGCCGAGAATGCTTTTAAAAACGGTTTTTTGGATGCCATTGTGCCCCGAGATCAACAATTGGCGGCCCTCGAACAGGTTTTGACTGTCTTTAATGCCCAAAAATGGGGAGGGTCTCAAGATGAGTAAAACTGAAATTCAAAAAATTATGAACGACGCGCGCAGCGATACCAAAGCAGATATGAATGCGCTCGTCGACCATTTGTTTACTAATTTCGTCAATTGCAAGGGTGACCGAGTTAGTGGTGACAATGCAGCAATTATTGCCGGCTTTGCCACGATAGCTGACCGAGCGGTTGCGGTTATTTCAACCAATAAGGGTCAGGAGTTAAAAGAACGGCTCCAAACTAATTTTGGTAGTCCGACGCCTGCCGGTTATCGTAAGGCCTTGCGCGTGATGGAAACGGCTAGTGAATTACACTTACCGATTATTACATTAATTAACACACCGGGAGCTTATCCGGGAGCTGATGCCGAAGCCGCTGGTCAGGGGCAAGTGATTGCGCATAGTATTCAAAAGATGCTCACTTTACCCGTGCCTATTTTGACAATCATTGTCGGTGAAGCCGGCTCAGGTGGTGCTCTAGCTTTGGCTTGTTCGGATCAAATCTGGATGTTTGCCCACAGTATGTATACAGTTTTGTCTCCTGAGGGTTTTGCTTCTATTATGTGGAAAGATGCTCAACTAGCTCCTAAAGCAGCGGAAGTAATGCATATTGAACCAGAATGGCTTCAAGAGCATCAAGTTGTTGATCAGATTTTGCCGGAAGAGTGGCTGGATTTTACCGATCAGCAATTGCAAGAGAAGATTTTGCAACAATTAGCTCAGTTTGACCAGTTATCAGTTACAGAATTGCTCCAGCAACGGCAAGCACGTTTTCGTCAATTTTAATTGCACTCGAATAAGTCACAGCGTCTTAGTTTGTCTCTAAGCACGGCTGTGATTTTTTGAATACTTAGCTCTACCCAGAAAAATATGGGGTAGGGAAATATTTAACACCGGATATAGTATCCCAATTGATTTTGGGCTATACTTTAGTTTCAACCAGACGCTTATAATGAACTTAACATCAGAAAGTTCTCAACAAGGAAGGTGCAAAAATGAATTATTGTCCCAACTGTGGTCAAAAGTTGACTTCGGATTACGAAAATTGTCCTTATTGTGGTTACCAATTACCCCAAAAGAAAAAACGGCGGGCTTCGGAAACCAAGTCCCAAACAGCTGCTTCAGTAACTGCTTCTAAAGGACAACAGCTCGCTAATTTTCTTCGTTGTTTACGGGTTAAATGGCCCCTAACTTTGGCGGCAATTGTCTTAGTAATTTTGACTTATTTTTACATTGGAAAATTGATTAGTGTAATTGTGGCAATTTCTCTTGCAATTTGGGGTTTTCTCGCCACAAATGCGGCACCTGTCCCAGCAAGACTATGGCGGAAAAAAAGAGCTACTCCGCCGGTTGATCCCCAACCAGAGCCCAGATCGAAGCCGACCCCAGATTCATCAGCCAACCAGCCTTCAACCACCGCGCAACCGATAGAAGATGGCGATCCGGTAATGACCCGTAGGCGCCGTTCAGAAGTGCCACTGCGAGATCCAATTACTAGTGATCTGGGAATGCATCCACGTTTTCGCTTGTCTTGGGTGATTCTTGCTTTGGCAATTTTGACCTTGAGCACCACTTATTGGCCGAGTTTTTTTGGGAATAATACCCTGCAAATTGCTAATTTAAATTTGAATACGACTCCCTCATTAGCAGCAGTTTGTCAGCAAGGAATTATTTTACTGGGAAATTGGCTTAACTTTCCTCTTAATACGCACTTGGGAGCTTGGATTTTAGCTATTGGTCCTTTAATTGTAATTATTGGAAGTCTGATTCCTAAAAATTGGGGCCGCCGTTTAACAACTAAGGGAGCCCAGTGGACCTTAGCCTTTTATATCCTCGGTTTGATTGCTTTAAAAGTCGGTTTAGGAATTGGGGCTAATTATGGTTGGACGACAAATCTCCAATTAGGACTTGGGGGATATGTGGCTCTAATTGGGAGTCTGGCAATGTTTATTTTGTCTGAATATGAATTGCACAAGCACTGGCCTGGACACTAATTAAATTGGCAGAAGTCGCAATAAAGCGTACTATATAAATTAATGAGTCCACTAAACTAGTTGTGATGAGAGAACCGAAGGAGATTTCATAATGACCTTAATTTTGCACGGCTGTACGTTGTTATTACGAGAACATGATTTGTTGAAAAAGGCAGAAATTGTCTTTGATAATGACATTACCGCAGTAACCTATAATTCAAAGCAGGCGCAAAAAGACGGAATGTTTTTTTGTAAGGGCACGCACTTTAAAGTGGAGTATTTAAAACAGGCTCAAGAATTAGGAGCTTCCACTTATGTTTCTGAAGTCGAATATCCCGAAATTAAAGGGATGAATGCTTTAATCGTTACGGATGTTCAAAAAGCAATGGCCTTATTAGGGGCCGCTTTTTATGAATACCCGCAAAATGATCTATTTATTGTCGCTTTTACCGGAACCAAAGGAAAGACCACCTCGGCTTACTTTACGCGGGGAATTTTACAAAATTACACGAATAAAAAGACTGCTTTATTTTCGACCATTGATCGAATCTTAGGACCCAAACCAGAGCAAGGGTTTAAATCTGATTTGACAACTCCGGAATCTTTAGATTTATTCCATGATATGCGCGCAGCAGTCAATAATGGGATGACGCACTTGGTGATGGAGGTTTCCTCACAAGCTTACAAACGCAATCGGGTCTATGGCTTACAATACGATGTCGGTTTCTTTTTGAATATTACCCCCGATCATATTGGTCCTAATGAACACCCTAATTTTGCCGATTATTTACATTGTAAATTACAATTACTGGTCAATTCCCGGGCTTGTGTTTTAAACGGTGATAGTGCGCATTTTACGGAAATTTATCAAGCTGCTAAAGCCACCACTCCCCCAGAAAAAGTTTATGTTTTTTCTCGGCAGAATAGTCCGCAAGCCGCAATGGCCGATGTCACTTATCAAAACTTGGAAACTACTTTAACGGAAAGTGAGTTTCAGTTAACAGCTGCTTCTGCTAAGGCTCAAGCGCTAGATATTGCTGGTGACTACAAGTTGGGTTTAGTCGGTGACTTCAATGAAGAAGACGCCACGGCCGCTATTTTGGGGGCTGGCTTAGCTGGGGCTCCTTATCAATTGGCCAAGAATTCTTTGGTTGATGTTCATGTACCCGGCAGAATGGAATCAATCACCACGCAAGACCATGGTATAATTTACATCGACTATGCCCATAATTATGCCAGTTTGAAGGCCTTACTAAGCTTTTTGCGGCAACAAAATCCAGCTGCTCAGGTAACCGTAGTTGTTGGAAGCCCGGGAAATAAAGGCGTTTCTCGCCGGCATGATTTTGCGCGGGTTCTTAATGAATTTGCGGATCAAGCCTATTTAACAACGGATGATCCGGGTTATGAAGATCCGACAAAAATTGCTGCCGAAATTGCTGCTAAGATTGATCCTCAAAAAGTAGCCGTAACGACAATTTTAGATCGACAAGCAGCAATTAAAGCCGCGATTGAACACAATCAGGCTCCAGATATCGTGGTTTTAGCAGCCAAGGGTGCGGATGCTTACCAGAAGGTTCAGGGAGTCGATACCCCCTACCCTAATGATATTAATGTTGCTCGCAAAGTAATCCAAGAATTGGAAGCTTGAGGTTAAAATATGCAAAAGTTTTTTACAGTTATTGGGGGTATGGGAACCGCGGCAACGGAAAGTTATTTGCGGTTGTTAAATGCTCGAACTCCCGTGCATTGTGATCAAGACTATTTGAACTATATTTTAGTTAACCATGCGACGGTTCCTGATCGAACGCGCTATATTTTGGATCATACTGCCCCCAGCTTTTATCCAGCCTTACTGGAAGATATCAAACAACAAAGTCTCTTACAGCCAGCATTTATGGTAATTATTTGTAATACGGCCCACTATTTTTACGATCAGTTACAAGCAGCGACCACAATCCCCTTACTGCACATGCCTCGAGTGGCAATTGCGACCTTGAAGAAACAGTATCCGCAGGTGCGTAAAGTAGGCTTGATTGCCACCAAGGGAACTTTAGCTGATGGTATTTATCAAGGTGAATTGCGTCGGCAAGGTTTGGAGTATACAGAAGGCGATGCTCAGCTGCAAGAAGATGTAATGACTTTAATTTACGACCATATTAAAGAAAAAAATCAAGTTCCACCAACTTTGTATCATCATATTTTAGAGCAAATGAAAACTAAATTTGGGGCGGAAGTGATTATTTTGGGTTGTACGGAACTATCTTTGGCCCAAGAAAAAGCTCCGACGCCTGAATATGCCGTAATTGATGCGCAAAGTATTATTGTGGATCAAAGTATTCGCTTAGCTCAAAGACTCCGGGGAGGTCAAGCTCTTGAAATTGATTCCTGTTATTATTAGTGACCATCTAGTAGTGCTAGATGGTCTAATTAATTTGTGTTAGGATAGAAGCATTAAAAATTTCGAGGTTAGTGAATGAGTAAGCATGATCAACCAAATAAGTTACTTCGTCGTAATCATCGACTTTACTTGGGGAGTAATCATGAACTTCAGACCCGACCATGGTTAAAGAAATTCCTAGTTGTGGCACTGATGTTGGTCTTTATCGTTGGCGCTTATGGATTTCGTCTGTATTCTCAAGCCAGTCATGCTTGGAACAATTCTTATGTCGGCAACGGTAAACCTTCTGCTGCAATCGCGGCGCGCAAGCCAGTGACAATTTTATTGTTAGGAATTGATACGGGTGGTTTAGGACGAAAGGATCGGGGCAATTCCGATACAATTATCGTTGCAACCATCAATCCTCAAACTAAGAAAACGCTTCTCATGAGTGTTCCCAGAGATACTTTAGCGAAAATTTATCGGGCCGAAGATGGCACGCATACTACTCAAAAAGTTAATGCCGCTTATCGTTTAGGTAGGGCTCCGGGAGCTAAAGCGACGGTTCAAAAACTCCTAAATATTTCAATTGATCATTATTTGACTGTGGATTTTCACTCCTTACCAAAAGTTGTTGATGCGGTGGGAGGAATTGAAGTAGATTCGCCCTTTAAGTTCCGCTGTGCGGGAATTGATTTCAAAAAAGGTAAGCAACAGATTAATGGAAAACAGAGTCTAGCTTATGCTCGAATGCGCTATAATGACCCCCGAGGGGACTATGGACGGCAATATCGGCAGCGGCAAGTTATTACGGCCATTGTGAAAAAGGCCCTCTCTTTGAATACCTTACCGAATATTTCTCAAGTAATGGGCAGCCTTTCGTCTTCGATGAGTACAGACTTATCGATGACTGATATTCTCGCCTTGGCTCAGTCTTATCAGGATGCAGCTAAGAAAATCACTTCCGATCACTTGCAGGGACACAGTCTAACGATTGATCAAGCAGCTTATGAAGTTATGGCTACCAAGGAATTACAGCGGGCTTCGGATAAAGTTCGAACTTATGCTGGTTCTGAGCCTGAAACTTTAGAAAATGCCGAGACAGAGTTGAATTATCTCAATAAAATGCGGAATAATTTCAGTTTTGCTAATGGTGATAATCAAAATTATACGATTTATAATCAAGAAGGAATGCAATATAACCCTACGCAAAAGGCCGATGCGGCTTTGGAGAGTGGGACAATTTCTAATTACTAATAAAAGTTAGGTGCAATAGCCTAACTTTTTTGCTAAGAAAAATTGGCAATTAAGGAGATTAATGTGAGTATTTTAAAAGTTGAGCATTTGAGTCAACGTTATCTGGATAAAATTTTATACTTGGATGAAACTTTCCAAGTCAATGATCACGATCATCTAGGAATTATTGGTCAAAATGGAGTTGGTAAAAGTACGCTCATTCGGATTTTGACTGGACAAGTGGAAGCTGACTCGGCCCAAATTACTTGGAAGAAAAATTTACATGTCGGCTATTTGGATCAGTATGTTAACTTGCATCCGGGCCAAACGATCCGGGAATTTTTGCGGACCGCCTTTCAAGATCTATTTGATCAGGAGAAAAAGTTAGAGAACCTTTATGAACAAATGATTCAGGATTCCAATCCAGAATTATTGGAGCAAGCTGGACAGTTACAGGCTAATTTGGAAGCTCATGATTTTTACGATTTAGATACGAAAATTGATGTAGTTGCCGCCGGACTGGGAGTTGATGTTTTAGGGTTTGATCACGATGTGGCTCAACTCAGCGGTGGCCAACGGTCGAAGTTGATTTTGACTAAATTGTTACTGGAGCAACCAGATTTATTGCTTTTGGATGAACCGACTAACTATTTGGATAAACAATATATAGCTTGGCTAGCGACTTATTTACAAAAGTTCCCTGGCGCCTTTGTCGTTGTTTCTCATGATGATCACTTTTTAGGGCAAATTGTGAACGTGGTTTGTGACTTAGAATTGGGGCATTTGACCCGTTATACGGGAACTTTGCAACAGGCTCGGCGGCAAAAGGCAGCCAATCAAGAAACTTATCTGAAGCGTTATGTAAGTCAACAGAAGCAAATTGCGAAGACCGAAGCCTATATTCGAAAGAATAAAGCCGGTTCACGGTCCAAAAGCGCCAAGAGTCGGGAACGGCAACTGGCTAAAACTACAATTCTAACTCCACCGGCAAATTCCCAACCGCCAGTTTTTAAGTTTCCTTACGTCACCCATGCTGGACAGATGATTCTTGAGGTTAATAACCTCGTAATTGGTTACGAGAAGCCGCTCTTGCAGAAGCAACTTAATTTTTCTTTAAACACGGGCGAAAAAGTAGTGATCAGTGGTTTTAATGGTGTCGGAAAATCAACGCTGATTAAAACTATCTTGCAGCTAATTCCCCCATTAGCAGGAACAGTCTCTTTGTCTCCCCTGGTTAAGGTGGCTTACTATGAGCAAAGTTTAGTTTGGGAAGATACCATGGCTACTCCTTTAACTTTCTTACACCAACAATTTCCCGCAGCTACGCAAAGAACTGTGCGCCAGACCTTAGCTCGGACGGGATTAAGTTCTGAACAAGCTTTGGAGCCTTTGAAGTTGCTTTCGGGAGGAGAACAGGTCAAAGTCAAATTAGCAGAATTAATGTTGCAACCCGCTAATCTTTTAATTCTAGATGAACCGACAAATCATTTGGACAATGCCAGTAAACTAGCATTACAACAAGCCTTGCGAACTTATCCGGGAACAGTGATTTTAGTTACCCATGAAGGTGATTTCTATGATAGTAGCTGGATTGATCGCGAGTTAGATATTGCTCAAATTGCGGTTCCAGCGGCATTTGAGAAATAAATTTAGAAAAATAACAATTATTGTTGACAGAAGGTTAAAATCTTGGTAAGATATCTTCTGTTGTCAGCGAGGCAGTCAGCCAAGCGTTGAAAACTTAAAAATAGTTGTTGACATTGAATTGGAGACATGCTATTATATCTTCTGTTGTCAGCGAGGCGAAGAGCTAAGCGATGAGGGCCGAAAAAAAGTTCTTGACAAGCAACAAGACAGATGATAAAATAAACGAGCTGCTGTCAAAGCGGTTCAAACTTATCAAG
>NZ_JABZEC010000005.1 GCF_013385145.1 Bombilactobacillus apium
GCAAGTGTGGTGGCGATAGTGAGAAGGATACACCTGTTCCCATGCCGAACACAGAAGTTAAGCTTTTTAACGCCGAAAGTAGTTGGTGGGAAACTACCTGCGAGGATTGGTCGTTGCCACGCTGTTGTAATTCCGGTTTAGCTCAGTTGGTAGAGCATCTGACTGTTAATCAGGGTGTCGTCAGTTCGAGTCTGACAACCGGAGCTAAAGTCGGATTACCGGCTTTTTTTGTATCTTTAAGTTCTCCTGCCGGTTTAGCTCAGCTGGTAGAGCATCGGTATCGTAAACCGAGGGTCACAGGTTCGAGTCCTGCAACCGGCATTCCAGAACAATTTTAAAAATAGGAATCCTCGCAAACGTTGGTTTGCGAGGATTCCTATTTTTGATAATTGGGGAAAATAGTAGAAATTAAAAATATTTGGCACCAATTTAGTACTAAGTCGATTAAGTTGTCAAAGAATTTTGCGCATTTGATGATGGGTAATTCCAGCATCCAAAAAGCCAACTCCCAAAACTTGATAACCCAATTTTAGATAAAAACCTTGGGCTTGATCTTGAGCCCCTAGAGTTAAGTAGCCTTGTCCTTGTTTTTGCGCGTCTGCTTCAATTTTTTGCAGAAGTTGACGAGCCAGGCCCCGTTTCCGATATTCTTTACTAACAGCTACTCTTTGAAGGTGCCAACCTTGCTTTTCTGGTAAAACGCGGGCAGTTGCGACTGGTTTTTGATTCAGATAAAGGACATAGTAGAGACAGTGATTTTCATCCGCATCGGTTTCTAGCTCTGGGGGAACTGCTTGTTCTTTGACGAAGACTTCTTTTCTGATTTGAAGGCTATCTTGGTAAATAGTACTAGCAAGATCTTGACTTGTTTTAATTATTAAATGGTTCATGTGCAAATCTCAACTTTCTTGTGGATTGTTTTTAATGATTAAATTAGATTATAATTGTTTTTGAATTAGGCTTCAATTTACTTTTATTTGATGAAGAAAAGGAAATTATGATGATAGATGATCAACTTTTTAGTGGAAAATCAACCGCCGAGTTAAGTCGAGATTTATTGGGTCATGAATTAAGTTACCAGACTCCGGCAGGAATACTAGCGGGAATAATTGTGGAAGCAGAGGCTTATTTAGGGGCCAAGGATTCCGCCGCTCATGCCTATAAGGGACGGAGAACGCCAGCAAATGAGGCTCTTTACGGGCCCCCGGGGACAATTTATATCTATACCTTACGGGGACACCATATGTTAGATATCGCGACTCAGGCCCAAGACCAGCCGGAGGGGATTTTAATTCGGGGCTTAGAACCGACTCAAGGACAAGAGCTGATGCTCAAAAACCGTCCCCAAAAGAACTTTAATTTGACTAATGGTCCAGGGAAGTTAACCCAAGCTTTGGGGATCACTTCTAAGGAATTAAATTTATTGTTGTTGTCACAATCGCCGTTAACTATTTCTGCTCAGCGAATTAAAGAGCCAGCAGAGATTGCCGCCACGGCCCGAATAAATGTCAGTTCTCGGGGAGATTGGACGGATAAACCGCTTCGTTTTTGCGTGGCTCATAATCCTTATGTTTCACAAATGCGTAAATCGGGGATGGATTTGACGAATTATGGTTGGCAAGTTTAGAAAAAAGTTATAGAAACCATAAATAAAAGCTTGCGTATTAGATTAAAAATCCATATAATTTATTTTGTAATCTGATATCTACAACAGATACGAACTATTTTGAGGTAATTATTAACTTTCTTTTCTAAACATAATTTAGATACTGTTAGCACACTATTGGGGAATAATATTTGAACCATTATTTTCTTCGTAGTGTAGCTAACAGTATTTTTTTGTGCAAAAATTGACACTTATTTAGAGCCAAACTAGAAAGAAGGATGATTGAAGTTTAATTTCAAAACGGTAAGGTTTTGTAATTTTGATTACAAAGTGGGTCTATAAAATATGAATAAAAAAAAGATAACCTTTTCATTTCGCGATCGACCAAAAATTATTAAGCGCTTAAAGAAAGAACCGGTCGATGTGTTAATTATTGGTGGGGGAATTATGGGGGCGGGCTTGGCTTTACAAGCGGCGGCATCTGGACTTCGCGTGGGCTTAGTAGAAATGCAAGATTTTGCGGCGGGGGCCTCTTCGCGTTCGACGAAATTTTCCCATTTGGGCTTACAAACTCTCAAGAACTTTCAAGTTGAGAGTGTGAATAAGAATTTACATGAGCGAGCAGTAATTAGAAAAATTGCCCCGCATATTTTGAAACCTAATTTAGTTTTGACACCCCTTTATGAGGAAGCAGGAGCAACTTTCAGTCCTTTTTCCGCTGAAATTGCCTTGAGCTTATGTAATGAATTAGCGCCCGAAAGACCTAAATTCACCAATCGCTTAGTTTCCCGGAAAGAAGCCCTCCAGTTAGAGCCCAATTTAAATCCCGAATATCTAGTGGGAGCTGGAATCTGTTTAGATTATGAAATTAATGACGCGCGGTTAGTGATCGATAACTTAAAGGCGGCCATGACTTATGGGGCTTTATTAGTTAGTCGAATTCAAGTTCAGACGATTACCCATGATCGGCAGGGACAGGTCAATGGGGTTCAGGCTTGGGATCGTTTAAGAAAAGAAGAACTGCACTTATCTGCCCGCTTAGTGATTAATTGTACAGGCCCTTGGTCTAACCAAGTTCGCAAACTGGATCACTATGACCAACAAGTATCTCCACTTTATTTAATGAAAGGAGTCCATTTGGTGGTTGATCAGGCCCGCTTGCCTTTAAAGATGACGACCTATTTTGATACTCGGGAAGATGATGGTCGGATGTGCTTTGCGATTCCCCGTTTTAATAAGGTTTGTCTGGGGACGACTAATCGTCAATATCAAGGAGATTTAGAAAATCCGCCGCTGGAACGTTCGGAAATTGAATATTTATTACGGGTTACTAATCGGCGCTTCCCGCAAGCTCATTTAACTTTAGCTGATGTGGAAACGACTTGGAGTGGGGTGCGTCCGCTCTTAGTCGGACATGATTGGTCGAATCTAAATTGGAATCCGACCTTAACGATGGATGGTCAAAAATGGGATCAGTTTGTGAATGCGGTTCTCCGTTATAATTCTGGAATTGGGAAAAAAGAAACCATTCAAAAGTTATTAAATCCTCAAGCTCAAAAACAGATCCATGCGGACTCGCAAACCAGTCTAGTTTCCGATTCAGCCGCGGTGACGATTACTAATGATGGGCTATTTATCGTCATGGGGGGACGATTAATGGAATATCGTCAGATCGCGGCCGGAGTAATGTTAAAAATTAAGCAGCAATTAGAAAGACAAGGATTTACAGCGATCGCCTTGGTTGATTCCCAAAGTTTACCGATTGCAGGAGGAGATTTTGATTGGCGGCGGGTTAGTGCTAGTTTAGCGCAATATGCCCAATTGGGGGTTGAACAAGGATTAAGCTCTCAATCGGCTCAACAATGTGTGGATTTGTTAGGAACCAGTGCCCAGGCAGTTTTTGAAAAAATGGCGTTAATTGAAGCTGCACCAGGATTAACTAAACTACAAACGGCCCTTCTCTACTATATGATTGATCAGGAGATGGTCTTGACACCACTTGATTTTTTGAGTCGGAGAACTAATTATTTGTTGTTCGGGCTAGATCAAGTTGAATCTTGGAAAGAGGCCTTAGTCAAGGCTATGGGACAATATTTGGGTTGGAACTCAGACCAAGAAAGAGCCGGTTTGTTGGCCTTAAATCAAACAATTAAATTAATGACCTTGACGCAATTTCAGTAATTAAAGGCTTGTTTTAAAAGGTTGTTAATTTTTGGAAAATAGATAAAAAAATGAATTAAAGGTCTCAGATTTTGATTTATTTTAACTTCGATAAGCTTGATTATCCAGTGTTTAGGGGGAGACTCTCTTTTGACTTTCTGAGGCCGAAAGTCTAAAATATCTTATCGAATATCAAAATAGGAGAAACACAATGGATAATCCAGAAAAAAGTGAGCGAACCTTTTTAGGGCAACCTTATGGCTTGAAAACGCTCTTTATGACTGAATTTTGGGAACGATTTAGTTATTATGGGATGCGGGCTATTTTACTGTACTATTTATATTATGCTGTGAGCCAAGGTGGACTAGGTTTTGACCAAGTCACCGCAGCGGCAATTATGTCGATCTACGGTTCTTTAGTTTATATGACCGGTGCTTTGGGTGGTTATATTAGTGATCGAATTTTAGGTAGTCGAAGGACTGTCTTTTGGGGCGGAGTATTGATCATGTTTGGTCATATCTTTCTTTCATTGCCCTTTGGCCGACCAACCTTATATTTATCAATTCTTTTCATTACTGTCGGAACAGGACTTTTAAAGCCTAATGTTTCAGAAATTGTCGGCGGCTTATATAGTGAAGAAGATCCTCGTCGGGATGCCGGCTTTAGTATTTTTGTCATGGGGATCAATTTTGGTTCTTTAATTGCTCCTTATATTGTTGGACAGGCTTGGAAATGGTTCAATTTCCATGTTGGTTTTTCTCTAGCGGCGATGGGCATGTTTTTAGGCCTAATTACCTATTACTTTCAGGGAAAGAAATACTTACCAGCTAGCAGCCTAAAAGCTCCTAGTCCTTTAACCGCTGTTGAAAGTAAAAGACTGAAGAAGCGGCTGTTAGTAATTGTAGGCTTGTTGATCGTCATCGCGGCTGTCTTAGGTGCGATGGGCCAAATTAATTTAAATGCAATTATTTTATTATTGACGATTGTGGGAATTTTACTTCCTATTTTGTATTTTGTAATGATGCTTCTCAGTTCGAAGGTCACTGCCGTAGAAAAATCCCGAGTTCGAGCTTATATCGCTCTTTTCATCGCTTCCGTGATCTTTTGGGCGATTGAAGAACAGGGCTCAACCGTTTTGGGATTATTTGTGGCTAATAACACTCAATTAAAAGTCGGTGGATTCCAATTGAATCCTAGTTGGTTTCAAATGTTAAATCCTTTCTTTATCATTGTTTATACACCGCTGTTCGCTTGGCTATGGACGAAATTGGGGAAGAAGCAGCCTTCTTCACCAAAGAAGTTTTGGTTGGGACTAGTCTTTACAGGAATCTCTTATTTAGTTTTGATTATTCCTTTGCTCCACGGACTGAATGTTAAAGTTAATCCTTGGTGGTTGGTTTTGAGTTGGGCGATTGTTGAAATTGCGGAAATGTTGATTTCTCCGATTGGCCTTTCGGTAACCACCAAATTGGCTCCGAAGGCTTTCTCCTCAGAAATGATGAGTATGTGGTTCTTATCGAATGCTGCTGGACAAGCAATTAACGCGCAAATTGTCCGTTTTTATCCGGGACATCAATTAGTTTATTTTGCGGTTGTCGGAATTATAGCTTTGGTCTTTGCCTTAATTTTATGGCTCTTAACGCCGAAACTTGAAAAGCTTATGGTCGGAGTTAACTAAAAAATTAGAAAAAATCCCAGTTAACTCTTGCATAATTGGGGAAAGTTTATTATTATATTTACTGTCGTTAAGTTAATGACAGTAACGGAAGGGTAGCGAAGTGGCTAAACGCGGCGGACTGTAAATCCGCTCCTTCGGGTTCGGTGGTTCGAATCCACTCCCTTCCATTGATTGGGTTATAGCCAAGTGGTAAGGCAATGGACTTTGACTCCATTATGCGCTGGTTCGAATCCAGCTAACCCAACTAAATTTTTCACGAAACTGGGATGATTATCCCAGTTTTTTTGTATCCTAAGGAGAGCTTTCAATCTCGACTTTAAAAGAATTTTGGACTATGATTAAAGACAAGAATTTTTCCTATAATGGGAGATTTGGGGAGAATGATTGTTGGAAAATTTACCAATTTATGTTCAAATTCATAATCAAATTAAGCAAGATATTAGCCAAGGACGCTGGAAAGTGGGACAGCGAATCCCTCCAGAACGGGTTTTAGCTCAGGATTTTCATGTCAGTCGAATGACCCTGCGGCAAGCAATTCAAACCTTGGTTGATGAAGGAATTTTACAAAGGAAAGTCGGTTCCGGGACCTATGTTGCCAGTCAAAAAGTTCAAGAGAAGATGTCTGGAACTACCAGTTTCACGGATATCATGTTGGCCCAGGGAAAAGAACCTACCAGTCGAGTGGTCTCTTATCGTTGGAGTGAGCCGACACTCAGTGAGCAGGAACATTTGCAATTAGATAAGGGCAAGCGCATCATTCGTATGGAACGGATTCGCTTGGCTGATCAAGTACCGATTTGTTTTGAAATCACCTCAATTCCCGACTGGTTAGGTCAATGTTTAAATCGCCAAGAAATTACGCAGTCTTTTTATCATGCCTTAGAAGAGAAGAATCTTAAACTGGGGCACGCCCAACAAACGGTTTCTTCCATGCTGGCTTCCGAAAAGGTGGCTGAGTTATTGGCAGTTAAACGCGGATCGTCAATTTTGCGTTTGCGTCAGATTACTCTTTTGGCTGATGGGCAGCCTTTTGAGTATGTGCGGACCCAGTATGCGGGGGAACGCTTTGAATTTTACTTAGAACGTTGAAGTTAGGTACTAATTGAACAAGACTTTTTTCAGTTTCCTAGTCGAAACAAGGACTTACTCTGGAAAAAGTTTTTTTGTTACAATCAGAAATCGGGGATAAATCACGGGCATTGATTGTTTGCCATCGCCGGGAGTTATATAATTATTACAATCTGTGGAAGACTAGGTTGACAGGATTCTCAGATAAAAAAATATTTAAATTAAAAAAGTAGGTTGAGCATATGACAAAAGCTCCAGATGACAGTTTAGCGTTGCATACTGATTATTATATTTTAAATATGATGTATACCTATTGGAAAAAGGGCATCAATCATCGCCGGGCGATTTTTGAATGTTACTTTCGCCGGAATCCGTTTGAAAATGGCTACTCGGTTTTCGCGGGTTTAGAACACGTCGTGACGTATTTACAAAACTTAAAGTTTACCGCCAGCGATATTGCTTATCTTGAGGAATATGGTGAATTCGAGCCTGATTTTTTGCATTATTTAGAGGGGATGAAATTTAACCTCGATGTTCGTTCAGCTGTTGAAGGGGACTTAGTCTTTGCCAATGAACCGATCTTACAAGTTGAAGGACCTCTGGATCAGTGTTCCTTAATCGAAACTGCAATTTTGAGTATTTTGAATTATCAAATCCTGATTGCGACTAAGGCGGCTCGGATTAAGTCCGTTGTCGGCAATGATACCTTACTAGAATTTGGCTCCCGCCGGGCTCAGGAGTTAGAGGCCGGTTTGTGGGGTGCCCGGGCGGCTTATATTGCCGGTTTTGCGGCGACCAGTAATGTTCGAGCTGGGAAATTATTTGGTATCCCCGTGACGGGGACCCATGCCCACGCCTTGGTTCAGAGTTATCAAAATGATTATGAGGCCTTCAAGGCTTATGCCCAAACTCACCATGATTGTGTTTTTCTGGTCGACACTTACGATACTCTTAAAAGTGGGGTTCCCAGTGCGATTAAGGTTGCTCGAGAAATGGGCTCGAAAATTAATTTTAAAGGGGTCAGAATTGATTCGGGCGATATGGCCTATATTTCGAAGCGGGTCCGGGAAAAATTAGATGCTGCTGGGTTTCCGGATGCTCAGATTGTGGCTTCTAATGATTTAGATGAAGATATGATTCAAAGTCTGAAGATGCAGGAAGCCAAGATTGATTCTTGGGGAGTCGGGACCAAGTTAGTAACTGGTTATAATCAGCCCGCTTTAGGAGCGGTCTATAAATTGGTAGCAATCGAAGATGAACGGGGGAACATGTTAGACACCTTGAAATTATCAAGTAATGCAGAAAAAATTAGTACCCCGGGTAAGAAGCAAGTTTGGCGGATTACCAATAGTAAGAAAGAAGATAAATCTGAAGGGGATTATGTGACCTTAAACGATGAAGATCCTAGACAACTTTCAGAATTAACCATGTTTCATCCCCAATACAAGTATATTAGTAAGACGATTACCGATTTTAAGGCCCGACCGGTTTTACAAAAGATTTTCGAAAATGGTAAATTGATCTATCAGCTCCCAGAGTTGGAAGATATCAGAAATTACTGTCGGCAAAACTTGGATTCCTTATGGGATGAGTATAAGCGGAATTTAAATCCGCAAGATTATCCAGTCGATTTATCGCAAAAATTATCCGATCATAAATTAAAATATATTGAACATATCCACCAAATGGTTCAGGATTTAGGAACCAATGACTAAGGAGAACAGAATGCGCCCTTTACAAAAGGAAATTATTGCTTATGAACGAGTTCAACCCCAGATTGACCCCGCGGCCGAAGTTCAACGTTCTGTGACCTTGTTGCAAGATTTCTTAGAAACTACTGGACTCAAGACTTTAGTTTTAGGAATTTCTGGCGGTCAAGACTCCACACTGGCGGGTCGTTTGTGCCAAATAGCGATGGAGCAGTTGCGAGAAAAAACTGGCAATGCAGATTATCAGTTTGTTGCAGTTCGCTTGCCTTATGGCCAACAGGCTGATGAAGAAGATGCGATGGCTGCACTGGCTTGGATTAAACCGGATCAAGTCAAGCGGGTAGATATTCAACCGGCAGTTGAAGCGACGGTCGCCAGCTTATCTTTGCAGATTTCTGATTTTAATAAGGGAAATATCAAGGCTCGGCAGCGGATGATTGTGCAATATGCCTTGGCTGGAGATTTAAAGGGAGCTGTTGTGGGAACCGATCATGCCGCGGAAAATATTACTGGTTTTTATACGAAATACGGTGATGGAGCCGCCGATCTTACTCCATTATTCCGCTTAGATAAACGGCAAGGCCGCTTGTTATTGAAATATTTACAGGCACCCCAAGCTTTAATTACCAAGACGCCAACGGCAGACTTAGAAGAAGACCGACCGGGATTGGCTGATGAAGTCGCGTTAGGTGTCACTTATGCTGAAATTGATGCTTATTTAGAGGGAAAAGAAATTGATCCAGCTGCCGCGGAAAAAATTGAATCTTGGTATCAAAAAACGGCCCATAAGCGGCGTCTGCCTTACACGGTTTTTGATCAATTCTAATATTAGAATTTTTCGTTTAATATCTGTCCCGAAATCGTCGATCAGTCGATCTTGGGTGATTGGTTTTTAGTAAAAGTAATCTTATTGATCTTTTAGATTGAGGGATTACTTTTTATTTGTCGTTATTTAAATAAAGATTTGCTATAGTTTTAATTTAAGCTAAGAAAGCCAAAAAAAATTAAAATAGCATCAATTTATTAGAGGTCTTTAGTAAGCAGAAAATGGTATAACGAAAATTAATTAGTGCTTACGATTTGCTTGTTGGGGGAAGAAAGAACGGCAAGATAAGGATTAAGTTTCAAAATAGTTAAAATAATATTATCATCACCTTATTGAATCTGGATATCAGCAAATTTAATACCAGCAAGATCACCAATATGGGGAGTATGTTTACATTTTGTCAAAGGTTAATAAATCTGGATCTTGGTTCTTTTGATACAACTAATGTGACTAAAATAGAGTGGATGTTTAATAATTGTACGAATCTAAGAAAATTAAACCTCAGTAATTTTAAACTAGATAGTTTACAATATACAGAATATATGTTTAGTTACTATAAAAATTTAACAAGTTTGAATTTGCGAAACTGGAATACTCCTAGATTATATCGGACAGACTATATGTTTATTGGATGTAATAGACTCTCCCGTTTAGTTTTGGACTCCAATATTCGATTAGGAAGCTATCCTGGATTGATAGGAGCTCCTAATGATGGACAAGGGTTTCCCGAAGTTGATTCCCCGCAGATTAGTCGTTCAGGAAACTGGCAAGAAATCAAAAATGATGCTGATATTTCTGACAGGAGTAATCTAATTGGCAATCCTTTGACAGCAGATGAGCTGACTAAACGTTATACTGGACAAAATCCGGGTGGAGGAGTCCACACCTATGTTTGGGAACCTTACTACCGTGGTTTGCGTTTCGTTACGAACTCCCCCGCAGTTCCAGTTTCAAAATTGGAGTATTTATAAAGCGGGTAAAGTTCCCCTGCAAACGTCCCTTAGTTTTACCATTGAAGATACGCGAACGGATGCGGATCGGGCAACTAAACAGATAAACTTAAAAGCTCAAGCAGATTCTTGGCGGAAAAAGCTGATAATCAATTAGCTCCGACTAATTGGCCCATCTTGACCAAGAATAATCAGGCCCTGAATACGGGAACAGCCCAAACAATTTACCAAGGGCAAACATCGGTTCTTGAATATGCTCCGAAGAATCCCAACTATTCAATTGATTTACTAACTGATGCTTTGCAGACAGAAATCGCCAAGGGTGTTACTAGGTTAGGCGCTTATCAGACAACGCTTCATTACACTTTACAGGATTTATCAGCTTCACCGTCAACCACGGCCCCGGCAATTAAAGTAAAACCCTAGTTGCCAGATTTAGTCTCTTGGAAAACAAAAATCGTAATGAACTTAGCGTTCATTTCCTTAGCTAGCTTGATTAATTTCTCTTGCACCAACTGCCAAAAATGAGTTGCAATTCTGCCTTTAAAGGATTAAAATGTAAAAGTATTAGACGCGGGTATGGCGGAATTGGCAGACGCGCAAGACTAAGGATCTTGTGGAGAATTATCTCCGTGGAAGTTCGAGTCTTCTTACCCGCATTATAGAAGGATCGCCTGTGAGGCGACTTTTTTTTTTCTTGAATTAGAAGTTGGTAAAAGAATTTAATTTATTTAGCTAAATCATTTGCTAAAAGTGACCTGAGATGTTATATTATTAATGTATTTTTAAATGGTTATGGTTCGATGGTTCATGTGCAACTAACTTCCATAAGTGCCACAAAGAAATGCAAAATATAGTAATTTTTAGGAGGATGTTCACATGGAACATGGAACAGTAAAGTGGTTTAACGCTGAAAAAGGTTATGGTTTTATTACTCGCGAAGATGGTAGCGACGTATTTGTTCACTTCACCGCTATTAACGGCGAAGGCTACAAGACCTTAGAAGAAGGCCAAGGCGTAACTTTTGATATCGAAGAAAGCGATCGTGGCCCACAAGCTGTGAACGTTAACAAGGACTAGTCTTAGTTAAACACTAGAAGCCAGCCAAGGGGCTGGCTTTTTTGTATCAAAAAAATTATGATGGAGTTGATTTTTCTCAAAGGAGTTTGGGCGTGGCTAAGAAAAAAGTTCACCGGCGGAAGCAGTCGCGAAAACATAGTATTCAATGGCAACAATGGCAGCAGGTGTGGGGCGTAACTTGGAAGGTAATTGCGCTCAGTTTGTGTTTGGTGGGAATTTGGCATCTTTTGGAACAACAATTTCGCCCTCTTGACTCACAACCGGCGACGGCGGAGTTAACCCCTGTGCGGCGACAATTTTTAGATGAAGTTGGACCGGCAGCAGTTAAATATGGACATCAATACAATGTTTTGCCGAGTATTACCATTGCTCAAGCTATTTTAGAAAGTGATTGGGGGACAAGTCAGCTGGCCAGCCAGTACCATAATTTGTTTGGCGTTAAAAGCGATGATCCTCAAAATTCACAAGTTCTAAAAACAAAAGAATATCGTCAGGGACAATGGCTAGAAATTGATGCTAGCTTTCGCGTTTATCCTAATTTTGCGGCTTCAATTGAGGCCCATAATCAACTCCTAACGCAAGGTACTAGTTGGAATACGGACCAATATCAACAAGTTTTGCAGGCTGATAATTATGTCCAAGCAGCCCGAAGTTTGCAAAAGGCAGGCTATGCTACGGATCCCAACTATGCTCAAAAGTTAATCAACCTGATCAAGAAATATCAATTAGATAGCTATGATCGTAATTAAAGAATTACGTAATAAATGCCCCTTTTTCTGAAGAAAAATGATACCCTTAAATAAAATGTTGAGGTGAAAATTGTGAAAGAATTAGAAGAACGAATTCAAAAAGATGGGCGTGTCTTAGGCGCTGACGTTTTGAAAGTGGATAGTTTTTTGAATCATCAAGTTGACCCCGCCTTAATGCAAAGAATGGGGCAAGAATTTTATCAGTACTTCCAGAATTACCCGATAACTAAGATTTTGACGGTGGAGTCTTCGGGAATCGCGCCTGCAGTGATGGCTGGTTTGGCCTTTCAAGTGCCGGTTGTCTTTGCTCGGAAACATAAATCAATTACGATGAATAATGATTTATATGTAGCAGATGTCTATTCTTTCACTAAGAAAACCAGCAATAAAATTAGTATTTCCAAGAAATTCTTAGCAGCTGATGATCATGTTTTGATTATTGATGACTTCTTGGCTAACGGTCAGGCAGTTGCTGGTTTAACCGATATTATTCAACAAGCCGGAGCTAATTTGGAAGGGATTGGGATTGTAATTGAAAAGAGCTTCCAAAAAGGGCGGAAGCTGATTGAAGAACAACAAATTCCAATTTTATCTCTAGCTCGAATTAAAGCTTTTGTTGATGGACAAGTAGTTTTTGAAACAGAATAGGAGAGAATGGCGGCGATAGAATGGAGCTTTTGAGACCAACTATGACAGTGGGAATCTTAGGCGCAGCAGCAAGCAGGGCTCGGTTAGAAGAGCAGGCTTTGCGAATGGGACTGCGGGTTTTAGTCTTACAGACGCAGGCAATTACAACTAGATCATCTTCTGTCCAAGTTATCCGAGGAGACTACCAAGATCCACAAGTTCTCCAAGATTTTTTTGATCGTTGCGACTTAGTAGTCTATAACGATTCGCAACTTGATTTAAATGTGGTTTCAGCAATTACGGGGGCTGAAAAATTAGTTCAAGGGACCGAGATTTTGGATCTAGTGCAAGATCGTTATTTGGAAAAATGTTTTTTAAACGACCAAAAATTAAATATTGGACCTTTCGCGGTCGTTGTTGATGAAGCTGATCTCCAAAAAACAGTCGAAGAGATTGGTTATCCTTGTATTTTAAAGCCGATTCAAAAGGATTTATCGACTAACGCGGAAGTGGTTTTCCATCATGAAGCTGAACTACAGGCTTATCAGGTACCACACGGGACTTTTATTTTGGAGCCTTTTTTTGAAATTCAAACTGAACAAGTTGTTTTTGTCAGCAAGGATCGTAGCGGCGCCGTGCAAGTTTATCCTTTTATTCAAATTCAAAAGGCCAGTGCCCAAAATTTGAGTGCTACGGTGCAACAGACCGGGACCGCCTCTTTGACCGCGGAAATTTATGACGTTGCTCAAACTGTAGCCCAAAACCTCAACTATCAAGGTTTATTGGCAGTGAATCTTTGTTTAACGACTACTGATTTATTATACGTAGAGCATTTAAGTTTGGGAACCGACTTTTGGGGTTCAATTTATCAGCCGACAACGGGCTTTAGTCAAGAGGAATTGTTCTGGAGAAGTGTTGCTGGCTGGCCCATTCCCCCAGTAGAATTACAAACTAACGGAAGTAATTTACTGGTCCGGCCGGACCAGTTGGATTTAGCCACTGATTTGATTCAGCAAAATCCTACTTGGCATTTGAATTTAAATGCTTTAGTACCTCAACCTTACTGTGGAGTGATTACGGCTTTAGACGCCGATTTTGAGCAGTTACAAGCCGCAGTGGCTCCGACGAAATCCTGGGAAATTTAAGGAGAAATAATGGTAATTAAGAGATATCAACGTCCGCAGATGGCGCAAATTTGGGGCGATGAAAATAAATACCAAGCTTGGTTAGATGTCGAAATTGCGGTCGATCGAGCTTGGAATCAACTGGGAGAAATTCCTGATGCTGATTTAGAGAAAATTGAGGCGCATGCAAGTTTCAAAGTGGCGGATATTTTGGCCATGGAAAAGATTACCAAGCATGATGTGGTTGCTTTTACCCGGACAGTTTCGCAAAGCTTAGGGCCGGAAAAAAAGTGGATTCATTTTGGGGTTACTTCCACGGATGTCGTGGATACGGCTTACGGTTACTTACTCAAGCAAGCCAATGAAATCTTGCGGGCCGACTTACAGCAATTGATGCGAGTGGTGGCGCAAAAAGCTCGGCAGTACAAAAATACGGTGATGATTGGCCGAACTCACGGAGTTCATGCCGAACCAACAACTTTTGGCTTAGTCTTAGCGAACTGGTACTCCGAGTTAAAACGAGATCAAGAACGCTTTGAACACGCGGCTAAGGGAGTCGAGGCTGGTAAAATCAGTGGGGCTGTGGGAACTTTTGCGAATATTGCCCCGCAAGCTGAAGCTTTGGTCTGCCAAGAATTGGGCTTAACTGCCCAAGAAATTTCCACGCAGGTTCTTCCTCGAGATTTACATGCAGAATACATTATGACTATGGCTTTAATTGCAGCCAGTATTGAACGTTTTGCCTTAGAAGTTCGCCACTTACAGCGAACTGAAGTTCGCGAAGTTGAGGAATTTTTCGCTGCCGGACAAAAAGGGTCTTCGGCTATGCCGCATAAACGCAATCCAATCGGTTCGGAAAATGTAACCGGCTTGGCGCGGGTCATTAAGGGGCACGTATTTACGGCTTTGGAAGATATTGAATTGTGGCATGAACGAGATATCTCTCATAGCTCAGCTGAACGAATTATTTTACCGGATACCACGGAACTTTTGGATTACATGTTGCATCGTTTTACGAAAATCATTGAAGAATTGACTGTTTTCCCAGACAAGATGGAGGCTGACTTAAATGTGACTCATGGTTTAATTTATTCACAACGGGTCATGCTGAAGTTAATTGAAGCGGGCTTGAGTCGGGAAGCAGCTTATGATTTGGTGCAACCAAAAACCGCGCAAGTTTGGGCGGAACAAGGTGATTTTCGAACTTTATTGGAAGCGGATCCCCAAGTAACAGACCGACTAAGTCGGTCTGATTTGGATGATGCTTTTGATTATCATTGGCATTTACGCCACGTAGATGAAATTTTCCACCGGGTTGGTTTGGAATAAATATTTTCAAGGCTAGAACAATTAGGTTCGGGCCTTTTTTGATTGGAAGAATCAGTTCGACCCTGAATTGTCGAAGGGTTTTTGCTATAATTAGATGGATATATTTTACGAATGAAGGAAGAATTGAATGGCAGAAGCGGCAATTATTCAAGGCTTAAATAAAGAACAGCAACAAGCAGTGACAACAACGGCAGGACCACTCTTGGTTTTAGCTGGTGCCGGGAGTGGAAAAACCAGGGTCTTAACCCGTCGAATCGCGTATTTAATTGAAGAGTGTCAAGTTATGCCTTGGCATATTTTAGCGATTACTTTTACCAATAAGGCTGCTCGAGAAATGAAAGCGCGCGTGGAGAAACTTTTGGGAGATCAAGCTCAGGGTGTTTGGGTATCTACTTTTCATTCCATGTGTGTGCGGATTTTACGCCGAGAAGCGCCGACTTTGGGCTACAGTTCTGCTTTTACAATTACCGGGGCTGCCGAACAACGAACCTTAATCAAGCAAATTTTGAAACGCTTCAATTTAGATCCCAAGAAGTACGATCCCCGGGCCCTATTGAGTGTGATTAGTCGGGCCAAAAATGAATTACAAACGGTTTTGGATTATCAACAAAATGCCAATACCCCTTTTACTAAAGTGGCGGCACAAGTCTATGAAGCTTATCAAGCGGCGCTAGAAGCTAATCAAAGTTTTGATTTTGATGATTTAATTATGAAGACGATTGAATTATTTGAACAAAATTCTGAAGTCCTCGAAAATTACCAAGAGAAATTTCAGTATATTCATGTGGATGAATATCAGGATACTAATGATGCGCAATACCGCTTAATTCAATTATTGGCACAAAAGTATCATAATCTCTGTGTGGTTGGCGATGGTGACCAAAGTATTTATGGTTGGCGGGGAGCCAATATGGCCAATATCTTGAATTTTGAACAGGACTATCCTCAAGCCCAGACTATTTTACTGGAACAAAACTATCGGTCGACGAAGACAATCTTACAAGCGGCAAACCAAGTAATCGCGCATAATAATGAACGGAAGCCCAAAGATTTATGGACCGATAATGATCGAGGTTCCAAGATTGTCTATTACCGGGCTCAAAATGAACAAGATGAAGCTTTGTACGTTGTCCGTCAAATTCAAAAATTACAACAGCAACAGGGATATCATTTACGTGATTTTGCGATTTTGTATCGAACTAATGCCCAATCCCGGGTCTTAGAAGATCGCTTATTGAAGGCCAATTTAGCTTACAAGATTGTTGGCGGGCATAAATTCTATGACCGCAAGGAAATTAAAGATGTTTTGGCTTATTTGCAACTAGTTGCTAATCCAAAGGATTCTTTAAGTTTCGGGCGCATTGTTAACTCACCTAAGCGCGGAATTGGTCAAAGTTCCTTGGATAAGTTACAAGAATTGGCGCAAGAACAAAATTGGAGTCTTTTAGAAGCAGCGCTAAATGCGGATGTTTCAACAATCACTAGTCGCGCGCGCAATCAATTACAACAGTTTGCGCAAATGATTGTCCATTTGATGGAGCAACGCGACTCTTGGTCAATTACTGAATTAGTCACCAAAACAATTGAAAAAAGTGGTTATGTGGCCGCTTTGGAGCAGCAAGATAACTTAGAAGCGCAGACGCGCTTAGAGAATATTCAAGAATTACTGACGGTTACGCAACAATTCGATCAAAATTATCAGCCCGAATTGCCAGATTCAGATCCTTTGGTTGACTTTCTAGCCGATTTAGCCTTGGTTAGTAGCGAGGATCAAGAAGATGAAAATAGTGACCAATTGACTTTGATGACCCTTCACGCTGCTAAAGGTTTGGAATTTCCGGGAGTCTTTTTAATTGGTTTAGAAGAAGGGATTTTCCCGCTTTCGCGGGCCTTAGATCAACCCGCTGAGTTAGAAGAAGAGCGACGTTTAGCTTATGTGGGAATTACCCGAGCTAAGGAAAAACTCTATTTGACGAATACTTGGCAAAGAATGCTTTATGGACGGGTTCAATCTAATCGACCTTCGCGCTTTGTCTCCGAAATTGAACCTGATTTGTTAGAAATAGCGGGTGATAATCCGGGAACGACCCAGACGAATGCGACACCGCGCTATCCCTTTGCCCGCCGGATGGCAAATCCAGTTGCTGGTCCCAAGGCTCAACCCCAGGTGGCTCATCAAAGTTCTGCTGGGAAAAAGCACTGGCAGGTGGGGGATCAAGTCGAACATCGGAAGTGGGGACCGGGAACAGTTGTTAAGGTCAACGGCCAAGGTAATGAAGCGGAGTTGGATGTTGCCTTTAAGGATCGAGGAATTAAGCGACTATTAGCTGAATTTGCTCCGATTAAAAAATTGGAAAATTAAGCGAGGTGAGAAAATGACTCCCCAAGAAGCACAGAAAAAACTCCAAGAATTACGAACGGAATTGAATCAGGCGCGTACCGATTACTATACCAAAGATGCTCCGGTCCTCGAGGATTATGTTTACGATCAAAAGTATCAAACTTTACTCCAATTAGAGCAGCAGTTTCCCCAATTAGTAACGGCTGATTCGCCTAGTCAGTTAGTGGGGGCTAAACCACTGGCGGAGTTTACCAAAGTTCATCATCAAGTAGCGATGTTATCAATGGGGGATGTCTTTTCCCTAGCTGAATTACAAGAGTTTGATCAGCGAGTACAAAAAAGCCTCGGCCAACCGGTAGAATATAGTGTTGAACTAAAAATTGATGGCTTAGCCTTGTCACTAGTTTATCAACAAGGAAAATTGGTTCAAGCTTCCACTCGTGGCGATGGCACCATTGGTGAAGATGTGACCCGCAATGTCCTAACGATTGCTAATGTTCCTCGTAAGTTGCCAGAACCGCTAGATTTAGAAGTTCGCGGGGAATGCTACATGCCCAAGGCCGCTTTTACCCAATTGAATGCGCAACAAGAAAAAGCCGGGAAAGTTAGTTTTGCTAATCCACGAAATGCCGCGGCTGGTAGTTTGCGTCAGTTAGACGCCCAAGTTACTGCCCAGCGCCAATTAAGTACCTTTATCTACACAGTAATGCAACCGGAAGCTCTTCAAGTAACAACTCAAGCCCAAGCGTTAGCTAAAATGGCCGCTTGGCATTTTAGTGTCAATCCCGAACGGCTAGTGAGTTCCGATTTAACTGAGATTATTCGTTTCATTGAAAAAGCCCAAACTGATCGTGATCAATTGGCCTATGGAATTGACGGCGTAGTTTTGAAAGTTAATCCGCTTTCCTTGCAGGCTAAATTAGGAAATACGGTTAAGGTTCCACGCTGGGAAATTGCCTATAAATTTCCCCCTGAAGAAGTAGAGACAGTTGTTAGGGATATTGAATGGACCGTGGGCCGAACTGGGGCTGTAACTCCGACAGCAGTGATGGATCCTGTCTCTTTAGCGGGAACCACGGTTGCTCGAGCCACCTTGCATAATGCCGATTTGATTCAGCAAAAAGATGTCCGGATAGAAGATACCGTTCAATTGCATAAGGCAGGAGATATTATTCCCGAAGTTTCTGCGGTTGTTTTTGCTAAAAGACCAATGCAAAGTCAGCCTTATCAAGTTCCTACGACCTGCCCCTCCTGTGGCTCGCAGTTAGTCCATTTGGAAGATGAGGTGGCTTTGCGGTGTTTAAATCCAATGTGTCCGGCCCAAGTTCAGGAAGGTTTGACGCATTTTGCCTCGCGAGCTGCCATGAATATTCAGGGATTGGGTCCCCGAATTATTGCCCAACTTTGGCAACAAAATTTAGTTCGTGATGTTGCCGATTTGTACCGGCTCCAAGCTGATGATCTGGCAAAAATTGCTGGTTTTAAGGAAAAATCAATTACTAATTTGTTAACCGCAATTGACCAATCCCGGAGTAATTCTTTAGAACGTTTGCTCTTCGGTCTAGGAATTCGCCATGTTGGCGCCAAGGCTGCGCGGATTTTAGCCCAAAAGTTTCAGACGATGGAGCGTTTACAAACGGCCACCGTTACTGAATTAGCAGAAATTAAAAATTTGGGAGAAATTATCGCCAATAGTGTCCAACTTTACTTTGCTAATCCCCAAGTCCAAGACTTGATTTCTGATTTACGCCAACTGCAAGTCAACTTGGAATTTAAGGGAGCGTCAACCAGAGATTCCACTTCTCAATCACCATGGCAAGATCAAAGAGTTGTCATTACCGGAAGTTTAGAGCACTATCGGCGCAGTGATTTGAGTAGTTTGTTAGAACAGTTAGGTGCTCAAGTTACCAATAGTGTTTCCAAAAAGACGGATCTTTTGATTGCAGGCGCCAAGGCCGGCAGCAAACTGGCTAAGGCCCGGCAGTTGGGGATTAGAATTATCGATGAAGCACAGTTACGAACCGAACTTAATCAAATTGAGGAGTTACAATCATGAAGAAAATGGGCCGCTTACTAAGTTTGTTATTGGTTTTGCTGGTATTAACGGGATGTGGTAACTTGGGAAGTTCTGCCTTTTCCGCTCACTCTAGTGGTAGTAAAACCCCCAAAGTCCGCACCACGGGAGTTTCTAAATCCGGTCAATATAATACGATTTTACAAAATGGAAAATATCGAGTAAGTCCAATTGCCGGGGTGACAGCAAATAATAATAATACTAATGGTAGTAATCAAAGTTCGTTTGAAAATGGGCTTTTGGAGTTGTCAAAGCAGCAGTTCTCGACCGATAAGTACTATTTTCAAGAGGGTAATTTGATTTCCGCCCCGACGGCTCAGAAATGGTTAGCACGCAAGTCTGACCAAAATCCGCAAGGTTTAAATCCGGCTGATAATGGTCAGAGTGATCCTGAAAAAAGAGAACCTTTGTATTTACAACAATTACTGGAACAAAATTTTTATACAAAAACCGACGATGGTTATAAGTTAGCTGGGATTACAGTGGGGCTTTCTTTAAATCAGGTTGATTACTATACCAAAGAAAAATTTGGTTCAACTTTTGAGACCAAGATTGACGCTGAAAAGCGCCAAGCTGAAGGTCAGAAAATGGCCGAGCAAATTGTGAAGTACTTGCGCAAGCAAAGACAGGGAGCAGATGTTCCTATTTTGGTTGGTTTGTATAAGAATAATGTCAATGATTCCTTAGTTGGCGGGGATTTCTTTAGTTCTGGGGTGAGCGATCGCGGACAAGATCGAATTGGTTCTTGGAAAAACGTGAGTCAACGCAATCAAGTTTTACCTTTGATTAATGGGGAAAAGGCGATCAGTGGTAACGACTCGGAAGATTTTGGTAATTTCAAAAATGATATTGAAAGTTACTTCCCTAATTTAAGTGGAGTAACAGCCCAAGTTCACTACCAAGAGGGCAATTTACAGCGGATGTCAATTACGATTACGACTCAATTTTATGGTGCGGCGCAGATCAGTAGTTTTACCCAATTTGTGCAGGATGAAGCTAATAAGTATTTGCCGCAACAACCAGCAGTTGAGATTCGAATTCAAACCGTGCAAGAGATGCAAGCCTTGATTACTAAGGACGTCAATAGCAAACAGTATAATAGTCATGTTTTAGCTGCCTATTAAAATAGTTTAAATATTTTCCTTGGTATTTTGGCGCAACTAATTTAAGATTCATAGTAGGAAGGATGATTTGATGCTTGATAAAGATCTTGTAGCTCATGTCGCTGGTTTAGCCAAGTTGCAATTTGATGATGCAACTTTGGAAAAATTTACCGGCCAGCTAGATAAAATTATTCAGATGGAGGACCAGTTATCTCAAGTCGAGACAACGGGAGTAAAGCCAACGACCCACATTGCCCGGCAAAAGTCGACCTTTAGAGCTGATGTTCCGCAAAAGGATAATTCTCGCCAAGAATTGTTAGCTAATGTCCCCGAACAGGATCAAGGTTTGATTAAAGTACCAGCAATTTTAGATCAGGGGGAGGATGACTAGTGAATTATTTTGATGAAACGATTGCTTCTTTACACCAAAAGTTGCAAGAAAAAAAATTGAGCGCGGCGGAGTTGAAACAAGCTACGCTTGACCAGATTAAAGCTACGAATCCGACTTTAAATTCTTTTATTGCGGTTAATGAAGCAGCAACAGTTCCAACAGAAATTTCAGATCAAGTTTTGGCGGGAATTCCCTTAGCCATTAAAGATAATATTTTAACTAAAGAGTTGAAAACAACGGCTGCCAGCAAAATGTTAGCTAATTTTCAGTCCGTTTATGAATCAACCGTGACGACTAAATTATTAAAAGCGGGAATGGTTAATATTGGGAAGACAAATATGGATGAATTCGCAATGGGTTCTTCTAGTGAAACTTCCTATTTTGGCGCGGTAAAAAATCCTTGGGATACCAATAAGGTTCCTGGCGGTTCTTCCGGTGGTTCCGCAGCCGCGGTTGCTGCAGGGCAAGTCTTAGCAGCTTTAGGAACTGATACCGGGGGTTCAGTTCGCCAACCGGCAGCCTTTAACGGGGTTTTTGGGATTAAACCGACTTATGGGCGAGTTTCTCGTTGGGGCGTGATCGCTTTTAGTTCCAGCTTAGACCAAGTGGGAGTTTTATCCCGTCATGTTGCTGATTCAGCTCAAATTTTACAGACGATGAGTGGCTATGATGAACACGATAGCACTAGTTCTGCTACGGACGTTCCTGATTTTGTCGGCGACTTAAAGGCTGATGTTCGCGGAATGAAGATTGCTGTTCCAGCTGAATTCATGGGTTCCGGAGTTGACGGTGGGGTTAAGGCTGAAGTTCAAAAGGCCATCGATCTCTTGGTTCAACAAGGGGCTCAGGTCGATGAAGTTCATCTCCCTCATACCAAATATTCTGTTCCGGCTTATTATATTATTGCTTCCAGTGAAGCTTCGTCGAACTTACAACGTTACGATGGAATTCGTTATGGTTATCGGGCTAGTGACGCTCATAACTTGGAAGAGGTTTATGTTAAGTCTCGGACGCAAGGTTTTGGTCCAGAAGTTCAACGGCGGATTATGTTAGGAACCTTTGCTTTATCAGCTGGGTATTTCGACGCTTACTTTACTAAGGCAGCGCAAGTTCGGACCTTATTGATTCAAGAATTTGATAAAATCTTTGCAGATTACGATTTAATCGTTGGACCAACCACTCCGACAACCGCTTTTGATTTGAATTCGCGGATTGATGATCCCGTTGTTATGTACATGAATGATATCCTAACGATTCCTGCAAACTTAGCTGGTTTACCAGCAGCTTCAGTACCCGTGGGTCTAAGTGCAGGAATGCCGGTAGGGGTTCAATTAATTGCCCGTCCTTTTGCCGAACAGACTATCTTTAATGCGGCCCAAGTTTTAGAAAATGAAACTGACTTTTTACAAAATCGTCCGTTGATTGGAGGCCAAAATTAATGAATTTTGAAACTACGATTGGTTTAGAAGTCCATGTAGAATTAAAAACTTTAACTAAAATCTTTAGTCCGTCGCCCGTTTCTTACGGAGCTGAACCGAATACCCAAACCAATGTCATTGACTTTGGTTTTCCTGGGACTTTACCTGTCCTGAATAAAAATGCGTACCGTTTGGGAATTATGGCTGGTTTGGCTTTAAATGCGGAGATTGAACAAGAAACGCATTTCGATCGGAAAAACTATTTTTACCCGGATAACCCCAAGGCTTACCAGATTACCCAAAAGGAAAAACCTTTAGGACATGATGGCTGGGTAGAAATAGAAATTGATGATCAAAAGAAGAAGATCGGAATTGAAGAACTGCATATTGAAGAAGATGCCGGCAAGAACTTTCACGGTCGGGGGGGCTATTCCTTGGTGGACTTGAACCGTCAGGGGACACCGCTAGTGGAAATTGTTTCAAAGCCAGATATGTCTTCACCGGAAGAAGCTTATGCTTATCTTGAAAAACTCCGACAAATCATTCAATTTACTGGTGCTTCTGATGTGAAGATGGAAGAAGGATCGATGCGGGTCGACACTAATATTTCGATTCGTCCGATTGGTTCCGATAAATTAGGACAAAAAGTCGAATTAAAGAACTTAAACTCCTTTAAACATGTGCGTAATGGTTTGGATTATGAAGTTAAACGGCAAGCCCAAATTTTACGGGCTGGTGGAGAAATCCAACCGGAAACTCGTCGTTATGATGAAGCAACTGCTTCGACCATTTTGATGCGGGTCAAAGAAGGAGCCGATGATTACCGTTACTTCCCAGAGCCAGACTTACCAGATTACGAAATTTCTTCAGATTGGATTGCCGAAATTCAAGCCCAAATTCCGGAAATGCCTGATAAAAGACGCCAACGTTATATTAAGGACTTGGAAATTCCGGAATATGACGCTCAAGTCTTGACGGATACCAAGGAAATGTCTGATTTCTTTGAAAAGACGGTTGCTCTAGGAGCAGAACCAAAGCAAGCTTCCAACTGGTTAATGGTGAATGTTAATGCTTATCTGAATGAACACAATTTAGAGTTAGCGCAAACTAAATTAACTCCCGAACATTTGGCTACCATGATCGGTTTGGTTAAAGATGGCACAATTTCTTCTAAAATTGCGAAGAAAGTTTTTGCCCAGACGATTGCTCAAGGTGATGAACCGCGGGCTTGGGTTGAAGCTAAAGGACTGATTCAGCAATCTGATCCAGCAGTTTTAATTCCTATTATTACCGGAATTTTGGATTCCAATGAACAATCAATTCTTGATTTTAAAAATGGTAAAGATCGGGCCTTTGGCTTTTTAGTTGGACAAATTATGAAGCAAACGCACGGTCAAGCTAATCCTAAGGTAGTCAACCAGATTTTGACTGCTGAAATAAACAAACGCTAAGGTGATTTTGATGAAGGCGAAGGCTCGGTTAATTTATAATCCCACTTCCGGCAATGAGACCATTGCTAAAAGTGTTGCTGATATTTTAGATATTTTGGAACAAGCTGGCTATGAAGCTAGCGCTTTTCGAACGACACCCGAACCGCTATCAGCTCAAAAAGAAGCCTATCGAGCTGGTTTAGCCGGTTTTGAATTGGTAATGGCTGCTGGCGGTGATGGGACTCTTAATGAAGTAGTCAATGGTTTGAGTAGTCTTAAAAAGCGTCCCAAAATGGCTATTATTCCGGGCGGAACGACTAATGATTATGCGCGGGCCTTGAAGATTCCGCGAAATGATCCAGTCGCAGCAGCTCAATTAGTCTTAAAGGGCCAGACTTTGATGATGGATATCGGTCAGGCTGGGGAACATTATTTTATGAATATTGCTGGTGGGGGAGCAATGTCGGAATTAACCTATCAGGTACCTTCAGAATATAAATCAATCTTAGGTTATTTAGCTTATCTGGTTAAAGGTGCGGAAATGTTGCCTCGGATTCGCCCAATGAACATGCATATAGAATATGACGATGGTGAATACAATGGGGATGTAACCTTATTTTTATCCGGATTAACCAATTCCGTGGGGGGGTTTGAACAAGTTGACCCGAACGCCGAATTAGGGGATGGAAAGTTTTCCTTGATGATTGTTAAGGGTGCTAATATTGCTGAAATGTTAATTTTAGTGGCCAAAGCTTTGAATGGTGGTAAACATCTCAATGATTCTAAAATTATCTATACCAAAACAAGACACCTGTATGTTCGTCCAAACGACGATCATCAATTGATGATCAATTTAGATGGCGAGTACGGTGGGGATGCTCCAATGCACTTTTCAGTGCTCAAGCATCATTTGGAAATGTTTGCGGATGTTGATGCCATTCCCGATGATTCGATTAGTTCGGAAACCCCGGCTGAACAGGAAGCGGAACAACAGTTTGTGGAAGGCGTAAATTCGCTCACCCAAGAAGAGAAGTAATTAAAATCTGCACCGTAATATTCGGGGCAGATTTTTTATAAGGAGTATTATGAAAACAACAACTACCGTTACCAAGAACCAAGTTTTAACTTTAGAAATTATTGATTTGTCCTATGAAGGCCTGGGAGTAGCCAAAGTTGACGGTTATTCGCTTTTTGTTAGCAATGCTTTGCCCGAAGAAAAAGTTGAGGCTGTAGTAACTAAGGTTGGTCGCAAATATGGTTTTGCGAAAACTCTAAAGATTATTAAGAAATCACCTTATCGAGTGGAAAACTTCGAACAAAAGTATGTGCAAACGGGAATCGCACCCTTAATTCACTTAGCTTATCCCCAACAATTACAATTTAAACAACAACAAGTTATTAACAATTTGAGTAAGCAGGGACTAGATTCTGGTTTAGTTCAGGAAATTATTGGCGCCGATGAACAATTTCATTATCGGAATAAAGCGCAGATTCCAGTTCGGACAGTGGCTGGTCAAGCAACAACCGGATTTTTCCGTAGTCGCTCCCATGATTTAGTCGCCCTAGATGATTATTTAATTCAAGATCCCCAGATTGATACTTTGATTAATCAAATTCGTGATTTGTGCCGGGAAATAGGCTTGAAGGGTTATGATGAGCTTCATAATCGGGGCGAGATTCGCCATATTATGGTTCGACGGGCTTATTTCACGGGCGAGATGATGGTTGTCTTAGTAGTAACCAGCAAAAAAACAAAGCTCTTACCGCAGCTTTTACAGCAATTGGCCCAAAAGCCTGAGATTACGTCTTTGTATGTTAACGTAAACTCTAAAAAGACCAATGTCATTTTGGGATCGCGTTTTGAATTAGTCGCCGGTCAAGAATACATCACTGATCAAATTTTGGGACATCAATTTCGGATTTCGCCGCAATCTTTTTATCAAGTTAATCCGGTTCAAACGCAAAAGCTCTATCAATTAGCCTTGGAAGCAGCCCAACTTCAAGGTGATGAGTTGGTCGTTGATGCTTACTGTGGAATTGGAACCATTGGAATTTGTTTGGCTAACCAAGCCCGCGAAGTGGTCGGTATTGAAGTTGTTGAAGCCGCCGTTCACGATGCCCAAACCAATGCGGCAATTAACAATGTCCACAATGCTCGTTTTATTCAGGGGAAGACAGAAACTGTTTTGGCTCAATGGGCGCAAGAAAAGCAAGCTGTTGATGTTTTGATTGTTGATCCACCTCGCAAGGGTCTAGATGCCAGTTTAATCGCTAGTATCCGGGCTTTGAAGCCGCAACGAATTGTTTATATTAGTTGTAATCCAGCAACTCTAGCGCGGGATTTACAGCTCTTAGAAGCTGATTATCAGGCTCAAAAGGTCACTCCGGTGGATATGTTTCCCTTAACTAAACATGTGGAAAGTGTCATCGCCTTAGAAAGAAAATAGAAGAAGATTGAAACTAGAACCGGTAGCAAAGCAGGACAGTTAACAAGGCCATAAGTGATTGGGAGACTTTTAGTTGAGTTATTGGGTATTGTGGCTGGACTTGTCTGGCATACGGAACAGTTTTATTTGAAATTAGATTGATGATGAACCTTTCAGAAATGAGAGGTTCATTTTTATTTGATTGAAAATTATTTTTTGGAAAAGATAATAAAAGCAGTAGCTGATTGAGGGCCATATCGAGAACCAATCAATTAAGGTCAGGGGTAATTATTTATCCCCATTTTGTTTACCAAACATACTATGAATAATTTTAACGACTTTATGAGGCCTATTAAGAAGTCCATTACTATCAGGTGAAGATTCATAATTAATGGCCACGATTTTACTAATCGAAAAAATATGACGAATTTTAGCCAGCGGATGTAAACTTTAAGCAGAGCTTTTAGGATTGGGGGAAAGAGTTCTTGAAAAACGAGCTAGTTGGCTATCGAGAAAATTTGGCCCGGTTAGAGAGATTTTATCAAAGTGACTATTATCAAGATTTGAAAACTAATGATCCGCAATTAATTACAAGTATTGTGGATCAACTCTGTCTAGATTGTGATGCTAGAGATCCTAGTTTGTATCAAGCCTTGAGTAATAAATTTCAATTGCCGCACAAAGGTTATTGTTTATTGGAACAAGTTGCAGGAGAAGAAATTCGCTTAGCTGCCGATATTATTTGTGGTTGGAAACAATTAATGCAGCATCAGGCTAATTCAGCGGCTTGGTTGGAGGATTATCGCCAAATTCGAGGAAATTTGAATCTCCATTTTCTATGGCCTAAACATCGGGCACCAACAATCAATACTTATCGCTATGTTCGGTATCGGGACCGAATTGATTACTTATTAGTTGACCTAAAGGCTTATTTTTCAGGCCAGGAAACGCCAATGCAAAAGGTCTATCTTAATCAAACGACGGCTCTTTGGTTAGAGCAGTTCAATAATAGTTTTGTTCAATTTATTGAGCAGATGCAATTGCAGGCTTTTGTTAATGATCGCTATCAAGTCTGGGATATTGCTAGTGAGCAAACTAAGATTTTAACGAGTTGGCAAGGGTTTAAAAACGAAACATTGCCAGATTATTTAGAATCCTTACTGAGATTAAATCGTTTAGGTAAATTTGGGGATTATTAAAAGAAAGCCGAGGAGAGAATGAATAAGCAAACTTTAGCTGGACAAGAATTAAATGCAGCGATGATGACCATTTTTGAACAGTTTGGTCAGTTAAAAGAGCAAGCGCCAGCTGAGGAAAGTGTTCAAAAGTTAGTTGGAACTTTACAAAATTTTATTAGTCAAAATTTCTATCCTTGTTCCAAGGCTGATTTGGCTGATCTGGGCCCCTCGTATGAACGAGATTCTGATTTTGCGCTGGCAATTGATCGAGCAGGGGGAGTGGGGACTGCTAGGTTTGTAGCGGCCGCAATTAAGGTCTATTGCGCGGATAACCGATCGTAAGTCTAATAAAAGATGGCAGATCTAAAGATTTTATAAGAACGATGATGAATCTTCTTTGATTTACCAATTACTCCAAGCCGGATGGGCTTGAAAATGAACTTCAGAAATTAAATTTAAGCCGAAGAGTTGATCCAAGCCAAGTTTTCCGGCTGGAAATCAGCAGGATCCGTAAAAAATCTTGTTTGCGGGGCCTTAAAAATTTAATTTTTAGTTATTTTTCTGATTTCCTAGTTTTATCTCAATCCTAAAAGCAGTAAAATTACTGCTGAGGGATTTTTATTTAATTTGGGGGACTGATCGAAAGTAAATTATTGAAGGAGTTCCCATCGTGAATACTATTATGCAGAAATTACGGCAACAATACGAAGCTGATAATGCCCCAGATCGGATCCGCAATCACCCGGGTAATTACCGGTGGTTTGCGGTGGGATGCGTGCTCATCTATCCCCTTTTTCTAGCTCTATTAGTTGCGCCACTTCATTTTCAAAAATCGTTTCCCCACTTTTTAGTTGAAAAAATAGTCCAGGTCTTGAGTCAGCCGTCAGCTGGAGTTGCCTTGGGCAAGGTTTATTTACAAAATGTACTTTTATTATTTACTATTTGTCTAGGGATCTTTTATATTCTGTCAATGTTTTACATAGCAATTGTTGATGCTATTTATCAGGCTCAAAGATATTTGGTACCGTTAACCCTGTTGGTATATTTGTTATTAGGCCAGTTTATTTATACACTAGGAGGTAATTATTATACTTGGCTCTTGCAGCTCCCAACTTCAAACTGGGGGCTAATTGCTGCTGAAACTTTAGCCTTTATCCAGTTTTCCATTTTAGGTTATTTATATACTTTAATTTATTCGGCAGCAGTTCATGATTCTTGGTGGTTAGATGAACCGGAAGATCATAGTAGTGGCTTTACCAAGATTAAAGTGGAAGCCGATGCCGGAATTATGGGGGGCGCTATTGTCGCTTTCGTTAGCCTGAGCGTACTTCGTAGCCAACTAGTTGGTGGTTGGGGACGTTATTGTCTGTGGGCTTTAATTATTCTCAGTCTAAGCTTGATGTTATTGATCTTAGTTTTCTTGAATTTTAATCGGGTGGGCTTGTATAATTTCTTAACCTTACTGGCTGGTGTAACCCTGTTGAGCAATAACACCCCGGTTATGTGGAAGACGGGGGTTAAACCGCATCTAGCTTTGGGCCTGTTTTTATGCAGTGTTTTGGCCCTTTATTTAACGGAATGGCTAATTTTTATTTTAAAGCAATTGACAACTAAACGACGTCCCTTGACCAGTTTGGGAGAAGATATTAAAGCCGTTTTTAAAAATAATCTCTTATTAGGAACCGGAATTACCTTCGTCTTGTGGCTGATTTGTCGCTGGGGATAGTTAACAAAAATTAAGTCTGAAGCTGGTTTTAAGCGCAGTTTGAGGCTTTTTTTGTGGAGAAAAGCTAATAGGTTTAGTCTTGTGATTAAATTATTTTAGGGTTAAAATACAAATGTTAATAATTAAAAGGTTCTTAAACATTAATTTTTGGAAGAGAAATAAATATAAAATAAGTTTAATTAATAGTTAAATAAAAATTAAACAGAGGGGGGTTACAAGTTTAATTATGGAAGTCGTAATTCAAAATTTAACTAAAAAATATGGGACGCAGCAATCATTGAAGCAAGTCTCGTTAAATTTTCGAGAAGGGAAGTTTTACGGTCTAATTGGCCTAATGGTGCGGGAAAATCAACCTTAATTAATATTTTAACGGGAAATTTAGCGCCAACTAGTGGGGATTTTACTTGGCGCGCGAAGGATCAGAGTTTAAGTTCCAAGGCTATTCGTCAAAATTTGGGAGTTGTTTTTCAAGATAATCGCCTGGATCCTTTATTAACTGTCCAAGAAAATTTGGAAACTCGGGGGAAAATGTACGGACTTAAGAGTCCAGAAATTGAGCAACGTTTACAGGAAATTGATCAATACTTAGATTTAAAGGCAACTTTTGACCAGCGTTTTGGCTCCTTATCTGGGGGTCAAAAAAGAAAATGTGAGATTGCTCGCGCCTTGATCAATCATCCCCAATTTTTAATTTTGGATGAACCGACGACGGGGTTAGATCCGCAAACTCGCTTGACAATGTGGCAAGCTATTTCCCGCTTACACCAAGAACAAAGTTTGACTTTAATTTTAGTCTCCCATTATCTGGAGGAAATGACCGATTGTGATGAGATTGTAGTTTTATTACAAGGTCAAATTGACTATACCGGAAGCGTGCAGAAGTTTATCCAACATTATTCCCAAAATGAGTTAGAAATTGAAGTGGCCACGACCAAGGCGCGGCCACTATTAAAAGAACAATTGGCTCCGGTTTATCCTATAACTTGGGTGACGCCAACACGATTTAAGGTTGAGGCTGCGATGCCGACCCAGATGATTGCTGTTTTGAATTTGGTAGAAAGCATCACGGAGATTATTGACTTTCAAGTTAGCCACGCGACCTTAGAACGTTCTTATTTGAATTTACTTCATGTCCGGCAAGAACAGGGGGGACGGTGAATGCTAGCTTTAATTAAACGGGATATTCGAGTTTTTTTACGCGATAAAATGGCTTTTTTACTTTCTTTGTTATCGGTTTTGATTTTGGTGCTTTTATATAAGATTTTTTTGGCACAGATGCAAGTTGATGGGATTAAAGCGGCGATGCAAGTGAAGTCAGTTTCTGCAGAGACTTGGAAAATGGTCAATTATTGGCTGGTCTCTGGCCTAGTGGCGATCACTTGTATGTCGAGCACTTTAGGGGCTTACGGAATTTCGGTTGATGATCGCCAGCATAAGCGGGATGAAGATTTTCGCCAGACCTTATTGAGTCCGTTTCAAATTGAACTAGCTTACCTAATCGCAGCGGTGATTATTGGTTCTTTAATTACCCTGCTTTTGTACCTTATCAGTGCAGTTGCCCTCATCGGCGGTACGGCCTTATGGTTAGGCTGGCTGGAAACTTTTGAGGTACTGATTTTAATTGTTGCTGGTACTACCCTTTCTTTATTAATGATTTATCCTTTTATTTATTTCATTCGAACTAACTCCCAGTTTGTCTCTTTTAGTACGATTATTGGAACCGTGATTGGTTTTTTAGCGGGAGTTTATATTCCCATGGCTTCTCTAGGTAAGTCAGTCCAAAATCTAATTACTTGGTTTCCTCTTACGGGAATCAACGCTTTATTAAAACAAATCATGATGCATGATTCTTTAACAACTGTCTTTCAAAATGCTCCTTTAGGAGCCCAAGATAGTTATGAAAAAGGTTATGGAGTTCAACTCTACTTTCCTGATGGCAACTTAATCCAACCGGGACAACTAGTTTGCTATCTAATCATTTTTGCGGGAGTAATGTTCCTTGTTAATGGGCTAATTGTCCAATTGGATAAGCTTAGACGACAAGATATTTTAGGCGAAAGGAAAAAATGATGCAGGCTTTATTAGTAATTGATCTTCAAGCAGGTGTTTGTCAACAACCCCAGCTGATTGATCATTTTCCCCAACTATTGGCCTTAGTTAATCAACATATTGATCATCACCGCCAGTTGGGACAAGCAGTTATTTGGATTCAACACCATGATGCTGATTTACCCAAACAGAGTGCCGCTTGGCAGTTAGTAGAAGGACTAGACTATCGTCTCGGAGATTCCTTAGTTGATAAAATTCATGCTGATTCTTTTTATAAAACCCGTTTACAGGATTTGCTCCAGCAGTTAGGGGTCACCGATTTAGAAATTTGCGGAGCACAAACAGAATATTGTGTCGATACGACAATCAAGGTGGCCCGTGATTTGGGCTATCGATTATCGATGGTTGGAGGAGCAAGTTCGACTTTTGATCGCCCCAACTTTAAGGCAACCCAGTTAATTAATTTTTATGAGCAAATATGGAATCAGCGCTTTCTTAACTTCCTTCCTAATGAGGACTAAAAAAGCTCTCTAAGTCAGGTGTAAAACAACTTAAAGGGCTTTTTCAGATCAGTGTCCGCGATGTTTAGAGCGGCGTTTAGCTTGATGTTGCTGGAACTTAATCGCTTGGCGAGATCGGCGTTGTTGCCGGCTTTCTTGGCGCTTTTTAGTCTTTTTTTGTTCGTACTGCTATTGTAAAACTACTTGAGCGCGAGTCGAAGAACGAGGGTAGCGCAGTTCTTTTTGGACTTGGCGTTGGCGGCGTTTGGGGTTCAAATGTCGGGACTTAGTTGTGGGTACGTTAACAACGGTTTGAAAGGCTAACCGTCGCCAAGACTGATTGACTAATTGCCAAATCTCAGGCATTGTGGGGGCTGTTGGTCCTAGAGAAATACGGGCTACGGAGTAAGTTTTTACAGTTTGCTGTTCGAAAATAGCCTGATAAAAAGCACCATCGAAGACAATTGTGAGACAAGATTGAATTACCATGGGAAAATCCCTCCTTCAAGTTTTACCGAAAGCAGGACATCCCAAGGAGGGGGAAGGATACTGATAGCTAGGCTATGTTTGGACTACCAACCAAACTGTGTTTTTACTTTCTAAAGTTAGAATACCGATTTTAGAAAGCTGAATCAAGTGGTAACTAAAAAGAAGAGGGTAAAGATGACAGAACTGACTTTCGCAAACATTATTACTATAAGACTGATCTCCAAACTTTGTGTCGCCAATATCATTTGCCAACTACAGGGACAAAGGCAGAATTAAATAGTTATCTAGAACAGTATTTATCCGGAATTCCCCAAGGAAAAATTCGGGCAAAAAGAGTTAAGCAGACGGCACCTTCTTTAACTGCAGATCAGATTACTTTGCAGACACCGGTAGTGGACGCAGGGTTAAAATTTAACGCTGCTTTGCGCCAGTTTTTAGGGTCTTATTTTCAAGTTAAGCAATTTAAATTTACTAAAGAAATGGCGATGATTAAGCGTCAGGCCGAACGTGATCATGATTGTACGCTGACCTTGGGCCAGTTGTTAGAGCAAGCTGACCACTTACAAAAAAATCCAGAAAAAAAGCGTCAGCTAGCTGAGGAACAAACTTATCAGTGGAATCAATTCGTTCGGGATTTTTTCGCGGATCCTCAGACCCGGCAGTTTGAACAACGTTTGCAAGTTGCTGCCAACTTATGGCAACAGCTAAAGCAGTCTCCGCAAGCCAAAAAATATCGACCTGAGTTATTGCAATCTTTTAATCCAGAGGATTTAGTAAATTAAAAGCTTGCCTTGGAGTTGGGACTAAGGATTATGATAACTCTGGGCAGTAAGATTAAGAAGAATTACACTGAAAAGTTTTTAGTTATCATTTAAGGAGTTTTTTTATGAAAGCAGCAGTCTTTTTAAAAGCCGGTAAAGTTGAAGTACAAAATATTCCCAAACCTAAGCTTCAAAAACCAACCGATGCAATTATCAAAATCGTCCGCGCTAGTGTCTGTGGATCGGATCTTTGGTGGTTTCGCGGTCTGACCGAACGTGCCGCTCCTAGTTTAGTAGGACATGAGGCGATTGGAATTGTGGAAGAAAAAGGATCCGCGGTTAAGGACGTTCAAGTCGGTGATTTCGTGATTGCCCCGTTTACCCATGGTTGTGGACATTGTGCGGCCTGTTTGGCAGGTTTTGATGGTAATTGTAGTAACCAAGAAGCTGGAAGCAACGGAGGTTATCAAGGGGAGTATTTACGTTTTACGAATGCCAACTGGGCTCTAGTTAAGATTCCGGGGCAGCCCGAAGATTATTCAGATGAGATGCTGAATTCTTTAGTAACTTTGGCAGATGTCATGGCGACCGGGTATCATGCGGCAACTAGTGCGGAAGTTAAAGCCGGCGACACGGTTGTCGTTTTAGGTGATGGGGCAGTTGGTTTATGCGGCGTGATTGCGGCTAAGTTACTCGGAGCCCAAAAGATTATTGCGATGAGCCGCCATGCCGATCGCCAAAAGTTAGCCCTTAATTTTGGGGCAACTGATCTTGTTTCGGAACGGGGTGAAGCCGCCGTGAAAAAAGTTTTAGAGCTAACCCAAGGAGCCGGGGTGGATGCCGTTTTAGAGTGCGTTGGAACGGAATTATCTGTCGAAACAGCAATTAAAGTTGCTCGTCCGGGTGCGGTTGTCGGTCGGGTGGGAATTCCTCAAAAAGCTGAGATGAATACCAACAATTTATTCTGGCAAAATACTGGTCTGCGGGGCGGAATTGCCTCGGTGACGACCGATGATCAAAAAGTTCTTTTATCAGCTGTTTTGCGAGGCGAAATTCATCCGGGTAAGGTCTTTAGCCAACGATTTGCCCTAGATGATATTCAAGCGGCCTATGAGGCTATGGATCAACGGACAGCGATTAAATCTTTAGTCACAGTTGCTAAGTAAGCATTAGGATGGATTGGCTGGTGGAGACTAGCTTTAAAGGCAAAATTTACTTATTAAATTAAAATACGGACACTAATTATGCTCACTAGGTGAGATCTTCGATCTTAACCTGTTGAAAGGGGATGCTTTCTTCAGATATTTGATTGCGATAATCATTATCTGCAGAGAAGGCCCCTTTTTTTGGTAAACAGAAGGATTTTCAAAAATATTATTATTCAGAGGGGGCGGGCAGAACTGACTGTTGAAAAACTCAGAAACAGCCATGGATAATCGGCACAAATGGTTGAAGCTTTGAAGATAACTAGTAAGTATCAAAATAAATCAGCAAAAGAGACTTACTGCCAGTGATACTCTAAAGCAAGTTGACTTTAAAAGATTTTTTAATTATATTATTAGCTAAAGTTTAAAGAGAGCGTTTTAGTTATGACAAATTAGAATGTTGGAGTGGAGGCAGTAATGGGATGTTAGAGATCAGCTAGCTTAAGAAATCTTTTGGGGCGAATCAAGTTTTGAATGATATTAGCTTGGTGGCGCCGACCGGGAGAATCTTGGGACTCTTGGGGAAAAATGGTGCCGGCAAGACGACTTTGTTTCATAGTATTTTGCAATTTATTACTTACGAGGGACAGATCACTTGGAATCAGCAACCATTGACGGAAAAGACCTACGATCAAATTGGTTATTTACCAGAAGAGCGGAGTTTGATTACCAAGTTAACCGTCTATGAACAGGTTAAATACTTAGCAAATCTGAAGAATATGAATGCCAAAAAAGTAAAGGAAGAATTACCACGATGGTTAGAACGCCTTCAGGTTAGAGGAAAAGCAACCGATAAGATTTCCAAATTATCCAAAGGAAATCAACAGAAAATTCAGTTGATTTGTACTTTAATTCATCGTCCAAAACTGATTATTTTGGATGAACCTTTTAGCGGCTTAGATCCAGTTAATGTTGAGATTTTACGAAAGACCATCTTGGCAGAAAAAAAGCGTGGCGCAACTATTATTTTCTCCGATCATAATATGAATAGTGTGGAAAGTCTCTGTGATGATCTGGCTTTAATTCATCGCGGAAAGTTAAAGTTGCAGGGGCCAATTCAAGTGGTCCGGGAAAGTTTTGGCGAAACGCGTATTTTATTACGGACCTCTTGGTCTTTAGCCCAATTACAGGCTTTGCCACATGTCTTATCTGTTGAAATCGAGCAAGATCATTACAAATTAATTATTGACGATCCCCAGTTTGGTCCGGAAATTTATGCAGCCGTTAGTCAAGGGCAATTTCTCAAAGGATTCTATCAACAACCGCCAACTTTAACCGAAATTTTTAAGCAGGAGGTAGAAGCATGAAAAAGTTATTGGTGGTTGCCGGAGAAACTTATTGGCGGCAAATTAAATCCTGGAGCTTTGTTTTGATGATTTTAGCACCTTTCTTCATCACTCTGCTTTCCTTAGGTGTCGGTTATTTATCGGAAAAGATGGCTGCTCCTGATCCCAAAGTCAGTGTCCTTAGTTCTGACCCCCAAATTCGTCAAGCGGTTCGTCAAGAATTAAAGAAATCCAAGATTGCGACTACTTCCCAATATAAGAATCTTCCGGCGGCGCGTCAAGCAGCGCGCAAAGACAAGATCGCTGGTTATTTAGTAATTAAAGAACAAAAAGGAAAATTTGAGTTTCAGTACGCTAGTTTACACCCGCTAGATAATCGGGAAAAACAGACTTATTTACTGCTTGCCCAAAAATTTCAGTTAGCGAATAATTTTCAACAAGCCCAATTAACTCCGGCTCAATTACAAGCTATTCGCCAGCAACCAACCTTCAGACAGCGAAGCTTACAAATGAAAAATTCCGTTAATAAAGATTTAAATCTGATCTCGTTTATGGTGCTCCTATTTATTATGTACACGATTTTGTTGATTTACAGTACGATTACCGCCCAAGAAATTGCCTCGGAAAAAGGAACCAAAATTATGGAGATTATTTTTTCCAGCACGACGGCCATGAAATATTTCCTGGGAAAATTAGCGGGAATTGCGGGGGTAATTTTAACGCAAATCGCAGTTTATATTTTGGGAGGCTATTTACTTTATAATTTGATCCCCCAGATTCAACAATTTCGGCGACTATTTCGGGATAACCAGCATTTGATTGATCAAGTGGTGCATAATTTCTGGTCTTGGAATTTAGTCTATTTAGTTTTCGGCGTCTTAATATATATTGTTTTATCAGCCCTCTGCGGAGCCTTAGTTACCCGGCCCGAAGATGCTAATAAAGCGGTCCAGCCAGCGATGTACTTAGTGATGTTTGGCTTTTTTGCGGCAATTATTTTGAGCCAACAACCTGAGAATCTAATCGTGAAGATTTTATCCTATATTCCTTTCTTATCTTCTTTCTTCATGCCCATTCGAATTATCAATCAAACGGCCAGTACCGGTGAAAATCTAATCTCCTTAGCCTTATTAGTAGTTTCTCTATTCTTAATGGTGCTTTATATTGGGCGAATTTATGCCGGTTTAATTCTTCAGACCGAAGAATTAGGCTTATTCAAGAGCCTGAAGCGGGGGTTAACAATTAAGTAAATCTCCGGCGTAAGCAAAGTACTTGCCTTTAGTCCCTAACTTGGGAGTATTCTGAAGAAAAAAGATAAAAGAGGCTAAGAAAATGTATGCAGATTTGCAGGACAAAATTGCCGTGGTCACGGGGGCAGCAACAGGCATTGGCAGTGCGATTGCCCGCCGTTTTGGTCAAGAAAAGATGGCAGTTGTCGTTAACTACCATCGCCAAGCTGAAGCAGCCCAAAAAGTAGTCGATCAGATCGAGGCTTCTGGTGGCCGAGCCGTGGCGGTGAAAGCGGATATTAGTACCGAAGCCGGAAATCAAAAACTTTTGACTGCCACTCAAGAACACTTCGGCGGCTTAGATGTTTGGGTTAATAATGCTGGTCTGGAAATTAAACAAGCGACCCATGAAGTGTCCTTAGCCGATTGGCAAAAAGTCTTAGACGTCAATCAGACAGGGACCTTCTTGGGCGCGCGGAGTGCTTTGCAGTATTTTAGAGACCATCAGCAAGCGGGAAATATTATTAACTTATCTTCAGTTCATGAGCAAATCCCTTGGCCAACTTTTGCCAGCTACGCAGCAGCTAAGGGGGCTGTTAAATTATTTACCCAAACAATTGCGATGGAGTATGCTGCTGATCAGATTCGGGTCAATGCCTTGGGTCCCGGCGCCATTTCTACGCCGATTAATGCCGAAAAATTGGCCGATCCCAAGCAGTACCAGCAAACCGTGGCGATGATCCCCATGAAGCGGGTAGGCAAACCAGAAGAAGTAGCTGCGGGGGCTGCTTGGTTAGCTTCTGCAGAATCAAGTTACGTCACGGGAATTACTTTGTTTATTGATGGAGGAATGACCTTGTACCCTTCATTTAAAAATGGAGAAGGTTAAATCATCTACCCTTTCGATCAGCATAACGGAAAGTGCTTGTAATGGCTGCTTTTTGCAATAGGTGAGGCTGTAGAGCAATTAATAAAGAATGATACTTGGTCCTAGGAGTTAAATTGAGAGATTTGTCTAAGACGTAAACTGTAAATTGGTAATGATGGATTCAAGGAAAATAAAAAGGAATTTTGGGATCCCGATATTGATGTTTACCATAAGCAATTCCTTGAAGAGCTCCGCTAGCAGGAGTTTTTGTCGCTTGGGGAGGAATATTGGCGGCAATCGTATCTTGGACCGGAAGGTTCCAAATTAACCAGTGGGGATAAGGTTTGTAAAAAGGAATATCCCAGTCAACCATCGTTACCGCAAGACTTTGCGCGGTAGAAGCCAAATTTTGGAGGTGGAGCTCGGGGCTTTGGTTGCCGCCCCAAGCCGTATTTGACCAACATAAAGGCCCTTGATCAGAAGATTCCGAACTAGTTATCTTTCAAGTAAATATGTTAGTCCAACTAGCAATTGTTAGCTGGACTTTTTGTTTGGCTGAAAAGGAGTTTGCCAATTCTGAATAATTGCAGTGAGAAAATCTAAACCTTGTTGTGCGATGGTTGCTTTAATTTTCGGATCTTTTGGGCCATAAAGAAGTTCATCTACCAGGGCCGTGATAAAATCAAATAACAAAATAACTCCCGCTCGAATTTGGACTCTATCTGACAGAGAATCACCATAGTAGTTAGTTAGACAGTTGTAAGTCAGTTCTTGCATTTTTTCTTTTTGAACTTTTAAAGTTAGTTGAACTTCAGGGATCATGCTTCCTAAACTTTCAATTTGCCGATGAAATTGAGGATTTTCCTGTTTGAGAAGTAAGTCTAATAGTCCAGAAAGCCATTCTCGCGGGGCGGTCTGAAATAAATCAAGGGAAGCAGGAGTATTTAATTTTTGGAAAATTATTTCAAAGGAATCATTGTAGCGTTGCAATAGGGCCAAGAGAATGGCTTTTTTATCGTCGTAGTAGGCGTAGAGAGTGCCAATCGATAAACCCGCCCGCCGGGCAATTTCATTAGTTGATACCACTGGGGAAGTTTGTTTTCGATGGGCAGTTTATTTCTTTTAACTTTAAGAATGATCAACGGACAAGCTTGGCATTGGACTTCTTTAAAGACTGAAAGTTGTTTGTGGGAGAGCCGCATACTTTTGCTTATCTTTGGGACAGTTGAAAAAAAGAGTTCGCAACCGATGATTGATTTTCAACTTTTTCGAAATCCGGCTTTTGTTAGCTCAGCGGTAGTGGGTCTTTTAGGATAATTCTTTTATATTGGGGTGGTGGTAGTGATGCCCGACTTTCTTGACTCGACTATTAGCCCAGTCTGAATTACAGGCGGCTTTAGTTTTGCTGCCAATGTTGTTAGCGGTCTTTAGTTTAGGAGGTCTCGGTAGTTTATTGATTAATCAACCTGGTCCCCGCCTTTTAATTTTGGGCGGTGGGAGTTTTCTCGTGGGAGATTATTATCTACTAGGAACCTTGGATCTTCTCAGCAATTTTCGAATTATCCGCGCTACTTTAGTCTGTGGTCAGGGATTTGGCATTATTTGTGGTCAGTTAATGTTTTAGCCGCTTCTAATTTGACCGGAGAGTTATTGACAGCATCTCAGAGTGTGCTAGCGGTTTTGCGACAAATCGGTTCGGTCCTCGGAGTAGCAGTTTTCCTCTCAATGTTGACTAATAATTTACAAGGAGTAGAAATTAAGTCGCTGAGTCATCTGCCCCGTGCTTATACGCAAATCTATCAATTTTGGTTATCCTTTTTATTACTATTTCTTTGTTTCAGCCTCGTGTTCCCCAGCAAAAAGCGTTATTGTCAAAAGTAAAATTATGCTGATTAATTGCTAACAAGAGTGGCGTTTGTTCTTTGGGATGTTTAAAATTGAATAAGATCTATAAATTCAGCCTAAACTGATTAAAATGGAGCACATGAATGAAAGCTGATAATACGAAATTAGTAGATTTTTTATCTCAGAGTAAAACAATTTTTAAAATTCCCGTTTATCAAAGAAACTATGAATGGGGCCAAGAACAATGTCGACAGTTATTCCAAGATTTAACCTTGGCAGCTCAAAGTCAACAAGATCATTTTTTAGGAGCACTGGTCTATGTTCCTGAATCGGGTCCTAATATGAGTCATGTGGAAGTTATTATTGATGGTCAGCAGCGTTTGACCAGTTGTTTGTTACTTTTGCGGGCTTTGGCTACTAATCCCGAGACGCCTGAGGATTTAGCCGCCGAAATTGAAGATCGCTTTTTACGAAATCGCTACTTGGATAATGGTTGGAAATTAGCTCCAGTTGCTAAGGATCGCGCGGCTTTTGAGACCGTAATGGATCCCGACACACCGCCGGTGACCGCAGCTTCCAAGGTGATTGCCAATTATCAGCTCTTTCAACAGTTGATTGCTGCGAGCCCCCTTTCAGTTGCCGACCTTTTTGCGGCTTTGAATTATTTCAATTTGGTTTATATTGAGTTGGATAGTGGCAGTCAGGGTGAAAATCCCCAAGTGATTTTTGAAAGTTTAAATTCAACCGGAGTATCTTTGTCAGCAGCCGATTTGATTCGGAATTTTATTTTAATGAATTTAGACTCGCAGCAGCAGGCGCAACTTTACCAGCAGTATTGGTCAAAAATTGAGCAATTGTTTACCAATCAAGTTTTCACGGAATTTATTCGCCATTATTTGATTGTCCAAACGCAACAGCTGATTAAGCGGGAAGCAGTCTATCCTTTGTATAAGAAGTATTATCAAAGTCAAAAGTTTACTGCTGAGCAAGCCTTACAAGAATTGTTTGTTGCTGCCCAAGATTATGCTTCTTTGCTCCAAGCGCAAACTGCTTTTCCTGATTTGAACCGCATCATTGAACATATTAATATCATGGATAAGAAGGTAGTTTATCCTTATTTCTTGAAATTATTACGGCTCCTAGACCAGCAACAATTGCCGATTACGACCGTTTGTGAATTGGGACAAATCGTGGAAAGTTTATTGTACCGCCGAATGATCTGTGGAATTCCCAGTAATAATTTGAATCGCTTAGTTTTAGCTTTGGTGCAACCGGTAAATCTTAGCCAAGAATTGAATCAGCTCAAGCGGCAAGTTTTAAATAGCGATTTTCCCCAAGATCGAGAATTTCGTAATGCTTTGATGAAATTACCTTTGTATAAGAAGCGGACGAGTTGGGCCAAGTTGACCCTAACTTTATTGGAAGAAGAGCAGTCCAAAGAGACCATTGACTTTCAAGATGCCCAAGTGGAACATATCTTACCGCGCCAGTTATCTGCTGATTGGCGGATTCAGTTACCTCAAGCGGAAACTATTAACCAGATTTACGGGGATACCTTGGGAAATTTGACTTTGACCAAGTATAACCAAGAAATGAGTAACAAACTTTTTAGTGAAAAAAGAAATTATTATGCCCAATCAAATATTGCTTTGACCCGAGCTGTTGGCCAAAATTATGATCATTGGGATAAAGCGACGATTTTGGAACGGACCGATACCTTAGCCCAAGAACTTTGTCAGATTTTCCCCCGACCCCAATTAAGTAAGTTTGTTGAAGATGATAGTTGGGGTGGGGATCATCTGATCAGTGAAGAATTAAGTGTCACGGGTCTCAAGCCGGTCCGCTTAACGATGCAGGCTAATGACTATTGGATCACGTCTTGGACCGAGATGCTACTGACCTTTTTAAATTATATTTGGGAAAATGATAGTGCGACCTACCAGTTGATCCGCCAAGATCCAGCTCTAAATACGGCGCTTTTTACTGATTTTCGAGCTCCCAAAAAATTGGCTAACGGCGAGTTGATTGAGACTAACTTTTCGGCAAATAAAATTGTCGCCTTGCTTAGTAAGATGAGCGAACTTTGTGGGATTAGTGATGAAGTTAGCTATGCCTTTAAAGAGTAATTTCGAGAAAATTTATATAAGTAAACCAGAGTGTGACATAAACCGGTAGACAAGGAGTACAACTAAGGAAACCCCGTAGGAAAGTAACCATTTTCCTACGGGGTTTTGTGTCTTGGGCGGACTTGTCTGGCTTATGGAAGATGTTTACTCAGATTTGCTAAATGTGAGAATACTTATGTTCCAGCCTCTTTCCTACGATTAGTCAAGATTTTTTGCTAGATCTAAGTTGAGGCCTTCTTAGCCGGTAGGGCTTGTAAGAAGGTCGTAGACAAGATTAAGCCACCACCCAAAAGTTGGATGCCGGAAAAAGGAGTTTGTAAACAGAAAATGGCTAAAATTGTCGCCGTTAAAGGTTCAAAAGAACTCAACATGCCCGTGGTTTCGGGGCTTAAATCTTGTAGACTTTTTAAGTAGAGCCAATAAGAAAACATGGTTCCAAAAACGATAATAAAGCCAATTCCTCCCCAGAGAGGAAGTTTTGGTGCGGGCAGTGGCTGGGTGAAAAGTAAGTAACTAAAGGGGAGACTTCCGAGTAACATTGCCCAGCCAACAACAATACTCGCTGGAAACTCTTTTAATAGTTGACGGGGAAGTAAAGTATAGCAGGCTTGCCCGATCCCGGCAACTAATCCCCAAAACAAGGCTGCCGGAGTGAGTGATAATTGTTTTAAATTCCCACTAGTTACCAAAAGAAAGGTTCCAATTAAGGCGAGAGCGACACACCAAAGATCAATTCGCCGGGGTAATAGGTGTTGGGACCAAGTGACCCAAGCAATAATAAAAAGAGGTCCGAGAAATTGGAGAACCGTGGCCGTGGGGGCATTACCATAGTTAATGGCTAAAAAGTAAGTAGCTTGGGAAGTTAGCATGCCACAAAAGCTAAAGTAAAGAAGTTGGCGCCGGTGAGTAGCTTGCCGCCAAATAGTGAATAATTGCCGAGGATTAGTGCAACTGGCCGTTAAGAGCAATAATAAACCAGCACAAAGGAGGCGGATTTCGACTAGCCACAGGGGGGCCAAATGATAACGGCTAAAGAGGTATTGGGCAACCGTTCCGGAAGCTCCCCAGAAAATCCCACCGGTGATTACAAAGCAGAGTCCGCGTAATTTTGGGTGCATTTTGTCACTCCTATCTAATGGTGATTTCCCCTCAAATTAAAATAAGAATATTAGATTACTAGGAAAAAGACAAGCGGTATTTGACCTACAAGTTGGGAAATCTGATCACTAAGCGATCGAATTTGACCGTTCACTGTTTTTGAACTCATTAAAAATTTTTTTATCATAGAATAAGGTCATGGAGGTGATGAGATGCGTGTAGAAGTAGAAATTGATTCGCAGTTAAGTGAAGATTGGGCTGGCTTTCATATTCAAACTTTAACCACCGAATTGCAGCAATTAATTACGAGTATCGAAAATAACAGCCAATATATTTGGGGTTATCGAGAACAGGAAATTAGACCAATCAATTTGAATGAATTGTATCAAGTCTATACAGAAGATGATCATGTTTGGCTGCAATTAGCCGAATTTAAAGGGCGCTTTTATCAAGTCGCCGTGCAATTAAATCAGAATTTTATTGTAGCTGGACGAGACCTAGCTTTTAATTTTCAGTTAATGGATCATCTAGAGGTTAATAACAACGGCACGATCGATATGCTTTTAAAAAATCAACAACGAGTTCCTATTTCCCGGGGAAAAGTACAAGAGATTAAGGAGAGATTAGACTTATGAAAACGAAAACAGTTTTGAAATTCATGGTAGGTGGATCAATTGGCATTAATATTGGTTTCTTTATTTCTTTAGTATTTCCTACCTGGTGGGGAAGGGACAATATTGACCTTCTTCAGCAATCTTCGTGAATCATTTTGCCACACCTTTAGATGCAATCATTGCTTCGGTCGTTCTTTGGATCTTAATGGGGTGGATTTTTACTTGGGGCGAAGCGCTTTTAAGATAGATAATTGGAGTTTATTACAGCAAGTAGAGACGCATTTTCTAGTGACCTTCTTTGGTTTCACGCCCCTAGCAATCTTAGCTGGTTGGTTTCCTTTACGGTGGGATTGGTTAATATCTTATACCATCACCTTTATCATCGTTTATTTGGTCGTTTGGTTTTTGAAGATGTCTATTTTAAAGTCCCAAGTAGAAAAGGTTAACCAAAAGCTCAAATAGGAACAAGAAACTCTCGGAGTAAAAATGAAGAGAATGTGATATAAACCGATAGACAAGGCATATAGTTAACGAACCTCCGTAGGAAAGTGACCATTTTCCCGCGGGGGTTCATATCTTGAGCGGACTTGTCTGACTTATGGAACACGTTTATTCGGATTGGCTAAACATGAGAATATTTATGTCCCAACCTCTTCATTTTTTAATTACAAAAGAAAGGGGAAATAATTTTAAAATTTTATTTTTGCAAGTCTAATTCTGATTAGAATAGGATTCTCTCGTAAATATTGGAATGAAATAACTAATAGGAAAACTTGACATTATCTAATAAAATGCTATCATTTTATTAATTTAAAATTAAAAAGGAGCATGGTATTATGACTAAAGTAACCGCGTCAGAAATCGACTTTAATAACTTAGGGTTTGATTACATGGATTTGCCGTATCGCTATCAGGCCATCTATCGCGACGGTCAGTGGCAAGACAGTGGCATGGTAGAAGACAGTACGTTACATATTAGCGAAGGTTCCACTGTCTTGCACTATGGTCAATCAGACTTCGAAGGTATGAAAGCTTACCGGACGAAGAATGGTCAAATTCAACTTTTCCGGCCGGATCGCAATGCCGTTCGAATGCAAAAGAGTTGTCAACGGCTATTGATGCCAGAAGTACCGACGGAAATGTTTGTAGATGCGGTGAAGCAAGTGGTTAAAGCCAATGCTGGTTTTGTACCTCCTTACGGTAATGGAGCAACTTTATATGTCCGCCCAATCATGATGGGTGTTGGTGGAGTCATCGGCGTTCATCCAGCTGATGAATATATTTTTCGGATTTTTGCAATGCCAGTAGGAAACTACTTCAAGGGTGGCTTAACCCCAACGAACTTTACAACTTCTGAATATGATCGGGCTGCCCATAAGGGAACTGGTCAAAGCAAGGTCGGTGGAAACTACGCTGCTAGCTTAATGCCAGGAGAAGAAGCCCATGCTCATGGATTTTCCGACTGTGTTTATCTGGATCCAGTCCATCATGAGAAGATTGAAGAAGTGGGATCTGCTAACTTCTTTGGGATTACTCAAGATGATGTCTTTGTCACTCCTAAGTCACCTTCTATCCTGCCAAGTATCACTAAGTACTCACTGCTTTATCTCGCCGAGCATGAGTTAGGCATGAAGACCGAGCAAGGTGATGTTTATATCAACGACCTTGATCGCTTCAAAGAAGCAGGAGCTTGTGGAACAGCAGCTGTTATCTCGCCAATTGGTGGTCTAGAGCATGAAGGCAAAATGCATGTCTTCTACAGTGAGACCGAGGTTGGTCCAGTAACTCGGAAGTTATATGATATCTTAACCGGAATTCAATTCGGTGACCGTCCGGGTCCTGAAGGTTGGGTTGTTCCAGTTGAAGTTTAAAATTAATTGAATTGAAAAAGTGAGTCTTGCAAAAAATGCAAGGCTCATTTTTATTTTGGGAGGAATAAAGTAAGTGGGGCTGCTCGATAAACGTAGCAGAAAAGTTGAGATAATTTTTGACTGTTAAAATTTTTTAGTCAAAAGTCTTTCTTGAAAAAGCTGTTGCTGACTGTATCGTTGGGATTCTTGACTTTAGCGGCTGTGGTTAGCTATAAATCTTAATAAAAAAATGGTGGCCTTTCTTGATACTGATTTGCCTAATTTAAATAAATTATTGGATATTATATAAATATATATCTAATATTATTAATTGATTTTATTATATTTGAATACCGAAATAGTTGACAAAATAAAAAGTGCAATATATTATAAAACGGTAATTTAATTATTTAATCATTAAAATTGGCGCGTTAATTTAATGCTAATATTAGCTATCTTTAAATTTTTAAAACTGCAATAGTTTTCAGCTCAAGTAGTAATATTAGGCGTAAAGTTGTGAATAATGAGGCTATGATTGGTTTGGACGTTAGCTGGTTAACAACTTGATAAGTTTAATGTTATTTTAATAAAAACTATTAATTAAATTACAGAGGATTGATTCTTAAGAAGTTGAAAAATGAGCGTAAATGCAGCTTTGATCAGAGTATCTTGAGCTTGAATAATGGAAAGTATTTTATCAGCCATCTTTGATAGTTGATCGGAATATGAAAATTTTGGACTTTAAATTAGTTTGGAAAATAAAGTGTAAATAAGTTTATACAATATAAACTATATGTAAATTATCTGATTAATTTAATTAAGGGGAGAATTAAATAACGATGGATTATAAATCATTAGTAGCTTCTGTAATTAGTGCCGTGCAGCAGGAGGAGAATCCATTTGCTGTTTTTTCCCGATTATTGACACTTGATGGAATACTAAAGAAAGAAGACGCCTTAAAGACTTTGGGATTTAAAGAAAAGGCTATTTACAAACTATTGTCTGAAAATAAAACAGGAATGAACGATATCAGTCTTTTTATATTTCATCACAATAATAAGATAGAGGTGCGCGATGGCGAAGCTGTTTTAGATAAAAATGATCAGTTAGCTGCTAAATTCAAGTTTAGTAAAAAATATTGGACAAAAATTTGCCAGGATTCTACACGGCGAATTGATGATGAAGGAAAATTGGCCCTGCATCTTTTAAAAGCTAAAACCAATTTAAATAGCGTCATTGATAACATTGAATTTTATTTAAGTCATATGGCACCAATAATTTATTACGTAGATGAAAAGGTGTATTCAAATTTTGATTACCTTAGTAACCTCTTTACTAAAAGACGAAGAGATCAAGATAAATTCCTATTTCCTTTTTTAAAAACACATGCGCTTGAGCAATGGTCAAAAGAGGATATTATTTTTATCTGTTTCCTTGACTATCTTCTTTCTTCGGGGTTGCAGACCAGGGCGGAAGAATTTAATGGTCAGCAAATCACAATTACGAAACTAGAAAAATATTTAATTGAAAAGCATAAGACATATTTAAAAATGGGTGTCGCTGAAATGGACGCTGATTTTTCGTCATTATCCTTGCTTGAAAAAACTGAAGTTTTAAATCGGGAATTTAAGATACTATCGAAGAATAAGATTATTTATCGAGATATAAACGGGATTAGTTTACAGAAGCGCGAAGCATATCTGGATGCTTTGAAGTTAGCTGACTCAAATATTGAAGTAACTAAGCTCCAAGAAATGTTATGCCAAAGATTTAATATTAAATTCAATGATGATGAATCCTATATACGGGGAATAAGAGAATATTTAGCAGAAAATATCCAAAACTTACGGGCTGCTTTTTTGAAGTTGTTAGAAGGAGAACTTTTTTTGTTAACCGATGCGGCCCATTCTGATATGGCTTTTTCCCGCTTCTTTAGTAATATTGGTCAATTGTTGTCTTTGGATAAGGCTAAAGAATATCAAAAAATTATTGATTTAAATCCTAAAAATTATTTTTGTTACGTTGTTCCAGGAAAAAATATGTTGGCTAAATTACCTAAGCTGTTGGTTGCGAATATCAACATGGCTGTCACCACAAGGATGCTCTACAACAGTTGGCATTATATGCCGGCTAACTTTTTAAATGAAAATTTGAAGATGGATAAACGTGACTTTTATTTTTCAGCGGTCATGGCGGATATTGCCAATTTGGATAAATATCATCATGCAGGGCATGTAAAAATGTCAATTAATAATACAATTCGTATTCCAAGATCCATTCGAATTCATAATAAAGAGTATCAGGCACTAATGGATGTCCGTTTGATGAGACAGGGTGATGAAGAATTCTCATTGTCCAATCTGAGGGTATCTTTCTTATATCTTCATTATTTACAAATCCTTTGCCAAAGTTTAGTGAATTTGGTTGAAGAAATGAAAATCGACGACTTTTCTTTAGAGCAGATGTCTAAAGAATTATATTCGGATCAGTTTGATAACCTGAAGGGAAGATTAAATAAATGAGTAGAATTTTATTTGTAAATTTAAGATCGCATCTAGTGGAACGGATGGAGCCCTTGTATGCTGCTAAAAAATTAGGTATTGAAGTCGTTCTTTTAACGGATCAAGTACCTAACATCGACGATGGCTATATTGACCCGGAAAATTATATAGTGACTGATACTTATGATATGGAAAATGCTTTAAAGAAAGTAGTCGCGTATGCTCAAAAAAAAGAAATTAATGGTGTGCTAACTTGGGCAGATAAGGACGTTGAATTAGTATCGCTAATTGCGGATAAACTACACATTCCAGCACCAACAATTGAAGCAAGTAAAATTGCTCGAAATAAGTTGTTGATGCGGGAGGCGATTTCTAAGACCAACCCCGATTTATGCCCTAAGTATGAGTCCGTAAAAAGTATTCAGGATTTAGATGAATCCGTAAGGAAAATTGGCTTTCCAGCTGTCTTAAAGCCGGTAGGGGCATCGGGGAGTAAATCGATTATTAAATTAAATAATAAATCTGAAATTCCGCAGGCGGTGGAGCGCTTAAAACAAGAGACTAATGTTCAGACCGATAAAGTTTATCAATATTTTCCTAATCAATATATTTATGAAGAACTTTTGACGGGCGCTGAAATATCGATCGAAGGTTTCGTTTCATCAAAAACAGGTGAAATTATTATTGCGGGAATGACCGATAAATTTGTGACGGATAAATATTCAACAGAATACTTAGAGTATGAACCATCTCAAAAAGAAGCAGTAAATTTACAGGGTTATCGTCAAGATATCAAACGGGCGATTAAGAGTATGGGAATCACTAGTTGTTCTTTTCACGCGGAGTGCAAAGTTAATGCTGGCAGTTTAAAAGTAATTGAGATAGCTGCTCGACCAGGGGGAGAGTTCATAACCAGCCATTTGGTAAAAATCGCTTCTGGAATTTCTTTTGTGGAACAAAATATAAAAAATGCCTTAGGTATGGCAATTGATGCTGAAATTGCCTTTGAGAATTGGTCAAAAACACCAAAATCTCTGGTGGTCCATCAGGATTTTATGGCAAATAAAGAAGGCAGAGTGGTTAAAATTGGTGGATTACAAAGGATATTTGAAGATCCCAATGTAATTAATTTTATGCCTCTGAAAGAGGTGGGCGATAGGGTTATTTTACCGCCACTAGATTATTCATCATTATATACAGCAACCATGATTGTTACGGGAAAATCCCTAGGCGAATTAGACTCAGCTCTGGAAAGAATTGAAAATAAATTCGAAATAAAAATTGTGGAGGAATAGTGTGAAAGTATTGATTGCGTATGCCAGCATGACGGGCAATGATGAAGAAATAGTAAGTATCTTACAAAAAAATCTCCAGAATGATGATCTTAAAGTGACGACACAAGAATTATCTTTTACAGATGTTACTGATATTAAGGATAATGATTGTCTTATTGTTGTCACCTATACTTATGATGATGGGGAGGTTCCTGAACCAGCACTTGATCTATATGAAGATTTGGAGGGTATTCAATTACCGGGAAGAGTTTTTGGGGTTTGTGGTTCGGGTGACACTTTTTATGAAGATTTTTGTGTAGCAGTCGATAATTTTGAAAAAAGGCTATTAAAAACAGGCGCCACAAAAGGGGCCCAAAGTGTGAAGGTTGAATTATTTCCTGAGGATGATGATCAGGATAAACTACGAGAATTTTCAAAAGATTTAGTTAGAACAGTTAAGGAAAATGTCTAATGCGTGAAGCAATTTTTAAGTATTTAAATCGAAGTGTTTTTTATTATTTATCGGGTACATTTATCAATAATATTGGTAATGGTGTTTTTACATTAATTACCAGTAAGATTATTTATGATCAAACAAATTCGGTATCTATGATTGGCCTGTTAATTATCATCCAAAATGTAATTGCTGGGACTCTTAATTTAGTTGCTGGTCATATTGCTGATAAATTTAATTCTAAATATATCGCAATTTTTGCTGATTTAATCCAGGCCGTTGCGGTCCTGACTAGTTTATTATTAATTAATTCAGAATATCGCTTGCTTTCGCTACTGTTAGCTATGATCTTTATTAATTTAGCTGCGCCATTTTTTAGAGCCGCAAATTTCAAAAATGTTTCTGAAATAAAACGGGGAAGATTAGCCTTAGGATCTCTGAACGCGGTTCGAAGTTCTTTAAATCAGGGGGGGCAGCTGATTGGAGTTGCTATTGCTACACCATTTATTTATTACAAGTGGTATTTTGGAGCGCTCTTATTAAATATTTTGAGTTTTATTGTTTCAGCAGTTTGTACATCACAGATTGAGATTATTAGTCTTAATGAAGAAAAAATCATTCCAAAATCGAAAACAAGTAACTTGATTACTGATTGGAAAATATTTTTGGAAACTTTATGGCGACAATGGCCCATTCTCATTATCTTGATTTTTACTATTTTTGATTACCTAGCTGTTAATGTAGTTAATCTAATGGAAATTAAATATAGTGTAAAAATCCTCCATAACGTCGCTTGGATGAGCATAATGGATGGCTGTTTTGCGGTGGGATCAGTATTATCTTTTGTGTTGGTTAATCGATTAAGTCAACACTTGAGTTTTAAGGCTTTGATTTGGATAGGACTTTTTATCCAAGGACTTGGTTTTACTGTTTTATCACAAGCAAACAATGTTGGTCTAACATTAGTAGTAATGTGGGTAATCGGGTTATTTAATGGAACATCAATTACTCTATTTCAGACGAGTTTACAATTAAATTTGAACGTGGCAATTCATGGTAAAATTTCCGGCTTTCGTGATTTACTAGTTTCATTATCAATGATTGCGCTGATTCCATTATTTTCGAAATTAATTGATCGTTCAGTATTAACCGGGCTCTTGAGTTTGGGCCTCATACTTATCTTGGTTGCTATTGTACTAGTAATCATTGCCCGTTTACCTAAATTCAAACGGATTAGGCTTAAAGAGGAGTAAAAACATGAATTTTGTATTAGTTGGTAAAAGCGTCGTTGTAGCACGGAAGTTGTATAGTGTTAGTTCCCAAAATAATATTATTGTGGTTGATGAGTCTTCTTATCTAGACTCAATTTCAATGCCTGCGGAGATTCAAAATGGGCCTTATATAGAAATTAGCCACGATTCTACTAAATCGATAGCTAAAGTTTTACAGGCGTTGGCAACAGTTTCGGTAGATGCCGTAATTCCCGCATTTGAACGCACTGTTACCTTGGCAAATGAGTTAGCCAAAGCTTTAAATTTACCGAGAATAGGTGACTTGGGAACTAAAATTTTTCGAAATAAAGCAGCTTTAAGACAGTTCTGTCAACCATTACCGCTTAATCAGCCCGCTTATCAAGAGGTTAACTCAATTTCGCAATTAAGCCACTTTTTTAAGCAGCATGGTCCCCTGATCTTAAAGCCAACAGGGCTCGCGGGGTCCTTAGGGGTGGTTAAAATTACTAGTTCAGAACAACTAGAAGCAAAGTTTTCTTCTAGTCGTGAAATTTGTCAGAAATCTCAACCAAAGGTCTCACTAATAGCTGAAGAAATGATTACAGGTTCAGAGTATTCATGTGAGTACTTGGTAAATAATGGTCAGGTAGTTTTTCAAAATATAACGAAAAAGTTTAAATTTCATAATGATTTCTTTGTGGAGTCAGGCCACTTGGTGCCCGCAATCGTTAATGATAATTTAAAGCAGAATATTTATCGGATGATGAATTGTTTAGTTGAAGCGGCCGATATTGGGACTGCTGTTTTACATGCCGAATGGTTAGTTACAGCAAATAACCAGGCCTATTTGGTTGAATGTGCAGGTCGGAGACCGGGGGATCGAATTGTTGATTTAATTACTGAAGCCTATGGGCAAGATTTCTTGTGGAAATATTGCCAGCTTTTAGCTAACAGATCCGTGGTCTTTGAGCAAAAGACGATTAAATTCGCTAGTCAGACTTACTTTGATGCCCAACCGGGGCGAATTGTTCAAATTAAACGGGAAGATATTTTGAAAAAATATCCACATCAATTGGCGGTAGCCGTTGGTGATACTGTAACGACTTTTAGCGATTCAGAAAAACGCTTGGGATACTTTATTGTTAGTGATCCAGACTATTTTAAGTTGGAAGATAGACGTAAATCAGTATTGCAACAGTTTAAAATTGTTACGAATAAGTTGGTGACTAAATGAGAATTGGAATTATAAATCGAGTTCCTTTAGCCCGAGCCCAATTTAACCAATGGACTCCCAAAGGGGCAGATGTAACACTAATTACACCTTATCCGTTGGCAGCTAACGAGCGAGATTCGCTAAAAAAAGTTATAGTATTTAAAGATTACGATAACGACTTAAAATTAGCCCAACTTATCTTTCGTTTACACGCTCAACAACCATTTGATCGCTTAATTACTTTATCTGAGTTTGATATTTTGAGAGTAGCTAAATTACGTGATTTTTTACAGATTCCGGGACAAGATTATTTTAGTGGAACTTTGTTTCGGGATAAGCTGACGATGAAGCAATTAGCTATTAAGCAGGGGATAAAGGTACCTCCATTTACTGGAGTAACTACAATAGAAGAAATTAGAAGATTTGCTGATGAATACGGTTTTCCTTTAATACTGAAACCAGTTGATCAGGCGGGATCGAAAGATATATTCGTTTTAAAGACCAGCGCTGATATAAATACAGTGTCGGTTGCTAAAGCCTTGGCGAGTTATGGTGAAATGGATTTAGAAGATTTTATTCAAGGCGAGTTATATCATGTTGATGGAATTGTTAATCAAGGGTATTTACAGTTTATTTCCGTATCAAAATACTTAAATGACTTGGGTGATAGTACCACTTTAAGTAAATCAGCCAGTACTCGGGCGGACTTTACAATTTCGGAAGCTTCATCTTCTTTTCAAACTTTAAAGGCTGCCACTAAGCAGTTGCTAACGCCCCCTTATTTAGATTGTGGAACCGTTCATTTAGAATTTATTATCAATCCCCAAGGGCAGGCATTTTTTATCGAAATGGGAAGTCGTACAGGAGGATTAATGATAACTAATTCAATTGAACGCAAGTATGGATTAGTTATGAATGAAGCTGCATACAAATTACAGGCTGGTTTTGATTACCAATTAGTTCCCCAAGCACCAACCTTGGAGGCTGGTTTTTTAACGGTACTTCCTCAAACTGGAAGATTACTTAAATTTGATATAGCGGCTTTGAAACCCTTGGTTCAAAACCTAGAAGTTAATTTTAAAATTGGGAAGGTCTATGAGGGCATGATTGAATCCACGGATTATCTTGCAATTATGCAATTTGCTGCAAGAAGTGATTCAGAGATACAAACTAAAATAGCACAAATAAATCACGTAATCTTGCAAAATATAATATGGGAAAAATGATACCCTCTCAGATTTTTTGATTAATTAGTAGCACTCTAATCATTGTTTTAAGCTGACAGAAGTAAATTAATCCTTGAATTTATTTTATTTTTTAGGCAGCATTAAAAGTATCGAGATTTTTTGTTTTTACGCTGCGCGAGTAAGACCACAGCTTTCTGGAACACGCAATAACTTTAATATAAAAGACTTCCTTTCAGGATTTTAGTTTTGAGATCAACTCTAACTAGATCGAAAGGAAGTTTTTGTATCTTGAAGTAAGCTATTAATAGCTTGTGTCCAAGGTTTGGCAAATAATAGTTAATGGTTAGTTGAAAGCTAATATCGGAAACGCTAAGAGGAGAATGATTGTTTCAAATTAAAGCAAAAAATAACTTTTAATGTAAGAAAAGGTTAGGATAGACTTGCTTTTTTAGGGATTTTTAGGAAGCAGAAGATGGTATAATGAAAATTAATTAATGCTTACGATTTGCTTGCTAGGGGAAGAAAGAATGTCAAGACAAGGATTAAGCTTCAAAATAGTTAAAATAATATTATCATTTTCACTCATTTCTCTGGGGGGTAGTATCCTTAACCTAAACCAACCGGTCCAGGCCAGCGCCCAAGCAGCCCGGAAATTTCCGGCGCAGCCCAAATGACCACCCTTGCGGCTAAGAATTGGAACTTTGGCCAGCCGATTAGCTTGTCTGAACTCTTTGCGGGTTGTAATCAACTAACAGAGTTAGATCTAAATGGTTGGACGATGGGACAAGTGACTGATCTTAGTTCTTTGTCAGAGGTAATGAAAAACTTACAAAGGTTGCACTTAACAATTGGGATGTTTCCCATGTGACTGACATGAGTTGGATGTTCCAAGGCTGTCGTGGTTTAATCACTTTATCGTTGGCGAATTGGAATTCTAGCCAAGTCACTAATATGAGCCATATGTTTGATATGGGATTTTCCGGTGTCCCTCCAAAGCTAACGGACTTAAATTTGAGTGGTTTTAGGACGGATAGCGTCACTAATATGGACAGGATATTTTATAATTGTGGAAGTTTAACAAGTTTAGATGTTAGTAAGTTTAATACCGCCAAGGTCACTAATATGAGTTATATGTTTTTTAGTTGTTCAAAAGTAGCGGCTTTGGATGTCAGCAAATTCGATACCAGCAAGGTCACCGATATGAGTTATATGTTTGCTGGTTGTTCAAAGGTAGCGGTTTTATATGTCAACAACTTTGATACCATCAAGGTCACTGATATGAATTATATGTTTGCTGGTTGTAAAATTTTACCGAGTTTAGACGTTAGTCATTTTAATACCGCTAATGTGACTGATATGGGGGGAATGTTTGTCAATTGTTTAGTAAGTTTAGACGTTAGTAGTTTTGATACGGCTCAAGTAACTAATATGAGTTATATGTTTTATGGTTGTCATTCAACAAATTTGGATGTTAGTCATTTTGATACGGCTCAGGTCAGCAGTATGAGTTATATGTTTTATAATTATCATTCAACAAATTTGGATGTTAGTAATTTTGATACCTCCCAGGTAACCAATATGAGTGGTATGTTTTATGGTTGTCATGATTTACTGAGTTTAGACGTTAGTAAATTTGATACTAGCAAGGTTACCGATATGAGTACAATGTTTGCTGGTTGTTCAAGTTTAACAAGTTTGAATTTAAGTTCTTTTAACACCAGTAAGGTAACTAATATTAATTACATGCTTAATCAGTGTAGGAAACTCTCCCACTTAGTTCTGGGACCTAATATTCAATTTATGGGGGTTTATGGTAGTGATACGAATTTAGTAGCAGCCCCTAATGATAGTCAGGGTTTTCCTGAGGCTGATTCACCCCAGATTAGTCGTTCAGAAAACTGGCAAGAAATCAAAAATGATTCTGATATTTCTGACAGAAGTAATTTAATCGGCAGTCCAATGACAGTGGATGAGCTGACTAAGCGTTATGCTGGGCAAAATCCTGGTGGAATTCACACCTACGTTTGGGAGCCTTACTATCGTGGTCTACGTTTCGTTACCGTTCCCCAACAACTCCAATTTCAAAATTGGAGTATCTATAAAGCTGGTAAAGTTCCTCTCCAAAAACCCCTTAGTTTTACCATTGAGGATACCCGAACGGATGCGGATCGGGCAACTAAACAGATAAACTTACAAGCCCAAGCAGATCCTTGGCGGAAAAAAGCTGATAATCAGTTAGCTTCGACTAATTGGCCCATCTTAACTAAGAACAATCAGGCCCTGAACACGGGAACGGCCCAGACAATTTACCAAGGATTAGCCCCGGTTCTTAAGTATGATCCGAAGAATCTCAACTATTCAATTAATTTACCGACCGATTCTTTGCAGACAGAAATTGCCAAGGGAGTTACTAAATTAGGCGCTTGTCGGACAACGCTTCATTATACTCTGCAAGATGGGCCAGCTTCACCGTCAACTACAGCCCCAGCAATTAAGGTTGGCCACTAGCTCTTTTGATCTAAAGTTAAAAAGTTTTACTGCTGCGACATCATTGCAACTCACCTTTGAGTAGCGATGGTATCTTTTTTAGTTTATAGAAAACTAATTCCACCGTTGTTGAGCGTAGTAGATTGGGAGACCAATCAAGGTTAAGCCAATTCCCGTCAGGGATAAGAGCGGTTGAGTGATGGTCGTGGTCACGACGATGAAAATCCCCCCTAACAGGGCAATGACTGGTGGCCAAGGATAGAAGAGAATCTTATACGGACGCAAGAGTTCCGGTTGTTGGATTCGCAATTTAAAGACCCCAATAAATAAAAGAATTGAAAAGATCCAAAAGATATAAACCAACATATCGGTTAAGCTATCGAAAGACCCTGTGGCAATCATTAAGAGCGCAATTGCTCCTTCGAACCAGAGACTATGTGTGGGGGCAAAGCTGTGGGGATTTTGGTAGGCGAAGAATTTGGCTGCAAAGATTTGTTTCTTAGCCCCCATAGTTTGCGGCAAACGTGAACCGGTTAGGCAATAACCATTGATTGCTCCGTAAACCGAAATTAGAATCCCAAAGGTGACTAATTTTCCGCCCCCGGCCCCAAAAAGTTTTTCCGCGCTCATTGCGGCGGTATTAGGATTATTCATAATTTGAGAAAAAGGGAGTAACTTTAAGAAACTCCAATTTAGAAATAAGTAAATGATGGTGATTAGACCCACGCCCCCAATCATCGCTTGGGTTAAAAGCTTGGCGGGCTTTTTCATTTCCCCGGCTAAGTTCCCAATACTGATCCAGCCATCATAGGCAAATAAGGTAGCTAACAAGCCTTGACCTAAGGCGACCGCGAAATTAGGAGCACTGGCATGACTGAGCGGCCAAAAGGAGACCGATTGTGTCTTTTGGGGAGCAAAAAGCGTCATCAAAATAATTGCAAAAATGGGGATTAGCTTAATAATTAAAGTAATCTGCTGAAGTTTTCCACTGACTTGAGAGCCTAAAGCGTTGATTAGGATAATGGTCAAGACCACGATTCCCGCCAAAATACTAGGTGACAAGCCGAAGTTCCAACCAAGGTGTTGGGCCTGTTGGGCGAAAACAATTGCCAAGGCCGCCATGTTTGCTGGATAATAGATAATAATCAAGGCCCAGCCCAACAAAAAGCTAGTGCGGGGTCCAAAGATTTTTTCTAGATAGAGGACGGGGCCTCCAGCTTGGGGAAAAGCGGCCGCTAATTCGGCCACGGTCAGACCGGCCATCATCGTAATCACCCCCGCCAAGAACCAGACGAAGAGGGTCAATCCGGGGCTGCCAGTCAAAGCAGTTACGCTGGCGATTTTGAAAAAAGCGCCGCCGCCGATGACAGTTCCGACAACGGTCGCCAAAATTGTAAAAATTCCCAGTTGTTTGGGTTTTGTAGTCATAAAGGAACCTACCTAACTTTTGAAATTAGAATTTTAAACAGAACATTAAAGAATTATAACGCAAAATGAAAAAATGGGGTAGTTTTTAATGTACGAAAAACGTGAAGATCGCTACCGTCGATCCCGAAATCAGAGTACACAAGGTCGTTTCTTTTTGCTAATATTAATTCTACTGACCTTTTGTTTTTGTGGGGGGCTGTTCTTTCACTATTGGCAAAATTCGGGTCGCCCCAATCGCCAGGATTATCCAGTTCTAGGAGTTACCTTGAATCAAGAGGATGGCTATCAAGACTTTGGTCTCTTACAAAAGCATCAGATTCGTTTTGTTTATTTAAAGGTGACTCAAGGGGCCAATTATAGTGATGATCGTTTTCAAGATAGTTATTGGCGCATTCGAGGCTCGGGGCTAGCAGTAGGAGTTTATCACTATTTTAGTCTCTGGTCGGCCCCGACTCAGCAATTTCGTAATTTTCAAGATACGGTGGGGACAAGTCTGGGCAACTTGCCAATTATGGTGCAAGTTGATTGCCAGCAACGACCGAATCTTAGGACTTCAACAGTGAAACGGCGGTTAGTTGATTTTACCCAACGTTTAGAAAATTATTATCATCGTCCGGTCATTATTCAAATGCAAACGAAAGATTTTTCAATTTTATCGGCGACACCCTATTTGTGGGTGCGCTCGCGACCTCAGCCGCTCCGAAATCGCAAAGTTTTATTTTGGGAGTATAATTCCCAAGGAAAGATTCCCAGTTTGGCTTCTACCCAACGTTATCATTTATCGGTTTTTAACGGAACCCCTAGTCAATTTGCCCGTTATGTCCAAGCCGGAAACTTATAAGTAGAGATTAATTAGAAATTCGCCCGTCAAGGGCCATTAGTAAAGTGAGGAATTTATGAAAATACCAACTGATTTTGCGGCTTTCTTTAAGCAAGCTCATTTTTCCGAATTAACCCCGATTCAAGCTCAGGTTTATCAACCTTTTTTGGATCAGCAGTCTTTTCTGGCCTTGGCGCCCACCGGTTCAGGAAAAACCCTAGCCTTTGGAATGCCTTTGATTCAACAAGTTGAAGCCGGACAGGGAATTCAAAAGTTGATTTTGGAACCATCGCAAGAATTAGCAATCCAAACGCGCGATGTCTTGCGGCAACTAGCCCCGCAATTAAGCATTTATGCGGTTATTGGCGGCGCCAACTTGAAGCGCCAAATCGCGCAATTAAAGACTAAGCCAGAGATCGTGGTCGGGACTTTAGGTCGGGTTAGTGATTTAGTCCAGCAGCGAAAATTAAAATTAAATCGAGTTACCGGAGTCGTGATTGATGAGGCCGATGAACTTTTAAGTGAAAAGATGGATCCTATCCGCGCTCTAATTAGCCGTTTAGATCGAAAAGTGCAGTTGAATTTCTTTTCCGCTACTTCGGCGGCGATTTTTAGCCAATTGTCCCAATATTTTGGACGGGAAATTGGGCAATTCGATTTGCGTGGGGATCAAGAATTTCGTGCGGGGCTCAAGCATTATTTTTTGGCAGTTCCCAATAAGAAGAAAGTTGAACTTTTGCAGCGTTTAGCTCATCGAAAACAAAAACGGACCTTAGTTTTTTGTCAATCTAGTAAGCAACTGCACCAGTTGGCGGCTGATCTGCGTTATCGAAAGCTCTACTATATGGTTTTGGATACCAGTGATCCCAAAAGGCGGCGTGAGGAAGCTTTGCGCTCTTTGCGACAACATCAAACTTCTCTGCTATTAACGACCGATGTGGCGGCGCGAGGCATGGATATCCCCGATTTAACAACCGTAATTAATTGGGAAAATCCCCAAACAGCCACGGCTTATACCCATCGCAGTGGTCGAACCGGACGCATGGGTCGGGCGGGAGAAGTAATAACCTTGGGGAATCAACACGACTACCGACAATTACAGACTTTGTTGCGGCCTCAAGCAATTACCGTCAAGTGGGCTCAATTGCAGGCCGGTAAGTTACAAGCCGTTGCAAAGTTCCCACAGAAAAAAGGAGCGCCAGTAAAGTCCCAAAGCTCAACTAAGAATAAGTCTCGGCGTTCTCCCAAAAAGTAGCTTGCCTCGAGTCTTGTTTCGTGGCAAAATTAATAACTAGACTAGAAGGTCTAATTATTTGGTCTCGTAGCGCAGCTGGAGAGAGCAACTGCTTCCTAAGCAGTAGGTCGTCGGTTCGAATCCGACCGAGATCATTATTAACAACAATCAAAAAAACTTTTGAGATGAAGATCCCAAAAGTTTTTTTCTTTTCGAGAAGTTAACCTTGAATGCGATCAATTAATTGTTGGGCAAAGGCATCAAGTTTTTGAATATCATCTTGGCTGGGAGCAAGTTCAACCTTAAGGGAAGGGGCTCCTTGGACGGCACCGGTTTGCGCTAGTTGTTGGGCAAAATGATCCACCGCCACACAAAAGTCAGGATAGAAAGTATCTCCAGAACCACAAACGCCAAAAATCTTTCCCGTCAAATCGATATCTTCCAAATCGTGATAGAAATCTAGACCTTCATCAGGGATATTTCCCTCGAGGCCATCGGAATAAGTGTAACTAACTACCAAACATAAATCGACTGCCGCAAAATCTTCAACTTCCGTTTGCGAAATTTCTGAAATGTCGACTTCAAAACCGGTATCTTCAAAGTCTTCGGCTAAGATGTCCGCCATGTCTTCATCGTTTCCGGTCATACTAGCGTAAACAATTTTTACTTTAGTCACAATGTTCTCCTTCATCCTTTGAATAATTGTTTTCATTATAGCAAAATTACACAATTAATTTGTATTCTATTTTACGACTGGAGACAGTGAGCTATAATATGAGCAGTATAGAAAGTTGAGGTTAGATTCGTGATTACATTAAAATCAGAACGAGAAATTGCAGGAATGCGGCGATCGGGCGCTTTATTAGCCCAGACGCATTTAGGTTTACGCAAAGTTATTAAGCCCGGAATTTCCGGAATGGACATTGAGAACTTTGCTGATCACTTTATCACTTCTCACGGAGGGACACCTTCAGAAAAAGGCTTTGAAGGTTATCAGTATGCAACTTGCGTCTGTGTCAATGATGAAGTTGCCCATGCCGAACCGCGCAAGGATATTATTTTAAAAGCCGGCGATATTGTTTCAGTAGATATGACGATTGAATTAGATGGTTACCAAAGTGACTCTTGTTGGACCTACGCGGTTGGGGAAATTTCTCCCGAACGGCAGCACTTAATGGAGGTTACTAAAAAGGCTCTGTACTTAGGAATCGATCAAGCGCAAGTTGGCAATCGTCTTGGTGATATTGGCTATGCAATCCAACACTATACTGAAGATCAAGAAAAGATGGGGGATGTCCGGGACTTGATTGGTCACGGAATCCAGCCAACCATGCATGAAGCTCCTAATGTTCCTCACTATGGGGAACCGGGAAAAGGCTTACGGCTCAAAGAAGGAATGACGATTACCATTGAACCAATGATTACCTTGGGAACTTGGGAAATTAAGAGTAAATGGACACCGGACGAGTGGGAGTACTTTGTGACCGCCGATGGTACTGACGCGGCTCAGTATGAACATACAATTGCGATCACCAAAGATGGTCCGAAGATTTTAACTTCCCAAGATCCGATCGCGGATCAAAAATATCTCTAGACTTCATGGCTAAAACAACGAGTACGTCTCTTCCACCCGCAGTTCCCTTATTCTTGTCTTCTTTACCTTGGTCGCAAAAAGTTTGGTTGTTGATTCAATCGGTAATTAAAAAAATTAATAGTGGCAATATTACTTTGGCCTCCAAAGCGATTGTCTACTATAGTCTCTTGTCCTTTTTTCCGCTCTTGTCCTTAGTGGGGAGTCTAATTCCTTGGTTTCATATTGATGTGCAGACGGTCTTGGCTTATTTACAAACTATGATTCCCGATCCTTTCCAAAAATGGATCAATCCCTTGGTCGTTAAGATTTTAACTAAAACTAGTGGTGGGGTTTTATCTTTTGGGATTTTTGGGGTTTTATGGTCTAGCTCCGGAGTAGTCAATATTCTCCAACGGAGTGTTAATAGTGTTTATGGTTTTGATAATCAAAAGCTATATACCCAACAATCATGGCTCAATTTCATCTTAATGCGCGTCTTTTCAATTTTTATTACGGCGATTTCGATTGTGATTTTGTTATTCGGAATGGTTAGCTTAATCTTGGGACAACAAATTTTAAACTGGCTAAAGCCCGTTGCTAGCTGGGCCCCAGCAATTATCAATCAATTTGTTCGTTGGCGCTGGCCAGTCACCTTATTAGGACTAATGGCTTTGTTAACAACGGCCTATCTCTTGCTGCCTAATTCGCGTAAAAAATGGCGTTATATTTGGCCAGGAGCCGTGTTCGCCACGGCGGGATTTATTGTTTTAGTCCAAGGTTTCACCCTATATCTACATTATTTTGGAAATCGTTGGAATTCCTATGGAACTTTAGGTTTATTTTTTGTCTTGATTATCTGGCTTAACTTAGCCGGGCTGATTTTTTTAGTTGGCTCAGCGATTAATGCCGCGGTAACCGAGGCTTGGACCGGGCAGATTAAACAAGACTCCCGTTGGATTCGTCGCCGCCGTTCAAAAGAGCGGTTACTTTAAGGGGAGCTATGGTATAATTAGCCTGTTTGAATAGTTAATTAATGAGGAAGTGCAATTATGGATAGAGTAAGGAAGGCTGTTATTCCTGCAGCTGGTTTAGGGACCCGTTTTTTGCCCATCACGAAGGCGATGGCTAAAGAAATGCTCCCGATCGTGGATAAACCAACCATTCAATTTATTGTGGAGGAAGCTCGAGCTTCTGGAATAGAAGATATCTTAATTATCACCGGAAAGGGCAAACGTCCGATCGAAGATCATTTTGATTCCGCTCCTGAATTGGAACAGAATTTGAAGCTGAAACATAAAGATGGGTTACTCCAACTAGTTCAAGATACCACTAATATTGGAGTTAACTTGTACTTTACCCGTCAATCGTATCCCAATGGTTTGGGGGATGCTGTCAGTCTAGCCAAGTCTTTCGTCGGCGACGAACCTTTTGTTGTCATGTTAGGCGATGATTTGATGACTGATAAGGTGCCTTTGACCCAACAGTTAATTAATGATTACAAAGAAACTCATGCTTCTACTTTGGCGGTGATGCAAGTGCCAAAGAAGGAAGTTTCCAAATATGGAGTCATTGCGCCAGAAGGCGAAGCAAAACCTGGCCTCTATCGGGTAAAGAACTTTGTTGAAAAGCCAGCTGTTGATAAGGCTCCAAGTAACTTGGCAATTATCGGGCGTTACTTATTAACCCCGAATATTTTTGATATGTTAGCTACTCAAAAGCCAGGAGCTGGTAATGAAATTCAATTAACTGATGCGATTGATCGCCTCAACAAAACGCAACGAGTTTTTGCCCATGAATTCAAGGGTAAACGTTACGATGTGGGGAATAAATTTGGTTATATGCAGACCAGTATTGAATATGGCTTGACCCATCCCGAAGTTAAAGACGAGTTACAGAAATATATTATTGATTTGGCTGCTCAATTGACAAAAAAGTCAAATAAGTAAAACTTTATTTTAAGTAGATAGCGCCATCAGCAAATCGAATTCCAAAGATTGGCTGGTGGCCTTTTTGGGTATTAAAATAGAGCGCTAAAGTTGCCGGATAAGTTTGTAAAAGAAATTTGAGTTCCCAAGCTTTGAGAGTTGCTTGAGCAGGAGTTTTTCCATTAAGAACTAAGTAATTATTTTCATTAGTTTTAACTAATGATATACTGGAGACTCCTAAAATTTTCGAACTTTCTCCCGCCCAATAAAGCTGAGTGTTGGGCCGGAGATCTTGTAGTAAGACTAAGAGGTTGGTAACATTCATTTGATGACCTCCTATTAATAATCAATAATCCTAGAGGAGTATTTTTGTGAAAGTAGAAGAAGTTGTAGTCGTGGCAGCGCAAAGAACCCCCACCGGAAAGTTTTGGGGCGGTTTGGCAACGGAGACCGCGCTTAGTATGACGACCAAGTTGGTTCAACAAACGTTAAGTCAGAATAAAATTGCCGCTGACCAGATTGATCAGGTCATTTTGGGGAATGTTTTGGCCGCGGGAAATAAACAGAATTTAGCTCGGCAAGTTCAATTGCGGGCCCAATTGCCTCAGCATGGCACAGCTTTAACGATTAATCAAGTCTGTGGATCGGGTTTAAAAGCCGTTCGTTTGGCCCAAAGTGCTCTTCTATTGGGAGATGCCCAAGTAGTTTTGGCTGGAGGAGTTGAAAGCATGAGTCATGCTCCCGGCTTAGTAGAACGTCTAGATAAGCAAAATTTTGCCCAAGAGCAGATTCAAGATTCCTTGTGGATTGATGGTCTCAACGATGCTTTTCAAGGTTATCCGATGGGCCAAACGGCGGAAAACCTGGTAGCCAAATATCACTGGACGCGCCAGCAGCAAGATGCCTACGCTCTGCGTTCTCAACAACTGGCGGCCCAAGCTCAAAAAGAAGGAGCTTTTAGCGCGGAAATTTTGGCGATTAATGAATTATCGGAAGATGAAACTTTACGACCCAGCACCACGCTTGTTGGATTGAGCCAGTTGCCCCCAGCTTTTTCGCCAGAAGGAAGTGTCACGGCCGGCAATTCTTCGCCCTTGAGTGACGCCGCGGCGGTAGTTCTCTTAACCACGGCCAGCTATGCTCAGCGTCAAGGTTGGCAGCCCTTAGCCCGCTTGGTAGCTTATCAAGAAAGTGGCTATTGCCCGGAATTGATGGGTTATACCCCAGTTTTAGCGATTCGCCAACTATTACAAAAACAAAAACAAACGGTAGCTGATATTGATCTTTTTGAAGTTAATGAAGCTTTTAGTGCCCAAGCTTTAACCGTTTTAAAGGAATTGGACATTCCTGAAGACTGTTATAATCCAGTCGGCGGAGCCTTAGCCTTAGGGCACGCTTTAGGGGCCTCAGGAGCTCGGATTTTAACTACTTTGGTTCATCAACTTCAACAACAAAAAAAACAAAGAGGAATTGCTGCTTTGTGTATTGGTGGTGGCCAAGCAGTGGCGATGGAAGTTGAGGCTTTGTAAATGACTAAGTTTTATGAATTAACTACGGCCCAGCGCTTAGATTATCTGCAAGAAAAAGGTTACTTGACGGTCGCTGATCGCCAGCTTCTGCAAAGTTCGCCCGCTTTACCAGAAGAGATTGCTAGTCATTTGGTAGAAAATCAAATTGGTTCTTTTCCCCTACCGTTGGGTTTAGCCAATCATTTTCTGATTGATGGTCAAGCATATTTAGTTCCTTTGGCGACTGAAGAACCCTCGGTTATTGCGGCGGCCAGTAATGCTGCCGGGCGAATTAGCCGAAGCGGCGGTTTTCACACCCAGGTTCAAAGAGAGGGAATCATCGGACAAATTGTCTTTAAAGGGGAGTTGGCCCAGGCCGAGGAATTTCTCCAAACTCAAGAAAGTTTACTTTACCAAGTTGCTCGGCAGGCTCATCCGAGCTTGTGGGAACATGGGGGCGGCGTTCGCCAAATCACGGTCCAAAATTTACCGCAGTTTGTCGAATTTCAGTTGCTCATTGATCCGGGAGAAGCGATGGGAGCCAATGTTGTCAATACGATTGTCGAAGCGGTTGCTCAAGTTTTAAAGCGGCAACTTCCCGATCTAGAATTTTTGTTGGCGATTTTATCCAATTCTGCGCCGCAGATGTTAGCGCAAGCCCAAGTTCAAGTTAAGTTAGAGGAACTGCAAACGGCAACCATGACTGGTTTAGAAGTTGCCCAGCGGATTGCCGCAGCTAGTCAATTAGCGCAAGTTTCCCCTGTGCGGGCCGCGACCCACAATAAAGGAATCATGAATGGCATCGAGGCTTTAGTCTTGGCCACCGGAAATGATACGCGCAGCGTTAGTGCCGCTATTTATGCAGGGCTTGATCAAGGAGGAGCTCTCAGCACTTGGAAATTAACTGATCAAGGTTTGCAGGGGAAGATTAGTTTACATCTGCCTTTAGGAAGTTTGGGAGGAGCAATCTCCACGCTGCCAGTGGCCCAACTAGTGCGAAAAATTCTCCAAAAGCCAACGGCGCAACAATTGATGGGAATTGTCGCGGCGGTAGGTTTAGCTTCTAATTTAGCGGCCTTGCGAGCTTTAGTGACTCAAGGAATCCAAGCCGGCCATATGAATTTACAATTTCAAAGTTTAGCGATGATGGCTGGGGCGAAGGCTACGGAGATTGATGCCGTAGTTGCTAAATTGCGGCAAGAACCCAAACAAGCTAATCTTGCTCGGACCCAGGAAATTTTATCTAAATTACGGCAAGAATCAGAAGAGATTTAAGGAGAAGACGATGATAGTTGGAATTGATAAATTGGGAATGGCAACCCCAAATCAGTATTTAGATTTGCGCGAGTTAGCCCAAGCACGTCAGGTAGATCCAAATAAGTTTTTGATCGGAATTGGTCAAAAGCAAATGGCGGTTCCCGGATTAGATCAAGATATTGTTGCTTTAGCCGCGAACGCGGCTGAACAAATTTTGACCGTGGCTGATCGCCGGCAGATTGGGTTACTGATTGTGGCGACAGAAAGTGGTGTCGATCAGTCCAAAGCTGCCGCTTTGTTTGTCCACAAATTATTAGGACTGACCGAGCAGGTTCGGGCGATAGAAATTAAAGAAGCCTGTTATGGCGCTACAGCCGGCTTGCAATTGGCCCGCGATTTTGTTGCCAGTCATCCCCAGCAGAAGGCTTTAGTAATTGCTAGCGACATTGCTCGTTATGGCTTAGAAACTGCGGGTGAGGTAACCCAAGGTGCGGGAGCAGTCGCGATGTTAGTAAGCACTGACCCCCAAATTTTGGCTTTAGAAACGGAAAGTGTCTATCAAAGTCAAAGCGTGGCGGATTTTTGGCGACCAAATTATTCAACTAATGCTTTGGCCAAGGGTAAATATTCCGAAGAAGTCTATTTGGAGATGTTTACTAACTTATGGGAAAAAGCGCAAAAGCAAGGTTTAGTTGAAAAAAACCGATTGGCGGCCTTATTATTCCATATTCCTTTTTCGAAAATGGGCCGCAAGGGTTTGCGAACCCTAGAAGATAAAATTCCGGAATCCGATTATCAGCGCCTGCTGGACCGCTTTGAAAAAAGTATTCTTTATGGTCAACGAGTTGGAAATATTTATACAGGTTCTTTATATCTGGGCTTACTATCCTTACTTGACCAAGATTCGACTCTTCAAGCTGGCGATCGTTTGGGCTTTTTTAGTTATGGTTCTGGCGCCGTGGCCGAACTTTTCCTTGGTAGTTTACAGCCCGAATTTCGCCAAGCTTTGCAACCCGGGTTAGTGACTTCTTTCTTAGATCAAAGACGCCAGTTGAGTGTCGCACAGTATGAGCAGATTTTTCGTCAAGAGTTAGTGACTGATGGTTCACAACAAGACCTCAAAGCAACAGATCCTGAACAGGCCCATTACTTGTGTCAAATTAGGGGTCACGAACGCTTTTATAATTAGAACGGGCAGTTTGTTTGACCCTCCCAAGAAGAGTTATTATCATTTAACTAAGAGGAGGGAAAGAAATGAATTCAAAACTTAAACAAGTGCTCAAAATTATTTTTATTTTGGCTTATTTTTACCTTAGTCTTCAAGTCGAATATCCCTTTAATGTTGGTATTAATAATGGTTCATCCAACCAACTTTTGGGTGTTTTGAGTATCAATCTAGTGCAACCGATCTTATTAATTCTCTTTTTAATCTTGAACCGCTTTTGGTTACACATAAAAATCAACTTTCGGGGACGTAATTGGTCAGGGCTACTTTTTTTCGGTTGGCCAGCCCTAATTGTTACTTTGGCTAATTGTTCGGGCGATCAAATCGTCTGGAAGGCCCTCAGAACCACAATGTCGACTAGTCTGATTTTTAAAGCTGCCGTTTTGGCTTTATTATCGGGGATAATCGTGGCTTCTTTTGAAGAAGTTTTGTTGCGGGGTGGTGTCTATGGTGCTTGCCGGGCCTGGTTTGAACAAAATTCAATCGTCAAAAGTGTTATTGTTTCCAGTCTTTTATTTAGTGCCTTACACAGCTTGAACTTTATGAATCAATCCTTTTGGGATACGACTAATCAATTAGTTTATACAATTGGTTTAGGAGTTTTATTCGCCAGCATTTATGAAGTGACCCAGAATCTATTCATTCCGATTATTCTTCATGCTTTAATTAATGCCAGCAATGAAATGTTCAACATGCATTCCTTGTACTTTAGTTCTGGAAGTGCCACGGGAATAGAGTGGACTAGTATTCTAATTTTTGTTGGTTTTACAATTGTGGGCTACGGAATTTTAGTTTGGTCCCAACGGCGTCAAGGTAATTCAAGTTGGGTCTTTTAAAAAGAAAAGATTATTGATTTCGAGAAAGTCGTTTAATTCGGCCTTCTCTTTTTTATTTTGCCGGAGATTTGCTGGATGAAGCTACAAATTTAGTTTGTCTTATAAAAGACTATCTAAAAGCAAGTATTAATTAAATTTATTTGGAGATTATTAGAGTAATCCGGTATACTTAACTTGCTCTTGGAGTTTAAAAATAAGCCAATTTTTATTGAGAAAGTGAGGACCTTAAATTTTTGGTAATTTAAAGATATAAAGATATACGGAGGTTAATAATTTGAAATTTATGTGGTTACGCTTGCCTAAAAAGAGTTTATTTTTAGCAATTATTTTGGGATTGGTCTTAGCTGGATGTCAGTTGCTTCAGTTACGAAACCCCATTCCAGCGATTGAATCGCCTTATACTCGTTGGCTAGCGGTTGATCCATTTAACTTTTCCCCGATTATTTTCTTTTTGCTGCTGCCCTTGATTGCTAGTTTACCGGCTGGAATTTTACTTAAAGCTGATCACGATCGTGGTCTGTTAAATCAGCTTAGATTACACTGGTCCCAAAGAAAAATCTTGGTAAATTATTTTTCTTTGGCTTTTATTACTGGCTTTTTAGTAATTCTTTTACCATTAGTGTTGAATTTTATAACTTATTTTTTGTTTTTACCCAATATCCAACCGGATAATCTTTTAAATATTAATATTTTGCTGACTAATTTGACGACGATGTTTGCTCCTTATTACTATAGTCACGCCTTTTTTCATGCCTTTTTCTATCTACTGTTTGCTTCTTTATGGGGCGGTCTTTTTGCAGTATTCGTTAGTGGTTTATCCTTGTGGATTAAAAATCGTTTTGTGGCTTTCAGTGCCAGTTTAATCGTGCAGATTGCCGTCTTTGTTTTGAATAATTTAATTAGGTTACCTAATTTAGTTAGTTATTCACCGGCTGATTTTTTACATGAATTGTCGCCGATGACCAATGTTAGCCTTGAAGCCAGTTTTTCAGCTACTTTAATCATGCTTGTCTGCTGTGGAATTTTATTCTGGAAAGGTGGCCGGCGGTTTGATCTTTAGAGTTTGGCGGCAACAGAAGCTCTTGAGTCGATCTTGGGGAAAGGTTTATTTAGTAAACGGCAGCTTAATTTTTGTACTTAGTTTAAGTGCAATTTCTTTACTCAAGTTGGAATCGATTTCTTTACCGACTTTAGTTAATACTTTATTCCCTCGTTTTTCAATCTGCATTGGTTTAATACCTGTCCTTTTAATTCAGATTCTAGCGCTGACGCAAGTTCACTTGGCCGATATATTTTGCCTCCGTACGAAAACTGTCTTAGTAATCCAAGCAGTTTATCGCTCGCTGATGGTGATCCTATTTTTTGCAATCCTCTGGATTATGGGAGATTTGGGAATTATCTTTTTTACTGGTGGGGGAAAGATTTTTCAAAGCTATTTTTTAGAAATCATGTTGCGCTGGTTGTATTTAGGTCTAGCTGGTTTGATTTATCTTTTATTAACTCAGGTTGTTTATTTTTTAACGATGAATAAATTCCTGGCTTTTATGGGACCTTTTTTCTTAAATTGTGGAGACTTTTTCTTATCCGTCAACCATCAGCCAACTTTTTTATACGGTTTTATCCGTTTATCAGTTAGGGATGTTTTTTGGTTCTTACTTTTATTTCTAGGAAGTGCCGTGTTTCTCGTCATACTTCTGCGCCGAATTATTATGAAAAGAGATTTTTGATGGGACGTTTGCTAGAACAACAATTAATCTATTTATATCAAATTATTAAGGCTCGTTTTTGGGGCTGGCTAGGGTTAATGCTCGTGGCTGTGATTATTTTAAGCTTTCAGCTGCGGGGAAATCCTAATCTTTCGGGTTATGGTCTTTTATTTAATGGAACGGATCCGCAACAGCTACAATTACCGGTTTGGTGGTTTGTCTTTTTTGTAATTCCAACCTTAATAGTTTTGGATGCTTTTAAACAATTATGGCATCGCCGAACCCAGCATCTACGAGGTCTCCAATTTAAACCGTCAGACTTTCTCCATGTTAATGTTTTGTTGCTCGGCTGCTTGGCTTTAGTCTATAGTGGTTTGATCTTTTTAGCTTTAGGAGCGGCCAGCTCTTGTTTTCAATTGACAAGTATTAACTTTGGTTCTTGGTCTGGCCAAGAGGCTCTCTGGGGATGTTGGGCTAGTAGTTATTTAGGAATTTTGATTTTATTATTTCTCCAAGTGACTTTGGAAAATTTAAATGGTGCTTTAGCCTTGGCCATTCCTTTAAGCTGGTTAGTCATTACTGCGTATAGTGCTCTTAAATTTAATCCATTAAACAAGCTGATGCTGGTCAGGATTTCGGCAGGACAAGAGTGGCTAGCTCTAGGGCAATTATTGGTAACAACAATATTCTTTATTGTTTTGTATTATTTAGCAGAAAATTTAAAAAATAAAATCAATTGAGGGGTGAGCTAGATGACTTTAATTGAGTTACAACAGGTCAGAAAAACAACAGGGCGGCAAGAATTATTACATGATGTTTCTTTAGTAGTCAATCAAGGAGAAATCGCGACCTTGGAAGGAATTAATGGATCGGGAAAAACTTTAATTTTAAGAGCTATTTTAGGATTAATTACAGTTCAAGGAACCGTCAAAGTGGCTGAACAATTGGTAACTCCAGCTGCGGCCTACCCGATTAAAGCCGGAATTTTAATTGAAAATCCTAGTTTGATTACGGATTTTACGGCAAGTAAAAATTTGGAACTCTTGACTAAATTAGACCCAGAAATTGACCCACAACAAATCACAGAATTATTGGCTTATTTTGACTTAAATCGTTTTCCAAAACAAAAAGTTCGAAAATTTTCGCTGGGAATGAAACAGAAATTGGGGATTGCCCAAGCACTATTGGGGCAAAATCCTTTGATTGTTTTAGATGAACCGACTAACGCTTTGGATCAAGAAAGTATCACTAAGTTAGTTCAGATTATCCAAGACTATCATCAACAAGGAACTACCTTTGTGATTGCTTCTCATGATCGTGATTTTATCGAACAGGTTGCGACACAGAGATTTAGAGTGCAGACAGGAACGGTAGTCTATGAAAAATAAACTTTGGGTCGGAGCGCTGGGAATTGTTTTGTTGGTTGCTGGATTGGGAATTTACTGGCGCTACCGAGAAGTTAATCGAGCCCCACAACAATTAGGGGTGACTCGGGAAGTCTTTTTTAAAGCCGGAGATTGGGTCCAAGCTAAAAATGTCAAATTTAAAGTGGAACAAGCTAATTTAAGAACTGATCAGGATAAAGTCCGAGTGACAATCCGCCTAAGTTTACATCAGAATGACCAGACAGCTTATGGTCAAATACGCGGACATCGTAACTTTTTAGAAAATATGTGGTGTGTTTTTCCTTATCGTTTTAGTACAGCTACAGAGCATGTATTTGATAAAAATAAACAGAGAATTCATGGATTAGAAAATCTCTTACACAGTCCCCAACCCTATACTTTGAAATTTGTGGGATCTCAAGATGATTTTGCGGGGCGTGACCGACAGGCTCGTTTTAGTTTTCTAGTACCAGAAAAGCATTCCTATACTAAATATTCACTCCTACTAGAATAAAATATTAAAAAATCGCCTTTTGAAACAATCCTATTGAGATTGACTCCAGAAAGCGATTTTTAATTTTGTAAGAAAAGCTGATAGGCTAAACGCTGATCTTGCGGATTGTGGTCAAGATAAACAATTCCTCTTTTTTCAAAGCCCCACTTAGTAATTAGGTGCTGCATTCGCTGATTTTGGGCATGCGTATCAATTCTTAATTCTCGCTGCCCCTGCTGATAAGCTTGACTAATTAAATTGCTAAAAAAGAAGTCTCCCAAATGTTGACCGTGATAGTGGGAATCGATGGTGATTCGATGAATGGTTGCGTAATTTCCCGTCGAGGGTAGCCATTGGCCTGCAAAAATTTGTTGGTAATTAGGATCGGGAGTGGTAGTTAGAGTGGCAGTCCCCAAAACCTTATGTGGCGTAGTTAAGACGTAGAGTTGTCCCTGTTGATAATCGCGGTCGGCGTCACTTTTTTGGGGGTAGCCGTCTTGCCACTGGGGAATTTGTTCTTGGGCAAGGACTCTTTGTCCTTCTTGGAATAATTGGCCAATCCGATCTAAGTCTTGAACTTGGGCAGAACGTAAAAAAATTAGCTCCATGAAGTTCCTCCTTGATTAAGAATTGCCTGTATTTTACGACTAGTCGCAGGGGGAAGCAAGTTAGCTTTGCCTTTAACCAAGGTAGATTTTTGATATTCAAATTATGAATAGTTAGCTATGAAATATAAGTATTATACATATATCAAGAAAAGTTATATTCTCAAAGTAGAAATTTAGGAAAGTTCCAAGAGAACGCAGATTGAAACTTTGTTTTCTGGAGGAGGGCGTAATGGAATATAAAAGATTGGGCCATACTGGTCTGAAAGTTAGTCGTTTGATTTTAGGAACCATGAATTTTGGTGAATTGACCGATGAGAAGACTGCTTTTGCAATCATGGATCGGGCTTTAGAGGCCGGGATTAATACCTTTGATACAGCGGATGTTTATGGCGGTCCTCAAAGTCCAGACATGAAACAGGGCTTTGGAAAGTCTGAAGAAATTGTCGGTCGTTGGCTACAGAAAACTGGCAATCGTCAACGAATCGTTTTAGCCACTAAGGGTTATCAACCCATGGGTTTAGGCGTTAACGACCGCGGACTTTCAGCTTATCATTTGCGTCAGGCTGTTGCCGCCAGTTTGCGGCGCTTACAAACGGATCATATTGATTTATATCAGATGCATCATATCGATTCGCAAACTTCTTGGGCCGAGATTTGGTCAACGATGACGCAATTACAACAATCCGGTCAAATTATTTATGTCGGAAGTAGTAATTTCGCCGGTTGGAATATCGCTACGGCCCAAAAAGAGGCTGAAGAACGCCATTTGTTGGGCTTGGCTTCTGAACAAAGTCTCTATAATTTAAGTAATCGGGCTTTAGAGTTAGAGGTGATTCCGGCTTTACGCTATTACCAAATTGGTTTAATTGTTTGGAGTCCGATTGGCATGGGACTTTTAGCGGGAAACTTTGATCAATCAAGTCATGGGCGGCGGCGAACCGCTGATTTGGAAGGGCAAATTCAAGTACATCAGCAACAATTAGCTGAGTATCAGGATCTTTGTCGGCAGATTGGGGAGGAACCTTCGGTGGTGGCCTTAGCTTGGCTTTTACAAAATCCGGTAGTTACTGCTCCAATTACTGGTCCGCGAACTGTGGAACAATTAGATAAGAGTTTACATGCTTTGGACGTCCAATTATCGCCGGACGTTCTCCAAAGATTAGATAAAATTTGGCCAGGACCGGGTGGCCCAGCTCCCCAAGCCTATGCTTGGTAATTTAAAGAGGCTGTGAATAAGTCTCCATTTAACAACAGTTCGCAGAATAATTTTTCTTTCTGCAAGTTATTTTCTGTTAATACGATTGAATGAACCACAAGTTTTACTTGTGGGGGACAAAACAGCTTTAGTGTGAAAAACTTTCTTTCGGTACAATAGTTTTTGGCTATCAACCATAACTAAATCGAAAGGAATTTTTTTAGTCTTGAAACAGGATACTAACCGCTTAGCAAATACTAGATGGAATTGTAAGTGTCATCTAGTTTACAGGTCTAAGTCAAATCATATTGATGGCTATAAATGAGTCTTACAGAAATGTAGGGCTCATTTTTGCTTTAAGCTTGAATTAGTTTAATTCGAATAAAGAGATGATCTAAACGATGAAAAATATAACAGGAGCGTTTTAGAACCTTGATTTTTCGAATCACTCCTTCTAAAGGACCGTTGGAATAGCGATAACGACGGGCATTTTTGACTCCTTGTAAGTTATGTTTTAAGGTTAAGATGACTTGGTCTATCGGATTATTGGGGACAATAGTTGGTTAAAAACTCGTGTACAGATCTAGGTTCTCCCATTTTAAGGGCTTCATGGATTGTCTGATAAGCCAGATAAACCTTTTGAAATTCTGGATAACTAGTCCAAACTAGCGTGAGTAAATCGGGATCGGTGATATATTCGTTAAGATCCTTGCGAAACTTGGGTCATTGTCCAGCTAGTTTACTTTCAGCTTGGTGGAAAGTCCGCCATTGTGATTTGAGAATTTTATAAGTTCGCGCATGGTGGTTGTTAATCGTGTGCAGGATCTGGAGTCGGGCTTGATCCCAGAGCTCGACCAGCTAGTTGAACGATGTGAAAGCGATCAATGACAATTTGGACATTGAGAAAAATTCTCTGGATGAAGTGCTGATACTGGCAGTTAAGATCGAGAGAAACAAATTTGACTTTTTGGCGTTCACGTAAGGAATAGTGACCAATGAAATAATCTACAATATGCTTAGTGAGCCGGTCGGGCAAGAGGGCCGGCAGCTTATGAGTTTGGGCATCTAAACAAATAAAGGAAAAACCAGACTTTACGAAACGAAACTCATCAAAACAAAGTACTGGGGGTAATTGGTAAGATTCGATCAGCGCCCGCTGACTCAAATATAAAATTCTTTGGACTGAAGAGGCTGAAATTCCGGTTAACCATTAATCGCTGTTAAACGAATCGTCGTTTCTCAAAAACCATTCTTGACCAACTTAGTTAAGTGACAATGAGGACAGAGTTCAATAGGATAAGTTAAATGGGCCTGAATGGCCTGCACCCGCCATTTTTGAGGACTTCGGTAAAGAATCTGTTCGGTAATTTGATCAATGATAATATTTGGGTTTTTAATTTCGAAGAGAATTAAGATAAACTGACTGTTAAGGGACATTATTGAAAGCTCGCTTTGATAGCATAGCAGATGGGGACGGTAATGTCCTCTTTGTGTGCCAAAAAACAAAAAACTAGTATTGATTTGACTCATCAATACTAGAAAGTTTAGACCCGAAATTGTTTTAAGTTTCTTTTTAGTAGTTGAACTGGCTGCTTGTGGAACCTGCAGCCCCAAAGAAGCCAATTGCAGCTTCTTCAGAGACTGTTAAAAGGATTCACCCAAGCAAGTCGCGCAAATAGGGGCCCAGATATAAACGGCTAATTCTAATCAGTCAACCCAAATTCTCAAACAAGGAACACCGATCCGAATTTATTTTGGGGCGACAGTGGTTAATGGATTGCTGAATAATAATAAAACTGCACGGGCTCTAATCCTAGGCTCCATTATATGATTAAGATGCGACGTTATAGTCATGGCTTTTGTGGGGTTGTCCATAAAATTACCTTACCAAGTACAGCAAATCAATTATGGTTGGTTAAACGGGGATATTGATTATGCTATTAATGCTCCTTATTTGACCTCCCTTTTTCAAGATGAAAAAAGTCTGAACAGTATGGCGCACAAGTTAATATTGGGGTTATTACTAGCCCTCTAAGTACATTAAAGAACTTACAAGGAGATTATGAAGTTCGAATTGAATTAACACAGGAGGACTGAAAATGTTCCAACGTCATCGGAGTTGCTGGGAGATAATTTTGATCGCCGTTGTGTTGCTTTTTGTAGAAGTAAGTCTTGGTTTAATGGATTCCAGCACTAATTCACCAGTCCATTCGGCACAATATCAGACAATTAGGAGAAAGAAAAGCATGTCTCGATCATAAAAAAGTAAGAAAAATTATAGGTAATTATTAAGGGGTGGCCCTTGCCGTCTATTTGAACTGAATACCTATAGTTGGAATCGTTCGATGAAAGAAATTTTATTTTGCTCTTAGCCGAAACTAAGTCGTCTGCAATCCAAAGAATACCGGCAACAAGCCACCCGGAAAGGTGCCTAATATTTTTCCTAAGTATCTTTTAAAGGGGATATTTTTTTATTTAATTTATATATTTTTTCTGGTGATATGTCTAAGGCATATACTTTGTTATATTGGGATAAGAGTAATGCTGCACTGAGACCGACATAGCCGATACCTACTACTGTTATTTTTACTTTTTTATTTTACTGCATTATTTTAATACTATTAAAATTTTACCACAGTATTTCATTTACACAAGATTGAATATATGATAATTTGATAATAACCAATTTATTTTCAAGAAAGGAACTAAGAATAAAAATGGAATGTGAGATAAAGGAATATAGCGATTTAAATGAGTATTTTACTTCTTTTTTTAAAAATAATAATAATATTAGTGAAATACCTTTTTTTGTAGATGGAAGGCCTGACCTGAATAAAAAAATTTATGATTTGAGTCGCAACAATATCAAGATTCAAGATATATTTAAAAGTGATTATGGAATTATCATTTCAAATGATGTATTGCCTTATGAAAAATCATCCCTTTTTTGTAATAAGTGGATCACCGTAAAAAAATTATTGAATTTGAACTTTACAAGTAAAACTGTTGTTGTAATAGGGTTATATAAAGATTTCACTCAAAAGAAAGTATTGGCTATGATTAACTATTGCTATAGTCATAATACAGAAGTATATTTTTTGGTAGGAAGAGATTTAAGTTCATTAACTTGGCTAATTGGTAAACAATTTTTAAAAGATTATTTTTCATGGAATAAAGAGGGTATGTTCTCATTATTAAATCTTTCTGGGTTTTCTAATAATGAACGAGAATTTTTTGATAATAAAGACTTGGCAAGTAAGAACGTTAGAAAAATCCTTGAGGGTAATGAATGGAAACAATTAGTATTTCATGGTCATGGCAAAGAAGATCATTTGAATTTGGATGATTATACCTTAACGGGCATGAACGATAGTGTAGATGCACAAATACCATTTGCACCATCAATTGGACATGAAGGACAGGCTTTTTTTAAAGATGAGAGTAAGGCAGTGCTTATTGATAAAATCAAAGTAAAACAATTATTTTTTCTTTCTTGTAATAACTTTCCATTTTATGATTCACGTTTATATGATTCAAAATTCAATATTGTGTTGGATGCAATAGATGGATGGGCGGAAAGTATTATTGCATCAATTGCGGTACAATCTGCTGATTCACCTGAATTAAGTATGATAATTAAACATTCTGATGATTATAATATAGGGTTTGAATTAAATAAATGTCTAAGTGATATTCAGGCAATGATATCAATTATTACCATTGGATTACCAAAAGTAAATGTTGAAATTACTAATAGTATAAATAATAACCATAGATTAACGTCTATAACATGTAATATTCTATCGAGAATATCAAATTATACTAGCTCGATGATGCTAAATGATGATCATCCAATTAAAAGAATGGCCAAAAAAATTTTTTCTGATTATGCTCCCTTAACTAAAAGGGGACGTAACGGTACTACATTAAAAGACATGGTTAAATTTGAAAATGAACTGATTAATAGAGTGAATCCGTTTTCTAAAAGAATGGCGCAAATTATGTTTTTAAATCAAAATGATAATTTACATGATTTTGATGGGTTTAATACCTATAGATCCACTATAGACCCAAAGAGTATCTATGAGGAAAAATGTTTTTCATGTGATGGGCTAGCGACACATTGTCTATATGTTCCTGAAATCTCATCATTTTTTAAAATTAGAGCTAGTTATTGTTATAGGTGTGGCGATAAATCCGCTGCTATGATTAATATGCCGACAATAAAATTTACTTGTGATGAATATAACAAAAAAGATTTGACAATTCACTATAAAATTGAATTTATTTCAGAGCAAAAAGGTGATGTATATTTTGGAATTCAATTACCAAGTTATATTGAACAATCAGTGGTGACAAAATTACAAATACAGCGGTTAAAATTTAAAGAAAGTAATATTGTTAAGGTAGTAGAAGGAGATATTAAATTTAAGGAGAATACGATACTTCAAAGTTATTATTTAAAACTTTTTGCAGTGCAAAATGGTGGGATAGCAGTAGATAGATGCTTTTTTAATTTAATTTAGTAGGAATTTATTATGAAAAAAATATTGACAGTAACTACAAATTTTGGTTTAGGACCCGTATCAAAATTATACTCTATAATTAAAAAATTGGAAGAAACTATACCAAATGTATCGATAACCTTTTGTGGATCCAATGAAGCAATAAGTTTTTTAAAGCAAAGTTTGGATATTAATATCGCTTATATTGATGAGGATACCGACGCTATATCTCAAGAAAGTTTTCTGAGTATTGCCAGAGAGTATGATTTTATTTTAAATGTTATGAACTTTCATGTGCAAGACATATCTATGAATAATATTCGATCAAAGGAAATATTTGTAGATAGTTTGAATTGGTTATGGCCGGATTCGATAGCTGGTATAGATGAATGCTTGGTTTATTTTATGCAAAGAGCTTTTCCATCATTTGGTATTGGTTTTAAAACTAAAAATATGGTAGAGATCGATCCAATAGTTAATGTATCGAATTTGAAAATAAAAAACAATGAAAGAATAAAGGAAATATTGATAAATGTTGCAGGTGTGTATGTTCCGAATAAGGAAGATAAATTTAGCTTTTTTTATTTAGAACAGTACTTAAAAATTTTATTTAAATTAAAACTTATGGAAAAATATAAAATAGTGGTAGCCTGTAATAAACGACAAAAAAAAGTGTTTGAAAATAAATTATATACAAAAAATGTTGTTTTTAAAATATTTACGCATGATTTATTTTTGAAAGAATCTCAGATTGCTTATAAGGTGTTTAGCACGTCAGGCTTAACTTTTTACCTTGAATCACGACGGTTGGGTTTGAATGTACATTACTTGTTGCCATCTAATTATTCGCAAGCATTATTACTTGAAAAATATAAAGAATTTGGAAGAACAGATCTGTCCATTTCATCATTTGGAGATGAGTACAATATTCCTAATTCCTTGGAAGAAGATTATGGTGTTGAATTAACAAGAAAAATTGTGAAAGATATATTTGATAAATATAATGATAAAGTATGTCATGAAATTAAATTAATTACGGCTGATTGTATGCCCGACAGTATATTAAATACAGAAACTGTAGCTAAAAATGGAGCTAAACAAGTAGCTGATTTTATAAAGGAAATATTATAAATAATGGATGAAGCAAGTAACAAAAACGAATTTAAACTTAAATTGGTTAAAAAAATGTACAAGAAGGATTTAGAAACTATTGTTAATATTAATAACATAAGATGCCCTGTATATAATAAAAGTGAAATGATTGCTTTTAATTCTTTGGATTTAGAACAAATAGAACGGGACAAGAGTCTAGTTGTTGGTGGCGCTTGTATTGATAGATGTCAGGGCAAGATAGAAAATTTGGGAATAAATTTTTATTATGATATATTAATGCCAATAAATTTTGCATTAGAGTATCCACTGCCAATTGGTATCTATGTTGACACACCCATTGAAGTTGAATTTAGGTCACCAGCTAATTCAGAAATATGGTTAAAGTTTATTGATCAGGTCGAATTTTTTCTTAATAATTTAAGTAAAAAAATCAAAAAAACGATTAGAGTTATTCGTCGAGATAAAGGGGTAAATATACTTGACAATATTTTAAGCAATCTAGAATTAAATGATGTAGAACTAAAAGGGTTATATGATTTAGTTCCCTCAAAGAAGAATCTTTTTACTAAAGAATTATTACTCAACTTTAAAAGATCAATATGTTCTTATTTTCCTATCTATTTATCTGATTATTTTGATAAAAATATAGTATATACAGTAGTTGTGGAAGAACTTAGTCAAATTAAGGCTGTAAACAAGGCTAAAAGTATTGCCCCCAATATATTTTTTGAAGATTACTTGGATATGCCATCTATTACCTGTAAGAATAGAATGCATAGGAGTCCAACCGGTAAAGTAGGAATCTTTGATAATTTGAACTCTATTAATGGAAGCACCAATTTTGATTTATTTATAAATAAAATAAATATGCAACAAGTATTTGAAATATTTAAAACAAATAATTTTTTTGAAATATGTAAAATTTTAAATACGATGTGGGAGGAGTAGAAATGGTCAAATATAAACAAAAATATTATCTATATACTGTTTTTACTCAAATGAAATTCACTAGAATAATAAATATTCTTTTTATTGTAGGAACTTTAAAATTTAGCTTAGTTCAATTTACTTTGTTAGAATCCGTATTTATGTTTACACAATTTTTCTCTGAAATACCTAGTGGAATTTTAAGTGATTTATTTAAAAATAAAATTACTGTAATGTTTGGACTCTTAAGTTTGTCTTTAACGCCTTTATTAACAATTTTTGCTTTTTCATGTCCTAAATCGATTGTTTTTTCAGTACTGATATTGTCATTTGCCCTTGAAGGAGTAGGAAATGCTTTAATTAGTGGTGCAGATAGTGCATTATTTTACGAGGGAATAAGAAAAGATGGTGATGAAGAAAAATATGGTCAAATAAGGGGAAACATGCAACTTATAAGCTCGATTACCATCGGATTAGCAACTGCAATTGGTGGATACTTATTTATGGTTAATAATAAAATCCCATATATTATGCAATCTATCTTTTTAATAATTGCTATGATAATAATTTTTTTTACTAACGAACAAAAAGTTAATAAAAGCAGCCAAATAAATGAAAGTAATACATTATTTAAGAGATTTAAGAGTATTATGATGGTTTTTAGGAATATGCTCCATTCTTCAAATGTGTTTTTTCTATTTATATTTACTGTAGTAATTACATCTGTGATAAATACTATTTTTATGATATTACCTAATTATATTTCTGAGTTAGGTTTTGATGCATCAGCTAATAGTAGTATACTTATGGTTTATGGTTTCGTTGGTGGGCTAATTGCTACTCAGGCATATAGATTTGTAAAAATGAAGTATTTATCTCTATCTATTTTTATTTCTATCTTATTGTTACTAGCAACAGTATTGGAACTTCAAGGAAATAAGTATATTTTTGTAATAGGAGCTGGATTATTATATATTGTTTTAGATATTTTAGATCCGATTGTTATGCAAATGTTGAATTTATGGGTTGGCGATAATTCGAGAGCAACTTTTATTTCTGGGTTATCGTTTTCCATAAGTTTGATTACTATGATAATTAATCCATTGATAGGAATAGTTGTTCAAAAGTATGGTACAGTTAACATGATAGTACTAACCTCAATAATTACGATTTTTATGATTGGATTGTCATATTTGTTAATTCTAAAAACAAATAGATATAATTATTAATTTATTATATCTATTAGATTTACTTTATTAAGATCTGTGACGGAATAAAGTTTTATTGAATAATAGGATAGCTAAGAATAAATATTTATAAAAATATTTGTAGATTAAAAAATAAATATAAAACTTTGAAGTAAGTATCTTATAACCAACCGTTTGATAAAAAGTAAGGAGCTAAAGTTTTTGTCATTGGTGAGTTGTAAACAATGTCATTTTTTGTTTCTTGAGTATACAAAAGAGAAATTTTAAGCATATTGTAACTGACTGTCTGGAAATTACCTACTTTCTCAGGTTATGCTAACTTTACTCTTTAAATAGTGAGATTATTTTCTACCTTTAGTCAAGAATTAATATTGATCTAGTAGGATCTATCTCTTTAGATTAGTGAATAAGATGGCTGTCAGTTAAGCCCATCTAGTCATGATAACTTAAATTTGAACGTTTTTAAGTACACCAAATAAAGCTTTACCCATTTCTTTTTTTCCTTTTTTTGAGCAAAGCGAGTCCACTTTAGACGGAATCAGATTGGTTGACGCTTGACGTCGGATAAATATAATTCTGATTCGTAATTACAAGATGGTAAATCGTTCTTAATAGGCGACCCATCGCAGCGATGGCAATCTTCTTAGTTCCTGACTGAGGAGATTGCTTTTTTCGATGTTGATAAAAATCGTTGATGTGATTAGGATGATAATGGGCTGCGGTCGCGATATTATTAATTGAGCGGAATAGTAGTTTTCGGGCAAAGGTATTCCCCCGCTTACTGATATGATCAGCTACAACAAATTTACCCGATTCGTAATGGCGCAAATCCCCAATAAAGGCATATAATTTATTAGCGCTGCTAAACCGGGACAATATCACTTAGTTCACCAATTAAAAGGAGAGCGGTAGTCGCCGCAAAGCCGGGAATACTCACTAAGACATCAAATTCCGGTAGATTTTGGGCTAGCTTAGTCATTTCTCGAATAATTTGCCACTTTTCTGCAGCTAACTGACTAATGCGACAGGGGTGATAACTTGTTTAGGATACTGTTGGTGATTAAAAATTACTAGCAGGATAAACGACCTAGACCAGGCCCAAGAGCTTTTTGGCAATCTTCATCGCCCACATTAAGGAAATATTTTTCGGAGTACTGTTAATAATTTTTTGAGCTAAGTCATCAAACTTGAGATCCTTAAGTAGCTCTGGATGCGGGTAACTTTGAACAATACTCCAATACATAGCCCCATCGTGCTTACTGAGTAAGGATTCGATTTCAGGAAAAGTTAATTGTAAACTGCAGTGTAAAAGTTTTTTTCACGAATTAGATCATCATTAAGCTCTTCATAAAAGCGACTATATGCCATTAAATCATGATAGATTGGTCTTTGATAATAAGATAGTTGCCGGTTAATCACTAATTGAGTTTGGGCCAAATGTAAAGCGTCGTTTTGATCAGTTTTATTGGACCGGACCGCTAAAGAATTTAAACAAGTATAGCGATATTGATGATCATCCAAAAAACGTTGTAGTCGCTGTGAATAAACACCCGTAGCTTCAAAAACAATTTGCGGGGCAGTATAATCTCGCAAGTTTTGAAGTAGTTCCTGAAATCCAAAACAATTGTTCTCAATCTTGAACTATTTAACCGTCACCTCGTCATTAACAATCGCCATCATCTAAGTAGCTTTGCTTACATCAAGTTCAAAAGCTATTGCCATCTGATTCACCATCTTTCTGAAGTTAATCTATGCTAGTACGATTAGTTTAATTTTCTAAACATGACCTGAAGGCCAACAGACTAGGAACAAACTCGGATCGTAGCCATGAAGTTGCCATTTTTATTTATGGCGTCAAAGCGCCAAAAAGAATCACGACTTGTCAACTTCAAAACCACTTTAACAGAAAGTAAAAGTGGTGAAGAACAATTCCGTCGAATTATTTTTCACCACTAAGGTTAGTCTGTTTTATTTGTGGATAAATTTAGGGAATGGTTTGCGGAAATTAGTTATTTTTCTCAAAGCTATTCAAGCAATCTACAAAATTGCAATCCTTCGTGGTATTCCTTTATGGTTTGGAAGTCGAAAACCGGATTGCTTAGAGGCAAAAGATTGAGGAGATCCTAGTATTATCGATTATTTTTTCTAGTGCCAGAAAAGCATTCCTATACTAAATATTCACTTTTATTAGAATAAAGAATTTAAAAAATTGCTTCCAATATGCAATCTCAATAAGATTGTTTCCGAAAGCGATTTTTGACCTTATAAGAAAAGCTGATAGGCTAAACGCTGATCTTGCGGATTGTGGTCAAGATAAACAATTCCTCTTTTTTCAAAGCCCCACTTAGTAGCCAAGTGTTGCATCCGCTGATTTTGGGCATGCGTATCAATTCTTAATTCTCGCTGCCCCTGCTGATAAGCTTGACTAATTAAATTACTGAAAAAGAAATTACCTAAATGCTGGCCATGATAGTGGGAATCGATGGTGAGCGGATAGCCGTCTTGCCACTGGGGAATTTGTTCTTGGGCAAGGACTCTTCGTCCTTCTTGGAATAATTGACTAATCCGGTCTAAGTCTTGAACTTGGGAGGAACGTAAAAAAATTGGCTCCATGAATAGCCTCTTTGATTAAAAATTGTTTATATTCTACGACTAGTCGCAGGGGGAAGCGAGCCAATCATAGATTCAACTAAGAAATAGTTTTATTATTCAAAATACGAATAGTTATCTATAAAATATAAGTATTATACATATAGCAGAAGAAATCATAGATTTTGTCTTGATCAATTGTTAATGTAACTTATTTATAAAACTTTTACTTACGAGGATCTCAGTATGGGATACAAGATAAGCGTACTCATAATCATATATCAGTAAATAATATTTATTTTCAAAACAGAGAAAATGTCTAGAATTAATTATCCGTTAATTGGCAATAATTAATACTTAAGAAATTTTGTAGAAGGTTAGCTACTTCTCAAAGATAGAAGTACTGCCTTTAATGGGAACTGTGGAGACAAGCTTGCATTACTTGAACTAAACATTCTGCTTGACCTTTATTTTAAAAGATACTAATTATTTTTAATTTAGTACTGAAATCCTACAAACATAAACAAAGCATATGGGTGGGTACTCCTTTGCGGGAGTATCTTTTTTGTTGTACTTAAAGATGGGGACAGTTGTCAGTAAGGAACTTCGTTAGAAGTATAAGATTTGAACCATGTCATAGTATCAACCTTAAAGAGTTTCTTCAATTTCAGAAATAGTAACCAAGATAGCAAGATCTTGTTGGAATAATTTTCACTTCTTTTTCTTTAGATTGCAGTTTAGAATGGCTCCCTCAAATAGTCTGCTAGTCTTTCGAAGATAGAAACTGGCATTGTCTAAAGAGCTTACGCAGAGTCAATTCAGGAATAATAACGGAGAAATTCGCCAATATTCAGTTTAGTATAAGTTAATAACCTTTCTCTCAAGTTCAATAGATACGCTTCTTTATACAAACTCCCTCTCGCAATTCTCTTAAGAAGACACTACACTTAGTTGCTGAATATCTATATCATGGTTATTTACTAATAATATTTTTTTAAACGATCAGTGAATTGACTATTGACCTAACGGTTCTTATGTGTAAAATAATAATCATTAAAAATAAAGGAGGGTTTCATTATTAAAAATGAGTTAAATTTAGATATTGCTAATATTAAGCCCTTAGGTAATTTGAATTTTATGAATTCTACTAAATCAAAAGCGGCGACAATTGAAAAAGTTTTAATTACAAATTCACGAATTGATCAAGTAACTGGCTTATCTAGTATTGTAATGTCTGGTTAATTTTAGCAAAGCAAAGTCCTTGGGATTTTTATAGTTGGGCAGATCACATGTTTAATCCAAATAAGTCCTAAAAACTTCAATGGCAGTTTGATACTGGTAAATTTTTAAGGGGTGATAATTAATTAGTTCTAAGGCTTCAAGAACCTGATCATTGCTAACTGTTTGAGATTTAGTTTCCTTAAGGAAAAGCCAATGCAATTTACGATTGAAGTATACATCACTGCCTCGATCAGCAGTTAAACTACGAACACTAGTACCAAAACGCTGCATGAACTGCATAAAAGATTGGTTTAAAGCCCTGGCAGAACAACTGCTGGTTTTGATTGCCCATAAAAGTCGACTTTTGCGTTCAATAAAGGTTACTAAGCAAGGTTCATGTCCTTGAGGAGAAAGCATCGTATCCGTTTCCCAATAATCGAATTCTTGCTGTTGATTGACTACCAGTGGACGCTCTTCAATACTAGTTCCAGTTGGATATTGTCCGCGAGTTTCCTGCTTTTTCTTTTGCCGCTGTCCTTGGTCCGGAAGCTCTTGAATTGAATAATCAACTGGCCTTGATTTAACCAGTTATAGATTGAGGCCGTAGCTATGTTTAGATAGTGAGCGACCTGTTCTGGTGACCAAGTTAGTCGAAATAATGTTCCACTGGTTGTTTATGCTGTGGAGTTAGTGGTGATTTACGTCCACAGTGGCGTCGCTTTCGATCAGCATCCGCTTGGGTTAGTTCAGGATCGTAAGGCTGGAAACGTTGTAGCTCATAAAAAATGGTCGATTTGGCGACACCCAAATCTCGAGCGATAAAAGCCTAACTTTTCCTTGAGGCAAAGAACTGGCAATTGCGCTGCGCTGAAATTGTGATAAAGCAGAAGAGCACAAAGTAAATTTCTGCTTTCAAGGCCGTTGTGGGAACTACCATTGTAAAGAAATTACTTTGGGTTTTTAGATTAAATTATCGTTCAGATTAATTATAGAATCTACCCTACTTAAATAATTTCTAGACAAACACTAGTCTTATTAAAATAAAATTACTTTGGATAATTAAAATTGTATTGTTTTGTAATTGATTTATGGCTATTTTTTGCTTAAAAAGCAAAATAAAATCGAGAGGATGTTTAATATGGAAAACACTTTTAACGTTGGACTAAATTCAGTAGAAGATGTAACAGTAAAAAAACAAGGATTGGGCATTTATCGTGCTAAGATAGGTGCTTTTACAAATCATGAGCCTACTAATCAAGTGCCGAGAAAGTCTCCATTTGGTACTACTATTTTTGCAAACAAACAAGCAAAAGCTCTTCGCATGAATGATGGTGGAGTTGTTGTTGCTTGTTGCTGTAGCTTCGGTGGTGCAGATAACATTAAAAACGATTAAATTTTTTTGTTATTACAGAATAGGTTAAGAATTCAAGTACTACCGAATATAATCTCAAAATAGATAGATAGTAGCACGGTTCAACCATGCATTATTCGAAGATGCAATAAGAGTTTGGGGGTGCCCTAAACTCTTATTTTTTATTTGGAGGAGTTATCTTGTATAAAGTAAAGAGTTTTGTTATTTACAATGAGGCAGCCGGATATAGTATCGTTCAGAGCCAAAGCGGCATCGTACGTATAGAAAACAAAAATATGATGGATTTTTTAAACTTTTTGGATTGTCATAGTACTATTATAAATATTTCTAAAAAAGATATTTTAAAATTCTTTCCCCACTTTGGAGACGAGGCAATAGCTTTCTTAGAAGATAATTATATTATTCAAGAAAATAATGATTATAACTTTAATGTGAATAAAATTGTGATGTTTTCTAATGATAAAATCATTTCAAAATTATTTGACCAGGAAACGGAATCGTTTAATCAAAATAATTTCCAATATCTTAAAGATATAGAAAATATTTCCCTTGATTCACATACATTACTTGTAACCTTTATTAATCCTCTAGATAGGCAATTAGTTGACACTATCTATAAATTGGTAAAAAAATATGATAGCTTATGGTTATTGAGTTATCCATACAATAATAACTTTTACTTTAATAATTTGTACAGAGCTTCATGGCATGTGCCTTGTTACAAATGTGTAAAATCCGAAATTGAAGATCAAGAGAGAATCGAAATGTTTGATGAGATATCATATCAACAAGTAGTAGATAAACTTTACAACTCAAATTCAGGATTTGAAATAGCTACAAAAGTTGATTTCGGTATGTCAGTAAAAATCTTAGCGATGATACATTTCATACTTGAACAGTTTATTTTTATCGATGATCCAATAAGATTACAAAAAAACAATAAAGTTGCAAATATATTGGACTGTTTTAAATTAGATACCCTAAATAATACTGTAATGCATGAATCTGCTATTCATTGGGAAATGTGTGATTGTTATGAATGATAAATGGAAAAATATCAATCAAAATAATAGAAATATTATTACTGGAAAAACTCTTAGAAAATTCCACAACAAGACCGTTTGGATTAATCGGGACAACTTGATGGGGAATTTATCTAATTCAGAAATTAATTGGGTAAAAGAGAACTCGGGTAGCAACAGTTCTTATTTACCATCAATTTATAGTAAAAAGGTTCCATTTGGACAACCAAAAAGCATTTCAAACAGGGGTAGTATACGAGAATATAAAGACGAGTACATTAATTTGGATAAGTTAAAGCAACTTTTAAATACAGCATTTGGATCTAATGAAATGAATTACTCTAGGAGGTATCCATCTGCTGGTGGTTTATTCACGGTTATACCAATTATGTATGTTTTTAGAGATTCAAAGGAATTAAATAACGGTATATATGTTTATGATGCTAATAAGTATGATTTACTAAAAATAAAAAGTGCTATTTGTCAAGATAAAGATCTACTTGATGCTTTCGGCGCTATGAAAAAGGAGGATATTTTAACAAGTCGATATGCAATTGGTTATGCTGTAAATTTCGATGGCTCAATAGCAAAGTATGGTTTACGTGGATATAGGCATTCATTGATAGAGGTAGGATTAATGGCTCAAGCTTTCAGAGAAACCTGCATTGAACTAGGAATAGGAGAATACTGCTATTCAGCATTTGACGATATCGAATTAACATATGCTTCAAATTTAAGTGTCAGAGATATGCCAATATGTTTGATTCAATGGTTTGGAGTGATTTAATGTTTTCGGGATATAGGGATAATAAGTTTAACATTAATCAAACAATGTTTAATCCAGATGTCTATTTTCAGTATTATTATTATGGAAAAAATAAGGTGGGTGACATCTGTGGTCCGAGTGGATCAAATGCTTGTTCTTATTCAAAAAAGATTGCTTTTTTAAAAGCATTTAGTGAATCATTAGAACGTAAAGGAATGATTTTAAATACAGCTAATGAGGGAAAAATCAAGGTTTACGACTTAATAACTAAGAAATGGAAATCAGAATTTAAAAGTAAGTTTGGTTTTGATTTAAGAGTTAAAACATATTCTGACACTACTGGAAGTGCAAGCTCATTATCGACAGAATTTTTACTAAAAAAAGCTATTCTTGAATTAATTGAAAAAAATGCCCTATTTTTATTTTGGTATGGAAAAAATGTTTCATCGATTGAGATTAATGCCATTTCAACTCACACTCTAAACCTTTTAAAATCCAAAAAACTACATGCTGATGTATACTGTGTCGATTTTGGTAAAGTTCACACGGTCATAACTTTATTAAGTACATTAGACAATCATTATTATTCAGCAGGAGTTTCTGGTAACTGTATTTTAAATACAGCTATTGAAGATTCTGTTGAGGAAGCTATAGTATTGGGTTGGGCTGATCATACTAGACATTTATTAAATAAAAACATTTTTCCAGAAAACTACTGGAGAGAAAATGATGACGGACTACGGTTTATTAAATCCAAAAATTCTAGAAACTATTCTATTCAGAAAGATAAAGACTACAACGTAAAAGAAATAATTGCTAGCATTCCTGAATGGGTAAGTACCTTAGAAATAGGGTTACTACCAGAGACCTGTTCTATTGCACGTTTAACTACTATACTAGCCTATTCAGCTGATCTATATAATGGTCTGCCTAACAAAGACGTTTTAAATGTCGAAAAAAAAATTAATAAGATGACTTTACAGTTAACAGATGGTTCACTACGTGATTATCCGAACTTGATTGTCAGATAAAATATGATGAGGTGTAATATGCTATGTATCTGAATAATAAATTGTTTACAAATGTTGAGTTTTACTATTATAGATCTACTTTTCGAAAACAGCTTAATGAAACCATTGTATCTAGTAAAAATATTACTAATTTAATTGGACATGGAGTGAGCACTTCTTGCACACAATCCCTATTAAGCGGTATTTCGGAATTCAATGAGAGAGTGCCTCTTTTTGAAAAGAAGGGACCAAATCTCATCGGCATTAGACTTACTACAAAAGAAGTAGTGGCTGTTGATTCTAGTAAAGTATACTTTGGAAATAGCGAATATGGTGATTCATCAGGTGTCGCATCATTTAGTGATTCCAAGCACGCATTAAAAAAAGCCCTTCTAGAATTTTATGAGAGACAAAGTTTTATTTTTCATTGGATTAATCAAGAAAGTGGAAAGTCTCTTGAAAAGAGTGATTTAGGATCCTCTTTAATAACTAGTACTTATTATAAAATGATGGAAAAGACGTTTAATGAAATATCAATAGCAGAGATTTCTATATTTAAAGGTGTGCATGTAATATTTATTATGGGAATAAGCTCAAAGATGAAAGCAGTGGGCTTAGGTTCCAGTGATAATCTTCAATCTGCAATTGCAAATGCACTAAGGGAAGCTTGTGAAGGATTGGCTGGCCGGGATCCACTAAAAATAAGTTGGAACAAAAACATAGCAATTTTTGATAAAAATTCAAATGAAGAAGCGTATCTAAAACTTAGTCCACAAAAGCTTAAACGAATCTATGCATTTTTATTCAAAGTATCCCCAAAGATTCCTGTTGTCAATAAAAGAACGAATACAACAGACTTTTGGGAATGTTTATCTATTAATGAAAATATGCATCATATTCATATAATTGCAGTTGCAATTATGACTAAAGATCCAAGAATAAAAGAATTTAAGATTATAACTAGTTTTGGAGGATACTCACACATGTATCCTCCAAAGATACCAGAACAAGAAAGAGATTCATATTTAATCGATAAAGCCTTGAATAAACAATGCTTTGATCCGATTCCTTTTCCTTAAGTGGTTACTTGATATATAGGGAGGTAGAAATGAAAAAATATTTTACACAAGTGAAAATCTATACGAAATACTTTTTTAAAGTAGCATATGACAATAAATTTGTCTTTGTCTACTCAGCATTGTTTCCAATTATAATGTTGATAATACAGTCGAAACAATTAATGTTTCAACAGATTTCCATAGTTGATTTTAATAGATATGTTTTGCCTTGGATTTCTTGGCTTATTTTTTCTAATGTTATTTTTTCAGTTATGGATATTGCTGTTTTAAGAGAACAAGGCTATTTTAAACAATATTATTCGTTAGTATCAAACCAATCAGTTTTTATCATGAGTAAGTTGATAGTTAATTTCATGGTATTACTGGTCATAATGTTTTTTACTGGGATAGTATGTACACTACTATTTAAAATGAATTTTTTTGTTATTTTTTTTAAGTTATTAGAGCTCATTGTTATCACATATATTCCGCTTGTTAATATTTGCTTGCCTTTAATTAGTATTCCAATGAGGCAAAAGACAATTCCTATTCTGGCGAATGTTGTAATGATTGCATTACTAGTAGTATCATCCGCGCTAATAAACCAATACGACATTGCCTTGTCCAACGTTCTCATGAACCTATTTAATCCAGTATTTTTTACAACAGATACTTTTGGATTTTTGACAAATATTGTTCCTATTAGAAATTTTTTGCAAACATATGTTGTTGTTCTTCTTCTAACAGGAATAGTAGGCGTAATCAGTTACCAAAAAATGTTAATAATTCCAGTAGAGAGGTGATTATTTGAAATTTAAAAACATTTCATATTCGTTCAAGAAAAGTTCAGTCCCTTTTTTTAACAAAATTAACTTTTCCATAGAAGATCAAGAAATCAATTTTTTAATTGGAAAGAATGGTTCTGGAAAGACAACATTAATTGATGTAATTTTAGGATTTAAAAAATCTAACATTAAACCAATAAACTCAAAAAAATTTCTGTACCTGAATCAAATGTTGCCCGTTTTAGATTCAATAAAAGTAAAAGACTTAGCAGAATTAATACTAGGAATTGAATATGGTATGTCTTCATTAACTTTAGAGTATATTAGAACAAAAGTAGATGGCTATACATTTGATTTTTTGCAAGAGAACTGGGATAAATACTATTCAGCATTATCAGGTGGAAATCAAAAGATTGCTCAGCTGATTCTCTTCCTACAAGTAGAAAGAGAATTAATCGTTCTTGATGAACCGACTGCTTTCCTTGATCGTAAAAATACGGCATCACTATTTAAGGTTATCAAGTCTCATCCTGAAAGAACCTATTTGATAGTTACGCATGATATTCGAGACTTTAGATATTTCAATAATTTCAAGGTTTCATTATTGAACAATCAAAAGATTCAATTCGAAGCGGACAAAGATGAATTTATTGAACACAATCAATATAATGAGTTCTTACAGTTCTTTTCACAAAATTAACTCTTTCATGATTAGAACATTTTATGCCTAGTTAAAAATCAATTAGCACTACACATATTATAGAACTATCTAATGGTAAGTAAGATATACTGCCCAAAAAACAAAATTCCTACTTCACCAAACTCTCGATAAGCGTTGATCCAATTTCTCACTTGTATTTGAGATTTGATTCCGTGTTTCTTTGATAAATAAGTTACGCTGCCTTCTCCCGCAAGATATTTGTGCGCGATCTTTAACTTAAGCTCAAACTATATTTAGACCTATAATTTTTCCTAGAAGATTTTACCAGTTAAATTTATTTTTTTGCTTTGCTGGTTTATTTTTTCGTCCGCAGGGTTAGCCGGGTGACACTTTCAACATGAGGTGTTTGTGGAAACATGTCCAGAGGCTGAATAAAGTCAATCCGATACTTTTTGCTTAAAAGTTTGAGATCCCGAGCTAAAGTCGCGGGATTGCAGGATGTATAAACAATTTTAGCGGGTTGTGATTGGAGAAGATAGTTACTCAAGCTGGTTGCCAAACCGGTTCGAGGAGGATCGACGACAACCGCGGTTGGGCGGATTCCCTGCTGGAGCCACTGAGGGTAGAGTTCTTCCGTTGCTCCTAGTTCGTAATTAATGTTTGAAAGTTGATTGAGTTGGACATTCAAATTAGCATCGGCAACGGCTTCCGGAATAATCTCGGATCCGAGAACTTGTTGCACTTGATGGGCGAGACTAATGCCAATTGTCCCCACTCCGGCGTAAGCATCGACAACAATATCGTTGGTTTGCGGTTTTAGAGCTTGGCGAACTTGAGCATAGAGTTTGAGAGTTTGATGAGGATTAAGTTGGAAGAAAGCCCGGGGAGATAGTTGATACTGATAGTCTCCGAGGGTCTCCGTGAGATAGTCTTGTCCCCAAAGTTTCTTGGTTTCGTTTCCCCAAATAAGACTTGTACTTCCTGGGTTAAAGTTTTGAAAAATCCCCGTAACTTCGGGAATTTGGACCTGAATCTGGTCTAGCAGCTCTCTTTTTCGTGGAAGTTTGCGCGAATTGGTAACGAAAGTTAGTTGTGCTTGACTGCCAGCTTGATCTTGGCGGACGATTAAGGTTTTTAAAATCCCCGAATTTTGTTGGGGATCATAAATTGGGAGCTGCAGTTGACTGATTATCGACAATAATTGTTGTAAAATATGCAAGGTGAGGGAACTTTGGGTTGGCATTTCTAAAGAGTCGACCACCGTTTGGGTTCCCGTTTGAAATAATCCACAAACTAAATGCCCATCTTGTTGGCGAATGGAAAATTGGGCTTTATTACGGTAATGCCAAGGATCTTCCATCCCAATTGTGGGCCGGATATCGTAGTGGCGCCATTGCGGTAAATGAAAATGCCGGAAAGCTTCGGCAATCATTTCTTGTTTATAGTGCAATTGGGCCGGATATTTTAGATGGGCCAATTCGAGACCGCCAACCTGTTGTGCTAAAGCTGGGGCTTGCAAATTACGCTGGGGACCAGGTTTTTGATAACTTAGTAATTTGCCGCGCGCAAAATTAGCTTGAACTTGGGTAATTTGACACTGAATCGTTTCTGTGGGCAAAGCCCAAGGAACAAAAATTAAAGTTTTTTTCCAATAGCCAATTCCTTCACCGTTAATGCCTAATTTCTTAATGGTGAGGGTGATTGTTTGACCAATTTTTAAATGTTCATTGATGACTGGCAAGATAATTGAAGTCCTTTTTTTGTTATTATTAAATTGAGTATAGCATGGAGGAGGTGGATTATGGCGCAAATCACTAAAATTACGACCCAAAAACGTCGCGGTCGTTATAATATTTTTCTTGAAGGCCAGTACGCTTTTGCGGTCAGTGAAGCCGTGTTAACGCGCTATCAATTAGCGAAGGGTCTCGAGTTAGACGCCCAACTAGTCCAAGAACTACAGGCAGCTGATAGTCAAGAACAGGCTTATAATAAGGCGTTGGATTTTTTGAGTTATCAGTTAAGGAGTGTAGCGGAAGTGCGACAGCACTTGCAGGAGCAAGAATTTGCCCCAGAAACTATTACGCAAGCTATCACTCGTTTGCAAGAATTGGGCTATTTGGACGATCAAGCCTATGCGGAAAGTTTTATCCGGACTGCGATTAAAACGACCCTTGATGGACCGCAAAAAATTCAACGTAAATTACAGTCTAAAAAAGTAACTCCCGCAGTAATTAGTAGCGCTTTAAAGCTCTATACTGAAGAATTGCAAGCGGAGAATGCTTTGAAGCTGGCGCAAAAGGTGGTTCGTCAAGCTCACCAAAGAAGTTCTCAGCAAACGCGCATAAAAATTCAACAACGACTTCTCCAGGTCGGTTATTCCCGTGATTTATTGCCCTTTATTTTTGATAATTTGATTTGGCAAAAGGATGCTAACCAAGAACAAAAATTGCTGCAAGAGAAAGTCCAAAAATTGTGGCGACGTTATCAAAAGAAGGATCAAGGTCGGCAAAAACTTTACGCAACTTTACTCCGCCAGGGATTTAAGAGTGCTGATATCCGGCAAGTTTTGGAAGACTTGGCTTAATATGGTGTCTTCAATCTCGGGCTCTGCTATAATTTAAAGGGTGAGTGTTTACGCTGAGAGAGCGGAGGTTTGATCTATGCAAGTTCCTAAAGAAGGAGATTACATAGCCATCCAAAGTTATAAGCATGACGGTCACTTACATCGAACTTGGCGAGAAACAATGGTTTTAAAGACTAGCGAAAACGAGATTATCGGTTGTAATAACCATACTTTAGTTACCGAATCGAATCATCATCGTTGGGTAACTCATGAACCAGCCTTGGTTTATTTTCATAAACATTATTGGTTTAATATTATTACCATGTTACGAGATAGTGGGCCGTATTATTATTGTAATTTGGCGACACCTTTTGTATTAGACCGAGAAGCCCTCAAGTATGTGGATTATGACTTAGATGTCAAAGTTTTTCCGGATGGTGAAAAGCGATTGCTCGATGTGGATGAGTATGCCTTGCATCAACAAATGTGGCATTATCCTCCAGAAATTGATCAAATTCTTAAGGCTAGTACGGAATTATTGCTCAGTTGGGTCGATCAAAAAAAGGGACCGTTTGCTCCAAGCTATGTAAATCTTTGGTATCAACGTTATCAAGAGTTGCTCTATCGCGGTTAGTTAGCGTAGTAAAAAGGTATTGATGACTTTTTAGCATCAATACCTTTTTCTGTGACTAATTGAAGTTAACTGGGGTAATTTAACAGTGGGCTTGCTCCCAATCGAGGAGCCAGCGCTTTTGGGCTAGGCCCCCAGCATAACCGATTAAAGAATGATCTTTTCCCAAAACCCGGTGACAGGGAACAATAATGCTAAAAGGATTATGGCCGACGGCTCGGGCTGCAGCGCGAGCGTAGTTAAAGCCTCCTAGCTGTTGCGCTAGATCTTGATAAGAACAAGTTTGACCATAAGGGATTTGGCATAGTAAATGCCCTACTCGTTGGCGAAAAGGAGTCAATTGCTCCCAAGCCAGAGCTGGGAGCGTTTGGGTCGGCTGTTGACCGGCAAAATATTGTTGTAACCAAAGGGCGGTTTGCTGAGTAAGTTGATTAGCTTGAGGTGCTACTTCTGCTAGAGGCAGATGAGCCGCAAAATATTTTTGACCTTGAAACCAGATCCCATATAATTTTTGATCATCGGCAATGATGGTCAAGTCTTCTAGGGGACCCGGAACTAACTGTTGATAAAAAATCTTTGAACACCAACTTTTAAAAAGATTAGAGGAGAAAAAATGCCGCAACGGCGCAAAAAGAAAGCTTTCCCAACTAGTATTTGGTCTCGTTGGGCTGTAATAATTATTCTAGTAATTGTTGGTTGGGGAATTGGTCAACAAAAAACCAGTAAAACTCCAACGCAACTAACGCGAACGGAAGTGGCTCAACCAGCTTCAGCGACTAGCCAACAGGCTAAGCAGTCCTTGGCCAATTGGACTTATCAAGGACATCAGGTGGTCGCTGTTAACCAGAATCGGCCCACTTTTACTGCTCAAGATTTGTCTTTACAGCAGGGAAGTTGGGCGCAATATGGTAATTTGGATAATCTTAATCGGGCGACAGCTGCTGAGGCGCTTTTGGGTGTTGATCTAATGCCTACTGCGCCCCGAGAACGCTTATATATTCGGCCAACGGCTTATCATAATAAGAAGATTCGCCAAGGAAGCCGCCAATTTTGGTTGTATAATCGTTGTCACTTGTTGGGCTTCCAATTAACGGGACAAAATAATAATCCTAAGAATTTAATGACTGGAACGCGAGCCTTGAATGATCCGGCGATGGCCTATTATGAAAATCAAATGGCCCATTATTTGAAACAAACTCACCACCATATTCGCTATGAGGTGGAGCCAATTTTTCGCAATCAAGAACTTTTGGCTCGTGGAGTGCACCTCCAAGGGCAATCAGTGGAAGATGAGGATATTAAGTTTAATATTTATATCTTCAATGTCCAAGCAGGGGTAACTTTGAATTATCGAAATGGGACTAGTATAATACAGCATAATTAATTACTTTTGTTGCGGATCAATACTCAAAGTTTGGTATTCTAAATTGGAAGCCAAAACAAGACTGATGATCAAAAGGGCAATTAACCAGCCTGTCAGTTGACCTTGAATTTGTGGTCGAGTAAAAAGGTGCCGTAATAAATAGACACTGACGAGAGTTAGACTCCAATCAACTCCAAAATTACAGTAGAGACTGTAAGGTCGATAATCAATGTTAAAAAAATTAATAACCGTTTTTAAGAAATAATTAGTAGTTCGATGACTAATTATCTTGACCGGCCGGTGAGCAATCGATTTGACGGCGGTCATTAATAAGGCACCCACAAAAGCACAGATAACTAATCGCCACCAACTGTTATAATGATTGACAAGGGCGTTATAGCCGGTAGCGATTAAGGCCAGACATAAGATGTAAGGAATAATAAATAAAAAAGTATAAATAATAATGATTTTTTTATTGGACATGCAAGCCCCTCCTTGTAGCTTTTATCCTACCCTAAATTGGGCTGCTTGTCTAAACTTGAAAAGAAGATGAGGCAAAAAATATGGAACAGCAACAATTAACAACTGTCGTCCAAAAACGGCGAACTTTCGCGATCATTTCTCATCCCGATGCCGGAAAAACTACGATTACTGAACAAATGTTACTTTTTGGTGGAGTAATTCGCAGCGCAGGAACCGTCAAAGGTAAAAAAACTGGTAATTTTGCGACTTCAGACTGGATGGAGATTGAAAAAAAGCGGGGAATTTCCGTCACTAGTTCCGTGATGGAATTTGACTATCAAGGAAAGCATGTCAATATTCTAGATACCCCCGGACATGAGGATTTCTCGGAAGATACTTATCGGACTTTGATGGCGGTTGATGCAGCGGTGATGGTTATTGATTCAGCTAAAGGGATTGAAGCGCAGACTAAAAAGTTGTTTCAAGTTGTTAAAAAACGGGGTATTCCAATTTTTACTTTCATGAATAAGTTGGATCGTGACGGCCGGGAGCCCCTTGATTTAATTGGTGAATTAGAAGATTTATTAGATATTGAGGGTTGCCCCTTTAATTGGCCCATGGGAAGTGGAAAAAACTTACAGGGTCTTTATGACTTACGAGCTAATCGAATTGAACTTTACCACCCCAGAGAAGCAAGTGGACGCTTTTTAGAGCTCGATGCTGCTGGTCATTTGCCGGATTCGGAACCGTTAACTCAAGATAGTCTATATCGGCAAACTTTAGAGGAAATTGAACTCTTGGAAACTGCCGGCAATCCCTTTGATGCCCAAAAGGTGGCTCGTGGAGAACAAACCCCGGTTTTCTTTGGCTCAGCTTTAACCAATTTTGGAGTGCAAACTTTCTTAGATGAATTTATTAATTTGGCCCCCGCTCCTAGTGCCCACGAACTAGCTAGCGGAGAATCTTTGGCGGCCACGGATCCAGAATTTTCTGGCTTTGTTTTTAAAATTCAAGCTAATATGAATCCCAAACACCGCGATCGAATCGCTTTTATCCGAATTGCTTCGGGAGAATTTCAAAAAGGGATGGACGTTACCTTACAGCGAACCCAAAAGACCTTGCGTTTGAATAATGCCACCGAATTTATGTCCGACCAAAGAGAACAGGTGCAGTCAGCAGTAGCGGGGGATATTGTTGGTCTCTATGATACCGGTAATTTCCAAATTGGAGATACGATCTATACGGGTAAAAAAGAGATCACTTATCCTGCCTTGCCACAATTTACTCCAGAAATCTTCATGCGGGTTACGGCCAAGAATGTGATGAAGCAAAAGTCTTTCCATAAAGGGATGCAACAGTTAGTCCAAGAAGGAGCAGTCCAACTCTACCGTAATTATCAGACTAATGATTATATTTTGGGGGCCGTGGGCCAATTGCAGTTTGAAGTTTTTAAGTTTCGGATGCAAAATGAGTATAATACCGAAGTTGTTATGGAAACTATCGGAAGTCGGATTGCCCGCTGGATTGATCCCGAGCAATTGGATCCCAAGATGTCTTCGAGTCGGAGCCTGTTGGTGAAAGATTTAGCCGACCAACCATTATTTTTATTTGAAAATCAATTTACTGAACGTTGGTTCGAAAATAAGTACCCCGATGTTAAATTAACCGCTAAACTATAGAGATTACTAATTAAAAAAGATCTTGCTGTTGATCAGCAAGGTCTTTTTAAGATTAAGTAAGTTGAAAGTAATTACTGGGACATATCAGTATAATTAAGATGTGAATAGATCTCTAAGTCATGATATTTTTGATTATAAAAAGAACAGTCTCTGAGCTTGGCCTCCCGTTGAAAACCTAGACGCTGGGGGACATGTTGAGCTCTAAAATTTAAGCTATCAATCCAAATCTCTAAACGATGGAGGTGAAGTTGATTAAAACCGTAAGCAATGATTTTTTCTAGAGTATGAGTCATAATTCCGTGTTTTTGAAATTGGGGTGCTAGCCAGTAACCAACTTTAGCCCGATGATTATTGGGTTCAATTTCATGTAAGTCAATGACTCCACCAGGAAGGCCGTCTATACAAATTATGAGGAGAAAGATTTCCTGTTTATACATTTGTTGCTGTACGATCTTAATGAAATCCTGTTCATCATCTATAGTTTGGATTTGTGATACCCATGTTAGCCATGGCTGGAGATGCTTGCGATTGTTATCTATCAGTTCAAAAAGATCCGACGCATGATCCGGTTCTGGCAAAACTAATTGGATAACAGAGTCGTCTAGTTCAAATTGCGGCGCTAAAAACATAGTTATCCTTCCTCTCTCGTTTAACCCTCTAATAAAGATTTTACACGCAAGGATTTTACACGCAAGAACGAAGCTTGTCGATTAAATACTCAAAATAAAAACCTCCTATTTTAAGTAGGAGGTTTTTTGTTAGCGTCAAGATTTCTATAAAAATTTTTAGTCTGAAGTAGATTTTTCTTTGGCGGAAGGGTCCTTTGGAGCACTTGTCAAGGCTTGAACTTGAATTTGATCATCCTTTAAAACGGCTTGCAAGTGCTTTTCTTGGGGATGTTCTAAGAAGTAATCAGCAACTTTATCTTCGATTTGTTCCTGAATTACCCGCCGTAAAGGCCGAGCTCCCATATGCGGATTGTAGCCTAAGTCTACAATCTTGGTTTTAGCTTCTGGACTAACTTTAATATCTAAACCTTGATCAGCAATCATCTTATTGGTATCGGTAATCATCAGATCAACAATCTTCATGAGGTTTGGCTTGGAAAGCGGTGAGAACTCAATAATTCCATCAAAACGGTTTAAGAATTCAGGTTTGAAGTAATTCTTTAACTTGTCTAAGACTGAATTGGTCATTCCGTTAGTAGCAGCTCCAAAACCAACATTAGCTTCGCTATCACCTTGACCAGCATTAGAAGTCATGATGATAATCGTATCCTTGAAGCTGACGGTCCGACCTTGAGAATCGGTTAAACGACCATCATCTAAAATCTGCAAGAACATGTGCATGACATCTGGATGGGCTTTTTCGATTTCATCGAGCAGAATTAGACTGTACGGATTCCGGCGAACTTTTTCGGTTAACTGACCAGCTTCTTCATAGCCGACATACCCCGGGGGAGAACCGATCAATTTAGAAATACTGTGTTTTTCCATATACTCCGACATGTCAAAACGAATCATCGAATCTGGACTACCAAAGAGTTGTCGGGCCAATTGCTTAGCTAATTCCGTTTTTCCAACACCGGTTGGACCAACAAAGAGGAAGGAACCAATTGGCCGTCCCGTTTTATTAAAGCCAACCCGATTTCGACGAATAGCACGACTGACTTGTTCAACGGCTTTATCTTGACCAATGACATGAGCTTTTAAGTCGGGAGTCAAGTTGAGCAATTGTTCTTGCTCTTGTTGCTTAAGTTGACCCACAGGAATATTAGTTTTTTCTTCGACAATTTTTTCAATATCTTGTTCAGTAACCGTTGGTTCTTGTTCGGTATCAACCTTGTTATCGCGCATGTCTTCTAGTTTCTTAACTTGATCACGATAGAAAGCCGCTTTTTCATAATCTTCTTGTTTGAGAGCCGTTTGCTTTTGAGCTTGCGCCTGATCAATCTTTTGTTGGACATCTTTGGGATCGATCGGGTTTAAGGTTAGATTTTTTCGAGAGCCGGATTCATCTAAGAGGTCAATCGCTTTATCAGGAAGGAAACGATCTTGGATATAGCGACTAGAGAGATTAGCCGCAGCTTCAATTGCCGCCTTCGTATATTTTACATGGTGGTAATTTTCATATTTTGGTTGAATTCCAACTAAAATTTGTAGAGTTTGGTCAACCGTAGGTTCATTAACTTCCACTGGTTGTAAACGCCGGGCTAAAGCGGCATCCTTTTCGATTTGACGATATTCGTTGAAGGTTGTGGCCCCAACTAATTGTAATTCGCCCCGCGCTAAGGCTGGCTTTAAAACATTACCGGCATCCATGCTACCTTCAGCATTTCCTGCGCCCACAATTTCGTGAATTTCATCAATGAATAAAATGATATTTTGATCATTATGCAATTCTTTGATTAATTGTTGCATTCGTTGTTCAAATTGTCCCCGAACTCCAGTGCCTTGGACTAAAGAGGCAACATCTAGACGAACTACGCGCTTATTTTGAAGTTTCTCGGGAACTTGACTGTCAACGATCTTTTGAGCTAAGCCTTCGACCACTGCGGTTTTCCCAACTCCAGCTTCCCCAATTAAAACCGGATTATTCTTGGTTCGCCGATTTAAAATCTCAATTACTCGATGAATTTCGCGATCGCGACCGATTACCGGATCAATTTTTCCGGCTTTGGCTTGTGCGGTTAAGTCAACGCCAAATTGTGCTAAGAGGCTATTTCCAGAATTACGATTGCCGCCGCCATTGTTTCCAGCGGCTGTCGCTTGGAGATTATTAGGCATTGGTGCTTGAGAGTTGAGGGCATTAAAGAAATCACCTAAATCTCCAAAGCCGAAGGGACCATTGCTGGGATTATCGTTCGCTAAAGATTGTTGTTCTCTTAATTTTTGATAACAGTTCTGACATAAATTAATTTCTGTCCGTCGACCATTAACTGAAGTATAGAGATGGATAGTAGCTTCATTCTGATGACAATTTTGACAAAGCATTGATACAATTCCACCTTTCTAAAATAGAATTTCTTAAAAACAGCTCCCTTAAAGAGCAGGTACTAAATCCTTAGTACAATGAGTATTATACAATTAGCACTCTAAGTGTTCAAGTGCTAATTGATAAAATTAAGTAATTTTTTTAATTTTTCGGGGCTAACTAGTGATTTTTAGAATAAACTTAGCGAAGAAAGCTGGCCACAAACAGGCGAAGAACCTAATTTTTTGCGTTATAATAGGTAAAAACTAAAAGATCAAAGGAGGGAGCTTAGCTTGGATTATGAACAGGAAATAGCTGCTTTAGTGGCCGGAAAAATTGATCAGATTGAAGTAACCAAAGATCATTTTTTTGCTTTTAATAAAGTTTGGCGGCAGGCAGATTTGCGGAAGCAAATTGTGGGCGAAGCGCGCCATGATGGAACCGTTATTTATCGTTTTCAAGCCGAGGCTAAATAGTGAGTGCCAAGGGTTTTACCAACTTAAATTTAATTTTAAAACTTGCCATGCATTTTGAATAATGTTACTGTTATGTTTGATGTAAAGTTAACCCTTTTCATTATTCAACGAATTCATTAGATTAAGCGAGGTTATTAAATATGGAAAAGAAAGACTTTCACGTAATTGCTGAAACTGGGATTCATGCTCGTCCAGCAACAATGTTGGTTCAAACTGCAAGTAAATTTAGTTCTGATATCAATTTAGAATACTCTGGTAAATCCGTTAACTTAAAGTCAATCATGGGCGTAATGTCTTTGGGTGTTGGCCAAGGTGCCGATGTGACAATTACTGCTGAAGGTGATGATGCTGCTGATGCTTTAGCTGCTATCGGTGACACAATGGTTAAGGAAGGACTTTCAGAATAATGACGAAAACCTTAAAGGGGATTGCTGCGAGTGATGGTTTTGCAACGGCACCAGCATATTTGTTAGTTGAACCTGATCTTTCCTTTAAGAAAACATCAATTACTGATGTTGCTGCTGAAGTACAACGTTTACAAGCTGCGTTGAAACAGTCAGATGAAGAATTAACAACGATTCGGGACTTGGCTAAAGAATCTCTTGGTGAAGAAGAAGCTCAAGTATTTGATGCTCATAAAATGATCCTTGCAGATCCTGAATTTACCGGTGCCGTTGAAACCCAAATTAAAGATCAGGCTGTTAATGCTGAACAAGCCTTGAAGGATGTTTTGGATAACTTCATTGCGATGTTTGAAGCAATGACGGATAACAAATATATGCAAGAACGGGCTGCTGATGTTCGTGATGTAACTAAACGGGTTTTGAGCCATTTGTTAGGTGTAGAATTGCCCAGCCCAGCTTTAATTGATCACGAAGTGATTGTTGTAGCTCACGATTTAACTCCAAGTGATACAGCACAGTTAAATAAAAAATATGTCAAGGCTTTTGTAACTGACCTTGGTGGTCGGACTGCCCACTCCGCTATTATGGCACGTTCCTTAGAAATTCCCGCTATTGTGGGAACAGATACCATTACTACCGATGTGCAAGCTGGGCAAACTTTGATTGTTGATGGAGTTCATGGTGATGCGGTGATTGAACCGACAAATACCGATATTGAACACTATCAAAAATTAGCTCAAGATTATGCTCAAGAGGCAGCTGAATGGGCTAAATTAAAGGATGCTGCTTCGATTACAGCTGATGGCAAACACTTTGATATTGCTGCCAACATTGGAACTCCAAAAGATTTAGATGGTGTAACGGCTAATGGTGCTGAAGCAATCGGTTTATATCGGACTGAATTCTTATACATGGATTCAGCTGAATTGCCGAGTGAAGATGATCAGTTTGAAGCCTATAAAGAAGTTCTAGAGGGCATGCAAGGTAAACCAGTTGTCGTGCGGACCATGGATATTGGAGGAGACAAGCATTTACCATACTTGCCATTACCAGAAGAAATGAATCCGTTCTTGGGTTATCGGGCAATTCGGATCAGTTTAGATCGTCAAGATATTTTCCGGACTCAACTACGAGCTTTGTTACGGGCCTCAGCCTTTGGTAAATTACGAATTATGTTCCCAATGATTGCCACTGTCCAAGAATTTCGGCAAGCTAAAGCTGTCTTAGACGAAGAAAAAGCTCAATTGCAAGCTCAAGGTGTAGCTCTGGGAGACGATCTTCAAGTTGGGATTATGATTGAAATTCCAGCAGCAGCGGTCTTGGCTGATCAATTAGCTAAAGAGGTTGACTTCTTTAGTATTGGAACCAATGATTTGATTCAATATACGATGGCGGCTGATCGGGGTAATGAACATGTTTCTTATCTCTACCAACCTTATAATCCTTCAATTTTGCGTTTAATTAAGCACGTGATTGACTCTGCTCACCAGTCAGGTAAGTGGGTCGGGATGTGTGGTGAAGCTGCGGGAGATTCCACGATGGTTCCACTTCTTTTGGGAATGGGCTTAGACGAATATTCCATGAGTGCAACTTCAATTTTGCGCGTTCGTTCATTAATGAAACATTTGGATACGACTGAATTACAAGATTTGGTTCAACAAGCTTTGAATGTTTCAATCAGTAATGATGATAACTTGAAGCTGGTTGCTGATTTTGTAGCTAAAAATCAACACTAATGATTGAGAAGAAAAGTCCGGTTGGGTTATTACCAGCTGGGCTTTTTTTGAATTTTAAAAAGTGGAGGTAGATGATGAAATTAACGGTCTTAGGTTATTATGGCGGCTATCCTTATCAGGGACAGGGAACTAGCGGCTATTTATTACAAGATCAAGGCTTTAATCTTTTAATTGATTGCGGTAGCGGCGTTTTAAATTCGTTACAAAAATTTCTGGATCCGTTGCAATTGGACGCTGTTCTCTTGACTCACTATCATCATGACCATATTGCCGATGTCGGTGTTTTACAATATTATTGGCAATTACACTCGGGATCAAAAAAAGAGGCGCAACTGCCAATCTATGGGCCGACACAGGATCCTTTACATTGTGCTAGTTTAACCTTACCGGGAGTAACTATTAGCCATGGATATGCGGGACTAGAAATTCTCCAACTGGGACCTTTAACCGTGAATTTTTTAACCACGGTTCATCCAGTACCAGCCTTTGCAATTCGAATTACTGGTTCTCAACAGCAAATTTTAACTTACACCGCTGATACAGCTTATTTTTCTGGTTTAATCGATTTTTCCCAAAAGTCAGATTTGTTAATTGCGGACACTAATTTTCCTGCTCAGCAGCCGGGAAAATTGTGGCATCTAACTTCCACTCAAGCGGGACAATTGGCCAGTCAGGCTCAGGTCGGGCAACTATTAATTTCTCATCTTCCGCAAGAGTACCCATTGGATCAATTACAGAAACAAGCACAAACCGCTGCCGGTTCAATTCCCGTTCAAAGAGCAGCAACAGGACTTCAAATAGATCTCTAGGTGAGAAAATACCACTCTATTCCATTTTATTATTAAAATAATTTAAATAATAAATCTTATTGCAAATGTTAGTCTAACAAGTGTAAGTTATAGACAATTTGTTTAACAAATTATATAATTAACAATGTTTAAGATTGAAATTGGGCGGAGAAGGAGTGATTGGAAGATGGTAATTTTATATACTTCACCAAGTTGTACGTCTTGTCGAAAAGCCAAGAAATGGTTTCAAAATCACGATATTATATTTCATGATCGTAATATTTTTGCACAACCGTTGACAAGTGACGAAATAAAAAAGATTTTACAAATGACGGAGTACGGAACTGAAGAGATCATCTCCACCCGTTCTAAGATTTATCAGTCTTTATCAGTCTCGATTGATGATCTGACGACGGATCAGCTAATTGCTTTAATTGAACAAAATCCGGGGATTTTGCGGCGGCCGATTATGATGGACGAAAAAAGTCTCCAAGTCGGTTATAATGAAGATGAGATTCGGCGCTTCTTGCCCCGGCAGGTTCGGGTGATGGAATTGAGAGAACTCAAACGAGCCAGCAATTAGATGAAAGAGTACGATTGAAACTAAAATAGACTGAAGGTCGAACCCTTCGGTTTTTTTATTTTTAAATCCAAATTTAGAAAAATTAAATAGTTCGTGTTTTATAGCTTTACATTATGTTAGTGCCTGTTAAAATTAACATAGGTTAGAAAGATGGGTAGTGGTAACTGTGGAAATTGAACATGTCAATGATAATATAATTAGAGTAGTTTTAGGCCCGCATGATTTGGAAGAACGAGGGATTAATATGCTCGATTTGTTGGGAAATCGCAAACAAATCGAAGACTTTTTTTATAGTATTTTAGAAGAAGTTGATACGGATCACAGTTTTACCAAAGACCAAGCGGTTACTTTTCAAGTGATGCCCAATGCTAATGGTCTAGAACTCTTGATTTCCAAAGTCACTGGTGATCATGAAGAGGAACCTGCTACAGTTTTAGCTCATGAACTAGATGATGCGATCGAAGAAGAGAAAGAATCAAACGCAGTTTCAGATGCTAATTCAGAAGGAAATACACAAGAACTAGTTATTAATTTTGAACAGTTTGAAGATTTCTTGGCTCTCAGCCGGACTTTTTATTTAGAAAATGGCCGAAGTGATCTATATCGCTATCAGGATGATTATTATTTAAAATTGACCGTCTATCCGGAAGAATTACGGCAAATGGATATTGAAGATATCAAGGCGTTAGTCAGCGAATATGGTCAGGTAGAAGAAGGCATGGCGGCAATGATTAGTGAATTTGGCAAAAGTATTATGGCTCAGACCGCCTTGGAATTAGCGCGTTATTACTTTTTGAGTACTGATTAGTTCAAAGGGGTAATTAGAATAAGGGTGTTTCTTATTCAAGTTGCTCAAGATCAAGACCAGCATTTAATATACGCTGCGGATTATCAACAGGAACGACCGCTTTTTTGTCCCCAATGTCATCGAAGAGTTCAATTCGTGATGGGAGATAAAAAGCGGCCGTTTTTTCGTCATCTTTCTCCAAAGACGCATTTCAATAATGAGTCTGCGATTCACCGTCAGGGAAAACAATGGTTGGGCGCCTTTTTTCGACCATGGGGACCAACGGAATTCGAAGTTTGGGCTCCGCCAGATCAGCGGATTGACGTCTTGGTCCATCAAAAAAGGTCGCTAGCGGTAGAGTATCAATGTGCCCCTATTGGAGCGGACGAATTGGCCTTTCGTCAGCATTCGTATTGGAAGAAAAAGTTTCATCCAGTTTGGATTTTTGGCGAAAAGCATTATCAACAAGCGACTAAACTAGCTCATTTACAGCGAATTGTTAGTTATAGTCCTGTTTGGGAATTTTATGTGCTTTTCAAATTGCCCCAGGAAAATTATTTACGTTTGCATTATCAGTATCAGGTTCGACCAGAAAGCCGCAAATTATATTGGCAGCAACAAATTTTGTCTACTTGGGAGCAGCTCCAATCTTTTCGTCCTCCAACTAGTTCTCGGCGAAAGCTAGGGATTAACTGGCAGTCCTGGTACTTGGACCAGCAGGTTCATCCTGATCAGAATTTTATTTATTGGCAGAACTATTGCTATCGTCAGCGTCTTGATTTAAAAGAATACATTCAAAAAACACCGCTCCAGGCGGTGTTTCCAATCTATCGTTGTCCGGTTTGTTATCTACAGTTGGCCCGCAGGGCTCAGCAACCATTTTTAGCCAGTTTGCCATTGGTTAAATCTAAGACTATTTTAAAATGTGCAAATCTGGCGAGTCGCCGGATTGGGAAGTCCTAGATCTAAACATTTGCTCTAAAAAGGATTGGAGCTTTTCTGTTTGACAGTCGTTAACCAAGGTGGCTGGAGTAGTCTCATTTTGAAGGTAGTCATTGATGAGTACTGCTGGTGTCTGATTAACGGAAACAGAAGCCACTAGTTGTTGATCAGCTTGGATTTTTTTAGTGACTAAGGGGTTGTGCACATCTTCTTCTAGAGACTGATAGTTAAGGTTAGCCTGATGAGCTAGCCTTTTAATTAGAGCGGGAGAAAAGGCTTCTGGTCGCTTGGCTAGAGTTTCTTGAAAAAGAAAGAGTAATTTCCGCGCCCGCTGATGGCCTTGAAAATTAGCGGCTTGGATGTAACGAGTCGCTTGGTAGGATAATTGAGTAAGTTGATTACGGAGCTTTAAATTATCAGCACTAATTTGGTGTGTTTTACAGTAAGTGTTAATTGTTTTTAAATCACTTAAAGTAACAAAGCGGAGCGTGATATTGACACCATTATGTTTAGCAAAATCAGAAATTATTTTTTCAGTTGTTAAGCAGCAGTTTTCAAGGGGACTGACAAAAACGAATACTTCCCACACGTTGATCCCTCCTTGTGACAATTAATCGCAAAATGTCACCAAAGTAATGCTATCAAAATTTTGAATGATTGCAAATAATTTACTCAAGGAATCAATCTTTCAAGTCAAGAACAGTATGGTATAGTTAAACTCGTTGAGGTGATAATATGGTGCAGAGAAATTGGAAGATTTTTTTACTACCTTATGAACAAGCAGTAGCAGAACTAAAAATTAAACTTCGAACTTTACGAACCGAATTTATTGAACAAGGCACACATTCTCCGATTGAATATGTTACCGGACGAGTCAAGTCGGTTGATAGTATTAAAGAAAAGATGCATCGTCGCTATATTGCTGATGAATTATTAGAACAAGATATGCAAGACATCGCTGGTTTACGAATTCAGTGTCAGTTTGTAGAAGATATCTACCAAGTGGTTGATTTATTACATGATCGGACAGATTTAGCGGTGGTTGAAGAACGAGATTACATCTCTAATAGTAAAAAGAGCGGCTATCGTTCTTATCATATGGTGATTAAGTATCCAATTCAATTAACTAGTGGTGTCAAAGAAATTTTAGCCGAAATTCAAATTCGGACCTTGGCCATGAATTTTTGGGCAACGGTGGAACATTCATTAAATTATAAATATCAAGGTGATTTTCCCCAAGATATTAACTCCCGTTTAAAAAGAGCGGCTGAAGCTTCCTTCATGTTAGATGAAGAGATGTCCAAAATTCGCGAAGAAATTCAAGATGCCCAGAAGTATTTTACCGATCAGAAATTTCCTAGTTTACAGGCCAACAAGGAGGAAAGCGATGCGAGTCTGGATTCAAAGTAATTCTAAGTCCACATCTTTGGCAATTCAACGACAGTTACGTTTTAAGCTTTTGCAGCAACATATCAAAATTTCTGAAGAATACCCTGATTTGGTGATTACTGTGGGCGGTGATGGAACTTTTTTGAGTGCCTTTCATCGCTTCAGTAATCAATTAGATCATTTATTGTTCATCGGAATTCATACCGGACATTTAGGTTTTTATACCGACTGGCAAGATAATGAACTTGATGATTTGGTGCGTCTAATTGTACAAAATCAAAAAAAAATTATCCGTTTTCCACTCTTGGATGTGAAGGTAAGCTATACCAATGGTCATCAAAGTCATTTTTTGTCTTTAAATGAATCGATTATTAAACGTGTCTCCCAGACGATGCGGGCCGATGTTCTAATTGATGGCCATAAATTTGAACGTTTTCGTGGTGATGGGATTAGTATGTCAACGCCGACCGGTTCGACAGCCTATTCCAAGTCAATTGGGGGAGCGATCGTTGATCCATCATTAGAGGTCATGCAATTTAACGAGGTAGCTCCGATTAATAATCGTGTTTATCGGACCGTGAACTCTTCCTTAATTTTACCCCAAAAGCAAATTTTAACTATTTTACCGGATCGCCAGACTGATTATATTGTCACAGTTGATAATTTGTCGTATGATCATTGTTCAATTCAAAAAATCGAGTATCAAATTGCCCGGGAAAAGATTCAAATTGCCGAGTATCGGCCCAAACAATTTTGGTTGCGAGTTAAGAACGCCTTTTTGGTCAATTGACAATGCAAGTTTATCGTTGGTCGAAAAACAATTATCAAACGCAATCTTTGCGGAACTTTCTGGAACAGCAGGGATTTTCCCGCCTGGAGCTCAAACGAATTAAGTATCGGCAAGGATTGATTTTTGTTGATCATAAGCAGCGTCACTTTAATTATCAATTGCATCAACCGGCGGAAATTTTGGTAGCTTTACCGCCAGAAGTTGGATCAAAACAAATTAAGCCTTTGCCAGGACCAGTGAATGTTCTTTATGAAGACGAAAATTATTTATTGGTGAATAAGCCAGCTCATTTGGCATCTTTACCAGCGTTTTCTAAACACAGTCCTAGCTTGGCGAACTACGTTAAGTATTATCTGCAACAAACGCAGCAAGCTAACGATGTTATTCATCTAGTTTCTCGCTTAGATCGGGATACCTCTGGAGTAATCACTTTTGTAAAAAATAGTTATGCACACCATCTTTTAGCCCGACAATTTCGCACGACCAAGATTTTAAAGGAGTATTACGCTTTTGTTCCTGGAATCTTTCAAGCACCTAGTCAAGGAACAATTAAAGAACCGATTGCGATTGATCCTGACCGTCCGCATTTTCGCAAGGTTAGTCCACAAGGAAAAATGGCGATCACTAACTATCAATTGGTGTATCAATATGAACATTACGCGCTGTTAAAGGTACACTTAGTGACAGGTCGGACGCATCAAATTCGAGTTCATTTAGCTTACTTGGGATATCCGCTGTTGGGCGATCAGGCTTACGGAGGTCCTTGTGATTTAATTAAGCGGCAGGCCCTACATTGTCGGCGCTTTCGTTTTTGGGATGAATTAGCCCAGCAGTTTCGGACGGTAGAAGCTCCTTTTCCGACCGATTTACAAGAACTTTTAAAATCAGATGTGAGGTGAGAGCATGGCAGAAATGGAACTAAGGGTTAAAAAGCAAGCTAGCAAATTGCTGGCTTTATTAACACAGCAACATACAAAACAATTTCGAAAAAACTTCTTGGATATGCATTTTTATGAACAAGGACAATTTTTCTTGTCATTGGATGCTCAGCAAAGAAAACAACTTTATCAAATTATGGCTCCAGATGAAATTGGGGATATGTTTGATACTCTCCAGGGAGATGAGATTGATGGTTCACTGCTTCTGGGAGAAATGGATCTTAAGTATGCGACCGATGTTTTGGATAGCATGTATGATGATAATGCCGCCGATTTGCTTGAATATTTAAATAAATCTGAGGTCGATCGTTATTTAAAATTAATGCCGGAAGCTGATGCTAATGAATTGCGCGGGCTCTTACATTACGATACCGAGACTGCCGGAGGATTAATGACGACGGATTATGTCGTATTGCGGCAAGATTTAACGGTTGGTGCAGCCCTGAAATCTCTGCGAAAATTTGCCCGAACCGCAGAAACCATCTATTATCTTTATATTGTTGATGATTCCAACGATTTAGTGGGAATCATGTCTTTAAGAGAATTATTTACGCATAGTGAAAAAGCTGTTTTGAATACCGTAATGGCGCAAAATGTTATCTCAGTGTACGTTGATGATGAACAAGAAGAAGTCGCCCAAGTTTTTCGGGATTACCAATTCGTGTCCTTACCAGTTGTTGATCATGCCCATAAATTAGTGGGAATTGTCACGATTGACGATGTGATTGAAGTTATTGATGATGAAGCCCAAGATGACTATTCTAAGTTAGCCGGGGTTGATGTTGACGAATCGGATACAAATCCGGTTAAGGCGGCGAGCAAACGGCTGCCGTGGTTGATTACTTTACTATTTTTAGGAATGATCACAGCTACTTTAATTTCGCACTTTGAAGTCCTTTTAAGTCAAGCAAGTATTTTAGCCGTCTTTATTTCTTTGATAACGGGGACGGCCGGAAATGCGGGGACGCAAAGTTTAGCGGTTGCAGTTCGGCGATTATCGTTTGGTAATGAACACACCAAAAAATTATTCGGCTTATTATCCAAGGAATTTATTACCGGAATTTTGATTGGTCTGGTGACGGGGTTCACAATTTTTTTGGTCGTCGGGATTTGGAAGCATAATTTTGTTTTAGGATTAGTAATTGGTTTAGCCATGATGGTTGCAATCTTCGTAGCTAACTTAGCCGGTAGTTTAATCCCGATGTTGATGGATAAATTAGGTTTTGACCCAGCGGTCGCCAGTGGCCCTTTTATCAGCACTTTGAGCGACTTGACTAGTGTTTTGATTTATTTCAATATTGCCTCTTTGTTTATGGGCTTTTTTAAAGGGATGTAATCTTGCTTAATTTTGTAAATTGGTTCACAGAAGCTTTTCAGCAAGAACAGAAATAACGCCGCAAGATGGGACTTGGCAAAATGATCCTCATATTTAGTGAATTTGAATAAGCGTGCTCCATAAAGCGGCTTCGGCAGTCGTCTTATGGAACATGCTTATTTTTTTAAGTCAGGGAGTTCTTTTGAAATTGAGAATTTAGTAAGCAAGTAGTTTTTTAAAGTAAAAAAGACTTACCAAGTTTTTAAACTGGCAAGTCTCAACAGACCCAAGTTAAAAATTTACTTTAAGAAACCAAAATAGCCAATAACCGCTACGGCAAGGACAATCCGATACCAACCAAAAGCTTTGAAGTCATTTTTCTTAATGTAATCAAGTAAGAATTTGATGGCAAAGTAGGCAACGACAAAGGAGACGAAAGTTCCCACTAGAAGAACTGTCAATTGTGATCCGGTAAAAGTATTTCCTTTGAGGAAGAATTTGACTAACTTAAGGAAGCTAGCGCCAAACATTGTTGGAATTGCCAAGAAAAAGGAGAACTCAGTTGCTACGTAGCGAGAAGTTCCAATCAAAATTGCTCCCAGAATGGTTGCTCCCGAACGAGAAGTCCCTGGGATTAGCGATAGGACTTGAAAAGCACCGATAGCTAAAGCAATGCTGTAAGGTAAAGTATTTAGATCCGTTAAACGAGCAGAACGCCGTCGATTGTAGTTTTCAATGATGATAAATAAAATCCCGTAAATCAAGAGGGTTGCCGCAATTACGGACCAAGTATTAAAGTGTTCATCCATGAAATCATTAAGGGGTAAACCCACAATGACCGAGGGGATACAAGCTAAAATAACTTTGAACCAGAGAGTCCAAGTGGCTCTTTTTTCCGGAGCTCTTTTTTTAGGAGAAAACGGATTTAATTTATGAAAATAAATCACAATTACGGCTAAAATGGCTCCTAGTTGAATCACAACCATGAACATATTAATAAAAGCGGTAGATTCCTTAAGTTTGACAAATTCATTAGCTAAATAGAGGTGACCTGTAGAACTGATCGGTAGAAACTCAGTAATTCCTTCAATAATTCCCAGAATTACAGCCTTAAATATTTCTAGCATTTTTTTACCCACTCCCGGTTTTAATAAAATTCACAACTTATTGAGGCTTTTTAAAAGACAATACAGGTTCCTTCCGGAACTTGGGTATCGTGATTATTAAAAGTTAAATAGCCCGTTTGTGAATTACAATTAAAAATTGTAACATCATTTGACTTTTGATGGGGAACTAATAGATAATTTTCTGTTAAATCAAAATTAAAGTCGCGGGGAAAATCACCGCGGGTTTTGATAGTTTGCAGATGTTCTAATTGTTTTCCGGCGTTTTGGACTTCAAAGGAGATGATTGAATTATGACCCCGATTGGAAGTATATAAAAATCGTCCATCACTGCTGAGTCGGATGGCGGCCGCCGTATTATCCCCCTGATAACTTTCTGGTAAGAGAGAGTAGCTATTGAGGAGTTCAAAGTTTCCGTCCTGATAGCCTAAAACCAAAACTGTGGAACTGAGTTCACAGATACAATAGGCAATTTCTGGATGTTGTGAATTAAAAATTAAATGACGGGGGGCACTTCCGGCGGTAACGGAAAAAGTAGTTTGAAGTTCAACCTGGCCGGTATCAGTAAGATTGTAAGTTGAAATGAGGTCAGTTCCGTAATCACAAATGATTAATTTTCCATCGGGGCTGAGGTGGGCACAGTGGGGATGAGAGCTATCTTGTTCTGGACGAAGACTTGATCCGGTTAACTGGATCGTGTCGGCAATTGTCAGGGTTTTATCGGGATTAATTCGGTGAATAATTACTTGACCCGTGTGGAAGTTAGCGGTGAAGAGGAGCTGTTTGGCCTCGCTAATTTCGACGTAGGCGGGAGAAGTTTGAGGTTGATAGCTGGTACCTAGATATTTGAAATCTTGATTAACATCGTAAGCAGCGATACCTCCCCGCTGATCTTCTTGCATAATTGTATAAAGAATATTAGCGTTTGAAAGGGCAAAGTAAGTAGAACCTTGGGTATTTACGACTAATTTGACCGAGCTTAATTGTCCTGTTTGACTATCAAAATCTAGCTGGTAGATTCCCTGGCTACTTTGCTTGGTGTAACCACCGATTAATAATTGTTCGTGCATAATTTGGTTTACTCCTTTATTGTTATTCTATAATATAGTATTACAAAAAAGCGTTCGCAAGCGGAAAAATTTAGAAAGGGGCGTGGAAAAATGCCTAAGCGCCGACATACTTGGTTCACACAATGGTTTTTGGATAATAAATTAACTGTGGTCTTGTTAAATATCTTGTTACTATTATTAATCATTGCTTTGTTTTTAAAAGTTCGTGCAGTATTCACCCCAGTGGGACAAATTTTAGGAATCGTTTTTCCGCCATTGGTGGTGGCGGGAATTTTATACTACTTAATCAATCCCGTAATTAACTGGAGCGAAAGTCATTTTCGTATTCCGCGAATTTGGTCGATTAGTGTAGTTTTTGTGCTCGTGATTGGAATCTTGACTTGGATCGTAGTTTCTTTAATTCCGATTGTTCAAAGTCAAATTAACTCAATCATCAATAATTTGCCCGATTATTGGCATAGTTTTCAACGGGCATTAACTAAGCTCAATGCTAATCCCTATTTTCAACGGCTTCATTTAGATCAGAGTTTATCCGTTAGCAAAGTAACCAAATCTCTATCCCACAGCTTTAATGGGGTTTTGGGGACAGCCTTGGGGAATTTAACTTCTGCAGTCACCGTGATTTCTAACTTGGTAATGATTGTCTTAACAGCCCCTTTCGTCTTATTTTTCTTATTGAAGGATGATCGTAAAATTCAGCCCAAGATTATTAAATATGTGCCGGACCGTTTAAAGGTTTCAACGGCGGCTACTCTGTCAGAAATTAATCGGTCCTTAAGTTTATATATTCGTGGCCAATTGACCGTTGGTTTTTGGGTTGCCGTAATGTTTGCGGTCGGCTATTTGATTGGACAGATGCCTTATGCTTTATTACTGGGAATTATCGCCGGAATTTGTAATTTAATTCCTTATGTTGGTTCGGCTTTAGGCTTGATTCCAGCTTTGATTATCGCGCTTTTGTACGGGCATGGTTTGATTTGGATTGTAATCTTGGTCTTTCTTGTCGAACAAACGATTGAAACGCGGGTGGTTTCTCCTTTAGTAATGGGGAATAAAATGAATATGCATCCCGTCACAACTATTTTCGTTTTGTTAGTTGCCGGAGGGATGTTTGGCCTTTTGGGAGTGATCTTTGGAATTCCTGCCTATGCTATTTTAAAAATCCTAATTTCTAAAACTTTTGCTTGGTTCCGCCATAATTCAATTTGGTATCAAGATGATTCTGAATTTCTGGCTGAATTGCCGCAAGTTAAGAAGCCAAATAAGTAAAATTAAAATTGCTTAAATAAAAAATAAGCTCCTACGATCCTCAAGAGTTGGGGAAGTAGGAGCTTTTTTGGTTAGTTAATTTGATCACCGTTATAGATAGAGTTTTTTAAGATAACGTAGTTAACCTTCGTGAGATCTGCGAGCCTTCTTCCGCCAGCATAGGAAATAGAGGATTGAAGATCTTCTTGCATTTCCTTTAAAGTGTCTTTAATTGAACCACGATAAGGTACCGTTAGCTTTTTACCTTCGATATTCTTCCGTTCTTTCTTTTGAACTTGAGAAGCTGAACCGTAGTAAACCTTGACTTTCTGAGCACCTTGTTCCAGAACTTCTCCCGGATTTTCATCGTGACCGGCCATTAAAGAGCCAATCATGACCATATGGGCGCCAAAACGGATTGATTTAGCGATATCTCCGTTGGTTCGAATTCCACCATCGGCAATAATTGGCTTGTGAGCCGCTTTAGCACAGAGGCGTACGGCGGCTAATTGCCAACCGGCAGTCCCAAAACCAGTTTTAATCTTGGTAATGCAAGCTCGACCAGGACCAACACCGATCTTAGTCGCATCAGCACCGGCTTCTTCGAGGAATAAGACGGCTTCAGGAGTAGCTACGTTTCCGGCAATAACAAAGGTTTCTGGCAACTTTTGTTTTAAATACTTAATCATTGCGGCCACGGTATTCGAATAACCATGAGCAATATCAATGGTTACATATTCAGGGATACTTTGGGCAGCAGCTAAATCATCAATTAATTGATAATCGGCAGCTTTAATACCAATACTGATTGAAGCGTAAAGTTCTTGCTCATGCATTTTTTGAACGAAAGCCAGGCGGGTTTCTGGTTCAAAACGGTGCATAATATAGAAATAATCATTCTTGGCTAGCCAAATAGCTAGTTGTTCGTCAATGACGCTAGCCATATTGGCAGGAACTACGGGGATTTTGAAGTGACGGTTGCCCAATTGAATTGAAGTATCTGCTTCACTACGGTGTTGTAAAACACATTTTTGGGGAACCAATTGAATATCTTCGTAATCAAATACATTAAAAGGATTATTTTCCATATATTAACGCCATCCTCGCTTACTTTTACGAATATTTATTTTGCGAACTCTGAAAATCGTTCGCAATATATATTTAAATACATTTCTCAAATAAGTCAAGAGAAAAATTAGCTTGCTTGTGACCTCCAGCCAGTATATAATCTTTCATGCGGGCTTATTTCGCGTTCTTTTATCAGATTTAATATTTGATAAAAGCATCCGATAAGAGTTAACTAACGTATTTCCTTGCTGCATTTAGCCGAGGAAATACGTTTTTTATTGGCTTATTTGTGCTAAAATTGTTAATGAATGAGATTAAAGGAGTCAATGTATGACAAATCATATTGCATTATTCGAGCCCTTGATGCCCGCAAATACGGGAAATATTGCCCGGACTTGTGCCGGAACTGATACGGTGTTGCACTTAATTCGTCCCTTGGGTTTTAGTTTAGATGATAAGCATCTAAAACGTGCTGGTTTAGATTATTGGGATCAAGTTAAAATTGTAGTTCATGATGATTTGTCAGCTTTTTTGGAGCAAGTACCGGATTTAAAACATTTATACTTAATCACTAAGTTTTCAGACCGAATTTATTCAGAAGTTGATTATTCAGATCCTGAACAGGATTATTATTTCCTTTTTGGCAAGGAAACCACGGGTTTACCGGAAAAATTCATGCGCCAGTATCAAGAGCAATGTTTACGGATCCCGATGACGGGGCACATTCGGGCTTTAAATTTAGCTAATACTTGTGCGTTGGTGATTTATGAAGCAGTGCGGCAGCAACATTTTGCTGGGTTGGAATTAACCCATCTTTATCCCCAAGATAAACTACATTAGTTAAAGAGGAGGAATTATGATGGCTATTCCCCAAGGGCCGATTGTGGTGCAAGCTTTTCATTATGATCAAGTTGATCCTGATACACCGGCGAAAAATGAGATTCAAGTTCAGATTCAAAGCTATCCGGAAATAGATTCTGGAGCTGATTCTAAAGATTATTTTCAAATCTTAGCGCCATTTGAGATTCATCCAGAAGCGACAAACTTTATGGTTTCGGGCTTACTAGGACAGGTAGTGCAAGTGGAAACAGCAGCGAATCAAACAGAACTAGCACCGGAACTTTTACAAGAACTTTCGCGGCCACTAATTGAACAAATTCAAATATTAACTTATCAGGTAACCGCTATTGCTGATGATCGGGGTTATGATTTAAACTTTACTCCCAATGTAAAATAGTTTTTTGAGGAGAAGTTGATTAAACAACTTAGTTAGTCGTCGGACTAGTTAAGTTGTTTTTTAGCCTTAGCTGGTTAATTAATAAATAAAAGAGTTCGGCGTTAGAATTGGGTGATTTTTTAAATGAACGATAAGCAATTATTAAGGAGAAGAAATGGCAACTCGACAAAAAATGACCAAAAGAAAGACAAGGACTACTAGGAAGAAGACGAAAAAAAAGCAATCGCAAAATTATTGGGTGAATTTTTGGGGCTTCTTTTTACTAATTTGGTCAGCTTTTGCGGGTTTTAAGTTAGGCTTAGTCGGTTACTTTGGGGCTAATCTCTATCGCTTTTTAGTTGGTAATGCTTTTGAATTTTTAGCAGTTGTGCTTGGTTTAGTTGGTCTTTTAATGGCTCTAGGAGGGCAGATACCACGTTTAGGAGCTAAACGTTATCTGGGTTTAGTTTTATTTTTCTGCGGCTTAGTGACTATTTTTGAAGCCTTACTTTGTCAAAAATTAGATTTAAAGACCGATATTTATGGAACCACCGGGCGAATTATTATGAATGACTTGTACAATCAGCAAGTTATAACCGACAGTGGTGGTGGTCTAACCGGTGCAATTTTATATAGTGTGCAGCAACCCCTATTTTCAACTGGGGGAACATGCTTTTTGAATAGCCTGTTGCTGCTTGTGGGGCTACTCTTATTTTGTCGAGTTGAAATGGGACAGATTATCCCGATTTTTCAAAACTTGGCACGGGGAATTCTCTCTTTGATCCAATTAGTCGATTGGCATAAATTACGAATACCCGAATTTAAGCCTTGTAAACGTTCCTCTGCAGCTTCTAAGCCAAAGAAAAACGTTCGTTCTACACCTGCAACCAAGCAAGAAATCACGTCTCAACCCCAACCATCGGTGGATGATTTTACGATCGAAGGGCCGCCGCAGGCTAGCTCACCGGCACCAGTAGCTCCTAGTGTTTTGGAGCCCGAACCAGTTTTATCGCCTGCTAATCCAGAAGAAAAAGACTACCAGTTACCATCAGTAAAATTATTAGACCCAATTAAGCAGACAGATCAGTCGGCGGAATATGATTTAATTGCCCAAAATCGCCAAAAACTCCAAACAACCTTAGCTAGTTTTGGCGTCGAAGTTGAAGTTAAGAAAGCGACTCTCGGTCCGACAGTGACTAAGTATGAAGTTCAACCGGCGGTGGGAGTTAAGGTGAGTCGGATTGTCGGTCTGGCTGATGATTTGGCTTTAGCTTTGGCTGCTAAAGATATTCGAATCGAAGCCCCGATTCCGGGAAAACCTTATGTGGGAATTGAAGTGCCTAACCAACATCCCTCGATGGTTTCTTTTCGTGAGGTAATTGAACAAGAACCGCCACATCTTGGTCAAATTTTGACAGTACCTTTAGGAAAAGATGTCTACGGGCAAATTGCGATGTGTAATTTAATACAGTTGCCACATCTCCTAATTGCCGGATCAACTGGAAGTGGAAAATCAGTGGCCATTAACACTATTATTACTGGAATTTTGATGCAAGCTCGACCCTCACAAGTTAAATTGATCTTGATTGATCCAAAGATGGTCGAATTAAGTATGTATAATGGAATTCCGCATCTCTTGATTCCGGTGGTTACCGATGTGCGTAAGGCAACTAGTGCTCTGCAAAAAGCAGTTGATGAGATGGAGCGCCGTTATAAATTATTTGAAAAAACGGGTCATCGAAAAATTGAAGAATATAATCAAGCGGTCGATCTTAATAACCAAGATCCAACGCAAGCAATTCAAGATAAATTACCATATATTGTAATTATTGTTGATGAGTTATCTGATTTAATGATGGCCGCTGGACGGGATGTAGAGACAGCGATTGTTCGTTTGACGCAAAAGGCGCGGGCCGCAGGCATGCACTTAGTCATTGCAACTCAACGACCCTCAGTTGATGTTATCACCGGTTTAATTAAAGCTAATGTTCCTTCACGAATGGCTTTTGCAGTTTCAAGTAATATTGATTCAAGAACGATCTTAGATAGTAATGGGGCGGAAAAACTATTAGGACGGGGCGATATGTTATTTATTCCACTTGGTGAATCTAAACCGCAGCGAATTCAAGGAGCCTATATTTCTTCTGAAGAAGTGGAACGAGTCGTAACTTTTGTTAGTGAACAACAGGAAGTTGATTATGATCAAAGTATGATTCCTAGTGCTAATGATAGCTCGACTAATTCCAAGCAAGAACCAGATGATGCTTACTGGCAGGAAGCTGTCCAGTTGGTGGCTCGAGAACAAAAAGCCAGCGTTTCGATGCTGCAGAGGCGATTTAAAATCGGTTATAACCGGGCCGCTCGTCTAGTTGACGCCATGGAGGAAAAAGGAATTGTCGGTCCTAGTCGCGGAGCAAAACCCCGGAAAGTTTTAGTTGAACGCCCAGAAATTGAGGATGTACGTACAGATGAATAAAGGACGAATTTTTGATATTAGTAGTGGAGTAAGATTGTTATGGTTGCCGACAAAAAAGTTTCATGTGGCGCGCTTAGAGTTGAATTTTATTGCTCCGCAAGTTTTAGCAAAAACCACGAGTCGGCGTTTACTAGCCAACTTATGGCAACGTTCTAGTGCCAGTTATCCCACGGAATTGTTGTTGTCACGACGTTTGTCAGCTTTATATGGGACAGAATTGACCGCCAAAACTGAACTTTGGCAAAACTTGAATGTTTTAACAGTGGTGATGACAAGCCCCTTGCGTTATCAGACGACAGATATCTTTAAGGAAGCTTTACAATTAACTTTAGATAATATTTTTTATCCTAATTTAAATGCTCGCAAAGATCAATTTCAAGAGTCGGCTTTTTTATTTGAACAAAATAATTTGGCCAATGCTTATTTAAGTTTAGAAGATGATTACGCTTTAAAGGCGGCCTTGGCGATGCGCCGACTACTTTACCAAAGTAATCCGGACCTCGCAGTCCCTGCTTTTGGACGAGCTCAAGACTTAGAGGCTTTGAATCCGGGTAATTTATTTGCCCAAGCCCAAGATGTCTTGACGACAAATGGAATAATTGCGACAGTAGTTGGGGACGTTGCCCCTGGAACAATCGAAAAATTGGGCAAGGACTTGGCCCAATTTGCGGCCAATTATCAGGCTATCCAGTATCAACAGCGGCGTTTAATAACTTTTCCAACGGTGCCAATTAAAGCTCAAGAAACGTTACCTTTACAGCAAAGTCAACTAGCGATCAGCTATCATTGGATTCAACCGCTCTCTAAAGCCGTGGTTCAAGTTTTGAATATGATCTTAGGAGGTGACGATCAGGCACTCTTATTTCAAGAAGTCCGAGAGGGAGCCGGTTTAGCTTATTCGATCTATAGTACAGTCAACTTTTATCAGAAATTTTTGACAATTCAGGCCGGAGTTGATGCGCAAAAGCTTTCAGAAACGCAAGATTTAATTGCCAAGCAGATTAAATCTTTGGCTCAGAGGGTTACTCCCGAACAGTTGCATCACGCTCAACAAGCTTTACTTAATAAATTTTTAATTGCCACTGATAGTATTGCCAGTCATAATCGGCGTCTATTAGCTCAAGCATTAACTAGGAAAGAACCGGTTGCTTTAATACAGTATCGTAACCAAATTTTACAAGTTACTGCCGATCAAATCCAAACGGCCGCCCAAAGTTTATCTTTAGTAGCCGAATACCAATTATTAGGAGCAGATCATTAATGGATGGATTAAGTAGTGTGCCAATTAATAATCAGTATCACTTGCCTTTACGGGCCATCGTCAATCCTGACTTTGCTCAAAGTTATGCGGTGGCTATGGTGGATTTTGGAGCTCTAGACTTACAGCTAAATGAGCGGCAAGCAATTCCCGCTGGCAGTGCCCACTTTTTGGAGCATAAATTATTTGCGAAACCTGGTTACGATAGTTCGCAAAAATATGCTCAATTGGGAGCAACTTCGAACGCTTTCACTAGTTACAGTAAGACCGCTTATTTATTTAAAACAGTTGATCATGTCGCTGAAAGTTTACAGGTCTTGTTAGACCTAATTAGTCAACCTTATTTTACGCCGGAAAATGTGGCCCGAGAACGAGAGATAATTACCCAGGAAATTCAAATGTATGCCGATATGCCGGATTGGATTTTGGAGCAAACTACTTTAAATAACCTTTTTCCGCAAGATCCAATTAATTATGATATTGCGGGAACGGAAGAGTCGATCAAGTCGATTACCCCCGAAGGATTAATGCAAATTTATCACCAATATTATTCAACTGCCAATTTACAAATAGTTTTGGCGGGCAATGTTAACCCCAGTCAGATTGAAGGCCAGTTAGATCACTATCTAGAAGGCAATTCAGACTGGCAAAAATTTTGCCAGCCGCGTCCCCAGTTGCGATTACAAACTTACCCCCATTTGGCTCTTCCGGTGACCCAAGCAGAAATTACCGGTGCCAGTCAAAGACCGCATATGATGCTCGGAATTCGTTTAGATACTGAACAAGAACAGTTGCAAACGATGATTCCTCGACAAAATCAGCTAGAATTATTACTCGAACTGATTTTAGGAGATAATTCTTGTTTTCATCAAAAGTTAGTCGATGCCGGATTGATTGATGATTCTTTTAATTATAGTGTTAATATTGAACGCTGTTACGCTTATGTTTTAATTAGTGCAGAAACCGATGAAGCTCAGAAGTTGGCCTTTCAGATCTCCGATTATTTGTTTAGCGGTCAATATGAGACCGACATACAAGCTGCTGATTTAGAATTGCTAAAAAAAGATAGTATTGGTACTTATTTATTTATTCAAGACTATATGGAAAGTCTAGCGGTTGAAACTGCGGAACTAGCTTTTTATCAATGGCAGTTGCCAGAAGTTTTGGATTTAATTAATCGGATTCCTTTAGCGGATTTACTACAATTAGGACGGAAAATTTTTCAAGCGAAGAATTCAACCGTCACTTATTTAAACCCTCGAATTGACTGACTCGTCTTTTTTTAAGAAAATTTAAATCGAGGATTGCTGGGTCCTGATAAAGATATTATGTTATACTCAAACTAAATAAATAACGGAGTTTTGTAATGAGTGAATTAGGACAAAAATTACGTACAGCACGAATGGAACAGGGTTATACAATCGATGACCTGCAAAAGCGAACTAAGATTCAAAAACGCTATCTCTTAGCTATTGAAGAGGGCCGATTTGATAATTTACCTGGTGATTTTTATGTGCGGGCGTTTATTAAGCAGTATGCAGAGTGTGTAAATCTAGATAGTGAGCAACTACTTACAGAATACAGTAGTGAAGTACCCCAATTGCAGGTACCCGAAGAATCTCCTGTGCGGTCTATTGTTCGTAAGGAATCCTTGTTCCACAATTTACGGCGGCATTTACCGCAAATTAGTATTTTAGCGATCGTCCTGATTATTGTCGTTTTGGTGGGACTAACCGTGCTGCGAATGCAAAAACAAAATGCTAATCCGATCCCTCACAGTACCAAAATTGAGGAAAAAGTTCCGGCAAAGAAGACTCCGAAAAACGCTAGCTCGACTCCTAAGCCAGCAGCTAAACCCCAAGAACAAAAATTAGAAATAAAGATTGATGCTAATGATTCTAATAAATTCAATATTACTAATTGGAAGACAAGCAATCAGCATACTTTAAAATTAAGTGCAACTACTAGCGCCGCTTGGATTACAGTTCGCGGAGCAAATGGAAATATTTGGCAGGGACTAGTTAATGCTGGTACGGAAAAAGAGGTTCCATTAGATAATAATTTAACTCAATTCCAAGTTCAAACTGGGAATGCCCCCGTAACAGATTTGACAGTTAATGATTTTAAGGTGCCTGTGGCTAGCAAGCAAACTGGAACAGTGCATACTTATACCATGAACATTAAGGAGTAATACTAGGAGTATGAATTTACCTAATAAGTTAACTTTAATGCGGATTATTTTAATCCCCATTTTTATGGTTTTTATGGCTTTCCCTAAGGCAGTGACTTTTGGCTTTTTAGGAGCGCAAGTTACTTGGCCCTTGGTGATTGCTACCGTTATTTTTATCGTTGCCGCATTGACAGATTTAGCAGATGGAAAGATTGCCCGTAAGCGCCATTTAGTGACTAATTTTGGGAAGTTTATGGATCCCTTAGCGGATAAGATGCTGGTTTTAACAGCTTTTGTATATTTAGTTGTCTTAGGCAAAGCCCCAGCTTGGGTAGTCGCGATTATTGTTTGTCGGGAGTTATTAATTACAACTTTACGTCTCTTAATTGTTGAACAGGGGGGAACCGTAATGGCAGCCCAAATGCCAGGAAAGATTAAGACGACGACGCAAATGTTAGCAATTGTCTTTTTATTGCTCAATGATCCGATTTTTAGTTATTTCAATTGTCCCTTTGGTTTAGTCATGTTATATATTTGTTTGATTTTTACAGTTTATTCAGCTATCGATTATTTATGGCAAAATCGCCAGTATTATTTTGATTTTAAGTAGTAATTTAATAACGAGACTTTGAAAGTCTCGTTTTTTCATATCCAGATTAATGAGGGGTTGCCAAATGAATTCATGGGAAAAACAGTTTCGCAATGATTTAGGGGAAAATCGTTTTATTGGGGATCAATATCAAAAATTAAGTGTTGCTGTAGTGCAAGAGCTAAAAGCTCGAGAGCAGACTCTGACGGCTGCTGAAAGTTTGACTGCTGGTTTACTTCAGGCAACTTTAGCTGATGTTGCTGGGGCCTCCCAAGTCTTTGGGGGTGGCTTTGTAACTTATAGTTTGGCGGTTAAGGCCCAGTTGTTGAAAATTAATTATGAACAGTTGGAACAACATGGTGTGGTTAGTACTTGGACTGCTAGGCAAATGGCCCAACAAAGTTCCCAGATCTTGGCTAGTGATTGGGGCTTGGGCTTAACGGGAGTTGCTGGACCTGGTCTTCTTGAAGGTCAGCCGGCAGGAACAGTTTTTATTGCCTTAGCCGGACCGCAGCCAACGCAAGTACAACAATTTCAATTTTCGGGAGACCGCCAGCAGATTCGGCGAAAAAGTGTGGTTGCAGCTTTTATTATGTTAATAAATAGTCTATAATATGGAATGATTTGAGAACATATGTTCGATAAGGAGGTATTTTTGTGGCTAAAGACGAACGCCAAGCAGCCTTGGATATGGCCCTTAAAAGAATTGAAAAAGATTTTGGTAAGGGTTCTGTGATGCGCATGGGTGATAGTCCCCAAACGCAAATTTCAACTATTTCCAGTGGTTCTCTGGCTCTAGATAACGCGCTGGGAATTGGTGGTTATCCCCGGGGGAGAATCGTTGAAATTTACGGACCTGAAAGTTCTGGGAAAACGACTGTGGCTTTGCATGCCGTAGCTGAAGTACAAAGAAATGGTGGAACTGCCGCTTATATTGATGCTGAAAATGCCATGGATCCCGCTTATGCGACTGCTTTAGGAGTCGATATTGATAATCTATTGTTATCCCAACCAGATACCGGAGAGCAGGGTTTAGAAATTGCTGATGCTTTGGTTTCTAGTGGAGCAATTGATATTGTAGTTATTGATTCGGTCGCTGCTTTGGTTCCCCGGGCAGAAATTGAAGGCGAAATGGGTGATGCCCATGTGGGCTTACAAGCTCGTTTGATGTCACAAGCCTTACGTAAATTATCCGGAACGATTAATAAAACTAAGACCATTGCGCTTTTTATTAACCAAATTCGGGAAAAGGTTGGAGTCATTTTTGGAAACCCGGAGACTACTCCCGGAGGACGGGCTCTAAAGTTTTATGCCACCGTCCGTTTGGAAGTTCGCCGAGCAGAACAGATTAAAGATGGTTCTGATGTTATCGGAAATCATACTAAAATCAAAGTAGTTAAGAATAAGGTGGCGCCGCCATTTAAAGTTGCGCATGTGGATATTATGTATGGTCATGGAATTTCTCAAACGGGAGAGATTGTGGACATGGCTGTAGAGAAAGATTTAGTGAATAAGAGTGGTTCTTGGTATTCTTATCAGGATGAACGGATTGGACAAGGTCGGGAAAACGCCAAGAAATATTTGGATGAACATCCAGAAATGAAAGCTGAGATTAAGCAAAAAGTTCGTCAAGCTTATGGGATGGACCCCGAAAGTGAAGCCGAAGAAGATCCAAGCACATTACCAATTGATGAAACAGAAGCCTCGAAATAAGGTGACTGTTTTTTTTATTGGACAAACATCGTTGACAGTGACGCCCAGAAACAATAATATTGTTATGTACCGATATTTTAATTATATTTTTTAATTGTGACTTGGAGGTCAGATTATGTCATGGAGCATGACGTTCCTCGCGGTCGCAGTTTTGATGCTAATAATTGGTGCTGTAATTGGTTTTTTGGTGCGAAAAAGTGCTTACGAAACAAGTTTGAAGCAAGCCGGCAAGTCCGCAGAAGATATTATTGCGGCGGCTAAAAAAGATGCTACTTCAACGAAGAAAGAAGCACTGATTGAAGCTCGTGAAGAAGGTCATCGTTATCGGCAAGAACAGGAAGCCGAAATTAAGGATCGTCGCAAGGAGCTTCAACGACAGGAAGATAGAATGTTACAGCGGGAATCATCTTTAGATCGCAAAGATGAATCGCTGGACCAACGCGAACATTCTCTGGAAAAGCGAGAACAAAAAATTGATCATACAGAACAAAAATTAGACAGTCAACGAAAAGAAGTAACTTCTACCTTAAATCAGCAACAGGAAAAATTAGCAACAATTGCCGAAATGACTCATGAAGAGGCTCGTTCTTACTTGCTAGAACAATTAAATCAACAGTTATTGCAAGAAAGAGCGCAGATGATTCGAGCTAGTGAAGAATCCGCTAAACAAGATGCGCAAAGAAAGGCCCGTCAATTAATTGTCGAAGCTGTTCAGCAGAGCGCTGCTGATACAGTTTCTGAAACAACAGTTACGACTGTATCTTTGCCGAATGAGGAAATGAAGGGTCGAATTATTGGGCGTGAAGGCCGTAATATTCGGACAATTGAGGCCTTAACCGGAATTGATGTAATCATTGATGATACACCACAGGCTGTAGTTTTGAGTGGCTTTGATCCGATTAGACGAGAAATTGCCCATATCGCGTTAGATAAGTTAATCTCTGATGGTCGGATTCATCCGGCTCGAATCGAAGAGATGGTTGACAAAGCACGCAAAGAAATGGATACCGATATTCGTGAACTTGGTGAACAGATAATTTATGATTTAGGAATTCATAATATGAATCCTGATTTGATAAAAATCATCGGTCGTTTAAATTTCCGGACTAGTTATGGTCAAAATGTATTAAATCATTCTATTGAAGTTGCAAAATTAGCAGGGACGATGGCTGCTGAATTAGGGGAAGATGAGACTTTAGCGAAACGCGCGGGATTATTGCACGATATTGGAAAAGCCTTGGATCATGAGATTGAAGGCTCCCACGTGGAAATTGGGGTCGATATTACTACTAAGTACAAGGAGCCTAAAGTAGTAGTTAACACTATTGCTTCACATCATGGCGATGTTGAACCAACATCCATGATTGCCGTTTTAGTGGCGGCTGCTGATGCCATTTCTGCGGCTCGACCAGGTGCACGTTCTGAATCAATGGAGAATTATATTCATCGTTTGGAACGCTTAGAAGCAATTGCCAATGATTATGATGGCGTTGATCATAGTTACGCAATTCAAGCTGGACGAGAAATTCGAATTATGGTTAAACCAGATAAAATCTCGGATAATCAAGCGATTGTTCTTTCCCATCAGATTAAAAACCAGATTGAGAAAGAATTAGAGTATCCCGGTCATATCAAAGTAACCGTAATTCGTGAAACTAGAAAAATTGCTTATGCCAAGTGATGGTATAAGCTTTTTTAGTAGTTTTTTTGACCAATAAAGTTGTACAGATTGCGCGAAATTATTATATAATTCAGTTATGAAATTAAAGGAGCTTCCGCAAATTTATGTTGAATGTAATTCTTAAATTATTTATTACGATGCTGATCGCAGCTATAATCACCCCTTTTATTCGCAAATTAGCGTTCGTTTTGGGAGCAGTTGACAATCCTAGCGCTCGGCGAGTGAACAAGAAACCAATGCCGACTTTAGGTGGATTAGCGATCTTTTTGGCATTTAATTTTTCGACTTTTGTTTTATTAAGAGGACAGTTCCCGACCCATGAACTATTTAGTGTTTTTTTGGCTGAATGTATTATTTTACTAACTGGTCTAATTGATGATATTCGCGAGTTAAAACCAATCCAAAAACTTTTTGGCATTTTTGTGGCTGCCTTAATTGTTTATTTCTTAGCCGGAATCCACATGAATTATGTTACGATTATGTTTTGGGGCAAGATTCAACTGGGCTGGTTGAGTTTGCCGATTACAGTTTTTTGGATTTTGGCAATTACGAATGCGGTTAATCTAATTGACGGTTTGGATGGTCTAGCCACGGGAGTCTCAATTATTGCTCTCTTTACAACGGGGATGATTGGTTACTTTTTCTTATCTAGCGGGAATACTTATATTTCAATTTGGATTTTTGTAATGGTTGCATCTTTGTTAGGATTTTTGCCGCATAATTTTCATCCCGCTAAAATATTTTTGGGAGATACAGGCTCTTTATTTATTGGTTTTATGATGGCTGTCTTTTCCCTCAAAGGTTTAAAAAATGTAACTTTTGTTTCCCTAATTATTCCAGTAATTATTTTAGGAGTTCCGATTACGGATACGGTTTATGCGATGCTCCGACGAATTTTACATCATCGTCCAATCTCTCAGGCCGATCGTCATCACTTGCACCATCGTTTAATGCAGATGGGTTTAAGTCATCGGCAGACGGTCTTGGTTGTTTATGGAATTGCGCTAATCTTTTCTTTCATTGCCTTGCTTTATCCAGTTTCGAATTTTTGGGGCAGTTTATTACTAACCTTAGCAGTCTTATTCGGTTTAGAATTGTTTGTAGAAACGATTGGTTTGATGGGAGAAGATTACAAGCCGCTCTTAAAGATCATTCAAAAAATGGCTAAAGCCATTGAAAAAAAATAAAAATTCAACCCCTATTCTAAATTAGAGTAGAGATCGAATTTTAGTTACTGAGGGGAATTTCGCAGGGAGTGATTGCTCCTAGCTGCAGTTGTAATTTATTGGCGAATTGTTCCTGCAATTTAACCTGAAATTCGGTGATTTGACTTTGGGGAATTGCTAAATGAAGTTGAACCTCAGCAGTGTAGTCAATTTTTAGAGTCTGATAATGATTAGTTTGGAGCCAGTATTTTAAAGGCTCCAGTTGTTTATAATCGAGAGTTATTTCAATCAGTTGTTGGGCCGCAATCTGGACTCGGCCGACAGCATGAATCGCTTCGGTAATTCCTTGACGATAAGCCCGAATAAGTCCTCCTGTCCCCAACTTGATTCCCCCGAAGTAACGGGTGGTGACCGCAATTACATTTTGGATTTCTTGGGCCTTGAGGCTTTCTAAGATGGGAATACCAGCCGTACCGCTAGGCTCACCGTCATCACTAGCGTGTTGGAAGGGCTGTTCGGAAGTTAGAAGACGATAAGCGTGGCAGTGGTGTCGCGCTCTGTAATCTTGTTTTTTGACTTGGGCGAGAAAGTCGGTTGCCTCTTCAAGGCTGGTGATTCGATGAAGTCGAGTGATAAAACGGGACTTTTTAATTGTCAGTTCAACTTCGCTATCCTGAGCAATTGTAATATAAGATTTGATGTTCAAAACACTCCTTTAACGGGTAATTAAAATACGGGTGATCATTTTGAAGGTTAAAAATAATTTATCAGGACGCTTACTAGTCTTAGAAAAGTCGGATTCCTGTCTTGAAACGATTCCAGCAGTAATCCCCATATCGTCAACAAAATTTCGCTGTCAACGCTGCCAGATGGTCAATGAATTAAGTAAGTATACTATAACATCGGGAACCTATTATTGCCCAGACTGCTTAATGTTAGGGAGGTTGACCAATCAGCAGCTTTTAGCCGCTTATCCAGAAATTAATGACTTTACGCCACCGTCTAATCCTTTATGTTGGTCGGGGCGACTTACTTTAGCGCAAGCTAAGATCTCAGCTCGTTTATGTCAAGTTTGGCAGCATCATCAAGAGCATTTAGTTTGGGCAGTTACCGGAAGTGGGAAAACAGAAATGCTTTTTCCCATGTTGGCCCAAGCTATTATGCATGGAGATCGGATTGCTTTAGCAGCTCCTAGAATTGATGTCTGTCAAGAATTATTTCCTCGTCTCCAAGCAGCTTTTCCCCAAGTAACTTGCTCTTTGCTCTACGGGCGATCAGAAGTTAGTTATCGCTATACGCAAATTTTGATTTGTACTGTCCATCAATTACTCAAGTTTCGGGCCGCCTTTGATCTTTTAATTTTAGATGAGTGCGATTCTTTTCCCTACTTGAATAATCCTATGCTGCATCAAGCAGTCCAGCAGGCGGTTAAAACAGAGCACACCGTGGTTTATTTATCGGCAACCCCGAGTCAGGAATATCAAACGCGAATTAAGCAAGGACACTTGACTCACAGCCTTTTAAATCGGCGTTTTCACGGACATGACTTACCAGTACCTAGTTACCAGTTAGTAGCTCGAACAAGCTCTGTAGTCCACTTAGCGATTCCTCTAATTCGACAAATTAAATTCTTTTTACAACGGCAACAAAGATTTTTATTATTTGTCGATAGTGTTACCGGAGCCCAAAAATTATCGCAAACTTTAAAAAAACAATTGCCAGAGCTAGAACAAACTTTTGTTCATGCACAAGATCCGCAGCGTTTAGAAAAAGTGGAACGTTTTCGAGCCGGCACCGGCCAAGCCTTAGTGACAACGACAATTTTGGAGCGGGGAGTAACCTTTGATCATATTGCTGTTTTAGTTTGGGCGGCAGATAGTCAGCGCTTCAGTAGTCAAACTCTAATTCAAATTGCAGGACGAGCGGGACGGAGTGCAGCTCATAGTTTTGATCCCGTAATTTTTTATGGTGCTAATTATACTTTAGCAATTGCCAAGGCAATCGCTACCATTCGCCGGTTAAACCGTGAATCCTAGTTGTTTATTGTGCCAAACACCTTTAGTTTTAGAATTGAATCCGCTGATGATTTTGGGACTGCAAAAGATAACTGTCCCGAGCGTATGTTCTCGCTGTTGGCAACAATTTAGCCGCATTCAAGGGCCTGTTTGTCCTCTTTGTAGTCGTCCCGGTAGAAAGGAGATCTGTGCCGACTGTCAAAGATGGTTGGCATTAGGATATTCTCACTTTCGCCATCAAGCTTTATTTGCTTATAATTCTGCGATGCATGATTATTTTAAGCGCTATAAACGTTATGGTGATTACGCTTTACGACGAGTATTTAATGATTTATTACGCCAAGAGACCAGTAAACTCAAGGTTCCTTGTATTTATATTCCTAGTTCTGCGAGTCACTTAAATCAGCGCGGTTTTGATCCCGTCGTTGGTCTATTCCAAGAAGTATTTAAATTATTTCCAGCTCTGATTAAAATGGAAACTACACAAGGCCAATCGGAAAAAAATCGCCAAGAACGTTTGGCTACGCCCCAATTTTTCCAATTTAACTCACACTATCAGGTTCTTTTAGAGGAACCTCAGTTGTTATTAGTTGACGATATTTACACAACGGGAAGAACAATTTTTCATGCCCAAGATTGTTTACGCCAAGCTGGCTTTCGGGGTCAATTTCAATCTCTTTCTTTGGCACGTTAATTTGAGTTAAAAGTTGTTGTTTGGAAGTAAAAAAATTATAATATAAGTGTAAACAGTAGTTTTACCATCAACAAATCTATTAAAAGATTGAGGGGAGCAGAACTTATGTTGCAAATTAATGTTCGCGGCGAAAATATTGAAGTAACACAGGCAATCCAAAATTATGTGGAAAAACGCCTGAGCAATCTGAATAAATATTTTAAAGATGCTGACAATCCGATAGCTCACGTTAATTTAAAAGTTTATAGAACTAAAAGTTCGAAGGTTGAGGTCACCATTCCGTTGTCTCAAGTGATTTTAAGAGCGGAAAAATCGGGCGATGATATGTATAAGGGGATCGATGATGTTTTTGAAAAATTAGAACGTCAGATTCACAAGTACAAAACTCGAATTAATCGCAAAGCTCGGATGCAAAATCGGCGTTTGTTAGATCAAGCAGCTGTCGAAGAAGCAGCTCCGGAGGCAGAAGACGAATTAGAAATTGTCCGGACCAAACATTTTTCTTTGAAGCCGATGGATGCTCAAGAAGCTGTCTTACAGATGCAACTATTAGGACATGATTTCTTCATTTTCGAAGATGCGCAAACTAATGGGACCAGTATTGTTTATAAGCGTAAGGATGGCCGTTACGGTTTAATTGAAACCGGAATTTAGAAGATTTTTATCGGAAAAGGTAACGGGAACCAAGTCTCAAGGCTCCCGCTACCTTTATTTTTTTAATTGCATGGTGGTTTGCTTATTACTATCAAAATGATAAGATACTAGGGATAGGTTAGATTTTTTTAAGTACGGGAGAGATTTAAGTAATGGGTAATCCGATTAAAAAATGGGTGGAAAGTGACAAGCGCGAAGTTAAGCGGATGGGCAAGATTGCCGACCGGGTTGAGGCTTATGCTGATGAGTATGCTCAACTATCTGACGAAGCGCTTCAAGCCAAGACACCAGAATTTAGAGAACGCTTAACCACAGGTACTAAACTCGATGATTTGTTGCCGGAAGCTTTTGCGGTTGCCCGGGAAGCAGCAAAAAGAGTTTTAGGCTTGTATCCTTTTCGCGTTCAATTAATTGGGGGTGTAACCTTACATGAGGGAAACATCGCCGAAATGAAAACTGGTGAAGGTAAGACATTAACAGCTGCCTTACCAGTCTATTTGAATGCCTTAACGGGTAAGGGTGTTCATGTGGTCACAGTTAATGAATATTTATCTTCCCGGGACGCTAGTGAAATGGGTCGACTTTATAATTGGCTCGGTCTTTCGGTAGGTTTGAATTTGAATTCAAAAACTGCGGAAGAAAAACGAGAAGCTTATCTTTGTGATGTGACTTACTCTACTAATAGTGAATTAGGATTTGATTATTTACGGGATAATATGGTCGTTTACAAAGAACAGATGGTTCAACGACCTTTGAATTTTGCGATTGTCGATGAAGTGGACTCCATTTTAATTGATGAGGCGCGGACACCCTTGATCATTTCTGGTCAAGCAGAGCAATCGACAGCCCTTTATTTGCAGGCTGATCGTTTTGTTAAATCGCTAGTTGCTGATGATTATAAAATTGATTGGCCAACTAAGTCGATTGGATTAACTGAAAGTGGAATTAAAAAAGGTGAAAAAACTTTTCATCTCAAGAATCTTTACGATATTGATAATACCCTTTTAAATCACCATTTAGACCAAGCTTTACGGGCTAACTACATTATGGAAAAAGATAAAGATTATGTGGTTGCTGATAAAAAAGTGATGATTGTTGATTCCTTTACCGGACGGGTGATGGAAGGCCGGCGGTTCTCTGATGGTTTGCATCAAGCAATTGAGGCGAAAGAACATGTTTCAATTCAAGATGAAACTAAGACCATGGCTAATATTACCTACCAGAACTTTTTCCGGATGTATGACAAACTCTCTGGGATGACTGGGACAGCTAAGACGGAAGAAGAAGAGTTCCGGGAAATTTATAATATGGATGTCGTTACTATCCCAACCAATAAGCCCATTGCGCGGGTTGATCATCCAGATGTTTTGTATCCGACTTTACAAAGTAAGTTTGATGCCGTAGTGACCGATATCAAAGAACGGTATACTAAGGGCCAACCAATCTTAGTCGGAACTGTTGCCGTCGAAACTTCAGAATATTTATCGCAGCGATTGACCGAAGCTAATATTACGCACGCCGTTTTAAACGCTAAGAATCACGCTAAAGAAGCCGAAATTATCATGCAAGCGGGGCAAAAAGGTGCCGTAACGATTGCTACTAACATGGCTGGTCGGGGAACCGATATCAAATTAGGACCGGGTGTCAAAGAATTAGGTGGTCTAGCAGTTATTGGAACGGAACGGCATGAGTCTCGTCGGATTGATAATCAGTTACGGGGACGTTCTGGTCGTCAAGGTGATCCTGGGGAAACAATTTTTTATATGTCCTTGGAAGACGATTTAATGAAACGTTTCGGTTCAGAACGAATTAAACGAGTTTTGAGTGTCATGAAAGTCGATGATAAAGATGCTGTAATTCAAAGCAAGATGATCAGTCGACAAGTAGAGGCGGCCCAGAAGCGGGTTGAAGGTAATAACTACGATACGCGAAAGAATACTTTGCAGTACGATGACGTAATGCGAGAACAAAGAGAAGTTATCTATCGCGAACGGATGCAGGTTATTACTGAAGAACAAAGTTTACAAAAAATTCTCCTCGGGATGATTAAACGAACTATTAAGTTTCAAATTGATTCCCGAACTAATGGGGATCAAGCTAGCTGGGATTTAGACGGTTTGTATGATTTTGCCCTCACCACTTTAGTTAGTCCCGAACAGTTGAAAAGAAGCAATCTGGACGGTAAAAGTGTAGATGTCTTACGGCAAATGCTGGAAGATTTTGTAGAAACTAATTATCAACAGAAGAAGAAACAACTCCAAAATCCCGAGCAAATGCTGGAATTTGAAAAAGTAGTTATTTTGCGAGTGGTTGATGAACATTGGACCAATCACATCGATGAGATGGATCAGTTGCGGCAGTCAATTGGTCTGAGAGGTTATGGTCAATTGAATCCTTTAGTAGAATATCAGGAAGAGGGTTTCCGGATGTTTGAACAAATGATTGCGGATATTGAATACGACGTGACACGCTTGTTTATGAAAGCGGAAATTCGCCAAAACGCGCAGAGATAAAATAAACAGGCCCCAGGCCTGTTTATTTTTGTCTAGAAAGAGGTTAAGTATGGAAATAGCAGAGTTAAAACGACGTTTAGAGTCGTGTAGCTTAAAAATTCAGCAATTTAGGGGGTCTCTTTGACTTAGATAGCTTGCAGGAACAAATTGCGGTGAATGAAGCTCAAATGAGCCAAGCAGATTTTTGGCAACAACCCACTCAAGCCCAGGCCTTAATTAATAAGACCAATCAACTAAAAAATAAATATGATAATTTTCAAAAATTAGTACAAGAACTAGATGAAGTGCAGGTTACTTTAGAGTTGATTCAAGAAGATCCGAGTGAAGAAGATCTCGATCAAGAAGTAGCAACTGAGCTGACTAGCTTGGAAGAAGACCTGCACCAATATGAACTTACGCTCTTACTAAGTCAAAAGTATGATCAAAATAATGCCTTGTTAGAAATTCATCCGGGAGCTGGTGGCACCGAGTCCCAAGATTGGGGGGCAATGTTGTTCCGGATGTATCAAAGGTGGGCTGAGCAACACCACTTTCAAGTTGAAATGGCTGACTATCAGGCTGGTGAAGAAGCGGGATTAAAGAGTGTTAGCTTAATTATTAAGGGTCTTAACGCTTATGGACTTTTACGTTCAGAGCATGGGGTGCATCGTTTAGTTCGAATTTCTCCCTTTGATTCGGCAGGAAGACGGCATACTTCTTTTGCATCTGTCGAAGTGCTCCCAGAATTGGATAAGACCATTGAAGTAGAAGTCAACCCCGATGACCTAAGAGTTGATGTTTTTCGCTCCAGTGGGGCTGGCGGTCAGCACATTAACAAAACCTCTTCTGCCGTTCGCTTGACCCATTTACCAACGGGAATTGTGGTTAGTTCTCAGGCTCAACGTTCGCAGCTGCAAAATCGTGAGACCGCTTTGAAAATGTTACAAGCCAAGCTCTATCAACGAGAATTGCAGGCTCAGCAACAAAAAGAAGCTAACTTAAAAGGGGAACAGTTGGAAATTGGTTGGGGATCGCAAATTCGATCTTATGTCTTTCATCCATATACGATGGTTAAAGATCATCGAACAGACTTTGAGACTGGAAATGGGACTGCGGTTTTAGATGGGGATTTGGATACCTTTATTTATGCTTACTTGCAGTGGCAGTTACAAAAAAATGGGTCCTATTAGTGAGGTGAAAAAATGACGACGATTTTGGTGGTCGATGATGAACTTGCCTTATTAGAACTGTTACGATATAACTTAGAACAACAGCAATTTCAAGTTGTCACCGCAGCCGATGGTCAAAAAGCCTTAGAATTGTTGGAACAACAGCCATTTGACCTTGTGATTTTAGATTTAATGTTACCTATTGTTAGTGGTTGGGAAGTTATTCAAAGATTGAGAGCTCGTCAAATGAGTTTACCCGTGCTCATGTTAAGTGCGCTTGATAAGGCGCCCGATAAAGTTCGCGGACTCAATTTAGGGGCGGATGATTATTTAGCTAAGCCTTTTGATCTAGCGGAATTAATTTCCCGGATTCAGGCTCTCTTACGTCGAAGTCAATTACCAGCACGAGTAATTAAATCGTCTTCTAAGCCAACTTTTGTGATTGATGAAGCTAATTTTTGTATTTATCAAAATCAGCAACTATTAAATCTAACAAAAACAGAGTATCAAATTTTATATTTACTATGCCAAGAAGCTAATCGAGTAGTAACCCGTCCGCAAATTGCCCAAGCCCTATGGGGGAGTGGCATTTGGAATAGTTCAACATCGCGGGCAATTGATATTCAGATTAGTCATTTACGTGATAAAATTGAACAAAATTCAAAGCAACCCCAGTATTTAAAAACTGTTCGGGGATTTGGTTATCGGTTGCTTAATCAAAAGGAGTAAGCTCATGAAGCACCAACGGCGTACAATTTTCCTAACTGCAGTAATCGGATTAATTATTTATGGTGTTTGTCTGTTAGTTTTAGGGCTGTTAGGCCGGCAGACACAAATTGATCACTTGGCTTCTTTAAGGCAAGATTATCAGGCTTTTCGGAAAGCTACTGCGCAGCAGTATCTAACTTCTTGGGCCCAAGATCACCAATTAGAAGTGATTTTGGATTCGAAACAGCCACAAACGGCTATTCAGCGGCAAGCTCATGACTTGTTAACGCAAAATACTTTGGGTCCAACTAGTGTCTATCGAATTCAACGGGTTAAGGGTCAAAAATATTTATTTTATTTTTTAGATACCACAGCGCAAAACCGAGCCCGAGTAATGGTTAAAAAATACCATCCTTTGAGTTCCCAAATTGGCTTAATCAGTATTTTTTCTTTAATCTATATTTTCTTGTGGAGTGGGCTTTTAATATTGCAATATCGCCTGTACCGTCGTCAGCGCCGTTATTTGCAGGCTATTACGCGCAAGCTTCAGCAAATAGCAGCCCAAGAAGAAACAGATTCATTAATTGTTCAAGATAATACTCCATATACGAAGTTAATTCAGGCGGCCAATGCGGTTGATCACCAACATCGCAAATCGGTAACTGAGAAAACATTAGCAGAACACCGTTTTGCGGGTTTATTGAAGCATTTGCCAGTGGGAGTTATGTTGTTAGATGATGCAGGAAATGTTTTGGAACATAATCAGATGATGGCTCAGTTATTGGGCGTGACAATTGACTCCAAAAAGCACCCCTTTGTCGATGATATTCAAACTTATCGTTTAAGTCGGATGATTGAGCATACTTTACGAAAACAAAAAAACCATCATCGGATCATTCATTTATACGGGGAAGCTCAACGATATGTGGATGCTAATGTAATTCGAATCGCCCACCAAGCAGAGTCCATTGAACATCAGGTAATTGTCATTTTGTATGATTTAACACCAATTCAAAATATTGAACGCCAACAGGCAGAATTTTTAAGTAATATCAGTCATGAACTAAAGACTCCAGTGACAGCAATCATGGGCTTCACAGATACCTTGTTACAGGGAACAGTGCAGGATCCACAACAAGCGACTAAATTTTTAAAAATCATCCAAAGTGAGTCCCATCGTCTATTGGATTTAATTAATGATTCCTTAACTTTAACGACCATTGATCAAACTGCTTCTATCTTGCCAGAAGTAGTTAATGTCCAAGATATGGCGGAGCGGATTATAACTGAACGGCAAGGGATGATTACCAAGTTGAACTTACAAACGACGGTGACTATGCATGGGAATCCCCAAGTGAGTTCTTATCCCAGCTTGTTAGAACAGATTTTGCAAAATCTGCTTAGTAATGCCATTAAATATAATCAACCTCAAGGGCAAGTGACGGTTGCTTTAAATCATAATGAAATTGAAAACTTTTTAGAATTGACGATAACTGATTCCGGGATTGGAATTACTCCCGCAGATCAAGAGCATATTTTTGAACGCTTTTATCGGGCAGATAAATCACGAAATCAAGATATTGTAGGTACCGGTTTGGGCTTAGCGATCGTCCAAGCTGCGGTTCAAAGTTTGAATGGAGAACTAAGTTTAGAAAGTAAAGTTAACCAAGGAACTAGAATTCGAGTACAGCTTCCTCTTTAATAAGTAAATTGAGCACTTCAACAAATAATTTCTTAAAAGCCAAGTGATTTTTTACGAGGCTTTTTATTTTGGCGTAATTGGCCCAGCTAAATTATGGCAGCTTGTGAGCAAAAGTATTAAATCTTGGCTAAGAAATATTTTTTATATTAATTAAAATTTAATTTAGGATATCCTAAAAAATAATTGCTTTTTGGGAATTCCTTCTGTAATATACTGAACAGCTAGTTTAAATCTGAAAAGGAATTGTGGAGGTTCTTCATGCTTGAAATCAAGAACCTCACTGTTGCTTATGATGACACACCAGTCTTTACTGATGTTGCCGTGAATTTTAAAGCAGGCAAGATTACTGGAATCATCGGCCCCAACGGTGCAGGTAAATCTACCTTGATTAAGGCCGCTTTAGGTCTAATCAAAATAAAACAAGGAACAGTTGATTTTCAAGGACAACCCTTGAAATCAAGCCCCCAGCAGGTTGCCTACGTGGAACAGCGAAAGGACCTAGATCTGACCTTTCCGATTAACGTCTTAGATGTGGTGATGACGGGAACTTACGGACAATTAGGGCTCTTTAAGAGTCCGGGAAAAGCCGAAAAAGCCGCGAGTCAAAAGGCTTTGGAGCAGGTGGCTTTGAGCGAGTTTGCTCATCGGCAAATTGGAAGTTTATCTGGAGGGCAATTACAACGGGTTTTTGTGGCCCGGGCAATTGTCCAAGATGCAGCGGTAATCATTTTGGATGAACCCTTTGTCGGAATTGATCTGCAAAGTGAAACAGCAATTATGCAAATTTTAAAGTCCTGGCGAGATGCTGGCAAAACGATTATTGTTGTTCATCATGATTTGAATAAGGTTTCCCAATACTTTGACGAATTGGTGATTTTAAATCATGGTGTCCTGGCGACTGGTCCGACAAATGAAGTCTATAACGCCGCTAATATTGCTACGGCCTTTTCGGCCGATTTATCGGCGGTCTTATTTCAAGATAGCGGGGTGCAAGGATGACTTCTTTAACAGAATTTTTCCAAGCCTTAGCTAAATATGATTTTTTGCAAAGTGCTTTAATAACTGCCGTAATGGTTGGAATCATGTCCGGAGTAATCGGAAGTTTTATCATTCTTCGTGGGATGTCCTTGATGGGGGATGCGATTTCCCATGCTGTCCTACCGGGAGTAGCGGTGGCCTACATGTTGGGAATTAATATCTTGATTGGGGCTTCTGTTTTTGGAATTTTAGCAGCTTTGTTGATCGGTTTTGTCGCAACGCACAGTAAGATTAAACCGGATACAAGTATTGGTGTAGTTTTCTCCGCCTTTTACGCTTTAGGTTTTATCTTGATTTCTTTAGCCGAAAGTGCGACCAATTTGCATCATATTTTATTTGGTAATATTTTAGCCGTCAGTGACAGTGATCTGCTAACTACGGCTGTTGTCTTGGTAATTGTCTTAATTTTTGTGGTGGTCTTTTACAAAGAACTATTAATTACCAGTTTTGATACCACCTATGCGCAAACTTATGGTTTAAATACCCAATTATTGCACTATGCCTTGATGTTAGTCTTAACTTTGGTGACGGTCTCGGCCTTGCAGACGGTGGGAATCATCCTAGTGGTCGCTATGTTGATCACGCCAGCGGCGACCGCTTTTCTCTGGACGGATGACTTGACTTGGATGTTAGTTTTAGCGGCAAGTCTCGGCGTTGTGGCTTCGGTTGTGGGTCTGTATTTCAGCTATACTCTTAACTGGGCTTCAGGACCAGCCATTGTTTTAGTTGCTGCGGCGATGTTCTTTATTTCCTTTCTCTTTTCTCCCAAGCAAGCATTTCTACGTTTGTTCAAATCAACTCGCAAAGGAGTTTCTTAACATGAAAAAATTAATTATTACTTTAGTCGCTGGTTTGGCGATTTTAACTGGGGTTTTCTTTTATGTGCAACAACGGCATAATTTTGCGCCCAATGCAGCTTCAACTAGTAAGAAAATTCGAGTTGTAACTACCAACTCGATTTTAGAAGATATGGTGCATAACGTCGGCCAAGATCGGATTCACTTGTACAGTATCGTTCAAAGAGGAACCGATCCGCATGAGTATGAACCACGACCAACTGACGTTTCCCAAGCTTCTGAAGCTGATGTTTTATTCCACAATGGTCTCAATTTAGAAACTGGTGGTAATGGCTGGTTTAAAAAGTTAGTCCAAACCTCTCATAAGAAATTTGGCCGAGAAGTATTTGCGGCTTCCAAGGGTGTTAAACCACAGCATTTGACCACCAATGTTCAAGAAGAAGATCCCCATGCTTGGTTAGATCTAAAGAATGGTATTCAGTATGTGCGGACAATTTCCCAAGTTTTACAAAAGAAAGATCCGAAAAATGCTGCTTTCTATCGGAAAAATACCCGTAATTATGTAGCGAAATTACAGAAATTACATCGGCAAGCACAGTCTAAGTTTTTAGACATTCCCGAAAACCAACGTCTCTTAGTGACATCCGAAGGAGCCTTTAAGTATTTTGCGGCGGCCTATCAAGTAAAACCGGCTTATATTTGGGAAATTAATACTGAAGCTCAAGGAACTCCAGAGCAGATGAAACAAGTTTTAGCCCAAATCCGCCAAACTGAAGTAAAACATTTGTTTGTAGAAAGTTCAGTTTCCCCGAAAGCGATGAAGAAAGTTGCTCAAGAAACTAATTTAAAAATTTATTCTAAGATTTTTACCGATTCCTTAGCCAAAAAGGGAACAACTGGAGATAGCTATTATTCCATGATGAAATGGAATTTAGATAAAATCCATGCCGGTTTGGCTCACTAATTAAACTTTGTCTTCTTAGCTTAAGACTAGGAAGGCTTTTTTTGTGAAGAAAATTTACAAAACATTTACAAGCCGCAAACCCTATCGGAGATTTTGTTTTGATACAATAAAGACGGAGGATTGATAATGCGAAAAGTTCTGGGAATGGTCATTTTAATGACTTGTTTATTAACTGGATGCGCCGGTACAGGAACCAAGCCCACCACGGCCGTCGGCTCTTCTGCTTTGCAGCCTTTGGTGGAAGCTGCCGGAGAAAAATTGATGAAGCAAGACCCGAAAGCTTACATCAACGTTCAAGGCGGTGGTAGTGGAACGGGCTTATCCCAAGTCCAACAAGGGGCGGTAGCAATTGGTAATTCCGATGTCTTTGCGGAGCAAAAAAAGGGGATCAATGCTTCTAAATTGCGGGATTATAAAGTTTGTGTAGTGGCGATTGTCCCGGTGGTTAACCGCCAAGTTGGCGTCCGTAATTTATCTTTAGCCCAATTGCAGGCTATTTTTATGGGACGAATCACTAACTGGCGGCAAGTTGGAGGCCCCAATCTAGCGATTACGGTTATTAATCGTTCCCCTGGCAGCGGCACCCGGATGGTTTTTGACCAGCAGGTAATGCGCGGTCAGCCTTTGAAGCCAGCTCCTGAGCAGGATTCAAGTGGGATGGTTCGCCAAATCGTTAAAAATACTCCCGGAGCGATTAGTTACTTGGCTTGGCCTTATTTAACTTCTGATTTACAAAGCTTGAAAATTAATCAAGTCTCCCTGACTGTAACTAATGTGGCTCAAAATCGTTGGCCAATTTGGGCTTATGAACATATGTATGTTCCTCGACAAACGACGCCGACGACGCAAGCCTTAATTAAATTAATTTTAAGTGACGATTTTCAAGAAAGTACCGTCCGAAAAATGCGTTACATTCCAATTAAATGGATGCAATACGAACAAGATGCTCGTGGCCACTCTTGGCGGCGATAAGGAGAAATTATGGATCCAATTGCGAAAAGTTTACAAACTCGTTCGACTTCTGCCCGTTTAGAAAGTCGGGGTCGTTTTTTGACTCAGCTGACGACATTACTAATTATTCTCTTAGTTTTAGCAATTTTTGGCTTTATTGCGACTAAAGGCTTGGCGGTTTTTATTCAAGACAAGGGTAGCGTAGGAGATTTTTTTACAAAAACTAACTGGGCTCCCAGTCAAGTAGATATTCATCAACGGCCGTTGTTAGGCGCTTTGCCTTTAATTTGTGGTTCCTTTGCGGTAACCCTACTAGCCGTTTTGGTGGCGACACCCTTTGCTTTAGCCGCGGCTATTTTCATGACTGAAATGGCTCCCAAGCAGGGAAAAAAGATTTTACAACCGGTAATTGAATTATTAGTGGGAATTCCTTCTGTTGTCTATGGCTTTGTCGGCCTCGTAGTTATTGTTCCGGCGGTTCAGAAATTATTTGGGGGCAGTGGTTTTGGAATTTTAGCGGGAGCCTTGGTCCTATTTGTAATGATTTTACCGACTATTACCTCGATGAGTGTGGATGCTTTAAAAGCTGTCCCGCGTTATTATCGAGAAGCATCCTTGGCTTTAGGAGCGACCCGTTGGCAAACGATTTGGCGGGTAGTTTTACGAGCCGCGACTCCTGGATTAATGACCGCGGTGATTTTCGGGATGTCACGAGCTTTTGGGGAAGCCTTAGCTGTTCAAATGGTAATTGGAAATGCGATTTTAATGCCAACAAGTTTGGTTTCACCAGCGACAACTTTAACTAGTGTCTTGACGATGAATATGGGCAATACGGTAATGAACACTGCCGCAAATAATGCCCTCTGGACCCTAGCCTTACTCTTACTTTTAATGTCTTTGATTTTCAATATTGCAATTAAGTATCTAGCAAAAAGAGGTGCCTTGAAATGACCCCAAAACAAGTCGATCGTTTAATGACCGGGGTAGTTTATCTCCTAGCCAGTTTCATTATTTTAATTTTACTAGCCCTTTTAGGTTATATTTTGTTCTCTGGCTTACCTCATGTTAACTGGCACTTTTTAACCGGAGCAACACGTAGTTTTGAAGCCGGTGGTGGAATTGGCACGCAGTTATTTAATTCCTTATATTTATTAATTTTATCGATGATTGTTTCGATTCCTCTCGCTTTCGGAGTTGCCATTTATTTATCAGAGTATGCGACCAATCAAAAAATAGTTGCGATCATTAGTTCGGCGATTGAGGTCTTGAGTTCTTTACCCTCAATTGTGGTTGGTCTCTTTGGCTTCTTGGTCTTTGTCGTCACTTTTCATTGGGATTTTTCAATTTTGTCTGGGGCTTTTACTTTGATGATTTTTAATCTACCGCTTCTAGTTCGAAGTATGCAAGACGCCTTGCAAATGGTCGCTTTTAGTCAACGCGAAGCTGGTCTAGCCTTGGGCTTATCACGTTGGGAGACGGTTACTCGGATTATTATTCCCGAATGTTTGCCGGCAATTATTACAGGAATTATCCTAGCCTCAGGGCGGGTTTTTGGTGAAGCAGCGGCTTTGATTTATACCGCCGGACAAAGTGCACCACCTTTGAATTTTGCCAACTGGAATCCTTTAAGTATTACTTCTCCCTTGAATCTATTTCGACCAGCAGAAAGCCTAGCAGTCCACATTTGGAAAGTTAATTCAGAAGGTCTAATTCCTGATGCTAATGCTGTTTCGGCGGGAGCTTCCTTAGTTTTAGTGGGAGTTGTCTTGCTCTTTAATTTGGGGGCTCGCTATTTAGGAAATCGCTTGTATCGGCGGATGACGGGGGCATAATGGAAAATAAATTAACAAGCTTTACCAGAAAATTAGATCCTAAGCAAAAAGAAATTGCCCTTACTACCGAAGACTTACGGGTTTTTTATGGTCCCAAGGCCGCTTTAGAACCTGTAAGTCTACAGTTTGAGCGTTACAAGATTACTTCATTAATTGGGGCGTCAGGTTCGGGGAAATCCACTTATCTACGTTCGTTGAATCGGATGAACGATACGATTGCTAGTGCCCGCGTGACAGGGAAGATCCTCTATCGAAGTGTCGATATTAATCAACCAACGGTTGATGTTTATCAAGTCCGGCGGCAAATCGGAATGGTTTTTCAACGTCCGAATCCTTTTTCTAAGTCAATTTATGATAATATTACCTTTGCTTTAAAACGGCGCGGGGTTAAAGATCGCCAACAACTAGATGAGGTGGTTGAAACGACTTTGAAACAAGCTTCTTTGTGGGAGCAAGTTAAAGATGATCTAAATAAAAGTGCTTTATCTTTATCTGGAGGCCAACAGCAGCGTTTATGCATTGCCCGGGCTTTGGCTTTGCAACCAGATATCTTGTTGATGGATGAACCAGCGAGTGCTTTGGATCCGATTTCGACAGCGAATATTGAAAATACGATGCAGGAATTAAAGCAACATTATACAATCATTATTGTGACCCATAGTATGCAACAAGCAGCTCGGGTGAGCGACTATACAGCTTTCTTTCATTTAGGAAAGTTATTGGAGTTTGACTACACGCGGCATATCTTTACTCGACCAAAAGTCCAGCTCACGGAAGATTATGTTTCAGGACACTTTGGTTAGGAGGAAATTGATGACGACAGAAATTATGACGGCACATGATGTCCATCTCTTTTATGGAAAAAAAGAGGCCCTAAAGGGCATTGACTTAGGAATTCGTGAACATGAAATTACCGCCTTAATCGGTCCTTCTGGTTGTGGAAAATCCACTTTTTTGAGAACCTTGAATCGAATGAACGATTTAATTCCTAGTGTCAAAATTACCGGAAAAATCGAATTGGATGGACAAGATATTTATGCTCCCAATATGGATACGGTTCAATTGCGTAAGCGAGTGGGGATGGTTTTTCAACAACCGAACCCGTTTCCCTTTTCAATTTATGATAACGTAACTTATGGTTTGAAATTAGCGGGAGTTAAAGATCGCCAAACTTTAGATGCCGCGGTAGAGTCGAGTTTAAGAGCCGCCGCTATCTGGGATGATGTCAAAGACAAATTAGGTCAAAGTGCCTTAGCTTTGTCTGGAGGACAACAACAGCGAGTTTGTATTGCCCGGGTGATTGCGGTACAACCGGAACTAATTTTACTGGATGAACCAACCAGTGCTTTAGATCCAATTTCAGCTACTAAGGTAGAGAATACTCTGTTAGATTTAAGAGAAAACTATACAATTGTGATTGTAACCCACAGCATGCATCAGGCCTCGCGAATCTCAGATCGAACAGCCTTTTTTTATCAAGGTGATCTGATCGAGTACGATCGAACTAAGAAAATATTTATGAATCCCACACATCAGGAAACTGAAGATTATATTAGTGGTCGATTCGGCTAGGAGGAGTCCTTTGCGAAGCGAATTTGCAACGGAATTACAAAATTTACACGTTCGGTTTTCCGAAATGGCGATGATGGTCAGTGAAGCCTTAGAAAAAGCGGTTCGTGCTTTAAAAGAGCACGATAGCCAGCTAGCTCAACAGGTTATTGATCGCGATCAGTTAATTAACAATCGGGAAATAGACTTAGAAAAAAAATCTTTTGAGATGATAGCCTTACAGCAGCCAGTGACTAGTGATTTACGGATGATTATCACGGTTTTAAAGGCCAGTTCTGATTTGGAACGAATGGGTGATCATGCCGTCAGCATTGCCCAAGCTACTTTACGTTTGCAAGGTCATGCACCGATGCTGGCAGTTGAAGATTTAATTGTCCAAGTTCACACTCAAGTGGCTGGGATGTTTCAACAGGCGATTCAGGCTTATTTACGGGAAGATGATCAAGCAGCGATTGCGATTTCGCAGCAAGATTATACCGTCGATAAATTGATTCATCAACTTAATAAGCAGTGTATTCAGGAAATGAAAGCTGATCCCCAATATGTTGAAGATGGAACAATTTATATGTTGATTGCTAACTACCTTGAACGAATGGGCGACTATGTGACCAATTTATGTGAATGGGTAGTTTATTTAAAACAGGGGAAACTGACTGATTTAGACAGTAAAAAGGATTTTTAGGGGAGATTTCTAGGACTTGTAGTTCATGCTATAATTAAAATATTATCGAATAAAAAGAAGGTTGGCTTATGAAAATTATCTACCAAACTGTTATCAATACGCTTTTATTTATGGCGATTGCGCGAGTCGCTCCTTCAATCTTCTTCTTGAGTAATTTTTCCACCGCTTTAATTGCGGGATTTATTTTAGTGTTGTTAAATTTAACCATCAAACCAATTTTGCATATTATTTCATTTCCAATTACGTTGATTACTTTTGGACTTTTTTCGATTGTAGTTAATGCACTTACTTTGGAAATTGTAGCTTGGCTGATCCCGGGCTTTGTTTTTACTAGTTTTGGAGCTGCTATGTTGATGTCAATTATTATGTCAATTGCTAATTGGTTTGTGGGTTACCATGTCTTTCGCCGGTATTAAAGCTGAGGGGAGCAAAAGAATGACAGAAGTTACAATTCAAGACTTATTAGATCATACTAATATTCAAATTTATGCTGGAGCCGAATTTACCTCGACTCGCAAAATTAAAGAAACTGAAATCTCACGTCCCGGCTTAGAATTAACCGGATATTTTGATTATTATCCGGCTGAGCGGGTGCAATTATTTGGCCAGACGGAAACTTCCTATGCCCGGTCGATGACTTCGGAGAATCGCTATCATGTTTTACGAGAAATGTGTACCAAACAAACACCGGCTTTTGTTTTTTCTCGGGGAATTAAACCTTCTCCCGAAATGATCAAAGCAGCTCAAGAAGCGGAAATTCCCATTCTGACCTCGGATTTAACGACAACGCGAGTTTCGAATATTATTACGCAATATTTAGAAAAGGTTCTTTCACCGCGGAAAAGTATTCATGGGGTTCTGGTTGATGTTTACGGTCTGGGAGTTTTGATTAAGGGTGACTCAGGTGTTGGGAAGAGTGAGACAGCCTTAGAATTAATTAAGAATGGACACCGTTTGGTAGCTGATGATCGGGTTGATGTTTATCAACAAAATGAACATACTTTAGTTGGCGAAGCACCCGAAATTTTGAAAAACTTAATGGAAATTCGAGGAATCGGAATTATTGATGTGATGAATTTATTCGGAGCTAGTGCGGTTCGAACTTCAATGGAAATCACCTTGATTATCAACTTGAGTAATTGGTCGGCGGAACAAAACTACGAACGCGTTGGTTTAAAGGATCATACTGAACAAATTTTTGATGTTGAAGTGCCCTCAATTACGATTCCTGTGAAGGTGGGACGGAATATCTCGAACATTATTGAAGTAGCGGCAATGGACTATCGGGCCAAAAAACTTGGTTTTAATGCTGCTGATCGTTTTGAAGAGCAATTAACCGGTTTAATCCAAAAAAATTCGCAGGTGAATCCTAAATGAGGGTGATCGCAAGTCTTAACCCCATTTTTTGGCAGGGTGGACCGCTGACGATTCGCTGGTATGGAATTTTAATTGCTTGTGGGGCAATCATCGGTGTTTGGATGGCTTTAAGAGAAGCTCGCCGGCAAAAAATTGATCCGGATAATATTGTTGATTTGGTCTTATGGGGAGTTCCCTTTGCTTTAATTGGGGCGCGTCTTTATTATGTGGCTTTTGAATGGCCCTTTTATAGTCAAAATCCGGGTGAGATTATTAAAATCTGGCATGGAGGAATTGCTATTTATGGAGGTTTGTTGGCGGCTTTCATTGTTACCTTAGTTTTTACCCATCAGCGTCAACTACCCCTATGGTCGATTTTAGATATTGCCGCCCCTAGTGTGTTAGTCGGGCAGATCGTTGGTCGTTGGGGTAACTTTATGAATCAAGAAGCCTTTGGGGCTATTACTTCGCAACACTTTTTGCAGAGTCTTCGTTTACCACCCTTTGTGATTCAACAAATGTTGATCAATGGTCATTATCGCCAACCAACTTTCCTCTATGAATCTAGTTGGAATTTGTTGGGTTTGATTATAATTTTGATTTTACGGCGTCGGCCAGGACTTTTGAAACAGGGCGAAGTTTTCTTAACTTACGTGATGTGGTATGCTTGGGGTCGCTTCTTCATTGAAGGAATGCGAACTGATAGCTTATATTTGACAGGTTCTTTGCGAATTTCACAAATTCTTTCAGTAGTCTTTTTCCTTGTTGCTGGAATTATTTGGTTTTATCGCCGCCGTCAGCATAAATTACCTAACTATTTATAAGAATTAAGGAGTCTTTTGATGCAAGTAACAGATTATGATGTCATTATTATTGGTGCCGGCCCCGGCGGCTTGACCGCCGCTTTATACGCTTCACGGGCCAATTTAAAGGTTTTAGTTTTGGATCGAGGAATCTATGGGGGCCAGATGAATAATACGGCCGCTATTGAAAACTATCCGGGCTTCAAATCTATTTTGGGCCCAGAATTAAGTGAAAGTATGTATCAATCAGCGGTTCAATTTGGGGCTCAATATCAGTATGGAACTGTAGAAAAAATAGAAGTTCAAGGATCGGTGAAAGTCGTTCAGACTGCGGATCAAACTTTAACAAGCAAGGCTTTAGTCTTGGCAACCGGATCAGAATATAAGAAATTGGAAGTTCCTGGAGAAGAAGACTATTCCGGAAAAGGAGTTTCTTATTGCGCTGTTTGTGATGGAGCTTTTTTCAAAGATGAGGATGTTATTGTTATTGGTGGCGGTGATTCAGCTATCGAAGAGGGAATCTATTTAACTCAATTGGCGAACTCGGTAACAATTGTTCATCGCCGCGATCAGCTTCGGGCGCAACAGATTTTACAAAAACGGGCTTTTGCTAACCCTAAAATTAAATTTATTTGGAATGCAGCGGTGCAAGAAATTACCGGTGATGGGCAACAAGTAACGGGAATTAAATATCAAGATAAATTAACTGGAGTAGAACAAAGTTTGGCCGGAAGCGGGGTCTTTATTTATGTCGGTATTCAGCCAAACACAACCCAATTTCAGAATTTACCGATTACTGATGATCAAGGCTGGATAGTGACTGATGAGCGGATGATGACCAAAGTTCCCGGAATTTTTGCGATTGGTGATGTTCGCCAAAAGACCTTGCGGCAGATTACAACCGCTGTCGGTGAGGGTGGTTTAGCAGGCCAAGAGGTTTTTAACTATTTACAGACTTTAACGGATGAAGGCTAAGAATAATTAGTCTTTTTTATTTGGAATCGTATATAATTGACTTATTACGAGAAGTGATTGGGAGGAATTATAAACTATGAATGGGCAGGAAAACTATCAAACTTGGTTGGATTATCCCCAACTAGATTTAACTTTAAAACATGAGTTAAAACAAATGCAGGCTGATACTGAACAACTAGAAGCAGCTTTTTATGCACCTATGGAATTTGGTACCGCAGGAATGCGGGGCGTAATCGCTCCGGGAATTCACTGCATGAATATTTACACTGTTCGTCAGGCTGCTGAAGGTTTGGCGCGATTTATGGACACTTTAGAGCCGGAGGAAAAACAAAGAGGAGTTGTTATCAGTTTTGACTCTCGTTACAATTCACCACTATTTGCGAGCGAATCTGCGCGCGTTTTGGGCCACCATCAAATTCCGGTGTACTTATTTGATAGTTTGCGACCAACACCAGAATTATCATTTGCGGTACGGAAATTGCATACTTATGCCGGAATTATGATTACTGCAAGTCATAACCCGGCTAAATATAACGGATTTAAAATTTATGGTCCCGACGGTGGACAAATGCCACCGAAAGAATCCGATTTAATTACTAAATTTGTGCGCCAAGCAGACGATTTATTTGCGATTGCCGTAGCTGATATTCATAATTTGCGGCAACAAGATTCATTGACCTTGATTGGGGAAGATTTGGATCGGGCTTATTTAGAAGCGATTAAGTCTGTAACAGTTGATCCCCAGCTCTTAAAAGAATATTCCCAGATGAAGTTTGTTTATACTCCTTTGCATGGAACCGGCAAAATGTTAGCTGAGCGAGTTTTCCGGCAAGCAGGGTTTGAAAATATGCAGTTAGTTGCCGAGCAAGCTATTCTGGATCCGGAGTTTGCGACCGTAGAATTTCCTAATCCAGAATTTGCGGAAACTTTTAATTTATCAATCCGAGATGGCCAACAGGTTGAAGCCGATATTTTAATTGCCACCGACCCTGATGCCGACCGTTTGGGAGCTGCTGTCCGCCAACCCGATGGACAGTACAAGTTGCTGACCGGAAATCAGATTGCGAGCTTGTTATTAGAATATGTTTTAAGTGCTAAGAAGCGTCAAAAGACCCTTCCGCAAAATGGGGCAGTTGTGAAGTCAATTGTTTCTACCGAACTGGCTACGAAAATTGCGCAAAATTATGATGTGGAAATGGTTAATGTCCTTACTGGTTTTAAGTTTATTGCCGAGCAGATTGCTCAATACGAAGAAACTAAGAGTCATGAATTCCTCTTTGGTTTTGAAGAAAGTTATGGTTATTTAATTCAACCTTTTGTCCGCGATAAAGATGCAATTCAAGCTAGTTTATTGTTGGCTGAAGTGGCTGCTTATTATAAGAGTCAGGGCCAGACTCTTTATGATGGTTTACAATCCTTATATCAAAAGTATGGTTACTTTAAGGAACAAACAATTTCCAAAACTTTCGAGGGAGTCGATGGTCAAGAAAAGATGCAGCAATTGATGCAGGACTTCCGGAAGAATCAACCCCAGGAAATTAATGGAGTAAAGGTAGTTCAAGTCCAGGACTTCCAAGCTCGCACTCAAACCGATGCTGCGGGAGTTACGACCCCATTATCTTTGCCGCAAGCTGATGTTTTGAAATATATTTTGGCGGATGAAACTTGGGTTGCAATTCGACCTTCAGGAACTGAACCCAAGATTAAGAACTATGTTGGTGTTAATGCTCCGACAGAAAATGAAGCTTTGGATAAAGTAGCTGCTTACGCTGAAGCCATTAATAGCTGGTATTAAAATTTAAAATTAGTCTTTAGAGGGGGAAGATCCATGGGGTTACATCAGTTTATTCAAGGTTTAAATAATTTAGAAAACTTAGATCGGGCACCAGGACATTTCCAATATCAGCAGCATAGTGTCGCTGCCCATTCTTTTAAAGTCGCTGAGATTGCCCAAATTTTGGGAGATCTCGAGGAATTAGATCAACAGACTGTAAATTGGCAGTTGTTGTACGAGAAAGCCTTAAATCATGATTATACGGAACGTTTCATTGGCGATATTAAAACACCGGTGAAATATGCTACCAAGCAATTACGGGCGATGTTAGCTGAAGTTGATGAAAATATGACCGAGAATTTCATTCAAAAAGAAATTCCTCAAGCTTTACAAGAACGTTTTCGTCGGCGTCTAGGTGAAGGAAAAGATGAAACTTTGGAAGGTCAGATTTTAGCTTTAGCGGACAAAATTGATTTACTCTACGAATCCTTTGGCGAAATTTCTAAAGGCAATCCTGATCCCGTTTTTTGGGAGATTTTCCAAGAAAGCCTGACCACTATTTTACAATTTAAAGATTTGGCTGCGAGTCGTTATTTCACTGAAGAAGTCTTGCCAGAATTATTACAGACTCCTTTTGCAGAACAAGAACGGTTATTGGAGGTCACCCAGAAGATTTTAGCCAGTAAATAATCTTCTAAGGTAAAGATGGCGAAAGTATGTTCGCTATGATATGATAATTAGCGCCAATAAAAGTTGGAATTGGTTCCAACTTTTTTATTTGAGAAGGTTTGGAGGAAATTGCGGATGTTAGACCGAATTACCGATAATCACTTTGAATTAGTTTCTCCCTACCAGCCGGCAGGTGATCAAGCCCCGGCGATTGACCAATTGACTCAAAGTTTACGTCAGGGGCAAAAAGCCCAGATTTTAAAAGGGGCAACGGGAACGGGAAAAACGTTCACGATGGCCAATGTGATTCAGAATTTAAATAAACCTACCTTGGTCATTTCTCATAATAAAACCTTGGCGGGGCAATTATATGGTGAATTTAAAGAGTTTTTTCCTCATAATGCTGTTGAATATTTTGTGAGTTATTATGATTATTACCAGCCAGAAGCCTATGTACCGTCCAGTGATACCTATATTGAAAAAGATTCAAGTATTAATGATGAAATTGATAAGTTGCGACATTCAGCAACTTCGGCCCTGTTGGAGCGCAATGATGTGATTGTTGTCGCTTCAGTTTCTTGTATCTTTGGTTTAGGTGATCCGCGTGAGTATCAACAGAATGTGATTTCTTTACGGGTCGGTCAAGAAATTAGTCGAGATCAACTTTTAAAAGATTTAATTTATAATCAATTTGAACGAAATGATATTGATTTTCAACGGGGGCGTTTTCGAGTTCGCGGCGATGTTGTCGATATTTTTCCAGCTTCCAATGATTCCCATTCTTTACGGGTTGAGTTCTTTGGCGATGAGATTGATCGAATTGTGGAAATGGATCCTTTAACGGGGGAAGTTTTAGGTGATCGAAAACAAGTGTCGATTTTTCCGGCGACTCATTTCATGATTAATGAAACGCAAATGGAACAAGCTCTAACTGGAATTGAAGAAGAATTAAAAGAGCAATTAGCAAAGTTAAAACAAGCGGGGAAGTTGTTAGAAGCCCAAAGACTTGAACAAAGAACTAATTATGATATCGAAATGATGCGGGAAATGGGCTATACTTCAGGAATTGAGAATTATTCTCGGCATATGGAAGGTCGATCAGCCGGAGAACCACCCTATAGCTTGTTAGATTTCTTTCCCAAAGATTTCAATATTATGATTGATGAATCTCATGTTACTATGCCCCAAATTCGGGGGATGTACAATGGTGACCGGGCCCGCAAGCAAATGTTGATTGATTATGGTTTTCGTTTGCCTAGTGCTCTGGATAACCGTCCTTTGACTTTGAGTGAATTTGAAGAACATATCCATCAAATCTTGTATGTTTCAGCGACTCCAGGAGATTACGAACTGCAACAAGCCGATCACGTAGTTGAACAAATTATTCGACCGACCGGTTTATTAGACCCTGATATTGAGGTTCGTTCAATTATGGGGCAAATTGATGATTTGGTTGGGGAGATTAATCAACGGATTGCGGTACAAGAAAGAACGCTGATTACGACACTGACGAAGAAGATGGCCGAGGATTTAACCGATTATCTGAAAGATTTAGGAATCAAAGTTGCTTATTTGCACAGTGATATTAAGACTTTAGAACGAACCCGAATTATTCGAGATTTACGTTTGGGTAAATACGACGTTTTAATTGGAATTAATTTACTACGGGAGGGAATTGATGTTCCCGAAGTTTCACTGGTGGCAATTTTAGATGCTGATAAGGAAGGTTTCTTACGGAGTGAACGACCTTTAATTCAAACAATCGGTCGGGCTGCCCGCAATAAACACGGCCATGTGATCATGTATGCTGATAAAATTACAGATTCGATGAAAGTGGCAATTGCGGAGACTAAACGGCGGCGGCAGTTGCAAAATCAGTTTAATCAGAAGCATCATATTACACCAGAAACTATTCAGAAACCGATTCGAGATATTATTTCTGCAGTACAGACTTCGGAGCAGGGAACTGAAGATGAAAAATTAACCGATATGGACTTGGACTTTTCCAATTTAACAACTCAAGAACAAAAAGAGTTGTTACAACAATTACAGGCCCAGATGGAACAAGCAGCTAAGAAACTGGACTTTGAACAGGCAGCTAATTTGCGAGACATGATTTTAGATCTGAAAGCGGAGCTAAGTTAATGGAAAATGATAAGATTGTTATTCATGGAGCACGATCCAATAATCTGAAAAATATTGATGTAACCATTCCTCGGAACAAGTTAGTCGTGATGACGGGACTGTCGGGATCCGGGAAAAGTTCCCTAGCCTTTGATACCTTATATGCTGAAGGTCAGCGACGTTATGTTCAAAGCTTATCTGCTTATGCTCGCCAATTTTTGGGACAGATGGATAAGCCGGATGTCGATTCGATTGATGGCTTAAGTCCAGCAATTTCGATTGATCAAAAGACAACTTCAAAGAATCCGCGTTCAACTGTCGGGACAGTAACGGAGATTAATGATTACCTTCGTTTACTTTGGGCTCGTGTAGGAACGCCCGTTTGTCCTAATGATGGCAGTGAGATTAGCAGTCAGTCGGTAGAACAAATGGTTGATCGTTTATTAAAATTGCCAACTAAAACTAAATTACAAATTTTAGCGCCAGTTGTTCGCGCTAAAAAAGGGCAACATAAAAAACTTTTAGAAAGAATTGCTCGGCAAGGTTATGTGCGGGTTTTGATTGATGGAAACTTGCACGAAGTTGGGACAGAAATTGAATTAAATAAAAATAAAAAACATACTATTCAAGTGGTAGTCGATCGAATCGTGATTAAAGAGGGAATTCGTTCGCGCTTATTTGATTCAATTGAAGCGGCTTTGAGGTTGGCTGATGGTTATATGACCGCCGATGTTTTGGGTGCTGAACCGATTTTGTTTTCAGAACATTATGCTTGCCCCATTTGTGGTTTTACTGTAGGTGAATTGGAGCCGCGGCTCTTTTCTTTTAATGCACCGTTTGGAGCTTGTCCAGATTGTGATGGCTTGGGAAGTAAGTTAGAAGTGGATTTGAACTTAGTGATTCCTGATTCGAGTTTGTCTTTGAATCAAGGAGTAATTGTCCCTTGGAATGCGGAGCATTCGCAGTATTATCCTAATTTGTTACAACAAGTAGCGACCCAATTAAAGATTGATCAAGATACCCCCTTTAAAGATTTACCCCCGAAACAACAGGAAGTTTTACTACAGGGAGCCGGAGAACGAGAATTTCAGTTCCATTTTGAAAATGATTTTGGTAGTGTGCGGGATGTTCAGACCACATTTGAAGGGGTTTTGCCAAATTTAATGCATCGTTACCAAAAACCTTCTAGTCATTTTATGCGGGATATCATGCGTAAGTATTTGACCGAATCAGTTTGTCCAACTTGTCAAGGCCAACGTTTAAATTGCCAAGCTTTGAGTGTTCAAGTCGCTGGTCAAAATATTGCTGCAGTCTCGGCTTTAGCAATCAAAAAGGCCTTGCCGTTCTTTAAAAAATTACAATTATCAAATCAAAAAAATGTGATTGCCCGGCCAATTCTAAAGGAAGTTGTCGATCGCTTGACCTTTTTACAAAATGTTGGTTTGGATTATTTGACCTTAGCTCGTTCAGCAGGCACTCTGTCTGGAGGAGAAGCCCAACGAATTCGTTTAGCAACCCAAATTGGTTCTAACTTATCGGGAGTTTTGTATATTTTAGATGAACCTTCAATTGGTTTGCATCAGCGAGATAATGATCGTTTGATTGCCTCTTTAAAGAAAATGCGTGATTTAGGGAATACTTTAGTAGTTGTGGAGCACGACGAAGATACAATGCGTCAGGCTGATTATTTGATTGATGTCGGTCCGGGAGCTGGAGCTGATGGGGGGCAAATAGTTGCTGTCGGGACGCCGCAAGAAGTCCAAGCTAATCCTAATTCTTTAACCGGTCAATACCTAGCCGGAAAAAAGAAAATTGCTTTGCCCCGGCAACGACGAGCAGGAAATGGTGAAGTAATCACGGTTACCGGAGCTGTGGCCAATAATCTCAAAAAAGTTAAAGTTCAATTTCCCTTAGGAAAATTAATTGCTGTAACTGGAGTTTCTGGCTCCGGCAAGTCTTCCTTAGTCAATTTAGTCTTGCAACGGGCTTTGGCCCAGAAGTTGAACCATAATTCTCGCCGACCGGGACCTTATCAGAAAATTACAGGCTACGAGGCAATTAAGACGCTAATTAATATTGATCAAAGTCCAATTGGGAGAACTCCTCGGAGTAATCCCGCTACCTATACAGGAGTTTTTGACAATATTCGCGATTTATTTGCCCAAACTAATGAGGCTAAAGTCCGGGGTTATAAAAAAGGACGTTTTTCTTTTAATGTCAAAGGTGGTCGTTGTGAGGCCTGCCGCGGAGATGGAATTATTAAGATTGAAATGAACTTTTTGCCGGACGTTTATGTTCCTTGTGAAGTTTGCCATGGTAGCCGATATAATTCGGAAACCTTGGAGGTTTTGTATAAGGGTAAAAATATTTCTGATATTTTACAAATGACTGTCGAAGAAGCCTTGGAATTTTTCGATCATCTGCCGAAGATCAAGCGGAAATTACAAACAATTATGGATGTTGGTTTGGGCTATGTTCAGTTAGGCCAATCAGCCACGACTTTATCTGGGGGAGAAGCCCAACGGATGAAGTTAGCTTCAGAATTATATAAGAAATCAGAAGGTAATAATTTTTATATTCTTGATGAACCAACTACTGGTCTCCATGTTGATGACGTCAAACGCTTGCTTAGTGTCTTACAACGACTCGTTGATCAAGGAAACACCATTGTGGTCATCGAACACAATCTAGATGTCATTAAATCTGCTGACTGGGTAATTGATTTAGGTCCTGAAGGCGGCGACTTAGGCGGTCAAATCGTCGCTGTGGGGACTCCCGAAGGAGTAGCTAATTGTCCGCAGTCTTATACGGGCCAATATTTAAAATCTATTTTAGTTAAACATTAAGGATTAAAACTTTAAGCCTTGGGGGATATTTTTTCCTTGAAGGCTTTTTTATAGGCAAGAAATTAGATCTTTTTCAAAAAAAAATTAACAAATTAAGGTTTAGTTTAAATTTAATACTAGATTTGGCTAATAGATATTTGCAACTATAATATCGAGGATCTTCGTGCTATTATTATTAAGTCATTGATAGAGGAGGAAACAAATGATGATAGTTTTAAGCGGTATGATTGGTGCCGGAAAGAGTAGCTTGGCAACTATTTTGGCGGAACATTTAGGAACCCAGGCTTTTTATGAGCAGGTGGAAGATAATCCGGTTTTACCGCTCTTTTATGCTAATCCGAAGAAGTATGCTTTCTTACTGCAGATTTATTTTTTGAATAAACGATTCGCCTCAATTAAGCAGGCCTTGGCGGATGATAACAATGTCTTGGATCGTTCAATCTATGAAGATTCCCTATTTTTCCATATGAATGCTGACATGGGGCGGGCGACCAAACAAGAAGTTCAAGTTTATGATGAATTATTGAACAATATGATGGAGGAATTACCTTATGCAGCTCATAAAAAGGCTCCCGACCTTTTAATTCATCTAGTTGTTTCTTATGACACGATGATGGAACATATTAAAAAACGGGGGCGTGATTATGAGCAACCGGAAAATGATAGTTCCTTAGTCGAGTATTATCATAATCTGTTAGAACGTTATGAACAGTGGTATGAAGATTATGATTATAGTCCTAAAATGAAAATTGATTGTGACCAGTTAGATTTTGTCGAACATCCGGCTGATCAAAAACGAGTCTTAGAATTGATTGATCAAAAATTAAAAGAAAGAGCACTACTGAGCCAATCCGAAACGAACCGTTGATTTTTAGCAGCGGCTTTTTTTATTGCAATCTAAGAGTTCCTGTCAATGAATGAGACTTGCAAGTGGTCCAAGGTATTGTATAATATAACAAGATTTCTCATTTTTTGAGAGCAAAAGACAGTTTGTATTACTCCAAAGCTACCTGTCTGTAAAAAAAGATGATGGAGGTTTCAAGAAATGAAAGCTTACTGGGAAGAATTTACTTTACGGGATTGGATATTGAATGCTTTGATAGCGGCTATTTATGTGGTTTTAACAGTGACACCACCACTTAATGCCTTGGCCTATGGAAATATTCAATTGCGAATTTCCGAAGCATTAGTGATGTTGCCTTTTTATAATCACAAGTTAGTTCCGGGGATGACCGTGGGCTGTTTTATTACTAATTTGTTTAGCCCGACCGCCGCGGTGGATATCTTTGTGGGAACCTTTGCTTCGTTGCTCGTCTTTTTAATTATTATTCACCTTCAGCAAGGGTATTTAGTTCCTGTAGTTGCAGCAATAATTAATGGTCTAATTATCGGAGCAGAATTGCACTTTATGTCCCAAGCACCGTTTTGGTTAACAGCGGCCTATATTTTCATTGGCGAATTGATAGCTGTGATTATTGGATACATACTATTTCGTATCTTATTCCAAAATCGGCAAATAAAAAGATTCTTATTATAATTGAGGCAGTTACCTTAACTTACTAACTGATCGTTACTTAGTTTTCTCAGCTAAGGTCATTAGTTTGAGTTATTGTAACTGCTTTTTATATCGTTAGATAGGTTTTAGATTCGGGATTTGCTATAATGACTTTAGTTAATCTGATTTGAGGAGTACAGGTAATGAATGTTGGGATTTTTACGGACACTTATTTTCCGCAGGTTAGTGGCGTCGCGACGTCAATTCAGACCTTGAAGAATGACTTAGAGCGGAAGGGGAATACTGTTTATATTTTTACGACAACCGATCCCAAAGTGCCAAAAGATACAGTAGAACCTAATATTTTTCGTTTAGGTAGTATTCCCTTCGTCTCTTTCACCGATCGGCGGATTGCTTATCGGGGGATGTTTCATGCCTTAAAATTGGCTAAGGAATTGGATTTGGATATTGTCCATACGCAAACGGAATTTTCGCTGGGAATGATTGGGAAATTTGTAGCTTATAGCCTAAAAATTCCTTGTGTCCATACCTACCACACAATGTATGAAAATTATTTACATTATGTTCTCAATGGTCATCTATTGAAACCTTATCATGTTAAACAGATGTCCCGTTTATTTGTGGCGGGAATGGCCGGAGTAATTGCTCCCAGCGAGCGAACCTATGACACGTTAAAAGGTTACGGAATTATGACTCCCTTGGCAATTATTCCTACAGGAGTTGATTTGAGTCTCTTCCAGCAAGCAGTAGATACAACTGCCTTACGGCAAAAGTGGCATTTAGCAGCTGATCAAAAGATTCTATTAACATTAAGTCGAATTGCTAATGAAAAGAAAATTGAAGTTCTAATTAAAAATTTACCGGATTTATTGACCACTGATCCCCGCTTAATTTTGATGATCGTGGGGGATGGTCCCGATCGGGCCGATTTGGACGAGTTAGTAGACCAGTTACACTTAGAGCAAAATGTAATTTTTGCGGGAGAAGTAGATCATGACCATGTTTCACCTTATTATCATCTGGCCGATATTTTTGTTTCGGCTAGTGATACTGAATCCCAAGGCTTAACTTTTATTGAGGCGATGGCCGCTAATTTGCGTTGTATAGTTCGGAGCAATGAATATACGGACAATTTATTTGCTGATCCTAGTTTAGGAATTACCTATGATAATTCGACTGAATATTTGACCGCGGTTCGGACTTATTTAGAACAGAGGCCAACTACTGCTCATGGAGTTAAGGTGCGTGAGCAAAAATTATATAGTATTTCAGCAGAGGCTTTTGGAGATCGAGTTTTGGACTTTTACCAAGATTCCTATAAGTATTTTTTGAAAAAGAAATTAGCCAACAAACCTTTCAAGGGGGAAGAATATTATCATGATTAAAGTTACGATGTTTTCTTCAGCCCAGAAGGTTGCTGGACAGGGAGTTGGCAGCGCGTATAAAGAACTAATGCGTCTTTTACAAACTTATTTAGCCGATGATTTTACTGTCCGCGTTAATAAATATGGTCGTAGTGATATTAGTCACTATCACACCATTGATCCGCAGTTTTATTTATCAACCTTTTTCCCTAATCGGGGACGAAAGGTAGGTTATGTCCATTTTTTGCCCGAGACCCTAGTTGGAAGCTTACAAATTCCTAAAATTTTCCAAAAAGTGGTTTCTTGGTATATAATTTCTTTCTATAAACGCATGGATCAGATTATTGTAGTTAATCCGAGTTTTATTCCACGATTAGAAGAGTATGGCTTAGATCCTGATAAAATCACCTATATTCCTAATTTTGTTTCGAAGTCTGAGTTCTATCCCTTGAATACTGAACAAAAAGAACAATTACGAGTAAAGTACCAGATTGATCCAGATAAGTTTGTGATTTTGGGTGATGGTCAGGTACAAAAACGGAAGGGAATTGATGACTTTTATCGCTTAGCACAAAATAATCCCCAACTGCAGTTTATTTGGGCGGGGGGCTTTTCTTTTGGCAAGATGACTGATGGTTATGAGCGCTATCAGCAGATGATTGCGGATCCGCCAGCAAATTTATTATTTACGGGAATTGTTCCGCGAGAACAACTCAATGAATATCTCAATTTAGCTGATTTATTTTTATTACCATCCTACGATGAATTATTTCCCATGTCAGTTTTAGAGGCTTTTAATACCGAAACGCCTGTCCTATTACGTAATTTAGATTTATATAAAGCTATCATTGATGGTTATTATCTTGCGGCGGCAGACTATTCCCAGTTTAATCAGGCGATTCAACAATTAACTCAAGACTCCCAGCAGTTAAAGTGGTGGGCCCAACAATCACAAAAGGCAGCTGCATATTACTCGGAAGAGCATCTGAGCCAAATCTGGCGTGACTTCTATCGGAAACAACTTCGATAAAGAAAGGTTATTATGAGTCGGAAAAATCAACTTTCAACTTTTATCATGCTTGTGATTGGAATTGGAGTATTTGCCTTTGAAATGCGTCATACCAATCCACAGACCCTGCTAAAACAATTTTTAACTTTGAACCCAATTTGGCTCGTAGTAGCTTTTGGATCCATGTTATTATCTTATTTTTTTGAAGCTTTGGTCATGAAAGCCCTGCTTCATAATCGGGATGATGAATTACACAATTGGTGGAATTTGTTACGGATTCCTTGGATTCAAGCGCTCTTTAATGCAATTACTCCCTTTTCTTCCGGCGGTCAACCGGCACAATTAGTGGCTCTAGTCCAGTCGGGGGTCGAAGTAGGACGTTCTAGTTCAGTTTTATTGATGAAATTTATTATTTTTCAAACCATTGTCTTAGTGAATTTTATTCTAGCAATGGTCTTAAAGTTTGAAAATATTGCCCAGCATTTTACGGGACTAGCGGTTTTAATTATTGGAGGATTTGTGATTCATATTGTGACAATCGGCTTCTTACTGATGATTATGTTCTATTATCGTTTCACCAAAAAGCTGGTTTTGGGAGTTATGCATTTATTAGCATTTTTTATGGATCCTGATAAGGTAGAAAAAAGAACACAGACTCTGGTAACCAAAATTGATGCTTTCTATCAAGAAAGTTTAGTTTTAAAGCGTGAGCCGAAGAAGGTTTGTCTAGCTTCGTTGCTTACCTTTTTGCAGTTAGTATTTTATTATTTGGTGGTCTATTTCACCTTGCTTGCTTTGAAAATTCCCCAAGTTAACTTGGTGGATATGTTAGTCATGCAGGCGATGATCGTTATGATTACCTCAATCTTCCCGATCCCCGGAGGAACCGGTGGCGCGGAGTACAGCTTTAAAACTTTACTTGCCAGTTATATCACAGTCCCCAGTAAATTAATTTTGGGAATGTTCATCTGGCGTTTTATCACGTATTATTTAGGAATGTTTTTAGGAGTTATTGCAGTTGCATTTAAACCAATTAACGAACATCGAACAAGAAAAGTTCGTGGAGGCCAACCTTTAAATGAAGAATCTTTGGACTAAATTTAGAACTTTTTTGAATACCAAGTTAGGCTTTTTTGTCGTTGCGATTATCTTGGCTTGGATTAAAACCTATTTTATTTATTTAACCAAGTTTAATCTTGGGGTTAAGGGCAGCATGCAAAGCTTTTTGTTGCTATTTAACCCGATTCCTACTACTATCTTACTATTAGGTATTGCTCTGTACATGAAGGGACGTAAGTCCTATGTTTATTTATTAATTATTGATTTAATTACCTCACTCTGGTTATTCGCCAATATTTTATATTACCGAGAATTTTCGGACTTTTTGACTCTGACCTTAATCAAAGGCTCGGGTTCAGTAGCCAATAATTTAGGTAAAAGTATTTTAGGGATAACTAAACCGACAGATTTTTTAGTCTTTTTAGACCTGATAATCTTGCTAATTTTGCTAGGGAGTAAGCTGGTTAAAGTTGATGTGACTAAATTGAATTGGCGGATTCCAACGACGATTACCGCAATTGCGGCTGTTTTATTTGGAATTAATTTGACTTTGGCTCAACAGGATCGATCCGGTTTGTTAACGCGAACTTTTGATAATAATTACATTGTTAAGTATCTAGGTTTAAATTCCTATTCTGTATACGATGCCGTTAAAGCCGCTAAAACTAGTGCCGTTAAAGCCAACGCTAATAGTTCAGATATGAATTCGGTGGCTAATTATATTAATAATAATCGAGTAACGCCTAATGTCCAATATCAGGGTGTAGCTAAAGGTAAGAATGTCTTTATTATCCACTTGGAAAGTTTTCAACAATTTCTTTTAGACTTTAAATGGGATAACCAGGAAGTGACGCCCAATTTGAATAAGATCTATCATGCTCAAAATACATTAAGTTTTGATAACTTTTTTAATCAGGTTGGTCAAGGAAAAACAGCTGACGCCGAATTAATGCTTGAAAACTCACTTTTTGGTTTACCAGAGGGCGCAGCAATGGTCACCGATGGAACTACCAATACTTTTCAAGCTGCCCCAGCAATTCTAAGTCAAAAAGGCTACACTACGGCATCGATGCATGGTGATGTTCCTAGTTTTTGGAACCGAGATAATACCTATAAGTCGTGGGGGTATGATTACTTTTTCAGTTCACATTACTTCAAGGAAAAGAAAGACTATAATATTGGTTATGGGATGAAGGATAAGATCTTTTTGCGGGATGCTGCAAATTATGTCCAGCGTTTGCCTCAACCTTTCTATGCCAAATTAATTACAGTTACTAATCATTATCCTTATCTATTGGATAAGAAGAATCAGTCCATTTCTAAGACCAATACTGGTGACAGTACAGTTGATGGTTACGTCCAGACGGCTAAGTATCTGGATCAATCGATCGGTGAATTTATGGATTGGTTGAAAGCTACAGGACTTGATAAAAATAGTATGGTTGTTTTCTATGGGGACCATTACGGAATCTCAGCTAATCATAAAAAGGCTGTAGCAAAGCTTTTAGGTAAAAAAGATTTTAATGATTTTGACAATGCTCAATTCCAACGAGTACCGTTTATGATCAACATGGATGGCTTAAAAGGTGGAATTAATCACAATTACGGTGGCGAAATTGATGTCTTACCAACACTCTTGAATTTACTAGGTGTTGATAACAGTCAAACAGTTCAATTTGGTTCGGATCTTCTGGCGCCGAAACATTCCCAGTTGGTGGCCTTTCGTAATGGGGATTTTGTCGAACCGAATTTTACTAAGGTCAATGGAACGTACTATCATACCAAAACTGGGGCCGTTGCTCGTAATTTAACTTCAGAGCAAAAGCAACAAGTGGCGGCAATGTCCAACCAAGTGGCCACTGAATTATCTCTTTCTGATCGGGTAATCAAGGGAGACCTATTGCGCTTTTATAAGAATAAAAATTTCCAAAAAGTTGACCGGAAAAATTATACGTATAACAAGACTAAGGCCCTAAAAAAGCTGAAGAAGCAGAATAAAAAACAGAAGACTAGTATCATGTTCCAGAATAAGAACAAATCTTTACTAGATCTTTATCATACTGATGCGCCCGAATTAGAACATTAGGAGGTGCTTATTTGACTGAAAATAAGTTAGAGCAAATCATTTCTGGCTTACGTGCCCAAAAAATTCGCGTTACGGATCAAAGAAGGGCAATCTTAGAGTATATGATTACTCACCATAATCATCCAACAGCAGAGGATGTTTTTAATGATTTAAAGTCGACGATGACTAATATTAGTATTGCAACGGTCTATAATAATCTTAGATTTTTGACAACTGTAACGCCAATTAGAGAATTGACCTATGATGATAAGTCAATTCATTTCGATTACTTTCATAAGAATCATTTTCATGCGATTTGTAACAATTGTCAGCAGGTTTACGATGTCGATTATCATGATTATCCCTATTTGATCGGGGTTTTGGAAGGTGATTCCGGCTTTGAAATCAGTAAGATCGAGCTCAATGTCAAAGGAATTTGCAAAAATTGTCAAAAAGTACTTGCCAGGGAGAGAAAAAGTTGATAAGATATCTTCTGTTGTCAGCGAGGCGAAGAGCTAAGCGATGAGGGCCGAAAAAAAGTTCTTGACAAGCAACAAGACAGATGATAAAATAAACGAGCTGCTGTCAAAGCGGTTCAAACT
>NZ_JABZEC010000006.1 GCF_013385145.1 Bombilactobacillus apium
GTTGGTGGGAAACTACCTGCGAGGATTGGTCGTTGCCACGCTGTTGTAATTCCGGTTTAGCTCAGTTGGTAGAGCATCTGACTGTTAATCAGGGTGTCGTCAGTTCGAGTCTGACAACCGGAGTTTTGTTTTGGAGAGTTGTCCGAGTGGCTGAAGGAGCATGATTGGAAATCATGTATACGGATTATTTCTGTATCAAGGGTTCAAATCCCTTACTCTCCGTTATTTGACTGACCCGTTGGTCAAGTGGTTAAGACACCGCCCTTTCACGGCGGTAACATGGGTTCAAATCCCGTACGGGTCATATTTTGGAAGTTTAGCTCAGTTGGGAGAGCGTCTGCCTTACAAGCAGAGGGTCACAGGTTCGAGCCCTGTAACTTCCATTGTTTCACCTAGTTCTAATCTTTATTTTTTATGAGACTGACCCGTTGGTCAAGTGGTTAAGACACCGCCCTTTCACGGCGGTAACATGGGTTCAAATCCCGTACGGGTCATATTTTGGAAGTTTAGCTCAGTTGGGAGAGCGTCTGCCTTACAAGCAGAGGGTCACAGGTTCGAGCCCTGTAACTTCCATATGTATCATCACTTTTTAAGCCCTTAGGGGCTTTTTTTATTTGAAATTAAAATAACTAGCCTTACTTTAGAGTAGTAGGGCTAGGGAAAGAAGAATTCTGATGAAATTGAACCAAGCAGATTGTTGAAAAATATTAGGTTTATAATGTTGAGTAATTCGAATAATCATAATCAAGAAGATACTAATCAAAAGGTTATTAAAAGAAACATATTCTAATAGGAATAGAGCTCCTAAAATTAAGGTTGGACAGAATACTCCTAAAATGATTCTTTTGACGAGGATTAGACTGAGAATAACAGTATTGATAGCTAAGATCATCATGACGAATTTGTAAGATAGAAAGTGAAAAATTGTGTAAATTAAGGGTAACGTAGTGAAAACGGGAATGATCAACTGCTGAATGATCGGAGTAAAGGGTCGATTTTTAGCTAGAAAGATTAATCCTAGTTGGCAAATTAAAAGGATTACTAAATGGTAATTAATCATCTTAGTCTTTAGAAAAATTAAAACCAGCATGGCTAAGAGAGTATAGATTAAATTGAAGTATTTATTAGGATGCAAGGGGGCGATTATTTCGTTATAAAAACCAAGCAAAAAAATCATGATTAGTGTTAAAGTGACATTGCGATCCCAAATAGCAGGATATTTTAAACTTAATAGCCAAGGATAGATGGCAATACTACTACAAAAAATTCCCAATTTAAACAGGGGTTGTCCTAATTTCATTAAATATCGCAGCCTTTTTAGTTTAATGCTTATATTGTATCCTAGAAGGCCGAGTGATTGAAGTATTTCTATAAGAGATCGTAAATTTTTAAAAGAGGCTAAGTTATGTTAGAAAAAACATTCTATAAAGAACTGTTAAAAAATTCTTTCGATATCCCAATTGCAGTAACTTATTGGGATCAAAAAACAGAGCAGTACGGTCAGGGAGATCCAGAAATTCATATTACTTTTCATGAAGCAATTCCGATTAAGAAAATCATGAATAATGCTTCTTTAGCCCTTGGGGAAGCTTACATGGATAAAAAAATTGAAATTGAGGGTAGTATTGAACAGTTAATTTTAGCAGCTTATCGTAACAAAGATAGTTTTCTCTACAATAAGAAACTTAAACGGATTATGCCGACAAGAAAGCATACCGAAAGTAAAAATCAAGAATATATTCAGGACCATTATGATTTAGGAAATGATTTTTATAAGTTATGGTTAGATGAGACGATGACTTATTCCTGTGCTTATTTCACTAAAGGTAATGAAGATTTAAAACAAGCTCAGATTGATAAAGTCCACCATATTTTACAAAAATTGAATTCTCAACCAGGACAAACTTTAGTTGATATTGGTTGTGGTTGGGGAACTTTGATGTTAACTGCTGCCAAGGAATACGGCTTAAAAGTAACAGGGATTACTTTAAGCTCGGAACAGTATAAATATGTAACTCAAAAAATTCAGGATCTGGGTTTAACTGATGTTGCAGAAGTTATCTTGACTGACTATCGTGAATTAGAGGGGCGCCAGTGGGACTATGTGGTTTCTGTAGGTATGTTTGAGCATGTAGGACAAGAAAACCTTCCAGGATATTTCCAAGATATTGCTAACTTCATGAAGCCCAATGGAGTAGCTTTGATTCATGGAATTACTCGCCAAGGTGTTGGGGCCTTAAACGCTTGGATTGATAAATGGATTTTCCCAGGTGGCTATATTCCCGGATTAAGTGAAAATATTGATAATGTTTTACACGCTAACTTACAAATCGGTGATCTAGAAATGTTACGCCGCCATTATCAAAAGACCTTGGAGATCTGGGAGCAAAACTTCCAAAAACATCTTCCAGAAGTGACAGCTATGATGGATGAACGTTTTACCCGAATGTGGGATTTATATTTGCAGGGTTGTGCTGCTTCTTTTGCTTCGGGAAATATTGATGTTGTGCAATATCTTTTAACCAAGGGCCCTTCAGGGCAAGGTTTACCTTTAACACGTGACTATATGTACTAATTAGTAGAAGTTAAAAATTAGGATATCGATTTGTTGCTTTTTATGATAGGATAGATAAGTTAAATAATTCCTGATGGGCATTTAATGTTACCTGTAACCGAATATAATATGTAGGGGGAAATAAATATGAATCAAGAAAGACATTTTTTTACTTCAGAATCGGTTTCTGAAGGTCATCCGGATAAAATGGCAGACCAAATTAGTGATGCCATTTTGGATGCCATTTTGGAGAAGGATCCACAAGCTCGCGTAGCTTGTGAGACAACCGTGACCACAGGTTTAGTGTTGGTCGCTGGTGAAATTAGCACCACAGCATATGTGGATATTCAACAGATTGTGCGCAATAAAATTCGCCAAATAGGCTATACTGATTCAGCTTATGGTTTTGATGCGGATACTTGTGCCGTTATTGTGGCATTGGACCAACAGTCACCGGATATCGCTTTGGGTGTTGATGAAGCACTTGAACAAAAAACAGGAGCTAGTGATGATCCTGCAGCGCAAATTGGTGCTGGTGATCAAGGATTAATGTTTGGTTATGCGACTAATGAAAATCCTGAAATGATGCCCTTGCCAATTTTACTGGCTCATAAATTAACTTATAAAGTAACTAAAGTGCGTAAGAATCGGGAATTAACTTATTTACGTCCAGATTCTAAGGCTCAAGTTACGGTGGAGTATGACGATAACTGGAAACCATTGAGAGTAGATACTGTGGTTTTGAGTAGCCAACATGATCCTGATGTTGATTTAGAAGATTTAAAACAAGATATTATTGAACATGTAATTAAGCAAGTTATTCCAGAACAGTTATTAGATGCAGATACTAAATTTTTAATTAACCCAACGGGCAGATTTGTGCTGGGAGGACCTAGCAGCGATACTGGATTAACTGGACGCAAGATTATTGTTGATACCTATGGTGGGTTTGCTCATCATGGTGGAGGTGCTTTTTCCGGAAAAGATGCCACAAAGGTTGATCGCTCTGCTAGTTATGCCGCTCGTTATGTAGCTAAGAATGTAGTTGCAGCAGGAATTGCCCAGCAAATTGAGATTCAATTAGCTTATGCAATTGGAGTTGCAGAACCAGTTTCAATTGCCGTTAATACCTTTGGCAGCAGTAACTATCGCGATGATCAAATCATTGCTGCTATTCGAGCTAACTTTGACTTACGTCCAGCGGGAATTATTAAGATGCTAGACTTGAAGCGACCAATCTATCAACAGACAGCTGCTTACGGTCATTTTGGCCGCGTAGATATTGACTTACCGTGGGAAAAGACTGATAAAGCAGAACAATTAAAAGAAACCATAGCAAAGTAGGTTTGATAAATGAACCGGGCACGGAAACAAACTAACGTTAAATTAGTCACTATTGCGGTTTTTATTGCTACTTTTATGACTGCCGTAGAAGGAACGATTGTTTCGACAGCAATGCCAACAATTGTTGGTGATTTGCACGGACTAAAGATTATGAACTGGGTTTTTTCCATTTATTTATTGATGGGAGCAGTGACGACCCCTATTTATGGAAAGCTGTCTGATCGTTATGGTCGCAAGCGTTTGTTAAATCTAGGTTTGTTGATCTTTGTAATCGGATCTTTCCTTTGTGGAATTTCTCAATCAATGGGACAGCTAATTGGCGCCCGCTTTATTCAAGGTTTAGGGGCCGGAGCAATTCAACCCTTAACTTATACGGTGCTAGCTGATATTTATCCGCTGGAAAAAAGAGCGGGAATGATTGGCTTAAACGGATCTGCTTGGGGAATTGCTTCAATTGTGGCTCCCTTATTGGGAGGATTCATTGTTGAACAATTAAGTTGGCATTGGATCTTTGTGATTAATATTCCCATCGGGATTATTACAATTTTACTGATTCAGGTCTTCTTACAGGAACGATTAACGGTTCGTCAGACTTCAATTGATTATGGCGGAATTAGTCTCTTAACGGCAATGTTAGTTTGTTTGATGCTTGGTCTGCAAAATCTCAGCAATCTGCGCAATTGGCCACAAAGTGTATTTTTATTAGCAATTGCAGGGATCGCACTTTGGTTCTTACTACGAGTTGAAAAAAAGCAGTCTGATCCAATTTTACCGCTACACTTATTTTCAAATCGGACTTTCGTAATTCAGAATCTCGATATTTTGTTGATTTCTGGTTTCTTGATTGGTCTGGAAACTTATTTGCCAATTTGGATGCAAAGTGTTTTGGGTCTGAATCCAGCCATGGGAGGATTTGCGATTACTCCTAGTTCCGTGGTTTGGCTAATTGGTTCTTTCATTTCAGGAAAATGGGTGGCTAAATACCCACCACATAAGATTACTAGTATTGCTTTAATGTTCTTGTTAACAGCCTGCTTAGTCTACTTATTCTTACCATTGAATACTCCATTTTTAGTTTTCTTATGCATCTCTGCTATTTATGGTTTTGGTTTTGGGGTTTCAATTACGACTTCAACAGTCACTGCGCAAAGTGTTGTTGATAAAACGGCAATTGGAACGGCCACGAGTTTTAATACTTTGGCACGTAATTTAGGTCAGACCTTAATGATTTCTATTTTGGGAATTGTGATGAATGTGAATTTGAGTCAGGGAGTTCAAAGTCATCCTCATTTAACGATGGCTATGTTGAATCAAATGATTAATCCAGCAACGGCAGGCCAGTTACCGCAAGATTATTTGCGAATTGCTCGCGGGATTGTTTATCAAGGACTTCATGCAATTTTCTTAGTTGGATTTATAGTCTTGGTGGCGACTTTTGTGATCAATCTGTTGGATCGGCATAGTCAAAGATTATTAGCGGAATACCAACGGGACTAATTCATTTTTGAAAAGTCTTTTATACCCCAGAAAAGGTTAAATTTTTAATCTTGCTGGGGTATTTATGTTCCTAAGTTTAAGTTGTAGATGCTGATTTCTCTTAATTATTTAAGCGCAAAGAATTATTTGCAATGTTTCTAGCGATAATAATTGAAGATTAGGGGTAATTTGAGATAGAATATTGGGATAGAATATATTGTATAGATTGAATTGAAATTGAAAAAGAGCAGGAAAAGTTTGTTGTTCGTATAAAGTGATTTAAATTCAGTTATTTACTTGATTTGTTCTGAAAAGTGAGTATATTTTTAATTGTGAGAATAATCTATATAACTATAGTTTGGGGGATGAATATTTTTGGTACATGTGTCGGATCCTTTATTTTTAAGCGTCGAAAAGAAATTTTTGAGTAAATCAAGCCGAAGAATAGAAAATTTAAAGCTAATGGGGACAATTGGTGCCGGTTTATTCGCAAGTTGTGTCTTATTTAATATGTCAACAACTGTGAAAGCTGATGACGTAGATCATCAGCCGGCAATTACTGTGGATAAAACTAATGATCCTAACAGTATTGTAACTTCTAATGGTTATGGGGATGCGGCTTTCTTAAATTATTTAGGTTTGTCTGCCCAAAAACTAGCTAATAACAATGGTTTATATGCTTCGGTGATGGTAGCGCAGGCTTTATTGGAAAGTGGCTGGGGAACTAGTTCTTTAGCACAAGCTCCTAATTATAATCTTTTTGGGATCAAGGGCTCATATCAAGGATCAGCCGTGAATTTCAGTACTCAAGAAGATAATGGTTCTGGTAGTTTATACACAATTAAGTCTAATTTTAGAAAGTATCCTTCATATAAGGAGTCTCTAGAAGACTATGTTCGTTTAATTAGAAGTAATGGTCGTACTTATTCTGGTGTTTGGCGACATAATGCCGATAGTTATAAAGTTGCAACCCAATTTTTAACCGGTCGCTATGCGACCGATACGACCTATAATCAAAAATTAAATAGTATTATTGAACGTTTTAATTTAACTCGTTTTGATCAAGCTCCGAGTGATGTTGATCCAGTGGTTGTTAATGTTCAAGCTAATGATCAGACTAAGGCCCAGCCAGCACTTTATAAGGTAGAAGCTAAGAATAGTAAGTCGCAGGATGCTTATCAAAATCTTCAGGCACCAATTATTGTTCAAAATGACTTCAGTCGTCACGATAGTGCAACAGCTGATCCAGATACGAAGGTGACAACTAGTCCGGTAGTGGATGAGACGACGGCTAAGTTAGTTCATGAAGATGAACAATATCAGAAGACGATCTCAGCTTCAGTTAACAATTCAGATAGGAAAGGTGAAGATGCAAATTCTTCCGCTAAACAACAAGTGGCAAATCCTCAACCGACGCCACAACCACAGCAGCCAGTTGTAAAACCAACTCCTGATAAACCGCAGACTCAACAGCCGACAGAACCCCAACAAAACGGGCAATCTGTCAATAAGCCTAGTGGACAGGATAACTCCAACTCCTCAAAGGTGGAAACTAAACCTCAAGCAGAAGCTGAAAATAAGCCGGTAACTGAAGATGGACCACTTCAGCCTCAAACCGAGCTAGAATCCATTTCTCCACTCTATAAAGTTACGGATTCCCTTAATAGCTCCTCAGCGACTGGAAAAAAGGCGGCTGTTAATTCCTTATATAAGATCAGTGGTAACTAATTAAAAATCAAAACTTGCACCGACTTGGATCTTAAATTATAATATCGTCATAACTATTAGTTAGGTGAAGATAAAGTAGTAGTTGTTTACCCCTTTTTAGAGAGTGGATCATGGCTGAAAATCCATAAGGGACGACAATGAACTTATTTTCTTCAACATATTATAGAATAATCACTTTTCCGGGGTATCGTTAACTACGTAAGTGCGCCATTAATTTAATGGTGAACCTAGGTGGTACCGCGGTAATTTCGTCCTATTGCAAGTTAAAGCAATGGGACTTTTTATTTAGGAGGAATTTTATGAGCTATAACCATAATGTAATCGAGAAAAAGTGGCAGGCTTATTGGGCAGAACATAAGACTTTTAAGACAACCAATGATCCCCAGAAAAAGAATTACTATGCTTTGGATATGTTTCCTTATCCTTCTGGGAAAGGACTGCATGTCGGCCATCCTGAAGGTTATACGGCTACGGATATCATTGCGCGGATGAAGCGGATGCAAGGTTATAATGTTTTACATCCAATGGGCTGGGATGCTTTTGGATTACCGGCAGAACAATATGCGATTAAAACCGGAAATAATCCACGTGATTTTACCCAAACAAACATCAATACTTTTAAACGTCAAATTAATTCTTTGGGCTTTTCCTATGATTGGGATCGGGAAATTAATACTACTGATCCGAATTATTACAAATGGACGCAATGGATTTTTGAGCAACTTTATAAAAAGGGCTTGGCGTATGAAGCTAAAATCCCGGTTAACTGGAGCCCTGACTTAGGAACAGTCGTTGCTAATGAAGAGATTATTAATGGGGTTACAGAACGGGGAGGATTCCCGGTTTACCGAAAACCAATGCGTCAGTGGATGCTTAAAATTACCGCTTATGCAGACCGCTTAATTGATGATTTGGATTTGGTTGATTGGCCCGAAAGTATTAAAGAAATGCAACGAAATTGGATTGGTCGTTCTTATGGGGCTAAGATTAAATTTCAAGTTGCCGATCAGGATGCCAGTTTTGAAATTTTTACCACTCGTCCAGATACAGTTTTTGGAATTACCTATATGGTTATGGCTCCCGAAAAAGAATTGGTTAACCAAATCGTAACCCCAGAACAAAAAGCTGCAGTTGTGGCTTATCAAGAAGAAGCTGCCCACAAGAGTGACTTAGCTCGGACAGATTTAAATAAGGATAAGACCGGCGTTTTCACGGGTGCTTACGCAATTAATCCCTTCAACGGTGAAAAAGTTCCTATCTGGATTTCGGATTATGTTTTGGCTAGTTATGGAACTGGAGCAATTATGGCGGTTCCGGCTCACGATGAACGGGATTATGCTTTCGCGAAGAAATTTGGCTTAAAAATTAAACCTGTCATCAAAAGTTCAACAAATGAAGAATTACCTTTTGTCGCAAATGGAAAACATATTAATTCAGAATTTTTAGATGGCTTGGACAATAAAGCGGCTATCGAAAAAGCTTTTGCAGTAATTGCTGAACGTCAAATCGGCAAGAAACAAACTAATTATCGTTTACGGGACTGGGTGTTTTCTCGCCAACGTTATTGGGGCGAACCGATTCCGGTTATTCATTGGGAAGACGGGACAACTAGTCTAGTTCCCGAATCAGAATTACCTCTACAATTACCGGCAGAAACTGATATTAAGCCTTCTGGAACAGTAGAAAGTCCCTTAGCTAATCTAACTGATTGGGTTAATGTCGTGGATGAAAACGGCCGCAAGGGCCGTCGTGAAACCAATACTATGCCGCAATGGGCTGGGAGCTCTTGGTATTTCTTACGCTTTGTCGATCCGCATAATGACCAAGCTCTGGCTGACTTTGAGAAGTTAAAAAAATGGTCGCCAGTTGATTTGTATATTGGGGGAGCAGAACACGCGGTTTTGCATTTACTGTATGCCCGGTTCTGGCATAAATTCTTGTACGATCTAGGTGTTGTGCCTACTCCTGAACCATTCCAAAAGCTCTTTAATCAGGGGATGATTCTCGGCGGGAACCATGAAAAAATGTCGAAATCAAAAGGAAATGTCGTTAATCCAGATGATGTTGTTGAAGAGTATGGGGCTGATACCTTACGACTGTATGAAATGTTCATGGGACCATTAGATGCTTCGATCTCTTGGAGTGAAGAGGGCTTAGCTGGTTCCTATCGTTTCTTAGAAAGAATTTGGCGGCTCTATATCAATAATGATGATGACAATACTCTTCGAAGTGATTTTATCGTTGATCGAGACAATCCAGAATTGAAGCAAGTCTATGGTGAAACGGTCAAGAAAGTTACTGATCATTTCCAAAAATTACAGTTTAATACGGCCATTTCGCAAATGATGATTTTCTCTAATGCGGTCAATAAGGCTGATTATTTCCCGCACCAATATGCGGAAGGTTTAGTAAAAATGTTGGCCCCAATTGTGCCGCACATGATGGAAGAGTTGTGGCAGAAGTTAGGTCACTCTGAGTCAATTACCTACGCTAGTTGGCCGACTTATGATGCTGCCGATTTAGTAGCTGATGAAGCAGAGATCATTTTGCAAGTAAATGGTAAATTACGCGATAAAGTAAAAGTCCCAGTAGGTACTAGTCAAGATGAGCTTGCTCAAATAGCTCTCAAACAAGAACGAGTCCAGCTATTCTTGAAAGATAAGGAAATCGTGAAGACAATTGTAGTTCCTGATAAAATCGTGAACTTTGTTGTCAAATAGGGGCTGTGAAATCGTTAGAAAGGAACCAAGCAATGCAAGGTAACGAGGACGGAACTTCTGATTTGAAACGGCCAACGAGTAAAACGTCGTTGATTAAGGGTTCAGTTTGGATGACAGCAGGGAGTATTTTTTCCCGGATCTTGGGAGCCATCTATATTATCCCTTGGAATATGTGGTTGGGAACCATTGTCACCGCTAGTCTAGCTAATTCTCTTTATATGAAAGGCTATAATTTATATAGTTGGTTTTTAGTTGTTTCTACGGCGGGGATTCCCGGGGCTATTTCCAAGCAGATTGCTCATTATAATTCTTTAAATGAGTATTCGACCGGGAATCGTTTATTTCGCCAAGGGCTAAAAATTATGTTCTGGACCGGTTTAGGTTCAGCAGCAATTATGTATTTTGGGGCCCCAATTATTGCAAATATTTTTGTTGGTGGTGATCAACAGGTTGTTCCGGTCCTTAAGGCTTTAGCCTGGGCCTTACTAGTTATTCCCCTAATTAGTATTATTCGCGGCTATTTTCAAGGTTACTCTCAGATGGCTCCATCGGCTATTTCGCAATTTGTGGAGCAGGTAGCTCGGGTTGTCTATATGTTGGGAGCAACGTATTTAATCATGCAGGTGCAACACGGAAGTTATGTTAGCGCCGTGGTCCAGTCAACTTTTGCCGCTTTCATCGGCGCACTCTTTAGTTTGGGAGTCTTGATGTGGTACTTTTTACGTCAATTACCGCGTTTACGAAAGCTGTCGCGGCAGAGCAAAGTCGTAGAAAACCGTGAAGAGCAAAATTTTCTAAAAGAAATTTGGGCCCAAGCTTTACCATTTATCATCCTAGATTCGGGAATTGTAACTTTCCAAATTTTTGATCAAGCGACGTTTAATGGAATGATGCATACTTTTTGGCCTTTGAGTAAAAATGTCTTGGATTCCTTGTATGCCTTGTTCGCTTTTAATGCCAATAAATTAATCATGATCACTATTTCCTTAGCAGCAGCGATGGCGGTTACGGCGGTTCCTTTACTATCGGCAGCCTTTTCGCAAAATGATCGTGATGAAATTCGCTCCCAGATTGCCAATACCATTCAGTTATTTTTACTTGTGATGATCCCTGCTTCTTTGGGGATGTATGCGGTCGCTAAACCTCTCTATATTTTGTTTTATCGTTATGATAAATTGGGTATCTATATTTTGCAGTTTAGTTCGATCGTTGCAATTTTGCTGGGATTGTTTACAGTCTTAGCTGCGGTCTTACAAGGACTTTATGAGAATAAAGCGGCGATTAAGTATTTCTTTATTGGTTTAATTGTGAAAATGATTCTCCAGTATCCTTTAGTGGGTCTTTTAAATGTTTACGGACCATTGATGGCAACTGCCATTGGGATGGGAGTTGCTTGTTGGTTGATGATTCGCTTACTCTGTCATAACTTTGGTTTTCAAGCTGATTCAACAATTAATCGGAGCTGCGGAATCTTTTGTCTATCCTTAGTTATGTTAATTGGCATCAGCTTGGTTAATTGGCTAGGTTATCTTTGGATTAATCCAGAGAATCGCTATTTATCTGTCCTGTGGCTAATTATCGAAGTGGTTTTGGGAATTATGATTTACGGTTATCTGATTCTTAAGACTCGCTTGGCTGAAAAAATTATCGGGGGGCGGATGGCTGGTCTCCGCCAGAAACTCAAAATTAAATAGCAGTAAAACCGCAATAGTATTAAGTTTCATGATTATAGATAATAAAAAAACAGCAAACTGAAAGAATCAAAATTTTCAGTTTGCTGTTTTTTAGTACGGTTAGGAGAATCAGATCGATATATCTGTTAGAAGTGAAGTAATTTGATCAGACGATCTAAAGAATTGATCCTATTATTGATCCTATTGCAGGTGGAAAAAATTAAATTTGAAAATTGTTTAGTCCAGATTGATTTCTGGGTAGGAAGTTTTATTTTTTAGGGAAAAAATCCTCCCAAATAGGGAGGACTACATAGATTAATTATCATATTCTGGTTCAATTGGAAAAATTGGAAGAGATACACCCAATTTATATAAGCTATCCATTAATTTTTTTTCTGTTATTTTTTTAAAAGATCATGTGGACTTTTAAACCAGTAATTAGAATTGGAATCTACAAAGACCATCGCTATACTAGCTCTCTCTCCACCAGCAGCTGAACCTCCTGCGTAAAGAGGTATCTTGATTTCCCTAGAGGTAGAATATCTATATACACAGTATAATTTGATATTAAGTTCATATTTAATAAGTTATCACTAGACCTATTACTAACAGAAAAAATATATATTTTATAAACTGGTGAGTCAGATATATTTTGAAGAACTGCTACCATTGGCATATTATCATAACGATTAAGTTCTTTCTTTTGCTTATAAATCCTATTTCCTAACTAACAAGAAATCTTAGATGCTTGTTGGCTTTCTAAAGTTTGCTGATTTATATTAGTTATTCGATAGGTTATATAAAAACCTGAAAAGACTATAATTACGCTTAAAATGCTTATAGTATCAGATATTCTAATTTCATTTTTAAATTTTATAATGCCAAACCTCGATAATATAATTAGTATAAAAACAAGTATAATAGTTGCTATTAGTGAAAGAATAATGGGTGTCTTAATGTTATTTTTATTCATTGACTTGAAACTCCTGTTTAAGCCATTCTGCTTTCTAATTAAGTACAACAGCTTACATATCTTATTATATAAAATACATAGGTAAAAGAGTAATAAACAGGTATAGATTGTAAAATTTTCTGTGTGGTTTCTGTGTGGTAGAACAAAAATGTGTGGTCCTTGTGTGGTATAATTTCACTAGCTTTGGTATAGGCTAAAAGAAAAGGAATACTGATTTAACAGTATTCCTTTGAATAGACCAATTGGTTGAATCTTGGTTAAAACGGGGTTATAATGCCGTTGACAGGAGTCGAACCTGCACATGGAAACCCATACAGCGACCTGAACGCTGCGCGTCTGCCAATTCCGCCACAACGGCTTTACAGATTAACATTATATCAAAGATCACTAAAAAAAGTAACTAAAGAAGTGGAAAATTATGGAAAAATTAACCGAAAATATTTTGACTCGGGTGATTACCCGGCGACCTTTAAAATCGCACAAGGGAACTTTTGGAAAGGTATTATTGGTAGCTGGAAGTGCAGAATTGACGGGAGCAGCAATTTTAAGTACGATGGCCTGTGTTTATACAGGAGCCGGATTGGTAACTTTAGCAACAGCGAGGGTAAACTTTAATGCAGTTCATACGCGAATCCCAGAAGCCATGGTTTTAGATTTGGATCAACCCCAGCAAGTATTGAAAATGGCCACTCAAGTGGATGTTCTTGCCGTGGGACCGGGGTTAGCAGCAACAGCCGCGAGTCGTAATTTGATCCAGAAACTGATCCTCCAGGCTCAGCCACAGCAGCAGCTGATTATTGATGCTACCGCCTTTACCTTATTGGCCGAGAAGCCACAAGTATTGAGCCAATGCGCTGCTTCGGTGGTGTTAACGCCTCATCCTGTTGAATGGCAGCGATTGACGGGCTTAAAGATTAATCAACAAACAGCGTCTGCAAACCAGCGAGCGCTAGATTCTTTTAGCAATGATCAGACGATTTTAGTTTTGAAGGGAGCGCCAACCCATCTATATCTTAGCCAACGAGCAGCAATTTACATTAATACCCTAGGAACTCCAGCAATGGCAACCGGAGGAATGGGAGACACGTTAACTGGGATTTTAGCCGGCTTTACAGCTCAGTTTGAGCATCACTGGGCAACAGCTGCTGCTGCCGTTTATTTGCATAGTTGGTTAGCTGAACAATTAGCGTTAACAAGCTACGTAGTTTTACCGACCCAAGTAATTCAAAAAATCCCGTGGGGAATGCAAAAATTCGCCCAACGGGATTAACGTTTATGATTTGAATTTTAGCTGATGCTGTCGGTGAAGATTTTGAAATCGTTGAATAAGAATCCGGAATAATGCCCAAAAATTAATTAGGATGATTGTTACAATGATGGATTTAATTTGTTTACCCAAATCTTCTAGATTACATCCGAGAGTATAGGCAATATTATTCAAAGCTTCATTTTGATTTTTACTGATAAAAGTGAAAAAGACAAATAAGAGTCCAATTTGGAGAATATTTAGAAAAATTAAGCTTGCTATTTTGAAAGCTTGTTTGAGTTTTATCAATTGATTTTCCCCCTGTCTGAACTGCCCCAAGCAGCAAACTTAACGGTATCGTTAATGTGATAAAGTGCGGAAATAGTAATGACAATATTATTGAGCCAATAGGCATAGAAGAAAATAACAATATACAAAGCACAGTAAGGTGGAAACTTAATTTTGGGATTATTACGATTAATAACTTTAGAAGTGATGTAAAAGATCAGGGTTAAGATAAAGTAAATGATAATAATATTAATATTGAAAAATAGATTTTTCAGACTCACAGCCATGAAAGAAATTGAAACGAAAGAATATAAAACACTAACAATCCATAAGTCGCTGACAATCATATCTAGAGCTAAGAAACGTTGACCACCACGCATACGGGGAATCAAGGAAAAGTGTTTTTTCAAAACTTCAGCACTCCCTCGAGCCCAACGAATTCGTTGTTTAATAAAGCCACGAATACTTTCGGGGACATAAATATGGCAGAGTGCTCGAGGATCATAACCGCAGCTACGATGATGATCGTAAAATTGCCAAGTTGCATCAATATCTTCGGTCATTGCCTCTGAACTCCAACCCCCTAATTCCCGTAAAGCTAGAACATCATAGATAGTTAGGACACCAGAAACGGTATTAATTTTATTAACAAAAAAAGATTGGGAACGTTTGATAAAGTCAATGTTAAGAGCGTATTCCATATATTGTAATTTACCGATAATACTTGAAACATTATGAACCAAAGGCCGTCCTGTGACTGCCGCTATCTTAGGGTCAGCGGTAATGGTTTGGGTTAAATAGAGTAATGCATCCGGATCAATTAAGGAATCAGCATCAACGCAGAGAATATAGTCGGACTGGCAATGTTTTAAGGCTACGTTCATAGCATTAGCTTTACCGTGGTTTGTTTTTAAAGCTAGAATAATAATATTGCTATATGTTTGTGCTAATTGCTGCATGATCTCTAAAGTATTATCAGTACTTTTATCGTTAATTAAAATTAATTTATAATTATTGTAGTTTAATTTCTCTAGATAATCGACACTTCGTTCCAGAATTTTTGCTTCATTAAAGCAAGACATAAATATTTCCACGGATGGCTGGACCGAATTTGCATCGGCTTGAGAGGTATTTTGTAATTGATGATTACTATAAATGGCCCCAAATAACCAAAGGAGAGACATACCTACCGGATAGAAGACAATAAACTGTTGTAACATTTATTCCAACTCCTTATTTCAGAGAATTAATTGGCTTTGAAATAGCCATAAATTAAAAAAATTTTGATGTTAGCTGTAGAAATTAGAGTTGGAAAGTCAATTTAAGAATTAGATTCAATGGATACTGATATTAATCGGTCTTGATCTCCGACTAAAGTAATCTTGAATTTCGGAGAAGAAAAAAATACCTTCACCTCCTTCTATTTACATAAAATAAACAAGTTAGAGGCGAAAGTATTGGAAAGTAAAGTAAATTCACATTTAAGACCGGCATTTTTTGTTGCTTCGGTTAATTAATGTTAAAATAATTAAGTTATCGTTTTTTTAATTATCTATTAATAAAAACTGCCATTATGAACTTCAGCAACACTATCGGTAAGAATAAAAGCATTTTGGTCAATCTTATAAATAATATTTAAAATGTTACGGTATTCTTGGGTTTCTGTAACTAGCATAAGCATTTCTTTAGGACGATTAGAATGACCGCCACGAACATCGAAAACCGTGCTTCCAGTATCAATCTGTTTATCCAGAGCTTTTTTAATGGCTTCCATCTGAGTTTCACTCATAATATAAACAACAAGTTTCTTGTCGAGCCCTGTTTGAATATAATTTAGGACAATAGTAGAAATTCCGACTGATAAAAGAGCTAAAAAGAATTGTTCGAATCCGGAAACGAAGATATTCCCTAGGCAAACAATCCCATCAATAGCGAATAAACTATTGGCATTTCGAATATGAAATAGTTTATTTAAAATCATCGGTGGGACGGTGGTTCCACCAGATGAAGAACCAACGCGATAAAGCATGGAAAGTCCTAGGCCAAATAAGATACTACCAATAATATCCGATAAAAGAGGATTTTTAATAATCATTGTATTGGGAGTAAGAGCCAAAAAAATAGGAAGAACAAAACTGCCAAAGGTAATTTTTGCAGTTGCCACGCGGTCAAGAAAGATTAAAGCTAGGATTAACATGAAGATATTAAAAATTAAGAGGGTGACAGCTAGAGGAAGCTTAAATAGTTCTTGCACTAAAATAGCAATCCCAGTAGCACCACCTGCGGCAATCGCGTGCGGTTCAAAAAACATGGAAACACTTAAAGCAATCAGTTCCAAACCGATTAAAATTTCGATGAGTCGAGTGAGATTCTTAAAGGATGAGGTGTTCATTATTTTCTGCATAGTTTAATTATGACAGAAATTTCAAAAAAAATCGACATTTATCTGGAGAAAGGTGTATAATGTATCAAGTATTGCGGATGTAGTTTAGTGGTAAAACTTCAGCTTCCCAAGCTGGCGTCGCGAGTTCGATTCTCGTCATCCGCTTAAAGTCTAAATTGCGTCTAGTACTCTTTAACGAGTACTAGACCTTTTTTATTTTTAGCTATTAGTAAGAAATCAGTAAATCCTTTTGATACACTACGTAATTTTAAAAAAGTCAAGGAACATTTTTTTGATAAATACTAAAAATAATTTATCTTTTCAAGTTGTTCAGACTCATCTAAACTGGGTGCTCATAAATAGTTATTGAAAAAATATTTATTTCAAATTATGGAACTAGCAGAAAGTTATGAGAATTTATGGATGAATTGCTATTCAGTTTATATGATCCAGAGATTAAGAGAATCATCCGAGTCTTAAATCAGCTTCAAGGTTTAAAAAAACGAACCAATTTGATCGACTTTTCCAATCAAGTTGCCTATTCAATTCCTAGTACGCTCAATTATTTGCGTAGTATTCAGCAGCGAATTCAAAATTTACATTTAGAGAAAGTTCAATTAAAGCTTAATTCTTATCATGAAATTAGCTGGCAATTGGGATCTTCACCACAGTACTGTTATTTAAAAAGTTCTTTTATCAATCAATGTTTAATGGTTAATTTAGGAAAACGGATTCTCTTAGGAGAAAAGGTTAATCGGCGTCAATTTATCGCCGCTAATTTTTTAACAGATAATACTTTTAAGCGGAAATTTGCACTTTTAAAACGTTTCTTTATGCACTATCAGCTTCAAGTTGTCTCGCATAATAATTATATTCAAGTTTATGGCGATGAATCGCTAACTAGAATTTTAGCGACTAACTATTTGGCTGAGGCTTATTCCTATCAAAAATGGCCCGAAGAATTAACTATTCCTCAGGCTAAGGTTGAATCTTTGTTAACTGCTTGTTTTCGGGGATTCGGTTTAGAGTTCCAACAAAATAAATTTTATAAAACTAAGTTGGCCTTAGCGGTACAGTTCTTAAGAATTGATCGAGGATATCTGGTTAAGCTTAGCTCCCAAATTCAAGCTAACTTTCCCTTAATCGAGTTATTGAAGGAAAGAGTTTTTAATTTTTCTGAACTAGACTTACCCTTTACCGAAGAAAACTATTTTATTGTAATTTTACTAGCTACAGATTATTTGTTCCAAACTTGTATTGGTCGACAGGCTCTCTATGTGATTCAGGGTTTCCCTAATCCTTTACAATCGTTCTTAAACTTTGTCCAAAATCGTCTGCAGGAGGTTGCAATTCGACCATTCTCAGAAACTAAGATCCAGATTTTAGTAATTAGTACTTACTTTAGTTTTTTACTTTCGGCAAAGGCAAAAGAAAAGAGAACTGATTCTCGCCAGCTGGTGTTCTCAGAGAGAAATCAACAATTAGCGGTTGACCTAGTCCAAGATATCCAAGAGAAATTTCCCGATTTAGTTGGAGCACAAACCAGAAATCTTGTAGGCACCTATTCTAAATTATTGAACTTAATTCAAATTCGTCCATTGGTGAAGGAGGTTTTGTGCTTAAAAATTCAAGGTACGGAATCACTTCTCGATGAATTAGGTTTTCAACAACGACTCCAGGAACAATTTTCGCGTTTCTATAAATTAAATTTTGCTAGCCAAGAGCCGGATTTAATTTTAATTTTAAGTGGTTACTATCAGGATTGGTCATATAATTTACAACAAAGAATTATTTATTGTCCGGCGAATCAACAATTATCAGTTCAAGGAGAGAAGGTTCTGCAAATGGCGTTTTTAGAAGCAATGCAGGCTAAACGACTATAACTATAAATAATTGAACTTTATTTAAGTAAAGACTACCTTTTTAATACGTAATTTTAAAAAGATAGTCTTTTGTTGTCTCTAAAGGCACCTAAGATTAGTAATATGGGTAATTATTAAAATACGGGATGGTTGAACTTAGGCGTCAATTATAAGTCGATAATATTAAAAAATAATTTGTATTTTGCGTGATAATAGGGACTTCTTAGTAAAAGTCGACTTCAATAGCTATGGCATAGAATACAGGTACAGGGGGAAATACCCCCCGGAAAAGAATTCGTTACTGCCAGTAATATAGATTAAATAATTTATCGACTTCAGGTTTGGTAGTCAAAAGTAGCATGCTGGTTTTTCGCTGGAGCTATGTCTTTGAAGCTAGTGCTAATTAGGAGGTGAAAATAAAAGTATCATTACAAAACTGGAGATTCTCGATTTAAATCCTGTTCACAGGCAGTTTCTTTGCATATCAATATATTAATTTAAAATCAGGTGGAGATAAGCAGCGCGATTACGATGGCTTCAATTTCTATTTGATTTTAATAGCGAGTTTTGTGACTAGACAAAGCTCGTTTTTTTATGGGGAGATTTGCATAATTGAAATCGTTTTATTATACTAAAAGCGTTTTCTCGGGAGGGTGATTGATTTGAGTTGGCGTTTGGTCCATGTTAAAGAGGGCGATCTTCTGCGTCTCAAGTTAGATAATTTAGAGATTATTAAATTAGAACGGAAAGTTTATATTCCATTGTCTGATATTACGATGATTGTTTTAGAGGGAAATCGCACGCGCTTAACCACGCGTTTATTGACAGCCCTGAGTAAAAATAATATTGCCTTGGTGATTTGTGATGAGAAGTATTTGCCTACGGGAATGTATCTTCCTTATGGACAATATCATCATTCGGCTAAAAGAGTCATGGCTCAGGCTCAATGGTCAAAAGAAATTAAAGGTCTTTTATGGCAAAATGTGGTATCGCAAAAAATTCAAAATCAAATTAGTTTTGCGCAATGGAAAGGAGTAGAACCAGAGCGAATTGAGTTGATGCAGGATTTGGCCGCTGGAATGACGATTGGTGATCGGACTAATCGGGAAGGTTTGGTAGCTAAAGTTTATTTTGATTCTTTATATGGTCTGGATTTTACGCGAGATCAAGAAAATTTGGCTAATTCGGCGATGAATTTTGGTTATGCAATTATTCGGTCACATCTAGCTCGGGTTTTAGTTGGGAACGGGCTGATCACAATGCTAGGAATTTTTCATCATAATGAGTTTAATAGCTTTAACTTGGCGGATGATTTGATGGAACCTTTTCGTCCACTAATTGATTGTTGGATTGATCAAGAAATTTTATCACAAACGGATTATCTTAGCTATGAAGCTCGCCTGAAGATTATTGATTTTATGAATCAAAAGTTGCGTTTAGTGGGGAAAAAACAAACCGTAGCTCATGCAATCGAAACTTATGTCCAATCTTTTGTCGAAGCCAGTGAAGTTGGTGACCCAAGCTTGATTTTGCCGATAACGTTGGCTAATTTTGTGGAGGAGTAAGGTGAAATATCAAAGTATGCGTTTATTATGTATGTTTGATCTACCTATGGAAACTAGTTCGGATAAGCGACAATACCGAATTTTTCGAAAAGAATTGATTAAAAATGGCTTTACCATGTTACAGTATTCGATCTATTATCGAACGTTACCGAATCGTTCGGCAGGAAAGCGCTATCAACATGCCTTGCAATCTTTCTTACCTCAAGGAGGGGAAGTACGTCTGCTGGCTGTGAGTGAGAAACAATTTGCGGATATGCAAGTATTGGTCGGTCATCGAAGTTATCAGGAAGTTTTGGTTGGCAGCAAAACTTTGGTGACGATATGAGACTAGAAATTGAATATGAGAATAGCCAATTTTTAGATGTTGATTTAGAAGATATTTTATATATTATTGGACCGAATACGACGCGAATTTGGCAATTATATCGGAGTTTATATTATTACAATGCCAAGGTGACTGCTCCTGTAACTGACAGTTACGGTGAAAATGGGATTGAATTACGGCTAGAGGGAGAAGCAATTAAGCCCAAACAACAACTGTTTTATTTTATCCACAGTCGAAATGATATTTACCAACAGATGATCTATCATAAGCCAGCTTTATTATTTAATTGGCTGAATTCTCTGCAGAATGATGCGCAGGTTGTGGAACAAATTGAACGTTTAAATACAGAACTGGATCGTTTAAGTTTATATTTGCAGCAAGATTTGAATCGAATGTCAAATAATCTTCAACTAGATTTCAAAGATTTAAATTATCTTGATCTGTTAAAGAATAATTTGTTGCTTAAGTATTGGGAGCAAAAACAAGAATTACCACTTGAATTTATGAGTACCGAAGAATTGTTGGACGAATATTTAAAATTATTACAGGTCCAAATCCAAAATAGGGCGCAGCCAACTTGGTTGGTACTTTATAATTTGGAAAGTTACTTGGCTCCCCAGCAACAGCGACTATTATTGGAAAAATTACAGCGTTTAACCCAAGTAAGTAATTTGAAAGTTTTATATTTAGCGGCAAATTTAAATAATTTATCTTTTGAGCCGGATGATTGGGAAAAAGTAGTTTTGGTAAATAAACTTTTTACCCAATTGCCACCAGCCTCTGTTTTACGACAGTCGTTAGAGCTACACTACCCTAGTGGCTGTACTTGGAGTTTAGCCGAGTTAAATTCTTCATTGCAGCGAGTTTTGCCATTAGTTGGAACGAAGAATTCCGTTTACTTGCGGAATCGGGATCTGGTATTATTAAAGTTAATGAGTGACTTGTTGGGAGTTGAGACGTCAATTGACCTTCAAGATGATTCATTAACCAGTGCAGAAACCCAATTTTTACACTCCCAGTAATCTATTTGGGAAATTTGAGGTTTTTGTACTCTTAAAGATTTAGTAATGGTAAAACATGAGTATAGACTTTGAGGGTAGTAGTTACGTTTTTGTACTCTTAAAGATTTAGTAATGGTAAAACTTGATTTACATATACACGCGCGATTTTCCAGTTTTTGTACTCTTAAAGATTTAGTAATGGTAAAACTGAAGCCAATTGATAAGTCTCACTAGAACAGTTTTTGTACTCTTAAAGATTTAGTAATGGTAAAACTGAAGCCAATTGATAAGTCTCACTAGAACAGTTTTTGTACTCTTAAAGATTTAGTAATGGTAAAACTGCCAATACTTTTGTTGTGAATGGACGAAAGTTTTTGTACTCTTAAAGATTTAGTAATGGTAAAACATACTATCCTCATTAATATCCGTGCCCGAGGTTTTTGTACTCTTAAAGATTTAGTAATGGTAAAACTTATTCTAATAATCCAATGGAATGTCTTAAGTTTTTGTACTCTTAAAGATTTAGTAATGGTAAAACTTTTGTTCTCGACTATCAACAATTAATTTTGTTTTTGTACTCTTAAAGATTTAGTAATGGTAAAACTGATTATGCTTTGCTGAAGAGAGAAATTACGTTTTTGTACTCTTAAAGATTTAGTAATGGTAAAACTCAATATTGTTGGGATAGTTGAGCTGGATAGTTTTTGTACTCTTAAAGATTTAGTAATGGTAAAACAAGTAGTGCTAGTTGCTATTTAGCCCGAAAGTTTTTGTACTCTTAAAGATTTAGTAATGGTAAAACACATTATTGTCCGTCCCACTAGGGTGACTAGTTTTTGTACTCTTAAAGATTTAGTAATGGTAAAACAAGTAGTGCTAGTTGCTATTTAGCCCGAAAGTTTTTGTACTCTTAAAGATTTAGTAATGGTAAAACTCCTTGGGTAAGATTGTCTTTAGATGGGAACTTTTGTACTTTTAAAGATTCACCAATATCAAACCGCATTGAGATCTTTGGAACTTGTTCAGATTAAATTTGTAATTTACCATGATAAAAATAAAAAATGAGTTCTGTATTCTTATAGAGTTTATCATTATCAATATGATTCGGTTTAAGTTTAATAATAAAAGAGGTGGATTACGATTTGACGAAATCGCAACCCACCTCTTTTATTAAGTCTTTTCTTCTACCATTGCTAAATCTTTAAGAGTACAGAAACAAATATCACTCTTTCTCTATAATTCTAGCTTAGTGTTTCATTGTATACAAGAAGTAACTCATTTTTTTGACGATGTTCTGAGTTTATGATACCATTCTTTAAAAAAGTGATATTTAAAAGAAGGAAAAAGAAGGAAAAAGAAGGAAAAAGAAGGAAAAAGAAGAAGCGATGATATTGAAAAAAGCACTAGAATTGGCTGCAAATAAGTGTAGATATTTGAATCCTTTGGTTGTATTTGTATATTATACTGCTAGAATATTTTTGCTATTTTATTAAAAATTACGATCATTCAGTGTAGATAGCCATTCTGCTATGTACAGAACTTTTTGAATTTACTATTCGTGGTAAAATTATGATATCTAAATTAAATATTATAGGGGGGATCATCATGAATGAACGAATTAGTTTGGGACTGGATATTGGGGTAGCATCAGTAGGTTTCAGTGTTTTGAATATTGAAAATGGAAAGATTCTAGAATTAGGCTCGAGATTGTTTAATGCCACTGTTGCGGAAGAAAACCAAACTCGGCGTGACCGTCGAGGAAGTCGTCGATTACTACGTCGGCAGCGTCAGCGGCGAATAGATGCCGCTAGATTACTTTATCAAGTTGGACTTATCAAAGACTTTTCCGAAGAGGATTTTGCAAAAACATTTCGTAATAATTGGGATCCATATCAACTGAGAGTCCAAGGACTAACGCAAAAATTAACTATGGAACAATTGGCTAATGCCCTGTACCATCTCGTAAAACGTCGCGGAATTAGTTATGCCTTAGCTGATGCCGATGATGAAGATAACGATAATGATTATTCTGCTAGTTTACAGGTAAATCAAAAGGCTCTTCAAGACCAAACTCCAGCGCAAATTCAATTGGCCCGTTTACAAAAATATGGTCAAGTTCGGGGACGAATTGATCGTGGTGGTTCTGAAATTCCTTTACTAAATGTTTTCCCTAATGGTGCTTATATTCGTGAAGCACAAATGATTATTCAGTGTCAACGACAATATTATCCCACCGTTTTAACAACTGAATTTGAGAAACAGTATTTGGATATCTTGCGTCGAAAAAGAAATTACTTCGTCGGCCCTGGATCAGAGAAATCTCGGACTGATTACGGGATTTATAAGACAAGCGGCCAGACTTTAAATAACTTATTTGAAGAATTGATTGGGCATGATTCAATCTATAAAGATCAATTGCGGGCGGCAGCCGTTTCCTATACGGCCCAGTTATTTAATGTCCTCAATGATCTTAATAACTTAACTATCGCTACTTATGAAGATGGTAAGATGCCTCCGGCAGACAAACAAAAGATAATTGATAGTTTGCGGAGTTCTACGAAAGCTACTTCCATGATGACTTTAATTAAAAAGGTCGCCCATTGTCAGACAGAAGATATTCGCGGTTATCGTCTCAATCCGAAAACAGATAAGCCAGAATTTAGCTCGATGGATAATTACCGAAAAGTTCATCGAACCTTAGTCCCCTTGGGGGTTGATATTAATGGTTGGCCAAATGATTTTTATGATCAGCTAAGTTTTATTATGACCCTAAATACGGAAGATGGAGAAATCCGACGGCGCTTGGTGACTGATTTACAGCCCAAGTACGCTTTTTTAACCGATGAGACTATTCAAATCCTAATTGATCAGAAGCATAGTTTTGATATTACTAGCAATAACAAATGGCATCGTTTTTCTTTAAAAACGATGCGGCGACTAATTCCCGAGATGTTGCAACAGCCAAAGGAACAAATGACCTTATTAACAGAAATGGGATTAGTTCATCCGGAACATAAGCATTACCAAGATTATAAATATTTGCCTTATAAACAAATTGCGGCAGATATATTTAATCCAGTCGCTTCAAAAGCAGTTCGTGAGGCCTTAAAGATTGTGAATGCAGTATTGAAAAAGTATGGAGAAATTGAAGATATAGTAATTGAGATGCCGCGGGATGATAATGCTGAAGATGAGAAGAAACAAATTAAAAAATTTCAAGCAGATAATGCTAAAACTAAAGATAAGGCTCTAGAAGCCTTTATTAATGCTCTTGGTGATCGGCAGGCTGTGAAAAATCGTCTAAATGGGAAATTAATGACCCAAATTCGGCTTTGGTATCTTCAAGACGGAAAATGTCTATACAGCGGCCAAAACATGTTGCCCGAAGATATTCTCTCTAACTCAGGCAACTTTGATATTGATCATATCATCCCACAGTCGATTTCTTATGATGATAGTCTTAATAATAAAACTCTCTGCTTTAAAGCCATGAATGACCAAAAAGGCCAAAAGACGCCTTATGAATTTATGACCGATGGCGGTGGCCAAGGCTGGGCAGAATTTAAGGCCCAAGTTAATCGGAGTAACAGGTTGTCCAAGATCCAGAAGAAAAATTTATTGTTCGATGAAAATGTCCAGGATATTGAGGTGAGGAAACGTTTTATTTCTCGTAATTTGGTTGATACGCGTTATGCTTCTCGAGTAGTTTTAAATAGCTTACAGGATTTCTTTCGCGGGCGAGAGAAACCAACTAAGGTCACGGTAATTCGGGGTAAGTTTACCTCCAATATGCGTAAACATTGGCACTTGAATAAAAGTCGTGAGACTTTTCATCATCATGCGGTTGATGCTTCAATTATCGCTGTGACGCCATTTTTACGTGTCTGGAAGAAAGGGCGAACTATCTTTCCGGTTAAAGTGGGTGAGCGCACGATTGATATTGAAACAGGAGAACTGCTCGATGATCAGGATTTTGCTCATGATTTACTAGCAGAACCATATAACAATTTTGTCACTCAATTACAGAAGATTGAGCCCAAAATCAAATTTTCTCATCAAGTTGATAAAAAGATGAATCGAAGAGTCAGCAAGGATACGATTTATTCAGTGCGATCAACTCAACTGGGGAAAGATAAGCATCCTACAGATTATTTATTGAGAAAAACTGATGATTTGTATACAGTCAAAGGCTATGAAGATTTCCAGAAGGTTTATAAGAAGGATCCCCAGCAATTTCTTTTGGCCCAAATAGATCCCCGAAGTTTTCAAAGATTAGTTGAAATAGTTGAAAATTATCCGGACTCACAAGAAGTAGTGGATAATGCGAATCAGGTTAAGCAAAAGAAGATCAGCCCCTTTGAATTGTATCGGCGTGAGCATGGTTGTGTTCGTAAATATGCCAAGCATAACAATGGACCGTTGATTCGAAATCTTAAGTATTACTATAAGAAACTAGGAAGTAATATTGATATTACGCCCACAAGTGCCCGTAATAAGAAGGTCGTCTTGTTATCTTTAAATCCTTGGCGAACCGATGTCTATTGGAATCCAGATACCCGGAATTATGAAATCATGGGACTTAAATATTCTGATCTAGAGTTTATTAAAGATACTCAACACTGTGGCATTACTAGGAAAAATTACCAGCAAATTAAAAAACAAGAAGGTGTCAGTGATAATTCAGAGTTTAAGTTTTCTCTCTTTCGCAATGATCGAATTAAGGTTGCAAATCCAGATACGGGAGAAATGATTGAAATGCGTTTTTGGTCACGAACTAAGCCTAGCCAAAAAGGATATACAGAACTCAAGCCTTTAGATGCATATGTGAATCAAAAAGATGAGATTCCAGTATACGGAAAAGTTAAAAAAGAAAAGCAAATTCAAAAACCCTTAGTCCCCAAGGGATGTAAGATCTGGAAAATTAGTACGGACATATTGGGCAAACCGTTCTGCTCGATACAAGAAGGCCCAGCACCTAAAGATATTATTGACTAAATTAGGCGAATGTGGTATCTTACTAATTGTAGGGGACGCCTTATATGTTTGAATATTCAAGCGACTTAGTTTTACCATTACTAAATCTTTAAGAATCTACAAAAATAAGGTTTTATACCGAATTTACTAGTGCTCCTTAACGAGCACTAGTTTTTTTATTTTTCGAAGATCTAATACTTGACAGCTTTCCTATTAGCCAGTAGAATGACCTTTAATCTATGAAAGGGAGGTAATGAACATGAATATGAACAAACTTCGAATCCAGCTCGACACAGCTTCACAGACGTTCATTGCCTTGGATCCAAACAGAAATGAAAGTGGACAAGGCAAAACAATTCAAGAAGCAATTTCTCATTTGCAACGATAATTTTTAGACTGACTTCATTAGAAGCCAGTCTTTTTAATTCTTGAAATTATGGAACCTTTAGTCTAAGATGAAGAAGCAAAGAAATAAAGTATCAGCTAGTTAGATGACAGTGAGGCTAGGAGAGTGCGACCTAGCATTAAATTGATACCGTCGCGACTTTGTGCAAATTTAAATAAATTTAAAAAGTGGATTACTAATCAAATAGAGTGGTACCGCGGGTTGTCTCGTCTCTTAATTTTTAAGGGGATGAGACTTTTTTTATGGAGGAAATTATGAAATTAGAAGAAGCTAAACGGACGGTCCAAGAAGCTATTAGTACAGCTTTGACGGAGATTGCACCACAAGTTTTAACCGCCCAAAAAGTTATGAATTTATTGGAAGTGCCAAAAAACGATCGAATGGGAGACTTTGCTTTTCCAGCGTTTCAGCTCGCCAAGAATTTGCACCAAGCTCCGCAACAAATTGCTCAGCAAATTTTAGATCAGCTGGATCAAACGGCTTTTGCAAAGGTTCAAGTGCAAGGCCCATATTTGAATTTTTTCTTACACCGTGAAGAAGTTGCCGCAACGACTCTGGCGGAAGTAATTGCCGCAGGAGCAGATTTTGGAAGTAGTGCTCAAGGTCAACAAAAGCAAGTCGTTATTGATATGTCTTCCCCGAATATTGCCAAACCCATGTCGATGGGGCATTTACGTTCAACCGTTATCGGAAATTCAATCGCCAAGATTTTAACTAAGTTAGACTATCAACCGGTGAAAATTAATCACTTGGGTGATTGGGGAACTCAATTTGGAAAATTGATGGTGGCTTATAAAAAATGGGGCTCTGAAGAAGATGTCAAGCGAGATCCGATTAATAGCCTGCAAAAGTATTATGTGAAATTTCACCAACTAGACCAAGAACATCCCGAGTTAGATGATGAAGCGCGAGAATGGTTCAAAAAATTGGAAAATGGAGACCAAGAGGCAACCTATTTATGGAGGTGGTTCCGCAAAGAATCCCTGAAGGCCTTTACTAAAGTTTATGATCAACTGGGTGTAACTTTTGACTCCTTCAAGGGAGAAGCTTTCTATAATGATAAAATGTCGGAGATCACAGACTTATTAGAAGAAAAAGGACTCCTCCAAACCAGTAAAGGCGCGGAAATTGTTGATTTGGGTCCGGATTTACCACCAGCTTTAATCAAAAAATCAGATGGGGCAACTTTATATATCACCCGGGATTTAGCCGCCGCTTTGTATCGGCAGCGAACCTACCATTTTGCCAAAGCACTTTATGTCGTGGGGAGTGAACAAAGTGTTCACTTTGAGCAATTAAAAGCGGTCTTACAAAAAATGGGTTACGATTGGGCCCAAGATATTGAGCATATTCGCTTCGGCTTAATTACTTCTGGAGGGAAGAAGCTATCAACTCGAGCTGGTCGAGTGATCTTATTAGAAGATGTTTTACATGATTCGGTCCAATTGGCCCAAGCTCAAATTGATGCCAAAAATCCGACTTTGCCGGATAAGGAAACCGTTGCCCACGCAGTAGGAGTAGGTGCAGTGATCTTCCATGATTTGAAAAATAATCGAACCGATAACTTTGATTTCCAATTAGAAGAAGTAGTTCGATTTGAAGGAGAAACCGGCCCCTATGTTCAATATACCCATGCCCGAGCTCAAAGTGTTCTGCGCAAGGCTGCGACTCAAGTTCAAGAGCAGTCGACAATTATAACTGTGGGCGAGAGTGATTGGAATATTGTTAAACAACTGGCTAACTTCCCCGAAGTTATAACGCAAGCTGGAGCTCAGCGGGAACCATCAGTGATTGCTAAATATGCCTTACGGCTAGCAAAATCCTTTAATCACTACTACGCTCACAGTAAGATTCTAGTGGCTGATGAACAATTGGATTATCGTTTAAATCTTTTAAAAGCAACTACAATTGTTTTGAAAGAAGCCTTAAACCTTTTGGGTGTTCAAGCACCTGATGAAATGTAAAATAATATTATTCAAAAATTCCGTGATCTCAATCGAGGGCACGGAATTTTTTTAGTAAGCTTGTGTGAGTTGATAAAATGAGGCTGGAGTCGCCGCAAAGACGGTTCGGACTTGTTTTTGAAAGGGAAGTTGATAACTTAAATGTTGGGCGTGTAAATACAGGCGTCCTGCTGGCTGAGAGCTATAGAGGGGATCACCTAAAATCGGACAACCGATACTTTGTAAATGAACCCGAATCTGATGAGTTCGACCGGTAAAAAGTTGGAGTTGTAACAAGGCATATTGTTGATTATGCTGTAAAATTCGGTAATCTGTCCGGGCTGCTAAACCCGAGCCATCGATCCGCCGTTTCCGGCGATCTTTGGGATCCAATCCGATTGGAGCAGTGATCCTAGCTTGGAGAGCCATTTGCGGGTGATAAGGGACAACTGCAAGGTAGGTTCGTTGCAGAGTCTTATTGGCTAATTGGGCTTCAATGATCGGAACAATCAAGGGATTTTTAGCCACCATGATGGCACCACTAGTTAACATATCTAGGCGATGTAACATGAGGGGAGGCTGGGATAAGTAAGTCGTTAATTCATTAAAGAGAGTCGTTTTTTCTTCTGGTTGGTTGGGGTGCGTTTTGATTCCCGCGGGCTTATTGACGATTAGGAGATCGGTATCTTCATAGAGAATTTGGCAAGTAATCCGAGGAGCCGGCAAGTAGCGTTGCCTTTTGAGATCAGCTGATAGAGCTAGATCAATCCGGTTGCCGTTAAAAAGCAATTGATTGAAGGATTGGTAGTGGTGGTTGATCAAAATACTACGATTAATGCGTAATTGATGCTGCCATTTTCGGGGCAGTTGCCAATAGTTAAGGGCTGCCCGCACACTTAAGGGGCGGGGTAAGTTTTGGACAGTAAAATGACGTTCTAAGATCAAAAGACACCTCAAATATATAATATGGTAAAATAGAATCATGAAATTTGATAATAAACTAAATTTAACCAAGCTGCAAGCCATGTTTCGAAACTTTGGTCGCTGGCTGCACGCAGTAACTAAACAATATCACTTAATTCGATTGTTCATTTTGGTCGGTTTGAGCGTATTTTTAATCATTAGTGTTTGGGGAACTTTCAAAGCTAAAACAGCTAATGTTTACAATTTAAAATCAAGCTTACAAACGACAACGGATATTATTGACGCCAATGGTTCTAAAGCCGGATCCTTGTATTCGCAGAAGGGAACTTTCGTCAAACTTGATCATATTTCCAAGGACATGCAAAATGCCGTAATTGTGACGGAAGACCGCACCTTTTGGACCAATTATGGTTTTAGTATCAAGGGTTATGGTCGAGCTTTTCTGGGGATTTTATTACACCGACAAATTGTAGGTGGAGGGAGTACGTTAACTCAACAATTGGTGAAAAATTCCCTATTGAATCAAAAACAAAAGCTTCAGCGAAAGGTTGAAGAATTCTTTTTAGCAGTTGAAATTAACAGAATCTATTCCAAATCGGATATTTTATCCATGTATTTGAATAATTCCTATTTTGGAAATGGAATTTGGGGAGTTCAAGATGCTGCTAAACGTTATTTTGACGTTAATGCTAGTCAATTGGATGCAGCACAGGCCGCAACTTTGGCAGCGATGTTACGGAACCCGAGCTACTATGATCCTATTCACCACCCGGACCATTCCAAGGCCCGGAGAAACTTAATTGTGCAGCTAATGGTGCAAAATCAAAAAATTTCTTCCGAATCAGGGCAGCTAGCTAAGAGTCAACCAGTAGAGATTACTAACGGTTATAACTACTTGGATAGTTATCGTTACCCGTCGTATTTTGATGCAGTGATTTCAGAGGCTGAAAGTCGCTATCATTTAAGTGAGTCGGAATTACTGAATAAAGGCTACAAAATTTATACTTCTTTGGATACCCAGATTCAACAACAAATGCAAGGAGCTTTACAACAGGATGAGCTGTTTCCGGCTAGCAATGCCGACGGAACTAAAGCTCAAGTGGCTTCAATTGCGATTAATCCGACCGATGGTGGAGTGATGGCCGTGATGGGAGGCCGGGATCAAAATGCCTTTCGTTCCTTTAACCGAGCTACGCAAATGCGACGGCAGCCGGGGTCAACTATTAAACCGTTAGCCGTTTATACCCCTGCGGTTGAGGCCGGTTATAAATTAGATACCGAATTACCTAACAAAATTACTAGTTTTGGGAAAGATAACTATACTCCTAAAAACGCTGACGACACATATAGTGATAAGATTCCGATGTATAAGGCGTTAGCTAATAGTGAAAATATTCCGGCTGTTTCGGTTTTGGATAAAATTGGGATTAATAAGGGAGTTTCTTCATTAGAGAACTTCGGAATTAAAGTTGCTCCCGGTGATCAAAACTTAGCTTTGGCTTTAGGAGGTCTGGAAAGGGGCGTGACCCCTTATCAAATTGCTCGAGCTTATACTGCTTTTGCTAATGAAGGGAAGATTGTTCAGACTCATTTTATTAGAAAAATTGTCGACGCTCAGGGTGTTTTAATCGCCGCTAATCGCAAGAAATCACCGAAGCCAATTATGAGTAAGAAAACGGCTGAAACCATGACTAGCATGATGCTCGGGGTTTATACTCAAGGTACCGGACAGGCTGCTCAACCGGCTAATTATCAAATTGCGGGCAAGACCGGAAGTACTGAAGTTCCTCGAAGTTATGGGATTGGGACCAAAGATCAGTGGATGGTGGCTTATACTCCTGATATCGTGGTCTCAACTTGGTTAGGCTATGATAAAACTGATGCCGGTCATTTTCTTCAAGGACGAACTGAGCAAGCTATCACACCAGTTTTTAAGACCGAAATGACTAATATTTTGCAATATACGAAGGATTCTAGTTTTGGGGTTAAGGATGCTAATCAGATCATGTCCCAAAATTCAGCGAAACATCATGCTTCTGGTTTCTTAGGAAACTTACAGGATCAGCTAGACGATGCTCGCAAAAATGTGACGCAATGGTATAATCAAATTAAAGGGATTTTCCCACATTAATAGAGGAGAAATTACATGATCAACGTTTACGACACCGCGAATCAATTAGAGCAGGACTTACGCCAAACCGAAGAAGTATTGGGCTTGCAGGCTGCTTTTGCCCAATTAAAAGCTGACCCGATGGCTTTCGGTTTATTCCAACAATTGCAACAGTTGCAGGATAAATTGCAAACGCAACAAGCTAATAATGAAGAGTTGGACAATGATACAATTCAACAGTTGCAAACTTTGTCTCAGCAATTATCTAAGTATGATGTAGTTCAAAAGTTGATGGAAGCTGAACGTAAAGTTAATGGCATGATGGAACAATTGAACCAAATTATTTCTAAGCCAATTGCTGATATCTATAACGGCTAAAAGTTTTTCAATAAGTAAAAAGATTTTGAAATCAGATAATTTTGTCCGATAGGCAAATAGGCGAATGAAAATTTTAGTTTTCATTCGCCTATTTATTAATTGTTAAAGCTATTTTTAATAAAAAATTGGAGCAAGATCCAAGTATTAGCTAGAGAATCTCAACTAGGATCCAAGTTGAACTAGTAACTTGAATTTTAAATATTTTTGACTATACGAGGGGGAGACGTAATGAAATTTATTCATGCCGCGGATCTTCATTTGGGAAGTCCTTTTAAAGGACTGACTCAATTATCTGCTTCTTGGCAAGAAAAAGTTCAAGAAGCTTTGACAACGGCTTTTGACCGGCTAGTAAAGTTTGCTATTCAAGAAGAAGTAGATTTTATTATCTTGGCTGGTGATGAATTTGATCAAGTGGATCGCGATTTGCATTCGCAGTTGTATTTACGCCAGAAATTTCAGGAATTAGGGCAACAAAAAATTGTCGTCTTTATGATCTATGGCAACCATGACTATTTAACTAGCAGTTCAGCGATGATTTCTTGGCCCGATAATGTCCATGTTTTTGGGCCGCAGGTCACGACCAAAGTTTTTACTGCTGCTGATCAGACCCGGGTAGCGTTAACTGGTTTTAGCTATGACCAAAATCATATTCGAGCAGATCGGCTAGGAGAATACCCCAATCGTTTGGCGGAAGTCGACTATCAAATCGGTCTCTTGCATGGTCAACTGGGTAAGGAACACCAAGGCGACTATGCCCCTTTTACTTTGGCGGAATTACGTTCGAAGGGATACGATTATTGGGCTTTAGGACATATTCATAAGCGTGAAATCTTGAGTCAAGATCCGTGGATTGTTTATCCGGGAAACTTGCAAGGACGGCATCGAAATGAGGCTGGAGCTAAAGGATTTTATTTGGTAACTGTTCAGCGCGGCCAAACCCGGTTGGATTTTCAAGCCTGTGCACCAGTAATTTGGCAAAATCAGACTTGTTCAGTAGCCGGGGTCCAGGATCTAGATGGTTTGTTACAGAAGTTGCGCGCGGCTATTATTAGCCCAGAGCAGACTTTAGTGGAATTAACCTTAGAAGATAGCTCCCAGCTGACAGTAGAGCTTCAACAACGTTTGAGTGATCCGGCCTTACTAGAAAATTTACAGACGACTAATAATTATGTCTATCGTTTACAGTTAGCAGCTTCCGCTTTACAGGCGGTCACACAACTTGATCTTAAATTTTGGCAGCAAGCAGCCCAGAAAGTGTTTACTTCCGAGCAGTTGGCCGACTTATTGAATCAAGGAAAACTCCAGAATAATCCTTTGATTCGTAGTTTAATTCAGGATCCGCAGTTTTTAAAGAGCGTCCAAGAACGGGCACAAAATTTTATTAATCAACCTGAAACGGAGGTTTAAAATGCGAATTACGGGAGTTCGAATTTATGGTTTTGGCTGCTGGGTAGATCAAGAATTTAGTTTTCAAACCGATTATCAGGTGATTGTAGGGGATAATGAGTCTGGAAAAACGACCCTTTTAGCTTTTATATATTCAGTCCTATTTGGCTTTGCAGACGGCCATCAAAAGTATCGCCAGTATTTGCCTCGGAAAAGTAGTAAGTATGGCGGGGAAGTTTGTTTAGTTGCGGACTCTGATCAATGGTTGGTCCGGCGGACAAAGACCGGGACTAAACAAGAGCTCACAGTCTTAAAGAATCAACAAGAAGTCAGTTTGGAACAATATCAAGCCTTGCTATCACCGATGACTGCCAAGCTATTTATGCTTACTAATTATCTTGATCGAAATACTGTCGATCAGGTTCTGAAATTGACCGATGAACAGTTAATGGAGCGGATTATGGCGATTGGTGCTGTCGGGGCGCAAGATTGGCTTCCGTTAGCAAAACAGTTTCGTCACCGGGCGCAAGAAATTTATCGCCCTCAGGGTCGGAAACCGCCTCTCAATCTGCTCCTCAAGGAAAGTATCAATTTAAAAAAGCAATTTCAAATAGTTCAGGATCAAAAACAGCAGTTTCAACAATTGGCCCAGCAGCTAACTGAGCTTGACGTTCAAAGAACAGCTTTAGCTAAAAAAACATCTCAACAAGAAACTAATGAACGGCAGCAGCAAAAACTTTTGCAGAAATGGCCCGATTATCAAGAATGGCGGCAATTACAGTCGCAAAACTCGGAAAAGGTTGTTTTAGATACCGATTGGGATCAGTTTAACCGCCTGCAAGAACGAATTCGAACTTTACATCAGCAAGAGCAAAATCTACAAGTTAAACTGGCGTCGGCTAAGGAATTGCCCGAGGAGCTCTTGAAGTTTCAAGAACGGCAAGACCGCTGGCAAGAATTACTACAAGACTGGGAAAAGTTAAATTACCAGCAGACTCAGCAAATTCAAGGGCAACAGCAGCTCCATCAGCTCCAGGAACAACAACGAGTCCTAGTTGAGCAAGAACCATATTTACGTCAACGGCAACAACCTCTAACAAAAGCCGCTTTTCAAGAGTGGCAGCAATTACAAAATCACCCCCGCAATCGGAGTCAAGAGCAAGCACCCCCCGCTTCCGGTTGGCTTTGGGGAGGATTAGGTTTGTTAGTGCTCGGTCTCGGAGCTAGTTTTATGACACAAAATTGGTGGTTACTAATTATTGCCTTTCTGGGAATTGGTCTCGGAGCTTATTCTTGGTCTTTGACTAAGGGGGCTAAATCTGCTGCCCTCCAATTACCAGCAGACAGTGAGGAGAAATTTCAACAGCGTTATCAATTAACGGGCTTAGCTACTGACCGAGTTAATTCCTGGCAACTGGCGGCTCAGCAGTGGACCGAGTTAGCGAGAGAGATCGCAAAAGTTGAACAGGAAAAAGAAAATTATCAACAACAATTACAAAATTGGCAGGAGCAAGTGCAAGTCTTGTTACCAAAAACAATCGCTCCCTCGCAATTTAAAAATTATTATCAAACTTGTCAACAAAAATTACTAGCTTGGCAACAAGAACAAGCCCAACAACAGCAGCTGTCTCAACAATTGGCCCAACAACAAAGAGAGTTGTTGCGGCAAGAAACAGCGTTAAAAGAACTTTTACAACGTTATGGGGTTCTGACTGCTGCTGATTTACGACAACTACGCGACAAGAATCAACAGCAACAGGAGTACAAGCAACGCTTAGCTGTTTTGACAGCAACCCTACAACCCGATTTAAAATCATTGCAGGCTGTTAGCCAAGTTAGGACCATTCAAGACCAATTGCGATTGCAGCAGCAACAATTAAAATCCTCCCGGAAGCAACAGGAAAAATTGCGTCAACAAGAAACCAATTTACTTGCCCAACAACAACGTTTGGCTAATGACCGCCAGTATCAAGACTTACAACAAAAAATTGAAAATAATAAGACAGAGATCGAAATTGATTTTGGTAATTGGCTTAGTTTTCAGTTAGCTGCCGATTGGATTCAGGAAACCTTAAATCAGGCCAGTTCGAACCGGCTACCGCATCTATTGACTCGGGCCCAAGTTTTTTTTGAAGAATTAACAGCAGGTCATTATCAAAAATTACAATTTAGAAAGGGACAGCTAACGGTTTTAACCACCGATGGGATTTGGTTTGCGGTAGCTGAGCTTTCCCGAGGAACAATGGTGCAATTATTCTTGGCCTTGAATCTGGCCTTTGTGCTAGAAGTGGCCGATTTAACTACTTTACCGTTATTGTTAGATGATGTCTTAGTTGATTTTGATGAATCCCGGCGACAGATTATTAGTCGTTTATTGCCGCAGATTGCCTCAACTACGCAAGTGATTTATGCTAGTACCAGTGGAGCCGATTTTCCAGCAACACACGTTTTACAGTTAAAAGGGGGGAAGACTTTATGAAATCTAAATTGGCGACTTTAAAAGCTGGTTCAAGCTTTGAAATGCCGGTACTTATCGACCAAATGACTTGGCGAACAGCTAAAAATGGGAGTCACTTCTTGGATTTAGTTTTTTCGGATCGCTCGGGAAAGTTACCGGGTAAGTATTGGAATGCCACGATAGAAGATACTCACAAATTTGTAGTGGGAACGGTGGTCATCTTAAAAGGAAAATGTGAGTTATACAATGGTTCTTTGCAGGTTAAAATTAATAGTTTGACGCTTGATCCGCAAGCTAAGCATCTGGTAGCTGAATTAACACCCCAAGCACCCTTAACAAAGGTTGAACTTCAAGAAGCAGTTCAATCTTTGTTATTGGAAATTGTTGAGCCTCATTGGAATCGGATTGTCCGCGCTCTTTTAAAACGGCATCAAGATAGCTTTTACGAATATCCAGCGGCGAAGTCAAACCATCATGATTATCGAGGAGGATTAGCTTTTCATACTTTAAGTATTGCCCGGTTAGCGCAAGATGTTTGCCGTCATTATCCGCAAGTTAATGCCTCACTTTTATTGGCCGGAACTTTTTTACATGATTTGGGAAAGACAACCGAATTATCTGGTTCCGTGGGAACGCAATACACGGTTGCTGGAAACTTGCTGGGACATATTGTCTTAATCGACGAAGAGATTATTACTGCTTGTCAACAGTTACAGTTTGATCCTAATGATGAAAAAATTCTCTTATTACGGCATATGATTATTGCCCATCATGGTTTGAATGAATATGGTTCTCCTAAGCGGCCGCAAATTTTAGAGGCTGAGATTTTACACGATTTAGATGAATTAGATGCTGCAATCAATATGATTACAAAGGCGACTGCCAAAACTTTACTGGGTGAGTTCAGTGCCCCAGTTTTTGGCTTAGATAATCGCCGCTTTTATGTCCCTCAAAATATTGATTAAAGATTAGAGAAAACAGAAAAAGAGGCTGTGACATAAGTCCAGTCAAAAATAAAAATAAGAGTTACCAAATGATTTTTTAGTTTGGCAACTCTTATTTTTATTCCTGTTTTTAAAAGTGGTTCTAAACGGGACCTTAAGTTTAAGATGTTTAAGACTGATACTAACAATCCAGCTTCCTTAGTTACCTTATCTAAACCTCGAACCAAGAAATGACGGAACTTCAAAATCAATCTTGCGTTGTGCGTAACTTGACTTGGTCGGTCCAGCGGTTTGTAGTTGACGCTGTTGGGCTTTATAGTATTCCCAATCTTCGTTAATTAAAATTTTCTTTTGACGGGCTCTAACCGTTAGAGCCCCAGGAATTGGGTTTTGATTAAGATCATGCAACTCAGCTCGGTATTCTTTAAAACCTCTTTGAAAGCCAGTTTGATCATGCCGGCGACGGTAAGCATAAAAGTTAAACCGGACTCCTTATAATAATCATCTGGGGCGTGGTATTCTCAATTCATTACTTTTCGATCATCACTGCGCCACTTGCGCCTGTTTTCTTTGAGCCTCGTATCGTACTATAAGGAATAATTACGGTTTTAGAACTTAATTCATCTTCGCAAAAACGGTAATTCCATTCCGATCCATAACCGGCATCAGCGACGATGGTCGAGCCTAAAGCTTTCTGTGCTGTTAATTATTTCAAAAAAGGTGGTATAGTTCGTGTATCGTTGGGATTTTGAAATAAAACATAACTCCTAATGAATTGTTGACTAGTAGCGATTTAAAGATTATAGGCCGGCTTTAGCTGGCTATTGCCCATTGGATCTTCTTTGACGCGCATAAAAGTGGCATCATGATCAGTCTTCAAATAACTATTTCGGGTACCATAGATTTCGGTTTGAGATCGGTATTGGCGCATTTTTTCTTGTCGGTATTGTAACTGATGTTTCTGGGACTTTAAGTGACAACGTTCCTGTTTGGCTCGGTTAGGTGATACTTGGGCAGTTTTTTGAATCTCTTCTTCTAAAACTACTAAACGATCTGCAACTTGATTAATTACGAGATCTAAAGCCTCCGAAGTTAAATCAGAGCCTTGGGGAATTTCACCAATCACTTGTGCAGCTGGCAGTTCACCTAAAAGCTGAATTAATTTTTCCTGATTCAACCGATCAAACCGAATCGTGTTCTTCCGCCAGATGAAGCTATACTTATTGGCATCAGCTAAAATTTTGGTTCCATCAATAAAAGATTGGTCCTTAATCAGGTCCTGTTGACGAAGAAAGTGGGTTAGGTTCGGCAGGCTTTCCTTAGTTAAAGCGGTTAGTTCTTCTGATACCCGAAAGCGACAAATAGTTCGATAGGCCGGCTCTTGGCTTTGCGTAAGCCAAGCCGCTACCTTGTTTCTTGAGCCAATTGTTCAATTTTTTGACTGCTAGAAATTCTGTAAGTACAGGCTAATAAGACCAATTTGAGTAGTGCACCGAGGTCATACTCTCGTGACCGACCAAACTGGTATTGGTATTTCAATTCGAAGGTTATCAGTCGAACGGGTGTTGGCCCCACGGTTGTTTTTTAGTTTATTTTAAAACAAAAGGGACCTCTAGAAAATGAAAAATCTTCTAGAGGTCCTTTTTTTCTTAGAGACTTATGTCACAGCCTCTTTTTGGGGAGATTAAATCTCGCTCGCTTTTAAATTTTAAAAGATTTACTTGGAGCTAGAAGTACTTGACTTACTCTTGTTATTGTCTAAATAACCTGAAAGGATATTCTTCATATCATTGTCCTTAATTGAAATATCAGAACGTTTCAAGACTTTAGACATTACTTTTTGTAAGGTAGCGGAATCTTGCATCCGATTATTGTAAATTTGGTTCTTCAAAGTGCTTTCATGGGCCTTCATTGAACCTTTACCAGGGCGCTTCATCATCTTGATAACATGATAGCCATAAGAAGATTTAACTGGTTCCTTGGTATATTCGCCTTGCTTTAGTTTTAAAGCGGCCTTCTTGAAATTCGAATCAAGGGAAGTATCACTATTATTAAATGCTGGTAATTTACCACCATCGTTCTTAGTTCCTGTATCAGTTGATTCTTTCTTAGCTAATTTACTGAAATCTTCACCTTTGTTCAGCTTATCGATAATATCTTTAGCCTTGGATTCATCTTTGACTAAAATATGTTGGACGGTAACTTTTGGTGTATATTTCTTCCATTGCTTTTTCAAGTCCGCTTGAGAAATACTAGTTTCTTTTCGAACGGCAACCTTGGTTAAAGCATTGGTCCGAATGGTATCTTTGAAACTAGCTTCGTCCATTCCATTTTGTTGGAGGAGAGAACTAAATTGAGCACCATATTTGGATTTATAGCTCTTGAATTCCTTGTCAACTTGTTTGTCGCTGACATCTTTGCCATATTGAGACTTCAAAGCCTGAGAAATAACCATTTGTTGTAAAGTTTGTTGACCAGCTTGGGACTTCTTCATCTTTTGATAAAGTTGTTCTTCGGTAATTTTCCCGCCTTTCATGGTCACAACGGCTTTGTTATTGGAACATCCGGTCACAGCGGTGACAGACAAAACAGCAGCCACAGCTAAAGCCACTTTACTAAACTTCTTTGTCATAACTATTTTACACATCCAATCTTGTTTGATCCTAGTTAAGATAACACTTACCAAGATACCATATTTCAGTTATTATTAAAATAACAATGTTTTAAATTGGCAAAAACTAAACTATTCTTCTGCCATTTGTGCTTGAAGCTCTTCTAAGACCTTTTGGAGTTCTAAAAAAGCCGCTTGCAATTCAGGACTATGTTCGGCTAATTCCGCTTGTAATTCTTGCAAAGTCGGCAGAACTTGGGTTTTCCATTGTTTATGCAATTCTTTAAGATCGTGAGGAAGTTGACGTAAAGCTTGATAACGCGGATTTTTTAAAATTTGGCGCAATTTCCAGCCGCCAACCATTGCTAAACTGCCCCAAAAATAACCGGTCGCAAAACTTTTCATAACTAATCAGCCACCTCGTGTTCAATCTTAGTCGCCAAATCAGCTAATTGATCACTAGTATAGTTGGCAGTATTGTCGGCCCACTTCATTTGGAAACCGTCATCTTCGTGATAACGGGGAACTAAATGAATATGGGAATGAAGGACAGTTTGGTAGGCAATTTCACCATTATTAATACAAATATTGAGACCCGCAATTTGGGGATCACTAGCTTTAATGGCTCGAGCGATCTTGGGAATTCGAGCAAAAACTGTGGCCGCTAATTCTTCATCGTAAACAAAGATATCGCGCACATGATGCTTAGGAACGACTAGAACGTGGCCCGGGGTAACCTGTGAAATATCGAGAAAAGCTTTAACCTGATCATCTTCATAGACGGTATAGCTAGGAATTTCCCCCGCAACAATTTTACAAAAAACACAATCATGGTTAACTTCAACCATCAGTAAGACCTCCTTAATTAAAAACATTCCAATAAATTCAGCTTTAATGCTATCATAATTACAATCTATTGGGAGAGAGTTGACAAAATTCATGACTTTAAAGGTTGAGCATGTAACTGGGGGCTATGGAGCCATCCCAGTTTTAAAGGACACTACTTTTGCAGTTCAAGCTGGTGAAATCGTAGGCTTAATCGGCCTGAATGGTGCCGGAAAGTCCACCACAATTAAACATATCATGGGCTTACTTCAGCCCCAAACTGGAAAAATTACAGTTAATGGTCTAACTTTAGCCCAAGATTTGACGGCTTATCGCCAACAAATTGCCTATGTCCCTGAATTACCTGTATTATACCCCGAATTAAGTCTTAAAGAACATCTAACTCTGACAATGTTAGCTTACGATCTTGATCCCCAGACAACGTGGCCTAAGGCTCAGGAATTATTGGAATTATTTCGGCTAGATAAAAAGTTAGACTGGTTTCCGATTAATTTTTCTAAAGGGATGAAGCAAAAGGTGATGATTGTTTGTGCCTTTATGACCAGCGCCAAACTATACATCATTGATGAACCCTTTACCGGCTTAGATCCTTTGGCGGTTCATGATCTATTAGCTATTGTGCAGGCTAAGAAAAAAGCAGGGGCAGCAATTTTAATGTCGACACATATTTTAGCGAATGCTGAACAAAGTGCCGATCGTTTTGTGCTTTTGAATCACGGCCGAGTGCGGGCGCAAGGAACTTTGGAACAGTTAAAAGCCGAATTTAATTTAGAAGCCACTAGCTTGGAAGATCTGTATGTCCAAATGTCTGAGGAGGCTCCGCGGTGATTAAACAACTTTGGCAAAAGCGACTGACTACTCATTTGCGTACCCAGAGTAAGTATCTACGTCTAGTCTTTAATGAATACTTTTTACTAGCTTTAATTTTTTTAATCGGCGCCATTGGTTACTGGTATGCTCAAGGACTGCAACAAATTAAACCCCATACTTGGTGGTGTTTACCTTTAGCTTTATTGATTTTAGCCCTCGTAGTGGGATGTTTTAGTTTAGTGACTTTAATTGAAGCCGCTGATTTGACTTTCTTATTAGCTCAAGAAAAGCAATTTCGTTCTTATCTAAAGCAAGCGCGTAATTATAGTTTAATTTTGCCCACCGGTGCTTTAATTTTGAGTTGCTTTTTTGTGACACCTCTTTTAGCCTTAGGTGGCCAGTTTACCCCTGGTAAGGTTGTCTGTTTAGCTCTCGGACTTTTAGTCTGTGAAGCTGCTATTTTGACGAATGCGATCAGTGCCTGTTATGGTTCCCAAGCATGGGGTTTAATTATTGAAAAGTGGTTAGGATTAGTTATTTTCCTGGGGGTCAGTGCTTATTGTTCGGTAATTTTGGGCTTAGTTGGCACTATCTTGTGGCTGATTGGAAGTGAAAAAAGGCGGCGCCGGGCTAGTCAACAGGTACTTCAATGGCAATACTTATTAAACCAAGAAAATCAACGGAGTTATCGGGTTAAGCGTTTCTATAACTTATTTACTGATGTTCCTGATTTAAATAGTAAGGTTGTCCGACGCTCTTGGTTGGACTGGTGTCTCAAACCGATTAAGTTGAAGTCGGAAAATACCTATCTCTATTTACTGGCTCGCGGTTTCTTGCGAAATAGCGAATATAGTAATCTGTACGCTCGCCTGCTAGTAATTGAGCTTTGTTTAGCGGCGGCAATGCACAATGCTCTCTTTTTAAGTTTAATTATGAGTCTCTTCTTGTATTTAGTTGAGTTCCAGTTGGTTCCACTTTACCGGCACTACGATCATCATCCGCTCCTCCAAATCTATCCTTTGACCTCAGGACAAAAGAAGGTTAATTTTCAGAAACTTTTGACGAATTTACTGACAGTTCAGTGGCTTTTAGGGGGAATAGTAGTGGTCATTTTTCAAAATTCTCTCAGTGCCATCGGTCTCCCCTTGGTAATTAGTGGAATTGTCGGTATAATCCTAGTGATGTGGGTTTTACCCCGTCAATTGCAAAAATTAAAGCATAGTTAAGGAATTGAAGAATGCGATTACGAAATAAACCTTGGGCCCAAGAGTTAATTGCTGCCCACCCAGAATTAATTACGATAGCTGCAAATTCCACGCCAAGTACATGGCAGGAATGTTTTCCCAGTAAACAACCTTTAGAATTAGAAATTGGCTCGGGGAAGGGTCAGTTCATTATGGAAAAAGCTCGCCAAAATCCGCAACATAATTTTTTGGCGTTAGAATTACAGACCGCGGCACTGGCGATGATTTTGAAAAAACAAGTTGTTGCGCAATTGCCTAATCTCCAACTGTTGCAGGCTAATGCACAAAATTTAACAGAATTATTCGCTCCGCAATCAGTGACCAAGCTATATTTAAACTTTTCTGATCCTTGGCCGAAAACGCGGCATGAAAAAAGGCGCTTAGTCGCCCCTAATTTTTTGAAGTTGTATCAGCAGTTGTTAGTTCCTCAAGGACAATTGGAATTTAAGACTGATAATCGCGGATTATTTGAGTATGCTCTCTGTAGTTTAAATAATTTTCCGTTACATTTAGAACAGGTATCTTTGGATTTACATGCTAGTGAACTAGCTGCAGAAAATATTCCAACTGAGTATGAAGATAAGTTTTCACAAAAAGGTCAGCCAATTTATTTTCTCCAAGCTAGTTTCCCCGAAATTTAAAGAGCTAGAAAAAACTCGCCCAAACTTTTGTAGTTTGCGGCGAGTTTCTTTATGATCACTGATTTTTAAATTTTTTGAATGTCTAACAGCTGCCCCGTGGTTGCCGAAGCAACAAAATGATACTGAGCTTCGGCATCATCTTCGACGGTTGTTACACCACCGACTAAAGCCCAAGTTGGTTGTTCGTCGATAATGACTTTCTGAAAGAGGGGCTCAACCCAAGTAGTGATGATAACCGCATCAGAACCTAAATTATTTTTAATTCGTTCAATGACCTGCTTACTGCTGATTTGATGTAATAAATATAAAGCTCCGGCACCTGCGGTAACGAGGGCAGTTGAAGCTATTAAAGTCGATTTAATTAGACTTTTTAAACCCATAAATTCAACCTCCTTTGATTGATACTTATATATTATCATTATAACTTCTTGCTGGGCGCTAAATAACCATATTTTTTAGAGATTAGCCAATAGTTGAACTTAGTTAAGCCACCGTGAAGGTCTGAAAAAATGTGATATAATGCTGCTGTGAAGGCTAAAAAGAGGACTGGCTCTGCGATCTTAAATCTTCTTGGCTGAGAAATTCACTTGGAAATTAAGTAATGAAAAAGCTCGGAAAATGAAAGGAAAAGGTGATTTGATGAAAAAATTAAGCGAATATTCAACGACAGATGTGGCTGAATTAACTAAAGATGGAAAATATGTACTTTTCTTTCAGGCTGGATGGTGCCCGGATTGTACATTTATTAAACCGGAGATGCCGGCGATTGAGCAAGAGTATGGTGAATATCAGTTTGTTGATGTTGACCGGGATAAGTTTATTGATTTAGCAAAAGAATTGAAAATTATGGGTATTCCTAGTTTCGTTGTCTATGATCATGGACAAGAAATTGGCCGTTTGGTTAACAAAGATCGAAAGACTAAGGCCGAAGTAGAAAGTTTCTTAGATTCTTTGGCTTAAAATATTCCGATAGATTGAGAAAGTTATGGTGAAAAGAGAGTGTTAATTAGTTCATATAATCCTACCGTTTTGGGGGATGTTTTATTAGTAGTTGTCGGAGCCGATACTCCGCAACAAAGCATTGAGCAAAAGGGATCGATTGTTCAAATTAAAGGGGATCAAAATCAAGTAATTGGCTATAATTTCTTTGGTTTAGCTGCTGAATTACAATTAAATACTGATGTTAAAGGCCAAGTCCAGTTGACTGCACAACAAGTGGCAGTTTTAAATGAGCACTTACAAAAAGTCGGCTTTGAAGCCCAGCTGGAAGTAGATACTGGACCCAATTTTGTTGTCGGTGAAGTCCAAGAGATGAAGGCTCACCCAAATTCTGATCACCTTCAAGTCTGCCAAGTCTTGATAGATGGCGGTCAAACTGTCCAAATTGTCTGTGGAGCTCCCAATATTGCCAGTGGACAAAAAGTGGTGGTGGCTAAAGCTGGAGCTATGATGCCAAATGGTCAGTTGATTTTCCCGGGAGAATTACGGAAAGTCGCCAGCACGGGAATGATTTGTGCTGCTCGGGAACTGCAATTACCTAATGCACCTCAGAAACGAGGGATTTTAGTTTTAGATTCTGATTATCAAGCCGGCCAGGCCTTAGATTTGACTGATTTGGCTCAAAAAATTAAGTTCTGAAGGGACTAATAATGGAAAAAACAAATTACCATTTTGTGGGGATTAAAGGAACTGGAATGAGTGCTTTAGCCTTGGTATTGCATGATTTGGGCTATTCAATTACTGGTTCGGATATCGCTAAAACTACTTTTACACAACAGGGTCTCGAACAGGCGGGAATTACCATCCAAGAATTTGTCGCGGCAAATATTCAAGCTGGTCAAACAGTTATCGCGGGAAATGCCTTTGATGAGCATAATGTCGAGTTACAAGAAGCGCAAAAATTAGGACTACCGATTGTTAAGTATCCGGAAATGGTTGAAAAATTAGTCCAAAAGTATACCTCTATTGGGGTTGCCGGTGCTCATGGGAAAACCAGTACAACCGGTCTTTTGGCTCATGTTTTACAAGGGATTGCGCCCACAAGTTATTTAATTGGTGATGGAACTGGTCGAGGGGTTAAGGATGGTCAATTTTTCGTTTTTGAAGCAGATGAATATCGGCGCCACTTCTTGGCTTATCATCCCGATTACTTAATCATGACCAATATTGATTTTGATCATCCTGATTATTTCAAAGATCTCCAAGATGTTCAGGCGGCTTTTCAAACGGCTGCTAACCAAGTCCAAAAGGCTATCTTCGCTTGGGGAGATGATCCGCATTTACGGCAGTTGCAGGTGCCTGCTGGAGTAAAAATTTACTATTATGGTCTCCAAGATGATGATGATTTACGAGCTGCGAAGATTCAGCGGACAACCAAAGGATCTAGTTTTGAGGTTTGGTATCAGGATCAGAATTTAGGACGCTTTGAAATCCCACTCTTTGGGGAACATAATGTTTTAAATACTCTGGCAGTTATTGGAGTTAGTCATTTGGAACAATTAGACCATAGTTTGATTCAACGCGAATTAGCAACTTTTACGGGAGTTAAACGGCGTTATAGTGAGCAAAAGTTGGGTCAGCAAATCATCATTGATGACTATGCTCACCATCCTTCTGAAATTAAGGCTACTTTAGATGCTGCTCGTCAGCAATATCCTGATCGGAAGTTAGTTGCTGTTTTCCAACCGCACACTTATAGTCGAACGAAGGCTTTGTTTGATGGCTTTGTATCTAGTCTAGATCAAGCTGACGAAGTCTTCTTAACTGAAATTTTTGGTTCAATTCGTGAACAAGCTGGTCAAATTAGCAGTACTGATTTAGGAGCTAAGCTAAAACATGGGGGGCAGGTTTTAACACTATCTGACTTAACCCCACTTCAGGCTGATCCCAAAGCGGTTATTATTTTTATGGGAGCAGGAGATATCCAGAAATACGAAGTTGCTTATCGCCAATTAGTGACGCGAGCTTAAGAACTTTAATCTTCGAAGCTTTAAGGAATGGTTAATTGCCATTCCTTTTCTTTGTTTGTTAGAATGGAAGCAGTTAGAAGGTTGAGGTAGGTTCATGGAAAAGGAAAAACTAGTATTAGTGGATGGAAGTAGTATTGCTTTTCGGGCGTTTTTTGCGATGCATAATGTTTTAGAAAAATTCAAAAATCCCCAAGGGCTACATACGAATGCGATTTTTGCCTTTGATAATATGCTGGATTCAATTTTGAAAAAAAGTCAGCCCAGCAAGATGTTAGTTGCTTTTGATGCTGGTAAGGTGACCTTTCGTACAAAAATGTATAGGGATTACAAGGGAAATCGTCCCCATACTCCGGGTGAATTTCAGGAACAATTGCCTTATATTAAGCAACTGTTAGCAGCTCGAGGAATTCAAAACTATGAATTAGCCAATTACGAAGCCGACGATATTATTGGGACTTTGGCTCGCCAAGGAGAAGCTGCCGGTTGTCAGGTAACAGTTGTTACTGGCGATCGTGATTTGACTCAGTTAGTCACCGACCAAGTTACGGTGGTCGTGACCATTAAAGGTGTCTCTGAATTAGAGTACTACACCCCGGAACATTTCCAAGAAAAGCTAGGTATTAAACCGCAGCAATTAATTGATTTAAAAGCTCTAATGGGGGATAATTCGGACAATTATCCCGGCGTAACCAAGGTTGGAGAAAAGACCGGCTTGAAGTTATTGCACCAATATGGAAGTTTGGAAAATCTCTACGCAGAAATCGACGGGATGAAGACTAGCAAATTAAAAGAACACTTGCTGGAAGACGAAGATCAAGCTCGCTTGTCACAACAATTAGCAACCATTCAATGTCAGGCACCTATCAAGGTTGAACTAGCGGATTTGACTTATCAGGGTGATCAAACTGAAGAGCTAGTCGAATTTTATAAAGAAATGAATTTCCAATCAAAATTGAACAAATTGGATATCTCCCAAGAGCAGTTGACCTCTGCTCCCCCGGTTAAGTACCACGAATTAACTACGGAGCAACTGGAAGATTGGGTTGCCACTCCGACGGAACAAACAGTCGTTATTGAGATGTTAAATGATGATTATCATACTGAGCCAATTATTGGCTTAGCTGTAGGAAATGAAAAAGAAATTTGGGTAAGTGATCAAGTCGAACTTTTGGCTAATCCTCAATTAAAGGCTTGTTTAGAAAATCCGAAAACTCCAAAGATTGTATTTGATTATAAAAGAACTTATGTTGCCTTGTATCGTCACCAAATTCAATTACAGGGAGTAAAATTTGATGCTCTGTTGGCTTCGTATCTTTTAGATGTTAATGATAATTCTAATGATCTCGGAGAATTAGCTCAGTCTTATAATTACTACCAACTGGAGCCAGATAGAAAGTTTTATGGACAAGGAGCTAAGAAAAAAGTTCCCGCGGCTTCTGAATTGAAACAGCATTTAGCTAATAAGGTCGCTGCCTTACAATTTTTAGCACAAGAATTGCCACCGCAACTCCAAGAGCATGATCAAGATCAGTTATTTGAAGAAATCGAGTTGCCTTTGGCTTTGGTGTTGGCCCAGATGGAAATTGCTGGAATTAAGGTTGAACAGGGAACTTTGCAAGAAATGCAACAAAAATTGGGAGTTCGTTTAGCGGAGTTGGAACAAGATATCTATCGCCAGGCAGGCCATGAATTCAACCTTAATTCTCCGCAACAATTAAGTCAGGTTTTATTTGAAGAAATGAAACTACAACCTTTGAAAAAGACCAAACGAGGTTATTCAACTTCGGTGGCTGTTTTGGAAAAGTTAAAAAATAAAGCCCCCATTATTACCGACATTTTGAATTACCGGCAAGTAGCAAAGATTCAATCCACTTATGTAGTGGGACTCCTCCATTCTCTAGCTCAAGATGGCAAGGTGCATACCCGTTATCAGCAAACTTTAACCCAAACGGGGCGCTTGTCATCGGTTGATCCGAATCTCCAGAATATTCCGGTTCGTTCCGAAGGCCGAGAAATTCGTAAATCGTTTGTCGCTAGTGAACCCGATTGGCAGTTGTTTTCCAGTGATTACTCGCAAATCGAATTGCGAATTTTGGCCCACTTATCGGGTGACGAAAATATGCAACAGGCTTTCCGGGAAAACTATGATATCCATGCCCATACAGCAATGCGGATTTTTGGTCTCCAAGACATTAAGGCGGTAACTCCCGATATGCGGCGAAAAGCCAAAGCGACTAATTTTGGGATTGTTTACGGAATTAGTGATTATGGTTTAGCGCAAAATATTGGCATTTCCCGAACCGAAGCTGCGGAATTTATTAAGTCATATTTTGACCAATATCCCAAAGTTAAGCTTTACTTGGATCAAATGGTTCAGCAGGCTCGTGAGCAAGGTTATGTAGAAACAATTATGCACCGTCGGCGTTATTTACCAGATATTCACGCTCATAATTATAATGTTCGTTCTTTTGCCGAGCGGACGGCGATGAATACTCCGATTCAGGGAAGTGCCGCTGATGTGATCAAAATTGCGATGATTAATATGCAAGAAAAATTGCAAGAACATCAATTAAAAACTAGAATGTTATTACAAGTACATGATGAATTGATTTTTGAAGCTCCTACCGCTGAAATTGCAATTTTAGAAAAATTGGTACCGCAAGTTATGGACTCTGCCGTTCAACTAGATATTCCGTTAAAGGTTGAATCAGCCTATGGCCTTACATGGTACGATGCTAAAGGATAGAATAAAATGCCAGAATTACCAGAAGTTGAAACCGTTCGTCGAGGCTTGACTAAGTCAGTTGTCGGTCAAACGATCACCGAAATCGAAATTCGCTATTTCAAAATAATCGTGGGCAATGTTCAGGAATTTCGAGATAGATTACTAGGAGCAACAATCACGGATATTGGTCGACGAGCCAAGTATTTACTTTTTCATTTTGATAATGGCTGGACAATGGTTAGTCATTTACGAATGGAAGGCCGATATCAGCTGCGAGCTGAAAAAAGTGAATTTGATAAGCATGTTCATGTAATTTTTAGTTTAAGTAATGGCCAGTATTTGGCCTATCGGGATGTGCGAAAATTTGGTAAGATGCAGCTCGTTCCCCGTGGTTCGGAGCTAAATCTTAAATCGATTGCTGCCTTGGGACCTGAACCTTTAACCCCAGAATATACTTCGGAAGCTCTGCGAGCAGGTTTAAGTGAACGTCGAAAAAGCATTAAAGCGACCTTACTGGATCAACATGTGGTCTCTGGCCTAGGCAATATTTATGCCGACGAAGTTTTATGGCAAAGCCGGATTAACCCCCAAGAACCGGCTAATAATCTAAGCGCAACGCAATTAACGACTTTATACCAGGCAATTAATACCGAAATTAAACGGGCTATCGATGCTGGCGGGACAACAGTCCATAGTTATGTAAATGCTGACGGTCAAAAAGGCACTTTTCAAGGTCAATTGCAGGTTTATCAACATACTGGTGAGGCTTGCCCCCGTTGTGGAAATTCGATTGCTAAAATTAAGGTCGCGGGCCGGGGGACTCATTATTGTCCAGTTTGTCAGCCCCTGAATAGCTGATGGGAATCGCAGTTGGAATTACTGGGGGAATTGCCAGCGGCAAGTCAACGGTTGCACAAATCATTGCTCAAGAAGGATTTTCCGTTTTAAGTGCCGATCAGATTGCGCGGGAAGTTGTAGCTCCCCAGACCGTCGGTTGGCAACGATTGCGGACAACTTTTGGCCAGCAATTTTTTGATTCACAGGGGAACTTATTGCGATCTGAGCTGGGAACTTACGTCTTTGAGAATTCGCAGGCCTTAAAGAAATTAAATGAAATTACTCAGCCCCTAATTAGGCAGCGAATTCAGGAGATAATTGTTCAAGCTCGGAGCGGTTTACAACCTTTATTTTTAGAAATTCCACTCTTGTTTGAACAATCTTATCAAGGACTCTTAGATCAAATCATTGTGGTAGAAGTAACTCCAGCAGTACAAATACAACGCTTACGTCAACGTGACCGGCTTTCTTCTACCGCAGCACAAGCCAAGATCGCTGCTCAGTGGTCAAATGCGCAACGACGCGCCCAGGCGAGCTATATAATTACAAATAATGGTAACTATGCTATGCTGTCTAAGCAAGTTATTCAAATCTTGAATCAATTGAATGATGAGGAGTAGTAAGTCAGATGATGTGTCCCCAGTGTAGTAAAAATGCTTCCCGAGTAATTGATAGTCGTCCCAGCGATGATGGTCGTGTCATTCGGCGACGGCGAGTTTGCGAAAATTGTGGTTATCGATTCACGACTTTTGAACGAATCGAACAAACTCCAATTCTCGTTATTAAGAAAAATGGTAATCGCGAAGAATTCAATCGCGAGAAAGTTTTAAGGGGCGTTGTCCGCGCAGCGGAAAAACGTCCTGTAACTTTAGAAAGTATGAATCAGGTTGCTAATCGTGTTGAAGCTCAGGTTCGAGCTCAAGGGGAAAGTGAAATTAATTCCCGGCAAATCGGTGAGTATGTTATGCAGGAATTGATCAAGCTAGATGATATTGCTTATATACGTTTTGCTAGTGTGTACCGTCAATTTAAAGACATTAATGGACTGATGAAAGAAGTTCAAGGTCTGATGGAAAATGAAAAGAAGACTGATTCGGATTCACAGATAAAGGATGATTAGTTGTGACAGCCAGAACAGCAATTGATCCCCTCTGGGGATATTTTGTTTTAACCAACGATCGTTTTAGTGACGTTGATTGGACAACCTTGGTTGATTTATATCAACCCCTAGTTGGCAGTGCGGCGACAAGTTTATATCAGCTTTTATGGCAGCAACAAAGAACCCTGGTTTCAGAAAGGGCTACTCATGCGCAACTTTTGAATCTCTTGGATTTGGATGCTCAAGCCTTTTATAAAGCACGAATTCGTTTGGAAGCGGTAGCTTTGTTGCGAACTTACGCGCATAAGGATATTCTGGGCAATTACTTGTTGTATGAATTACAACGACCTTTGGCTCCCCAGACCTTTTTTCAGGATAATATTTTACGAACTTTCTTATTAGAAAAAATAGGTCAAGCCGATTTTACAGAATTGGAACAGAAGTATTGTTCGACAAGGCCAATTCCCGCTCAAGCTGTGGAAATCACCAAAAGTTTTCTGGAAGTCTTTCACTTATCAACTAAAGCTTTAGTTCAAGCACCTGCAAGTTCACCTTCGAAAGCCAGCTTGACTAAAGCGCAGCCGCAATATACAGCTGCGCAATTACAAACCTTTGATTGGGAATTATTAGCCCAATTGATGGCCAAGTATCAGATTGACACTCAGCAACTTCAACAATGTCAAGCTGAGTTGTTTAACTTACATGCTTTTTATGGACTGACGGAATTTGAGTTAGCGGAATTATTAACGAATACCCTTAATGTGCAGACTAACCAGATTGATTTACCCCGTTTGCAACGCTTGGCGCAGCAGCGCTATGAAGATCGGGTAAATTTGAAAAATAATGCCTTGCAAGAGACCCCAATTCAGGATGTTCCCGCAGAAAAATTACAGGGGCTAAAGGCAACCGAGCAACAGTTAGTTCGGCGTGCGGAAAAGTTAAGCCCGGCAGAGTTTTTAGCCCAAGAGAAACAAAAAAAGGGTGGTTTCGTAGGTAAATCAGAAACCCGAGTTTTACGAGATCTCCAAGCTCGGGCGGTATTTCCTCTGCCCGTAATTAATATCTTAGTTGCCTGTGTTTTGCAGCAAGCGGCTACTTTAACCCAGGCTTTGGTTGAGGCCATTGCCAATGATTGGTTAGAGCAGAAAATCACGACAGCCGTGGCCGCAGTAAAATATTTGCAGCAACCCCGAACTAAGAAAAAGCAAAATCGTTCCCGACCGTTTTCGGGGAAAAAAGAAGTGGCCACTGACTGGCAACAACAACAAGCGCCCACCGTCGATCAACAGGAATTAGCGGCTTTACAACGGAAGTGGGCTAAATTAAAAAATCAAAGCTCTTAGGTGATTATTATGAAAGATTTAGCGGCGCAATTAGCAACGACAATGAAGCAACGTCATTGGAATGAACGTTATCAGAAGTTGTTGACGCAGGCTCTCAAAGATCCTGAAGTGCAACAATTTTTGCAAGACCATCAACTGCAGAATAATCAAAACGCGGTTTTAGCGGGAAGTGCGGCTATTTATGAGTTCGTGCAAGCAAAGAAGACTTTAACTCTGGCAACGGGTTATCAACCCCGGCTTCTGTGGGTTAATCAGGCGATTCATGTTAGTTATGAACCTGATGCCGCCGAATTGAGACGGCAACAAAAAGTTGTTTTTCAGCAAAAATTTAAGACTTTGGCCATGGCTAGTGATGTCCGTCAGGCAGATTTGGATGATTATGCTCGCGGAGTTAACGAACGCCAGGCTTCGTACATGGCGGCCGTTCGTTTTGTCATAGATTATGCTAAAGCACCGAAGACTTTTTTACCGGGCTTATATCTTTCAGGGCCTTTTGGAGTGGGAAAGACTTATTTATTGAGCGCAATTGCTAAAGAATTGGTTCAACAACAAGTGGAAGTCCTATTAGTTCACTTTCCGACCTTAGCGGTGCAAATGAAAAATGCGATTAATGATAATTCAGTTTTGACAAAGATTGATCAGATTAAGGCTGTCCCCATTTTAATGCTTGATGATATCGGAGCAGATGCCTTGAGTTCTTGGGTTCGTGATGAGGTCTTAGGGGTTATTTTGCAGTATCGGCTCCAAGAAAAGCTACCAACCTTTTTCTCATCGAATTTTTCAATGAAAGATCTTGAAGCTCACTTAACCGTCAATCAGCGGGGTGATCAAGAACCAATTAAGGCAGCGCGAATCATGGAACGAATTCGTTTTTTGGCGCGAGAAGTAGTGGTTAGTGGCCCTGATCGGCGGTTTAATTAAGATAGCCAGCTCCGAAATTCGATAATTTAAAATTATAATGTTTAGGCGACCAAGACTGTTGGTCTTCGAATGTGGATTCAAGAGTGATTTTGCGGTAAGTTGCAAAATTGTCGGTTTAGAACCAAAAAATGATTTTTATGAGTAGCAGTTTAAATAAATTTGCAAATCCAGAATTAACGTGGTTTAATGTAATTATAATATCAGTTTCGCAATTAGGGAGTGACAATCATCGACTGTAAGTTGTCCATTAGAGACTGGTATACCATCCTACGAGTTGAATAAGAGAGGTTCGTCCCGTTATCGACGTTAGAGATAAGTTTCTTTTCTGAGAAACTTAAGTTTGGGTGGAACCACGTTTAATTTAGTTAATTACACGTCCCTCGGAATTTTTCCGAGGGGCGTTTTTATTTTGAGGAGGTCATAGCAATGGCAGCAATTACATTATCTTTTCCTGACGGTTCTAAACGTGAATTTTCCGAATCCGTAACTCCAGAAGCAGTCGCTGCAGGGATCAGTAACAGTTTGAAGAAGTCGGCGGTTGCCGCAAAGGTGAACGGAATTTTGGTCGATTTGAAACGACCGATTGTTCAAGATGCAAAAGTAGAGATTATCACTAAAAAAAATGATGAAGCCGTGCAAGTTGCTCGGAATACCGCAATCTTTTTATTAGGGGCAGCTTTAAAGCAAAAATACCCGAAAATTAATTTTGGGGAAGCTCAGAGTAACAATGATGGTTTTTATTTAGATACCGATAAAGAGGCTCCGCAAGTTAGTGCCGCTGAATTGGAAGATTTACAAGCAATCATGGGACGTTTGATTAAGGCTAATGCTCCGATTGAACGGAAAATGATGGCTAAAGATGATTTATTGGCTCATTTTGAGAATGATCCTTATAAGTCTTCGTTGATTAAAGCAGTTGATAGTGTTCAAATTCCGGTATATCAATTAGGTGATTATATGGACTGGGGCATTGCAGCAATGTTTCCTAAAGCTAGTGATTTGAAACATTACCACTTACTATCTGTTGCTGGAGCTTACTGGCAAGGTAAATCCAGTAACCCGATGTTACAGCGGATTTACGGAACTGCTTTCTTACAAGAAGCAGACTTAGCTGCTGATTTGAAGCGTCGGGCGGAAATTAAAGAACGGGATCATCGAACCATTGGTCGGGATTTAGATTTATTCTTTGTCGATCCCAAGATGGGAGCCGGTCTGGCTTACTGGATGCCCAAGGGTGCTACTATTCGACGGACTTTGGAACGTTATATTATTGATAAAGAAGTTGCTGCCGGTTATGAACATGTCTATACACCAATTTTGATGAACGTCAATGCTTATAAGACTTCAGGTCACTGGGATCATTATCGCGAAGATATGTTCCCACCAATGGATATGGGCGAAGGTGAAATGTTAGAGCTGCGACCTATGAACTGTCCGTCCCATATTCAAATTTATAAGCACCATATCCGTTCCTATCGAGAATTACCAATCCGAATTGCCGAATTAGGAATGATGCACCGTTATGAAAAATCAGGCGCTCTTTCTGGACTGCAACGAGTTCGGGAAATGACTCTCAATGATGGTCATACTTTTGTCGCCTTGGATCAAATTCAAGATGAATTTAAGAAAGTTTTGCAATTAATGTTAGATGTTTATCATGACTTTAATATTAATGATTATAGTTTCCGGTTAAGCTATCGGGATCCGGCCAATACTGAAAAGTATTTTGATGATGATGAAATGTGGGATCGCTCGCAAGGGATGTTAAAGGCAGCGATGGATGAATTAGGCTTAGATTATTATGAAGCCGAGGGAGAAGCTGCTTTCTATGGTCCTAAATTGGATGTTCAAACCAAGACGGCTTTAGGAAATGAAGAAACCTTATCCACGATTCAGTTAGACTTTATGCAGCCGGAACGTTTTGAATTGACTTATGTGGGTGAAGATGGTCAAGAACATCGTCCAGTTATGATTCACCGGGGAATTATTTCGACGATGGAACGTTTTATTGCCTACCTGATTGAAATGTACAAGGGTGCTTTCCCAACTTGGTTAGCTCCAGTGCAAGTCAACATAATTCCCGTAAAGAGTGAGCTTCATTTAGACTATGCTCAAAAATTACAGGAACAAATGCGTAAATTAGGTTTACGGGTTCAAATTGATAATCGTAATGAAAAAATGAATTATAAGATTCGGGAATCGCAGACGCAAAAGATCTCTTATACAGTCGTAATTGGCGATCAGGAAATCAATAATGCTACGGTTTCTGTTCGGAAATACGGAGAAGATCAAAGTAATTCAGAAGACAGTAATATGTTCATCGATAGTGTTGTAGCTGATGTGAATAATTACTCTCGGACCAGTGATTAAACTTAGCCAGTGAACAATAAACTCGCTTAGTTATTTGAGAAAACTGCCATAAGAAAAAAATTTATGGTGGTTTTTCTTACATAGAGAAGGATAAGATTCATTTCAGCAAAAAACTAGTAACCTTAATCTTGATTCGTTAATCTTGATTCGTTACTGTTTAACTATTTAAATGATTGGAAGTTATTAGTGTACAAAATTGTAAAAAAATTTATCTATGGAGTTATTTTTTGACCATGACTTCTGTATAAAGGAAATCATCGCGATGAAATAATTTTTTATGCCTAATTATTATTAAAAAAAATCTCTAAGCGCCAAGCCTGAAGTTGTTTATATCAGTAAAGTTGACTTAAATGACAGTGAATATCCTAGAACCATGCATGCTTATGATGATAGCGTTGAGCTGATTTTAATTACTGAAGGCCAAAGTAGGATTTTCATTGGTGAAAAGGAATTTCCTGGAAGACAAGGCGATCTTATTATCTTTAATAGTAAATTTGTTCATGATGAATATTTTTGTGTCCATCCATCTTTCTTGTATTGTATAGGGATTAGAAATATTAAAGAGCCGGGATTGAGGAAGAATGCTTTAATTTCTGATCAGGTCTGTCTCAGAATTCATACTAAAGCATTGGCAGCAGTTCTGGGTGAGTTATTTAAGGCTACTTATCAATTACTACAAGAAAAACGCAAAATAGGTAGAAACTACTTAAAAGAACTGTTCTGTTTGACATTTCTTTTGGCGTTTAACAATTTAAGATACGGAGTTAAACCACTTTTAGAGAAAATATTACTTTAATTGATTGAGCAGTAATGTTTGAATACCAAGATGGACTCTCCTTAATTAGATTATTATCCAAGTAGTACAAGATATTTAGCGGCTATTACATAAAGTAAAGATTGATCAAGTAGATGTCAGTGGGGTTTTAGAGGGAAGAGAAATTAGTTCTTGATTAAGCTTTGAAATGGATTATTATAGAAATAATTACTTTCTGGTGGATCAGAAGTAGTCTTTTTAAAAAGAAAGTCCGGGTTATGCCGATTTTTTATTAGCTATCTTGGTTAGTCGCCGGAATTTTTTTAAAGAGCAGTTGCTTCTTGGGGATAAAAGTGTTAATGTGAACGCGTATCATAAGGTAATCAGCTTATGGCACATGTTTTTCAGCGTATCCGTTATAAGTTTTAACGAAGTTAACTCGATATCTTTAATTTCATACCAGGGACTCGGGTATCGAGTGGACTAGCGAGCGTTTTTTAAAAGAACGCTCGTCTTTTGTTTCAGTAAGAAAAGTCTTATTGAAATGAGAGAATTACTGGTTTTATTGTCCCTTGATTTTTTTTGTTTTTTAGATATTTCTTGACAATTGTCGTTAAAGAACGTACACTGATAAGAGTGAATTGAACAAGCAGAGGCTCCCGCTTCTCACCTATACTGTAACGTCCCTAGGTTTGATAATGATCGATTAGATATTGCGGGTGCTACTGCGCCCGCATTTTTTGTGAGTTAATTTTTCGGAGGTGGATACCCATAGCTAGGAAGAGTAGCAATAATAACATGATCGTAAACGAGAAGATTCGGGCCCGCGAGGTTCGTTTGATCTCAGTTGGTGGTGAACAATTGGGAGTGAAGTCCAAGATTGAAGCTTTACGGCTTGCTGATCAAGCTAATTTGGATTTGGTCTTAGTTTCACCGAATGCTAAGCCACCAGTTGCCCGGATTATGGATTATGGTAAGTATCGTTTTGAGCTGCAAAAGAAAGATCGTGAAGCTCGAAAGAAGCAAAAGACGATTAGTATCAAGGAAGTTCGTCTGAGTCCGACGATTGAACAAAATGACTTTGATACGAAGTTGAAGAATGCTTTGAAATTTTTAGATAAGGGTTCAAAAGTTAAAGTCTCCATTCGCTTCCGCGGTCGGGCTATTACTCACAAAGAAATCGGTCGGGATGTTTTGGAGAAAATGGCCAAAGCAACTCAAGAAGTGGCAACAGTAATTCAACGTCCAAAAATGGATGGTCGAAGTATGTTTTTGATGCTTGCTCCAATTAACGATAAAAAGAAGAATTAGTGTAGGAGGAATTTTCATGCCTAAGCAAAAGACACACCGTGGTTCTGTAAAACGTTTTAAATTTACCGCCAAAGGTGGTTTGAAACGGGATCATGCTTACACCAGTCACCGTTTCCACGGAAAAACTAAAAAGCAACGTCGGCAATTATCAAAAGCTACGATGGTTAGTGCTAGTGATATGAAACGTATCAAGCAGATGTTAACCACATACAAATAAATTTTCATAATCTTTAGGAGGAATTCTTATGCCACGTGTTAAAGGTGGAACAGTAACTCGCAAGCGCCGCAAGAAAGTTTTAAAATTAGCCAAGGGTTACCGCGGTTCCAAGCATATTCAATTTAAAGCTGCATCGACTCAATTATTTAATTCTTATAACTATGCTTTCCGTGATCGGCGTCAAGTAAAACGCGAATTTCGGAAATTATGGATTGCTCGGATTAATGCGGGAGCTCGGATGTATGATATGAGCTATAGCAAATTGATGCATGGCTTGAAGTTAGCGCAAATCGATATTAATCGAAAGATGTTAGCTGATTTAGCAGTTAACGATCAACGAGCTTTTAAAAAGTTAGTTGATACTGCTAAAGAGGCTTCTAAGTAAGATCACGTAACTAGTAGTCATGCTAGTTGCGTTTTTTTGTAAATTGTATAAAGTTAAATTAACTAATCAAGGGTAAAGGAGGGAAAGCTTCTGCGAATTTTTAAGCCGACGATGATGATTGACCAGATTCTAGATATTGATCCCCAGGAATTTTTGGATCGGGGAATTACGGTAATTCTTTCTGATCTGGATAATACGCTGGTGCCTTGGAATGAAAGACAACGCCGCGATCAAAAGTTATTAAATTGGACGCAAGCCTTGGTTGATAAGCAAATTCAACTGGTTGTAGCTTCTAACAATAGCCAAGAAAGAGTGGAAAAAGCAGTCGCTGGCTTACACGTGACTGTTTTGGCGCGTGCCCATAAGCCGCTACCTTTTGTCATTCAAAAATTTTTGCGCCAACAGCAATGGTCGTCAAAAGAAGTTGTGTTTGTGGGTGATCAAGTATTGACAGATGTTTTAGCGGGAAATTTAGCTCATTTACAAACAATTTTGGTGCGACCATTAGTTGCTACAGATGCCAAGAAGACCCGGATCAATCGTTTTTTCGAACGTCCATTAATGTGGTGGAATCAAAAATTCGATTCTCAATTAAGATGGAGGCAGCATTTAGATGACAAGTGAAAACGAACTGAGCTGTATTGGTTGTGGAGCTATTCTCCAGACTGAAACTGCGAATAAACCGGGTTTTTTACCTGCGGGAACTTTAAAAAAGTATCAAGAACAAGCTGAAGTTGAGCAATTATATTGCCAACGTTGTTTCCGCTTGCGCCATTATAATGAAATTGCCCCCGTGGAGATTGCGGATCAAGAGTTCAAGAACTTATTACGATCTTTACGTAAACAACGAGCTCTAATTGTCTATGTGGTAGATGTGTTTAACTTTTCGGGCAGCTTAATTCCTAACTTAGACTCTTATATTGGCTCCAATCGGCTCTTGCTGGTTGGTAACAAAACTGATCTTTTACCGCATTCTTTCAAGGTTAATCGGGTTAAAAATTGGTTACAACAACAGGCTAAACGAGTCGGACTTAAGCCTTTAGCCACGAAGTTAGTTAGTGCTAAAAAGCTAGTTCAAGTTGATCAGCTTTTAGAGACCATTGAGCAATTACGGCAACATCAAGATGTTTATATTATCGGAACCACTAACGTTGGTAAATCAACTTTACTCAATGCTATCTTACAAGCGCGCACGACTTGGCAAGAATTAATTACGACATCGAGCTTTCCCGGAACTACTTTAGATCAAATCAAGATTCCCCTAGCTGATGGTCATAATTTAATTGACACTCCTGGAATTGTGAAGCGCGATCAAATGGCTCATTTTTTGTTGCCTAAACAATTGAAATATATCGCTCCCCAAACTGAGATTCATCCTCGGATTTTTCAATTACAGGCTGAGCAAACCTTATTTATCGCTGGTTTGGCACGCTTGGACTTTATCGAAGGCTCAGCAGGATCTTTCTTAGTTTATGTTGAAAATCATCTTTATATTCATCGAACTAAATTAGAAAACGCTGATGATTTTTATCAGCGTCAGTTAGGGGAGCTCCTAAATCCCCCCCAAGATCAGCAAGAATTTCCGCCATTTGATCCCCAATTGATTAAAACCACGGAACCGAGTGATATTCTCTTAGCTGGTCTAGGTTGGATTAGTGTTCCCCAAGGAGTGCAGGTTCGAGTTTATTTACCAGTCGGTTTAACGGCAGAAGTTCGTCCCGCATTAGTTAATTAAAGAGGTAAGTATGTTAAACAATAAGCAGAAACGTTATTTAAAACAACAAGCACAGTCTTTAAACGCCAGTTTTCAAATTGGAAAAAATGGTCTTAATGGAGCTGCCTTGCAACAATTACAGGCGCAGTTAAACGTCCATGAATTAGTGAAAGTAAGTATTTTACAAAATTCTGCTGCTTTAACTAGTACGGTTGTTGCTGCGGTACAAGACTTTGATCCGCGTATTTTATTGGTTCAGACAATTGGCCGAACGCTAGTCTTTTATAAACGAGCTTCAAAAATTAGTAATCGTCATCTGAGCCTGGAAGTTGATGCACTTTAAAATTGAGGTGAGATGAATGACGAAAACGGTACTCCAAAATCGAATTCAAACTGATGTCCAAGTTAAGCCGGCTTCGACCTCTTCGACTCATCGAATCGGAATTTTAGGGGGGACTTTTAATCCGCCCCATATTGGTCATTTAATGATGGCTGATCAAGTTTATCAACAATTAGGTCTGGAAAAAATCATTTTTATTCCTGATGCGCAGCCACCGCATATTGATCGCAAGGAAACTTTGGCGGTGCAAGACCGGGTAGAGATGGTGCAGCGGGCTATTTTGGATCATCCGCAATTTGAGTTAGGTTTAATGGAAGTTCAGCGGGGAGGAATTAGCTATACCTGTGATACTTTGCAACAATTACACCAAGCCCATCCCGAAAATCAATATTATTTGATCATTGGTGGCGATATGGTCAATTACTTGCCCAAATGGCATCAAATTGAAAAGATTGTTCAATTAGCCCAGTTAGTTGGCGTCTGCCGCAAGGGTTATGAAAAGCGATCCACCTATCCTCTGATCTGGGTTAATATGCCAACTTCTGATGTCAGTTCGACTTGGATTCGGCAAACAGTCCAAACTGGTGGTTCAATTCGTTATTTTGTTCCGGAAGCTGTCCGCCAGTACATTCAAGAAAAGGGGTTGTACCTTAAAGATGAACATTGATAGTGCTTCAGATCGAGCTTGGTTACAAGAACAAGTCCAAAAGAAATTATCCGATTATCGCTACCGACATTGTGTCCGAACAAGTCAAAGAGCCATAGAGTTGGCCCAGTTACACCATGCTGATGAAGTAAAGGCGGGAGTAGCAGGTTTAGTGCATGATTATGCTAAAGAATGTAGCGATGCAGAATTTATTCGCATTATTCAACAAGAAGATTTGGATCCTGATTTATTGAATTATGGAAATGCAATTTGGCATGGAATTGTGGGAGCGGAGATTATCAAGTACGATTTAGGAATTTACGATGAAGATATTCTCAATGCGGTCCGGCGACACACGACGGCAGCGGTTCATATGACTTTATTGGATAAGATCGTTTTTATGGCGGATTATACAGAAAGTGGTCGAGATTTTCCGGAAGCCGCAACGGCTCGAAAATTAACCGATCAGAACTTAGATGCCGGTGTAGCTTATCAAATTGAGCACACTCTCCAACATTTATTAGCAAAAAAACAACAGATTTATCCGAAAACCATTCTAAGCTACAATGCTTGGGTAGTTCAATCAAAGTGAGGTAAGGGCTTGAATAGTCAAAAAATTATGAATCTAGCGGTCCAAGCGGCCAATGATAAACGGGCTAGCGAGATTAAGGTATTAGATATGCAGGCTGTTAGTCTACTGGCCGATTATTTTGTGATCGCAACGGCGACCACCCAAAGACAAGTTAATGCGGTCGTTGATAACATTTTGGAAATTGAAGGCCAAGCTGGTGTGCAGGTTAACCATGTGGAGGGTCAGAAAGATTCGGCCTGGATTTTAATCGATATTGGGGATGTTATTGTCCATGTTTTCACACCAGAAATGCGTTCCTTTTATCAATTAGATAAACTCTGGTCTGATGCCCAAGTAGTTGATGTTAGTGATTTAATTCAGTAAGATGTCCAGAGTTTGTGGAGTCATCGCTGAATATAATCCTTTTCATAACGGACATCTTTGGCAGTTAAAAGAGATTCGCCGGCGACTGCAACCTGATGTTTTAGTCGTCGTGATGTCGGGCAATTTTGTCCAGCGAGGTGAAGTTGCGCTAGTGGATAAGTGGCAACGAACCAAAATGGCTTTAGCGGCCGGAGTTGATTTAGTCGTCGAGTTACCTATTTATGCATCCGTGCAACCGGCAGATATCTTCGCTCTAGAGGCTTTACGCTTGTTGCAGCAATTGGGAGTTACCGATTTAGTTTTTGGGAGTGAAAATCCTGAACTTGACTATCTTACAGTCGCCCGAAAAATTCAAAAAATTCCGCGGCAAGCAGCAGCCTTTCAAGATTATCGGCAAACTTATGCGACCCAATTGAATCAACTTTTGGAACGTTATTTGGGCTTTCAATTAACCAAGCCAAATCAAATGTTGGGTCTAGCCTATGCCCAAGCTAGTCTGCAATTGAATTATCCTCTAAATTTTCATCCTTACTTGCGGACGGGATTGACAGAGCATAATCAAGTCACCCTGCAGGGTGAGATTTCTAGTGCCACAGCGATTCGCACGGCTATTCAAGCAGGGCGAGCCTACCAAGAGACCGTTCCGGCAACAAGTTGGGCTTTACTGGAGCAAAAACCCCACTATTATTGGAGCCAGTTCTATCCTTTGTTGCGGTATCGTTTGTTAACAGCCACAGCAGCTGATTTACAAGCTATTTATCAAATGAATGAAGGGCTGCAATATAAATTGCAACAAGCGGCTGTTTCAGCGACAGATTTTACGAATTTTTTGTATCAGATTAAGAGCAAACGTTTCACTTGGGCTCGTCTCCGGCGACTTTGTCTGTATACAGTTCTTAATCTGACGACCGAACAAATGCAAGAAATGCGTATGCGAGCTTATTTACATGTGTTAGGCTTTAATCAGGTGGGACAGCAGCATTTACATGTCTTGAAGTCTCAAAACTTGACCCTCCCGGTGATTACTAAGGTAACTCAAAAATTAGGAAATCGGCAGGGGATCATGGCTCGGGCAATTCAAGCTGATCGTTTGTTGTTGCTCGGCCAAGCACCAGAACAGAATTTTGGACGTCGGCCGTTATATCAAAGGGAGGTTTAGCCTTGTTAAATTGGCAGAAATTATCTTTAACCAACTATCAGCAAAAATCTTTAGAAATTGATCAAACTTTTGATGTTCAAGAGCACTTACAGATTCGTGATCCGGAAATTATTGCCTTAACACCAGTATTGGTCCAAGGAAGTTTAACCTGGAAAAAACCATTCTTTTGGGGTGATTTTCACGTCCAAACCCAGTTAACTTATCCGTCAACGAGAAGCCTGACACCGGTGGAATTAAAGCTAGATTTTATGATTCACGAAGCTTATACTAATGTATCGGAGCAGCAATTAACTTCAGAAGAGCGTGAACAGGCTGAAGTCTTATTGTTTGTTGCGCATGATGAGTTGGATTTTTTGAAAGTTTTAGAAGATAATTTACTATTAAGTATTCCGACACAAGTATTGACCCTGCAAGAGCAAAATAGCGAGGTTATGCCCGCTGGAAAACAGTGGACGGTAATGTCTGAAGAACAGTATCAACAACAGCAAGAAAATAAGGTTAATCCAGAACTAGCAAAGTTGAAATCATTGTTCCCCCAAGAAGATCAAGATTGATTTTAGTGAGGTAATTAGAGTATTTAATAGGAGGCAAATTAATGAGTAAACCAACAATTGGCGTCATTGGGATGGCTGTCATGGGTAAAAACTTGGCATTAAATATTGAAAGTCGTGGCTATACCGTCGCAATTTTTAATCGAACCGGTTCGAAGACCGAACAGGTAGTCAAGGATCATTCCGACTTAAAATTAGTCCCTAGTTATAATTTAGAAGATTTTGTTAATTCCTTAGAAAAACCCCGGCGGATTATCATGATGGTCAAAGCCGGTAAGCCGACGGATGCCGTGATTGATAGTTTATTGCCGCTCTTAGATCAAGGTGATATTTTAATTGATGGCGGAAATACTTTCTTTGAAGATACCATTGCCCGAAATCAACGTTTAGATCAATCCGGGATTAATTTCATCGGGATGGGTGTTTCTGGTGGAGAATTAGGTGCCTTACAAGGACCATCTTTGATGCCTGGTGGCCAAAAAGAAGCTTATGACCTTGTCGCTCCCGTTTTGCAACAAATTGCTGCTAAAACTGATGATGGTCAACCTTGCGTAACTTATATTGGACCCAATGGTGCCGGTCACTGTGTAAAGATGGTGCATAATGGAATTGAATATGGGGATATGGAGTTAATCGCGGAAAGTTACAACTTGATGCGGCAAGTGGGACAAGAAAGCACCGCTCAGTTAGCCCAGGTCTTTACGGACTGGAATCAGGGTGAGCTTTCTAGTTATCTAATTGAAATTACCGCGGATATTTTACAACAAGAAGATGATCTTGGGTCTAAGAAACCGATTGTCGATATGATTTTAGATACTGCGGGCAATAAGGGAACCGGAAAGTGGAGTTCCCAAAGTGCCTTAGAATTAGGAGTTCCCCAATCTTTAATTACGGAAGCCGTCTATGCACGTTATATTTCGACTTTCAAAAAAGAACGTTTAGCTGCCAGCCAAGTTCTTTCAGGTCCTAAATTGCCGGCGGTGAAATTAGCTGCTGACTTTACTGATAAGGTTCGTCAAGCTCTTTATTTCAGTAAAATCATGAGTTATGCTCAAGGTTTTGCTCAACTTAAGACCGCTTCTCAGCATTATGACTGGAATTTAGATTACGGTGAGATCGCCAATATTTGGCGTGAAGGCTGTATCATCCGGGCTCAATTCTTACAAAAGATTACGGCAGCTTACCAAGCTCAGCCTGAATTAGATAATTTGCTCTTAGATGATTACTTTAAGAAGATTTGTGATCAATACCAAGATGCAACTCGGGAAGTAGTTTCTTGGGCCGTTCAAGCTGGAGTGCCAGTACCGGCCTTTTCAGCGGCAATTGCTTACTATGACTCTTATCGAGCTGCGGTCTTGCCCGCTAATTTGACTCAAGCCCAAAGAGACTACTTTGGAGCACACACCTATGAACGGGTTGATCAACCAGGGATTTTCCATTATTCTTGGTATGAAGAACAATAGAATTGAGAACCATTGAGGCAGGGCATTGCTCAGAAACAATGTTCTGTCTTCTCATTTAGTGTTAAATTCGGAGTTAGAGGGATTTCTATGCTAAAATGAATTTGTAAAATTAATAAAATTAAGATGAGTTAAGAATTGGAGCGATAATATGGCAAAAATTTTGATTATTGAAGATGAGAAGAATTTAGCACGTTTTGTAGAATTAGAATTACAACATGAAAGTTACGAAACTCAAATTGAATTAGATGGTCGTCAAGGCTTAGATGCTGCTTTGAGTGAAGATTGGGATGCGATTCTTTTAGATTTGATGTTGCCGACTTTGAATGGTCTTGAGGTTTGTCGGCGAATTCGGCAAGAAAAGAATACACCGATTATTATGATGACTGCTCGGGATTCAATTATTGATCGAGTTTCCGGTTTAGATCATGGGGCAGATGATTATATTGTTAAGCCTTTTGCGATTGAAGAATTATTGGCTCGCTTGCGGGCTTTATTGCGACGAATTGATATTGAAGACCAAAAGATGGCGCCGCACTCCACCAAGATTGAATATCGAGATCTGATTATGGACAAAGAGGCGCATACTCTAACGCGCAATGGTAAGATTATTGAATTAACTCGCCGAGAATATGATCTCTTCTTGACCCTTTTAAGTAATATGGGAAAAGTTTTGAGTCGAGAACAATTATTAAAGAACGTTTGGGGTAGTGATACAACCCAAAGTGAAACTAATATTGTTGATGTTTATGTCCGTTATTTGCGGAATAAAATTGATTTGCCGGATAAGGAAAGTTATATCCAAACTGTTCGTGGGACCGGTTATGTTGTTCGGCCATGAAACAAAAATTAGCCAGCTTACGCTTAACGATTCGCCTCAAGTGGACCTGTTTTCTTAGTTTGGCGCTCTTTCTAATTTTTGGAATCTTAGCCACACTGATTTATACAGCGGTGGGACAAGCTTTCGTCCAGATTGAAGAGAATAATGTCCGCGATACTGTTTCTGCTGTTGATGCCCGCTTTAGTGTCTATCGAGAACCGCTTACGAAAGAACAAGTGCGCCTGCGCTTGGCCCCTAGTCTAACTAACCCTGATTCTAGTAATCAGGATGAACGTGATAGCTTATTACGTTATCCAGAAGCTTTTTATCGTGACAGTTTGTCTAAACAATTGGCTCGGGGTGACTTGGCGATGGTTCTATACGATCCACAACTGCACCCTCTCTTTAAGATTGGCCAAATTAATTCCAAACTTAACCATCGACAATCTAGGGAGATTGTTTTAAAAAAGGGGCTCAAGCGTTCTAGTTACTTGGAAACAGTGGCTCCCATTTATTCCAATACAAGCAAAAAGCTAATTGGTTATGTCAAAGTTAATAATGGAATGCGTTCTTATCATCGAGCTTTTCAACAGCTCAATGGTAAGTTACTATTAACCGTTGTTTTAGCAATCATCCTCAGTATTTTCTTGGGTTATGTTTTAACTCAACCTTTGGTAAGACGGATTAAGCAGGTTAATCGAACAATTGATAAGATTAATGATAATCCAGATTCGCAAGATCGGATTGCCAAGCAAAAGTCGAATGATGAAATTACCGACTTAGCGGATCGCTTTAATAAAATGCTTGATCGAATGCAGGAATACACGAATCAACAAAAAGAATTTGTTCAAGACGTCTCCCATGAGTTGCGGACGCCAGTTGCTGTCTTAGAAGGGCATTTAAAGATGTTACAGCGTTGGGGGAAAGATGATCCTCAGGTTTTGGCAGAATCTTTGGATGCCTCGGTGGCTGAAGTCTCACGAATGAAAAAATTAATTCAAGAGATGCTGGATTTAACTCGAGCAGAACAAATTGAAGTTAATTATATCCATGAGACAACGCAGGCTAATGAAACCTTGAAGCAAGTTTATGGTGATTTTGTAATGTTGCATCCTGACTTTAAGATCAATATGGACGATACAGTTCCGCCGAAGACAATTGTTCAAATTTATCGTAATCATTTGATGCAAATCTTGATTATTCTCTTGGATAACGCTGTGAAGTATTCACGGGATCGTAAAGAAATTAATTTGTCGGCTTCCACCGAAGGTCAAATGTTATCTATCGCGGTTCAAGACTTTGGCGTTGGAATCGATCAAGAGGATCTTCAGCGAATCTTTGCTCGTTTCTATCGGGTTGATAAGGCTCGTTCACGGGAAAGCGGGGGCAATGGCTTAGGGTTGCCCATCGCTAAGAAGATTGTCGAAATGTATAAGGGAACAATCACTGCCGAAAGTGCCGTTGGTTCGGGAACTATTTTTCGAGTAAATCTACCCCTAGCGCCAAAGAAAAGTAAATAATGAATTTCTTAAAACTGTTATCTGAAAGCCAAGAGGCTTCTAGATAACAGTTTTTTGCTAGATTAAATTTATGGGGAGATTCTATTCTTGGAATCTTGGTATTGGGGCAATTCCAGATTGATAAAGGCTTTTTCCAGCCTTTATTGAAGAAATCTTTGAAGAGAATTTGTTTACCCCAATCACCTCAACTTCTGTTAATTTGACAATTTAGTTTTACCGCAAATAAAAAAGGATGAATTAAGTTTTCATCCTTTTTTGAATTATTCAGATCTATTTATGGTGCTGTTGCTTACCAGCATTTCGTTGGCGATTGCGTTGATGTTGTTGCTCATTTTGAGGGCTAGGAGCTTTGGCAGGAGAATCATTACTAGTAGCTGGGGTTTGAATCATGGCTTGAAGTTTTTCTTCATCGACAACGGTTACCACAGGAGTTTGTTTTAGTTCTTGATCGACCTGTTTTCGAACCCGAGGAGTCAAAATGTAATCACTAATCAGTTGTTGAATAATGATGATGATACCCCCGATTAGGAAATAGAGACCCAAAGCGGCGGAAGAAGCGACACTGATGAAGAAGGTCATTGCTGGGCTAACGAATAACATGGTTTTCATCTGTTGGCGTTGTTCTTCAGGGACACTTTTGAGCATCATCCAACTTTGCAGGACATAGAATAATGTAGCAATAATGGCGATGATTAGACTCGGTTTGGAAAGGGGAATGCCTAAAAATTGAGCTTTAGAAATTTCTGTGGAATATTGTACAGCCTGATAAATAGCAATAAAAACTGGAAATTGGAGTAAAAGAGGAAGACAGCCGATTCCCCCAGTCAATTTAATATTATTTTTTGAATAAACCTGCATCATTAATTGGCTGATCTGAGCTTGGGTAGCCTGATCGGTTGCTTCTTTTTGATACTTTTGAATTAATTTTAGTTGCGGTTGAATTCCCTTCATCTTCTCTTGTTGGACAATCGATTTTTTTTGTTGCATTAGAGATAAAGGTAGTAAAATAAGGCGGACAACAAAGGAAATAATGATAATTCCCCAAGCATAACCATTGGCTCCCCCAATAGTTTGCGAAGTATATAAGATTAAATGCTGGAAGGGAGTTGCCAAATATTGGTATAAGAAACCATACGGCCCACCTGTTGGTGGTTTGGCGTTGCCACCACCGAGACCAGCATTGGAACAAGCTGAAGTTACTAAGGTTAAAGCTAAAATAAGCGATCCTAAAAGTCCGGTTTTGTAATTTTTCTTCATTTAATTCTCCAGTTTAGTTGGTTTAAGATAATGCAAATTTTGTATAAGTAGCTAGAGGTCGACTTTGAACTTGAACATCAGTGACCTGAGCCCATTTAGTTGGTCCTTGCTTGATAATTTCAAGAAAAGTTAATAGCTGGGTGGCCGGTCCCTGAGCCTCGATATGAACTCGACCATCGTTGCAATTTTCTACACCACCCAAGATTTGATATTTTTGAGCGTAAGTATAGGTTGCGTAGCGAAAGCCCACACCTTGAACTTGACCATAGACATCAATACTGAAATGTTTTATCAATTTTAGTTTCCCCTCACTTACACATTGATTACAATGTTATTATAACTTTTAAGAACATGCAAACTAAAATCTTTGTTTGCCGGTTATTAAGGAAGGGTTCATTTATGCAATATTTGGCTTCACCGAAAAACAATTCAATTAAAGAACTAAAAAAATTAGCTACTGCTCGTGGGCGGCGTCGGCAAGGACGTTATTTACTGGAAGGCGAACATCTAGTTGAGGAAGCGTTACAGAATCATGCTGAAATTCAACAATTATATGTTACGACAAAATTTCTTCAACATGATCCTAAACACTTAGTAAAGCAACTATTTGATCAAACTACGGAAATTTCCGAAGCCGTGGCGCAAGAGTTAACAGCGACAGTTCATCCGCAGGGAATTTTTGCAGTTTTAACCTTACCCCAGGTCACTCTTCCCTCTGAACTTCATGGAAAATGGCTCTTGTTAGAACGAATTCAGGATCCGGGAAACTTAGGGACCATGATTCGGACGGCTGATGCTGCTGGACTTCAAGGAGTAATTATTAGTCCTGATAGTGCCGATGTTTGGCAATCAAAGGTCCAAAGAGCGATGCAGGGAAGTCAATTTCATTTACCAATCATTACTGCTGAGTTAGCACCAATGATTCGCCAATTGAAACAAGAAGCTAATTTAACAATCTTGGGAACTCTGGTAGATGCTCAGGCTCAAGATTACCAGAATTATCAAGCTCCAGCTGATTGGGCCTTAATCATGGGCAATGAGGCTGGGGGTCTGACAGAGGCTACGGCGCAGTTGACTGACCAAAATCTGTATATCCCTTTGCGGGGACAGGCCGAGTCTTTGAATGTTGCAATTGCGGCGGGAATTTTGATGTATAGCCTTTAGGTTAAGAAAAGATTGAAATTATTTTCTAAAAGTTTTAAAATAAGAGCAACGACTATGAAGGAACGTAGTAACACGAAGCGGTTTTTATTTAGTGACAGTTGATAATAGTGAGAACAATTGATTAACTTTCGTGTGAATTCAGTCTGGAGTCTGAGACGTTGGTCAGCGTTATTCGACAATTAAGTGTGGAGTCTTATTTGAAGACTGCAAACTAGGGTGGTACCGCGAGCTTCGTCCCTTTGAGGGACGGGGCTTTTTTCTTTCTCGTAAATAAATTGACGAGAAGGGTGAGAAAGGAACTGGAGGAAATTATGGAATTAAAAACGCTCCTAACTGACTTACGTCAGAATGGTTTACAACAAATTACAACAATTGATAGCTTGGATAAATTAAATCAAGTCCGGGTCCAACTCTTGGGAAAAAAGGGAAAATTAACCCAAGCTTTACGGCAAATGAAAGATTTATCGGCGCAAGAACGCCCCCAAATAGGAGCTTTAGCTAATAGTATTCGCGATGACCTGAAGGCTGCTTTAACTCAGGTTCAGGAAGATTTAGAGTTAGAAGCTACTCAATCTCAATTGGCCCAAGAAAAGATTGATGTTACTTTGCCAGGTCGGACGCGCCACCAAGGACATAAACATGTTATTAATCAAGTGATTGATGACATTGAAGCCTTGTTTATTGGTTTAGGTTATCAGGTGATTAATGGTCCGGAAGTCGAAGAAGATCATTATAACTTTGAAATGTTGAATTTGCCCAAGGATCACCCGGCTCGAGACATGCAAGATACTTTCTACATCACTAAAGATATTTTGATGCGAACTCAAACCTCACCTGTTCAGGCCCGGACCATGGAAAAACATGATTTTAATCAAGGCCCTTTGAAAATGATTAGTCCGGGAAAAGTTTATCGTCGAGATACCGATGATGCCACGCATTCACACCAATTCAATCAAATCGAAGGTTTGGTGATTGATAAACATATTACAATGGCTGATCTCAAGGGAACCTTAGAATTATTGGCGCGGCATATCTTTGGTGCAGAACGCGAAATTCGCTTGCGACCAAGTTATTTTCCCTTTACTGAACCTTCAGTAGAAGTTGATATTTCTTGCTTTGCTTGCAGTGGTGCTGGTTGTCGGATTTGTAAGCAGACTGGTTGGATCGAAGTTCTTGGTGCCGGCTTAGTTCATCCTAATGTCTTGACTAATGCTGGTGTTGATCCCCAAGTCTATGGTGGTTTTGCCTTTGGTTTGGGACCTGATCGTTTTGCAATGTTAAAGTATGGAATTAACGATATTCGAGAATTCTATTTGAATGATGTTAGATTTTTAGAACAATTCCAGGGAGAGTAGATATAAATGAAGATTTCGACAAAATGGTTAGCACAATATGTAGATTTACCTGAAACTCCCACTGCGATTGCTGAACGGGAATCTGTGACCGGAATTGAAGTCGATGAGATCATCCAACCTGACGCCGGTTTAAAGAATCTAGTAGTTGGGAAAATTACAAGCTTAGAAAAGCATCCCGATTCTGATCACTTAAAAGTTTGTCAAGTTGAAGTGGGTGAAACCGAACCACTCCAGATTGTCTGTGGAGCTCCCAATGTGGCCGCTGGCCAAACGGTGATTGTGGCTTTGAATGGAGCCCGTGTTGCTGGGAATACTAAAATCAAACGCGGTAAGTTTCGGGGGGTGGAATCCCAAGGAATGATTTGTTCTCTGCAAGAAATTGGTTTTGACGAAAGTGTTGTTCCGGAAGCTTTCAAAGATGGAATCTATGTTTTCCCAGCTGAAGCTAAATTGGAATTAGGTCAATCAGCTTCAGCCGCTTTAGGAATGGACGATACGATTTTAAATTTTGATACAACTCCCAACCGGGCGGATGCTTTAGGGATGCGGGGAGCCGCTTGGGAAGTAGCGGCAATGTATGATCGTAAGCCACATTTTCCCCAACCGACAGTCCAAGAAACAAGTCCCCAAACAGCAGAATTATTAGAAGTTCAAATTCAAGATCCAGCCTTAGCTTCCAGTTATCGAACCCGAATTGTCCAAAATGTTCAGGTTCAGGCAAGTCCTCTTTGGTTGCAAATTAAACTTTGGAATAATGGAATTAAGCCAATTAATAATGTGGTTGATGTAACTAATTATATTTTGTTAGATTATGGCCAACCTTTGCATGCGTATGACTTTGATAAATTAGGTAGTAAGAAATTAAATGTTCGCCTAGCCCAAGATGGAGAACAATTTGCCGCTTTAAATGGCAATGAATATGAATTAACGGATCAAGATATCATTATTTCCAATGATATTAAGCCAATCGGTTTGGCCGGAGTGATGGGTGGAGCAAGTACGATGATCGAAGCTAAGACGCAAAATGTAGTCTTAGAAGCTGGTGTTTTTAATCCTACTCGAATTCGGAAAACAGCTCAACGGCATAATTTACGCACAGAAGCTTCCTCTCGATTTGAAAAAGGGGTTGATTTAGAAGCCACTGCAGAAGCTTTGGATATGGCAGCCCAAATGTTGCAAGAATTAGCTCAAGGACAGGTTTTGCAAGATCAATTAGTTGCGATTCAAGCGCCTTTAAATCCTGCGGAAGTTACAATTCAGCCAGCTCGAATTAACCATATCTTGGGAACTGAAATTTCGTCGGCTGAAATGACCGCCATTTTCAAGCGCTTAGGTTTTGAAGTTCGCCCTGAAGATGATAAATTGTGTGTGATTGTACCTTTAAGACGCTGGGACATCAGTATTGAAGCCGATTTGGTAGAAGAAGTAGCCCGAATTTATGGCTTTGATAAATTGCCGAGCACTTTGCCTGTGAGCTCGCAAACAATTGGTAGTTATACCCCGCAGCAAAAATTTATCCGTCACGCGAAGCAAGTAATGGTAGAATTGGGATACGATGAAGCTATTAGTTATTCTCTCTTAACCCAAGACCAAGCGGAGGCTTTTGCCTTAGAGCCAGCAGCTTTGACGAAGGTTAATTGGTCGATGACGCATGATCATGAGTATCTTCGGCTGAATTTGATTAGTGGCTTACTAGATAATTTATTATATAATGTAGCTCGTAAGCAAAATAATGTTGCTTTATTTGAGCAGGGCCGTGTATTCCCGAAGCCGAACGTTGAAACCGTCCGTCCCCAAGAAATTGAATATTTGGCTGGGGTTTTGACCGGTGAAGTTGTTCCCGCTTCTTGGCAGGAAGCTAAACGTCAAGTTGACTTTTACGATGTCAAAGGCGATCTTGAACAACTACTTACTAGCATGAATCGGAAGGGAAAAGTTAGTTTCGTTGCGACAGACCAAATTCCCCAACTCCATCCGGGACAAACAGCTTGGGTTAAGCTTGATGAAGAAACTATCGGTTTTATTGGTAGTTTGCATCCGGCTTATGCCAAGAAAAATGGACTTCCGGTAACAGTTGTCTTCCAATTGAATTTGGATCGGATCATGGCCGCACCTGCAAAAATAGAAGTTTCTCAAGCAACTCCGAAGTTCCCGGCAGTTAGTCGAGATATCGCGGTTGCCGTGGCTCAAGAAGTGACGAATGCTCAGTTGATAAAAGTAATTCAAGAAAATGCTGGTCCAGACTTAATTACTGTTCATCTTTTCGATATTTATGAAGGTAATTTGGCAGCAAGCCACAAAAAGTCCATGGCTTATCAACTAACATTCCAAAATTCGGAAATGACGCTTACTGATACTCTTGTTAATAAGTGGATGACGGATGTTCAAACCGCCTTGGAGACAGAATTAGCAGCGCAAATTCGGTAACTTTATTTTGTTTAAGGTTAGAATCTTAATCTATTTGTTAACAAATAGATTAGTCTTTGGAGGATTAATTTGTGGCTAATTCAGACCCTAGTCAGCAGCAACCGGATAAGTTGCAAACTGCAGCCCAACGTAAGCAAGAATTTCAACAAGAAAAAAGTGTCGTCAATCGGATCGTTTACTGGATTTTGGGAATTATCGTTATCTTGATCTTGACGCTTGGTGTTTTGGGCTATAATTTTGTTAACGAATCATTGCAGCCGTTTGATCGCAAAGATCAGCAGGAGATTGAAGTTCGAATCCCAATTGGCTCCTCAAACGGACAAATTGCGGCCAAATTACAGGAACACAAGATTATTCGAAATGCGACGGTCTTCAATTACTACGTTAAGTCGCACAATTATACTGATTTTCAGGCGGGGTATTATACTTTTAAACCGTCGATGACTTTAACCCAAATTATTGCTCGACTACAAAAGGGTGGTAGTTCTGAACCAACAGGATCTGTAGTTCATACGGTATTGGTCAAAGAAGGGGTAACCATTGACCAAATCGGAGATGTTGTTGCGAAACGAACGAGCTATTCCAAAAAACAATTTTTACAATTAATGAAAAATTCGAAGTTTCTTAAAGAAATGCAGCAACAGTATCCCAAGCTATTAGATTCGACAATGGCGGTAAAGGATATTCGTTATCATCTGGAAGGTTACCTGTTTCCAGCAACCTATTCTTACTATCCAGGGATGTCCTTGAAACAGTTGGTTAAGCAGATGTTGAATAAATCTAATCAAGAGTTGACCCCATTTTTAGATGAAATCAAAGATAAACATTTGACAGTTCAACAGACTTTAACCCTCGCCTCTCTAGTAGAACGAGAAGGGGTTACAAATACTGATCGGCGCAAAATTGCCGGCGTTTTCTTCAACCGGATCGATAAAGAAATGCCGCTCCAATCTGATATTTCGGTAATGTATGCCTTAAATAAGCATAAACGCAGTTTGACTAATAAGGATACTAGTGTAAAATCACCGTATAACTTGTATAAAAACAAGGGCTATGGTCCCGGACCATTTAATTCACCGAGTTTAGCTTCGATTCAAGCAGTTTTGAATCCAGCTGAACGCGATCGAGGTTATCTCTACTTTGTAGCGAACTTGAAGACTGGGAAAGTTTACTACTCAACTTCGTACTCGCAGCATTTAGATACCAATTCTCAGTTAGATCAATAATTTTAGAGACTGGCAGGACCCTTGTCAGTCTCTTTTGATAGGAGTTATGCAAATTGGGTTTCCAACAGACAACGAAAAAACCGTTAATCATTGGAGTTAGTGGGGGGTCAGGGAGCGGGAAAACCACAATTGCTCAGCAGCTGGTCCAAGCTTTTGATGCTGAATCGATTGCCTTATTACAAATGGATTCGTATTATAAGAAGTTGGATCTACCTTATGAACAACGCAAAGAACAAAATTTTGATCATCCCTTAGCTTTTGATTTAGATTTACTAGTTGCTGATTTGCAAAAGTTGTGTCAATTTCAAGGGATCGAGGTTCCAATTTATGATTTTGTTGCTAGTAATCGAACAATAAAGACTCACCATCAAGAACCGGCAAGCGTGATTATTTTAGAAGGTATTTTAACTCTCTATGATCAACGTTTGCGGGACTTAATGGATATTAAAGTTTTCGTCGAGACGGCAGATGATTTGCGTCTTATTCGCCGAATCAAACGAGATGTTAATGAACGAGGCTACACCTTAGAGACAGTCTTTAGTCAATATTTAGAACATGTTCGTCCCATGTATCAACAATTTATTGAACCCACCAAACGATTTGCTGATTTAATTATTCCTGAAGGCGGCGCTAATAAAGTTGCCATTGATTTATTGATTTCTAAAATTAAGTATTTAATTCACGAGCAATCGAAATTACAGTAGGACTTTTATTTGACATATTTTGATTGTATTGCATAATGTTAATAATCTAAGAATAATGGGGTGTAACAATTGGCTGAGAAAAGATACCCAATGACAGCTGAGGGCAAACAAAACTTAGAACAAGAATTGGAAGATTTGAAATTAAAGAAACGGCCAGAAATTATTGAACGAATTAAGATTGCCCGGAGTTTTGGGGATTTATCGGAAAACTCGGAATATTCTTCGGCAAAGGACGAACAAAGTGTCGTTGAATCAAGAATTTCAGAGATTAAAACTATGTTGCAGTATGCTGACGTGGTGGATGTCAACGATGTTGATTCAAATGAAGTTTCGGTTGGCAAATCAGTAACTTTCCAAGAAGAAGGTGAAGAACCAGAAACCTACAAGATTGTTGGTTCCGCTGAATCAGATCCTGATCAAGGAAAAATCAGTAATGATTCTCCAATCGCGAAATCATTAGTTGGAAAAAAAGTTGGCGATGAAGTGATGATTGAAACGCCAGCGGCTAGTTTTCAAGTTAAAATTATTAAAGTTGAAAATTAGAATTTAGTTGGCTTTCAAATCGTTTTCATGCTAGGATGAATTGGGTGATATAAATGAAGATGACAGTCAGTACAGCGGCACAAGAGTGGTATCAAACTAACTTGGACTTAAAATCGGGAGATGGAATTCATTTCTACGGGAAAGTCTATGGAAAGACTAATGTTCATGAGGGGTTTTCAATTGCCTTTCGACCAGAAAAACCACAAAAACCGTTTTATGAAGTTCAATATCAGGAAATTAGTTATTTCTTTGACGATATTGATGAATGGTTCTTTACTGGTTATGATTTGGAAATTGATTATGACGCCAAACATGATAGTCCTAGCTATACTTTTGTAGCGGAAGCTTAAAGACGACTTTTGCAATTTGCATATTGCAAGTTGTCTTTTTTTGTTATAATAATCAACGTAAGTCTACCTTGAGGAGAGTTTTCCGTGAAATTACTGGAACGTTTTAAGAAATCTAAAACTACCCAATTTTTACTACCATTTCGGCTGAATTTATTATTAGTAATTGTCTTTTTGCTATGTGCCTTATTAATCGGCCAATTAGCTAATTTACAGCTATTAAATGGTCATAAATTTCAGGCTGAGGTGGAACTGTCCGATCGGACGGTAATTAAAGGAAATGTACCACGGGGGTTGATTTATGATTCCAAGGGGCGGTTAATCGTGGGAAATGAACCAAACAGTGCGATTACCTATACCAAGAGCGGTAACGTTAAGGCTAAGGATATGTATCAGATTGCTAATCGTTTGCAGCATTATGTGCATATTGAAGCCGATAATTTAACCGATCGAAGTAAAGCTGATTATTATTTGGCTGACAAGAAAAATTATAAGCGAATTTATAAGCAGGCCACTAAGGGAATGGACAAGGAAGCAATTAATGCCTTAACCGATAAGAAGCTTTATAATCGCTTATTAAAAGTTGTTCAGCAGCGTGAAATTACCTATACGCCGGAACAGATTCAAGCTGCAGAAATTTTTCAAAAGATGAATGCTGCTTATCAATACTCAACTGTCTATATTAAAAACAATAAAACCACCCCGAAAGAAGTGGCGGAAGTTAGTGAACATCAAATCGAATTACCCGGGATTCAAGTTGGAATTGATTCCCAGCGTTCTTACCCGATGGGAGATTCGATGACCAGTGTGATTGGGAAAGTCTCTACTGAAAAACAGGGCTTACCAGATGATCGGATCAACCAGTTACTAGCTCAAGGCTATTCTCGCAATGATCGTGTGGGGACGAGCTATTTGGAACAAGAGTATGAACCGATTTTGCGAGGTAGTAAGTCTAAAACGCAAATCTCTGTTGGATCAAATAATCGTCTGACAGATTCGATTCAAAAGTATAAAGGTGCCCAAGGACTTAATCTGAATTTGACGATTGATTCTGATTACCAAAAGAAAGTGGATCAGGCCTTGAAGTCGACTTTTGCGTCGGCCCAATCTAATGGAGTTACCCAATATTCTGATGGGGCCTATGCAGTTGCCTTAAATCCCCAAACTGGCGCAATTTTAGCAATGTCAGGTGTGCACTACAATCCCAAAACCAATAAAGTGACGGATGATTCTTTAGGGGTTATCAATCGGACCTTTGTTATGGGGTCAGCAGTTAAGGGAGCCACTGTCTTGGGTGGATTAATGTCGGGCGCAATTAGTCCGACAGATAATGTCTTGTCAGATGAGCCGATTTATCTGCCAAGTACACCAATTAAAAAATCTGTCTATCCAATTGGAACTTTTGGATCTTTGGGAGCTTCGCAAGCTTTAGAGGTTTCTTCAAACATTTACATGATGCGCTTGGTTATGCGGCAGGGTCACGCAAAATATACTCCTCGCCAATATATTAAGATTGATCCTGATATTTTTCAGAAATTACGCAGTAACTATAATCTTTTTGGCTTAGGCGTAAAAACAGGAATTGATTTACCCGGCGAATCGGATGGTATTGAAGGACCAACGATGAGTGGTGGGATGGTTAAGGCTGGTTCTGCTTTGGATGAATCTTACGGGAACTATGACGCTTATACCTTAATGCAAATGGGACAGTATGTTTCAACCATTGCTAATGGTGGTTATCGAATGCGTCCTTATATTGTGCAGTCGATTCAAAAGAGTGAACGCGATGGTTCTCTGGGGCCGGTTATTAATCAAACTAAACCTCAAGTTTTAAATCAAGTGAACTTTACTCCAGCGCAGTTAGGAGTGGTCCAAACCGGATTCTATAATGTAGTTCATGGAAATAATGATTGGACAACTGCTCGTTCTTTGGCTAATATTAAACCAACCGTCGCTGGAAAGACGGGGACCGCCCAGTCTTTCTACTATGATGCCGATAACCCTAATAGTCCTAATCCACCTTCGACGATTACCTTGAGTATGGTGGCTTATGCTCCCGCGGATCATCCGACTTTAGCGATTGCGATTGTCCTGCCTAACTTGAGTAGTGAAAAAGGTGGCTATAATTTAACAATTGCCAAAAGCATGATAACTGATTACTTTAAGACAGAAGATAAAAAAGACGCAAAATAAATACTGGTCAAACGAGTTCAAAAATGATACGATAATGGAGTTGTTATATCACTCAGTTGATAAAGGAGCTCATTGTTTATGCGCGTTAATATTACACTTGAATGTACCGAATGCCACGAACGCAATTACTTAACTAACAAAAACAAACGTAATAATCCTAACCGGATGGAATTGAACAAGTATTGCCCTCGTGAACGAAAAGTTACATTGCATCGGGAAACTAAGTAAAAAAACAGCAGGTAGTTCCTGTTGTTTTTTTGTACAGTAAAGTCGAGAGTAGGTAAGATAATGGAGCGTTTTAGAAACACGAAAGTTGCTTGGGCGACTTATTTTCTGTTAGCACTTCAAATAGCTGTCTTTTTTTGGGAAGTCACTCATGGAGGCAGTACTAATGCTTTAACTTTAGTACAAAGTGGGGCAAAAGTTGACCTTTTGGTGGCTCACGGTCAATGGTGGCGGCTGATTACCCCCATGTTTGTGCATATTGGCTGGCAACACTTACTATTGAATGCGATAACTTTGTATTTTATTGGCTTGAATTTAGAGCCCCTATATGGCTCACTACGTTTTCTAATTTTGTATCTTTTAACAGGAATTGGCGGTAATCTGTTCAGTTTTGCTGTTGGTGCTAGTGGAATTAGTGCCGGAGCCAGTACCGCCTTATTTGGTCTTTTCGGCCTCTATGTGGCCTTAGGGGTCACTTTTCGAGAAAATCCTGTTATTCGGCAATGGTCGCGACAGTTTGGTGTCTTGATTATTCTCAACCTAGGTCTGGATTTATTTACTCCGGGAATTGATTTATGGGGCCATCTTGGTGGAGCTTTGACAGGATTAGGGCTTGGTTTAGTTACGAAAGTCGCTCAAATTCCTCCCGAAATCTCTAATTTATGGCGTATAATAATCATTGGATTTTTAATTATTATGGCTCTTGGTTTATATGGAATTGGGGTTGTGAAAGTATGAAAGAAACCAATATTCGCACCTTATACGATGTCCAACAAGTTCTCAAACAGTTTGGAATTTATGTTTATGTAGGCAAGAGAATTTGGGATATTGAATTAATGGCTCTAGAATTGGATCGGTTATATCATGAGCAAGTGATTGACCAGCCTACTTTTATAACCTGTAAATTGGTTCTCAACCGTGAACATGAGCTGGAAAAGAAAAAGGCAGGAATTATAGATGGATAAGAAATTAATTGGTATTGATTTAGGAGGGACGACCACCAAATTCGCGATTTTAACTCTCGCAGGAGAAGTTCAACAACGTTGGAGTATTCAAACTGATGTTTTAAATGATGGTAATAATATTATTCCCAATATCATTGAGACAATTAATCATCATTTGAAGATGTATCAAATGAGTCCCGAACAATTTTTAGGAATTGGAATTGGGACACCAGGAAGTGTTGACTATTCAACTGGAACTGTTGAAAGCGCCTTTAACCTTAATTGGGATCGACCAATCGCGATCAGACAAGAGATTGAAGCTGGAACTGGAATTAAAGTTATTGTTGAAAATGACGCTAACGTGGCTGCTTTAGGCGAACGTTGGAAAGGTGCTGGCGATAATGCTCTAGATGTTGCCTTTGTAACCTTAGGTACCGGAGTTGGTGGCGGAATTGTTCAAGGCGGTCACATTGTTCATGGTCACGGAGGTTCAGCTGGGGAAATTGGACATATGACTTTGGATCCGGCGGGCTACCAATGTACCTGTGGCAAAAAGGGCTGTTTAGAGACGGTTGCCTCAGCTACCGGTGTAGTCCGGGTAGCTCGCGATGCTGCACAAGAATATGCTGGTGATTCTCAACTAAAGGCTAAACTAGACGATGGCCAAGATATTACCTCTAAGGATATTTTTGATTTAGCAAAACAAGATGATCCTTTAGCACTTCGAGTAGTTGACTATGTCTGCAACCAGTTGGGATTAGCCTTAAGTGTTGTCGGAGTTACTTTAAACCCCGAATACATTATTATTGGCGGTGGCGTCTCTAATGCTGGTGACTTTCTATTAGAAAAAGTTGATACTGCCTATCAAAAATATGTTTTCCCCGCAGTTTCTAAAACCACGACTTTGAAATTAGCAACTTTGGGTAACGAAGCCGGCGTAATCGGCGCAGCTTCCTTAGTTTTAGATAATTAGTAGGGAGGAAACAAAGTGTCTTTTCTTAATTCGTTAATTTTAGTTATTTTAATTTTTGCAGTTTACTATGGTGGTTCATGGCTTTATTATTACTTACGGGCCCGGCAATTAGGTGGTGCCTTAGAAGAAGAAGAATTTGAATCAACCATGCGCAAAGCCCAATTAATTGATCTGCGTGAAAAGAAATATTTTGATTCGGGACATATTTTAGGAGCACGTAATTTACCTTATACTCAATTAAAAATGTTGGCTACAGAATTGCGCCCTGATTTACCGGTTTATTTGTATGAACAGGGTAGTAGTTTAAGCGTTCGAGCAGCTTTAAAACTTAAGAAAAAGGGTTTTACTTCCGTTAAATGGCTGAAACACGGTTATAGCGAATGGAATGGTAAAACTAAAAAAACTACTAAGATTTAAATATAAAGGTAAACAAAATTAAAGAGCGAATGGATTTTTCATTCGCTCTTTCGTGTATCAAATGGAATTATTTAACTGGAAAAAGGCATCTTGGTCACACTTATTGCTAATCCTACTAATTAAGAGTTAAATTAGTGCACGTGTGCGGAATGAGCCTTCCGATTAGCTCGGCGGCGGTTATCTTCAATCCGCTGGTCAGCCTGGGATTGGGGTTGAATAACCCTTTTCTTGTAAGTAAAAACTGATCCGGCAACTGCACCCGCAGTAGCTAAAGAACCGATGATGACCCCTTTGATTAAACTGCCTTTAGAACTCATAATGTTTACCTCCTTAAAGATCTACTTTTATTATCACCAACTTGAGTTCTAATTTCAACCAAAACTAACTTTTTACCTTAGTTGATGCTATTAGGAGAAATTTATGAAACCCAAAGCCATTATTATTTTAGGACCAACAGCAGTTGGCAAAACAGCTCTCGGCATTGAATTAGCCCAGCGATTTTCGGGAGAGATTATTTCTGGTGATTCCATGCAGATTTATCGCCATTTGGATATTGGCACGGCTAAAGCTACGCCGGCAGAAAGAAAACAAATTCCCCATCATCTTTTAGATATTCAAACGATTCAAGCAGATTATAGTGCCTACCAATTCCAACAAGCAGCCCAGAGGTTAATTATCCGGATAAATCAAGAGAAAAAATTACCAATTGTCGTTGGCGGAACCGGTTTTTACTTGAAAGCTCTCATTGATCATTTGAATTTAGGGGGCGAACACAGTACTGATCAGAACCATCAGATCCGCCAACAATTGGAGCGTCGTTTGCAGCAGGAGGGGGCGCAAGCTTTATGGCAAGAGCTAGCCGCCCAAGACCCAGAAGCAGCCGCAAAAATTCCTCCGCAAAATACGCATCGCTTACTACGAGCCCTGACGGTTTTGCAGTTAACGGGCCAAACTTTCAGTCAGCAATTAGCTCCTGAACAATCACTAGATTGTTTAATTTTAGGATTGACTGCGGATCGGAAATTATTGTATCAAAGAATTGACCAACGGGTGGAACAGATGGTGAATCAGGGGTTAGAGCAAGAAGCCCGCTGGTTGTATGAACGTCGTCAAGCTGCCGGTTCGGCCTTACAAGCTATCGGCTATAAAGAGTGGTTTCCTTATTTTGACGGAAGCCAAACTAAGGCGCGAACAGTGGAACTAATTCAACGAAATTCTCGTCGTTTTGCCAAACGACAACTAACTTATTTTCGGCATCAGCTAACAGTTCATTGGTTTGATTTATTAGAAGAACCCCAGCAGCGATGCCGCTTGGAGTTAATGGTTCAAAAATTTTGGCAAAAATAATATTTGATGTCAGGAAAGCTAACATGAAATATTGACGGTTTTCTCAGAAGTTGTTATAGTGATCCCAGTTCGAGGTTAAAGAGATGCGTGAAAAAGAATTACGTCAGAGTTTAGCGGTTTTAACCGTTAGTTCAACCATGAAATTAACAGGCTTATCGGCGCGCCAATTACGTTATTACGAATCTTTTGAGTTAGTTAAACCCCAACGAAGTACAGGTAATCAACGTCTATATTCTTTAAATGATATTAATCGTTTATTAGAAATAAAAGATTACTTGGATTCGGGAATGACTATGAAAGAGGTTCGGCGTGTTTTGGGAGCCTCAATTAAGCCAGAAGTTACAGCGACCACTACTTCGGCGATCACGGATACTCAAGCTCGAAAGATTTTTCAAGAAGATATGTTGCGGGCGGGTCAATGGTTAGATAATCAAGGCCCGAATAGTTTAGGTTAATAAGGAGCGGACTTTTTAATGGCTAGAAAACAGTATACGGCGGATGAAATTCGAAGTATGGCTCAAGCAGAACAAGTTGCATTTTTGCGGTTGATGTTTACAGATATTAATGGAATTATTAAAAATGTCGAAGTACCAATCGATCAATTGGATAAAGTTCTAGCTAATAAAGCGACTCTAGATGGTTCTTCAATCGATGGCTTTGTACGAATTGAAGAAAGTGATATGCTTCTCTATCCTGATCTTAGTACTTGGTTAATCTTTCCTTGGAATTCGGAGCATGGCAAGGTTGCTCGCCTAATCTGTAACATTCACATGGCCGATGGCACTGAGTTTGTAGGTGATCCCCGGAATAACTTAATCCGAGTGATTAAAAAGATGCAAGCCGCCGGTTTTTCTAGTTTTAATATTGGGCCGGAACCAGAATTTTTCTTATTTAAATTAGATGAGAAAGGTGAGCCAACCTTAAATCTAAACGATAATGGTGGTTATTTTGACTTCGAGCCGGTTGATTTAGGAGAGAATTGCCGCCGCGATATCGTTTTAGAGTTAGAGAAGATGGGCTTCGAGGTTGAGGCTAGTCACCATGAAGTTGCTCCAGGGCAACATGAAATCGACTTTAAATATGCTGACGCACTTGAGGCCGCTGACGATATTCAAACCTTTAAATTAGTTGTTCGAACAATTGCCCGCAAGCATGGCTTGCATGCTACCTTTATGCCAAAACCACTTGAAGGAATTAATGGTTCCGGAATGCATATTAACATGTCTCTCTTTCAAAAAGGGCAAAATGTCTTCTATGATCCAGAGACTAAGAATCAGCTTTCCCAAACAGCAATGTATTTCCTTAACGGTTTAATGGAGCATGCACGGGCTTTGACCGCCATTAATAATCCAACTGTAAATTCTTATAAACGTTTAGTGCCTGGATATGAAGCTCCAGTTTACGTTGCCTGGTCGGGAAAGAATCGCTCACCGTTAATTCGGGTGCCAATGTCGAGAAAACAAGGAACTCGTCTAGAGATGCGGAGTGTTGACCCGACGGCTAATCCTTATTTAACAATTGCAGCAATTTTAGATTGTGGCTTGCAAGGGATTAAAGAACAAAAGGATCCTGTGGCTCCAGTTAACCGGAATATTTATACCATGACCGAAGAAGAGCGAGCAGCTAATCAAATCGATGATCTGCCTTCAACCTTACACAATGCGGTTAAGGCGTTGAAACGCGACCCGATTGTGATTGCTTCTTTAGGAGACCATATTTATAAGAGCTTTGTCGATTCAAGAGAGCTCGAATGGTCAGCTTATTGTCAGACGGTTTCTAGTTGGGAACGGAAGCAATACCTGAAACGCTTCTAAAATAGTGTTGACAAGTAACTAAGGATTTATCTATAATGTTACTTGTTTGTCGCAGTGGCTCAGCTGGATAGAGCAACGGTCTTCTAAACCGTAGGTCGTGAGTTCGAATCTCACCTGCGACATAAAAGCGTAATTCAACCGCAAGCTAACCTTAGCCTTGCGGTTTTTTAATACTTTAAAAAGCTTGATAGACCGGGCAGAAGACCAGTATTAAAGCCTTCGAGATTTGTGTGCACAATTGGTGCACATTTTAAAAAATATTAATTTGCGTGCACATTATGTGCACAATTTAGTGGCTAAAAAAGGCTGGCAAATCAACGATAAAGGGTATAAAAAAGGACACTCCAAATTTGAAGTGCACTTTAAATTTCACCAATAGCTTTTAGAGCATTGTTTTTATCTTCGATACGCTTATCTTGAAGCAGATGAATATAAACTCTTAATGTAATACTAGTATCAGAATGACCCAATCGTTCGGCAATGTAATCAACGTCGACGCCTTTAGAAATCAGAATTGAAGCATGGGTATGACGCAACCCATGGAAAGTAATAATGTTTTGAGAATGAACTTCAGGGCTTTTTAAAGCAGCTACCAAAACTTTGTTAGCGCCATTGTCAGAGACAATATTCAGAGACAATATAATGACGGTTATTGAGAAAAATTAATTGATTGGTATTCTTAAATCCTTGCTTAAAAAAGAGTTTACGCTGAATTTGTTTCAATTCCTTTAGTAACTCACAGGTTTTAGTGTCTATATCAATGGATCTAACGGAACTCTTTGTTTTAGTTGGTTTAAAACCTACGCGAGTAATATAATCATAAGTTTTATTGATGTTTACAGTTTTATTATTAAAATCAATATCAGGCCAAGTAAGTCCCACTATTTCGCCATAGCGACACCCTGTGGCAAGTGCAAAGAGAATGATACTGCTTTTAAGGAGCGTCTTTCATAAGCGTACTGTTTGAGTCGTGAAGCCTCGTCTAATTCTAAAAACTTTAAATTATCTGCTTTGGGTTCTGAACCACTAATCAAAATATTATGAGTAAAATCACGATAGATTAATTGTTCCTCAATGGCTTCATGAACAATCGTGCTTACATATCCGTTTACTCTTCGTACACTAGCTTTTGAACGATTAACAGAATACTGATCTATAAATTGCTGATAATTAGCTTTAGTAATATCTTTAAGAAGAGTATTACCAAAGTATTCGTAAATCTTTTTTCCGAAAGCAAGGTATCTTAATTCTGTATTACGCGAATATTTTCCAAGTTTATAAACTTGAATCCAGTTACTAAAATAATCAGCAAATGTAATTATTTCACGTTTTTCTACATTTGTAGCTTTTTTTCTTAATTCAATTTCTCGGGCTGCATCCGTTGCATCAGATTTTCGTTTGAATCCAGATTTATCAATAAAAGACACACGACATCCCCACGTTTTTCCACGTTTATAGATTTGGGCCATAGTTAGACCTCCCTTAGCGTAACTAATTTTCTAAAATTGATTTTAAACCATCAGTTAACACTTGACTGAAGTTGATATTTTGCTCTTTGCCCAATTCGTTTAAATAATTAGGGATTGTCAAAGTTTTCTTGATAGCCTTTTGATCATGCTTTCTTCGATACGTATCTATATTTACATCGATTAACGTAGCGGTTCCTTCATCTATATGTGGCAAAGCAGTATTTGATTCAGGAATGGATTCATGGTTATCTTCGCGATCTAAGATTGTTAAGCCAATATAGTCACGAGCCATCTCCATAGCATTAGCAATAGAAGTTCCTTGGGTAAATCCATTTAAGTCAGGAATTTGGACGAAGTACGGGACCTTATCTTGAGAATCTTTAGTAATAATAATTGGATAAACTACGTTCATAATTTTGCCTCCTAATTTGACAACAATGAAACAGACCTTATTTCAGGTCATGTTTCTTAATAATTGCTTTAGCAAGTCGTTCATTAATATCTGGGTGACGGGGAATTGTCTCTTTAGTCTTTCCATTACTCCAGATATCATGATTACCGCCATGACGGTATAAGTATCAACCTTTTTGCTTTAACAATTTTAGAAGAACGTTTCGTTTCATTGTTGCTCCTTTCTTAATTACAATACTTATTATACACGTGTTATTGATACGTGTAAAGTATGAACTTAAATAAAAAATAGCCTCAGAACTGGCTATCACCTGTACCGATCCCCAAAAATCTAACTTCTGGAGGTCACTACAGGGCATTCTATCAAATATAAATTATCTATTTTGAATAACTTGTGAGGCTTTCTTATTTTCGACCATTTTTTTCTTGCAATATATAATTCGTCTTGTTGAATTTTAAATGTGTTGTTAAGGGATCGGGTTAGATCAAATTTGCTAATTTTTGCGTTATTATAATAGTTTCAATAAGGAGTAAAATTAGTTTTAAAACATTAATTAAGATTCAATTAAAGTTAATGTTTTGTTCTTTATTCCTTGGTTTTATGACTCGAGAGGTCAAGAAAATACCATTTTGACTGCTGCTAAATATGATAATTTAATATTTTCTTTAAGGGAAAAAGTTGGTTTCTTTTACGAAGAGCTTCATGATAGAATTAACTATAAAATCTTAATGGGGCTAAAATATGATGAGCGTAAAAAAATCTAAATTTGGCAAAGTATTTATCATGAGTTTAATCGGGTTAGTGATGATGACTGGCTGTCAGGGGAAGCAAACACACAGTACAGCTAGCAAAAAATCGTCGACTGAAGAAGTAATGGTCAGCAATGTCCAGCTAAAAGAAGCTTTTTTAAAACAAATGGATGATTATGGCCATTTGATGGATAAGTATGCCGACAGTATTTCCCAACAGAAAAACTTGATGGCCCAACCGGCAGCCAAGATTGATCGGGATACTGCAGCGTTGGATCGGAGAATTCGTAATAATTCTTTAAATCATACGACTACTAGTCATTTACTCCAATTTACAGGCGACTTAAGACAATTTGCTCAATTACTATCGCAAAATAAAGCCAGTGCTAAAAAAGTTGCCCAACGCTTGAATCAGGAAATTTCTCAGTTAGAAACTGAATTGAAAGTCAGTGCTGATGAATTACCAGCATCAGTGAATAGATCAACCCAGAAACTGGATCAGATCCAACAGACCCAGGCAAAAAAGTGATCGAGAATAATTAGACGCAGAAAATTATCGATATGAAAAGTAAATTTTCTGATTATCAATAATTAAGTCAACGACTATTTTGCTGATTAAACTAAAAAAAATGAATAATAAACTTTTGACAGAAAAGATAATAAAAATTGGTGAAAGTCCAATTGAGAAGGAAAGTATTAGGCTTCACTAACAAGTTCTAGATTAAAAACAGAGGGTATGATTGATGACCAAAAATACGATTTTATTTGGAAAATATTTAAAGCGAATCCGTGAAAGTCAAAACTTGACTTTAGAAGATGTAATGAAAAATATCGGCTTAGCTAACGATTATCACTGGCAAATGAGTGATTTAGAGGCTATTGAACTGGGTCAGATGGATCTGGCAAATTTAAAAATAATGTCTCTAATTGCCCAAGGATGGCAAATTGAATATTCCCAACTATTAAAGGAATTCAATCACTTTACTTATCATATTGCAGTTTCAAAGTTTGATTAATTTAATTAATTGATGAAAGAAGCTGAAGACTAGCTTAAATCTCTATTTAGATATGGGCTAGTTTTTTTGCGGTTTTGTCTTGGTGAAAAATCGGAAATTGTGATTTCAATATTTACTTTTAATATGGTATTATTCTCGTTGTGGTTTAAAAAGACCCTGAAAATTACCAGTTAAACGAAGTTAGAAGTACTTTTAGAGTAGGAGAAATCGGTATCATGAAGAAGTTGTCCCAGTATCTGTTTCGACAGATTAATTATTTATATTTATTTTTTATGCTTTTTGCAGTTTATGGCGCCATTCGTGCTAGTAATTTTGATCTTTATCGAATTAGCCCGAAGTTTATTTTTACCGTCTTTTTGTTGTTAGTGATTGTTTTCGTTATTTTGGCACATCCTTTTTTGCGACAGAAAGCAGTTGTTTTTCTACAAAAGGGAAGTCAGTTTTTTCGGCAACATTTGGTTGGAATAACGCGGTGGATTTTTGGAATTATTGTTCTCTTACAGATCTTTGTTTTAGCCAATGTAACCTCGTCCATTAACTGGGATCCAAGCTATGTAATTCACGGAGTATTAGACATTCGTTCCATGGATACTTATCTTTCAATTAATCCCAATAACTCCTTGTTTTTCTTTGTTATCTACGTTTACAATAAAATTGTTTCGACCTTTATTCCAGCCTTAAACGGCCACTGGTTTAGTTTTCAGTTATTAAACATTTTTATTATGGATCTTTCCGGTTTTGTCTTGTTTAAAGCAACTAAGAATTTATTAAACCGCAAAGTGGCTTATTTAACACTATATTTCTATATGTTTTTATTCTTATTGTCCCCTTGGATCATGGTGCCCTACACAGACGAGATTAGTTTCTTATTGGTGAGTATCGTCTTATATTTATATTCTATTTTGAATTTCCAAGCTCCCAAAGCTTATTGGAGCTTAATGGTTTTGATTGGCATCTTAACCGGAATCATTTATTTGTTCAAACCATCAGCAATCGTCTACTTGATCGCCTGGTTCTTAATTAATTTACTTCAAAGCTGGCGAGGGAAAAAGTTTCTAATTCGCAAATTAGTTATTTTGGGAGTTTTATTAGTTAGTTTTGCGCTTCCGAATGTCGCTTTTCAACAGTTTATGAGAATCCAAACTTTGGTGACAATTGATTCCAGACAGGCGCTGCCTTGGACTCATTTTGTCATGATGGGCATTACCGGTAATGGTGGTTTTAATCATCCCGACTTAGAGGTAGATAAGGCGATTGCCGACCCCACTTTGCGGAAAGAGTCAAACATTCATATTATTAAGCAGCGTCTAAACGATTATAAAATAGCTGGTTATGCTAAATTTTTAATTCAAAAGTATTTCAATAATACCGATCGGGGAGATTTCGGTTGGGGTACTGATGGTAATGGACAGGTACCTAAACATAAGGCCCATAATCGGATCCAGTCAGCTTTGCGAGATACTTACTACCAGCAGGGACGAAAGACTAATATTATGCGTTTTTATATGCAGGTTATTTGGTTAGTTTTACTAACCGGAATGGCCTTAACCTTTAAGGTCCAAGGAAAATCATATTTATTAATTGGGATGAAATTAACAATGATTGGTGGGCTGATTTATTTACTCTTATTTGAAGGTGGCCGCTCACGTTATTTGATTCAATATTTACCGTTTATGCTGATACTATCTTCGGTGGGAATTAGTAATTGGTGGACTAATTATCGTCAACAAAAGTTGAAAGCTTAAGATCTAAATAAAAATATATTTATAGAAAAGTACGCTATTTGCTAAGTCCGAATAAATACCTTCTACGAAACAGAAAATTTATTCAAGATGTCATAAGCCGAATGAGATTTGATTCTCATTTGGCTTATTTTTGGTCATTTTTCTATTTATCCATTAGGGCACTTTGGATACCTTTTGAATTAGTTTGGTAGCCGTCGGAGATTATGAAAAATTTCACTTCTCTAGTTTGGTCATTTACCTGAGCTTTTACCTCGGCAAGCGTTCAAATAAACCCGCTTGGGAGCCTAAATCTAACCGCAGTTGGTAGTTGCTGGGATGTGTATGTAAATTTTTATCCATCTATTATTATTTCCCGCATTATTAATTATTTCCATTTTATTATAGTATAAGTGCTTTTTTAAAATATTAGATTTTAAAATAGCTTTTGAAAGCGAATTCAACTACAATTAAGATAGTTAATACAAATTGAATGGGGAAAGAAGTTGTGTATTATGAAAAAATGGCAGATTTGGAGCCTAGCAATGGGAGTGCTCTTGGGGATAAGCGCAGGGGTAAGTTCTGCGCAGGCAGAATCTTTAACCTCTACAGAACACGTAGGACGTTATCATCTAACAACAGTGGATGGTTGGTCTAATGACTTACAATCAATTATTTGGAATGCTCAGGGACAATATTATGATCTTTACTTTTTACATTCAGCTGATGGAGCTAGAAATCCCTTTGGACCACAGGGACAAAATTGGAATCATACAACAACCAAAGATTTTGTTAAATTTACTCCTCAAAATAACGCTTTGAAAGCTTTTGGGCCCCAAAAAAGCACTAGTTGGAAAAGTGCTTGGACAGGAACAGTAATCGCTAATCAAGGTCAAATTAAGGGAGTTCCCCAAGGAGCCTTAGTTTCTTATTTTAGTGGATTATCTCAAAAGGATGGTTCACAAAATATTTGGGCGGCTTGGTCTGATGACCAAGGTAAGACTTTTACGCATCCACTTAATAATGGAGCACCAGTTTTAGATCATTCTTGGACTTGGGCCTCTCCCAATCACAGTGACGAACGTGATCCCGGGGTTTTTTACTGGAACAAGAAGTTAATTATGTACGTTGCTGAAGGTTCTCAGTTAGGTGTTTATCAGTCGCAAGATGGCCTGAAATGGTCGAAGGCTGAAGCCGGAACAACTTCTAAAATTGGTCCGGCGGACTTTATGCGAGGTTTAGATTCTCGCGATAGCGCTCCGGTGGAATGTCCGACTTTAAAAACTTTGACTTTACCCAATGGTCAAAGTAAACAAGTACTCTTCTATGGCGGGAAAGCGCCTCATAATGGACAAACAACGGGTACTTATTACGTTGTCGGTCACTTAAACGATGCTGGAATCTTTCAACCAGAAACCGATGCCAAACGTTTAGATCAAGGTTCCGATTATTATGGCGCCAACTTTAGTGGTAATTCAGATTTGAAACAAGCCGATTCTGAGATTATTTCGATGGGATGGGTTGGCAATTGGAATTATATTTCGAATGGAGTGCATAGTGATCCTGCCGGTCAATCTCCTTATGCTCAACGGTTAGGTTCTTACAGCTTGGCCCGTAAACTGCAATTACAAAGCGATTTAACTTTAAAGCAGACCCCAATTTATCCAATTCCTAAAAAACAAACAGAAACCAAAGCCACGGTGGAAGAACCGGTTAATGATCGCACCGGTCAGAAGAAATACAGTATTGGCCAAGATACCAATGGTAAAATTTGGAATTTATTTGATAAACCGAACTTGGGCATAAATAAATTCTATAACCTAAAGTTTAAAAATACCCAAGCTAATTATCAGGGACGAATTTATCTGCATATCTGGCAAGGCTCTGATTATGTAAAATTTAACTATGATCCTAGCAATGGGGCTTATCTTGTAAACGGCGAATCTGGTGAATTAAAGAACGGTTTTAATGGTCAAGGAGGAGCTGATTATTACGCCAATGGCGAATTAGGTCAAGGAAGAGGCTACTTCAATAATTCTGGAGTTAGCCAGCAAAGTGAAATTCAACTGCAAGTCTTTACTGACCAAAACTCAATTGAAATTTTCTTTCCTAATGGTCAAAGTTATACTGTAGCTCGTTTTGGTAGTGCAGCTCAACAAGATTTTAAGATTTATACTGAAGATCCAACAGGTGCCAACCAAGTTTTAATTAGCCAAGCCGATTTAGGTTAAATAACAATTAGAAAGATCAAAAAACTGATTATCGTTAATCAACGATAATCAGTTTTCTTATAGAAATCAAAGAGTTATCAGAATTCTGATTATTAAAAAAAGAAGAAATTGTTTATCCTGAAAGCTAGTTTAACAGCAAAGGATAATAATTATGCAAGCTTTAGTTCAGACTAGCAATGATGGAAGATTAAGTTCAATTCAACTTGTAAATTTACCCCAGCAAGCATTAGCGCCACTGACGGTTGAAGTCCAAGTCACAACGGTACCCTTATTACCTTATGATTTACGACAAGTTCAAGGCGAATTACCAGGGAAAACTCCGCGGGTTTTGGGCTACGGAGCTGTAGGAAAAGTGACCAAAGTGGGACAATTTCGTAATTCTGGATTATTACAGCAAGGAGTTTTAGTGCTCAATCCTCGAGGGACTTGGCAAGAGAGCTTATCGACCACAATTCCGCCTTTTTTGATGATTATTCCGGAAGGAATCTCTGATCAGTAAGCCGCGACAATCGTTGGTGGATTAGATACGGCTTACTTATTATTCAAGAAGATAATTCGTTCTAATTATCGGCAGATTATAATTTTTGGAGCAGATTCGGTGATCGGCTTAAGCATCCTGCAATTATTAAAGTCCAAGCCAATAATCAAGATTTGGTCTCAAGTTCGTTCAACAGCCCAAACTTATTTTCACAGTCGTCGTCAAGAGTACGATTTACCAGCCTATCAGCAATTGTTACCAAGAGGCTTAGAAGCGGCTTCAACACTCGTCATTGACTTAGCTGGTAGGGTTGAAAATTTAGTGCCTCTTATTCAGCAAAGATTACCGGTTTGGAGTTTAATTTTATCCCAGACGGTGGGAATCCAATTTATTAGTGGCCCCATTTGGCCAGCTGATTATCGACACTTATTATATTTAATGCAGACTGGACAAATCCACTTACCTATTGCTCGGCAATTTCCGTTGAATGATTTTTTAGCTGCTTTTAAATATCAACAGCAAGCTCCCCACCGGGGGCGACACTTGCTGCCCTTTCCTAGAGTATAGTGTATTTGAAAAATAATTTTGAGGGAGGAAGAAATCTGGAAAATTATGCGGCCACGATTCGCCAAAGAATTGGGAATTTAATTAGAGGCAAGCGGCGAAAGATTCAGTTGTCTCAAGCCCAGTTAGCTCAAGATATTTGTTCACAGGCTTTAATTAGTAGTCTAGAGAAAGGGGAATACTTACCAAATACGGCTGTTTTAATTCAACTTTGTCAGCGGTTGCAGGTCTCTTTAGATCAAAATTTTTTGAATACTAAACTACCCTTTCAAGAGGCTGCTTTGGCCAGTAAAGTTTTTACTCTTTGTAAGGAGCGACGTTATCGAGAAATGTTACAGTTTTTGGATCGGCCAGCAACGATGATTAGTTTAACGGCTGCTAGTGACTTTCAAATTTATTACTATTATTACGCTTGTGCTACTTATCAAGCAATTCATAATTTAGCTACTAGTCAACGTTACTTAAAGATGGCTCTTTCCTACACCAAATTAACTTCGCAGGCAATTCCGCAAACAGAGATTGAGATTTTAATTGTCAATGCCTTAGCGACAATTAAAGCGCAATTGGAGGAGTCCAAACGGTCACAAGTTCTATTTAAAAAATCACAAACTGGCTTAGAAAAGCTTGCGGATCCAGCAGAAAACTTGAATGTCATTAATTATTACTACGGAATATTTTTAATGAATTTAGGAGACTTTTTAGCTGCCCAAAGAACTTTAATTACTGGTTTTGATCAGGTAGTACGAGGGGAGTCCTATTTTATGCTGGCTGATTATGCTTTATCATTGGTGGATTGCTATCAGCACTTAGGAAGACTTGACCAAGCTGCTCAATATCAGCAGCGTTATGAAGTTTTTCATAATCTTTAATAAGATCTTAGTTGCGGGGAATTAGCGCTTGAACTTCACGTTCTGATTGGCAAGGATTAACGCCCCAACAAATTAAGAAAATACAGCGAACTTAGAAGAAAGTCCAAGCAGCACAGCGCAAAACAAAAACGATTCAACCGCAACTTTAGCAGTCGAATCGTAGAAGCCAAGGATTTTAGTTGCATAAAGAACTAGGATTCTTGGTTTTTGTTGAAAAATTTAAGTTTTAGCCTAAGAAGTGGCGTAGTTGAGCTTGCCGGTCAATTAAAGCGGTAATCGCCACACTAGCGCCATCCTTAATCTGAACAATCTGTTGGGTCAGTTGATGATGCAATTCTTGCTCCTTGGTTTGGGGACCCAAATCAAAGCCTAAAATTTGTTGGAGAGTTAAGATATCCGTTTTTACTTCATTCCAAGCCGGATTAGTGGCCGCTAAAATTGCTAGACTATCAAGATTGACGTAAGCGGCTAATTCGGTAAAGTCAGCTTTTAAGTGCGGATAATGGCGCACGAAAACGCCCAGTTCAAGAGCGGATAGGGAAGCTAAAGCTCGTCCAAAACCAATAAATTCTGGGGGAACGCCAATTGCATAAAAAGAACCGGTAAAGTTAATTGCCCGTGGCAAAGCTTGACCATCAACTTCCCGAGAATAACCTAAAACGCCCACGTGTTGGCGCCGGTCTCGTCGTTTAGGAAAGGCTTGGAAAATAGCCTGCATATCGGGAATTAATTGATCTAAAGTTTGTCGATAAAATTGAGCTGATTTTTCTGCAATAGCAATCAGGGTTTCTTGATCGTCGGCTTCGATAACTAATGGTTGAGCTGCCGGTAATTGTTCTTTTAGTTGTTTAATCGCCGTTTGGACTTCAGCTAAAGGATAATCGTAGCGAAAAGCACTTTGGGCGGTAACCGTTCGGACGCCAGAAAATTCTTGTACAAAACGGTCAATTCTCCGAGGGGAAAGGCCACCTCTAAAAATTGCTGAACCCATCCCCGTAATTGGATAAACGGGGATGTTTTCTTGCTGAGAAAATTCATATAGACGCGCAATGGCTAGTTTATTACCGGTGATCGAATTCATAAAGCCAGAAGAAAGGGCAGAATCGGAACTAGCTAGGAAAATCCGTAAATAGGGTGGACGAAAACCAAAGTAGTCCAAGTGCATTTGCAGGTATTTGTCTAAGATTTTCGAAGCATTGAGTTGGGTATCAAAATTTTCGAAAAGCGGAATCATTTCCAGATAGGGATTATTTTTTCGTTGGGCAGTAAAGACTTGCTGCTTAAAGGTTGCTAATTGTTCAAAACGTTCTTGCATTGTAAAGATTTGTTCGGCTCGTTGAGCCATCGGTAAAATGGCTTCAAATAAAGGACGTTTTTGAAAATTTAAATCTTGAGCAAAGTCTTCCGCAGACAAGAAGGTCGTCATAGCTTGCATTAAACTGTAGCCTTTTTCTTCCCAAATGTTCGGAAAGCGGAAGGTAATAAATTTATCTATTCCCAATTGATGTTCTTTAAAATAATCGTACTTCGTAGAAAAGAGACGATCGATCACTGCTGCGTCGGCATGTTTTCCTTCCCAATCCCACATGTATTCATCAACGTCGAGCGTCGAAAAATTTTCAAAAGCTTCCGTTGTTTCGTTATAAGCTGAGATGAAAGGGTTTTGATTTAGATCCCAAAAAGCCGCCTGAGCATTGTCGGGATGTTGTGTTCCCATGGTAACTGGTATTTTACGCATTAGTTTCGTTCTCCTTTAAACTATACTACGATTAGTCAAACTAAATTAGTTTTATCTTAGCACGTTTAAGAAGAGATTAAAAACCAGTTTTTTAAAGAAAATTAGTTAAATATAAATCTAATCTTGTATCAATCTTTTTAAAGTAGTAAACCAATTGTTGAAATGTGGTTGACTATCTTTTATAATATTGCTGATCTTGCAGAGAAGTTTTAAAATCAAAAGGAGCAAAGAGATGCAGCAAAATTTAACTTTGAAAAAAATGATAATTACCGCCTTAATGGTCGCGATCTTAGTGATTTTAGGACTCTTTCCGGGAATTCCCTTGGGAATTATTCCCGTTCCTATTGTTCTTCAAAATATGGGTGTCTTGTTGGCCGCGACCTTGTTAGGTGCCCGTTGGGGGACGACCGCCGTGGGTTTATTTCTAATTTTAGTTGCTAGTGGCTTACCATTTTTATCTGGAGGTCATGGGGGAATTGCGGTTTTCGTTGGTCCGACGGGGGGCTATTTAATTGGCTGGCTGCTAGCACCCTTAGCTATCGGTTACGGCAATCAACTGGGGCGAAGCCAACAAACTTGGTGGAAAGAATTAATTGTCGTTCTAGTGGCGGGGGTTGCTGTGATCGATTTTTGTGGTTCTTTGGGACTTTCTTGGCAAGCCCGAATTCCTTTGACAAGTGCCCTCTGGTCCAACTTAATCTTTATACCGGGAGATATCATCAAAACGCTAGTGGCGGTCTTTTTAGCTCGCCGTTTACGAAAAATTAAACGCTTTGTTTAGGAGGTTGAAAGCTTGCAAGTAGGTACAACAAAGCAGCAAGTCTTATGGCAATTATTAGCTCAACAACAAGAGTGGGTTTCCGGAGATGATCTAGGTCAAGCCCTCGGACTTAGTCGAGCTAGTATTTGGAAAGCAATTACGGCTCTAAGAAATCAAGGGCACCGAATTGCTAGTCGTAAAAGTCAAGGCTATCAATATCAGGGAATTGACCGTCTCGATCAAGACGTGGTCGATTTTGATACCCAACATCAATTTCAAAATCGGCTCCAAATCTTTGATCAAGTAACTTCAACTCAGAGTTTGGCCAAAGAATTTTTAAGCACCCATCAAGTCCTGCAGCCGACAATTTTTGCAGCCGAAGAACAGAGTCAGGCTTATGGCCGTCGGGGACGGGCTTTCTATGCTCCGGCCAAAACAGGACTTTATTGTAGTTTAATTTTACCTAATCCGACGAATGATTGGCCCTCAGCCGGACTTTTAACCACCAGTATTGCTGTGTTAATTGCCCGAGTGTTGGAAGAATTTTTTCCCCAAGAAAAAATTAAACTTAAGTGGGTTAATGACTTGTATGTCGGGCAGCGGAAAGTGGGGGGGATTTTAACGGAAGCGGTTTTAGACTTGGAATCCTCATCAACCGCTGCTTTTGTGATTGGCTTCGGTCTTAATTTAACAACCGCCAATTTCCCGCAAGATTTGATGACAAAGGTGCGCGGAATTGATCCCAGTGGCAAAATTGATCGGAATCTTTTGTTAGCTCATTTGATTGAAGTTTTGATCAACAATTATTTACGATTAGCTGATGCCCAACTTTTAGATGAATATCGCCAACGTTCCTTATTATTAAATAAGGAAGTTAGTTTACAGTTGGGAAGTCAAATGGCTTCCGGGGTTGTGCAAGGAATTGACGATCAGGGGGGATTGATCATTAAAAATAAGGCGGGACAAGTTCGAACTTTTACCAGTGGTGAAGTAACTAAAGTTCATTGGCAGTAGGGGGGCAAACTAATATTTATTCAAAAAGTAACTGTTGCGCAAAAGGTTGGAAAAGACAGGGAATAGGAACTAAGCTCTGGCAAAAGGCCCTCCGAATTGCCCAGACCAAGGGAAAATCAATTATTTGGTTGGGAGTTTGGGAGCATAATTTAGCAGCGCAAAGGTTTTACGCTCAATTGGGACTTCAAAGGGTCGATCAACATACTTTTCAATTGGGTAGCGATCTTCAGACCGATCTGATTTTAGAGAAAAAAATAAATTAAGAAACTCAAGCTAGCGGAGGGAAGATAATTTAAATTTCCAATCCAGATGGCGTCTTTCTAAATTAAAATGGGTTAAAAGAGTTAGATTTCAGGTATCTTCTTTTCTATAGAAGTGTGACACCATGCTGCTCGTAAAGATCCCTTAAATTAGTAGATTAGTTTTTTAAACTTTACAATAAAAATAGACGAAGAGAAGAATTTTCTCAGCGCCTATTTTTTAATAACTTATTCAAATTTATTCCAAAACTTTGAAAAGTTAATCCCAACGATTAGCTCGTGAGGGGAGAATCATCAAAATGAAGAACCAAATAGTCCCAATAATTGGAATTAATTCCATTAAGACCCAGCCACCAGAATGGTCACTGTCATGAAGCCGGCGAAATTTCAAAGATAAGGTTCCCAGCCAGACGATGAAGGTCACCACTTGAGAACCGAAGTTAACACTCCAGTCAGTCCAATTGTAAATATCGGTAATTGGATGACCAGCACTATGTTCGATCAAGGCAATAATAAAGGCCCCTAAAAGATAGTTAATAATAATCGGCCACCAGTATTGTCGTCTACGAGCTGTTCCCGAAAAGTTTAAGATATTATGCCAAAATTCTTGATAGCTTTGAACCATGCGCTCACGTCCTTTGTGAAGTAATCTACCTTATAAATAAGTATAGGCTAAAAGAAAATTGTTATCTAAATTAATGCTCAAAAAACAATTTTTTGGTTTTAAAAAGCTGTATTAATTCAAAATAATCCATAGTAATTTTTTGAAATTGAAAAATATTAGAGGAATTATTAAACCTTTCAGGTGATAGAAGAAATAAAAAAATTTCGGTTTGAAAAATCTAAGAAAAGAAAAAGTTATTCTTACAGAAATCCAGAATCTGTTTTTCAGTAATTGTAATTTTTTCGTAAATTGGGAAATGTGAGTTTGATTATATAATATGTAATTAATTTTTTGAAAAAGTTAGAGTTAATTGGAGTTATTTTATAAATAATTCCAAGTTTAGCAAAAGTTTGCTGGTCTAAATTATAATTACAAAATTAAAAAATGATACCCACCTTAGAGAAACAATATTTTAGCAAATATGCATAAAAATTGAAGAGTCCATGAAAGTTAAAATTTATCTTAAATAATCTAATAAGATGAGTTGTCATTTTTAAGAGCAGGTGCTACAATGTAAAATGTTTGAAAACGTTTGAAGGAGAGAGATGCAATGAAGTCATATATTCAACGGATGGGTCGATCGTTACAGTTACCTGTTTCGGTTTTACCTGCCGCTGCCCTCTTACAGGGTATTGGACACTACTTACCTCAGAATTGGCCTGCCGCTACCTTTTTACAAGGAGCTGGGAATGCCATTTTGGGACAACTAGCACTTTTGTTCGCTGTCGGTTTAGCTTTGGGGATGTCGGAAGATAACAACGGCGCTGCTGCTTTAGCCGGAGTTGTGGCTTACTTTGTTCCAATTACAGTTTGTGGACCGGATGTGGTTTCTCAAATTCAGAATATTAGTAAGAGTTCTTTGAATCCAGCTTATCAGGCGATTGAAGGGAACGTCTTTATTGGGATCATTGCCGGCTTGATTGCTGCCGCAATGTACAATCGTTTCCATAATACTAAATTGCCGATGGCCTTATCGTTCTTTAGTGGACGACGTTTAGCCCCAATTATGGCCGCTTTTGTAATGGCTTTATTAAGTGTTGTTTTATACTTTGTGTGGCCGTTTTTCTATGATGCTTTAGTTTCCTTCGGGAAGTTCATGGTTGGCTTAGGTGCTATTGGTGCCGGATTATTCGGTTTCTTCAACCGGTTACTGATTCCAACCGGCCTGCACCAAGCTCTGAATTCTGTTTTCTGGTTTAACATTGCGGGAATCGACGATATTCATCAATTCTGGTCTAGCAAAGGAACAACCGGGGTTACCGGTATGTACTTAGCTGGTTTCTTCCCAATTATGATGTTTGGTTTACCGGCTGGAGCTTACGCTATGTACCGGAATGCTTTTCCAGAACGGAAAAAAGATGCTGGATCAATGTTGTTTGCCAGCAGTTTTGCCGCTATTTTTACCGGAGTTACTGAACCTTTAGAGTTTTCCTTTATGTTTACTGCATGGCCTTTATATTTAGTCCATGCCGTCTTAACTGGCTGCTCATTAGCTTTAGCAGCTTCTATGCATTGGATTGCCGGTTTTACTTTCTCAGCCGGGTTGGTTGACTATACCTTGAGTTTTAGAATGCCTAAGGCTCATGAACCTTGGATGCTGTTAGTTCAAGGAATCCTCTTTGCGATTATCTACTATATTTTATTTGATTTCTGTATTAAGAAATTTAACTTAGCTACTCCTGGTCGCGAACCATTAGAAGAAAATGGTGACGAAGGTGAAGCCAGTCAAGTTCAAGTTTCCGATGACGATGATAAATATATGGTTTCCGCTAAGATTATCTACGCTGGTTTAGGTGGAGCTGACAATATTACCGCAATCGATAATTGTACAACTCGTTTACGTTTACAATTAGTTGATACTGATAAGGTTAACCAAGCAACAATTCGCCAAGCTAAAATTGCCGGAATCAACGTTCTCGATAAGACTAATATTCAAGTTATTGTTGGAACGGAAGTTCAATTCGTGGCTGATGCTTTGAAACAATTGTTTGAAGCTAAGGCTCCAATTGAAACAGGAACAACGGCTGCTAAAGCTGAAGCTCCTGCTGCAGAAGAAAAGAGCGAATTCAGTGGTCAAAGCGTAACTTTGAATGCTGGTTTAAATGGGGAATTAATTAACCTTGATCAAGTTGACGATCCAACTTTTGCACAAAAGATGATTGGTGATGGTTTTGCGATCAATCCAAGTGATGGTCAGATTGTAGCTCCAGTTGATGCTGAGATTACTACTGTCTTCCCAACTAAACATGCTCTTGGTTTGAAGACCAGCAATGGCTTAGAAGTTTTAATTCATATGGGAATTGATACCGTTGAATTAAATGGTGCTGGCTTTGATGTTCAAGTAGCTCAAGGTGACCAAGTGAAAGCTGGTCAACCATTGGCTCAAATGGATCTTAAGGCGATTGAAACTGCGGGTAAGAAGACGACCGTGATGGTGATTATTACTAACATGATCGAAGTTTCTTACCTGCGAGTTCAAACTGGCGCAACAGTTACCGCAACTGAAGCAGTTGCTGAAGCTACGCATAAGTAAATCAATCTTTTAAAAAGACACTTCGTAACTAAGAAGTTTTTTTTTTTGCTTTGATCAGGAAGCAAATTATTTTATTTCTGAAATTTAAAACTCTACTATAAGGGTAGAATAACTTAAGGAGGAAATAAGATGGGTAACTTGAAAGATCAAATTAAAGGTAAAGCTGAAGAAGGTTGGGGCAAAGCCACCGGTGATAGTTCCAAAGAACTGAAAGGAAAAGCGGAACAATTTGCTGGGAAGGTTAAAGAAAAGTTTACTGATGCTAAAGACAATGTTGCCGAGAAAGTTAATCAGAAGATTGACAAAAAGAAATCAAAGTAATTAAAATCCTCCTAACGGAGGATTTTTTCTTTCGATTTCTTAGAGGAGGATTTCATGGCAACTTTAGTTATTGTGGCGCACCCTGATTTGGATGCCTCACAGAGTCAACAATTTTTACAACAAGCTGGCCAGATCGAAGGAGTCACTTGGCATCATTTGGATGCGATTACTAATTTGAATGTTGCTCAAGAAAGACAACTTCTTCGACAACACCAACGGATAATTTTACAGTTTCCGCTCTATTGGTATGCGGCACCAGCAAGTTTGAAGTCTTGGCAAGACCAAGTTCTAACAAATAATTTTTTAAGTTCTCTGCATGATAAAGAACTAGCTTTGGTCGTGACAACTGGTTTACCGCAAAGTGCCTTTCGGATGGGGGGAGCGGCCCATTTTTCTTTAGATCAGTTTCTACTTCCTTATAGGGCCTGGGGGTTACAGGCCCAGATGAAATTTCTGCCAACGTTTGCGATTTATCAGTTTGCTTATTATGATGAAATCGCGCAATTACAGTTATTGTCAGATTATCGACGGTATTTAACCCAGACCGCGCCAGATTCTTTATTAAATCGTAGTTACTGGTTTTTAAACCAACTCCCCAAAACAAATCAGGATGATGGGCAATTAATCCTTGCTGAGTATCTGGAACAACGAACTCAAGAGTTAGAGGGACTCCAAGATACGTTACGATTAATCAAGATGAATGAAGAGGAAGCTAATGTCTAGTTCAGAAATTATTGATCAGTTGGAAGAGCGGATTAAGGTTGAACCTGATTTCACCCAGCGAGCTTTTTATCAGGGCTTAATTACGCTTTTACGCCAACAAGATCAGCGAATAGAACAATTACAAGGGGAAATTGACGGTCGTTTGTGGAGTCATGATAATTGGTAACGGTAATTGTTGGCAAAAGATTGACGAGGACTGTTTTTTTTTGTACAATTAAACAGTTGTAATTGTCAACCACAGCTGCAACCGCACATAACTAGGTTTAAGCTTTCGAGCGCCTAGTGTGGCGAGTCTAAGAATGGAGGTGTACAAATGTACGCAATTATTAAAACGGGCGGAAAACAATACAAAGTTGAAGAAAATAAAGCAATTTTTATTGAAAAATTAGACGCTCAAGAAGGTCAAGAAGTTGTTTTTGATCAAGTATTGTTAGTTGGTAGTCGTTCGATCACTTTAGGTAACCCAACGATTGATGGTGCCAAAGTTACTGGTAAGGTTGAAAAGCAAGGTCGGGAAAAGAAAGTTGTTACTTTCAAATATAAACCGAAGAAGCATTCTCATACCAAAAAGGGTCATCGTCAGCCTTATACTAAAGTTGTTATTAAGAAGATCGAAGTTTAATTTCAATTATGATTACCGCTGTGTTTCAGCGTAATCAGCAAGATCAGATAACGGATTTTTTAATTACTGGTCATGCTGATTCTGGTCCTTACGGTCAAGATATCGTTTGTGCAGCCGTCTCAATTACCAGTTTGGGTACCATTAACTGCCTGCAAGCAATTGCCCAGACTTCCCCTCAGGTAATACAAAATGAGACTGAAGGTGGTTATCTTCAATGTCACTTGGATTACCAAGTTTTGACAAATCATGATCACTTAATTGCCGCCCAAACTTTAATGTTGGCTTGTTACCAGAACTTATTTGCTTTAACAACTGATTATGCTGATTTTATTCAAGTTCAATTAAAAAATTCCTAATTGTTAGGAGGTCAATTTTATGTTAAAAATGAATTTACAGTTTTTTGCTCACCATAAGGGGGGCGGATCAACTGCTAACGGACGCGATTCTGCTGGTCGTCGTTTAGGTGCTAAGCGTGCTGATGGTCAACATATTAACGCTGGTTCGATCATCTACCGGCAACGGGGAACTAAGATTCATCCAGGTGCTAATGTTGGTCGCGGCAATGATGACACTTTGTTTGCCCTAAAGTCAGGCGTTGTGAAGTTTGAACGTTTGGGTCGTGATCGTAAGCAAGTTTCAGTCGTTACAGAAAATTAAAAAAAGCCGCGGTTGCGGCTTTTTTTGTTTTTGTTAGCTTGATTTCTCGGGGAACAAATTGATATAGTATAGGCAATAAACCATGGGATTATTGGCAGTTTTTACGTTAATTGGAAAAGCTGCTAAACCAAAGGAGGCTGGATAATGGCTGACAGTAAGTATATTGTTATTGATCATGAAAGTAGTAATGACCTAGGTAATGTTAGTATTGCCCCGGAAGTTCTAGAAGTCGTTTTGGGAATTGCTGCATCGCAAGTCGCAGGAGTCGATCAGATGCACGGGACATTAACCAATAATCTAAACTCCCTACTTGGACGTTCTACGCGTGGTAAAGGGGTTGTGGTTTCCTATAGTGCGGATCAAAGTCAATTAGTAGCTGATGTTTATGTTTATTTAAAGTATGGTAGTTCAGTTCCCAAAGTTGCTTTAGACTTACAAAAGACATTGAAGCAACAACTACAATTAATGACTAATATGGAAATGATGGCCGTTAATATTCATGTTGTCGGTTTATTAGCTTCGAAAGAAAATAATATTGCTTCTGCGCAATAACGAGAAAGTGGAATTAAAGTGACTCTAACTAGACACAATATACGAGAGATGGCCTTTCAAAGCTTGTTTTTACTCAGTTCAACTGAGACTGACCCCGAAACGGCCCTCCAACAAGTTTTAGAGCAATGGCAGCAAACCCAAGCACCAGATTATCTCCGTTTTTTAGTAAATTCAATTTGGGAAGATAAGACGAGTTTAGACCAGCAACTCAAGCCTTGTTTAAAAACAGGCTGGTCGTTAGAAAGATTGAGTCGAGCTGACTTAAATCTTTTACGTTTGGGATTGTTTGAAATTACCAAGAGTCCAGCAATTCCGGATAAAGTAGCGATTAATGAAACTTTAGAATTGGTTAATCAGTATAGTGATCAAGATTCCAAGAAGTTTATTAATGCGATTTTGTCGAATTTTGTACCAGAATCTCAGCCGGAATAGTTTAGCGTAAGTGCTCCACCACAGGTGACAGCACTTTTTTTGAGAAGGTGAAGCTGATGACAGCAACCATTTTAGATGGAACTAAGGTAGCAAAAAGAGCCGATCAGGTTTTTCAAGAAACAGTACAAGAATTAAAACAACATCAAATCATTCCTGGATTAGCCGTGATTTTAGTCGGTGATAATCCGGCGAGTGCAGTTTATGTTCGTAATAAACAACGGCGTGCGGAAAAAATTGGCTTAAATTATCAATTATTTCATTTACCCGTGACAGTTAGCCAAGATGAACTTTTAGAATTAATTCAACGTTTGAATCAAGATCCTCAAGTTGATGGCTTAATGGTCCAGATGCCTTTACCAGCCCAAATTGACGCCATGGTAGTAATGAATACCATTGCTCCTGAAAAGGACGTTGATGGTTTTAGTATCGCTAATGTTGGGCGGCTTTGGAGTGGGATGTTCGGTAATTTTCCGGGAACTCCCCGCGGAATTATGCGTCTTCTGCATGAATATCAGGTTCCGATTGCTGGTCAACATGCCGTAGTTATTGGACGCAGCGATATTGTTGGTAAGCCAATGGCTGCTTTACTATTGCGGGAGAACGCAACGGTCACAATCGCTCATTCCCACACGCGAGATTTACGTTCTTTAACGCGTCAAGCCGATATTTTAGTGGTCGCAGTTGGTCAAGCCGGTTTAATTTCTGGAGCCGACATTAAACCTGGAGCCGTGGTAGTTGATGTCGGGATGAATCGGAACGAGGCTGGAAAATTAGTGGGAGATATTGATTTTCCTAGTGTTGCTCAAGTTGCCAAAATGGTAACTCCAGTTCCCGGGGGAGTTGGTCCAATGACGATCACTGGTTTGTTGGAACAAGTGGTAACTCTGGCCCAGCGTCGAGTCGAGCAAAATGACTAGGAACTTGGAATATTTAACGGTTAGTGTTCTAACAAAATATTTAAAACGCAAGTTTGAAGCTGATCCGTATTTAAAACGGGTCTATTTGACGGGGGAAATTTCCAATTTTCGCCTTCGGCCTAAGCATCAGTATTTTTCTTTGAAAGATCAACGAGCCAAAATCTCAGCAATCATGTTTCAAAGCGCTTTTGCCAAACTTAAATTTCGTCCCGAAGAGGGAATGAAAGTTTTAGTTAGTGGTTACGTAAGTCTCTATGAGGCTAGTGGACAATATCAAATTTATGTTGATACAATGCAGCCTGATGGAGTTGGTGCTTTATATCAAGCCTTTGAGCAGTTAAAGACTAAATTACAAGAAGAAGGCGTTTTTAATTTACCCAAACGTCTAATCTCTAAGTTTCCACAGCGCATTGCGGTGATTACTAGTCCTTCAGGAGCGGTTTTACGCGATATTGTAACCACGGTCCAAAGACGGTTTCCGATTGTTCAATTAGTCCTTTTTCCTACGCAAGTCCAAGGAACGCAGGCTGCAGATAGCCTAGTGCAACAGTTGGCCCGAGTAAATGAACTGGGAAACTTTGATACTATTATTATGGGTCGAGGTGGAGGCTCAATTGAAGACTTATGGCCGTTCAATGAAGAACGGGTTGCGCGAGCAATTTTGGCTTCGCAGATTCCCGTGATTTCTTCGGTTGGTCACGAGACTGATACGACGATTTCTGATTTAGTGGCCGACTTACGGGCGCCAACGCCGACGGCAGCGGCGGAACTGGCTACGCCGGATTTACAGCAATTGTTATTTGATTTGCAACAATTGCGAACCAACCTTCTACAAGCGGTCCGTGTTTACTTGCAACATAAGCGCCAACAATTAGATATCTACCAACAAAGTTATTTATTTCAACATCCGCAAACGCTCTACCAAGATTATTTGCAGCGGGTGGATCAGTTAACGACCAAATTAGAAACGCAAACGATGCAGCTTATCCAAACCCAACGTCAACATTGGCGAATCCTGCAGCAATCATTGCAATATACACAGCCGAAGATTTCACCATTGCAAGAGCAAGTTCAACAGTTACAAAATAACTTACAGCTGAATTATGATCATTATTTGGGCCAACAAAGGCAAAACGTAGGTAATTTAATTAAGAACTTAGATAACTTAAGTCCTTTAAAAACATTACAACGAGGTTATGCTGTTGTTTCACAAGCTGGACAACCCTTGACGAAAGTGGCCAAGTTGCAGCTTAAATTGCCTTTGACCATCAAACTCCAAGATGGCGTTATTGAAGCTCAGGTAGAAAATAGTAAGGAGTCAGATCATGGCTAATAAAAAAAGTTTTGAAGATAATTTGGCAACATTGCAAGAGATTGTTGACCAGTTACAAAAAGGGGATGTTCCTCTGGAACAAGCAATGACTAAGTTCCAAACGGGAATGCAGTTAATCCAAGAACTTGACCAAACCTTAAAACAAGCTGAACAAAAGTTAACTAAAGTAATGGATACGAATGGTCAAGAATCTGACTTTCAACTCGATAGTTCCTCTAAGGATGAAGCTTAATGGAAGATTTTACCCAGTTTTGTACTAGTTGGCGTCCGCAAATAAATCGATATCTCCATGAACAAATTAGCCGCGAAGTTAAGCAGGCCGAATTGCGGGAGGGAATGTTGTACTCGCTTGATGCCGGGGGGAAGAGATTGCGCCCGCTATTAGCCTTAGCAACTTTAAAGACTTTTCAAGCACAAGTGGACTTAAAACCTTATTTGCGAATCTTCGGGGCAATCGAGTTAATTCACACTTATTCTTTGATTCATGATGACTTACCGGAAATGGATAATGATGACTATCGCCGGGGTAAATTAACTAACCATAAGTATTTCTCCGTCGGCCGGGCAGTTTTAGCTGGAGATGCTTTATTGACGCAAGCTTTTTTTTGGCTGAGTGATAATAATTTAGACTCAAGCTTAAAAAGCGCCCTAATTCAAACTTTATCCCAAGCTGCTGGTCCCCAAGGCATGGTGGCGGGACAAATGTTAGATATTATTAATACAGGTCGAACTTTAGATTATCCCGTAATTCGCCAATTAGATGCCCAAAAAACGGGAGCCTTACTCCAAGCTTCTGTTTTGATGGGGGCTCTTTGTGCGCAAGCAAACTCAAGTCAAAGACAGCATTTGCAGCAGTTTGCAGGCTCTTATGGAATTGCTTTTCAAATTTACGATGATTTATTGGATCTACAAAGTACTTCGCAAGCAATGGGCAAAGCAGTGGGAAAAGATGCTGTTGCTGGTAAAAATACTTACCCGCAACTCTTGGGGATTTCCCAAGCCCAAAAGAAACTACAAGAATTAATCCGAGAAGCCCAGCGCCAATTACAAGCTCTGCAGTTAGATACTAGCTTGTTAGATAGCAGCTTGGACTACTTTAAACAGGAGTAATAATTTGAAAAAAGAACGCGTTGATGTTTTAGTTTTTCAACAGCAATTAACCGGCTCTCGAGAACAGGCCCGCCGGGCAATCATGGCCGGACAAGTTTACGATAACAATAATTTGCGTTTAGATAAACCGGGAGAAAAGATTGCTGCAACTACTGTCTTACATCTCAAACAACTAGCCCATGAACAATATGTGGGTCGGGGAGCTTATAAATTAGAGAAGGCTTTGCGAGTTTTTCAATTAGATTTAAAAGATCGTCTCTGCTTGGATATTGGCGCTTCAACTGGCGGTTTTACGGATGTAGCCTTACAAAATGGAGCTCGAAAAGTTTACGCTTTGGATGTTGGCTATAACCAATTGGCCTGGAAATTACGCAATGATCCGCGAGTTGAAGTGATGGAAAGAGTTAATTTTCGTTATAGCCAACCGGAAGATTTTCAACTCGGACTGCCCGAGTTTGCGATGACGGATGTTTCTTTTATCTCCTTAAAGTTGATTTTGGTGCCGCTGCGTCAAATCTTATTGCCCGATCATGATGTGGTTTGTCTAGTTAAGCCGCAATTTGAAGCGGGACCAGAAAATGTAGGAAAACACGGAATTGTCCGGGATCCCCAAGTTCATCGTCAAGTTCTCACAATGATCACCCAGTTTGCTCTAGAACAACATTATGATGTCTGTGATTTAGATTATTCTCCAATTACTGGCGGTTCGGGAAATATTGAATTCTTACTCCATCTTCGCTTACGAAATCAAGTAGGGAAAATGAATCCCCAGCTTGATCTGGAGCAGGTTTTGACCCAAGCTTATGCGCAACTACGCTAAGTAGGTCCTTGAGGTACAGGAATGTTACAGGAATTAATTATTCAAGATTTTGCGATTATTAAGCAAGTCGATATTCAGTTTCATAATGGACTCAATGCTTTAACTGGAGAAACTGGTGCTGGTAAATCAATTATTTTGGATGCGGTTAGCTTACTTTTAGGCCAGCGGGCTCGTAGTGAAGCGGTTCGTCAGGGTTGTTCCAAAGCGGTCATTCAAGGATTGTTCATTTGGAATGCCCCAAACCAAAAGCCAATTCAAAATTTTTGTGAAGAACAGGGTTGGGACTTTAAAGAACAGTCTTTAATTATTAAACGAGAATTGCACAGTAATGGTCGTAATTTATGTCGGGTGAATGATCAACTGGTGACAGCGGGAACCTTGAAAGAATTAGGGCGGTTATTGGTTGATATTTCGGGACAAAATCAGAGTCAAAGCCTTTTGGATCCTAAAATTCATACGGCGACTTTGGATCAATTTGGTGCCCAAGATTTAGGTAGTTTGCAGGCTAGTTATCAAGTTGAGTATCAAAAGTATCAACAACTGCAACAGCAGGCAAGAGCTTTGCAGACTAATCAACAGCAACAAGCGCAACAGATTGATATTTTGCAATTTCAAGTTCAAGAAATTACTGCAGCCAATTTACAAGTCGGAGAAGAAGAACAGTTGCAGGCTCAACAACAACAACTGGCTAATTTTGTGATGATTCATGATAATTTACAAAGCGCCTATCAGCTGCTAGCGCAGAGTCCGGCAAATTTAGTTGATCGATTGGCGGAGGTAGTTAAATTGCTCCAGAAGATCGCGCCCTATGCGCCGGAATATGAACAGTTGACCCAAGTTTTCCAAAACTCTTACTATGATTTGCAAGATAGCCAAGAGCAGTTAGCTCAGAAGTTAGAATTGCAAGACTATGATCCGACGCAGTTACCAGAAATTGAACAGCGGTTACAGGTGATTCGAAATTTGGAGAAGAAGTATGGGGCTGATATTGCTGCCGTGTTGGCCTTTGGTGATCAGGCGCAACAACAATTAGAACAATTACAGGCTCAAGTTCAAGATCCGCAAGCTTTAGAACGGAAGTTGGCGCAACAAACGGAAATTTTAACCGCAGCGGCGCAAAAGATAACGCAGATTCGGACCCAAATTGCTCATCGATTGGAAAGGAAAGTGGCGCAACAATTACGGGCCATGTATATGGCACATACCGAGTTCAAGGTGCGTTTAATCCCCACAAAATTTACAATTTGGGGTCAAGAACGAGTCGAGTTTTACTTGCGAACCAATCTTGGAACCGATTTTCAACCATTAGTTCAAATTGCTTCTGGAGGTGAGTTGGCGCGCATAATGCTGGCTTTGAAAACCGTTTTGGCCCAGTATCAGCCTGTTGGAACTTTGATCTTTGATGAGATTGATACTGGGGTTAGTGGTCGCGTAGCGCAGGCAATTGGTGAAAAGATGGCCCAAATTGCCCAGCAGATTCAAGTTCTTTGTATTACCCACCTTCCGCAAGTGGCTGCAGTAAGTGATAAGCAATACTTGGTTGCCAAACAGGTGCAAAATCAAAGCACGCGAACAACAATTCAAATTTTAAAACCACGCCAACGAGTGGAAGTAATTGCCGAAATGTTAGAGGGAACCAAAGTTACAGCCATTACCAAACAACATGCTCATGAGTTATTAAAATTAGCTCATCCGCAGTTAGATTTGGAAAAATAGCCTTACAATCTTGAAAATTTGCTAAAATTGTTGCAATATAGTAATTATATTATTTTTGTTAAAGGTGGATGCGTGTTGGTGGAAAAAGGAATGCTGATTGTTTTATCTGGTCCGTCGGGAGTAGGTAAAGGAACTGTGCGGAAAGCAATGTTACGTGAGGGTTCTTTGAATCATTTTAAATATTCAGTTTCAATGACGACTCGAGAGAAGCGTCCCGGCGAGCAAGATGGTGTTGATTATTTTTTCCGAACGCGAGCCCAGTTTGAAGAGCAGATTGCCCAAGGCGGAATGCTGGAATATGCGCAATATGTTGATAATTACTATGGAACACCTTTAAAATATGTTCAGGAAACATTGGATAGTGGTTGGGATGTTTTCCTAGAGATTGAAGTTAATGGAGCTATGCAAGTGCGCCAAAAGATGCCTGATGGAGTGTTTATCTTTTTGACTCCGCCGGACCTAAAAAGTCTCCGGCATCGAATTACCGGACGAGGTTCAGAAGATCAAGCGACAATTGATAAGCGGATGGCTAAGGCCCGCGAAGAAATTAAGATGATGTCGAACTACGATTATGCGGTGGTTAATGACCAAGTTCCCCGAGCAGTAGCTCGGATTAATCAGATTGTGCAAAGTGAACATTTGCGAGTTCCCCGGGTAATTGATAGTTATCGAAAAATGATTGGAGATAAATAAATGATTTCATATCCTTCGATTGATAAGTTATTAAATCAAGTCGATTCACGTTATTCTTTGGCTATTTTAGCTGCTAAGAGATCCCATGAGTTAGAAAATGGGGACACTAAAATGTTGTCGAATTACAAGTCACCGCGTTCAGTCGGACAGGCGTTAGAAGAAATTGCGGATCAAAAAGTTGATATCAATCCTGATTCGATTCTTTCTGAACGGACAGCGGAAGCAGAAGAATTAATGGCTGAAAATAAACAAGAGAAACTTCAATCTTAAATTTGGAGTTTTGAACGGTAACTTCCATTAGGACCTTGGGATTCTAATGGATTTTTTTTCATAAAAAAGGAGGCTGACAGCTCTTTGTATGCCCAAGTGGTGGTTGATGTACCAACTCAACAGACAAACCATAGCTATGATTATTTAATTCCTGAGCTACTAGAAAGCGTGGTTGTTCCTGGAGTTCGGGTAGTAGTCCCCTTTGGTCGAGGGAAACGACTCGTTGTCGGCTTTGTTATTCAAGTTTTGGAAACTTCCCAATTTAAACGCCAGGTCAAACCTATTCATCATGTTTTAGACTTAACGCCAGTATTGAATTCCGAATTATTGGCCTTATCTAGTTGGTTGACCCAAGAAAGCTTTTCCTTTTGGATTTCCTGTTTACAGACCATGCTGCCGGGAGTTATGCGGTCTAAAGTTGAAAAGGTCGCGGTTGCCCAAACGTCAGCAATCCAAGCTTCTTCTTTATTTCAAGGGCGACCGATAATCCCTTTTCCGACGACTGCTTTGGCGCAACAACAATTGGCCAAATGGAAAAATCAGGGTTTAATTGAAGTTAATTATCAAGTTGCCAACCAGGCCCATCATCGTCAGCAATTGGTTTTAAAACGGAAGTCGCTTAACTATCAAGAATTACTAATGACTCTAAGTGGTCGAGCAAGCAAACAGCAACAACTGATGCAGTTCTTTTGGGATCATCCCCAACTCAAACAAATTAGCTATCAGGAATTAGAACAAAAATATCAGATCAGTGCGGCAACCGCGAATACGCTTGTCAAAAGGGGCTACTTTACCAAAGATAAAGTAGTTCAATGGCGCCAACCGGATACTGGACCCATTGTCAATACGCAAGCTCGAACCCTTACTGCACAGCAGCAACAGGCCTATCAGACGATCATTCAAGCGCAAGCAAAGCCAATTCTGCTAGAAGGAGTTACGGGAAGTGGCAAAACGGAGATTTATTTACAGGCTATGCAATATTTTTTGCAACAGGGCAAAACAGCCTTGATGCTGGTCCCGGAAATTTCTTTGACCCCGCAGATGGTGGCTCAAGTCCAAGGGCGTTTCGGTTCTCGAGTAGCCGTTTTACATAGCGGCTTATCTCAAGGAGAACGTTATGATGAATGGCAGCGAATCCAATTGGGGCAAGCCACAGTTGTCGTCGGTGCCCGATCGGCGGTTTTTGCTCCATTAAAGAATTTGGGAATTATTGTTATTGATGAAGAACACGAAAGTAGTTATAAACAAGAAGATAATCCCCGCTATCATGCCCGGTCAGTCGCCCTATGGCGGGGGCGTTATGCACACTGCCCCGTGGTTTTGGGAAGTGCTACCCCCAGCTTGGAGTCTCGGGCTCGCGGGCAAAAAAAGCTTTACCAATTAGTTCAATTAACTCAACGAGTGCACCAGCAGCCACTGCCCCCAGTTCAAATAGTTGATCTGCGGGAAAGTTATAATTTATCAGTGCAATTAGATTTATCACAGCCGCTGATTCAAAACTTACAATTTTGTTTACAAAAAAAAGAACAGGCAATTTTACTGCTTAATCGACGAGGTTTTTCAAATTTTTTGTTATGTCGAACTTGTGGGCAGGTGCCTCAATGTCCGAATTGCGATATTTCTTTAACCGTTCATCTCCAAAATAAGCAGTTGCTCTGTCATTATTGTGGCTACCATTGTGCGATTCCTCAAAAGTGTGACCATTGTGGTAGCAGGAAGCTCCGTTTTAGTGGTACGGGGACAGAGAAAGTGGAGCAAGAACTCCAAGAAGCCCTACCTAGCGCGCGGATAATTCGGATGGATAATGATACTACGGCACGGAAGGGGAGTCATCGCCGGCTCTTAAACCGCTTTGGTCAACAAGAAGCTGATATTTTATTGGGAACGCAGATGATTGCTAAAGGCTTAGATTTTCCCAATGTTACTTTAGTGGGAGTAATTAATGCGGATACAGGACTTGCAAGCAGTGATTTTCGGGCAAGTGAACGAACTTTTCAGCTATTAACGCAGGTTAGCGGTCGGGCCGGTCGTGATCAAAAGCCGGGTCGGGTGGTAATTCAAACTTATAATCCGGATAATTATGCGATTCAGTTAGCGGCGCGACAAGATTATGAACGTTTTTACCAAAAAGAAATGAATTTTCGCCATCAGGCCCAATATCCCCCTTATTTTTATCTAATTAAACTGACAATTTCCCATCGTCAGCGAGCTGCAGCGCTAAAGTTAGCTTATCAATTGGCTCAACAAATTAAACCAGTTTTGCAGAAGCGGGAAGTTTTGTTAGGACCCACCGAACCGACGGTTGCTCGAATTAAAAATCGGTATTATTATCAATTAGTAGTCAAGTATCGGCAAAATCCACCCTTATTACAGTTAATTAGACAGATAACTAATAATGTTCAAGTGGAAAGCCGCCATGGCTACTTAGTAAGTATTGACAATGAACCACAGAAAATGGAGTAGATATATGACGAAAGTTATTTTTATGGGAACCCCACCCTTTGCGGTCAATATTTTGGCCGGATTATTAGCCCAAAACTATGAGATTATGGCTGTTGTAACTCAGCCAGATAAGGCCGTTGGACGCAAGCATAAACTCCAAGCTAGTCCAGTCAAGGTATACGCCGAAGAACACGGCCTAAAGGTCTATCAACCGGCTAAATTAAGCGGAAGTCCAGAATTGCAAGGCTTAATCAAGCTACAGCCGGATCTAATAATTACAGCTGCTTTTGGACAATTTTTGCCTACGAGCTTATTAAAGGCTGCTCGATTAGCCGCTCTAAACGTTCATGGTTCTTTATTACCTCGCAATCGTGGGGGAGCACCGATTCAACGGGCAATTATGAATGGCGACCAAGAAACAGGGGTCACAATTATGTATATGGCTGCGCAGATGGATGCTGGTGATATTATTAGTCAAGTGGCAACTCCAATTAGCGCCACTGATACAGCCGGTGATTTATTCGCGCGCTTGAGTGATTTAGGGCGAGATTTATTATTAGAGACCTTACCCCAGGTTTTGGCGGGGACTAATTCACGCCAAGAACAAGTAGCAGATTTGGTAACTATTACTCCCAATTTAAGTCCGGAAGAAGAAGTTATTCAAGTTCAAAATTCAGCCCTCCAGATCAATCGCCAAGTTCGCGGTTTAAATCCTGAACCGGGAGCTTACTTCTCGCTCTTAGGTAGTCGAGTTAAAGTTTTTGCGACCAAAGTGGGGGACCAAACGACTACTAAAGAACCCGGACAAGTAGTTGTCCGAACTAAAAATGAACTAGCAATTGCTGTTGGTCAACAAACTGTTTTATATTTGGAACAATTGCAACCGGCAGGTAAAAAGATAATGCCAGTTCAGGCCTTTTTAAATGGCCAAGGAAGGGAGATTCAAGTTGGTGACCAAATCATTGACCAATAATCCCCGTTACTGGGCAAGTAAAATTCTGCAGCAAGTAAATTCGCAGGCCGGTTATTCCAATCTTTTGTTGAATAATTGTTTAAAAGGACAAGCCTTCTCCGCCGCTGATGGTCGACTCTTAGTCCAGCTAGTTTATGGAAGTTTGCAACATCAATTAACCATCGATTATTATTTACAAAAATATTTAAATCCCCATAAAAAATTAGCTCCGTTTTTACGTAACCTTTTACGAATTTCCGTCTATCAGATGTACTATTTAGATCGAATTCCAGAACGGGCCATTTTTTACGATGCTACCCAAATTGCCAAAGAGGTTGAAAATCCGGGAGCAGCTAAGTTGGTTACAGCGGTGTTACGTAATCTTCAACGCCATGGCCGACCGCAAATGGCTGCCGATTTGTCGACTAGTAAACAGTTAAGTCTTCAGGCAAGTGTTCCAGAATGGATTGTCGTCCAGCTGGAAAAACAAGTTGGATTAGAGAAAACAAAATCTATTTTAGCTAGTTTGAATCAAGCTCCGAGGAATTCTTTGCGAGTAAATTTAGAACAGACAATGGTAGCTAGTTTGCAACAAGAGTTGACAGACCAAGGCTTTGATGTTAGTGCAAGTAGTTTAAGCCCAATTGGTTTAGTCACAACCCATGGTGGTTCTTGGAGTCAAAATGAGTTGTTTCAAGCCGGAAAATTCACGCTCCAAGATGAGAGTTCGATGTTGGTAGCTCCAGCTTTACAAGTTGAAAAAGATCAGCAAATTTTGGACGCTTGTGCCGCTCCCGGAGGAAAGACAACACATCTAGCTTCCTATTTATCTACGGGGAAAATTACGGCTTTAGACTTACACCGAAAAAAGTTACACTTAATTGAGGAAAATGCACAGCGCTTACAAGTTACGGACCGGATTAAAACTCAGGCTCTAGATGCTCGTAAGAGCCAAGAAGTCTTTGCGGCGGCAAGTTTTGATCGGATCCTAGTCGATGCTCCATGTTCGGGTTTTGGTCTGATGCGCCGCAAACCAGAGATTCGTTACGAAAAAACTTTGGCAGATATTGAACATTTGGCTCAGATTCAGCAGGATATTTTAGAAACGGTAGCACCGTTGTTGAAAGTTAATGGTTTGTTAGTGTATAGTACATGTACAATTTTTGATCAAGAAAATCAACAGGTGGTACAGCACTTTTTGCAGCAACATCCTAATTATGCTTTAGTTCCAGTACAAACTCAGTTCGAATTATCTAAGATTCATCGCAATCAATTTGTGAAAATTTATCCCGATGATTATCAAACGGATGGATTCTTTATTGCTTGTTTAAAGAGGTTGAGATAATTGATGCAAGTTGCTTTTCAAACAGATATTGGGCGTCAACGCCAAAATAATCAAGACTATGTCCAGGCTTATAGCAATCAAGCCGGTGCTACTCTGGCTGTGGTTGCCGATGGAATGGGTGGTCACCGGGGTGGTGACGTCGCTTCGAAAATGGTGGTCGAACATCTAGGTTCAGCATTCGAGCAAACCCAGATGGCTGACATTGAAACGATCACTCATTGGGCCAAGGAACTCTTACTTGTAGAAAATCGCCGAGTGATTAAAGCTTCCCAAGAACAACTAGATCTTAAAGGGATGGGCACCACCTTAGTTGCCGCGGTAGTTGTTGAACCAGACTTATTGGTTCTCAATGTGGGTGATAGTCGTTGTTATTTGTTTCGAGAGCAACAATTGCAACAGTTAAGCTTTGATCATTCTTTAGTTAATGAACTCTTAGTTGCGGGGGCAATTACTCCCTTGGAAGCTAAGAACTATCCAAATAAAAATATTATTACCCAAAGCTTAGGCGTTTCTTCCGGTCTTGAACCGACAGCTAAACGCCTAACCCTGGAAAGTCAAGACCAAGTTTTATTGTGCAGTGACGGTCTAACAAACATGGTCTCTGAGACCAAAATCGCCGAAATTTTGGCACAACCCTTAACGACGCAAGCCAAATGTGATCTATTGGTAAAATGCGCTAATCAAGCTGGAGGTTTGGATAATATCACAGTCTTAATCCTAGATTTACAAGCTCATTGTGAGGTCAAGCCCGATGATTAATAAAGGGGATTTAATTGCCCAACGTTATTTAATTCGTGATACTTTAGGCGAAGGCGGGATGTCTAATGTCTACCTAGCTGAAGATACCTTTTTACATCGCTTGGTAGCATTAAAGAGTCTCCGTTTTGGCTTACAGGACAATCAGCATATCAAATTACGTTTCAAACGTGAATCGGTAGCAATGAGTAAATTGTCTAGTCCATATATTGTTAATATTTTTGACGTCAGTGCGGCTGACGATTTCCCCTATATTGTAATGGAGTATATTCCTGGGCCGACGCTAAAACAGTACCTGCATCGTAACTATCCTCTCCCTTATGCCCAAGTTGTCCAATTTATGTTGGAGATTCTTCAAGGGGTGGCAGTAGCTCATGAACACGGAATTATTCATCGGGACCTAAAACCACAAAATGTTTTATTAACGCCCGATGGTCATGTCAAAGTAACCGATTTTGGAATCGCTATTTCTTTGGGAGAACAGTCTATTACGCAGACAGACTCTACTTTGGGTTCGATTCAGTATATGGCTCCTGAACGGGTACGGGGGGTTCGAGCCACCGTCCAATCAGATATTTATGCCTTAGGGATTATTCTTTATGAAATGTTAGCTAATCATTTACCTTTTGAGGGGACAACTTCAGTTTCGATTGCCTTACAGCACTTTAATGAATCAATTCCCACTTTAGGTAAATTAACACCGGAATTACCGCAAGCTTTGGAGAATGTAGTTTTAAAAGCCACAGCCAAAGATCCTGCGGAACGTTATGCTAGTGTTTTAGAAATGATTACGGATTTGAAGACGGTCTTAGATCCTAATCGAGCTCAGGAAAGTCGTTTTGTCCCCTTATCGGCACTTACTAAAGCTGAACAAGCATTAGAAGCCACCAAAATTCTACCTAGTTTGGCTGTGGCTGACGGTCCGACTGGAAAAACAACCGGTCCGCAAGCGGAAGTAAAAGCAATCCATCGTCCTTGGTGGCGAAAAAAACGCTGGTGGACGCTGATTTTCGGACTTCTTTTGGCCTGTGTTCTTGGTGGTGGAAGTTACTATTGGTTTTATGCCCGCGAAGTTGCGGTTCCTGATCTAAGCAATTTAAGTGTCCATCAAGCTCAAGAAATGCTAACTAGTGTTGGTTTGAAAAGCGGCTCTTTAAGCCATCAGGTAAGTGGAAGTGTGGAGAAGGGAAAAGTAGTTCGCTCTTTACCCGCTACGGGAGTCCGCCTCAAACATCATGCCCCAGTGCGTTTAGTTTTGAGTCAAGGACCACAAATGCGGACCGTTCCCGATGTTGTTGGTTTAGCTTATACGACAGCCAAAAGTAAGTTACAACAGCAACATTTGCGGGTTAAACGTCAGAATCGTTACTCTAGTAAGGTTCCGATGGGGTTAGTTATTAAACAGGGAACCAAAGCTCACCGACAAGTTGTCAATCGTAAACAGATTGTAGTTACTGTTTCCTTAGGACCCAAGCTCCATTTGGTTAAGGTAAAATCAATTTTGGGTTATAATCTAAAAGCTGCCCAAAGTTACGCTAGCGGGGCTGGTTTAAATCTAGTTGTTAATAAAGTCGAATCTAAAGAAGATCCAGATACTGTAATTAGTCAAATTCCTGATCCAGGAACGCAGTTGGCGCCGGGAGATGACTTAACTATTAATCTATCTGTGGGGATCAATTCAGAAGCCGATAATGCAACAACTGCTAAGACAATTACCAAAGAAATTTCAATCCCTTATGATAAAAATCAAGGTAATACACCAGTCCAAATTTATCTTCAAGATAATAATCATAATATCCGCGATTTATATCAGAGTCTAAATATTAAAGATACAACGAAAGTCAAGTTACCCTTTACCCTAAATCGTAATGCTCAAGGGTCCTTTCGGGTTATCCAAAATAATAAAGTATTACTTAGTGATACAGTCACGAACAATTAAGGAGTTTTATGCAAACTGGTAAAATTATTCAGTCACTCAGTGGTTTTTACGATGTCTTGACTACTGACCAAAAAATTATCCGAACCCGAGCCCGGGGAAATTTTCGAAAACAAAAGATTAAACCGGTGGTTGGTGATTGGGTAGATTTTGAAGATGATTATTTGCGGAAAATTCATCCTCGAACTAATGAATTGGTGCGCCCGTTAATTGCCAATGTTGATCAGGCTCTAGTGGTTATTTCGAGTACTCAGCCAGAGTTTTCCTTTAATCTCTTGGATCGTTTTCTTGTAGTTTTAGAGGCCCAAAAGGTGCGTCCTTTGATTTGCGTTAGTAAGACTGACTTACTTTCAACTACAGCAGCTGAAAATTTAAAGATTGAACTTCAAGATTATCAAAAATGGGGTTATCTGGTCTTTAGTACGAGTGAAATTCGCAAAGATCATGCCAGTTTTCAAAAAAGATTGACGGGGCGCGAGACTGTCCTCGCAGGACAAACGGGTGCTGGTAAATCAACCTTGCTAAATTATTTGTGTCCTGAACTTAATTTAGAAACTGCTGAAATTTCAACGAGTTTAAATCGCGGTAAACATACGACTCGAAAAGTGACCTTATATCCTTACGCGGGAGGATTAATCGCTGATACACCGGGCTTTTCATCCTTAGCTTGGCAGCAAGTCGATTCGGTCAAATTACCTCAATTTTTTCCGGAGTTTGTCACCTATGGTAAGGATTGTAAATATCGCAGTTGCTTACATTTAAACGAACCGGGCTGCGCAGTTAAAGAGGCTGTGGCCCAAGAACAAATTAAAGCCCGACGTTACCAAAATTATTGTCAATTTCAAGCAGAATTAAAAGAGGAACGACCAATTTATCAGAAAAAATCAACTAAAAGGGGATAAATGTATGCAATCAGGGAAAATAGCACCCTCAATTTTAAGTGCCGATTTTTTGCATTTGGAAAAAGATTTAATTGCTGCTAAACAAGGGGGGGCCGACTTACTGCATATTGATTTGATGGATGGAGTTTTTGTGCCTAATTTATCCTTTGGTCCAGCGATAATGCAAGACGTCCATCGAACGGTTGATCTCCCCTTGGACGCCCATTTAATGGTTGCTTGTCCGGAAGACTACCTTAAACCGGTATTGCAAGCAGGAGCGAGCTTGATTAATGTTCATGTAGAAAGTACCAAACATATCTATCGTCTGATTCAGGAGATTAAAGTTCAAGGCGTTCAAGCCGGAATTGTTTTAAATCCAGGAACCAGTTTTTATAGCGTAGTGGATTTATTACCTCTGGTGGATAATGTCTTGGTGATGACAGTTAATCCAGGTTTTGGTGGTCAAGAATTTATTCCGGCAATGACTGGTAAAATCAAACAATTTGCTGATTTCCGCAGGGAAGAAGGGTTAACTTATCGTTTAGAAGTTGATGGTGGAATTAACGAACAAACGATAGTTTCCTGTCGCCAAGCGGGAGCAGATATTTTTGTAGCCGGTTCTTATGTCTTTGGTCATGATCTAGCTCAAAGGATTGGAAGTTTAAAAAAGGCGGTTCAGTAATAAGATGAATTATCCGATTGTTAATTTATTATTAGGCGCTCCGGAGGCTCAAAAAGAGGACTTTCGGTCCATAGAAGGACCTTGGATCGGTCTAGATCATGGCAATATTAGCTTATTAAATCAAAAGATCATTCCGGAAGTTAGTGCTGGCGACTTTGATTCTTTAACTTCTAAAGAAAAAATTCAATTAGAAGAAAATTGTCCCGATATTCGATATGCTAATCCTGTGAAGGACTTTACAGATTCTCAATTGGGAGTTCAAATTGCGTTAGAAGATTTAAAAGCGCAACATGTTCGGATTTATGGCGCCTTAGGCGGACGAATTGATCACGAATTGATTAATTTATTTCTGCCCCTGGATTTACCTCGGAAACAAGACATTCCTAAATTAGAACTTCTAGATGCTGGTAATTCTATTAGCTATTATTTACCGGGAAAATATCAAATAACTAAGTTAGCTTCAATGAAGTATTTAGGTTTTTTCAATCTTACACCGGTTGAGCATTTTACGATTTTTGATGCTAAGTATTGCCTCCATGACGCCAGTGTACAGCGACCAATTTCTTGGTCGAGTAACGAGTTTGTTCGGTCCACAGTTGATTTTGAATTTCAATCCGGAGTCATGGCAGTCATTCAAAGTCGCGATCAAAATAGCTAGTTTTCATAAAAGTAAGGGTTTTAGTAAAGATTATTTAATTCAAAAAACGTCTGGAAAATTTGGTTTTTCCCGACGTTTTTTATTTGGGGAGATAGTGTAATAAAACTTTATCTAACAAATTTTGTTAAGGTTAAGTGGCTAGGAAAGTTGAAAAATAAAATTTACCAAGACTGAAGAAAAAAGAAGATCTACTCTTTGCAAATAACTTGAGTAGCATTTATTAGCATATTATTAAAACCAGAAATTAAAAGCAAAGTAAGAATTTTAAAGTTAATGAATTTTTTAAACTTTAATAGTTTGAAATCTGCGGCAAAGTTTTTTCGCAATTATTATTAATAACAAATTTGTCACATGAATGATTGACATTTTTTTAAGAAATCGCTAACATGTTATTCGTAAACGGTATCATTTTGATCTTTGAGGAGGAAAAGCGATTCGTGAGTAAACAGGAAAATACTTGGGGGATTATTTTAGCAAGTCACGGTAATCTGGCTCAAGAGGCTTTGAATTCAGCAATTATGATTGCGGGACCGCAAGAACAAGTTCAAACGGTAGGCTTATATCCGGGAGAAAATTTGGAAACTTTAATTGCTAAATATCAAGAAGCTCAAGAAGTTTTAGGACAAGAAGAATTACTTATTTTGACTGATTTAGATGGTGGAACTCCAACCAATGCTGCCGCGCAGTTTGCTTTGCAAACACCTTTGAATGTGGCAGTTTTTTCTGGTTTTACTTTGGGATTGATTTTGGAAATCTTGACCCATCGACAAACTGATCTTGGCATTGTCAGCCAGCAGCTAACAACAAATTGGCAGGTGCCAGTTATTGATGAAGTAGCTAAATGGCAGCAATTTCAAGCTAGACTTGGATCTAATGATGAGGAGGATTTATGAGATGGCAGTAGAGTTAGTTCGAATCGATGATCGATTGATTCATGGACAGGTAGCGACAACTTGGTTAAAGGATTATCAAATTGAGCAAGTTTTAATTGTCGATGATGCTGTTAGCCAAGATGAAATGCGCAAGACGATGGTGAGTGTAGCTGCACCAGTCGATGTTAAGGTGAAAGTTTTTTCCTCGGCTCGCTTTCAACATGTCATGCAACGAGCGCAAATTAAACGCCGTACCTTACTTTTATTAACTAATCCGATCACAGCAGAAGATCTTGTCGCAGGGGGTTTTCCTATTTCAGAAATTATTGTTGGAGGGATGCGCAGGATGCCAGAACGCGAAATTATTTCGAAGGCCGTTAGCGCAACTGCAGCAGAACAGGCCGCTTTTCGCAAATTGGGTGAACAGCAAGTCAAGCTAACAATTCAAACGGTTCCGCGGGATGAAAAAAAAGATTTACTGAAGCTTTTACACTAGACCAAGCTCGGGCAATGAGCGGAAAGGATTGAAGGCAATTATGTTTTTAAGAGCATTGTTATTAGCCCTCTGGGGGAGCTTTTGTATGATCGACGGTAAAGCATTTCATTTGGGTTTCCAAAAGCCGTTATTAGCAGGAACTGGAGCTGCTTTAATTTGTGGTGATTTAACTCAAGGAATCGCGATTGCCGCTGCTTTAGAATTAATGTGGTTGGGAACTAATAACGTGGGTCTGTATACTCCACCGGATATTATCGCGGGTTCAATTATTGGAGTTTCAATTGGGGTCATGGCCAAGGGAGGAATTGCGACCGGAATTGCGGTTGCCATGCCTTCAGCAATTTTAGTTCAACAATTAAATATCGTGGCTTTAACGCTAAATATTGGTTTAGCTCATGCCGCTGATGCAGTTGCCGAACGAGGAGAACTTTTTTCGAAAAAGATTTCTCTGCTCCATTGGTCAGGTGGTTTAATCATGGGCTTGACTCGGTTTGTGCCAATCTTTATTGTGACTCTTTTTGGTGTTCCAGTAGTTAACCAAATTTTAAAATTTATTCCTAAAAATGTTTTAGATGGCTTGAACGTTTCATCGAAGTTAGTAGCTGCCGTAGGTTTTGCGATGTTGTTACGGATGCTAATTAAGAAACAATCTTGGGTCTTTTTACTGATTGGCTATGTCTTTTGTGCCTATATTAAAGTTCCAACACTGGGAATTGCGATGTTAGGAATTGTAGTGGCTTACTTCTACGATTTAATGATGACCGCTCGTTCAAATCAGCAAACTTCAACTGTGCAAGTCGAAGAAACTGGAACTGGAGCAGAAGAATTGGACGATGATGATGCGGAGGACTACGACCTATGAGTGAAAAAGATCAAAACCTAATGAGTAAGAAGGACATTAAGCATTTATTTTGGCGAATGCAAACTTTGTCCATGTCAGGAAATACCGAGCGGGGAGGCAACTTAGGTTATTTGTATTCCATGTTGCCTTTCTTACGTAAGAAGTATCGTGAAGCTTCTTTAGAGGCGCGTAAAGAAGCCATGCAACGGCACTTAGAGTATGTTATTACGCACCACGTGGCTTTTTTCCTTTTGATTGGGACTTCCATGGCTTTGGAAGAAAAGACTGCCGATGATGATAAGGAAATTGTCAGCAACACTAAGGTCAGTTTGATGGGTCCTCTAGCGGGTTTAGGAGATAGTATTTTAAGTTATACTTGGTTAGCTATTTGTGGCAGTATCGGAGCTACTTTAGCGACTAAAGGGAGTATTCTAGGACCAATCGTGATGTTTCTTATGATCAACGCTTTGTGGTTTCCCTTGAAATGGTTCGGCTTAAAAGAAGGCTATGAACGAGGAGTGTCTCTATTAAGTAATTCCAATAGTAAGACCGCTATTCAACGCTTTTCGACAGCTGCTAACGCCATGGGGACAGTGGTTGTAGCAGCCTTGGTGGTCAGCAATGTTCATTTACAATTAGGGATTAAGTTAAAGCTGGCCAAAGGAACAACCCTCAACTTTCAATCAATGCTGGATAAGATATTACCTAATTTGCTCCCAATTTTATTAACTTATGCTTGTTATTGGTACTTAAAAAAGACGAATGGAAAACATGTTGTATCTTTGATTATTGGTTTATTGGTTCTGGGAACCTTACTTTATATGTGGGGAATTATTGTTTAGGAAGAAAGGAATTTGTAATGAATTTTTATCAGATCGATTTTTGGGCCCAACAGTGGGTTTTGACTGCTGGAGAAATGGTACAGAATAAATTACAGCAAAAATTGGAAATTGACACGAAGGCTAATGCTCATGATTTTGTCACGAATATTGATAAATCTATCGAACAGTATTTAACAACAATGATTAGAAAGAAATTTCCGCAAGCGGCGATTATTAGTGAAGAAGGTTATGGTAATCAGACCCAAGTTGAAGTCGATGATTTAACTTGGGTGATTGATCCTATTGATGGAACCTCAAACTTGGTTTATTTTAAAAAAGATTTTGCGATTGTTTTGAGTGTCTATGCTGCTGGTCAGGGGAAGATCAGTTATATCTATGATGTTATGGATCATAAACTTTATCATTCTTTGGCAGGAGAAGGTTGTTTTGTCAACAATCGACCGCTAGCAACTCGACCAGATCGTTCTCTAGAAGACAGCGCCTTGGGTTGTCGTTTTGACTTTTTGACTCAGAATCGGGCGCATTCAATGGAGATTATGCGGCAAGCTCGCACTCTCAAAACCATGAGTTGTGCTTCCTTAGGGATGGTGGCTTTGGCTAAGGGAGAAATTGATGGAATGATTAATAAGAGCGCTATGAAACCTTGGGATTTACTACCTGGTTTAGCTTTCGCTCAAGAAGCGGGCGTTCAATTCTTGACTTTAAGTGGACAGGAATTTGATTTCCAGACTACACCCACCGATCAAGATATTATTGCGGCCGGTCCCCACTTAAATCAGGAAATTTTAGCAGCGATTCCGACTTCCAAGCCATAAAAAAAGAATTGGGATTGAATATCCCAATTCTTTTTTGGTAATTAAACTCGAAATTTAAAATTAAACTCGAGTTACTTTACCAGACTTTAATGTCCGAGCAGAAACCCAGACGCGCTTTGGTTGACCATCAACTAAAATCCGCACTTTTTGTAAGTTAGCTTTCCATGAACGCCGTGATGAGTTCAAGGCGTGGGAACGCTTGTTACCAAAAGTAGTCTTCTTACCAGTAATAAAATCTTTAGCCACGGGACAAACCTCCTTGTCCTAGATAAACTTTCTGTTGATATAACACTCTTGTGATAGTACCATTTTCAAAATTAGAATGCAAGAGTAATTGCAAGTGAAATTACTTGACAGGCTGAAGGTTGTTCTTTCTCTTTCGCAAAGCTAGGGGCTATGATAAAATTTAATATTGATACGATTAGGAATCGAGGTGTTTTCGATGGCAATATCAATTAAGACTAAGTTCGGTCAAGTTGAAGTTTCCAACGAAGTAATTGCTTCCGTTGTTGGCTGTGCTGCCACGGATATCTATGGAATTGTGGGTATGGCTAGCAAGAATCAACTTCGTGATGGAGTTAACGGAATTTTAAAGCGGGAGAATTATACGAAGGGTGTCGTTGTCCGCCAGGAAAAATCTGGGACGGTTGTTGACGTTTATATTATTGTTGGATACGGTGTGAAGATTTCTGAGGTGGGACGCAATGTTCAAAATCGAGTGAAGTATAACTTAGAAACCATGCTCGGAGCACCGACTGCAAAAGTTAATGTCTTTGTCCAAGGTGTTAAAATCCTAGAAGAAGATTAGTTGGAGGAGAATAGCAATTGTCAGTTGTTAAAACAATTACAGCGAGTGAATTTAGAACGATGGTGCGGCTGGCATCGCGTTATTTAAAACAGAATGCGCAATTTGTTAATTCATTAAATGTTTTCCCGGTCCCTGATGGAGATACCGGTACGAATATGAATTTAACCTTTCAATCGGGTTATAAAGCCGTTAATGAGGCTGAATCAGAAAATGTGGGTGAATTGGCCCAGTATTTAGCTAAAGGACTTTTAATGGGAGCTCGGGGTAATTCGGGAGTAATTACTTCGCAAATTTTTCGTGGTTTTGCTAAAAGTGTCCAAGGAAAGGCCACTTTAAACTCCTTGGATTTAGCTCAAGCCTTGGCTGATGGAGTTAAGACTGTTTATCAAGCTGTGATGAAACCGGTTGAAGGGACAATTTTAACAGTTGCAAAACAAGCTAGCGTTCAAGCTCAAGCAGTTGGTAATCAGGCCAGCGATGCCACAACGGTGATGGTCTCTGCTTTAGAAGGAGCGCAAACAGCGTTGGCGCAAACCCCGGAACTTTTACCAGTTTTGAAAGAGGTCGGAGTCGTTGATTCCGGTGGCCAAGGTTTGGTTTTTATTTACGAAGGTTTCGTAGAGGCTCTGGGTGGTGAAGTTGTTTCCAAGGATCACTATCAACCCGATGAAGATGAAATGGACGAAATGCTTAATGCGGCTCACCGCCAATCTGTCCAGCAAAATCAGATTACAACCGCTGATATTACGACGGCGGATATTAAGAATGGTTTTTGTACGGAAATGATGGTCCAATTGGGACAAGATCCTACAAGCAAGGAATTATTTGATTACCAAGGTTTTCGGGAACATTTAAGTGAACTAGGAGATTCCTTGTTAGTCGTTGCTGATGAGGAAGTTGTTAAAGTTCATGTGCATACACAACACCCACAAAAGATTTTTACTTACGGGCGCTGTTATGGAGCCTTAAGTAAAATTAAGATTGATAATATGCGGATTCAGCACGAGTCAATTGTTGAAACGGAAAAGCCCCAAGCTTCTCAACCGCAAAAAGATTATGGAATTATCGTGGTTGCTTCGGGAGCAGGCTTGCAGAAGCTTTTTAAGAGCCTGGGAGTCACGAACATTATTAGCGGGGGACAAACCATGAATCCCTCAACTCAGGATATTGTGGCCGCGATTAAAGAAACTAATGCCCAGCGGGTCCTGATTTTACCAAATAATGGGAATATTGTGATGGCCGCTCAACAGGCTAGTCAAGTGGTGGAGATTCCGACCGCAATTGTTCCAAGTAAGTCGATTGCCCAAGGCATGACAGCTCTATTATCTTTTGATACGACGGCGGATTTAGCAAGTAACCAAGAAGATATGACGGCTGCTTTGACGACTGTCAAAAGTGGGCAAATTACTACAGCGGTTCGTGATAGCAAATTGGATAATTTAGAAATTAAAGAAAATGATTATATTGGTTTAGTAGATGGCAAGATCGTTGCTAATGGCACTGATATCTTGGAATTGGGAACTGAGCTTATTGCTCAGATGGTTGACGAAGAAAGCGAAATTGTGACAATCTTAGTCGGTTCTCAAGGAAAGTCTAAAGAAGCTCAAGCTTTAGAATCCGCTATTGCAGACCAATTCCCCGAATTAGAATGCGAAATTCATCAGGGAGATCAACCAGTTTATCATTACTTGATTGCAGTGGAATAAGGATCAGTAATCTAGGGAGTAGCCAATGTCAGAACTGATGCAAGCGGTCAGTTATTTGCCCGGGGTAGGTCCCAAAACTCAAGCCGGACTAGCTGATTTGGGAATCACAACGATTTATGATTTATTATATTATTTCCCCAAGCGTTATGATGATTTGATTATTAAGTCAGTTCAAACAGCTCAAGATCAAGAAAAGTTAGTTTTAGAGGGTCTAGTAGCTAGTAGACCCTTGTTGAAACGTTTGGGTTATAAGAAGAGTTTATTAGTAGTCCGGTTGATAGTGGAAAATGAAGCTATCCCGGTTACTTTTTTTAATCAGCCGTGGTTACAAGATCGCTTTGTGGAAGGTCAAGTGGCTTTACTTTACGGCCGTTGGAGTCAAACTAAGCGATCTTTGACAGGGATGAAAGTTTTATCGCAACGTGAACAGACAGGGATGACCGAGGTTTATCAAACCAAGAAGCGGCTGTCGCAAAAAAATTTACGGAAGTTGATTACGGCAGCTTGGCAGAAGTATCAGCAGCAAATTGAAGATCCAGTACCCGTAAATATTAGAACTAAGTATCACTTGTTAACCGCCAGACAGATGATTGCTGGGATGCACTTTCCTCAAGATGAAGCCCAAGCCCAGGCAGCGCGGCGGACAGCTAAGTTTCAGGAACTGTTCTTATATCAAGCCCGCCTAATTCAATTGCGTTTGTCTTCTGACCAGCAGGCACCAGGCTTAGTGGAAAATTATAGTAGTGATTATGTTGCCCAATTTATTCAAAGCTTTCCTTTTCAATTGACTTCGGCCCAAAGCCGAGTTTTAAAAGAAATTTTAGCCGACTTGCGTCGGCCACAACCGATGGCCCGCTTGTTACAGGGGGATGTTGGTAGTGGTAAAACGGCGGTGGCCGCAAGCGCAATTTTTGCCAGCGTAACTGCCGGCTTTCAAGCGGCTCTGATGGTTCCCACAGAAATCTTAGCTCGCCAACATTATCAAAAACTGCTGCGCTTATACCAACCTTTTCAGATGAAAGTTGCTTTGTTAACGGGCGATTTAACTCCTAAAGAGCATCGCGAACTAGTGGCTCAGATTGAGCAGGGCAGCGTGAATATCGTTGTGGGAACCCATGCTTTGTTTCAAAAAGGAGTTACTTATCGGCAGCTAGGCTTAGTGGTAATCGATGAACAGCACCGTTTTGGAGTTAAACAAAGGCGAGCTCTTCGACAAAAGGGAACGGTTCCGGACACTTTGATGATGACCGCAACACCGATTCCCCGGACCTTGGCGATTACCGCTTATGGAGAACTAGACTTATCAACGATTGATGAACTACCCCAAGGACGACAACCGGTTAGTACCTATTGGCTGCGTTGGAGTAAGCTCGATCAAGTGGAGCACTTTTTGCGCCTTCAATTAGCCCAAAAGGCTCAAGCCTTTGTGATCGCACCCCTCGTCAGTGAATCAGAGCAGTTGGACTTGGCTAATGCGGAAGAAATTCAGCAAAAATTACAAAAGCACTTTACCCAAGCCCAAGTGGGCCTAGTCCATGGTCAGATGAATTCAACCGCTAAAGAGGAAGTAATGGCCGCTTTTCAAGCCCATGAGTTAGATATTTTAGTAGCGACGACGGTTGTTGAAGTTGGGGTTGATGTTCCTAATGCTACCGTAATGGTGATTTGTAATGCTGAGCGCTTTGGCTTATCGCAATTACATCAATTGCGGGGGCGGATTGGTCGTGGGCAACAGACGGCCACTTGTATTCTCTTGGCGGATCCGAAGAATGAAACTGCTTTACAGCGCTTGAAGATTATGACCGAGACTAACGATGGCTTCCGCCTAGCCCAACAAGATCTTCAGTTGCGGGGAGCCGGAGATTTTTTTGGTCAAAATCAATCGGGCTTACCGCAATTTAAAGTCGCTGATCCAGTTGCTGATACAGCAATGTTAACTACCGCCCGCCAAGAAGCGCGGGCTTTATTTACGGTTGATCCCCAATTGAATCGGTATCCGGTCTTGCGAGCATATTTAAAGATGAAAGCTCAAACTAGCTTAGATTAATGAGGTAAGAAAATGAAAATTGCAGTAGATACGATGGGTGGCGACTATGCTCCCAAAGTAGTAGTTGAGGGTGTTGAACGAGCTCGAAATGAATTTTCAGATTTAGAATTTTTGTTGTTTGGTGATCAGGAGCAAATTAAAAAGTATTTACAAGATTCCAAACGAATTACAGTTGTGCATACTAAAAGTGAAATTTTGGGAACCGATGAGCCGATGAAGGCGATCCGTAAGAAAAAGGATTCCTCGATGGTTTTGGCAGCTCAAGCGGTCAAAGATCAAAAAGCAGACGCTTTATTTTCCCTAGGAAATACTGGGGCTCTAATGGCAGCTGGGATTTTTATCATCGGCCGATTAAAAAATATTGCTCGGCCAGCTTTGATGCCGACCTTACCAGCGATGAGTGATCAACCGGGAATCTGTTATCTTGATGCGGGAGCCAATGCTGAGGTGAAAGTTAGCTATTTGGAACAATGGGCAGTTATGGCTTCTTTTTATGCTCGAGAAGTTTTAGGAGTTGCTAAACCAAGAGTGGGTTTACTTAATAATGGAAGTGAATATGATAAGGGTGACCGCTTGCATCAAGAAGCTTATCAAGCTTTAAAAGAACTAGCTTCAGTGAATTTTGTTGGCAATGTTGAAGCCGACAATTTACTCAAAGGTGTTGCTGATGTTGTGGTTACCGACGGATTCACCGGCAATGCGGTTTTAAAGGCGACTGAGGGTAGTGTCAAGATTTTGATTTCCCAGCTCAAACAGGCTTTATTGACCCAAGGATTACGATCCAAACTAGGAGCCCTCTTAGCTAAGCCAGCCTTAAAGTCAATTAAAGATACTTTTGATGTCTCGGCTTATGGTGGGGCGGTTTTAATGGGGGTCAAAGCTCCCGTAGTAAAATCTCATGGATCTTCCGATGCCCGGACTATTTATTACGCTTTAGTGCAATTACGATTGATGTATAATAAAGGAATGCTGATGCAAGTTATGACCTATTTTGATCAGCAGAAAAAGGAGTCTTAAAAAATGAATGAAGAAGAAGTTTTTAAAAAAGTTGCGGCAATGCTCGCAGAACGTTTCGATGTTGATGTGACGACAATTACTCGAGAAACTAACTTTCAAACTGATCTCAGCGCCGACTCGATTGATATGGTGGAATTTGAATTAGAACTAGAAGATGATTTTGGCGAAGAAATTCCCGATGAGGAAGCTACTAAGATCGAAACTGTTGGCGCCGTAGTCAAATATATAACCGACCACCAGGCTTAAAATTTAATCTCGCACGAGATAAGAAGAATAGTTGAAGGGGAAATTAGTGATTAATTCGGAGTTAATGAGCCTTTTAAAAGAAAAGTATGGGATTGTGTTTCGCGACTGGAGTCTCTTGCAGGCTGCTTTGACCCATTCTTCTTATGCCAATGAACATCGTGAACTACATGTTCCTGACTATGAACGATTGGAGTTTTTAGGTGACGCGGTCTTAGAATTAAATGTTTCGCAATATATTTATAAGAAGTTTCCCCAATTATCAGAAGGTCAACTGACTAAATTACGAGCTGATATTGTCTGTACAGCTAGTTTTTCCAAGTTTTGTCAAGAAGTAGGTCTACCAGATTTTATTAATCTTGGTAATGGGGAAGAAAAAGCCGGGGCTCGTCAAAGAGACACCTTACTAGAAGATGTCTTTGAAGCCTTTAACGGTGCTTTGTATTTAGATCAGGGTAATCAAGCTGTCCAACAATTCTTGCAGCAAACGGTTTATCATCATATTGATAGTGGTGAGTTTAGTGATGAAAATGATTTTAAAACCGAATTGCAAGAAGAATTGCAGCGCAATGGGGATGTAAATATTGATTACCAAGTTCTCCTAGCGGAAGATTCTGATCAAGGAACCAAATTTAGGATTCAATTATTGATTAATGAAAAAGAGTTAACAATTGGAACCGGGCATAGCAAGAAAAGTGCAGAACAACGTGCTGCCCAAAAGTATTTACAATATTTGCATAAAAAGTAGAGGAATTATTGTTGACGCTAGTGGCTTTGCAAATTAATGGTTTTAAATCGTTTGGTGAAAAAACCAAATTTCACTTTGAACCGGGGATTACTGGGATTATTGGACCGAATGGGAGTGGAAAGAGTAACGTAATTGATGCAATTCGTTGGGTAATGGGGGAACAGTCGGCTAAAAATCTCCGGGGAGAAAAAATGCAAGATATTATTTTCGCCGGTAGTAGTAGTAAGGCGGCTGTCAACCGAGCAGAGGTTTTACTTCAGTTTGATAATCATGATCGCCGAATCGCCTTGAACCGAGACCAGGTTGAAGTGCGGCGGCGGCTTTTTCGTAATGGCACTAGCGAATTTTTGATTAATAATCAAAAGGTTCGGCTTAAAGATGTCACAGATTTGTTTTTGGATTCCGGCTTAGGACGGCATTCCTTAGCGATTATTTCTCAGGGACAAGTTGAAGCAATCTTTAATAGTAACCCTGTCGAAAGACGATCGATTATTGAAGAGCCTGCGGGTGTGGCGCATTTTAGATTGCGTAAGCAAGAAGCTCAACAGCAGTTGGAACAAACGGATGCTAACTTATACCGCGTGGCTGATATTACCCAGGAATTGGCTCGTCAGGTGGAACCTTTAAAGCAGCAGGCTAGTTTAGCAAGGGATTATCAAACCCAAAAAAAACAATTTGCTGAATTGGAACAAAATATTTTGGCAGTTGAAATTCAGAATTTGGCTCAGCAAAAGGAAGATTTAGCGCAAAAGAATCAGCGGCTAACTCGGCAAAAGCAGGCTGTTCAAGAACGAGTTCAGGCTGATCAAACGGCAGTTACAGAGAACCGAACTCAAAGTCAGCAATTAACGAGTGCGATTGATACTCAGCAGGAACAACTGACCAATCTTAGTCGTCAATTGGAAGTTCTCAAAGGTCAACAGGCATTGGCTATTGAACGTTCCGATTTTAATAGCAACAACCAGCAGCAATTGCGAGTTCGTTGTGAGAAACTACAACAGCAAGCTCAAAAAACCCGGCAAACTCGGCAACAACAAGCCGCTCAAATTACAGCGACTAGCGAACAGTTAGCCAAGTTAGAACTTGACTTAAAGCAAATTCAGGCTGATTTCACCAATGACCCTGAACAGATTGCGACTAAAATCAAAACACTGCAAGCGACGTATATTGAACTGGTTCAACAGCAGACCTCCCAAAAGAATCAACAGGAGTATTTAACTGTTCAATTAGATCATGAACAAAAGTCAGCTCAACAGTTGCAAGAAAAAGTTCAGCTTCAAGAAGAGCGAGTCCGAGTCCAAGCAGACCAAGTCCAAACTTTGCAAAAACAAGGTTTGGTGCAGCAAAAAGAAGTTCAACAGGCGCAAACTGAACATCAACAGCAAGTAACTAAAACTCAACGAAATTCCCAGCAAGTTCAAAGTTATCAGAGAGAATACTATGGTCAACTGCAAAAGTTACAGCAATTACAGGCCAATCAACGTTCTTTACAACAGGTGATTGAGCAGCACCAAGGCTTTTATCAGGGAGTTCGGGCGATCCTTTCCGCGCCTCAATTGCGTGGAATTGTGGGAGTTTTAGCTGATTTAATTCAAGTCCCCGAGCGTTACCAAGTGGCTTTGCAAAGTGCGGCTGGAGCCCAGCTACAGTCAATAGTGACGGTCGATCAAACTGCTGCTCGCCAGGCAATTACCTTTTTGCGGCAACATAAGGCCGGTCGGGCTACTTTCTTACCTCGATCGGTTATTAAATCGCGGCGACTAAATGAATCTGAATTGCGTAATTTAAAAGCACAGGACTATTTTCTAGGTCTAGCAAGCGACTTAATTCAAGCTCCCTCTGAATTACAGGCAATTGTGGAACATATTTTCGGTCGTTTACTAGTAGTTCAGGATATGAAGGCCGCGGTTGTTGCTAGTAATCTCAGTCAGCAACGTTTTCGAATTGTGACTCTCCAAGGAGATTTGATCAATCCTGGAGGAGCGATGACTGGGGGGCAAGTTAAGACCAAAGGAGCCTTACTTAGCCAACATAGTCAGCTTGACCACTTGACAGAGAGCTTACAAGTTGCCCAAAAACAATTAGTGGCGGTTAAAAAACAATGGCAAGAAGCTCAAAGTAAACAAGAACAGTTACAAAGACAAACTGAACTAGCGCAACAAAGCTTACAAAAAGCAATTCAAGAACAGCAGGAACGTTCGGGTCAGTTTAAGTTTCAACAGCAAGAGTTGCAGACTTTGCAAAAACAGGCTGAAGAATTACAAGCAGCGGTACAAGCTAATAAAAACAAGCAACAGCAATTAGAACAACAGGCCCAACAAAGCTCAGAGCAACAGACCCACCTGCAACAAAAGATCACGCAAAATCAAGCGCAATTAAAGCAGCAGCAGGCTTTGTTGACCGATTTTGATGAACAAGAGCGTCTTTATCAACGACAAGTGCAGCATTATCAAACCCAGATTACTTTGACAAAAAAAGAACTTCAAAATGAACAAAAGTTGGCCCAATATTCGCAAACTGAACTGGAACAACAAGAAGAACAAGTCCGACAATTGATGCAACAGCTGCAACAATTGAATTCTGATCATAATCAGTTGGCCACGTCGCATCAAGATGTGCAAAAACAGATTACGGAGTTACAAGGGCAAGTAACCAGGCTCAGGGAAAAACTGCAAGAACAACAACAAGATCGGCAAGAATTATTGAATCAAGCTTCAGCTTTAGCACAACATTTACAACAAGCATTGGCGCAACAAGCTCAAGCAGGCGAAGAACAAGAAACGGTCGCCATTGAATTAGCTACTCAACAAAGCCAGTTAAGTCATAAAGTAAATCAGCTGGAACAAAATTATCATTTAAGTTATGAAGCTGCCCTGCAACAAGTTCCCCAGCAAGATTGGTCTTTAGAGAAGGCTCAAAGCCAAGTGAAATTATTGAAATTGGGCTTGGATGATTTAGGTCCAGTAAACTTGGCGGCAATTGAGGACTATGAACAAGTCAAAGAACGTTATGACTTTTTACAGCAACAACAAGAAGATCTCTTAACGGCACGCAAACAATTAACGGGAACAATTCACGAGATGGATCAAGAGGTTAGTCGCCGTTTTCAAGCCATGTTTGAACAAGTAGCAGCAGCTTTTGCAAAAATCTTTCCCCAGATGTTTGGTGGAGGAAAAGCCCGTTTGATTTTGACGGATGAACATGACTTATTAAATAGCGGGATTGAAATTATTGCTCAGCCACCAGGGAAGAAATTCCGTCAGTTAAGTTTACTTTCGGGCGGAGAACGGGCCTTGACTGCAATCACGTTATTATTTGCAATTTTGAAAGTCCAGCCAGTGCCCTTTTGTGTTCTTGATGAAGCTGAGGCATCTTTAGATGATGCGAATGTCGAACGTTTTGCTAACTATCTGCGGCATTACGATGACCAAACGCAATTTATCATTATTACCCATCGAAAGGGAACAATGATGCATGTCAAAAGACTGTACGGAATTACGATGCAAGATTACGGAGTATCAAAGGTTGTGACAACTCAACTGAATCTTGCAGAAAATGAGGTGTCTTAATGGGATTATTTGATATTTTTAAAAAGAAAACGCCAAAAACAGATGTTGAAGAAAAAAAAGATACCGCTCCTGTAGCCCCTGCAACCGAGGAATCTGTTCCTGAAAGTTCTCCGGAAGCAAATGTTGAGGAGAAGACTGATGCAGCACCCGTAGCGTCTGCGACCGAGGATTCTGTTTCTGAAGGTTCGGTAGAAGTAACTCCAGAAGTAAAAGTCGAGGGTTCGCAAGCGGCTGTTTCTGAGACCGAAACCGCAGCCGTAGTGTCGCCAAAGATAGAAAAAGAAACCGCGAAGCCCGCAGCGGGAACCGACTTAACTGCAACGGAAAATTCTGCGGAAATCGAAGAAAATTCCGATATTTCAGAGAAAAAACAGCCGGCAGTCGAAGCAACAGTACTAGATGATGCGGCTGAATATGATGCTGGTTTAAAGAAGACCCGACATAGCTTCCGGGAGAAGCTCAATGGCTTTTTAGCTAACTTTCGGAGTGTAGATGAAGATTTCTTTGAAGATTTAGAAGATCTTTTGATTCAAGCTGATGTTGGCTATAATATGGCTTTGAAAATTTCGGATGCCTTGCGCGAAGAAGTTAAGTTACAAAATGCCAAGTCGAAGGCCGATGTTGCCCAAGTAATTGTCCAAAAAATGGCGGAAATTTATACAACTGAAAATCCAATCACGAAACAACAGTTGAATGATTTAGATCCGCAAAACTTAAACGTGATTTTATTTGTTGGCGTAAATGGTGCTGGAAAGACCACCACGATTGGTAAATTAGCAGCGCGATATCAGGCTGCTGGGAAAAAAGTTCTTTTAGCTGCCGCCGATACTTTTCGAGCTGGAGCAATTGAGCAATTACAGGCTTGGGGAAGTAAAATCGGTGTAGAAACAGTTGCTAAACCCGCTGGCAGTGATCCGGCTGCGGTAGTTTATGAGGCTTTACAGATTGCTCAAGAAGATTACGATTTACTCTTAGTGGATACGGCTGGTCGTCTGCAAAATAATACCAACTTGATGAAAGAATTGGAAAAGATTAAGCGAATTATTACCCGCCAGGTAGCGACAGCCCCACAAGAAGTCTTACTAGTTATCGATGCGACTACTGGCCAAAATGGTCTTGTCCAAGCAAAGCAATTTCAAAAGGCAACCCAAGTAACGGGAATTGTTTTATCGAAATTGGATGGCTCTTCGCAGGGAGGAATCGTTCTCGCAATTAATGAAGAACTTCATATTCCCGTTAAATTAGTCGGCCTGGGTGAAAAAGTAACCGATTTGCGGGACTTTGATCCTCAACAATATGCTACTGGACTCTTTAGTGAACTTTTACAGACGGAGTAAGCGATGAGTGATGATATTTTGAAAGCGACGCGGGTCAATTTATTAGCCGATTTTTATCAATCCTTGTTGACAAAGACGCAAGCCGAATATCTCCAATTATATTATGGAGATGATTATTCCTTAGGTGAAATTGCTGAATTGCACCATGTTAGTCGCCAGGCAGTGTATGATAATTTAAAAAGAACCGTAACTAGTTTAGAAAATTACGAAGAACGTCTCCATCTCTATCGTGATTTTCAAGTCCGCGGTCGATTAGTGACGCAGCTTCAACAAATAGTTCAAACAAAATATGCGCATGATTCTGAGTTGACAACGATTATTCAAAAATTAGCGCAGTGTGAATAGGGGAGATATCATGGCCTTTGAAGGATTAAGTGAACGCCTGCAAAAAACATTTTCAAAATTACGTGGTAAAGGTAAGGTTACTGAAGCTGACGTTCGGGAAATGATGCGTGAGGTTCGATTGGCCTTGCTGGAAGCCGATGTTAACTTTGACGTAACCAAGACCTTTATTAAAACCGTCCGTGAACGAGCTGTTGGGAGTGAAGTTCTTGAAAGCTTAACTCCTGCTCAACAAGTAATCAAAATTGTTAATGAAGAATTAACTAAAGTGATGGGGACAACGGCCGTTGCCTTAAATAACGCTCCTAAAATTCCGACAATCATTATGATGGTTGGTCTTCAAGGGGCCGGAAAAACGACTTCGGCGGGAAAATTAGTCCATTATTTACAAACTGAACAAAAGGCCCGACCTTTGTTAATTGCGGCCGATGTTTATCGGCCCGCAGCGATTGAGCAGTTACAGACTATTGGTCAACAACTGCAAGTCCCGGTTTACGATGAAGGAACCCAAGTTGATCCGGTAACGATTGTCGAACATGGTTTAACGCAAGCTCGAGAACAAAAAAATGACTATGTCTTGATTGATACAGCTGGACGTTTGGAAATTGACACGCAGTTAATGGACGAACTTCGTCGAATAAAAGACTTGGCTCAACCCAATGAAATCTTGTTAGTCGTTGATTCCATGACGGGGCAGGCAGCTACCCACGTCGCAGAAGGATTTAATGAGCAACTGGATATTACTGGGGTAATCTTAACCAAATTGGATGGTGATACCCGTGGTGGAGCCGCCTTGTCAATTCGCGCGGTTACCGGGAAGCCGATTAAATTTATTGGTTCTGGGGAAAAGTTAGCGGCTCTAGAGGTCTTCCATCCAGATCGGATGGCTAACCGGATTTTGGGCATGGGCGATATGATGACCCTGATCGAAAAAGCTGAAAAAGATTATGACGCGCAACAGGCCGAAACCTTAACGCGTAAGATGCAAGAGAATAGTTTTGATTTCAATGATTTTGTCGATCAACTCCAACAAGTCCAAAAGATGGGACCAATGGATGAAATCATGAAGATGATTCCCGGTATGGCGAATAATCCAGCTTTAAAAAATGCCCAAATGGATCCCCAAGATTTGGAGCACCTGAAAGCAATCGTTTATTCCATGACTCTGCAAGAGCGGCAAGAGCCAGATTTATTGAACCCTTCCCGTCGCCGGAGAATTGCTGCCGGTGCTGGGCGTCCGATTGTCGAAGTTAATCGGATGATTAAGCAATTTAAGCAAATGCAAACAATGATGCAAAAGATGTCCAAGGGTAACCTTAATGGGATGGAACAAATGATGGGCAACGGAATTTCTGGAAAATTGGGAAAGATGGCGATGGGCTCTATGGTTCGCCGAACGAAAAAACGCAAGAAAAAGCGCTTGAAGAAAGTAAAAAGATTTAAATCTTAACCGTGTAAAGAAAAAACACTTTACACAGTTTTCGAAATTCAGTATAATAACGTTTATTAAGAATTGATTTTGGAGGAATTTATTTATGGCTGTTAAGATTAGAATGCGTCGGATGGGTAGCAAGAAGCGCCCTTTTTACCGAATCGTAGTTGCTGATTCTCGCTCTCCACGTGATGGACGTTTTATCCAAGAAATTGGTTATTACAACCCATTACGAAGTGAACAAATTAAGATTGATGCTGAAGCTGCTTTGGATTGGTTAAGCAAGGGTGCTCAACCATCAGACACTGTTCGCAATCTCATGCAAAAACAGGGAATTATGAAGCAATTTCATGAAGCTAAATTGGCTAAGAAAGCTAAGTAGTCATTATTCATGGAAAGAGATATTCCTAATTTACTGCAAACGATTGTTAAGCCACTTGTTCAAGATACGGATCAGGTGCGTGTTGAGGTTAAGACTAGTCCCGATTGTCTCACCTACGATTTGTATCTAAGTGTGGCGGATGCGGGGCGAATTATCGGGAAGCAAGGTCGAGTGGCCCAGGCAATTCGGACGATTATTTATTCGCAGAATCGAGATAATCAATCTCGAATTAAGCTAAATATCATTCCCCAAGCAGAAGCCTAATTTAATAATCAATAAAATAGAACTGTAGTTTTAGTGTTTGCTGAACATAAGAATTACGAAGTTACGCTTTAAAGCTAAACAGTTCTAGCTAATTTATGGATAGGTGAATGAAAATTTTGGTTTTCATTCACCTATTTTTTTAGTTAGTTAACCGTTTGGCAAATTTTAGCAATGGTTAACTTTGTTAAGTATAAGGATGTTTACAAGTTATGAAACAAGAAAATTATTTACGTGTGGGGCGAATTATTAATACACATGGTTTAAAGGGCGAATTGAAGATTCAGGTAATTACTGATTCTCCTCAAGAACGTTTTGCCCCCCAAACGCGATTATATTTACATCAACCACAAGGTTCGACTTATTTACCTGTCGAGGTCCAAAAAGCGCGGCCACAGTTGAAATTTTGGCTAGTTCAGTTAAATCAAATCACCGATTTGACAACGGCTGAAAAGTACAAGAATTGGGAATTAATGATTGTTCAAGCTGATTTACCGCCTTTATCAGAAAAACAATACTATTATCATCAGATTTTAGGGATTACCGTTTACGACCAAAAACGAGGCTATCTAGGAAAGGTGCAAGATATTATGGCCTTAGGTCCGAATGATGTTTGGGTAGTTCAAGATCAAGTGGGTTCAGAAATTTTGATTCCGATTTTACCGACTGTTTTGTTGCAGGTTGATGTCCAAGAACAAACCGCACAAGTCGCCCTACCAGCGGGGTTGATCGATGAAGATTGATATTCTAACCTTGTTTCCTAAAATGTTTGCTCCACTAGATGAATCTCTCTTGGGAAAGGCGCAAGCTAAGCAACTTTTGAAAATTAATCTCTGTGATTTTCGTCAATATTCCGATGATAAGCATCATCATGTTGATGATACGCCTTATGGTGGGGGAGCAGGGATGCTCTTACAACCCCAGCCAATTTATCGAGCTTTAGATGCCATCAATGCTCAAGATGGGGAGCCTAAAAGAGTCATCCTCTTAGATCCAGCAGGAAGAAAGTTCGATCAGGAAGTGGCCCAAGAGTTAGCGCAAGAAGAACACTTAGTCTTTATTTGTGGTCACTATGAAGGCTTTGATCACCGGATTGAGGCTTTGGCAACGGATAAATTATCAATTGGTGATTTTGTTCTTACCGGTGGAGAAATGGCGGCCATGATGATGATTGATGCTACCGCGCGCTTTATTCCAGGAATATTAGGGAACGGAACTTCTGCCTACACGGATTCTTTTGCGCAAGGCTTATTAGAGTATCCCCAATATACAAGGCCCGTAGAATATCGGGGGCAAACTGTTCCAGAGATTTTACGAAGTGGAAATCATCCTAAAATTGCTCAATGGCGCCACGAACAGGCGCTTCGCAAAACTTATTTTGCACGTCCTGATCTCTTAGAACAGGTTGATTTAACCTCGGCTGATCAAGAATTCTTAGAACGGTTGGCCAAGGAAAAAGAAGCTGAAACAGAACTTTAAGTAAATTTGAGCTCCAAGATTTTTAAAGTTGGATTGATAAATAAAGGTAGAGCCAATGACTAGACATCGAAAAATATTGATTTTTTTACTCGGAACCTTGAGTGCCTTTGGACCACTGTCGATGGATATGTATTTACCGGCACTCCCCGCTTTGCAAGCTGACCTCCATACTAGTCAAGCAGGAGCCCAGTTATCAATTACGGCCTGCCTTTTGGGGCTAGCTTTAGGCCAAATTTTTATTGGACCTTTAAGTGATCATTTTGGCCGGCGAAAACCTCTACTGGTGGGTGTTTTTATCTATGCTCTGACTTCTGGAGTGATGATTTTGGTACCCCGAATCGAAATTTTAATTACTTTGCGTTTTATTCAAGGTTTAGGTGGTTCCGCTGGTCAAGTTCTTGCGCGGTCGATTGCACGTGACCAATTCTCGGGAGCAAAATTGTCCCGTTTCATTGGGGTCTTGATGGCGATTAATGGCTTGTTTCCAATTATTGCCCCTATTTTAGGAGGAGTAATTATTCACTTTACTCCCTGGCAGGGGGTTTTTGCCTTTCTGGGACTCCTCGGCTTGGTCTTATTCTTGGGGATCTGCTATCTACTGCCAGAAAGTCTCCCTTTACAACGGCGGCAAGCTAATCTAAAGCAAGCTTTTCGTGATCTGGGAAGTCTGGCGGGCGATCGTCAATTTATGAATTATGTCTTAACTCAAGGATTTATTTTAGGCGGTCTATTCATTTATATTGCTGGTTCAACCTTCATTTTTCAGGGGATCTATCATTTTTCACCCCAAGCATTTAGTTTACTCTATGCTTTTAATGGGCTGGGAATTGTTTTAGGCAGTAATTTAGTTGGCCAGTTGGTAAATAAAATTTCTGAAGAAGTGCTTTTGCGCAGAACTTTGATTGCTGGTTTAGGAGTAGCCGGATTGACCTTCGGATTGATGCTAGTGCAACCCCAAGCCTATATTCTAATTAGCGGTCTTTTCTTAATGATGTTGGTAATTGGAATCGTCAATACCGCGGCGACAGCACAAGCGATGAATTTAAAGGGTCAACAAGCCGGAGGAGCCTCGGCTTTAATCGGTTTGGTTACCAATATTATCGGCGGCTTGGCCACTCCTTTAGTGGGGGGCTTTAACAGCCACTCTCCGCTGCCGATGATTGGGCTAATTCTAGGAGCTTGGTTAATAGGAATTGGAATTTATTTTCTTCTTCCAAAGAATAGTCTATCTTAAAGTCAGCAGCCTAAAGTTTCTTTTTGAAAAAAATAATAAGCAATTGTGAGAATTTGGAGATTGTGTTATCATCTAACTTGTATGTTAAAAATTCAACGATATTCCGCTGTAATATTTCGATTTACATGAGTATCAGTCTAAAGGAGGGGCTCTTATGCAAAGCCCATTAATTGATGCAGTTACTAAGTCACAATTGCGTGATGATATTCCTGATTTCCGTGCTGGAGACACCGTTCGTATTCATGCGAAAGTTGTTGAAGGTAGTCGGGAACGGATTCAGTTGTTCGAAGGTGTTGTAATCAAGCGCCGGGGAACCGGAATTAGTGCCACTTATACTGTTCGTAAGATTAGTAGTGGTGTTGGTGTGGAAAGAACTTTCCCATTACATTCACCTCGTGTTTCTCAAATTGAAGTTATTCGTCATGGTCGTGTTCGTCGGGCTAAGTTGTACTACTTACGTTCATTACGTGGTAAGGCAGCTCGGATTCCAGAAAAGCGCCGTTAAGAATTTTCAATTAAGTCTAATTTTTCAAAGACTACTAAAAACCCTTGCTGATCAGCAAGGGTTTTTCTGTGGGGTAAATTATTTTCTCTGATTCCAATGATTATCATCAGAAAAATTTTCCAGGTTAAATTAAATATTAAGAGGTTGAAGCACGAACAATTAATTTTACCGGTTCGATATTTTTGTGAACTTGATCGATGCGATTGATTAGCGAAGCCACTGCTAAATCAGCAATTTTTTGTGTATCTTGGCGAACAGAAGAAAGTTTAGGGTAACAGTGTCTGGCTATTGAACTATCATCAAAACCGATTACTTTAATATCTGATGGAATGGATTTTTTTAAAGTAGGTAAAGTTTCTAGTAGATCGAGTGCAATGTTGTCGTTAATCGCGAAGATAGTCTATATCTGGATGAAGGGAAAGAGCTTGTTTTAATAACTCAACAAGGGTGTTTCTTGAGGATTAAAGATAAGTTCATTTTTTTGTTATCAAAAATAAGGTTATTTTTTCGTAGAGCATCCTTAAATCCTTTTTTTCGTTCTTTAGAAGAAGTTGATTCTCTATCATAGTGAATAATTAGGGGAAATTTTACTCCTGAGTTAAAGAGTTCTTCCGTTGCTTCAAAGGCTTCCTGATGATGATTGGAAGAAATAAATACGGTATCAGAATGTTGAATAGGTTCTCGATCAATGCAAATGTAGTGAATAGTTGGATTTAAATTCACTTTTTTGGAATCACCGAGCCTTCGATTTACGGTGTCACTTTAAAATATAAAAAAAATTTGTAATTGCTACAATCTCGGTCGCAATTATTGGAATCTCCGGTGCTAGTGCCTCAGCTTCGGTGATTCCAAGTATCTTAACTTTACCGGTCTTTGTTGGCCAAGGATTTGTTCTTTTTGTAATAGGAATTTTTATAACCTATGTTCTTTCAGCTGTTCTCACGTTTTTGTTTGACTATCAAGATACAGATGATAATTAATTGATAATTTTAAAATCTCTAAAAAGAGCCATTAGGATCTATTGGATTCCACCTATATTAAAGTCGTACACCGTTTGCTAAAAAGTACAGATTCAATACTAATTATTTGGTAAAATGATGTAAATCATAATGTACGTTATAATCTGTTTAGAGGTGATCGAAATGGAAAATTATTCCCCCACAAAAGCACGTCAAAACTTTTACCAAATTTTGAAAGATATTAATGAGCAAAAAAACCAGTTACTATCACACCAGCTAATGGCGATGAGAATCAGACAGCAATCATTATTTCTAAAAAAGATTGGGATTCAATTGCTGAAACACTATGTCTAGAAAATAACGGCACATTGGCTAGAGTTCATGAACGTGAAAATGATAAAAGTGGCTTTACTAATGTTGATGAACTTGATTGGGATAATCTATGAGTAGTTATCAAGTTGAGATTAAAAATTCTGCCAAAAGCGATCTGAAAAAGCTAAAAAATAAAATCCAAAAAATTAATTTTTAAAAACAGTCATTGCTCTTAAAGAAGATTCCTATCAACCAACGCAGTCATTTGAAAAGTTATAGCCAATTAGTCGAGGATTATATTCAAGACGATTAAATGCACAACATCGAGTAGTTTATCGTGTAGATGAGATATCAAAAAAAGTCTATGTTTATGCAGCATGGAGTCATTATGAATAGGTCAAAGAACAAGCAATCCGGCCGCCTAATATGGCGGTATTTTTTGGGATTAATTTCAATAATCTATTGATATTTTATACTACGCATAACATTATCTAAATATAGAGAGGAGGTGAGAAGTTTAAACAGACAGCGAAAGAAAAAACTCACTAGTAAAGAGATAACCTTAGAAATTGCAGAATGAACTGCAATAGTTGCTTGGGCATATCCAGCTGACTACCAGACAAAATGTTTACTCAAGCTAATCTTTCACAAGTGAGTTTTAGACATAAGCAAGACAAAAAGCCTTGCTTATTGCTGTATGTTCAATGCTATCATGAAAAAATCTAATCACCAACTTACTAAATATCTTTTACTAATTTTACTAGCAATCATAGTTGGTATAATTCTTAGAATAATTTTACGGAGGATTTAGTATGACAAATAAACAAACTGAAGCCAACAAGCGCTGGCAGGAGAAGAACAAAGCACGAGCAAAATATCTTTCAGATAGATCACGGGCTCGCAGTTTTATAAAAAAAGCAGCAACCCTAGAAGATCTAAGCGAGTTTAGTGGCTTGATAAAGAAAAGATCAATAGAGTTTAAAAATAGCTAAAAGATTAGATTTTTTGATTTAATTTCCGTATCTATTGGCAAGTACCACGTTATAAGGTGTTAGGTTAATTTTAGAGAGATGGTGAGTAAACACAACCATCAAAAAAAACTGACAAGAAAGAAACAACTAACCGACTATTACTAATCGCAGTAATGATTAATTTAGTAGCAACTTTATAAGCAGTCTTAAATAATAATTTTCAAAGGGCACTGCCTCTGTTTGTGTATACTCATTATAATATGAAAAAAGACTAGTAATACTTAGATATTTTAGCGTTAAGTATTGCAACATTGATATTGAGCATTATAAATTTATTTAATTAGGGGAAAATTTTATGTCAACTTTACAAAAGTATCTTGAATTGAATCAGATTACCAGATATCAGATTAGCAAAAAAACGGGGATAACTCAGTCAAGTTTGCAGTCTACGGTCGAAAGCCCCCGAGGTCTAGCGGGCGTCACAGTCAAGACACTAACTGCCATCGCTACTGCCCTAGAAAAAACTCCTGGGCAAGTTTTAGATGAGTTGATAGAACTGGATTCAGAGCAAATCGAAACACAAAAATAGTCCCTTGTAATGACTCCCAAAGGTTGGACCTTTTCGGAGTCATCACAATAGGAGGGATTTTTCTTGGAACAAAAAATTTTACAGGTCGAGGGAGTTACGAAAAATTATGGTTCACATTCAATTTTGAAAAAAGTAACTTTTGCGATGACTAGTGGGCAGATCGTAGGTTTAGTTGGCGCAAATGGGGCGGGAAAAACCACTTTGATGAAGGCCATTTTGGGACTTATTCATTGTACGGGGACTATTAAAGTTGCGGGCACTCCAGTTTGTCAACAGAACCATCGAGCCCTTAAGAGGGTAGGAGCATTGATTGAGCAACCGAGTCTAACTGGACGTGAGCAATTGCAGATGTTTGCCAGTGGTCCTCATCGTAAACAACGAGTTTCCAGAATTATTTATCAGTTACATTTAGAAAACTATATCGATCAAAAAAGTAAAGGCTATTCTTTGGGAATGAAACAAAAGTTGGGCTTAGCCTTGGCTTTAGTTAATCAACCGCAATTAGTAATTCTAGATGAACCGCTTCCTTCTAATCAATTATTTCAAAGCTTACTGGACCAGCAAATTAAAATTTTAGATATTCATCAAATTCGAGGAGATCTGGAGACATCCCTATTAGATCTTCTTCAGGTCCAGGGAAAGTAAAGGAGGTCAGACATGTTTCTTTTGGTTAAACAAGAACTATATAAATTATTGAAACGTCCAAGTCAACGATTATTCTTCTTAACCTTACTTATTTTCTAAACAGAAATTGCGCTTTATACGCGCTATAATCCCCAAAGTTTAAATCCTCGAGGTGCTTTAGAAAATAATTTTTACGCTTCAACCTTGCTTGACTTATATTTAATTGCTCTAGGCAGTACGATAATTGTTCAAGAAATACAGACGGGGATCTTGAAGGCCTTGTTATATCGTCAGCATTCTTATACTCAGGTTTTAATTAGTAAGTGGTTAACCCTATTTATTAGTTGTTTGAGATGATATCTTGTTAGTGGGGAAATTAGCTTTGGTTTGAAGACTTTCTTTCTACCACGACGATTATCTCTGATTTTGCAAAGGAATTCTGGACCAAGTTTAGACCATATTTGGCTGAGAGATTTATTGAGTAATTTCTTGGTTGTACTTTTAATTATTAGCTTTATTCTTTGTTTAACAACCGGGTTTAAAAGTCCCACTTTAGCCTTAACAACAGGATTGTTTACTTATTTAGTGGGAACAGTTTTTGGAGAAATGATGTATAAGCCAAACATCTTTGGTTCAAGTGGGAACCTTTGAATATGCCTAATTTGGGAGCGCAATTAGTTAACCCCCACTTATCTAAACTAACTCGGCTGGATTTAACTGCTATAAGTATCTGTTATTTAATCTATCTGGAGTTGTTTCTATTGTTAGGTTCGCTGGTCTTTCGGCGAAGAAATATTTAAAATAGAGTCTAATTTAGATTGCCGAAATTTAGCATTTTTTCAAAAAAATACAATTGACAGATAATATCGTGGGTGCTAATATAAAAACGGTTGCAATGTGATTGCTACGGGCAAGCAGGTGCAATGAGATTAATAGTATTTTTTTAAATAAGGTGTTATCAAGTAATTGAGCATGACTTATTCACAATAATCTGTGGGTAAGTCTTTTTATTTTTGATTCAGAAAAGTGGTGATTGATTGAAAATTAAACGAGTTTTAAATAGCAACGCAGCGATTTCGACCAATCACGCTGGAGCAGAAGTCTTGTTGTTAGGCCCGGGAATTACTTTCGGTAAAAAACGGAATCAAGAAGTTAATTTAGATAAGGTAGAAAAAACTTTCTTGTTGAAAAATCCGGCTACGATGAATAAATTCACAGATTTAATGTTGGATGTTCCTCTCGAACAAGTCGAAGTTGCCGAAAGAATTATTAATTACGCGAAGATGAAGCTCGGCAAACAATTGGATGAAATTATTTATGTCAATTTAACGGATCACTTACATCTTGCCGTAGAGCGCCAGCAAGAAGGGATTAATTTGCATAATCCATTGAAGTGGGATATTGCTCGCTTTTATCCGGAAGAATTTGCTGTCGGTCAAAAAGCTTTGACCGTCATTCAAGAACAATTGAGAGTGCAATTAGTTGAGGATGAGGTGGCTTTTATTGCTCTTCATTTTGTCAATGCAGAAGCTAGCTCCCCAGCCGAACAAAATTTAGCTTTAGAAGTCACAACGATTATCAAAGAAGTCGAAGATTTAGTCAAAAATTATTTCCATACGGAGTTTGATGAGCAATCATTAAATTACTATCGCTTTATTACCCACCTCAAGTTTTTTGCGCAACGAATTCTGTTACACAAACACTACGATGATGATGAAGACGAGACTCTTTTGACCATCTTACAGGAACGCTATGCTCAAGCATATGCCTGTGCTTTACAAATCCAAACTTTGGTTCAACAAAAGTACCATTTCGCAATTAATCGTTCAGAATTATTATATTTAACTGTTCATATTAATCGCTTAGTTAAAAATTTATAGGGTGTTAGCATAAAAAAAGTGCGCATGACCTAGTTCTTCTATTTGCAAGAAGAGCTGGGTCTTTTTTAATCTTCAAGTAAGGAGTTTAAAGAATGAAAATTCAAGAATCGGTCCAACAAATTTATGATGCTGTGGGGCAAGCAGCTAATGTTAAAAGTTTGACGCATTGTGTTACGCGGCTTCGCTTTCAACTAAAAGATGAAAGTATTGTAGACGATGAGCAGGTTAAGGCAATTCCGGGAGTTTTAGGAGTCAATCATCAAAATGGTCAATATCAAGTAATTATTGGTAATGCCGTTTCCGATTATTATACGGCCTTAAGTAAATTATGGGATTTTTCCGAGGAAAAGAGGATTGACAATTCAACGCAGACTAAGGAAAAAAAGAAAATTTTTGATCGTTTTGCTGATTTTATCAGTGCCTGCATGTCCCCGTTAATTCCCGCCTTAATTGGTGGGGGGATGATCAAAGTGATCATCATTGTTTTAACAACCATGGGTTGGTTAAGTACTAAAACAACTACTTATAGCTTGTTGAGCGCCTTTGGGGATGCCCCCTTTTACTTTTTACCAGTTGAATTAGCTTTTACGGCTGCTAAATACTTTAAGGTTAATCCGATGTTAGCAGTGACAGTTGCGGGAATCATGTTGCACCCTAACTATACGGCTTTAGTCCAAGCAGCTAAACCTGCTAGTTTAATGGGGTTACCCGTGACTTTAGCTACTTACAGTAGTTCGGTAATCCCGATTTTAATGGTTGTTTGGGCCATGAAGTACGTTGAATTGGGCTTGGATAAAGTTTGTCCAGTCAGTCTCAAAAGTATCATAAAGCCTCTTCTGGAAATTTTTATCGTGGGGGTCTTGGCTTTAGTAGTGATTGGACCTTTGGGTAGTTATGCTGGAAACTTCTTATCTTGGTTAGTTTTATTGATCCAAAGTAAAGCCAGTTGGTTGACGATGGCTTTGATGGCCGCCTTAATGCCTTTAATTGTGATGACCGGAATGCACTGGGCCTTTGCACCGTTATTTTTAACAGCTAGTATTGCGCATCCAGATTCTTTAATCTTACCGGCTATGTTAATAGCTAATGTAGCTCAAGGGGCTGCTAGTTTAGCAGTAGCTGTTAAAGCCAAAAATAAAGAAACTAAACAAGTAGCCACTGCTGCCGGAATCTCAGCCCTCTTAGCGGGGGTAACTGAACCTGCTCTATATGGGGTTACCTTAAAGTATCGGCGTCCGCTCTATGCCGCCATGGTTAGTGGAGGAATAGCTGGTTTGGTCATGGGAATCTTTAATGTCCGGGCCTTTGCTTTTGCTTCACCATCGCTCTTAGCTTTACCCCAATTTATCAATCATACAATTCCGCAAAACTTTATTTCAGCACTTATTGCGGCTGCTTTAGCGCTAGTTTTGACTTTTATCGTAACTTTAGCTTTTGGCTTTACTGAGCCGAAGGCGCTGGATTCGATTACTGATCAAGCAACTGTTAAACAAACACCTGCTAGTGGTTCACAAGTAACTCAGAAAGTTTACAGCCCCGTGGCTGGTCTGGTCAGTCCTTTAAATAAAGTCGCTGATGCGACTTTTGCGGAAGGAATTTTAGGGTTGGGAATTGCTATTCAACCACAAGATTCGAAGATTTATGCACCCTTTAACGGTCAAGTAACGACGATTCTCCCAACCAAGCATGCGGTAGGATTGACGAGTGATACAGGAATTGAGCTGTTAATTCACGTAGGGTTAAATACCGTTGAGTTACAAGGCAAGCCCTATAAGACAAATGTTCAAGTCGGTGATTATTTCCAAACGGGAGATTTACTTCTCGAGGCTGATTTATCAGCCATTAAAGCTGCTGGTTATGATCCAATAACTATTGTAGTTGTGACTAATACCCCGGACTTCATTGATATCGTGCCAACAACTGCTGAAAGCGTTATAATTAAAGATGTAGCCTTGTATGTAATTTAAAGTCTCTAACGAGCTAGAAAGGAATTATTAATGATCCCAACTAAATTTCCTGACAATTTTCTTTGGGGTGGTGCGACCGCCGCTAACCAATTGGAAGGTGCTTATCAAACTGCTGGGAAGGGCCTATCCATTGCTGATGCTTTACCTGGAGGTCAAGACCGGTTTAAAATTGTCAATCAACCAGATTTTAACTGGCAAATTGATTCAAACAAGTATTCATATCCGAATCATCGAGGGATTGATCACTATCACCATTTCAAGGAAGATATTGCTTTATTTGCGGAGATGGGTTTTAAGTGTTACCGTTTCTCGATTGCTTGGTCGCGAATCTTTCCACAAGGTGATGAAACTAGTCCGAATGAAAAAGGACTTCAATTCTATGATCAGGTGATTGCGGAATGCTTGAGATATCAAATTGAACCGGTAATTACTCTGAGTCACTATGAAATGCCTTTAAATTTGGTTACCAAATATGGTGGTTGGAAAAACCGACAGTTGATTGAATTTTTTGATCGTTACGCTCGAGTTGTGCTGCAGCGTTATGCCCCGCAAGTTAAGTATTGGATGACTTTCAATGAAATCAATTCTGCTTTGAATATTCCCGTAATGGGGCAGGGACTAGTGGCTGCTCAGGGAGCCGATGCGATGGTTAATCGTTATCAAGCTTGGCACAATCAATTTGTGGCCGGCGCGCAAGCAGTAGCTTATGCTCATCAACAGCGGCGAGATTTAATGATCGGCTGCATGTTACTTTATGCAACAACTTATGCTTATGATGCCAATCCAGTTAACCAGTTAGCAGCTTTGAAAGAAAATCAGGCGATGAATCAATTTTGTGGAGATGTCCAAGTCCGGGGACACTATCCTAGTTATACGCGTTCCTTGATGCAAAGTTATGGGGTTAATTATGATGATCTAGAAATTACCGCGACAGATTTGCAGACTTTAGCTGCTAATCCAGTTGACTACATTGGTTTTTCCTATTATATGTCTAGTGCGATTAATGTTACTGATCCAGATTTAGCAAAAGTCAACGGGAATTTGGTTCACGGAGTCGCCAATCCTTTCCTAGAAGCAAGTGCTTGGGGATGGCAGATTGATCCCATGGGTCTACGGATTGCCTTGAATGAATTAAATGATCGCTATGAAAAACCAGTCTTTGTCGTCGAAAATGGTCTGGGAGCCGTTGATCATCCTGATGCGCAACATCTTGTTCAAGATGATTATCGCATTAAATATCTTCGTTCCCATATCGAAGCTTTGCGTGGAGCAATTAGTGATGGCGTCAATTTAATGGGTTACACTCCTTGGGGTTGCATTGATTTGGTCAGTGCCTCCACGGGGCAAATGTCTAAACGTTACGGCTTTATCTATGTTGATTTAGATGACCAAGGGCAAGGTAGTGGTAGACGTTATAAAAAGGCTTCCTTTGATTGGTATCAAAGAGTTATTGCCAGCAATGGAGCAGAGATTTAAAATTTTTCCTAAATAAACATTTCGAGATTTCCTTTAATTAATCCGGGAAATGCGAAGTGTTTTTTTCTTATAAAAATACAGAATTGACAAACCCAGATAGCTTTTTTATGAAGGCAGAAAAAGCCAGAATCAAGATATGTTATCGCTATCTTATTAAATGATGCTAAATTAGAGAACACTAATTTATGAGTTGAATTCAAAAAATATTCCTAGAAATTATTGTCAGAGATTCTTATCTAGTGGTATAATGTTTGTTATTAGATTTAATTTGCTTTTTTTAATGTTATAAATTTGAGTGTTGAAAAACCATTTAAATCTAAATTAATTTAAATATTTTAGGGAGTGAAAACAATGTCAATGATCGAATTCCATGATGTTCAGAAATATTATGGTCAGTTTCACGCTTTGACGGATATTAATCTGGAGATCGATAAGGGTGAGACCGTCGTCTTAATCGGACCTTCAGGTTCTGGTAAAAGTACCTTAGTGCGCACGGTGAACGGATTGGAGTCGATTCAGGAAGGACAGTTGATTGTTAATAATCATGACTTATCTGATCCAAAGACAAACCTCAATGTTTTGCGACGGGATGTGGGGATGGTCTTTCAACATTTTAATTTATACGCGAATAAAAGTGTTTTGGAAAATATTATGTTAGCTCCTCGAATTGTTAGTCATGTTCCCGAAGCGGAAAATCGCGAACGGGCGATGAAGCTTTTAACGATGGTTGGCTTAGAAAGCAAGGCAGATAATATGCCTTCGCAGATTTCTGGTGGGCAAAAGCAACGGGTAGCGATTGCGCGTTCCTTGGCCATGCGGCCAAAATTACTCTTGTTCGATGAACCAACTTCAGCACTTGATCCGGAAATGATTGATGATGTTTTGCAAGTTATTAAAACGATTACTTCCGATAGCGATATGACCTCTTTAATTGTGACTCACGAAATGGGCTTTGCTAAAGAAGTTGCTAACCGGGTAATTTTTATGGATAATGGCCAAATCGTGGAAGATGATTCCAGTCAGAGTTTCTTTGAGCATCCGCAAACGGAACGGGCCCAACAATTTTTGAGTAAGATTATTACGCACTAAGGAGCGAGCGGTATGAAGAAGAAACTATGGTTGTTGCCGTTACTATTATGTAGTTTAGTTGTCTTTAGCGGCTGTGGACAAAGTCTTTCCCAACAGTCGGCGTTAACCAATGCTCGGTCCTCCAAGACTTTAACTTGGGGTGTTAAGGGGGATGTGCGGCTATTTGGTCTGACTGATGTCCGCGATGGTCAACAAAAGGGGTTTGATGTTGATGTTGCTAAAGCTGTTACTAAACGGGTTTTGGGAAAAGATGCGCATGCCGATTTTCTAACTGTGACCTCCCAATCGCGGATCCCACTCTTAAAGAACGGAAATATTGATGCAATTATCGCCACCCTCACGATTACTGATGATCGAAAAAAGATCGTTGATTTTTCCAAAACTTATTTCAAAGCTGGTCAATCTCTTTTAGTTCCGAAAAATTCTCCGATTCAAAATGCTAAACAATTGAATGGTCATACGGTGATCGGGGTTGTCGGGGCTAATTCGGTCCAAAATATTAAGAAAGTGGCTCCCAAAGCCCATATTTTAGAACTCCAAGATTATGCCCAAGCCATGAATGCCCTCAAGTCAGGTCAAGGAGATGCGATGACCACGGATAACGGAATTTTATACGGCTTAGCTGTCCAAAATCCGGGCTTTGAAGTTCGCGGGGGTACCTTTACCTATGAGCCTTATGGAATCGCTGTTAATCAAGGTCAAAAGGGTCTGCAAGCAGCGATTAATCAGGCAATAGACGAAATGAAGGCGGATGGAGAATACAATCGCCTCATCAAAAAATGGTTTAGTAAGGTACCCGGATTTAATTATAAGGAGTTGTATCAATAATGCTGAAAATTTTTACGGATTATGGCTCGCAACTCCTGGTTGGTTTCGGCTGGACCTTGTTGTCGAGTGTTTTGGCGTTGATCGCCAGTTTAA
>NZ_JABZEC010000007.1 GCF_013385145.1 Bombilactobacillus apium
GCAACATGCTCAAGTCATTTATGGGCAAGATGCCAACTACATCTTGCCGATGTTCGCGGCCTTGGCAGTGCTTTACTTCATCACTTGCTTTGGTTTATCTTTGGTTGGAAATTGGATTGATCGCCATCTGGCTTAACTGCAAATTGTTGTTTTCAGGTTCGAAGAGAAGTAAGAAAATCCAATCGATCAAGCTAACTAATTAGAAAAGATTTATCTTTAAAGACAAAGCCAAGCGCCAAGGCTTCTGAAATGAAATTTTCCTAGTTCTTAAGTTCAACAAATCTGGCCACTTAAATAGATCTATTTTGAACAGTAGACCTTATAAGTAGACAGTAAATTAATATCTTGCGACCTGATTCCTTGATCTTGGGAAATTAGGTCGCTTTTTTAAGAAAATCTATCTATAGTTGCAAAGATTGGCTTCGAGTTTAATTTGGTGAATTTAGCTAATGAGTTGAGATATTTTAGCCTGAATAGCTAATGTTTCCTAAAGGGCATGTTCTGGGAATATAGTTTGCGATATCTGGAGTTTCTGTAATTTCTATACTGGTAACGGGGCGATCTAAATCATGAGGCTCAGAGAGTAAAGTTAAATCAGAGAAACGGGGCAATAGGAGTAATTCTTGTAATGTAGTCAAAATTATTTACCTCTCAATCAGTAAGCGCTTGCACCAATTTAATTGAAACATACTTGTTGGTAATAGACAATATAAACTTTTAATTGTGCAAAAACTTCAAAGAGTGATTGTCAAAGTCTACAAGATTTAATTTTTCTAGTTCAAAGTGGGCAATGATGCTTGATAATAAGTTATTTATAATTGTAGTAATCGTTTACATAAACGATTTGTGAGGAGGTTTGACTATGGATACAGAGCAAGAACATTTGAAAATAACTTATTGGAAAGAAATTGTAGCCTTATTATGCACGGGGTGGGATTTATCGCTCAGCCTTAGTCCCTGTTTCCCCACCAAATCAGAGCCTCTTTGGGGAGAAATATTTCGGATACAGCAGTCGGCTTAATATCTAGTTTTTATTTTTTGGGATATTTAATTATGCAGATTCCAGCAGGATCATTGGTCGATAAAATTGGTCAAAAGAAAGTTTTATTGCCAGGTTTTCTGTTTTTCGGAGTGGCAGCTCTAATTGTTGCTTTAGCTCCATCGATTCAAATGATTTATTTGGGAAGTGTTTTAGCTGTAATTTTAATTATTTTTATGACGATTACCTTTCAATTTGTGATTAAACGCCCGCAAACTAGTCCAGTAGTTCCGCAAGAGCCAAGTTCAGGCTCGAAGAAGTCTGAAGAAACGGCTGAGATTTCGCCGAAGGCTTTATTCCAACCCAAAATGTTATTTTCTTATTTATTGTATTTTACAACTTGTTATGCCTATTACATGATTGTTACTTGGCTCCCTAATTTTTTGGCAACTGAACGGGGATTTCGGGAAACTGCCATTGGTTTTTCTTCCTCGTTGGGGTGGCTTTTGCTTCTATCCCAGGAGCGTTTTTCTTCAGTAAATTAGCGGTGGAACCAATCATTATTTCTTGGTTAGGTGAGAATGCTCCTCAAGTGGGAATTGGGACGACTCTGGGAGTCTTTAACTTCTTTGGGATGATTTCCTTAATTGTAGCCCCGCCCTTAACGGGAAATATTTCAGACTTGACAGGTTCCAAAGTCTTCGGCTTTTATATTGCAATCGTTCTCTTGGTTATTGGAAAAATTTGTTTCTTATTGACAAATCTAAAGTCTAAAAAAGCCTGATTGATTTTTTGGTGGTTGGAATTTTTCTAATTTTTCTATGGAGAAGTTAAAAAATTACAAATTTGGTCATAGATGTCTAAAGATTTGGGAGTGATTTTTCGATCAAAAATCATGCTCAGCCTGGTCTAAGGTCAATAAAGTAGCTTGGGGAATTAGTTGGGTTATTTGTTGAGCGAGGTGGAAGTTGATCCCCAAGATCCCGCTTTCCAACATCCGAGTAAGCCGATTGAGGTATTCTATGATCAAACTGAAGCCCAGAATCTGGAAGAAGAAAGAGTGTGGCAGATGGTTGAAGATGCTGGTCGAGGATATCGCCGGGTTGAATTTACTAAAAGTGGTGGTCGACTAGCAATTATTTGTGCCCTGGATGAAGCTGACTTAGCCATACAAGGACAAGCGGGAACTTGGATCAGTGATAATTAAAGACTAGAAAAGATAAAATTACCGTCAATTAGTTTTGAATAGAGCTTGAATTTTATTAAGTTAGTTCGGCCAAAAAATAATAATTCACAGGAAGCTTGAGCTTCTTGCGGATTATTGTCCGTTAGTTTTAAAGAAAGGGATTTAGAAAATAAGTTGGGTTGAAGTTTTCTGGGAGTTTGTTTCTTTGACTTTGAGATTTGATTTTAAAAAAGGCATTTTTATTGTAAGGTTCGGTCAATCTCTTGCCGCAGTTCTCGGCTCGCTTTTTGAATATCTGGTTGTTGTAAAATTGCGGAAACTACTGCAAAACCTTGAATTGGATCCTGTTGAAATTGGGAAATATTCTCGCGTTTGATTCCGCCAATGACAACAATTGGAATCTGGACCGCTTGGCAAATTGCTTGCAAGGTCTCATGAGAAACATGAATTGTGTCGTTTTTGGTATTGGTATTAAACATCGCTCCGACACCCAAGTAAGTAGCTCCTTCTTTTTCCGCTTCTTGAGCTTCGGCTACCGTTTGGATGGAAACACCCAAGATTTTGTCAGGTCCTAAAGCTGCCCGAGCCTGATGGACCGGTAAATCATTTTGACCGATGTGTAAACCATCAGCGTTACTTGCTTGAGCTACTTCTAAGTTATCGTTGATAATCAAGGGAACCTGATAATCATGCGCCAATTTTTTGATGGTGTTGGCTTCCGTAAGAAAATCTGCTGCAGCGAGTTGTTTTTCTCGAAGCTGTAAGAGAGTGACGCCGCCTTCCAAGGCCTCTTGAACCGCATCAGTTAAGATTGGGGTGGTCATCAAATTGCGATCAGTAACTAGGTATAAACGGTAATCAAGCAGTAACTTCATGGAATTTCCCCCGTTCTTGTAAAGTTTTAGTGTCTAAATGATTAATAGTATCAATAATCGCGGTTCGTAAACTCCCTGAGCCCAGCTTTTGGGTTCTTTTTTGACCAATTTCGCCGGCGATTCCCATCGCTAGTAAGGCGGTTAAAGTACTAGCAAAAATTTCCTGCGGTTGGCTTCCACAAAAGCTGCCAACTAAAGAAGTCGTCATACAACCAGTTCCGGTAATTTGTTTCATTGCTGGACAACCATTTTCAGCAGTTACAATCTGTTGTTCATCGACTATGATATCGGTAGCTCCAGTCACTGCGACAACACAGTGCTTTTTGTCGGCGACTTTTTGTGCCCTAGTAATCATCGTTGAAGTATCCAAAGTTTGATCGAAACTATCGACGCCTTTGGCAGAATTTTCTTTTCCAGCTAGGAAACTAATTTCAGAACGATTGCCGCGAATTACAGCCAAGTCTAGTTCAGCTAATAGCTTTTGGACAGCCTGCTGCCGGAAAGTAGAAATTCCGACACCCACCGGATCCAAGATGATTGGAATACCGAATTGGTTGGCTCTTTGGCCAGCAACCAGCATTGAAGCTAATATTCGCTGGTTCAAAGTTCCTAGATTGAGCACTAAGGCATCGGCTTGAGCGGTAATCGAGGCTACCTCTTGGATTTCGTCAGCCATAATCGGGGAAGCCCCAATCGCCAAGGTGATATTAGCGCAATCATTGACTGTGACATAGTTAGTCAAATGATGAACCAGAGGCTTTTTTTGTTGAAGTTGGGGAAGGACAGTTTCCAAAAAATCAGTAATCATTTGTTGAAACCTCCTTTTTTAACGGTTGCTGCTGCTTGATATAATTCATAAAAGTGGTGAGTCGGTCCGTGACCTTGGCCGATATCTAAGGAGTGGCGAATTGCGGTTGTAATATATGATTTAGCCTGCTGAATGGCTTGATTGAGGGACTGACCTTTGGCCAGCTCAGCTGCAATCGCGGAGGAAAAGGTACAACCAGTTCCATGAGTATTTGTCGTGGGAATTCGATCGGAAGAGTAGCTGTAGAAACTCTGACCGTCAAATAAAATATCCGTAGCCGCCCCAATTTTGTGGCCGCCCTTAATGAGGACGGCGGTATGACAGCTGGCAAAGATCGCTTGGGCGGCAGTTTTCATTTCTGCTAAATCACTAATCTCTTGGCCAGAAATCTTAATTGCTTCCGGAATATTGGGGGTAATTACGTCTGCTAGAGGTAAGACATCAGTAATCAAAGTGTCGATGGCCTCAGCTTCCATTAAGGCCGCTCCGTTTTTAGCGTACATGACCGGATCGAGAACAATATTGGCGGGATGCCATTTTTTGAGACTGGCGGCAACAGCCTTCATAGTTTCAGGATTGGAAAGCATCCCAATCTTGACGGCATCTGGTTGGATATCTGTAAAAACGGCCTCGATTTGGGCTTGAACAATCTCAGGGGCAATATCTTGATAGGTGAGAACACGAGCCGTATTTTCTGCAACTACTGAAGTAATCACCGACATCCCATAAACTTGATGGGCGGCAAAAGTTTTTAAATCAGCTTGAATTCCAGCACCACCCGAGCAGTCAGACCCCGCAATACTCAGAACTTTTTTCATAATTAATGACCTCCTACTAAATAAAAAATCAACAAGACCTTCCAGATGAGAACTAGAATATCTTGTTGATGAGATTGGACTTAACTTGGTCAGATTCAACTAGACATTTGCTCCCTACGCTGGTTTTAACCAACAGGTTCCAAGGGTCAGGTTTTACCTTCTCAACGTGAACACGTTCCCCTGCAAATCAAAAGCGAATTCGCTTTCACCGATATCATACTGAATTAAAATTTAAAATTCAAGTAGATAATATTGGACTGAAACATTTTTTGTGAAAATATCATTAAAATTATAGCTGAAATTGGTGACGGAGAGCTAAATAAGTTTTATAGTTAAGATATAAATTATTAGGAAACGGGATGAAAGATCATCGCAGAACAACCAATTTTTAAAATTGCTCAAAAAAACGATTTGCCAGCTATTGTCGCTATTTATAATCAAGCTATCAAGACCCGGCAATCAACCGCGGATCTACAGGCTGTTACAGTGGCAGAGCGAAGAACTTGGTTTTACCAACATAATGTTCAGCAACGTCCTTTGTGGATAATTTGTTGGAGTAATCAGACCGTCGGCTGGTTAAGTCTGAGTGATTTTAATCCACGGGCAGCTTATCGTCACACAACAGAAGTTAGTCTATACTTAGATAATAATTATCAAGGAAAACATTTGGGAACGGCTGCTTTACAATTTATGGAAAAACAGTTACCACAGTATGATATTCAAACCGTAGTTGCGCTAATCTTTAGCCACAATCAAGCTAGTCAACGTCTGTTTCAGAATTTTGGCTATCAAAACTGGGGTCATTTACCGCAAGTGGCCGAATTGGATGGTCTAAAACGAGATCTTGACTACTTAGGAAGAAAATATCTTTCTAAGTAAGTTGACTTAGAAGGATGTTCTTAGAAAATTTGACGGCGGTATAAACTGATGACCTTACCTAAAATTTGAACTTGCGAAAGAATGATCGGAGGATAATTATCATTTTCTGCTTGGAGACGAATATGATTCTTTTCTCGAAAGAAACGTTTGCAGGTAGCTTCATGATCAGAATTCATGGCAATCACAATTTCGCCATTTTCGGCGGTTGGTTGGCGCTGAACAATAACTTGATCGCCGTCTAAAATTCCCGCTTGGATCATACTGTCACCCTGAATTGTTAACATGAATAATTCGCTGGAACTATCTTTGAGATCCGGAGGAAACGGAAAAAATTCTTGCGCTGTTTCTTGCTGCGCTAAGATTGGCAGACCAGCAGTAACAGTTCCGATTATTGGAATTGTCTGCGTCTGCGGCTTGATTTGCAGAGACTCTAAGCCCTGATTGGTAATCTCAAGCGTTCGAGGTTTAGTAGGATCTCGGTGCAAACAGCCCCGCTTTTGTAAACGGGTTAGATGACCGTGAACAGTTGAAGTCGAGGATAATTGGACGTGATCACAAATTTCGCGCACGGTGGGAGGATAACCGGACCGTTGATTATAATCATAAATAAATTGTAAAATTGCTAGCTGTTTGGCACTGATAGATTGACTCATAGTTGAACTCCTAGTATCTTTAAAAATAGATTAGCATAGCTGGAAATGGATTACAAACGTATGTTCGTAACTAGTTAAAGGAGACTTTTGAATTAATGGTAACTGCAGATAATGATTTGGAACATTCAAAACTAATTAAGCGAATTAACGAATTAGCGCGGCTTAAAAAACAGCGGGAATTGACTCCTGAAGAGCAAGCAGAACAACAGGATTTACGCCAACGCTATTTATTCTTATTTCGTCAGGGATTACGTCAGCGCATCGAACATACCAAGTTGTATGATCAGCAAGGTAAAGAAATTACTTCGGCCCAAGTTCGCAAAATTCAAAAAAAGCAGGGCTGGCGGCCAGATTAGCTTTGCCAAATGATAAGAAATTGATTACACTATAAAAGTATCTTAAATAAAGGATGATTCAAAATGGGAATTACAATTTTTGTTGGTATTGTGATGTTACTAATTGGCTTAGCGGGGGGATTTTTTGGCGCTCGAGCATATATGAAGCGTTATTTGCAAGATAACCCGCCAATTTCTCCTGATATGATGCGACAGATGATGGCTCAAATGGGACAAAAGCCGTCACAAAAGAAATTAAATCAAATGATGCAGATGATGAAAAATCAATCTAAAAAATAATTTGATTCTGGAGCAAAATTAACAGGAAAAAGTAGCCTTTGGCTGCTTTTTTTTCGATTCAAATTTAGAAAAGGAGCTTTAAATGGGAATTTTTCGCAAATTAGCGTGGTTTTTTCGCCTGCAAAAACGCCGCTATTTAGTCGGGGTTGTTTTTCTAGTCTTAACGGCCTTCACTAATCTCGTGATTCCTCGCTCAATTGGCCAATTTGCCGACTGGGCTAACCAGCATCAGTTGACTTGGCCCCGCTTAGGAATCCTTTTGGGATTAATCACAATTGCGGGTCTCTTGCAGTACTGGTTTCGCTATATTTGGCGGAATCAGATTTGGGGAGGCGCGGCAGATCTTGAGCGCCAGCTGCGGGGAAAGTTGTTTCAACATTACTTAGCGATGGATGATACTTTTTTTAAGCGGCATCGGATTGGTGATTTGATGGCTCGTTGTACCAATGATATTTCGGCGGTCCAAAATGTTGCCGGGGTAGGAATTTTAACCTTAGCAGATTCCATTATCACTGGAGGCACAACAATTATCGCCATGATTGTTTTGGTTAACTGGAAATTAACCTTGATCGCTATCTTGCCACTGCCATTTTTAGCCTTGATGGCAAAAGTCTTGGGGGATAAATTGCACGCTAACTTTGCGAAGTCTCAAGCAGCCTTTGCGCAGTTAAGCAATAAAACCCAAGAAAGCATGACGGGAATTAAAGTCATTAAGACTTTAGGGCAAGAAGAAGCCGATATCGCAGACTTCAATAAGAAAGTCGAACAAACAATCAATATTAATCGCCACGTGAATCGAGTAGATGCCCTATTTGATCCCTTAACAAGTATTATTATCGGTTTAACTTACGTGATTACCATTGTTTATGGCTCACATTTAGTGCTCCAAAAGCAGATCACTATTGGACAATTGATCGCCTTTGTCGGTTATATCAATGCCCTAATTTGGCCGATGTTTGCGATTGGGCGTCTATTCAATGTCTTGGAACGGGGAAACGCCAGTTATGATCGGATTCAAGCCCTCTTAGCTGAGACCGCCTTGGTCCAAGAACCTGCCCAAGCCCAACTAGTTCCCGCCCAGCCAGATCTGGTCGTTGACATTCAGAGCTTTCACTATCCTGATAGTCAACAATTAGTCTTACAAAAAATTAATTTTCAGTTACCTTTTGGGAAAACCTTGGGAATTGTCGGTCGCATTGGTAGTGGGAAAAGTACGCTAGTGAAATTATTATTACGGCGGTTTGACAATTATCAAGGGCAAATTACTCTGGGAGGGATTGATTTGCGCAAGCTCCAACTTGACAGTTTGCGGGCCAGCTTTAGTTACGTCCCACAAGAAAATTTTTTATTCTCAACGACGATCGAAAATAATATTCGTTTTGGTAACTATCAAAGCCCTAAACAACTGGTGATTGCGGCTGCTCAAGTGGGAGCAATTGATCCTGATATCGCTAAGTTACCGGCGGGTTATCAGACCATGGTTGGTGAGAAGGGGATGTCTTTATCTGGAGGTCAACAACAACGTTTGGCTTTGGCTCGAGCTTTACTGCCCCAACCAGCAATTTTAATTCTTGATGATTCGACCTCGGCTTTAGATGCCAAGACGGAAGTAAAAATTAATCATAATCTGCGCCAATTAAAGACAGCTCAATCAAAGATTATTATTTCTCAAAGATTGCGAAGTGTGATGGATGCTGATGAAATCTTGGTCCTAGATCAGGGGAAAATTATTCAGCGGGGACGGCATGCCAAGCTAATTCAAACTACAGGTTGGTATGCTCAAATGTGGCAACGCCAACAATTAAACTTACAAAAGTAGGAGGCTTTTATGGATCAACACAATGCACCGGCCAGTCTTTCTGTTCGGGAACAAAGAAAAATTGTCACCCGCTTATTTGGCTTTGCTGTCAAATATCACACCTCCTTTTTGTGGGCCAGTTTGGCGGTTGTGGTCCAGTCAGTGATAAGTGTTTTATTACCTCACTTTCTACAGTATTATATGGATACTTATCTTGTTCGCTCGACTTTAACGGAGAAGCTAATCTGGGGCTGTGCGCTTTTATATTTCTTGGGCGTTATCTTACGAGCTGGGGCCCAATTTCTCACGACCTTCGCTTTTAATATGGGGAGCGAATATATGCTGGAGGATTTACGTCGAACCCTCTTTGCTAAATTACACCGTTTGGGAATGAGTTATTTTGACCGCACAGCAGCTGGTTCAATTGTTTCTCGGGTTAATAATGATACAATGTCTATTTCGGACTTTATGCAGGTCTTTTTATCGGCCATAATTGGTATTGTTTCAATTGTCGTTGCTTTAGGAGCCATGTTTTGGACCGATTGGGTGGTCGCTGTAGCCGTCTTGTTATTTTTACCAGTTTTAATTTGGGCCATTTGGCTTTACAGCAAATACAGTTCCAGTGCTTATCGTTATATGCGGCATAAGTTGAGTGAGATCAATACCAAAATCAGCGAGACTATTCAAGGAATTGCGATTGTGCAAAACTTTCGTCAACAGGGACGAATCCAAGCAGAATTTGAAAAGACTAATCAACAGTATTTGCGGTCGCGGCAATCAATGATTCGAATTAATTCACTCTTGTTAGCACCAATTGTGAGCTTACTTTATACCTTAGCTTTAGTTGCTGCGATGGGCTTGTTAGGACTTCATGCGCATCAAGGTTTGCTCCAGGCAGGAATGATTTATGCTTTTACAACTTATGTTAGTCAATTTTTTAATCCAATTATTAATTTAATGGATACCTTGTCCTTCTTTCAAGATGGGGTTGTTGCCGGTTCGCGAGCTTTTAAAATTTTGGATAGTCAAGAATATGGTCCGCAGCAAAAAGTGACTAAGCTGCAGGAAATTACCCGCGGAGCCGTTGAATTTCGGCACGTTAGTTTTGCTTATCCTGGTGGACCTGAAGTTTTACATGATGTTTCTTTCAAATTGGAACCCGGACAGACCTTAGGGATTGTCGGACCAACTGGCAGCGGAAAAAGTACGATGATTAATATCATGTTGCGCTTTTATGAATATGGTCAAGGACAAATTTTAATTGATGGAATTGATTTGCGAAACCTAGATCTGGTGGAAATTCGGCAAAAGATTGGGCTGGTTTTGCAAAGTGCTAGTTTATTTTATGGGGATGTTAATTTTAATATTCGCTTGTATAATAATGAAATTAGTGATTCACAAATTAATGCGGCAGCCCAATTAGTTCATGCAGACGAATTTATTGAACAATTGCCCAAACAATATCAAACGGTTTTGACAGCGCAAGGCAACTTATCCGCGGGTCAAAAGCAGTTAATTGCTTTTGCTAGAACCGTTGTCTTTAATCCGCGGATTTTAGTTTTAGATGAAGCGACCGCCAATATCGATACTCAAACTGAAGATTTAATTCAAACTGGTCTCCGTGAGTTACAAGCAGGGCGGACCACAATTGCGATTGCTCATCGCTTATCAACTATTAAAGATGCCGATCAAATTTTGGTCCTGCAGGCGGGTAGAGTCATTGAACGTGGAACCCATGAAAGTCTCTTGGCTCAAAAAGGAAGTTACTATGAACTTTATCGGTTGCAGGAGCAAAACCAATCGTAGGAAATCAATTATAGGATTGATAAACTTTAACTTTTAAGAGTTTACTTGCAAAAAAATGGAGATTAATTTTAATGATTGAACAAAAGATTATAATCCCGATGAGATTGGGATTTTTGTTCCTTAAGACAACTAGTAAGTACCCCAGAGAGAGTTGTGGTCGAATAATCTGACTTGAATTTTGAGGGTAATCATATATCATAAGTAATATAGAAATGATTTCTAGCTTGGAATGCTGATTTCAATTCCGTTCTAAGATGAGAGAGGAAGTTTTGTTATGAGTAAAATCCCCAGAGCTGTCACTTTAGGACTAATTTGTCCGTTATTATTAACGGGTCTTACTGTCCATAAGTCGTCAGCAGCAACTAGTAACTCGGAACGGCAACAAAATGTTCAAGTTACGAACGACCAAAAACAGGCTAAGACGGAGGCAATAACTTCTAAGGTAACTCCTAAGGAAGTAGCAACTCCAGAAAAGACTGCTGAAACTAAAGCAGAAGCTGATCAAGCAAGTCAGGCGTCGGCAGCAAGTTCTGAATCAGAAAAGGCGGCTACACCAGTGCAAGCAACCGAAACTGATGCGTCGACTCCAGCAGCTGGTCAAGATCAAGCAGAAAACCAGCAAGCTACTGAACAAACTAAGGCTGAACCAGAACAAACAACGACCTCGACAGAAACGCCGACAGTTGCGACCCATACTCCAGCCGAAGAACCAGCAACTAGTGCCAATTCTGAACAGCAGACGCCAGCTCTAGAAACACCGGTAACCACTCCAGCCAGCGATAAAAGCGATAAAACTGAAGCGCAGACACCGGCTCCAGCAAAAACCCCAGCTGAAACGCCGACGGTTAACCAAGAACAAGCAAAGCCCGAGGCTCAAAAGGAAAAGGTTGTTACCCCAGCACCAAAAGCACCAACTTCAGTGACTCCGGTACAAAAAGTTGTCCCAACTACGCCGAAGACTGCTACTCCTCAACAAAACTTAGCTCAAATGAAAACCTTAATTAGTAAGATCATGAACTATACTGTGACTGCTTCTGAACAACAGGCTTTTTTGGCTGCTATTAAAGAAGGAGCTTTAGAAGGTTGGCGCCAATATGGAATCCTACCTTCTATTACTGCTGCTCAAGCAATCTTAGAAAGTTACTGGGGTCAGTCACAATTAGCAACTGATGGCCACAACTTATTTGGAATTAAAGGTCAATATGAAGGTCAAAGCATTACTTATCCAACTCGGGAATATGTCAATGGAAAGTACATTACTATCCAAGCTCAATTCCGGAAATATCCTGACTGGGCTTCCAGTATTATCGATCATGGTTACTTCTTAAACGTTAATTCTCGTTATGCTAACTTAATTCGGGAGACTGACTACCGTCGGGTTGCGCAACTCTTATCCCAAGACGGTTATGCTACTGATCCTAACTATGCTCAAAGTTTGATTAATTTTATCGAAACTTATAATTTACAAGCCTGGGATAAAGAAATTACCGGGATTACACCTAATGTACCTGGTTTGAATGTCCAAGCAGCGTCTGGTTCTTACAAGTTCACTGTGGATACCAACATTCGGACAGCCCCAAGTACTAGTGCCCAAATTGTAGGTCAGTATAAGAAGGGAGAAACGGTTAACTACAACGGAAAAGTTGACTCTGAAGGTTATACTTGGTTACGTTACACCTCTTATAATGGGACAACTCACTATGTAGCTGTAGTGAACGGCAGTCTTAATCAGGGCTCTCAAAATACTCAACCACAAAAACCGGCTGATACGCAGAAGCCAACCGATACGCAAAAACCGGCTGATACGCAGAAACCGACTGATATCCAGAAGCCGCAGCAGACAGTTAAGAACGAAAGTGGTTCTTACAAGTTCACAGTAACTACTAATATTCGGACCGCAGCTAGCACCAAGGCTCAGATTGTTGGTCAATACCAAAAAGGAGAAACCGTTAATTATAATGGGAAAGTTGATGCTGAAGGTTATACTTGGTTACGTTATACCTCTTATAATGGGACAACTCATTATGTAGCTGTTGTTAATGGTCAAGTATCTACCCCCGCTCCAGCTAAGCCGAGTGCTCCTAAGCCGACGACACCGAAACCTCAGCAACCAACAGTCACAAATCAAAGTGGTTCCTACCGTTTCAATTCGACTACTAATATTCGGACGGCTCCAAGTACGAATGCCCAAATCGTTGGTCAATATACGGCCGGAGAAACGGTTCGTTATAACGGAACTGTTCAAGCTGATGGTTATACTTGGATGAAGTACCAAAGTTATTCGGGAGCAACTCATTACGTGGCTCAAACTGGCAGCAATTATAAAACGCCAGTTAAAGCTTCGACTCCTGCTCAAGTGCATAATAATCGAGGAGCTTATCGCTTTAACTCAACGACTAATATTCGGACGGCTCCAAGTACAAATGCCCAAATCGTTGGTCAATATACAGCAGGTGAAACAGTTTACTATACCGGAACTGTTCAAGCCAACGGTTATACTTGGATGAAATACCAAAGTTACTCTGGTCGGACTTGTTACGTTGCCGCTACCAACTAATTTATAAAAAATTGATTTAACAAAAGCAATTAGAGGCTCATTAGGAGAGTTCACTAATTGCTTTTTGTTTTGTCGAAAAGAGGATTGTCGGCACAATTACCCAAGTAGGGTGTTTATTTTTCTTAAATCGGTATAATAGTTTTATGAATTTCAAACAATCTCATCAAGAAGCAGTAAACTAGCGGATCTTTTTTGCACTTTCAGATTCGGGAAGATATAAGATCATCCGCCCACTTTATCGCATGAATCGGGAAATTGGGTGTAATCAATTAAACGAGCATTTAGCAATCAATAAGTCGACCTTGTCTTATCATTTGCGAATTCTGCGAGAAGTGGGCTTGATTTCCATGAGAAATGAAGGTCGTAAGAAATTTGTCAGCTTAAATAAGGAGCAAATTGATGACCTTTTACCTGGATTACTAGCGCGACTATAAGTTGGTCGCTTCTTTTTAAGGACTATTGTTTGGTTATTATAAAACTATGGAACTAAAGAGGCAGTCTTATGAACCACAAACGATTTTTGGGACCTTTATTTTTAATTATGTTTATGATTGGCGCTGATAGCTTCTTAATCTCACCATTGTTACCCACCTTAGTGCGTTATTACCATGTTTCAACGACAGTTTCCGGATTTTTGATTAGTAGGTTACGCAGGAGCCTCCTTAGTCATTGGTCCCATCTCTGATCGCTTTAATCGAAAGAAAATCATGCTGAGTGGACTAACGGTTTTCATGCTGGCCACGATTGGCTGTGGTTTTGCTAATAGCTTTTTGACAATGCTAGTCGTTCGGTGTATTGCTGGGATGGCGTTAGTACTGGTGCGCAGGCCGCAGTCGGGATAAACCATGGCAATGCTTGGCCTTGAGTCCCATATTCCTCTGAAATTACAAAAATCGAAATTGAAACTGGAATTACCGCTACAGGTTCCATCAATGGTCTTTTCGCTTGGTTACCTAATCTAAATTCGGTTACAGGTCTAGAAAATCTGGATGTCAGTGGGGTAACAAAATTAACCGGTCTCTTTGCAGCTGACCATTCTTTAACGGATTTAAATTTTGGGAAGAATTGATAAGTAACCCAAAATACTAGTGCTTTTAAAAAGTTTTATTATATAGATAAGCTAACTACAATTGGAGGCTTGGAAAATTGGAATGTTAGTAACTGGCGGAATCTAGGAACGATGTTTCTATATTCGAGTATCCAGAAACTGGATTTGTCTGCCTGAAACTTATCACAGGCCACTTCGCCAACGAAGATGCTTGCGGGGTGCAGAGGTTTGACGACAGTTGGCACGGATGTTGGAAACTGAGGTTGTGCAAAGGTTGAAAATCTTTCTTATCTTGTTTATGGCAATGCTTGGTTAACCTCGCTTACAGGATTAGATAAATGGAAAGTTAAGAAAGTTGTCGATACGTCTTATTTCCTTTACAATACTGGCGCTGGTCCTGATGGTACTACGGGGAACTTGGATTTACAGAGTTGGGATGTTTCTAACTGTAAAACCATTGAAGGGATGTTTTCTGGAACTGGATACCAGAGCTTAATTTTAAGTAGCGGTTTTAGGGTTAAGGTTGCTCAAAATGGTACACTGGCCACTGGTGATATACAGGGTCTGTTACTTGGGCTAGGGAAAACTTTTAGTAACTGTAATGCACTCAATACGATTGATTTAAGCTTATGAAATATTGATGCAGTTAGAAATATGTATCAAGTCTTTAGTAGTTGCCAGAATATGAAGAGTGTAACTTTTCCTCCAGAATTTACGGCAGCTAATGTAGACACATTTCAACGCATGTTCACAGGTTGCTCCAAATGGACTCAAATAAATGATATTGCAAACTGGAATCCTTTAAAAGTAACCAATTTTAGTGAGATGTTTGAGTTTAATACAAGTTTGACTACTCTTAGTCTTGATAAGTGGGAGTTTACCCAGGCCACAGATCTTTCCTATATGTTTTGGGGATGTAGTAAATTAGTGGAAATAACAAAGCAAAACATTTTAAATTGGGATGTTTCTAAAGTGCTTAAGTTTTCTCTGGTAAGTTTTGATGAGAAACACAATCTTAGAGCCTATGACGGGATGTTTAATGGCTGTACTAAACTGCAAAAGCTACGGTTAGATGGCTGGCAGATTAATCCGAAAGCAATTATCCCAATGTTTTTCCAAGACTGTTCTCGACTTTCCTACCTAGTTTTAGGGGCAGGCTTTAGATTCAACGTTAGTTCGGGAACGGGTTGGGGGCCGGCAAACTATCGAAGAGGTTTTCCAGAAGCAGATTCGCCGCAAATTAGTTATTCAAAAAATTGGCGACAGATCAAAAACGATTCCGAAATTGAACAGCGAAGCTATGTCGGTGAGCCCTTTAACGACTCAAGCTTTACTAGCCCTTTATCAATCCTGGGGAGACTGTGAATCGGCCTTATATTTGGGAGCCAGCTGATCGAGGAATTAAGCTGCAAAAGGTTCCCCAATCTTTGGCTTTCCAGTGGCCAATTTACAAGCAGGGTTTGGCGTCGCTCCAAACTGTTCCGAAATTTGAGCTTGAGGATACACGGACCGAGGCGGGCTGCAAAAAATAGAAAATAATTTTAAAAGCCCAATAGGGCGGCTCGTGGAAGAATCAGGATGGTAAAGAAATTGCGAACCAGAACGGTTGGCCTTTAGTGAACTCTAAATGCGAGGAGATTAAAAAAAGATTCTAAAACTGTCATTTATGAAAGCCTTGCACCTACGGCAGCTTATACTAAGATTGATTATAATCTGAATCAACTTTTAAAAAATAATGCCATTCAAGTAAAGGTTGCTAAACAGTCGACAAGATTAGGTGAATTTTCAACTACTTTGAATTTCGAGTTAACTACTGAACCGTCGGCTAGTGCCGCAGCGGTTCCAACTATTCAAGTGCATAGGTAAAACTATTCTTTAAGCTGTGATCTATTTCCCGAGGAGATAAGTCACAGTTTTTTTTAGATTTAGATATTTACTAGTAGTTTTTAAAAGTTAGGGTGTAGCTTTCTAAGACAAGCAAAAACAGCTCGACCAATAATGATCGAGCTGTCAGGAGAAGTACAGTAATTAAAGTTTTATTTTTAGTCCGTATATTGATTGAGATCTTGGGAGATATTTTGGAGATTAGTTTCAATTTGGGCGATATCAGCAGCATAAGTCTGGAGAGTAGTGACGTACTGGTCAATTTTATCTTCCGGGGTCCGAGTTTTATAACGGAGTTTATGCTCTAAGCTGGCCCACATATCCATCCCCATCGTTCGTAACTGAATCTCTACCGGAAGCCGGACACTCCCGCTGGTCTGATAAACGGGAACCAAGAGCACTAGGTGGAGACTGCGATAACCACTGGCTTTAGGATGGTGAATGTAATCTTTTCGCCGGATAATTTCTAGATCAGTCTGTTTATCTAATTCTTCTTCTATCGTGAAGACATCATCAGGATAATTAGTGACGACTCGCAGACCCGCGATATCGAAGATCTGTTCCTGAACACTTTTGATGGTCGGTGCCAGTTGTTTTTTGCGCATTTTGTTAATTAGGCTCTTGGGACTTTTGATTCGTGATTCCAGATGATGAATGGGATTATGCCAGTGCTGAGTTTGATATTCTTCATCAAGATTTTCTAGACGAGTTCCTAAAATGGCGCTCGCCGCATGACATTTTTGATAGTAATCTAGAAGTTCGCCAACTTGATTGGCTGATTCTGTTCCCACTAGGCGGCTTAGATCAGTTTGTAATTGCTGGACATTAAAAAGGTTCTTGTTTTCTGTAATCATAATGATCCCTTCAGGAATGATTTTTGCTTAATAAAGACCGAGAAGTTTCCACCATAAGAGACCGAGACCTGCAAAAAGGATAAATTCGACCACTGAAACTTCAAAGCCGACTCGCCACCAATCCTTTTGCGTCGTATAGCCAGTTGCAAAATAGATCGAACCAGTTCCAGTTCCGTAGTGAGTAGTAGCAGGAGAAACACAAGTTAAGAGCGCCAACAACATCACCGTGACTAGGGGATTAGCTCCCATGGAAACTAAAACGGTGGCAAAGGGGAGGAAGAAGACTTGGAGATGGACTAAAACACTCGTGAAGAAATAGTGAATATAGAGATAGACAAGCATTAAAATCAAAAAGGCAACACTGAGGTTCAAGCCTTGCACGCTATCAGCAATTAGAATCTGGAACCATTTGACAACTTTGGTTTGAACCAGGTAGGTGGTCATCGCCATAATAATTGGCAGCCATAAGAAGATATCCCAAACCTTTTTTTCTTCAAGGACATCATCAATCTTAATTACTTGGCTAATAATCAAGAGGACTAAGCCGCTGCCGGCAATAGCCGTGTTATCGAGATGAGTCCATTTGGAAGTTGACCAGCCAATAATTGTGAGTAGAAAGATGGCAGTCATCATTAGTTCTGAAGTTGATATTTTACCCATCGCTTGTAGTTGTTCCCGAGCAAATTTTTGGGCAGCCGGAATCTTAACTAATTCTGGCCGATTTTGCGAGTAAATCACTAGGGGAACCAAAATTAAGGCCGCAATTACGGGAACACAAGCGTAAAGGAACCAACTCCCCCAGCTAACGTTGATGTGAAAGACGGGCTTAGCTAGAGCCATGGCCAAGGGATTGGTCGCCATAGCTGTGAAAAAAAGAGCGCCAGCTAACAAATTGGTGTGGAAACTGGTCAAAATTAGAAAGGAACCGATCTTTCCTTCAGTGTGGTCTTGGGGATCGGAACCCAAAGCTTTAGCTAAAGACATAGTTATCGGATACATGATTCCCGCGCCCCGGGCATTGGTGTTCGGAACAAAAGGAGCCATGATTAAATCACAAGCGGTCAAAGTATAGGCTAAGGATAAGGAACTGCGACCAAAGCGAGCGATTAGGAAATAAGCGAGACGGGATCCTAAATTGGTAGTTCGAAAGCCAATGGCCATGAAAAAGGCGAACATAATCAGCCAGATAGCACTGTTTCCAAAACCGCCGTAAAGAGTTACTGGAGGAATCGTGTTCGTAATCGCTAAACTGGCTAGGGCAATGAGACCCAAAACTGCTAGCGGCGCGATGCTCAAGAGGCAGCCAATAATGAAGCCGACAAAGATCGCTAAAGTATGCCAACCTGAACTGGCAACTCCTGCAGGTACAGGGAGGAACCAGATAATTGCTGGAATTAAAATTAAGAGTCCAACTTTCCCGAATTGAATTGCTTTTTTGGTCATTGGAAAATCTCCTTTAATTTAGATTAGAACTAATGTGTCTTGGATTTTTTTGGTGGTTGATATTGGAAATTAGGATTAATTTGGTCGTCAAGTTGATCCCAAGCAGCTTGCATCTGTTGGTTAATCAATTCTGTATTTTCCGCGTTAACTTTTAACTTGTGTTCTAAGTAAATCGGTTGACCGAAGTTAATTGTACATCTTTGATGTTTTAAAAAGCCGGTAAATGTAAGGGGGCCTTGATAAACCACCGGAACAAGTGGCTTTTGCGCAAGCTTACTAATTAAGACGGCACCTCCTTTCAGTTGGCTAGAGTAGCGAGTTCCCGAAGGAAACATGATTAGACTTAATTGCCGTTTGGTTAAATCTTTCACCGGCGTCTTAATAGTTGATGGTCCTGGATGTTGACGATCAACCGGAAAAGCGTTGGCGTGGCGTAAAATAAAAGCTAGAAGAGGATTTTTAAAAAGTTCCTTCTTGGCCATAAAGGCACAGGGAGTGGGACTAACAGCTAAAGCAAATAATAAGGGTTCCCACCAAGTACGGTGGGGTGCTACTATGATATAGGATTCTTTTTGGGGAAGATTGTTTTGTCCCCGAAAATCCTGACGCCCATTGAGGAAGAAAATAATCACTCGGACAATAGGTACAATAATTTTGTAAAACATAACTAAACCTCAATTTTTTAGATTTCAAAGATATTATAGCAAATTCAAAGGATAGATTAATGGTGAAAACAAAAGAACAAATCCCCGGATTTGATTTAACAATTTTTCAGGATACCGATTTATTTCGGAGCTCAGTCGATTCACTTTTTTTGGCTCATTGGGTAGCAATTCGTCCCCAACAAAAATTAGTCGATTTATGTAGCGGTTGTGGGGTGATTGGGCTTTGCCTAGCTAAGAAATTTCAGTGTCCTACAGTTCTAATTGAAATTCAAGAAGCTTTAGCTCGACTAGGTCAAGAAGCAATTAACTACAATCACTTACAAGATCAGGTGCAATTAATTAATAGTAACCTCAAGTTAGCTTTGAATTATTTAGAACATGATAGTGTTGATGTGATTACTTGTAATCCGCCTTATTTTTCGGCAATGGCTAGTCCGCAACTGGGTCAGTCCAATTCGCAAAATATTGCTCGGCATGAACTTTATTTTGATTTACCCCTTTTAGGGAAAATTAGTAGTCGATTATTAAAAGACAATGGTTGTTTATATCTAGTTTATCGTCCGGATCGCTTACTAGAATTGGCTCAAGTTCTGCAAGAATATCATCTCCCAATTAAAGAATTACGTTTCATCTACCCTCATCAAAATGACCGCGCTAATTTAGTCTTAATTAAGTGCCGCAAAACCATGAGAACTAATGGTCTACGAGTTCAGCCGGGATTAGTAACTTATCAAGCCGACGGAACTTATACCCAAGAGGTGCGAGATTTCCTTCATGTCCCTACAAAATAATTATTCCGTATATATTGTTGAATGTGCTGATCGAACCCTCTATACAGGTATTTCCAATAATGTTTCAGCGCGGATTAAAACCCACAATTTAGGAAAAGGGGCTAAATACACTCGGGTGCGCCGACCGGTTCAGTTGCGTTATCAAGAATTTGTCGGGACTCGCTCCCAAGCCCAAAAAAGAGAAGCGGAAATCAAACATTATTCACGCCAAGAAAAATTCCGTCTTATCACTCAAAAAAGAGGCAATTAATCTAAAATATAAGGGGAGGATTCGGATGCAATTTCAATTAAAAAGATTCATCAATTATAAACTAACTTTAATTATTTTGTTAATTTTTTCCGAGCTGGGGTGGTCTTTGATTAAACCAACCAGTAAAAGCTGCCAGCCAAATCAATCAGAAATTTACGGCCACCTCCAAAATTGATCAATTGCCAATGCCTGTCTTGTCTCAAAGTCCAAAAAGATCAATTTCATTTCCGAAACAATTTCCTCTGAAAGATAAAATTACTCCGATTACAGATTGGACAACTCTGGAAACTATTTATACTTTCTCGGCCACAGCAACTGATTCCACGGAAGATGAGGTCAGTCCGACATATTATTCGGTGACTTTACCCGCTGATAATCTGCAGGTTCAATTAACAGGGGTTTCAGCAATTAAATTATGTCAATATTCAGTAACTTTATCTTACAGTTTAGAAGAAGCTAAGCTGGCTACAGCACCAGCAGTCAAGCATCGCTCTTAGAATTAATTCCTAGTGACTTAAAAAATACTTCCAAAGTAAGACTTCCAGTTCTTGCAATTTAGCTTTAGTTCGAGTAGAATTTAAATGCTGTTTTAAATACGCACGTCAAATGAGAGATTATTGGTGCACTTTAGGTGTGGTTAATCTCGGTTAGTTTGGCGGTGGACAAAACCATGGAGGAATTAAAATGTCTGTTTTATCAATGAAACAATTGCTTGAAGCCGGAGTTCACTTCGGTCACCAAACTCGGCGTTGGAACCCGAAGATGAAGCCGTATATCTTTACTCAAAGAAATGGTATCTACATCATCGACTTACAAAAGACCGTGCACATGATTGACGATGCTTACAACTTTGTCAAAGATGTTGCCGCTGATGATGGAGTTTTCTTATTCGTTGGAACCAAGAAACAAGCGCAAGATTCCATTGCTGAAGAAGCAACTCGGGCTGGCCAATACTATGTTAACCATCGTTGGTTAGGTGGAACCTTGACTAACTGGGATACCATCCAAAGCCGGATCAAGCGTTTGAAGCAAATTAAAAAGATGGCAGCTGACGGTACTTTTGAACGTCTTCCTAAGAAAGAAGCTGCTTTATTAGTTAAGCAACAACAAAAATTAGAGAAGTTCTTGGGCGGAATTGAAGATATGCCAAGAATCCCTGATGTAATGTTTATTGTTGATCCTCATAAAGAAAATATTGCCGTTAAAGAAGCTCATAAATTGAATATTCCGATTGTGGCCATGGTTGATACCAATACCGACCCTGACGATATCGATGTTATTATCCCATCAAACGATGATGCCATTCGGGCCGTTCGTTTATTAACTTCCAAGATGGCTGATGCGATTGTTGAAGGCCGTCAAGGTGAAGATGATCTTGATGTTCCTGAAGAACAAACGACTTCCCAAGCCAATCCAGAAGCTGCTCAAGACGAGAACGAAGCCAAATAGATAACTGTGATTGATGAAGAAACTATCTGGCTTTAAGTCCAGATAGTTTTTTCGGATTTTAGAGACCTTATTTAAAGGAGAAGAAAATGACAAAAATTACTGCTGCGCAAGTAAAAGAATTACGTGATCGAACCAGTGTTGGAATGATGGATGCTAAGAAGGCCCTTGTTGCCGCTGACGGCGATATGCAAAAAGCAATTGATGAATTACGTGAAAAAGGTGTCGCTAAGGCTGCCAAGAAGAGTGGACGGATTGCCGCTGAAGGTTTAGCGACGGTGAAAATTCAAGCTAATGATGCTGTTTTGCTGGAAGTTAACTCGGAAACTGACTTCGTAGCTTCAAATGAAAAATTCACTACTTTAGTTGCGGAAATTGCAGAAGCAATTGTAGCTCAAAAACCAGCTGATGTCGCTGCTGCCTTGCAATTAACTTTGGCTGATGGTTCAACCGTGGAAGCCGCAATTACGAACCTAACTGCTGTGATTGGTGAGAAGATTACTTTGCGGCGTTTTGAAGTGGTTACCAAGAATGATGATCAAACCTTTGGTTCCTATTTGCACAACGGTGGTCAAGTAGCTGTTTTAGTTGTCTTAGATGGTGCCGACAGTGAAACTGCTCATGATGTTGCGATGCACGTGGCTGCAATTAATCCGGAATACTTGAGTCGTGAAGAAGTGCCGGCCGCAACTTTGGATCACCAACGGGAAGTCTTCACTAAGGAAACCTTAAACGAAGGTAAGCCGGAAAAAATCGTGCCAAAGATTGTTGAAGGTCGGTTGAACAAGTATCTTTCTGAAATTAGTTTAGCCGATCAAGACTTTGTTAAAGATCCTGACCAAACTGTGGCCCAATATGTAGCCTCAAAGAAGGGACAACTGGTTTCCTTTAAGCGCTATGAAGTTGGTGAAGGAATCGAAAAGAAACAAGAAAACTTTGTTGACGAAGTTATGGGTCAAATCAATTAAAAAGCGCAGTTGCGCTTTTTTTTTGGAGTTATTTACCGGACCACCCGAAACGGGTCGTGGGTTATGGTAAAATAAACGAAAGAAATTGAAGGAGTTTATTTATGGCTGTTAAATATAAACGAATCGTTTTGAAGTTGAGTGGGGAAGCTTTGGCCGGGGAAAAAGGATTTGGAATTAATCCACCCGTAATTGCAGCTATTGCCGAACAAATTAAACAAGTTCATGAATTAGAAGTTCAAATTGCAATTGTTTGTGGCGGAGGTAACATTTGGCGTGGTGAAACCGGTGCGGAAATGGGAATGGATCGAGCCCAAGCTGATTACATGGGAATGTTAGCAACCGTGATGAATGGTCTAGCTCTCCAAGATGGTTTGGAGAACGCTGGAGTACCGACTCGGGTGCAAACTTCGATTGAAATGCGTCAAGTAGCTGAACCCTATATTCGCCGGCGGGCAATTAGAAATCTCGAAAAAAATCGAGTTGTTATTTTTTCTGGTGGAACTGGTAGTCCCTATTTTTCAACGGATACCACTTCGGTTCTTCGGGCAGCTGAAATTGAAGCTGATGTGATTTTAATGGCCAAAAATGGGGTCGATGGGGTTTATTCAGCTGATCCCCAAAAAGATCCGCACGCTAAAAAATATCAAGAATTAACGCAATTAGATGTGATTAACAAGAAGCTAGGAGTCATGGATTCAACCGCTAGTTCTTTATCAATGGATAATAATATTCCACTAGTTGTTTTTAATTTAAATGAACCTGGTAATATTCTTCGGGCTGTTCAAGGCGAAGCAATTGGTACGACCATTACAGGAGGAAAGTAAGCATGACGGCAACAATTATTAAAGAAACTGAAATTCATATGGAAAAAGGCTTGCAGGCTCTGCAAAGAGAATTAGGACAGATTCGAGCTGGCCGGGCAAATGCTAGTATTTTAAACGGGATTAACGTTGAATATTATGGAGCTGAAGTACCGATTAACCAAGTAGCTTCAATTAGTATTCCAGAAGCCAGGGTCATTTTGGTGACTCCTTTTGATAAGTCAGCTTTAAAAGATATCGAAAAAGCTCTCTTGATGTCCGATATTGGGATTAATCCGGCGAATGATGGTAGTGTGATTCGTTTAGTGATTCCCCAATTAACCGGGGAACGGCGCCAAGAATTGGCTAAAGAAGTGGGCAAGATTGCCGAGACAGCGAAAGTGGGTATTCGCAATATTCGTCGGGAAGCAATGGATAAGTTAAAGAAGCAACAAAAAAATAATGAGATTACTGATGATGAAATGCACGACCTAGAAAAGCAAGTTCAAAAAATTACCGATCAGAATGTTCAAGGAATTGATCAAATTGCTGCCAAAAAATCAGAAGAACTTGTCGAGGTGTAGACAAATAATCAGTTTTCTAAGGCCCAAAAAGACCGGACTTGTAAGATTGCCACGGTCTTTTTGTCCGTTAAATTACCGACTGAGGAGTTGACTTTATGGTCAAAATGAACGTACCGCAACATGTGGCAATTATAATGGATGGTAATGGTCGCTGGGCTCAACAACGAGGCTTACCCCGAATTGCCGGGCATCGTGCAGGCATGAATAATTTACAGACGATTGCGCAAACAGCCAGTGATTTAGGGATCAAGGCTTTAAGTGTTTATGCTTTTTCGACAGAAAATTGGACTCGTCCATCTAAGGAAGTTCGTTTTTTGATGAACTTACCGATTGATTTCTTTGGGACTTTTATGCCCCGGCTAATGAAAAATCAAACTCGAGTAACGATTACAGGTGATTTAACGACCCTTCCGTCCAAGACTCGCCAAGTTTGTGAACGAGCAATTGATCAGACCCGTAATAATACGGGTTTAATCTTAAATTTTGCCTTTAACTATGGAGCGCGCAAAGATCTACTCCAAGCGATAAGGCATCTTGGTCAGGACTACCAAAGTCAAGGAAAGGATTGGTCTGACCTTGATGAAGCCACTTTTTCCCAGTATCTACAGACAGCCCAATTAGGTTTTTTACAAAATCCAGATTTGTTAATCCGGACTAGCGGGGAAGAAAGGCTTTCTAACTTTTATCTGTGGGAACTAGCCTATGCGGAATTAGTCTTCTCTTCAGAATATTGGCCTGATTATTCTCCCGCTAATTTAAAACGGGATTTAGAGATTTTTAATCACCGTCAGCGTCGTTTTGGCGGTCTTGAACAAACTGAGAAATGAGGTTCACCCTTTGAAAAAAAGAATTATTACAGCAATTGTTGCCCTAGCAATTTTTATTCCCATCATTATCGCTGGGGGAGTTTGGATTGATGTTGCTGCTTCAGTCCTTGCCATTGTCGGTCTCTCAGAAGTCTATATTATGCGGAAACGAATTATTGTCTCTTTAGACTTTGTAATTGGCGCTATTGGAGTCTTATTACTTTCTTTACCAGAAAAAGCTTTAACTTGGCTCCCGGCCGGATTTTCCCGTTTTGATATTGCCTATACTTTTGTAGTTTTCTTATTGATCGTCATGGTTTTTAGTAAGAATAGCTATAACTTTGAAGACGCTGCTACGACTATTTTATCAATGTTTTATATTGGTAATGGCTTTCACTATTTGGCCACAATTCGCAACTCCGATGCCGGAGGCTTGAGTTTACTTTTATTTGGAATGATCTTAGTCTGGGTAACTGATAGTGGCGCTTATTTTATCGGTCGCTTATGGGGCAAACACAAACTCTTTCCTGCTATTAGTCCCAATAAGACTTGGGAAGGATCAATCGGTGGTGTAGCTGCTGCTATTCTCTTCGCGTTAATTTATATGTTTGGATTAAATCAATATGTTAATATGACCACAATGACTAATAATGTTTTGGATTTAGTGATTATTACTATTATTTTATCGGTTGCTGGGCAAATTGGTGATTTGGTGGAATCAGCCTATAAACGTTATTATGGGGTCAAAGATTCAGGAAAGATTTTACCGGGCCATGGAGGGATTTTGGACCGTTTTGATAGTATGTTGTTTGTGTTACCACTAATCCACGCATTGGGCTTCATTTAAGTTATTAAGGGGGATCAGCATTTGACCGCGATTATTACTTTTATTATTGTTTTTGGGTTAATTGTCTTAGTGCACGAATTTGGTCACTATTATTGGGCCAAAAGATCCGGAATTTTAGTGCGTCAATTTTCAATTGGGATGGGCCCCAAGTTGGTCTCGTATACGAAAAATCACACCCTTTACACAATTCGGCTCTTACCTTTGGGTGGTTATGTTATGATGGCAGGTTTAGAAGATGACGATGCTGATCTCAAGCCGGGGACAGTAGTTCGCTTAAAGTTGAATGAAGTTGGGGTTGTGGAATGTTTAGATTGCTCGGGAGCAGATGATGATGCCACTTTAATTCCCCTGCAAGTAACTCAAAGCGATTTACAAGAAGAGTTGTTTATCACGGGTTATCTGCAGGATGAAAGTGAAACTTTGCGGCGCTTCGAAGTTGATCATGATGCGGTAATTGTCGATCAAAATCGTACTGCACTTCAGATTGCCCCGCGTGATGTTCAATTTAATTCGGCCAGTTTATTGAATCGTTTTTTAACTAACTTGGCCGGACCGTTTAATAATATTGTTTTCGGGATTCTGGTCTCGATCTTGGGCGTTTTTTTGTTGGGGGGTGCCCCCAGCAACTCTAATCAAGTTGGAACCGTGACTGCTCACTCCCCAGCAGCCCAAGCTCAACTCAAACCGGGAGAGCGAATTTTGCAGGTCAACCACAAGAAAATCAATAGTTGGACTCAACTTTCCCAAAGCTTAAACCGCTACCCAAAGCAAAAAGTTCAATTAAAAGTTCAAGATAAGCAAAAAAAAATTCGGACAGTTCAAGTTCGTCTCAATGAAGTTCGCCAAGGTGGCCAACGCACGGGTCAATTAGGTATTACTGAGTCCCTAAATTCCGATCTGGGAGCAACTTTCAAGTACGGCCTTTATTCCGCCGGACAAAATATCATGACCATTATTATGGCTTTAAAGCAAATGGTCACGGGAGGTTTTAACCTTAACCAATTGGGAGGACCGGTGGCTATTTACTCGGAAACTTCTCAGGTTGCCGCTTTAGGTTGGAAATCAGTTGTCTTATTTATCGCTTGGTTATCAATTAATCTAGGTATTATGAACTTATTGCCTATCCCGGCTTTAGATGGAGGAAAGCTCCTCTTGAATCTAATTGAAGCTTTGCGTCGCAAACCAGTTTCACCAAAGACTGAAATGGTCATTAACCTAGTGGGAGTCGGTTTTTTGTTGCTACTGATGGTCGCTGTAACTTGGAATGATATTACTCGTTTTTTTATTAAATAATTGTTAAAGGAGACTGTCTATGAAACAATCACAAGTTTTGATTCCAACCCTGAAAGAAAACCCCACAGATGCGGAAGCTATCAGCCACCAGTTGATGGTTCGGGCCGGTTATATTAATCAAATTTCCGCCGGAGTGTATGCTTATTTACCCTTAGCTTTACGTGTTTTACAAAATATTGAAAAAATTATTCGCCAAGAAATGGAAAATATCGGTGCGGTTGAGATGTTAACGCCGGGAATTTTACCAGCCGATTTATGGCGGCAGAGTGGACGTTATGATACTTATGGCGATAATTTATTCAAATTACAAGATCGTCATGAACGTGACTTTATTTTAGGACCTACCCACGAAGAAACTTTTACCTATTTGGTGAAAAATGTCTTAAATTCCTATAAGAAGCTTCCCAAAGTTCTCTACCAAATTCAGACTAAGTATCGCGATGAAGATCGCCCACGTTATGGCTTGTTGCGAGGACGAGAGTTCATTATGAAAGACGCTTATTCTTTCACCGCTAATCGGACTGATCTTGATCGAATTTTTGACCAGATGGAACAGGCTTATCGAAATATCTATGATCGTTGCGGCTTAGACTACCGCGTCATTCTAGGTGATTCGGGTGATATGGGGGGGAGTGGCTCCAAGGAATTCTCGGCAATGGCTGCAATTGGTGAAGATACGATTGTTTATTCAGATAGCAGTGATTATGCTGCTAATCTGGAAATGGCAACTAGTATTATTGCTCCTAATCAAGTAGAAGCACCAGCCGAATTAACTTCCGTGGCTACTAGCAGAGCGAATACGGTTGAAGATATGACAGACGAATATCAAGTTTCTGCTAGCAAAATTCTCAAGAGTATGGCTTTTATGGCTGATGATCAACCGGTTTTAGCTTTAATTCGGGGTGACTACGAAGTTAATGAAGTTAAACTGAAAAATGCTTTGCAGGCTCAGGAATTACGGCCAGCTAATGAAGCTGAAATTAAGGCTGATTTTCAAAGTGCAGTTGGTTTCTTAGGACCTGTCCAAATGAATACGCAGGTTAAAATTGTGGCTGATTTATCAACCCAAGACTTGAGCAATAGTTTGACAGGGGCTAACCAAGCCGGCTTAAACTGGCAAAATGTTAATCCCGATCGTGACTATCAAGTGAGTGATTATCTTGATTTTCGGACGGTTAAAGAAGGTGAGGTTTCTCCTGATCAACAAGGAAAGCTGCAATTCAAACGCGGAATTGAGATTGGTCATATCTTTAAATTAGGAACTAAATATTCTGAAAGTATGGCTGCTAATTTCTTGGACGAAAATGGTCGTCAACAGCCAATCATTATGGGTTGTTACGGGATTGGGATTAGTCGTCTGCTCTCCGCCGTAATTGAACAACATAATGACGATCATGGAATTGTCTGGCCATGGGCTTTGGCTCCTTACCAAGTCCATGTTGTAGAAGTCAATGCTAAAAAAGAAGATCAACAGTGTTTAGGTTCTGAAATCGAACAGATGCTGACGGAAGCTGGTTTTTCTGTCTTAGTAGATGATCGCAAAGAACGAGCAGGAGTGAAGTTTGCAGAATCTGATTTAATGGGACTGCCAGTTCGGATCACAATCGGTAAGAAAGCTGCTGAAGGAATTGCCGAAATTAAGTTGCGGAATCAAGCAGATTCGATCGAAGTTCATCAAAACGATTTGATTGAATCAATGCGGATCTTACTCAAAAATTATAAATAGAAACTGGGGGCTGTTTTTTGCCAGCAAAAGATAAACATCAACTTTTTGTAACTTTAATGGATCAATTGGAGTTACCCACAGAGATACGCGAATTAGCTTTATTTCAATCGGCGCAAATTAAAAAAGTGGAAGTCCATACTGAATCTCAGCGATGGACTTTTATTTTCGAATTTGACCAAATCCTCCCTTACAAGATTTGGCAGGCTTTACAATCGCGACTCCAAGAAGTTTTTGCCCAAGTAAAGACCGTCGATTTTCAAGTCCAGGCTCGGCAAACGGAGTTTGATCAGGAATTATTGAATGATTATTGGGCCACAGTGATTCAAAGAACTAGTCCCAAAACTTCTATGATGAAAGAACTAGCTTGTCAAAAAGGACTTGAATTAGTTGATCATCGAGTCTTATTAACCGTAGATAATCAAGTCTTAAAGGATTATTTAAGTCAAAAATATTTATCAGTAGTTGAAAAAGAATATCAACGCTTCGGCTTTCCGGCTTTCCAAATTCAAGTTTTAGTTGATGATTCCCAAATTCAAAGTCAAATTGCTGAACTCAATCAACTACAGGCTCAACAAGAACAACAATTAGTAACCCAAGTCCGGCAAAAGCAAGCGACCAGAGAAGCTCAGGCTCCCGCTTCTGGAAGGAGGCAAAATCAGTCTTTAGGCAAGAAGATTGCGGCTGAGATACCGGTTACTAAAATGCAAGATATCACCGAAGAACAGCAGTCGGTGGTTGTGGAAGGTTATGTCTTTAGTTGTGAAGTTCGCGATTTACGTTCGGGCCGGCAATTATTGATTTTGGAAGTTACGGACTATACATCTTCTTTTGTGATTAAAAAGTTCTCGAAGAATGGTGATAGTAATGAAGTTTTTGCTAATTTTAATAAAGGTGTTTGGGTTAAAGTTCGTGGTTCAGTTCAAGAAGATAATTATTCGCATGAACTAACCATTAATGCTTTTGACTTAAATTTAATTCAAAAGGCGGGCCGCCAAGACCAATCGAGCGCTAAGCGGATTGAACTCCATACCCATACCAATATGAGTCAAATGGATGCGATTGCTTCAACAACTGATCTGGTTAAACAGGCTGCAGCTTGGGGACAACCGGCGATTGCGATCACCGATCATTCAACTGCTCAATCTTTCCCCGAAGCTCATAGTGCGGGACAAAAGTATGGCATAAAAATTATTTATGGGGTTGAAGTTAATTTAGTCGATGAAGGGGAACCTATTGCCTATAATTTACGTGATGAAGAATTAGAGCCTGCTGAATATGTCATTTTTGATGTCGAAACCACGGGACTATCAGCTGTTTATGATTCAATTATTGAATTAGCAGCAGTGAAAATGAAAGATGGAAAAGTCACAGCAGAGTTTGATGAATTTATTGATCCCGGACACCCTTTGTCCGCCACAACCATTAATTTGACTTCCATCACCGATGCCATGGTTCATAATAGTAATACCGAAGCTGAAGCGATGGTTAAATTTCAAGATTTTGTGGGCGATGATATTTTAGTAGGCCACAATGTAACTTTTGATATCGGTTTTTTAAATGCGGCTCGCAGTCGTTGTAACTTAGAACCTGTGCAAGTTCCGGTCATTGATACCTTAGAAATGTCGCGAACTTTGCACTCGGAATATCGAAATCATAAGTTGGATAGTTTAGCCAAACGTTATGAAATCAAACTGGAACATCATCACCGGGCTAATTCTGATGCTGAGACGACCGGCTATTTGATGTACAAATTGCTTGTTGAGTTAAATCAACGTTATCAAACCCACAATGTTTCCCAATTAAATGACCATCTTGGTGGTGCCGAGGCCTATAAACAAGCCCGACCTTATCACGCCACCGTTTTGGCGAAAACCCAAGCGGGGCTGAAAAATCTATTTAAAGTTATTTCCGCCTCCATGACGGATTATTATTTCCGAACTCCGCGAGTTCCCCGAAATCTGTTGAACAAATATCGAGAAGGGTTAGTTGTCGGTTCAGCTTGTAGTTCGGGCGAAGTCTTTACAAGTATGATGCAAAAAGGTTATGCCGAAGCTTACCAAAAAGCCCAGTATTATGATTATTTAGAAGTCATGCCCCCCGATATTTATCAACCCCTCCTAGATAGTCAATTAATTAGTGATTCAACGGCTCTTCACGAAATTTTGAGCAATATTATCAAGTTGGGAAAAGATTTACAAAAACCGGTTGTTGCTAGTGGAGATGTTCACTATCTAAATGAAACGGATCGGATTTACCGCGATATCATTGTCAAAGCTGTGAAAAGTAATCCTCTGGCACGGCAGAAGTTGCCTTTAGCAAACTTCAAAACCACCGATGAGATGCTAGCTGCCTTTGACTGGTTGAGTGCTGATGACGCCCAAAAGATTGTTATCCAAGATCCGCAGCAAGTGGCAGATTGGATCGATGGCTCAATTACCCCGGTAAAAGATGAGCTTTATACACCCAAAATTCCCGGATCAGAACAAGAAATTAAAGATTTAACCTATAATCGGGCCCGACAGTTATATGGAGAAAAACTTCCCGAAATTGTTCAAGCTCGTTTAGATAAAGAATTGAAAAGTATTATTGGTAATGGATTTTCGGTGATTTACTTAATTTCTCAACGTTTAGTAGCCAAAAGTAATAAAGACGGTTACTTGGTTGGTTCGCGGGGATCTGTGGGTTCTAGTTTAGTGGCCACAATGACCGGAATCACTGAAGTTAATCCTTTGCCGCCACACTATCGTTGCCCTAAGTGTCACTATACAGAATTCTTTACCAAGGGTGAATATGGTTCTGGTTTTGACCTTCCAGAAAAGCAGTGTCCTCAATGTGGTACTTGGCTCAAGAAAGATGGCCATGATATTCCTTTTGAAACTTTCCTTGGTTTTAATGGAGATAAAGTTCCGGATATTGATTTGAATTTCTCGGGTGACTACCAACCGTTGGCCCATAACTATACCAAAGTTTTGTTTGGGGAAGATCATGTTTTTCGAGCCGGAACGATTGGTACAGTGGCTGATCGAACTGCTTATGGTTATGTCAGCAATTATGAGGAATTAACCGACCAAAAATTTCGGGGAGCAGAAAAAGATCGTCTAGCGATGGGATCCACAGGGGTTAAACGAACCACAGGCCAACATCCAGCGGGAATTATTGTTGTGCCGGACTATATGGATATTTATGACTTTACGCCGATTCAATATCCAGCGGATGATCTCAAGGCGGCCTGGAAAACCACTCACTTTGATTTCCACTCAATCCATGACAATATTTTAAAGCTCGATATCCTGGGTCATGATGATCCAACGATGATTCGGATGCTCCAAGACCTTTCGGGAATTGATCCTCAAACAATCCCTACTGATGATCCGGGTGTGATGCAACTATTTTCGGGGACGGAATCTCTGGGAGTTACTCCAGAACAAATTAACTCGCAGACTGGAACCCTAGGTGTTCCTGAATTTGGCACAAAATTTGTTCGAGGGATGTTAGAAGAAACCCATCCAACAACTTTTTCTGAATTACTCCAAATTTCCGGTTTATCGCACGGAACCGATGTTTGGTTAGGAAATGCGGAAGAATATATTAAACAGGGAATCGTGACTTTGAAAGAAGTTATTGGTTGTCGAGATAACATCATGCTGGACTTAATCCACTGGGGAATGGAACCGGGAACGGCGTTCCAGATTATGGAACATGTGCGAAAGGGAAAAGGAATCCCTGATGATTGGCAAGATGAAATGCGGCAAAATCCGCAAATTCCTGATTGGTATATTGAATCCTGTTTAAAAATTAAATATATGTTCCCTAAAGCTCATGCCACAGCTTATATCATGATGGCTCTGCGAATTGCCTACTTTAAAGTTCATTTTCCGGCGATTTACTATTGCACTTACTTTTCTGTCCGGGCTGATGGTTTTGATTTACAGGCCATGGCGCATGGGAAAGAAGCGGTTAAGGATGTCATTCGCAATATTGAAGCTGAAGGAATGGCAGCGACGGCTAAGGACAAAAGTTTGTTGACTGTTTTGGAAATTGCTAACGAGTGTTTGGAACGAGGAATCACCATTAAAATGGTCGATTTGGAACGGTCGGATTCCTTAAACTTTAAGATTATTGATGATCACACTTTACTGGCACCTTTTGTAGCGGTACCTAGTTTAGGAGTGAACGTAGCTAAACAGATTGTGGCTGCTCGCGAAGAACAACCTTTCTTATCAAAAGAAGATTTAGCCCAGCGGGGTAAAGTCTCGAAGACGATTATTGATTATTTAACCGAAAATCAAGTAATTTCTGATTTGCCCGATGAAAATCAACTCTCTCTTTTTTAATTTTAGAGAAACAGACTCGAATTGCTTAGGGAAAAGGACGGCGAAATGTTTACTAAAGAACAGGTACGTCAACAACAACAGCAATTGTTACGGCAAAATCCTCAAACCTTAAAAAAAGCTGGCCAGACTTTAGCGCAAGAATTACTTGCTGATTCTCGTTGGCAAGAAGCTCAACGAATCGCGCTCACCATGAGTCAAACTCTAGAAGTAGACACACGCCCTTTAATTCAAGCGGCATGGCAAGCGGGCAAAGAAGTCTTTTTACCCCGGGTTTTGCCTCATCGGCAATTGGCTTTTTTACCCTATACCCAACAAGCTTGCTTGGAGAAAAGTCGTTGGGGTCTGTGGGAACCGCCCCTAGAGATTGACCAAGTGACGACACAATTTGATTTAATTATTGTTCCGGGAATTGCTTTTGTCAGAGATAGTCATCTCCGGCTGGGCTTTGGGGGCGGTTATTATGATCGCTTCTTAGCCCAACAAACCGCACTGACGATGGCTTTGGTCCCGCCAATCTTAGAATTTGCTACTGCAACTTGGCCGCAAGAAGAGTTTGATATTTGTCCGCAATTTTTAGTTACTTCAAGAGGAATTGAAGGTTAAATTACCTCTAGTTGCTTTTTTGAGTTACACTAAGAAGAGACAAAACTATTAATTAGAAAGAGAGGTTCATAACTATGTTTGACTACCGACAAGAGAAGGCTGATCATGATGCGGATTACCGTGTCTTAAATCAGGAATGTGCTGCTGTGGTGGAAAAGTTCGGCCAACTTCATGCAGAGGTGATTAAGCCGGGAAAACTTTCCGTGAAAGAAAAAGAATTAATTGCTTTGGGAATTGCGATTGCCGATCGTTGTGAAGGTTGCATTATGGCCCATGTTAAAACCGCTTTGAAAAATGGTGCAACAATGGGTGAATTAGCTGAAACTGTAGAAGTTGCAATTATGATGGGTGGCGGTCCCTCAACTGTTTATGGCAGTAAAGCTTTAAGTGCGGCAAAACAATTTATGGAACAAGAGAGTCACTAATAAAGGTAGAGATAATCTTATTCTTGCAAGTCGCATAATTTTATTTTATAATTAATATAAGTTGATTTCATATGACGAGTGAGCAGGAATGCTCACTCTTTTTATTGCAACTCTCGCTAATTATTAGTAATTAGTAGTGAATTTCGATATTTAAGGGGTGCTCAATTGAGTTCGGTAACAGAGACGGTAACAGAAATGATTCAACCCATTCTGGATCAAAAGGGTTTTTACTTAGTTGATCTAGAGTATGTTAAAGAAGGTTCTAGTTGGTATTTACGAATTTATATCGATAAACCGACGGGAATTGATATTGAAGAATGTGCTTTAGTCAACCAAATTGTGAGTGAAAAATTAGATGCTGATTATCCGGATCTAATTCCTAATGCTTATTTTCTTGAAGTATCGTCCCCCGGCGCCGAACGCCCCTTGAAGACCGAGGCCGATTTACAAAGAGCCCAGGGACAATATGTTCATTTGAGTTTATACCAGAAGTTGGCGGGACAAAAGGTTTTTGAAGGCACGCTTACGGATCTGACGGAGCAAGAATTAACCCTGACTTATCGCGTGAAAACCCGAGTCCAAACACTAACAATTCCAAGAAAAAACATTGCGGCAATTCGCTTAGCAATTGAGTTTTAAAGTTAGGGGATATAGTTGAATGAGTAAAGAGTTAATTGGGGCCTTGACAGCTTTAGAAAAGGAAAAAGGAATTTCTAAAGAAGTTATTATTGAGGCCATGGAGGCAGCTTTAGTTTCTGCTTATAAGAGAAATTATGGGCAGTCACAGCACATGGAAGTTAATTTTGATGAGCGAAAAGGCGACTTCCATATTTATACGGTCAAGGAAGTCGTAAGTGAAGTCACTGATTCTCAATTTGAGGTCAGTCTTGACGAAGCCCAACAAATTAGTAAGGGTTATGAAATTGGCGATCACATCAATTATGAAGTAACCCCTAGTAACTTTGGGCGAATTGCTGCCCAAACGGCCAAACAGGTTGTTATGCAGCGAGTTCGCGAGGCCGAACGCAATAATATCTACAATGAATACAGCCAATATCAAGGTGAGATTATCCAAGGAACCGTTGAGCGGAGTGACAATCGTTATGTTTATGTTAGCTTTGGTCGAGTGGAAGCGGTCATGGAACATAGTGACCAGCTGCCCGGAGAAGTTTATCGGCCGCAGGAGCGCTTAAAGGTCTATGTCGCAAAGGTTGAAAATACCACTAAAGGTGCGCAAGTCTTCGTTTCTCGGACCAATCCGGGCTTAGTTAAACGTTTATTTGAACAAGAGGTTCCCGAGATTTATGATGGAACTGTGGAAATCGTCTCGATTGCGCGGGAAGCGGGCGATCGAACGAAGATTGCAGTGCGCTCAGAAAATTCCAATATTGATCCCGTGGGAACGACCGTTGGTCCTCGGGGACAACGGGTTCAAGCCGTTGTTGATGAACTGAATGGTGAAAATATCGATATTGTTAAATGGGAAGCTGATCCATCAGACTTTATTGCCAACTCCTTGAATCCCGCTGAAGTAATTGCGGTTCAGTTTGATGATGAGACTAATCCCAAGTCTTGCATTGTAATTGTTCCTGATTATCATTTGTCTTTAGCAATCGGTAAACGAGGACAGAATGCTCGTCTAGCGGCTAAGTTAACCGGTTTTAAGATAGATATTAAACCTGAATCTGAAGTGGAATTTGTGGATGAAACAGGCGCTGAAGTTGACGAAGAAGGAATCGATTAATTTAACCTAAAGGGTGGTGATTCTTTGAAACCGCGAAAAATTCCCATGCGGAAAAATGTTTTGAATAATGAGATGGTTCCCAAAAGGCAACTGGTCCGGATTGTTCGTAATAAAGAGGGTAAAGTAGCAATTGATCCGTCTGGAAAGATGCCCGGTCGAGGGGCTTATGTTGGTCTGGATGCGCAAGCTTTACAATCTCCGCAGGCCCAAAAGACCCTAGCCAGAGTTCTCCAAGTTCAATTATCCGCGGATTTTTATCAAGAATTATATGACTACGTAGAGCATCAGCAGGCTCGTTTTGAGCTCTTTGGCGAGTTAGGTAAGAAACACTGATGGTTGATGCAAGTTTAAGTTTACTTGGATTAGCCTGCCGCGCCCGGAAATTAGTGACTGGTCAAGATTTGGTTTTAGCAGCGATTAAGAATCGCCAAGCCCAGTTTGTTTTTTTAAGTAATGATACCGGCGCTGGAGCAGCCAAAGAACTCAAGTTTTATCTCCAAAAGCAGCAAATTCCTTATACAGAACGTTTTAATCAAAATCAACTAAGTACCGCAATCGGCTCCTGGCGGAAGACCGTTGCCGTAACTGATCGGGGGTTTGCGAAGCGTTTTGTACAATTAATGACAGAGAAGTAATTAAGGAGCGTGAATTTATGGGAAAAAAACGTGTTTATGAACTAGCTAAAGAGCTGTCTATTCCTAGTAAAGATTTAGTTGATTTGGCGCGGAAAAACCACGTCATGGTTTCCTCACATATGGCAGTTTTAGAGGACCAGCAAGCGCAACAGTTAACTAAGTTGGTGCAGCATCCCCAAGCAAAGAAGGCTCCTGCCAAAACGCAAGATCGTGCCCAAGTACAAACCAGCAACTCCTCGCGGCGCGAGCGGCAGGATAATTCTGGAAAAACTAAAATTAAGGTGACCGCAATTAGACATTTGGAAAAGAAAACAACCCCAAATAATTCCCATAACAGCAATACTAACAATAACAACCAAAATGGTAATAATCGCAATGGTAGCAATGGGAATTCCAATAATCAAAAAAGTCGGACCAATAGTCGGCCTAATAACCGTAATCAAGACCGGAATCGGCGCAATCGTAGCAATGCGAATAATGATCATCGCTCATCGATGATTAATCGGGCAAGTGCCGGCAGAAAGCATTTGGCTCAGTATAAACAAAATGCCCAAGCTTCTGTAGAACAAATTGATCGTTCACGGCAAAAGCCGGCTCAAAAACCAAATCATAGTCAAAATAATGATCATCAGCGCCGCAATAATGTCAATTCAAATCATAAGCCAACAACGACTAGTCGCAATAGTCGGCCTAATCAAAGTCAAAGTCAAAATCAGCATTCTAATCGACCACGGCCAACTGCAGCCTCTAAAGTAACTCCTCAAGCAACGCCAACTGCAGCTACGACGACACCAACTAAAGAAAAGACGACAGAAAGTCGGCCAAAGCAATTTACCAATAATCGTCGTAAAAATGAACGGGTTGACTATCGCAATCGCCCTAAACATCGAAACAAGAAAAAAATGCGGAAGCAACAAGTTTCTCAACCGAGAAAGCCAATGCCACAGCGTAAAGAACGACCATTACCAGAAGTTTTGGAATTTAGTGTCGGGATGAATGCTCAAGATTTAGGGAAAATTTTGCACCGGGAACCAGCAGAAATCGTTAAGAAATTGTTCATGCTCGGAGTGATGGTTAACCAAAACCAATCCCTCGATAAGGATACAATTGAACTTTTGGCTACTGATTATGGAATTGAAAGTCAAGAAAAAATTGAAGAAGATATCACCGACTTAGATAACTTCTTTGAAGCTGAAACGAAAAATACTGATAATTTAGCCCAAAGACCGCCAGTAGTCACCATTATGGGACACGTCGATCACGGAAAAACTACTCTTTTGGACCGTTTACGCAACAGTCACGTAACTGCTGGCGAAGCGGGAGGAATTACCCAACATATCGGGGCTTATCAAGTAGAATTAGATGATCGTTTGATCACTTTCTTAGATACTCCAGGACATGCTGCCTTTTCCAATATGCGGGCTCGGGGGGCGGATATCACTGATATCGTCATCTTAGTAGTAGCTGCCGATGATGGAGTTATGCCGCAAACTATTGAAGCAATTAATCACGCTAAAGCGGCTAATGATCCAATTATTGTGGCAATTAATAAAATTGATAAACCTGACGCCAATCCGCAACATGTAATCGAGAAATTGATGCAGTATGAACTGATTCCGGAAGATTATGGTGGGGATACGATCTTTGTCAATATTTCGGCTAAGCAAGGGACCGGAATTGAAGATTTGTTGCAGATGATTTTATTAGAAGCTGATGTTTTGGAATTACAAGCTAATCCGGAACAACGTGCTGTCGGAACGGTTATTGAAGCTCGTTTGGACAAAGGTCGTGGCCCCGTGGCCAGTTTATTAGTTCAACAAGGAACTTTACACAAAGGTGACCCAATCGTGGTTGGAAATACCTTTGGCCGGGTTCGAATGATGACTAACGACTTAGGCAAACAGATTAAAGAAGCAGTCCCATCACAACCAGTGATGGTTACTGGCCTGAATGATGTTCCTCAATCGGCTGATAAATTTGTGGTCTTTGAAGATGAGAAGACCGCTCGGGCTGCCGGTGAAGAACGGGCTAAGCTAGCCCAAATTGAAGAACGGAAGCGGACCAATGCCGTAACCTTAGATAACTTGTTTGATACCATGAAACAAAACAACATGAAGAAAGTCGATGTTGTAATTAAAGGTGATGTCCAAGGTTCTGTGGAAGCTTTACGAAATAGTTTAGAAAAGATTGATGTTGAAGGAGTTAGTGTCAATATCATTCACGCAGCTGTTGGAGCAATTAATGAAAGTGATGTAACCTTAGCTTCAGCTAGTGGGGCAATTATCATCGGCTTTAATGTGCGGCCAACTAACCAAGCAAAAATGCAGGCTGATGAAGCCAAAGTTGATATTCGTTTGCATAATGTGATTTATAAGGCTATCGACGAAATTGAATCGGCGATGAAGGGAATGTTAGAACCAGTTTACGAAGAAAAAGTAACTGGAAATCTAACTGTCCGTGAAATTTATAAAGTGTCGAAATTAGGAACTATTGCGGGTTGTATCGTTGATTCGGGTTCCATTGCCCGGGAAAGTGGCGTGCGCTTAATCCGGAATGGAATCGTAATTTACGAAGGTAAATTGGCTTCTCTGAAACGATTTAAAGATAACGTTAAAGAAGTTAAGCAAGGCTTTGAATGCGGAATCATGATTGAAGACTACAATGATCTTAAAGTAGATGATCAAATTGAAGCCTATATCATGCAAGAAGTTCCAGTTAAGTAAGCATTAGTAGGAAAAAGAGGTGATTCCATGAAGTATCGTGTGGGACGTTTAGAGCAGGAGATTCAACGAGAAGTTAATGATATCTTGCTAAAGCACGTCCGAGATCCCCGGGTCCAGGGAATTACGATTACGGGAGTTGAGGTAACTGGCGATTTGCAACAAGCCACGATTTATTTCAGTCTTCTAGCGGATACGGCGCGGGCAGCTGAGCAAGCGCAAGCTGGGTTAGATCGGGCGCAGGGTCTAATTCGGCGCGAATTGGGACACCGCCTGTCAATTTATAAAACTCCAAGCTTAATTTTTAAACAAGATGACTCCGTACGTTATGGAGAGCATATTGATCAACTAATTCGGGACCTTAAACGTTCCGACCAATAAGAGAACGACTAAGACCGGGGAACCGGTCTTTTTTGCGATTTTAAATGGTTTTAAATATGGTATAATTTGAAACGTATCTTTAATGAGGTGACTCAATGTTAAACGGAATTATTCCGCTATATAAGCCCCGACAAATGACCAGTGGGGCCTGTGTTTATCAATTACGTAAATTGCTCCATGAGAAAAAAATCGGTCATACGGGAACTTTAGACCCCGATGTTGATGGAGTCTTAGTGATTTGTGTTGGTCAAGCCACTAAGTTAGTCAATTATTTATTAAATTCTGCCAAAGTTTATCGTGGTCAAGCTAGTTTGGGAACGGCAACGACTACTGAAGATGCTAGCGGGGAAGTAGTTGCTCAAAAACCAGTTTTAAAAGCAATTCCTCAAGCTGAAGTTTTAACCGCCTTACAGGAATTAACTGGACCTTTAACCCAAATTCCTCCCTTATATTCGGCAGTCAAGGTTAATGGACGTCATCTTTATGAATATGCCCGGGCGCATGAATTTGTCGAACGTCCCCAGCGAGAAATTGAGATTTATCGCTTAGACTTAATTAAAGAACCAGAGTATCAAGCTGCTGAGCAAATTGAATTACTTGATTTTGAAGTTGAATGTTCAAAGGGGACTTATATTCGAACCCTTGCTGTTCAATTAGGAGAAAAACTTGGTTTTCCGGCCCATATGAGTCAGTTGACTCGGATCCAGGGTGGAGGGTTCCAATTAGCACAAACGGTAACTTTAGCGGAGATTGCTGCGGCGATGGCTGAAAAGAGAACCGACTTTTTATTACCAATTACGCAAGTCTTTCCTGACTATCCGCAAGTAGAACTGACGGCAGATGCTTGGACCCAAGTGCAAAATGGTCGTTGGCTTGATTTGCCTAAGCAGACAGCTCCAAAATTAAAGTTAACTTGGCAAGGTGTAACCAAGGCTATTTATCGCCGCCAAGATAATTATTATTATCCAGAATTAATGCTACTAAAAAATGACAGGTGAAACTTATGCAAGTGCAAACTTTGCGCTATCCTCAAAGACCGCAGCTGGATCCGAAAAAGCAAGTTCTCGCCGCCGGCTTTTTTGATGGTGTTCATCTTGGACACCAGAATGTTATTAAAACAGCCATTCGCCTAGCTCAAACGAAAGGCTTAGTGAGTGCTGTTTTGACCTTTGATCGCCATCCTTCTTTAGTTTATGGGAAAAATAAAGGAATTGCTTATCAATATTTATCACCTCTAAAACGTAAATTACACCTTTTTCAGGAATTAGGCGTTGATCTTGTTTACATTGCTGAGTTTAATGCGCAATTTTCTCACCTAGCTCCGAGGGCGTTCGTGGAAGAAGTTTTAGAGCAATTAAACTTAGATACCTTGGTTGCCGGATTTGATTGGACCTTTGGTCCCCAAAAGTTAGCCAATATGACGACTTTACCGCAATTGGCCCAAGATCAATTTCAGGTAGTCCAAATACCCAAGTTGCAATTTGAGCAAGAAAAGATCTCGTCAACAAAGATTCGACAATGTTTGTTGCAAAAACAGCCAGAACAGGCGAATCTCTTATTAGGTTATAATTACCAGAATACAGGAATTGTAGCTCATGGTCGCCGAGTCGGTCGGCAATTAGGCTTCCCGACGGCTAATTTACAAATTCCGGCAGAACAGCTACTACCTGCGGAGGGAGTTTATATTACTCGGGTTCAAGTTCAGGGAACTTGGCATCCCGCGATGACCTCTATCGGGCGTAATGTAACCTTTGAACTGGGAGACAATCCAGTTACAGTGGAAGCTAATCTGTTAGATTTCAGCCAAAATATTTATGATCAACAGGTGAGAATCGAGTGGTTATCCTACCTACGTTCGGAGATTAAATTTGCGAATCAAACCGAATTAATTCAACAAATGAACCATGATCGGGCCCAAACACAAAAATATTTCCAAAAATAGTAGCAATCGTCTTGACAGAGTGCCAAGAGATTGCTATATTTTACATTGTTAGCACTCATATAATTAGAGTGCTAAAAGCGAGGTGATTTGTTTTGATAACCGATCGTCAAGCATTAGTTTTAAAAGCGATTGTTCAGCAATATATTGATACCGGGCAACCAGTAGGGTCTAAGGCCTTAATGGATTTATTACCCACCCATGTCAGCTCGGCAACCATTCGTAACGACATGATGCATTTGGAGCAGTTACATCTAATTGAAAAGATTCATCTGTCTTCTGGGCGGATTCCTTCAGTCCAGGGTTATCGCTATTATTTAGATAATTTGTTGCACCCAATCCATATTTCTGATCAAACCAGCGAGTTGATTCAGTTGGATTTTGCGAAACAACAATTTAACCGGATTGATGAAATTGTGGCTCAGTCGGCGAAGATTTTATCAACTTTAACTAGTTATACAGCCATTGCCTTAGGACCTGAGAGTAAACAGACGAAGCTGACTAGTTTTCGGATTGTTCCTCTGGGTGGACAACAGATAATGGCGATTATTGTTATTAGTAATGGTGATGTTTATAACCAAGTTTATAAATTACCGCCGGAAGTTGATATTGATCAGTTGGAAAAATTAGTTCGTTTAATTAACGACCAATTGGTCGGTGAAACTTTAGAGCATTTACAACAACGTTTACAAACTGACTTTTTGGAACTGATCGAACGATATTCACAGATGCCTGATAGTTTCTTGGCAATGTTTGATAATATTGTTCAACAGGTTTTAAGTGACCATTTCTTCGTTGATGGTAAGTCTAATTTGTTTAATTATGTTGATGCTCATAATAGCTCTAATCTAAAGTATCTTTACTCTTTGTTTGATAGTGATCATTATTTAGCCAAGTTATTAGAGTTTGATGATGATCGAACAGTCGATGAGTCTTCGCCAATTCGCGTCCACTTGGGCTATGAATTGGATCCGCAAGCGTTAGGTAATTATAGTTTAATTACGGCTCGTTATGGAGTTGATGAGTATGGTCAAGGGACGATTGCGTTACTAGGTCCGACCAATATGCCTTACTCGCAGTTGATTGGGCTTATTGCTTCCTTAAGCCAAGAGTTAGCCAAGCAGTTAAATGACTACTTTAATGAATTAAATGGCAATTCCAGTTAGGAGAAGACACCTTGACAAAAAAAGATATCGATCAAAACGAATTTCCTTCGGAAAAGGATCTCGATGCTACAGCTGAGCCCAAAGATGTGGAAAATACGGCAGAAGCCACAACGGCAGAAACTGAAGTTGAAACAGATCCCCAAGAAAATGAAATCGTTGATAAGTTATTAGATAAGAATCAAGAATTAGAAAAAGAATTAGGTGCCAGCAAGGACCAATATTTGCGGGCCCAAGCAGAAATTCAAAATATTAAGCGCCACAGCGAAATGGAACAGGCGGCGTTGCTTAAATATAATGGTCAAAAGTTGGCAACCGCCATCCTACCGTCGCTAGATAATCTAGAGCGAGCTTTGCAGGCCGCAGATGATGCCCAAGCTGATTCTGGTTTAGTTACGGGAGTAAAGATGGTTTTGAAGCATCTTCAACAAGCTTTAGCTGAGAACGGAATTGAAGAAATTAAAGCCGCTGGTGAAACTTTTGATCCTCATGTCCATCAAGCTGTACAGACGGTACCAGCGACGAAAGAACATCCAGCCGAAACAATTGTTGAAGTTTTGCAGGCGGGATATCAACTAAAGGATCGCGTTTTAAGACCAAGTATGGTTATCGTAGCGCAATAAGCTAAAAATAAGGAAGGTCAAATTAATGTCAAAAATTATTGGAATTGATTTAGGAACCACGAACTCTGCCGTTGCAGTTCTCGAAGGCGGCGAACCTAAGATTATTGCTAACCCTGAAGGGGGTCGGACAACACCTTCAGTGGTCGCTTTTAAAGATGGGGAAACCCAAGTCGGTGAAGTTGCCAAGCGGCAAGCAATCACGAACCCGAATACAGTTTCTTCAATCAAGCGGCACATCGGCGAAGCAGGTTACAAAGTTAAAGTTAACGACAAAGAATATACACCTCAAGAAATCTCCGCGATGATCTTGCAACACATCAAGAACTTTTCGGAAAAGTATTTAGGCGAAGAAGTTACCGAAGCGGTTATCACGGTTCCAGCTTACTTCAATGACTCTCAACGGCAAGCAACTAAAGATGCCGGAAAGATTGCGGGTCTAGATGTTAAGCGGATCATCAACGAACCAACCGCTTCAGCTTTAGCTTATGGTTTGGACAAAAGTGATGCTGACGAAAAAGTTTTAGTTTATGACCTTGGTGGAGGAACCTTTGACGTTTCCATCTTGGAATTAGGCGATGGCGTCTTCCAAGTTTTGTCGACCAATGGTGATACTCATCTTGGTGGGGATGACTTTGATAATGCAGTTATGGATTGGTTAGTAGCTGAATTTAAATCCGAAAACGGCATTGACTTATCCCAAGATAAAATGGCTTTGCAACGTTTGAAAGATGCTGCTGAAAAAGCTAAGAAAGATTTATCTGGTGTATCAGAAACCGAAATCAGCTTACCATTCATTTCTGCCGGCGATAATGGTCCTTTGCATTTGCAAAGAACTTTGTCCAGAGCGAAGTTTAACGAATTAACCGCTGATCTAGTTGAAAAGACTCGGATTCCGGTTGAAAATGCTTTGAAAGATGCTGGTTTAAGTAGTTCTGAAGTTGACAAAGTGATCTTAAATGGTGGTTCCACCCGGATTCCCGCAGTCCAAGAAGCAGTTCAAAAGTGGACAGGTAAAGAACCAGACCATTCTATTAACCCTGACGAAGCAGTTGCTTTAGGTGCTGCAATTCAAGGTGGTGTGATTACCGGAGACGTTAAAGATGTTGTCTTACTGGATGTAACTCCGTTATCCTTAGGAATTGAAACCATGGGTGGAGTTTCAACGAAGTTAATCGACCGCAACACAACTATTCCAACTAGCAAGTCCCAAGTCTTCTCAACCGCTGCTGATAACCAACCTGCCGTTGATATCCATGTTTTACAAGGTGAACGGTCAATGGCTGCTGACAACAAGACTTTAGGTCGTTTCCAATTAACCGATATTCCAGCTGCTCCGCGGGGCGTTCCACAAATTGAAGTTAAATTTGATATCGATAAGAACGGAATTGTCAATGTTTCGGCTAAGGATTTGGGAACTGGTAAGTCGCAAAAGATCACAATTAAGAGTTCTTCAGGTTTATCCGATGAAGAAATCGAACGGATGAAGAATGAAGCTAAGGAAAACGAAGCTGCTGACAAGAAGCGGAAAGAAGAAGCTGACTTACGCAACGAAGTTGATCAATTATTATTCACAACGGATAAGACCTTAGATGAAATGAAAGATAAGGTTCCAGAAGAAGAAATCCAAAAGGCTAAAGATGCCAAGGAAGCTTTGAAGAAGGCCCAAACTGATAATGATCTAGAAGCAATGAAGACTAAGAAGGATGACTTGAATAAGATTATCCAAGACTTATCAGTTAAGTTGTATCAACAAGCTCAAGAAGCTCAAAAGAATCAAGCTGGAGCAGATGCAACAGCAAAAGATGATCAAAATGGCGACAATACCGTTGATGGTGACTTTACTGAAGTCAACCCCGATGAAAAGAAATAGATCGTTGTGATTTTCGATGAGCCAAAGATAATCTTTGGCTCATTTTGCTAGTAAATAAAAGAAATGGAGGTTGGCTATGGATCCCTATGAAACTTTAGGCTTGGATCGGAATGCTTCTGAAGCTGAAATCAAAAAAGCCTACCGTCAATTATCAAAAAAATATCACCCTGATTTGAACAAGAACCCGGGAGCAGAAGAAAAATTTAAAGAGGTCAACGATGCCTACGATATCTTAAAAGATCCACAAGCAAAGGCTCGTTTTGATCAATACGGCACAACTGGTAACCAGCAACAAGGTGGTTTTGGCGGTGGCGGCTTCGAAGAAGGTGATTTTGGCGGCTTTGGTGATATTTTCAACTCTTTCTTCGGTGGTGGTACGACGCGTCAAGATCCAACAGCTCCTAAAGCGGGACGGGATTTAGAATACCGGATGAAAATTAAGTTTGATGAAGCTATTTTTGGTGGAAGTCAGACGATTCACTACAATCGTCAGGAATACTGCGGAACCTGTCAGGGTTCTGGAGCTAAGCCAGGAACAACTGCTAAGACCTGTCATCGTTGTCACGGAAGTGGTTATATTCGGGTTAATCGTCGGACAGCATTAGGTATGATGCAGAGTCAACAAGTCTGTGACGTCTGTGGCGGAACTGGGAAAGAAGTAACGGAAAAGTGTGAAACTTGTAGCGGTCGCGGGAAGATCACCAAGAGCCATACGGTAGAAGTTAAGATTCCTGCCGGAATTGAAGATGGTCAAAGAATGCGTCTTGACGGCCAAGGTGCTGCCGGAGAAAATCAAGGTCCTTACGGAGATCTCTATATTTACTTTGCCGTTGAAGCTAGCAAAGATTTCCAGCGGGATGGGGCGACAATTTATTCCCGGGTGATTATTTCCTTCCCACAAGCTGCTTTGGGTGATACCATCAAAGTAAAAACAGTTCGCGGCAAAGTTGACTTGAAGATTCCTGCTGGGACCCAGACAGGAACGGTTTTCCGATTGCGAGAGCAAGGTGCTCCTCGTTTGCATGGTGGTGTAGGTGACCATAAAGTTACGATCGATATTGTGACCCCTAAGCATCTTAATGTGAAGCAAAAAGAGGCTTTACAAAATTATGCTGAATTAGGTGGCAGTAAGATTAAAGAACAAGATCGCAACTTTTTCGAAAGAATGCGCGATAAATTTAATAATATTTAAGTCTTCAAGATTCTCTCACTTGGTGAGGGAATCTTTTTTTGGGCAAAATTAGGTTTCGGAAGCTAAGATTGTTATAATATAGGTCAGATTTTTAATTCGCGCCGTAGAGTTATTTTCTACGGGAAATAGTTAAGGAGTTTACTATGCCGGAGCAAGATTTAACTGAAAGACAAAAATATATTCGTAATTTTTCTATTGTGGCGCATATTGACCATGGAAAGTCGACGATTGCTGATCGGATTTTAGAATTAACAGATACTGTGGCCAAGAGAGATATGGAAAATCAAATCTTGGATAATATGGAAATCGAACGTGAGCGGGGTATTACCATCAAACTGAATGCGGTCGAACTGCAATATCAGGCCCAAGATGGCCATAATTACACTTTTCACCTGATTGATACTCCCGGACATGTGGACTTTTCTTATGAAGTATCCCGAAGTTTAGCGGCCTGTGAAGGGGCACTATTAGTCGTAGATGCAGCTCAAGGAGTAGAGGCTCAGACGATGGCCAACGCTTATTTAGCTGTCGATAATGATCTGGAAATTATTCCAGTTTTGAACAAAGTTGATCTTCCTTCCGCCGACCCTGATTTGGTCAAGTCCGAAATTGAGGATATGGTTGGAATTGATGCCGAAGATGCCGTTTTAACAAGTGCCAAAAAGGGGACGGGAATTCCAGAACTTTTGGAACGGATTGTACAGGATGTCCCGGCTCCAACAGGTGATTTACAGGCGCCTTTGAAAGCCTTAATTTTTGACTCAGTTTATGATAGTTATCGTGGAGTGGTCCTCAGTATTCGGGTTCTTGATGGTCAGGTCAAAGTTGGCGATCAAATTGAACTGATGAACAATGGTAAGAAATTTGAAGTCACGGAAGTGGGTGTTATGTCGCCCAAGGCTGTACCGCGAAAAAGTTTAATGGTCGGAGATGTGGGTTATTTAACGGCCAGCATTAAAAATGTGCAAGATACCCGGGTTGGGGATACAATTACCTCCGCAGAAAATTCGACTGCGGAAGCCCTGCCCGGTTATCGGAAGATTACACCGATGGTTTATTCCGGGATGTATCCTGTCGATAATGCTAAGTATAGTGATTTAAGGGAATCTTTAGAGAAATTGCAACTCAATGACGCTGCTTTGGAATTTGTCCCGGAAACTTCACAAGCCTTAGGTTTTGGTTTCCGGGTCGGCTTCTTAGGTCTTTTGCATATGGACGTTATTCAAGAACGCTTAGAACGAGAATTTGATTTGGACTTGATTATGACAGCTCCATCGGTTAATTATGAAGTTGTTTTAACCACGGGAGAGTCGGAAATTATTGATAATCCTTCAGCCTTGCCCGAACCCAGTGCAATTCGTGAAATTAAGGAACCAATGGTTCACGCGGAAATTATGGTTCCTAAAAACTACGTGGGAGCCGTGATGGAGTTAGCTCAGCGGAAGCGGGGCCAGTTCCAGACGATGGATTATTTGGATGATTACCATGTGAAAATCATTTATAATTTGCCCCTAGCTGAAATTATCTATGATTTCTTTGACAGTTTGAAATCTAGCACTCACGGGTTTGCTTCTTTGGATTATCATTTGTTGGATTATGAAGTTTCGCAAATGGTGAAAATGGATATTCTTCTGAATGGGGAAGCTGTTGATGCTTTGAGTTTTATCGTCCATCAAGACTTTGCTTATCAACGAGGACGCGCGATTGTTCAAAAGCTGAAGACAATCATTCCGCGGCAACAATTTGAAGTGGCTATTCAGGCGGCTATTGGGACTAAGATTGTCGCCCGTTCAACCGTTAAGGCTTATCGAAAAGATGTCACCGGTCCTTTATACGGCGGTGATCAGACGCGGAAGAATAAGCTCTTAGATAAGCAAAAAAAGGGTAAAAAACGAATGAAAGACGTCGGGCGCGTTAGTGTACCGCAGGCTGCTTTCATGGCCGTTTTACAAGTCGGTGATGATGATTTAAAGAATTAAGATCTTAATAGGTATAGGAGTAAAAATATTTTGGGATTAGCTTATCAATGGCAACCGGGGCCGTCCGTTCAAGTAACGCACCAGACCGAATTGGCTCAGAGTTTAAATTTGCCTGTAGTTTTGGTGCAGCTCCTGGCTCAACGGGGGTTGACTGAGGAAGAACAGATTCGGGATTTTTTGGAACCTAAGATTGAGGATTTACATGATCCCTATCAGTTACATGATTTAGATCAAGCGGTTCAGCGAATTCAGACCGCCATTAGTGAAAAGCAAAAAATGATCGTCTATGGCGATTACGACGCCGATGGAATCACCAGTACAACCATCATGTGGACGGCGATTAAGAAATTGGGTGGAATAATTGATTACTATGTTCCCGACCGTTTTAAAGACGGCTACGGACCTAATTTGCAACGCTATCAGGAGTTTGTTGCCGCGGGTTATCAACTAATTATTACGGTGGATAATGGTGTAACTGGCGTGGAAGAGGTGGCTTATGCCCAGAGTCAAGGGGTCGATGTCGTGATCACCGATCACCATAATTTACCAGTCCAATTGCCAAAAGCCGTAGCAATTGTCCATCCGCAGCATCCTGATCAGACCTATCCTTGTCCCTATTTGGCCGGAGCCGGGGTGGCTTTTAAAGTGGCTAGTGCCTTGTGGGGACGGGTTCCCCAAGAATTACTTGATCTTGCAGCCATTGGGACAATCGCGGATGTGGTGGAATTAGAAGGTGAAAATCGAACCTTAGTAGCTTTGGGACTTCAGCAAATGCGCCAAGAACCACGGCTAGGGTTAAGCTACTTATGTAAAAAAGCTAGTGTTCAGCTAGCTAGTTTGAGTGAAGAAGATATCGGCTTTCAGATTGCTCCCCGCCTCAACGCCTTGGGACGGCTGGATCAAGCTTCTAAGGGCGTGGCACTTTTAAGTAGTAGCGATCCCGATCAAGCCCAAGCTTTGGCGACAGAAATTGAACACTTGAATCGTGAGCGCAAGACTATGACTCAAGAAGTTCTAACAGCCGCTAATGAGCAAGCCCAAGCGCAGCTAGAGCAAGGGGCTAAGGTTTTAGTGATCGCTGGTCATGGTTGGCATCAAGGAATTTTAGGAATTGTTGCGGGGCGAATTCTCCAAGCCAGTCAGTGCCCAACTTTAATTTTGAATATTGATTCTCAGGGAGCGGCAACTGGTTCCGGTCGGAGTCGGGAAGATTTTGATTTATATCAAGCTCTGTGCCAATTTCGGGAGTCATTTACGAAATTTGGGGGTCATCCGCAAGCTTGTGGTATCACCTTGGAAGAAAAAGAAATTGAACCCTTACGGCAAAATTTAAATCGACTTCCCCAAGCGCAAGCTTTAGAACAAACAGAATATCCCAAACGACAGTATGATTTAGAATTACCTTTGAATCAAGTAACCTTGGAATTTTATCAACAATTACAACGTTTAGCACCCTTTGGTCAAAGTAATCCGCAGCCTCGTTTTAAAATTACCCATTTTCAGCAAGCAAATGTCCAGTATTTGGGTAAAAAGAGCCAAGACCACTTAAAAATAACTTTACGGCAGCATCGCCAATACTTAGATAGTGTCGGCTTTGGTCAGGGAGAATGGGTTCCGCGTTTACAGGCTAGTGGTTTGCATGCGGTTTATGGTACTTTGATGGCCAATCATTGGCGTAGACAAACGCGTTTACAAGTCAATTTAGCTGATGTTGAGCCATTTGCTACCCAGCAAGTTTATCTTTTACCGCAAACCAAGCAGCGATGGCTAGATCTTCGCCAAACCCCAGCTAGTATTTGGACACAGACTCCGGGCAACTTTCTCTTCTTTCGGGAGCATAATTTACAAGAATTTCAAAAATTATATCCTCAAGCTTCTTGTTATCCGATTGAACAGGCTCCCGTCGGTTTAAAGAAGAGTCTGATCATAGATCGGCCGCATAACTTAGATACTTTTCAAGATTTTTGGCAACGACAAGCTGACCCTGAACTAGCTTTCGTTTTTCAAACCAAGAATCTAGATTATTATCAAAATTTGCCGGAACATGACCAATGGCAGCAGTGTTTGAAATATTTTTGGTCCCATCAAAACTTACATTTAACAGATTTGGAAACTTTGAGTAATTATTTAGCCTTGACCAGTGGTCAACTAAATTCTGTCCTAGCCGTGTTTTCTGAACTGAATTTTGTTAAAATAACTAATGGTGTGTTGACTAAGCCTACAGCTGTCAAAACTTGTCCCTTAGCGTCTTCGAAAACTTATCGACACTGGGAGCAGTTGACCGCCGTCCAAAATAAATTAATCAATTCTAACTTTACCGAGATGGTTGCTTATCTTGAAGCCCTGGGTAAATAATTTGAGGGAGATTGGACATGGATTACAAAAAATATATCGCCGACGTACCAGATTTTCCAGAACCGGGAGTTATGTTTCGTGATATTTCGCCATTAATGTGTGATGGACAGGCATACGCTGCGGCAACAGATGAAATTGCCGCTTATGCCAAGTCTAAGGGTACCGAGATGATCGTTGGTCCAGAAGCCCGCGGCTTTATTGTTGGTTGTCCCGTGGCTTATAAATTGGGAGTCGGCTTTGCACCTGCTCGAAAGAAGGGGAAACTTCCTCGAGAAACGGTTTCAGTAACCTATGACCTAGAATATGGCCAAGCTTCTTTGTATATGCAAACGGATGCCGTTCGACCCGGACAAAAGGTTCTAGTAGTTGATGATTTAATGGCAACGGGAGGTACTTTGGCAGCAACTATTAAACTAGTAGAAGAATTAGGTGGAATTGTTGTGGGAACAGCCTTTCTGATTGAATTGACAGAGCTAGGTGGCCGTGATAAAATAAATGAATACGATATGTTCACTTTGATGAAATATTAGGTAGCTGAGGCTACTTTTTTTCTGGAGAGTTGGCAGAGTGGTAATGCACCGGACTCGAAATCCGGCGAACCGGTTAAGACCGGCGCGCAGGTTCAAATCCTGTACTCTCCTTTCTAAGTGTCAATACAAGAATATTCCGCGACCTTTCTAGATTGCGGATTTTTTTGTGTCTTTAAAATTAGCTGGGGGCGGATTGTTCAGATGAGTACGAGAAATATAGATTACTTCTGAGAGGCGGCATACTTGTTGAATCACTGTTATCTGAGTGAAGTATAGCTATAAGATAAAAAGTGACTCCAACTGTATTTCTAATAATCGGTAGAATTAGGGATTAAAGATGAAGGAGAAAAAATTTGCAAACAGTTTTAATAGCCGTTGGACTCATACTTGTTGTTGCCCTAGTCGTTTTCCTCATCACTAAGCGATACTCACATTTTAATTTGTCCGATAAAACATCTCACGATAGACAAACAAACGAAAAAGTTGATGCAGATACTCCATTAGAAAGTCCAAAACTGGGGTATTTTCAAGAAATCACTTTACCGAATGAGTTTAATTTTAGTGGATATAAGAAGCTTAAACATAGCGACTTAATTCTCACAACCTTTGATCAATTGGTTCCATCTTTAGCTACTGGAACATCGGCAGTAACATCAAAGTTAGCATATGATGCTACCAAAGGAACGTATCAAGCTATTTTAGAACCTGGTAAAGAACTTATGAAATCTGCTAAGACACCGGGACGTTTTAGAGGGATCGCTAAACGAGCAAAACATCCTGGTATTGCCGGTCAAGCAGAGTTGGAGAAAGTAAATGAAAAGCTCCCTAAACTAGCGACTAAAGCTGCTGTTCTGGAAAACGCAACGGCAGTTGTGTCTATGACCGTGGGCCAATATTATATGACAGAGATTAATGAAAAATTGGGCGAAATAGATAAATCATTAGAATCTATCAAAAACTTTCAGAACATAGAGCTTTTAGCGGATATTCGCTCCGTTATCCGCGAAACACGGCATATTGCAACTTTTAATGAAGAGATTATTGCTAATGAATCTGAGCGTCTAGAGTCTCGAAAGCATGTCCGGGAATTAGAAGAAAAAACTGCCAAACTTTTAGATCAAGTAAATGGGTTGATTAAAGCACAACTTGTTGATGTACACAAATTTGAAGAGTACGAACAATCTACGCGTGATATTGCTACCGCGATGTCGGCGCAAACTTCATTACTCGCTACTCTTCAAGAACTTAGTCGGCTTATCGTCGTATTAAGCAATTCTGAGATTTCTCAGGAAAGAGCCGAAGTGACGTATAAAGAGCTTAGTGAAAATTCGTTAAATGTCCAGATTGAATTGCAAAATTGGCATAAAAAGGAAATCGAACAGCTACACATTGATCTGAAACAAGCCCGTTATCCCAAGACAGGAATCAAAAAGATCGTGAGTCAGCCGGTTAAGCTAATTAATCAAGCATTTGCGTTTCAAGAAATATCCCAAAAAACTTTAGAACAAATAAATTCTGAAAGCTTACCTCGACAGACCGAATTACCTGAAACTGCGGGATATCAGCAACCTGTGGAGCTGTTGATTTCTGAAAACCAGATTTATTACCGCATACCAGATTTAAAGGACGAGACTACTTCCAGGCCAGGGTCGGGGAATCACTTTAATCTCAGTTTATATTCTTATAAGATTTTGCATTATTACAATGTGCTAGTCTTATTAATATCATTATTTGGTCTATATTAACGGGTAGGTATTTTAGATAATTAAATTATTGGATCGAAAAAGATTTTTTGAAAACTATAAAAGTGGAATTTTGTTAGGAATTTAACTAAAGAAAGCGCCATTAAGGGGTATCCAATATGAGTGTTCCATATCAATATTTACAAATTTTTAGTAATATCGAAGAGGAGATTATTGAACTATCCTATAAGATAACATTTGATGAAGATCAAAAAAGGACATATTCAACCTACATTGGTGAGTTAGAATTACGAATATTTACTCTTATGGAATCTGTAATTAAATTTCGAACACCGGAAATGTCTCAAAATGAGAAATACGAAGAACGATTTAAGAAATTATATTCATCCAAGACTCAACTACCAAATATCTATGTTGTTCTGAACAGTTATAATCTGAATAAAAAAGAATATACGGATATATTAAACAAAGATCAGGATAGAATTACTGGGGTAGTTGATGGAGAACTACAAAGGATTAGTAAAAAAAATGAAAAATATAATAATGCTTATCAAAATTTAAGGCATTCATTTATTAATTCATTACCTGTATTTGGTACAGTCGAATATTTATTTGAGGCCTTAGCCGTCCTTTACTTAGCCTTAGATACGCCCGGGCTGTCTCATATTTTTGCTGTGTATTATCTTGATAAGGATGGAAAAAAATGGATTTGGATCCCATCTAATGTAAGTAAAAGACAATCAATTGAATGATCCTTTATAGTATTCATTAAATTTATTTTTTAATAATTAGTCAAGAGAAACCTGGTCTTGTACCGACTTCCAGAAGTTAGATTTTTGGTCTGACTTTTGGGGGTCGGTACAGTCACTACATCTGTTAGGTTTCTTTTTTAGTCGTAGCTGATCCAAAATAGGTGTCGTTAAGATGTGAGTTGATTTTAGGTGCCAAAATATAATACTTTTGGAGTGACTCTGGAATGTTCGGTATTAGTAGTTAGGAAGTAGCTCAAAATAACTCAAAAATGGGGTTAGAAATGTCAGATTTGAAAATTTTAGATGAACTATTGCTTTTGGGTATTAATAATACTGAATTTTTATGTTTGTCGGAATCCTTTTATAAAAATATGAATTATAAGTCTGATTAAATATACTAAAATATAATATTTAGACTTATCGGTGGGGTTACATGAGACTTGCGCTGGTTGACTGCAATTAGCTGGTCGATATTACTCAAAAATCTTCCAATTCGCCGTTGTTCAGATAGTTGTGGAATATTTAAATTTTGCTTTAAGAAATCTTTGGTCACTAAATTATTCATCATTGTTGCC
>NZ_JABZEC010000008.1 GCF_013385145.1 Bombilactobacillus apium
GTGTGGTGGCGATAGTGAGAAGGATACACCTGTTCCCATGCCGAACACAGAAGTTAAGCTTTTTAACGCCGAAAGTAGTTGGTGGGAAACTACCTGCGAGGATTGGTCGTTGCCACGCTGTTGAATCTCTTATCTGGAAGTTTAGCTCAGTTGGGAGAGCGTCTGCCTTACAAGCAGAGGGTCACAGGTTCGAGCCCTGTAACTTCCATTGAGTTGCTAGCTCAGTTGGTAGAGCAACGGCCTTTTAAGCCGTGGGTCGTGGGTCCGAGCCCCACGCAACTCATTTCGCGGGTGTGGCGGAATTGGCAGACGCGCTAGATTTAGGTTCTAGTGTCCTTTTGGACGTATGGGTTCAAGTCCCTTCTCCCGCACTTGTTTGGAACTTTGAAATTTTAAAATGCATTAACGCGAAATTATGAATTAATGCCGACTTAGCTCAGCTGGCAGAGCATCTGTCTTGTAAACAGAGGGTCGGAGGTTCGAATCCTCTAGTCGGCATTTTGCGGAAGTAGTTCAGTGGTAGAACATCACCTTGCCATGGTGGGGGTCGCGGGTTCGAATCCCGTCTTCCGCTTTCATTATTTTGCCGGGGTGGCGGAACTGGCAGACGCACAGGACTTAAAATCCTGCGGTGAGTGATCACCGTACCGGTTCGATTCCGGTCCTCGGCATTATAATGAATATGCACCTATAGCGCAATTGGATAGAGTGTCTGACTACGAATCAGAAGGTTGTAGGTTCGACTCCTACTAGGTGCATTGTTCGGGAAGTAGCTCAGCTTGGTAGAGCACCTGGTTTGGGACCAGGGGGTCGCAGGTTCGAATCCTGTCTTCCCGATTTAGCAGAAATTGCTATTATTTGTGGCGGTGTAGCTCAGCTGGCTAGAGCGTCCGGTTCATACCCGGGAGGTCGGGGGTTCGATCCCCTTCGCCGCTATTCTTCGGACCTTTAGCTCAGTTGGTTAGAGCAGACGGCTCATAACCGTCCGGTCGTAGGTTCGAGTCCTACAAGGTCCATCATTGGTTTGGTTGACCTCTGTAGTTAAATATTATCGCGGGATGGAGCAGTCTGGTAGCTCGTCGGGCTCATAACCCGAAGGTCGTAGGTTCAAACCCTACTCCCGCAATTGGTCCTATGGTGTAGTTGGTTATCACGCCTGCCTGTCACGCAGGAGATCACCGGTTCAAGTCCGGTTAGGACCGTATAATGGCTCGGTAGCTCAGTCGGTAGAGCAATGGATTGAAGCTCCATGTGTCGGCAGTTCGATTCTGTCCCGCGCCATTGTATTATGTTATTAGATTTGCGGGTGTAGTTTAGTGGTAAAACCACAGCCTTCCAAGCTGTTGTCGCGAGTTCGATTCTCGTCACCCGCTTTATGGGCCTATAGCTCAGTTGGTTAGAGCGCACGCCTGATAAGCGTGAGGTCGATGGTTCAAGTCCATTTAGGCCCATTGGAGAAGTACTCAAGTGGCTGAAGAGGCGCCCCTGCTAAGGGTGTAGGTCGCGCAAGCGGCGCGAGGGTTCAAATCCCTCCTTCTCCGTTGAAGAATTTGTCTTCAAAGTTATACGCAAAACTTGTTGGAGGATTACCCAAGTGGCTTAAGGGAACGGTCTTGAAAACCGTCAGGCGTGTAACAGCGTGCGTGGGTTCAAATCCCACATCCTCCTTTTTAAATATTATCGCGGGATGGAGCAGTCTGGTAGCTCGTCGGGCTCATAACCCGAAGGTCGTAGGTTCAAACCCTACTCCCGCAATTGGTCCTATGGTGTAGTTGGTTATCACGCCTGCCTGTCACGCAGGAGATCACCGGTTCAAGTCCGGTTAGGACCGTATAATGGCTCGGTAGCTCAGTCGGTAGAGCAATGGATTGAAGCTCCATGTGTCGGCAGTTCGATTCTGTCCCGCGCCATTTTTGGAAGGGTAGCGAAGTGGCTAAACGCGGCGGACTGTAAATCCGCTCCTTCGGGTTCGGTGGTTCGAATCCACTCCCTTCCATTTTAATAATAGGGATATAGTTTAAAGGTAGAACTACGGTCTCCAAAACCGTCAGTGTGGGTTCAATTCCTACTATCCCTGTTAGTAATATTACGGCGGTATTGGTGAAGTATGGTTAACACACCGGTTTGTGGCACCGGCATACATGAGTTCGAATCTCATATACCGCCCTTTGTTATTGGGTTATAGCCAAGTGGTAAGGCAATGGACTTTGACTCCATTATGCGCTGGTTCGAATCCAGCTAACCCAATTTTGTCTGGCGGTATAGCCAAGTGGTAAGGCAGAGGTCTGCAAAACCTTTATCACCGGTTCAAATCCGGTTACCGCCTTTGGCTAACGCCAAACAATTGTCTAAGATTATTTTTATATTTATTTTGCCGGTGTGGCGGAATTGGCAGACGCGCTGGATTCAAAATCCAGTTCCCTTTGCGGGAGTATCGGTTCGACCCCGATCACCGGTATTAAAGAGCATTTATGAGAAAAATAGAGAAGCCTAGAGAAAGCGGAAACGCTAGTCTCTAGGCTTTTTTGATGTTTAGAAACAGAGAGAAAAAGATAGAAAAAAATATTTGGAGGCCTTTTGGAGGCCTCCAAGAAAATGTGCTGGCCTCCAACCACGGTATTTTTGCTTGGCCTCCGGCTTTATTCCTTGGGGGAGTAAGCGTGAATAACGATTCACGGGGTCGAACCAAAAAGTAAAGAAATCTTTCAAAAGGGCTGTCTGTATCAGTAGTTAGACATAACTCTTTATCTTACTTTAATTGCTTTAACGATAGCTGCAATAATGACAAATGGTAAAGCAATAATGTAAGAAACAATCATCACCAGCCACTTGATACCTTCGCCAAAGACTGTCCAGATAAGCCAAATAATGAAAATTACTGTTAAGATGACACTAATTAGGTTGATCATAATCTAAAATCTCCTTGAAATAATACTATGAAAAAGGATCAATATCTTTTAACTCTGATTTCCGAGTGTTGATCATCTCAATTAGTTCATTTAGGTCATTTAGTTGGGCATATTTCCGGATAAAAGTTTTTGCATTACTCTTATTGCGTAAATATCTGGCATGTTCAGGATGTTTCTGGCGATATTTTTTGTTTAGTTCTATCTGTGTTTTACCCATGAATCTTACTCCAAATTAGGAGACTAGCGAAGATTAATAATAGTATCGAAATCCAGCTAGGAATATCAATAGTTAATTTTATTTTTCTAGTACCAGCAATATTTTTATTTGAATAACTAATGAATTTTTTCATTGAAAAAGTTCCCCTTATTTTTGAATCAAGTAACACTAAAAAAACTTCTAAAAATTCTTAGCTTAATCTGGACCTGGAAAAACTTGATTGTCAGATCAGTTTTAAAGTTCCAAGTCTTGTTTGATTTCCTTAATTTTATCACCTTAGGAAGAGGAAGTACTAATGATAATTTATGGAAGCAGATTAGTAGATATTTGTGTGTATCTATGGAGCTAGATTGGAAAGTCTGACCAGCAGTTACTGAATATTGTTTTTCAAGGACTGATTGAATTAATTCTCTTGACTTAAAGAATACTCGAAGCTGTAAGATCGAGACTAACCTAAACTGAAGGAGAATTAAAAATGAACGAAAATGAAAAAGTCAAGCAAGGAATTATTTTTCCTAGAGGTTCTCAAAATGATGGATATGCCCAGTATTTTGTTGGTCAAAGTTATTTAAATAATCTGGTTAATGACCCGCAGATTAATGTTGGGGTTGGATTAGTTACTTTTGAGCCCGGATGTCGGAATAATTGGCATATTCATCATAATGGCTACCAGATTTTGTTAGTAACAGGAGGACAAGGCTGGTATCAAGAAGAGGGCAAAAAGGCCCAGAAATTAAATCTTGGTGACGTGATCGTTACGCATGATGGTGTTAAACATTGGCATGGGGCGACTAAAAATAGTTGGTTTGCCCATTTGGCAATTACTGCAGGCACTCCCGAATGGTTAGAACCGGTATCAGACGCAGATTATGCCAAATTGGATAAAATAGCTAAAAATTAGGACAATGATCATAAAATTTTTTCTAAGATTAAAAGAGTCATTAAATCAAGATCTAATCAGCGTCTTTGGGGATCAAAAATAATATTGATTCAGCATTATTTTTATTTTGACTGTTGACAGATAGTCCAAGAGTCGTTATAGTAATGAACATTAAATATTAATTAATTATTACTAAGAACAAATTGAGGAGTAACTTTAAGATCTAGGAAGAGAGCATCGTTTTCTGGGAAGATGTTGGGTCTTAAATAATGAAAGTCATTTGGAGTAATTGTGGAAGCGCCCCGTATCGCGTTGAGAGATCTTGTGTCGACCAAGGTTTCAAGTAAAGTGGTGGAATTTAAATTTCACAAGTAGGGTGGTACCGCGCAAAAGCGTCCTTTTAGATTAATTTCTAAGAGGGCGCTTTTTTAATTGATATTTAATTAAATTTAAAAGTGGAGGAATGACCAATGTCAAAGCAAAGTAAATCAACAAAACTGTTTGTCAATATTACGATTCTAGGAGCGATGGCAGTTTTGTTGGGCGGCTGTTCCTCGAAGTCAAGTAAACAAGCTGAGCAACCTTTAAAGATTACTATTCCGGGTGAACCAATGACGATTGACCCCAGCAAGTCGATTGAGACTAATGGTGGTGCCGTAATTGAGCAAATTAGCGAAGGAATTTATCGGCGCGATCGAAAACATAAGATTATTCCGGGTGTGGTGGAAAAGAAGGTTCAACCGACTGAAGCAGGAACCAAGTATACTTTTAAAATTAAAAAGAACGCTCGTTGGCAAGATGGGACGCCAATTGTAGCTCAAGATTTTGTCAATGCGATTCGTCGAAATGCTGATCCCAAAACAAAATCACAGCAGACAACAGCAATCCAATACCTAAAGAATTTTAAAGCCGTCAATGAGGGGAAGATGGCTCCAGACAAGATTGGGGTGTATGCGGGAGACAAACGTAGTTTTAGTCTGAAGTTAACCAAACCAGTACCATTTATGGATTATGAATTTATTTCTTATCGCCCACTCCAGACCGCAGCTCTGAAAAAATATGGCGCGCAATATGGGTCAACATCAGCAAAAACAGTTGCTAATGGAGCCTATGTAATCAAGGGTTGGAACGGAAGTAATAATTCTTGGGAGTATCAGAAAAATAAATATTATTGGGATGCAAAGAATGTAAAGATTCCCCAAGTCAAAGTTAATGTCGTGAAGGATGATAATACAGCTCAGAGTATGTTTAAAGCTGGTGAAATTGATTTAACCAGTATTACGGGCCAGTTAGTAAAACAAAACAAAGGAAATAAGGATTTAGTGGTTACACCAACTGGACGGAATAATTACATCTACTTTAATTCTAAACGCAAGGTAACTGCTAATGAAAATATTCGCCATGCTGTTAGTTTAGTAATCAATCGCCGCCAACTGACGGATAAGGTTCTTCAAGATGGTTCGCAATCAGCTAGCAACATTGTTCCAAAGAAATACGCTTATAATCCAACGACAGGTAAAGATTTTATTACGGAAGTTGGTAATCTGGCTCCGACGGATATTACTAAAGCTAAGAGCTATTGGCAAAAGGCCCAGGTCGAGTTAGGGACCAAGAAAGTTAAACTGGACTTTTTAATTGATGATACCGAAACCGAAAAGAAATTAGGTGAATATGTTCAAGGGGTTGTGGAAAAGAATTTACCTGGCTTTAAGATTAACTTAGTTTCTGTACCACATGGTACGCATGTCTCTCGTGACTTTAGTTGTGACTTTGATATTTGTACTGTTGGTTGGGGACAAGATTATCCCGATGCTCAAAACTATCTCGACGGAATGCGGAGTAATAATCAAATTAACTTTGCGAAGACTAAAGATCCACAATTTGATGACTTAATGGATCAAGTTGATGAGACGGATAAGTATACGGCAGCAGAACGTTATGACCTTGAAAAGAAAGCTGATCAACGCTTAATGGATATTGCGGCAGTTGCCCCGACCTTCCAAACTTCCCAAGCCCATTTCGTTAATTCTAAGGTTGGTGGTCTTTCCTGGGATGCTATGTCTGGAGCTTCTGGACAAATCCAGTATGCTTATTGGAAGAGTAGCAAATAAGTCTAGATTAATTGAACTTAGATCTAATGAATGCTTAGGAATATTAGCTAACATCTAAATCAATGTAATGGCTTTGAATTGTAAGAAATTTTTACTATATGAGAGGGAAATAAAATGACGGTTATTAAATATCAAAATGTCCATGTTTATCAGCATCAAACACAAAATTTTACTAGTCCCACAGAAATAGTTGTAGATACAAATACCGGAAGAATAATTGATTCAGCGACAGCAAAAGTAGAAGAAACCGTTGATTTTGCTGGAAAATATATGATGCCGGGATTGATGAATGCCCATACGCATATTACAAATTCTCCTTTGGCTTGGAGTTCAAAGGCAACTGCTAGTCAAACTAAAAGTCGGGAATTTTGTACAGCGGCGGCGATGCAAAATCTCCAAGATTTATTGGCAAATGGGGTGACCTATATTCGTAACGTGGGTGCCAGTTACGACATTGATATTCCCTTGAAGGTCATGCAACAACAAGGATTTATTACTGGTCCCCATATTATGACTTCTGGTCGGGCCTTTACTATTACCGGAGGCCACGGAGCTGATAGCGGTCGAGAAGTTGATGGGATTGATGAAGTCACTAAAGGTGTTCGCCAAGCTTTGAAGATTGGCGTTGACAATATTAAATTAATGGTAACCGGCGGTGTCTTAAGAAATGGAGAGACACCTGATGATATTCAATTCAATGCCGTAGAGGTACAAGCCGCAGTCGAAGAAGCTCATCATAAAAATAAAACTGTTGCTGTCCATGCCCAAGGTGGTGCTGGTGTAAAAGAAGCTGTCCGTTGTGACGTTGATACGGTTGAACATGCCTTTGAAGTCGATGACGAGACCATCCAGTTGATGAAGGATCATCAAACCTTTATCGTTCCGACAATGAATGCCATGTATGCTATTTATCGTTATGGGGAAGGAACAGTACCTGATTGGGCCCGTCAAAAGGTAATTGTTAATATTAAGAAACATTTTGCCAGCATTACCAAAGCTGCTGCAGCGGGGATTCCAATTGCCATGGGAACCGATGCGGGGACTCCTTATAATGGCTTTCAAACGGAAAGTGCTTATGAATTGGAATTGTATGTTACCAAAGCGGCCATGACCCCGGCACAAGCGATTGACAGTGCGACAATTAATTGTGCTCGTGCGCTACATGTTGCTGAAGATTACGGCAGTATAGAAGTAGGCAAAAAAGCTGATTTTCTTGTTATGGCCGCCAACCCTGTTGAAGATATTCGGATTTTACAAGAAGAAAAGGCAGTTTATCAAGCTGGAGTCTGTGTCCATTCTTGCCCCGATCAAAATTAAAATTTAAAGTTTAAAACTTTGCAGAATAAATTTTGCTTTTTCTGCAAAGTTTTTTTATGTTTCGGGAATTATTGATTCAAGGGCTAGTTATCAAGGAGGATTATTACTATAATGATAGTGATTCTTATTTTACCCACCTTTAATTGGGTATGATACACTTGAGAAAGCAGGTTAGAATATCAATATGGCTGGTGAAATTAAAATTAAAGATTTTGTAATTATTTCAGGAATGAGTGGAGCCGGTAAAACTGTAGCAACTCAAGCATTTGAAGACTTGGGTTATTTTTGTATTGACAATATGCCGCCAAATTTACTATCTAAATTTGGTGAACTAGTTCGTGAAGCAGGAACAATTGATAAGATCGCCTTAGTGATTGATATTCGCTCGCGAATTTTCTATGATCAAATTTGGAGTTTATTCACTGATTTTCAAGATGTGCAATCAATGCATACGCAAATCTTGTTTTTGGATGCGACTGATGAAGCTTTAGTAGCCCGGTATAAGGAAACTCGCCGTTCGCACCCTTTGGCAATGGATGGCCGATTGGTTGATGGAATCGTAGCAGAACGTAAATTATTGCAGCCTTTAAAAGAACGGGCTGATTGTGATTTAGATACGACTAATTTAACTCCTCGCCAGCTGAGAGAAAAGATTTTTAACCGCTTTACTAATCGAAGTACGCAAATTTTCCGAGTTGTTGTGATGTCCTTCGGCTTTAAATATGGTTTGCCAATCGATGCTGATGATGTGATGGATATTCGTTTTTTACCCAACCCTTATTACGTCCCTAGTTTAAAGATGCAGACGGGTTTACAAAAAGATGTGGCAGATTATGTATTTAAAAACCAAGCAACGACTAATTTTTATCAACAATATTTTAAATTAATGCAATCGATTTTACCAGGATACCAAAAGGAAGGTAAAACTAATTTAACAATTGCGATTGGTTGTACAGGTGGACGCCATCGTTCAGTTGCTATTGCGCAACGATTAGGAACTGACCTACAGAAGTTAGGTTATTCTGTGGAAATTGTTCACCGTGATATTAATCAACATAAGGAGTCTGTGAATCGATCATGATGAATAATGATTTAAAGACCATCCGGGTAATTAGGGGACGGCGCCCTAAAATTACAGTCATTGGTGGTGGTACCGGCTTACCGGTAGTTCTTCGAGGACTGCGCGAATTAGATGCTGACGTGACTGCCGTAGTTACTGTAGCTGATGATGGTGGTTCTTCGGGAATTATTCGTGATTATATTAATGTTGTCCCACCGGGGGATATTCGAAATGTCTTAGTTTCGTTGTCGAATTTAGATGATTTAGCTTTGAATATCTTTCAATATCGTTTTGCAAGTGAAGATTCTTTTTTTGCCGGACATTCAATTGGAAATTTAATTATTGCTGCTTTGTCAGAAATGAAATCAGGAAATATTTTTGATGCTGTCCAAGAACTATCCCGGATGATGGAAGTCGAAGGGCAGGTCTTTCCCGCTTCTAATGAACCCTTGACTTTAAATGCCGAGTTTAGTGACGGATCAACTCTTGCCGGTGAGCATGAAATTACCTATGCCGATAAAACTATTAAGCGAGTTTGGGTAACTAATTCTAATGATAGTCAACGCGAGCCCCAATCTGTTGCTCCTGTTTTAGAGGCGATTGCCAACGCGGATGTGATTGTTTTAGGACCGGGAAGTCTCTTTACCAGTATTTTACCTAACCTGATGATTAAGAATTTGGGGGAAGCTTTAAAAGCTACCTCCGCCGAGATTGTCTATATTTGTAATATCATGATGCAAAAGGGTGAAACAGTTGATTTTACAGATGCCGATCATGTACGCGTTTTAAAGCAACATTTGGGAGGAAATTTTATTGATACAGTTTTGATTAATAATGCTCCGGTTCCCGAGACCTATGTTGATCATTTGAAGTATAATGAATGCTTGAGTCAAGTCAAATCTGATTTTCAGGGTTTACGGTCCATGGGATGTCGGGTGATTACCGATAACTTCTTATGCTTGCGTGATGGGGGAGCTTTCCATGATGGGATCAAAGTTTCTCGGGAAATTATGAATATTGCCTTGCAAGCTAATCATCAAAAGAGAGGGTGACACGAGAAGTGGCATCTTATGCAAGTACTGTTAAGAAAGAATTAACAGGATTGGAAGTTCATCCAGAGCATGCTCGAGCGGAGTTATCGGCGCTTTTGCGGATGAATGGGAGTTTATCTTTAGCCAATCACCATTTAATTTTAAATGTTCAAACAGAAAATCCGGCAATTGCGCGCCGGATTTATTCTTTATTGCATCAGTTATATACGGTGGAGTCAGAACTAGTCGTCCGAAGAAAGATGAAGTTAAAGAAAAATAATCAGTATATTGTACGCCTGCGTCAACATGTCGACTTGATCTTGGCAGATTTAGAGATTATTTCGGCTACTGGTTTTCAAATCCAAACGGCTGTTCCCACAACCATTTTGCAGTCTTCCCAACGAAGTCGATCATATTTGCGGGGGGCTTTTCTAGCTGGGGGTAGTGTGAATAATCCCGAGACGGCTCGTTATCATCTAGAGATTTATTCCCTTTACGAAGACCAAAGTCAGGGTATTTTACAGATGATGAACGATTTTCAGCTCAATGCTAGAACAACGCGGCGGCGGAACGGTTATATTGTCTATCTTAAAGAGGCTGAAAAAATTTCCGATTTTCTCCAATTAATTGGAGCAACTTCCTCAATGTTACGCTTTGAAGATATTCGAATCGTCCGTGATATGCGTAACTCGGTTAATCGTTTAGTGAATTGTGAAAATGCGAATATTAATAAAACGATTAAGGCTGCCAGCCAACAAGTTGCTAATATTCAGTATCTGCAAGAGCATTATGGTTTTCATGATCTTCCACCTAAATTACGCGAAGTTGCCGAGTTACGTTTAGCTCATCCTGAGGTTTCTTTATCGGAATTAGGAAAAATGGTCCCTAGTGGGTCAATTTCAAAATCAGGAATTAATCATCGTTTGCGGAAATTAAATGAATTGATTACACAAAAGAGAGGTAAATAAAAAGACTGAGTCTCTACTTTTACAGAGACTCAGTCTTTTTATTTGGAAATTTATTTATCTTGATTCTGAGTATTGTTGTTGGCCATAATATCGTCAATTAGACCATAATCCTTAGCTTCTTGAGCAGTAAGATAGTTGTCTCGTTCCGTATCGCGTTTAATAGTCGCGATATCTTGACCGGAATTGTCAGCTAAGATTTGATTCAATCGTTGCCGAGTTTTTAAAATTTCTTCTGCTACGATTTCAATTTCTGTTTGTTGTCCCTGAGCCCCACCAGAAGGTTGGTGAATCAAAACGGTGGAATTCGGTAAAGCAAAGCGCTTGCCCTTGGTTCCGGAAGATAATAGAACACTAGCCATTGAAGCGGCCATTCCCATAGCAATCGTTTGGACATCAGATTTCACAAAATTCATGGTATCCATAATAGCCAATCCGGCAGTAACTGAACCACCTGGTGAGTTAATATACATATAGATATCTTTTTCAGAATCTTGGGCATCTAAGAAAAGTAACTGCGCGATAACCGTATTAGCTAGGTCGTCGGTAACTTCTCCAGAAAGCATGATGATCCGATCTTTTAGTAATCGGGAATAAATATCATAAGCTCGTTCACCACGGGCACTTTGTTCGATAACTGTTGGAACTAACATAAGCTACCTCCTAAAAAAATCATTAGCACTCAAATGCTTACTCTGCTAATTTAGCATATTAATTGGAAAAGTCAACTGATTATTGAGCGGAATTGATTTTATTTTAGTAACGTTCAATTAATTTTACGAAAGCATCGGTAATGGCTTGAAGAAATTGTAAGGTCTTAGGATTAGTGATCTCAGTTCCAGCAGGGTTCATAAATTGAGTAACATTACTTAAATAAGCCTCGGGCTGTTGTAAAGTAGGCATATCTAGAAAGACTAGAGCTTGGCGAAGGTGATGGTTAGCGCCAAAGCCGCCCATTGTTCCCGGTGATAAAGATACAATTGCGGCTGGCTTATGTTCCCAAACACTTTGACCATAAGGCCGTGACCCGATATCAAGCGCATTTTTTAAAACTGCTGGAATACTACGATTGTATTCGGGAGTTACAAAAAGAACAGCGTCAACGGTTTTCATTTCGCCGCGAAAGCGTTGATAACTGGCGGGAGCTTGATCTTCGTCGTCGAAATCCTGATTATAAAGTGGTAGGTCACCAATTTCGATTACCTTAGTCTGGTACGATTCCGGAAATAATTTTTCCATAGTCTGGGCAACAATCTTTGAGTAAGATTGTTTTCGTAAACTTCCTACTAGAATACCAATAGTTTTAGTCATGAAAAGTCGCTCTCCTTTGTTTAAAAATCTAATAATTAAGAAACGTCCATTTAGTATACAAAAGTTCTTAGAGGAATACTATTGTTTCAAATTCATTTCTTTTTAGTTCTGTGATTGAAAAAAGACAACTTTTCAAGAAAGATGACTATCAAGAGCTAGCTTAAAAAGTTTGTTTAGGTAAAGTCACAGTTTGTTTACTTCAAGAAAAATACCAGAACGTAATCTTTGTTTTTAAAGGAAAAGTAAATTTTGTCTTGTCAAATTGGAAATTATCAGGTATTATATAACTCATGTTGCGCCGCTAGTGTAATGGATAGCACACAAGATTCCGGTTCTTGAGATCTGGGTTCGACTCCCAGGTGGCGCATAATTTTGTGAGACATCAATTATTTGATGTCTTTTTTTTGTTTCTTCTTTGAGAGGATATTTAAACTTTAAAAGTAATTTGTGATTAAAAATGACAATTGGTCTAATTGTATTGCAAATCGAAAAAGACCTTGCTATAATTTGATTTGTGAGTGAGGTAGACGAGCTCATATATATTTTTGACTTGCTGGGTCTTAATATGCCACACAGGGACTGTTGATGTCCCACTGTTAGGACGAATTCAGAATGAAGAATGAATTAAATTGGTTGAATGCATTAGTACCTGACTTAGTGCAATCTTTGCGTCAGCGGTATCGAGTTTTACAGCAGATTGCTTGGTTGCAACCGGTTGGGCGACGGACCTTATCTGGTGAATTAGAGATGTCAGAACGGGTTTTGCGTCGGGAAACTGATTTGTTTCGTGAACAGGGACTCCTAGATTCTTCTAAGTCAGGGATGATTTTAACCGCAGAGGGAAAAGAACTAGTTGCTCATTTAGATGTTATTATGAGTAAGTTGAATGATACCTTTGTTTTAGGTGAGCAGTTAGCTCACCATCTCGGAATTCAACGGGTGATTATTATTCCTGGTGATAGTGGGAGCCATACTCAAGTTTTGAAATCGATGGGAGAAGAGTTGAATCGAGTTTTAGATAAACTCTTACCCTTAGGGTCTTCGACAATTGCCGCAATGGGTGGAACAACGATGGCCGCAGTAGCAACGGCTTTAACGCCGCAATTATCCAAGCAACGGCAGCTATTATTTGTTCCCGCTCGAGGGGGGTTAGGCGAGACCATGGGCATTCAGGCAAATACGATTTGTGCTGAAATGGCCGCGCATAGTTCGGGCAATTACCGAAATCTATATGTTCCGGAAGATATTAGTCCGGAGAGTTTTCAATCTTTAGTGGGAGAACCAGTAGTTCGGTCTGTTTTAGAACAAATTAGTCGGGCTAATGTCGTGATTCACAGTATTGGTCGTGCAAAAGTGATGGCTCAGCGACGGAATATGACGACATCTGAGATTCAGCTTTTGGAAGAACGACAGGCTGTTTCAGAAGCTTTTGGTGTTTTTCTTGATGTCCACGGCCAAGTAGTTTATAAAGTACCGAAGATCGGCTTACAGGTCTCGGACTTAGATAAAGTTTCAGATGTGATTGCAATTGCCGGTGGAGCTCAGAAAGCTCAAGCCATTCAATCATATATGAAAATTGCTCCTCATCAGACAATTTTAATTACTGATGAGGCAGCCTCAGAGATGATTTTAAGGGATAAACCTTTAAAATAATTATATTTTTCCTGAAGGAGGAAATCTTAGTATGGCTACAAAAGTAGGTATTAATGGTTTCGGACGTATTGGTCGTTTGGCTTTACGTCGTATTTATGAAGTTGCAAGTAATGATTTGGAAGTTGTTGCAATTAACGATTTAACTTCCCCAGATATGTTGGCTCACTTGCTTAAATATGATACAGCTCATGGTAATTTCAAGCATGAAGTTGAAGCTACAGACGACGCAATTGTTGTTGATGGTAAGAAGATCCCTGTTTATGCAGAATCTGATGCCCGTAACATTCCTTGGGTAAAGAACGACGGCGTAGAATTAGTACTTGAAAGTACTGGTTTCTATACTTCAAAAGAAAAGTCACAAGCTCATATCGATGCCGGTGCTAAGAAGGTCTTGATTTCAGCTCCTGCTGGCGACTTGAAGACAGTTGTTTATGGTGTTAACGATGATGCCATTACTAAAGATGATCAAATCATCTCCGCTGCTTCATGTACCACAAACTGCTTGGCTCCTTTAGCTAAAGCTTTGAACGATGCTTTTGGTATCCAAACTGGTACCATGACCACAATTCATGCTTATACAGCTACTCAAAAGTTACAAGATGGTCCTGATCGTGGTGGTAACAAGCGTAACGCTCGTGCTGCTGCTCAAAACATCATTCCTCATTCTACAGGTGCTGCTAAGGCTATGGGCTTAGTTATCCCAGAATTGAAGGGTAAACTTGACGGTCATGCACAACGTGTTCCTGTAATTACTGGTTCTTTGACAGAATTAGTTGCTATCTTGGACAAGAAAGTTACAGCTGACGAAGTTAATGCTGCTGTGAAGAAAGTTACTGACGGTAACGCATCATTTGGTTACAACGGTGACGAAATTGTTTCTTCTGACATCATTGGTACTGAATTTGGTTCCGTCTTTGACCCAACCCAAACTCAAGTAGTTGAAGGCTCTAACGGCGACCAAGTTGTTAAGGCTGTTGCATGGTACGATAACGAATCTGGCTTTACTGCCCAAATGATCCGTACTTTGCAAAAATTTGCAAGCTTGTTGTAATCGATAATTAAACTTAATGATTAACTGATTACTGGAAGAAGGCGGAGGGAGTTTTCTCCTTCGGCCTTTTTTTCATGAAATAGGAGACCCATTTAATGAAAAAATTAATCGTTTCAGATGTTGACGTAAACGGAAAAAAGGTTTTAATGCGGGCCGATTTTAACGTTCCTGTCAAAGATAATCAAATTACTAACGATAACCGGATTGTGGCTGCTTTGCCAACAATTAAGTATGTTTTAGAACATCATGGCAAGTTAGTCTTGTTATCCCACTTAGGTCGGGTAAAAAGTGATGCTGACAAGGCTGGTTTAACCTTGGCTCCCGTTGCTCAACGCTTGTCAGAATTATTAAAACAAGAAGTTAAATTTGTGGCTACTAACGAAGGTTCTGAATTAGAGGACGCAATCGCAGCTATGAATGACGGCGATGTTTTATTGATGGAAAATACTCGTTTCCAAGATATCGATAACGACTTTGGTAAGCGGGAAAGCAAAAATGATCCGAAGTTAGGTGAATATTGGGCTAGTTTAGGTGATGTTTTTGTGAACGATGCCTTTGGAACTGCTCACCGTTCCCATGCTTCTAATGTTGGAATTGCAACAGCTATGAAAGCTGCTGGTAAGCCAGTGGCTGCAGGTTACTTAATGGAAAAAGAAATTAAATTCTTGGGTAATGCTGTTGAAAATCCAGTGCATCCATTTGTCACAATTTTAGGTGGAGCAAAAGTTTCCGATAAGATTGCGGTAATTGATAACTTGATTCCAAAGTCCGACCATATCTTAATTGGTGGGGGAATGGCTTATACTTTCCTCGCTGCTCAAGGTCACAAGATTGGAAAATCTTTGTTTGAAGAAGACCGGGTAGAAATGGCTAAAGAATTACTTGCCAAAGCCGGCGACAAGATTGTTTTACCAGTTGATCACGTCGTTGCCCAAGAATTCTCCAATGATAGTCAACCAGAAGTAACTTCCGGTGTGGATATTCCAGACGATGCCATGGCTTTAGATATTGGTCCCAAGACGGTTCAACTATTTGAAGATACCTTAAAGGGTGCTAAGACCGTTGTTTGGAATGGCCCAATGGGTGCTTTTGAAATGAGCAACTTTGCTAACGGAACCTTAAAAGTTGGTAAAGCCTTAGGTGGACTCCAAGATGCGATCACAATTGTTGGTGGAGGCGATTCAACTGCTGCTGCTCAACAATTAGGAATTGCTGATCAATTGAGTCACATCTCCACTGGTGGCGGAGCTTCCTTGGAATACCTAGAAGGCAAAGAATTACCAGGAATTGCTTCTATTTCTGATAAATAAATTGTAAAAAGGAGAACTAAAATGCGGACACCAATTATTGCCGGTAACTGGAAATTAAATAATAATCCCACAGAAACAACCGACTTTGTCAATGCTGTAAAAGCTGATTTACCAGCTAGTGATCAAGTTGAAGCTGTCATTGCAGCTCCTGCAGTTGATTTGCCAGCTTTATTAGCAGCAGCTAAAGGCAGCAACTTAAAAACTGCGGCTGAAAACTGCTATTTTGAAGATCAAGGCGCCTTCACCGGTGAAACTAGTCCGAAAGTCTTGCACGAGATGGGTGTTGACTATGTCGTAATCGGTCATTCTGAACGGCGGGATTACTTCCATGAAACTGATGCCGAAATCAATAAAAAAGCTCATGCCATTTTCAAGAATGAAATGACGCCAATTATTTGCTGTGGCGAAACTTTAGAAACTCGCGAAGCTGGCAAGGCTGAAGAATGGGTTAAGAATCAAGTGACAGCTGCTTTAGCCGATTTAAGCGCTGCTCAGGTAGCTAGTTTGGTAATTGCTTATGAACCAATTTGGGCAATCGGGACTGGAAAAACCGCTTCCTCTGACCAAGCCCAAGAAATTTGCCAAGTTATTCGACAAACGGTTAAAGACTTATACGATGATCAAACCGCTGCTAACGTTCGGATTCAATATGGTGGTTCTGTAAAACCAGCCAATGTAGAAGAGTTAATGAGTAAACCAGATATCGATGGTGGCTTAGTTGGGGGCGCTAGCTTAGATCCTCAATCTTATCTCCAATTGGTCAACTACCAAAATTAAGCAGTTTATTTAACTTAACTAAAATGTTAAACTAAAACTGTCAATTAAATGAAAATAAGGAGAATTTACATGTCTGTAATTACTGATATTGTTGCTCGCGAAATCTTGGATTCTCGTGGCAATCCAACTGTTGAAGTTGAAATGTATACTGAATTAGGCGGTTTTGGCCGTGCTAGTGTTCCTTCTGGGGCTTCAACTGGTGAACATGAAGCAGTTGAATTACGTGATGGCGACAAGACTCGTTTTGTTGGCCAAGGCGTTTCTCAAGCTGTCAAGAATGTCAACGACGTTATTGCTAAAGAAATTATTGGGATGGATGTTACCGATCAACGGGCCATCGATCAAAAGATGATTGAATTAGATGGTACTCCTAACAAAGCCAAGTTTGGTGCTAACGCAATTTTAGGTATTTCCTTGGCTGCTGCTCATGCTGCTGCTGACGAATTAGGCTTACCCTTGTACGAATACTTGGGTGGACCAAACAGTTATGTTTTACCAACTCCAATGATGAACGTTATCAATGGTGGAAAGCATGCTAACAACAATGTTGACTTCCAAGAATTCATGATTATGCCAGTAGGTGCTAAGAGCATTCACGAAGCAATTCGGATGGGTTCTGAAACTTTCCATAACTTACAGACAATCTTGAAAGAACGTGGCGACTCCACTGCTGTTGGTGATGAAGGTGGATTTGCTCCTAACAAGATGGCTAACAACGAAGAACCATTCCAAGTTTTAGTTGAAGCTATTGAACGTGCCGGCTACAAGCCAGGTGAAGATATTGCGATTGCCTTTGACTGTGCTTCTTCTGAATATTACAATACCGAAACTGGTAAGTATGACATGAAGGGTGACGGCAAGTCTTATACAGCTGAAGAAATTGTTGACTTATTGTCAGACTTAGTTGACAAGTACCCGATCGTTTCTATCGAAGATCCTTTGGATGAAAACAACTGGGAAGATTGGCAAATGTTGACCGCCAAATTAGGAGAAAAGGTTCAAATCGTCGGTGATGACTTGTTTGTTACCAACACTGACTATCTCCAAAAAGGTATCGACATGGGTGTTGCCAACTCAATCTTAATTAAGGTTAACCAAATTGGTACCTTAACTGAAACTTTTGAAGCTATTGAAATGGCTAAAGAAGCTGGCTATACTGCTGTTGTTTCTCACCGCTCTGGTGAAACTGAAGATACTACGATTGCCGACTTAGTTGTTGCTACTAATGCAGGCCAAATCAAGACTGGTTCCATGAGCCGGACTGATCGGATTGCTAAATACAATCAATTAATGCGGATTGAAGAACAATTAGGTTCAGCTGCAACTTACAAGGGTGGCAAGAGCTTCTACAACGTTAAAAAGTAGTAAAAATTATTTTAAGCTGGTCTCTGCGGAGGTCAGCTTTTTTGTTTCTAGATAGTTAGCCGGTATTATTCTTCTAGAATGTTGAATTACTTTTAATTTACTGCAATGGTGAGTATTATTTAGGGTTAAAATTTACAGAATAAGTAGTTGATTTTTGTTAAGATAGGGTTGTTAACTAGAAACCTAAAAATAAAGATCAATTATTTGAGTGAACTTGTTCAAAATGGCCACTAAATATGATATTGATGAATTCAGTGTTGAAAAACATTGATCAAAAGGAGATAAAAATGATTTTAATTTCATGGAATATTGATTCCTTAAATGCTGCCCTCACGGGTGAATCTTCTCGCGCCGAGGAGACCCGGAAAGTTTTGGAGAAAATTCACGCTAAGAATCCAGCAATCATCGCCATTCAGGAAACCAAATTGCGGACAACCGGACCGACTAAAAAGCATCAAGAGATTTTAAATGAAAAGTTTCCTGAGTATGATTGGGTTTGGCGTTCTTCCGAAGAACCAGCGCGGAAGGGTTACGCGGGAACGATGTATCTCTATAAAAAAGAATTAAAACCTGAAGTGAGTTATCCGCAGATCGAAGCTCCAGAACCGATGGATTTTGAAGGGAGAATTATTACTTTAGAATTTCCAAACTGTTTTATGACCCAGGTTTATACGCCCAATGCCGGTAATGGTTTGAAAAGATTGGCTGAACGGCAGCTTTGGGATCAAAAATATAGCGAATATTTACAAGGTTTGGACCAAAAGAAGCCGGTTTTAGCAAGTGGAGACTATAATTGTGCGCATCAGCCAATTGACTTAAAACATCCAGAAAATAATCATCATTCTGCGGGCTTTACTGATGAAGAAAGAGCCGGCTTTGATCAACTTTTGGCGGCCGGTTTTACTGATACTTTTAGAAAAGTTAACGGTGATATCGCGGGAGTTTATTCTTGGTGGGCCCAACGAGTACGAACAGCTAAGAGTAATAATTCTGGCTGGAGAATTGATTATTGGTTGGTAAGTAATCGAATCGCAGAGCAGGTTAAACGTTCAGAAATGATAGATACTGGCGCTCGGGCAGATCATTGTCCTATTTTGTTAGAGGTTGAGGTTTAGATCGTTTAGTGGATAACTTTGAAGAAAAACCAATAAATCATCCGCTGCGAGATGCGATTCTTAACGGCCTATATGATCCACGTTATCCGGGACATGAATTACTGGGACCGAAAATTTTGAAAAATGATCGGGATAACAAGATTTGGTTGACCCTCAGACAGGAATTATTGACTTGTCAAACTTTTACTTGGGCTGTAGCTTTTGTGACTTTAGATATGCTGGTGCCCTTCAAACTGGTAATGGCTGATTTAGCAGTTAAGAATATTTCCGGTACCTTGATTACGGGAGATTATCTAGCCTTTAATAATCCAAAAGTTTTTTACGAATTAAAGAAAATTCCTAATTTACAAGTGCGAATTGCCAATAAAGCTGGTTTTCATGCTAAAGGATATTTATTTCAGCATGATACTTACCAGACGCTGATTATTGGGAGTGCTAATTTTACTCGGGCAGCTTTACTGAGTAATTATGAGTGGGCCTTAAAAATTAGTTCAAAGGGAAATGCCAGCCTGACCCAACAAATAAGTGCACAACTCAAAGACTTAGCAGAAGATAGCCTTCCTCTAAGTTCTGCTTGGTTAGCTAAATATGAAGCAGATTGGCGGCCCATTCAAGAGAGTAATTCTTGGTCGCAAGGATCTTTGAAAAAGATTATTCCCAATCAAATGCAGGCAGCAGCTTTACAAGAACTAAATGGTCTAGTTGCTAAGGGAGAAAAAAGGGGCCTAGTTGTCTCGGCAACCGGGACGGGAAAGACTTATTTGGGGGCCTTTGCCGTGCAGAATTTTCATCCTCGAAAATTTTTATATGTTGTTCACCGCGAACAAATCGCTAAAAAGGCTCTCGCCAGCTTTTATCGCGTCCTGGCGGGTGATCGCGCTAATTATGGTTTGTTAACGGGAAATAAACATCAATTGGAACGGCAATATATCTTTGCTACGGTCCAGACTCTCAGTCAACCAGATATTTTGGCTCAGCTAGCTCGAGAAGAATTTGATTATATTTTGATTGATGAAGCCCATCGAGCCGCGGCCAAAAGTTATCAGAAGGTTCTAGCTTACTTTCGACCTCAATTTTGCTTAGGAATGACAGCGACTCCAGAGCGGATGGATGATCAAGATGTTTATAAAATCTTTGATTATAATTTGGCTTATGAAATTCGTTTGCGGGATGCTCTGGAAGAAAAGATGCTCGTTCCTTTTCATTACGTGGGAGTACAAGACTATGAAGAAGACGGAATAAGAATTGAAGAGACCAGTAAATTACGCTATCTATTAGCCGAAAAAAGGGTTGACTATGTTCTTCAAGAACTGGATTATTATGGTTATTGTGGTGACTTGCCGCGAGGATTAGTTTTTTGCAGCCGCCAAGAGGAAGCTCGTGAGCTGGCCAAAATTTTTACTCAAAAGAAGCATCCAGCAGTGGCTTTGACTAATCAGGATAACGAGTTAAAACGAAATACGGCGATCAGCGAATTGGAAGCAGGCAAAATTGAATATCTGATAACCGTTGATTTATTTAATGAGGGGATTGATATTCCTTCATTAAATCAGATTGTGATGCTCCGAAATACTCAATCGAGCATCGTTTTTGTGCAACAGTTAGGCCGCGGCTTGCGCAAATTTCCCGGGAAAAATTACGTGACTGTAATCGACTTTATCGGTAATTATAAGAATAATTATTTAATTCCCTTAGCTTTAAACCAAGATGCCAGTCGGGATCAGGATCGAGCCCGGAGAGAAACTACGTTACCAACCTTTATTGGTTTATCAACCATTAATTTTAATACAATTGCCTCCGAAAAGATCTTGCGCTCACTAGAGAAAGTTAAGCTTGACAGTTTAAAGGAATTACGTAAATCTTACCAAGAATTAAAAGAGAAGCTTGGGCGTCCGCCCCTATTATTTGATTTTGCGCAGTATGGTTCGACTTCACCGTCAGTCTTTGCTGATAATCATAGTTTGAATAATTATGGAATCTTCTTGATCAAAATGGGTGAAAATCTGGCCTTATCAGAATATGAAAACCAAGTGTTAACCTTTCTGACCAAGGAATTATTAAATGGTAAGCGAGTCCATGAATTGCTTTTATTACAACGATTATTGAAAAGTTCCCGACTTAGTCAGACGGAATTCGAGCTGGCTCTCAAAAAGCAGGGAGCATATGTTAATAGTGCAGTGTTAACTGCGGTTGAAGATATTTTATCTTTGCGTTTTTTTGACATTAAGCAAGGAAAGACCAGTAAAAAAGCGCAATACGGTGGTCAAGCTCTAGTTGAGAAAGTTAACCTCTTAGACTATCAGTTGACTTCGACTTTGACCCAAGCGCTCAAGAGTAATTCCAGCTTTCAAATTTTATTCCAGGATGTAATTAAAACGGGGCTTTCGCTAAGTAAAAATTATAATCAGAGGGAACAATTTACCTTATATCAACAGTATGATCGCAAAGATGTTTGTCGTTTGCTTAATTGGCCGAAGGATGTTTCTGCCCCCATGTATGGCTATCGAGTTGGTCAGAATGAAACGCCAATTTTTATTACTTATCAAAAGGATGCCCTTAAAAAACGCAGTGCCCTCTATCAAAATACTCTGGAAGATGGTCGGAGTTTGCGCTGGTATACACGGACTCCCCGCCATCTGTCCTCAAATGAAGTCCAGAGTTTACTAAATACTCCACAGATGAAGATCCACTTGTTTGTTAAAAAAAGTGATGCAATTGGGAAAAGATTCTTTTATCTAGGACCGGCAATGATTCAAAAAGATAGTGTGCGAGAAGAACTTTTGGGGCCAAAGAAAAAAGCTGCCGTGGGCATGAATTTATTACTAAAGCAACCACTTACAGTTTCGATGTATCAATTATTATTTAATGAAGAAGTCTAAAAGTCGTGGTTTAGAAGCTAATTTAGATCAGTAAGATCTGACTTACTGAGGAAGCCGGATCAAAGATCTTTCTCTAACTAAAATTTAAATAAGGTAAGAATTTAGATTTAAAAATTTTGTAGAAAACGATGCTTTAGTTTAATCCTCCTGATCTAAAGAAACGGAAGTTTATTTAGAATTATTTTGAAAATAACTTTAAGTTTTAAGAGATATTTTTTGAAAGCACATCTTAGGAAAGATTATGGTCATTAAAAGTTGAATTATTTGAGATAAGTCTGATCGAGCTAATTGCTAAAAATCAGCAGCTACTTAATGGGAAACTCACAGTTCGAGTCAATTAATGTGCTTATTGAGCTAGCTAAATAGCGGTTAGTAATCTGATTTAGAAGTCAGTTCCTGACTAGTAAAGTTTAGGGGTTTATGATATCCTTGAATGAGTGTTAATAGCGGAGGGCTAAACGTGTATAATTTATTAATGAATTTCATGATAGTTGATTCAATTTTGATTGTTATTGCCGTTATGATGCAGCCGCAGAAGCAACAGGATGCTTTAAATGCTCTTTCTGGTGGGGCGGGCGATTTGTTCAACACCCAGAAGAAGCGAGGATTTGAAGCCTTTATGGAAAAGGTAACAACCATTCTAGCAATCCTTTTCTTTGTAGGTGCGCTTGCATTAGCGTTTTTATCATCAAAATAATTCTTTTCCCTTCCTGTTCTTAGTAGCAGGATTTTTTTATATACCGAGGTTGGTGCAATGAAAGTAGTGAAGCCAGAATCTTTATTCTGGAATCGGGGACCTCAAGCTGTTATTTTGCTGCATTCCTATACGGGGACCCCTAATGATATGCGAGCTTTGGCCCGAAATTTAGCCAAAGCTAATTATAGTGTCTACGCTCCTTTGTTTCGGGGACACGGAACCGAAAATGTGGTAGATATTTTAAAAGAGGGTAATCCGGCCCGCTGGCAAGAAGACATGGAAGCTGCCTTAAGCTTTGTCCAGTCTCAGGGAAAGACACCGCGGGCTATTTTTGGACTATCCTTGGGTGCTATTTTTGCTACGAGAGCTCTAGTCAAGCACCCTGAACTCCAGTGTGGAGGAGTTTTTGGCTCACCATTGTTCACAACCGATTTTACTAATGTCCGGGCGGGATTTTATCAGTATCTGACTTGGATTGGCCATTACTATCAAATTCCGGAAACTGAACAGGAAGGCCAACGTCAAGTGGTCGATCAGTTATTACCGCAAGCTTTAGAAGCAATTTATCAAGCTCAACAAGAAACAACGAGTCAATTAACTCAATTGCAGCAGCCTTACTTTATTGGTCATGGTCAAGATGATGTGATGGTTCCAGTAAAAGCGGCAGAAAAAGTTCGACAACAACTACCAGTTCAACAGGTGGATTTTCGTTTATATCCCCAGGCGGGACACGTAATTACGGTTAATCAGGCTCGCGAGCAATTAATTTCCGATGTTTTAAATTTTTTAACAATGCATGTAGGAGTATAGAAACCTTATGGTGATAGAGAAAAATAAATTGATTTCCGACGTTTTAGAGATTTTCCGTCGAGAACCAGAACAGAAGTTTACGGCGCAGCAAATTAGCGACCAATTGCGTCTCCATGGAACTCCAGCTTATAATCGAATTTTAAAAGCTTTGGCAGTTCTAGAAGGCGAAAATAAAATCACGATTCATGATCAAAATAAATTCAAGTTAACGATTGTTAATCAGTTGGTAACCGGGAATTTTCGGGCTAATGATAAGGGCTTTGGCTTTGTACGTTACGATGATGAGGAGCCGGATATTTTTATTGCACGGCCCAATACTTTACAAGCTTTAAATGATGATGAAGTAGAAGTTAAAGTCATTAAGCCGGCTAATCCGTGGGGCGATAATGGTGCTGAAGGTGAAGTAACCCGAATTATTGAACATGGACTTAAGCAATTAGTAGGGGAATTTATGCCCTACAGTGACGTTCAGGTTCAAAAGACTCAACTTCTCGGTTATATCAAAAGCCACGAAAAGAAATTAGCCAATAATCCAGTTTTTTTAAAGGATGCGGGCCTGCATCCGCAGATGGGAGACATGGTTCAAACAGAAATTGTCAAGTATCCAGATCCTAAATTTCCTCGGAGTATGGTCGGGATTGCAACGCGAATTTTAGGTAATAAGGCCGATCCTGGAGTCGATGAAATGGCGATCGTTTACCAGAAGGATGTTAAGGCAGAATTCCCGGAAGAAGTTACAGCTGCGGCCCAAGAGATTCCAGATCATTTAGAAGCGACTGATTGGCTAGGTCGCCGAGATTTAACCGATCAAGTAACGGTAACCATTGATGGTGATGATTCTAAGGACTTTGATGATGCAGTTACTCTGTGGAAATTGGACAATGGTAACTATCATTTGGGAGTGCATATTGCCGATGTAACTCATTATGTACAGCCTAATTCAGCCTTGGATACGGAAGCCTTTGAACGGGGGACAAGTACCTATTTAGTAGATCGAGTAATTCCGATGCTCCCATTTCGTCTTTCCAACGGAATTTGTTCTTTAAATCCCAATGAAGCTCGCTGCACTTTGACTTGTGATATGGAAATTGATGGCCAAGGTCAAGTAGTAAGTCATGAGATTTATCCAAGTGTAATCCGTTCTCATGCCCGTTTAACTTATAATAATGTCAATAAAGTTTTAGAAGGTGACGCTCAAGTTCGGCAACAATATGCGGATTTAGTGCCAATGCTAACGGCAATGGCGGAATTACATGAGATCTTATTTGCGATGCGCCATCAAAGAGGGGCGCTGGACTTTGAAGAAACTGAAGCCCAAATTATTGTCGACGAACAAGGTCACCCGACTGATATTAAGCTAAGAGAACGCGGAACAGCAGAGAAAATGATCGAATCCTTCATGTTAGCAGCCAATGAAACTGTTGCGGAACATTTTAATAAACTTCATGTTCCTTTCTTGTATCGGGTTCATGAAAAACCGGATTCCGAAAAAGTGAAGAACTTTTTTGAAATCGCCAGTTCTTTTGGAGTTAGTGTTCCCGGGAGTCTGCATGAGGTTACGCCTAAGATGTTCCAGCAGGTTTTACAAAAAGTTGCGGGGACACCGCAGGAACCGGTTATCACGACGATGTTATTACGGAGTTTACAACAGGCCCGTTATGCGGTGGATCCTTTGGGACACTTTGGCTTGGCCGCTACGTATTATACGCATTTTACGTCACCAATTCGGCGGTATCCGGATTTAATGGTTCACCGAATGATTCATAGCTATACTGAAAAAGGAATCGATCCAGAAATTCAAAATCACTGGGCTGAACAATTAGATGAAGTTGCAATTCGGACGTCGACTTGTGAGCGGAAATCAATTGATGTTGAACGGGCTGTGACTGATCTGAAAAAAGCTGAATTTATGGCTGACAAAGTGGGTCAAACTTTTGATGCGATTATTAGTTCGGTGACCAGTTTTGGGATGTTTGTTTCCCTAGAAAACACGGTTGAAGGTTTAGTTCATATTTCTAATCTTTTGGATGATTATTATGAATTTAACGAGCAAGCTCTATCAATGGTTGGAAAAAGAACCCATCACACTTATACGATGGGTGATCCTATTAAGGTCAAATTAATTCGGGCCGATGCCGAGCAACGTCAAGTGGACTTTGCACCGATTCTCACTCCCGAACAACAAAAATTAGCTGACGCTGAACAACAGCGCCGTAATCAATTCCGCCGCTCAGACCGACGTGGGGGGCGTTCAGATCGAAAGTCACATCAACGGACAGGAAAATATGAACGCCACAATTCAAAACCCCAACACTAAGTAAATGAGGGTGATTAACGATGAAACATAGGAAACCACAGTCTGATAATGTGCTGGCTAATAATAAAAAAGCCCGGCATGACTATAATATTTTGACAACGTATGAAGCCGGGATGGTTTTAACTGGCACCGAAATTAAATCTATCAGAGCCCATAAGATTAACTTAAAGGATGGCTTTGCCCAAGTTCATAATGGGGAAGTCCTACTTTCTAATGTCCATATTAGTCCATACGATCAGGGCAATCGTTTTAATCATGACCCTTTGCGGAATCGCAAGTTATTGCTGCATAAAAAAGAAATTGCTAAAATTGCTAATCAAGTTCAAGATAAGGGAATTACTGTTGTCCCCTTAAAGGTTTACTTGAAGCATGGTTTTGCAAAAGTCTTGCTGGGAGTAGCTCAAGGTAAGAAGCAATATGATAAGAGAGAGACAATTAAGCGGCGCGACCAAGAACGAGAATTACAACGAAACTTCAAACAGATTTTGAGATAACTTTTGGCAAGAACTTTTGCTAAAGGAGATTGTTTCGATGAAATCTACAACCCGGTATTTAACTCAATGTTTAGAAGAAATTTTAATACAGACTGACGTGGAGATACTTACTGTCAAAGAATTTGCTCTGTATGCGGAAGTAAGTCGCAGTACAGTGTATCGGAGTTTTGCTGGTGGGCTACCGGATTTATACGAACTGGTCATTGAGCAGCGTACCCAAACCGCCCTCGACCTAGCCGGGACCAACTGGCTGGAATTTGTGAATTATTGTGTAGATCAAATCCTCGCACAGCGGCAAAGATTCCAAAACTTTTATAAGTTAGCCCGACCAGTTTTGCCGAAAGTTTTTTGGGAACAGTTAATTAAAAGAGCTTTACTGGAACAAGAGGTTATTTTACCAGGAATGGCTTTACCCGGATTAGCAGATTTTATGGTTGGGGGAATTCTTTGGAACTCGGAGAAATGGTTTAGTAACCAATTACGGGCCCCTCGAGAAGAAGTGATTGAGTTTCTGTCTGTTCCCTCGCAAATTGTCATTTAGATAATAATTCTCGTCATTTTCAAGAAGGCATTGCATAATGAAACATTTCTTTATTATTGTAACTCGTATTTTTCGTAAGTAGTTGTTATATTAAAACCGTTGCTAGTACTAGTAATAAATTTAGAAAGAAGCAACAAACGACAAGGAGGTTAGTCATTTTCTAGAAATGGCTAACTTTTTTAATTTTTTGTTGACAATTCTTAATCTAGTTTTTATAATTCTAGCCAGAAGCAAATTTAGATGAGTACTTAAATCACGGGCCAGCAGAGAGATACGAAAAGCTGAAACGTATCGCCTTGGATTTAACGAAGATGGTCTAAATTAGAATCTAGTTGCCGAGCTGTAATTATCAAGGTAACTATGGAGACGCCCATTAGCGCGTAAGTGGTTAAGTAATTTTCGATCACTTTTTGAGAGTTGAATTCGTGAGAATTCGGCCAAAATCAGGTGGTAACACGACAAAATCGTCCTGCAAACTTTCGAGTTTGTAGGATTTTTTATTTTTTGAGGAGGTACATGATGAATAAATTATGGTTAAGAGGAATCCAAGTCGGAGCTGTCGCGGCTCTATTAGGGGTCAGTATTCCCCAACAAACAACCCAGGCTGCTAGTAAGCAGACTTTAAACTGGACGGAAACAGCAGAATTAGCTACTGCTGATATTTCCCAAGCTACAGACACCTTAAGCTTTAATGTTTTGCTCAATACTCAGGAAGGTCTGTATCGTTTTAATAAAAAAGGCCAACCTCGTTTGGCTTTGGCTCGGAAGGCCAAAGTTTCTGAGGATGGCTTGCGTTATGACTTTTGGTTGCGACCCCATGCTCAATGGTCTAATGGTGATCCAATTACCGCCCAAGACTTTGTCTATTCTTGGCAGCGAACAGTCAATCCTAAAACTAATTCCCAAGATGCTTTTTATTTGTATCAAATAAAGAATGCTGAAGAGATTAATCAACAAAAAGCTGATTTAAAAACTTTAGGGATTAAAGCTGTTTCGAAGCATCATTTAACTGTCAATTTGACAAAGCCAGTGCCGTATTTTAAAAAGTTACTAGCTTGGCCCTTGTTCTTCCCACAAAATCAAAAAGTAGTTGAACAGTATGGCAAAAGTTATGGAACAAGCTCGCAAAAGACCCTAGCTAGTGGACCTTTTGTCCTCAAAAAATGGGATGGAAGCAGTTCTAGTTGGTCCTTAGTTAAAAATAAACACTACTGGGATCAAAAGCGGGTTAAGTTACAAAAGATTAATGAAAGTGTTGTCAAAGATCCGCAAACTGGTTTGAGCCTTTATGAAAATCACAAAGTAGATGCGACAATTTTAGCAGGGGAGCAAGTCCCTAATTATCAAGGTCAAGCCGCTTTTACACCGCGAAAGTCTTCTAATATGAGTTATCTTACGGTCAATCAAAAGAAAGTTCCGGCCTTGAAAAATAAAAAATTACGGCAGGCTTTATCTTTAACCATTAATCGTTCTCAATTGGTTAAGCATGTTTTGCAAGATAAGTCTTTAACTCCGCAAGGCTTTACTCCCCAAGGGTTAGCGAAAGATCCGCAGACGGGACAAGACTTTGCCAAGAGTACCCTTGTAAAGTCAGCAGTTGGAACCAATGTGAAAAAAGCTAAAAAGTTATGGCGGCAAGGATTGAAGGAAACCCATACTAAGAATTTGAATTTAACTTTGACAATTGATGATACGGCAACCGATAAGAAAACCGGAGAGTTTATTCAAGGATCAATGGCAAAATTACCGCACTTGAAAGTAACCTTGAAGACTTTACCGAAAGTTCAGCGTTTAACTCAGGAAAGAAAAGGAAACTATGATTTAGTTGCTACTAAGTGGCAGTCAGTCTTCTCTGATCCGATTAACTTCTTAGATATTTGGGAAACAGGGTCTTCTTATAATGCTTCCGGTTACCAAGATTCTAAATTTGATCATTATCTAGATTTATCAGAAAATAAGTATGCTAACCAACCTCAAAAACGGTGGAAAGTCCTCCAAAAGGCTGAACGGCGTTTACTACAACAACAACCTTTAATTCCTCTTTATCAAGCAACGCAAGCCCAATTATTGAATCCACAAGTTAAAGGAATTGTTTACAATGGTTCAGGAGTACCTTACGACTTCAAATTAGCCCATTTCACAAAGGAGTAAGTAATGAAGTATGAAATTGATAACACGGCTTTACTAGCCAATTTCTTGCAGTACGTGCAGATTAATACTCGTTCCGATCAACAAGCTCCCCAAGATCGAGTTCCCACGACGGAAGGTCAAACCAAGTTAGCACAACTTTTGGCCACCCAGCTTAAGGATTTAGGACTGCAGGAAGTTAAAATTAACCCCCAAAATGCTTTTTTAACAGCCTTATTGCCCGGAAATAGTGGTTCAGATTTACCAGCTTTAGGCTTTATAGCCCACTTGGATACGGCAGATTACGCCAGTGAGAAGGTTAATCCTCAAGTTCATCCTAATTATCAGGGGCAAGCAATTAAGTGGGAGAATGGTTTAGAATTAAGCCCCGAGAAGTTTCCTAATTTAAAAAATTATCTAGGGCAGACTCTGATTACCACCGATGGCACGACTCTTTTGGGAGTCGATGATAAAGCGGGAATAGCCGGCTTAATCGGAGCCGTAACTTATCTCGTAAATCATCCCGAAGTTAAGCATGGGGCCTTGAAGGTAGCCTTTGGTCCAGATGAAGAAATTGGTCGCGGAGCTGATCGCTTTGATGTCGCCGATTTTCAAGCTCGCTGGGCTTATACTCTCGATAATGGCTTGGTAGGAGATATTGAATATGAAACCTTTAATGCCGCCCAGGCAGAAATTACGATCACCGGGACCAGTGTTCATCCTGGACAAGCCTATGGTCAATTAGTAAATGCGATAACTTTAGCGGAAGAATTTGATCGGAAAGTTCCAGTCGACCAACGGGCAGAAGAGGTTTCTGGTCGGGATGGTTTCTATTTGTTGGTTGATTTCTCTGCCAAAATTGAAACTGCTCGCTTAGTCTATATCGTGCGGGATTTTGACTATGAGCAATTTTTAGCTCGAAAACAAGTTTTACAGACACTTGTTGAACGCCTGAATCAAAAATATGGTGATCAACGCTTTGCAATTAAAATGTTCGATCAATACTACAATATGGCGGATATTATTAAAAAAGATCCGACCCCAGTAAAATTGGCGCAACAAGCTTTACGTAATCTCCAGATTACCCCGCGAATCATTTCTTTTCGTGGGGGAACCGATGGTTCAAAAATCACTTATTTAGGTTTACCAACTCCTAATTTATTTAATGGCGGTGAAAATTTTCATGGTCCCTATGAATTTGTGACGGTAGAAGCTTTGAGCCAATTAGCGCAGACAATTATTGAGATTAGTCATCTGCAAGTTAAATAGTTTAAATATAAAAACTCCTTATGGACCAGAAAATAAATGAAAATTTAGATTTTCGGTTCGAGAGGAGTTTTTGTATGGAATAGTTTCTAAAATTACTAATAAAAAAGTTACTTGCTATAATCAGCCTTAGTAAGTGAGTGATCACTCACCTGAAATGTCCAAGCTCAAGGAGGGCAGAAGATAGCTGATATTTTGACTTTAACTAAGATTAGTAAGAGCTTTGGCACTCAGCAGGTTTTACGAAATATAGAATCGGGTTTAGCTTCAGGAGCTGGAAAATCGATGATTATTAAAATTTCTTTGGGATCTGAGCAGACGGATTCTGGCTAAGCTCGAGTATTTGATCAAGTAATGCCCAGAGACAAATTCTAAAAACAATCGGTTATATGGCTCAATCAGATGCTTTATATGAGTCATTAACCGCGGCCGAAAATTTAAGCTTTTTTGTCAAAACGAAAGACTTAACAAGATCTTCTTTGTCAGCAGAAATTGCTCGAGTTGCGCAAATCGTCGCCTTGACGGCAGCTCTAGATAAGAAAGTAGCTCTATTTTCGGGTGGAATGAAGAGACGGCTCTTTGGTCATTGCTCTTTCTAGGCGATCCGAAGCTCTTGATTTTAGATGAGCCAACAGTGGGGATTGATCCCGCTTTACGGCAAGGGATTTGGCAAGAATTACGATCAAGGACGGGCAATTTTACTCACAACTCATGGGATGAGTGAGGCCTAACTAGCCGATCGGGTCGCCTTGTTGCTTGGCGGACTTTAGTGTTGATGTTTGTGGCACCCTTAGTTATTTTAGTCTTATTAAATTATGTGTTCTCTTTGAATACGTCGCCGATTGTAAAAATGGGAACTGTAGGGATTGATTCGGCTTTAAAACAAGAATTAAAATCTAGCGATCATCTGCAAATACAAGCGTATGCTAACTACGATCAAGCTCAGGCAGCTTTAAGAGATCAAAAAATTGATACTGTTTTACAGCAAGAGGGTCCTAAACGGTATCGGAGCTTGTATGCGAATACTAATACGAGTAAAACAGCTTTAGCGAAAACCGCAATCAAAACCGCTTTTGCTAATCAACAAAAAGCAACTTTTGAAAACCGAGGCGAGTTTGGCAGCGCGATTGGGGTTAAGTCAGCCAGCAAACTCTCTTAAGAAAGTAGTTTTGAAGGAGAATTATCGTTACGGTAATCAGGATACCAACTTTTTTGCAGCCATTATGCCAATCTTTGTGAGTTTTTTTGTCTTTTTCTTTGTTTTTTTAATTTCAGGAATTGCTTTATTGAAGGAGCGAACCTCAAAAACTTTGGACCGCTTACTAGCGACACCGGTGAGGCGTTCGGAAATTATTCTGGGATATTTGCTAAGCTATGGTCTCGTGGCCATAGCCCAAACAGCCTTGATCGTTTTATTTACCATTTATATTTTGAAAGTTGAAGTCATGGGTTCAATCATCAATTTATTTTTAATCAATGGACTCTTAGCCCTAGTTGCCTTGGCTTTGGGACTTTTAATCTCCACCCTAGCGCAATCAGAATTTCAAATGATGCAATTTATTCCCTTAATTGTGGTGCCCCAATTAATTTTTTCGGGAATTATTCCTAGTAATATGTTAGCCAATTGGGCGCAAGCTTTGGGGGCAATTTTTCCTTTGAAGTATGCGGCTGATTCAATGACGCAAGTAGTTTTAGAAGGGGCTAGTTTAAGGGTTATTTTGCCTAATCTGGGAGTTTTACTCTTATTTCTCATCGTTTTATTAGTCGCCAATATTTGGGGCTTACGTCGCTATAGGAAGATTTAATTATGACGAATTTAGTTGTTCAAGACCTTAATCAATGGATCAAACAGGCTCAGATGCCAGCCGGAAAGAAGCTAGTCTTACAAGCTGCGGTTCAACTATTCGCTCAAGATGGGTATAGTGCGACTAGCACTGTTGCAATTGCTCAAGCTGCTAATTTGAGTCAGGCAACGATTTTTAAATATTTTCCGACTAAAAATAAGCTCTTAGATTATATTTTAGAAATTATTGTCAATAATTTAGTGCCCCAATATAGCCAAAAAGTCCTTCAGAGTATTCGTCTAAGGAAACTGACTTTCCTAAATTAATTCACTTTATTATTCAGGATCGCTATACTTTTATTTCGAAAAATAAAAATTTCGTGTTAATTATTTTGGAACAATTTTTGGTAAATGAGGCTTTGATCCAAAAAAATATCGGTCCAATTAAACATAAACTAAGCCTAATTTACCAAACTTTGGAAAAAATAGGAGGGGACCGCTTGGATATTTCTGGCTCCGAACTAGGTCAATTAATTATTTCTCAGTTATTACTTTTATTTTTACGCCAGTATCGTTTGGGAGCTTATCTGGCTATCGATGTCCCGCTTGAGTTGGAAAAGATTGAACAATTAGTTTTGCGGGTAGCTTGGTCGTTGAAAAAAGCAAGGCTTTAATTGACACTCCAGCGGCGGTTAAGAAAACGACGGTAGGAACGCTGGGTTTTATTTTTGCGACTGGTCTGATTTAAAATTGCCGCAATTAAGATTCCTAGGGGCGGTTCAACAGAGGCGGCGATCCGCAAGAGATAGCCTTCATGGCCATCGGGATAGTAAATATTATCAACAGTCATCATAATTTTTCGATGAGGACCTTGGATAAAGTAATTATTTTCAATTAAATTTCCGTGAATGATCCAATGAAAAGTGGGAACCAACATTAATTGATGTCGGGATACATTAAGATGAATAATTTTAGCGACACAATGATCTCCTAGGACAAGGCTATAGTTGGGCCAGAGATGAGCTGAAGTTTGATAAATTCCTCCGACTACCGTCTGATTGGCGGTCCGTAATTGATAATTTTGTTGCCAAGTAGGGGCAGTTTTTACGAGCAGATAAGCAAACTTTTTTTCAGTATCGTTAACTTGAATAATGCCAGGCAGATTAGCCGCATTAAACTTCAAATAATAAATCATTACTTTCAGCCCCTTCTATACTATTGTAATTGACGGGCATAATGGACTGCTTGGGCCACCCCGTCTTGAACGTTAGTAGCAGTTTGATACTGGGCGATTTCTTTGATTTCTGGGAGGGCATTGCCCATCGCTACCCCAACTCCAGCTGTTTGGATCATGGAAAAATCATTTAAGTTATCGCCAATTGCCATAACTTCTTTTAAGTCAAAGCCTAATTGTTGAGCTAATTTTTTTAAGGCTAGACCTTTTTGAGCCTGCCGATCGTTGATTTCTAAGTTGTTGCGACCAGAGGAGGTAATAATAGCTTGATCATCTAGGGCTAATTCTTGTTTAGCATCAGTAAAGTCAGGGGAATCTTGGAGATTAAAAGCAATAATTTTAAAAACTTTTATATTTTTCGTTTGTAAAAGTTGCTGATAATCGGGGACGTAGTGAATCTTTAAAGAAGGGAGACGGGCAGTTGCTTGTGAGAACGCCTTCTTGTACAATAAAGTCGGGTTCAGGTGTTGCAGATGTTTAATCATATTTTGCAAACGAAGCTGACGACTATTAGAATAGAGACCGGCGTTAGTAACTAGTTCAAAGTATAGATTATACTTTTGGAGGATCTGAATACTATGCTGGAGAGTTAGGTGGCGAAGCGGAATTTGAACTACAGGCTCGAACTGTTGGTTATAGACCAGAGCCCCATTAAGCGTAATGAAATCCGGCTGAAAGTTTAACTTTCGCACAAAGGGACGAGCTTCATCTAAAGTTCGTCCAGTGGCAATGGCGAATTTAATCCCTTGAGCATGAGCTTGATTGATAGTAGCGATATTTAAAGCGCTTACGCGAGATTGCTGGTTTAAAAGGGTTCCGTCCATATCTGAAGCAATTAATTTAATCACAGCAGTTCCTCCTTTAGTTTCTAGGTCAAATTTTATCATAGCAGGTGGTTAATAGGTTGAAGCAATTAATAAAAAATGATTGGCAAACAATTTTAGAACCAGAATTTGAAAAAGATTATTACCGTCAGTTGCATCAATTCTTAAAGCAGGAATATCAAACCCAGACCATTTATCCGGATATGTTTCATATCTTTCAGGCTTTTGAATGGACATCGTATACCCAAACTAAAGTGGTTATTTTAGGGCAAGATCCCTATCATGGTCCTAATCAAGCTCATGGTCTAAGTTTTTCCGTTTTACCAGGAAACAAAGTCCCACCATCATTACAAAATATTTATAAAGAATTACAAGCTGATGTTGGTTGTCAACCGGTCAACCACGGTTACCTTAAATCTTGGGCTGACCAAGGAGTTTTGTTGTTGAACTCGGTATTAACGGTTCGGAAAGGTCAAGCTTTTTCCCACCAAGGTAAAGGGTGGGAGCAACTGACTGATCAGGCGATTCAAGCTCTGTCGAAAAAAGGACAAGTAGTTTTCATTTTATGGGGTAAAGCTGCTAAATCAAAAACTAGTTTGATTGATGCAACTCGAAATACAATTTTGAGTTCGACTCATCCCAGTCCCTTTTCGGCTAATTATGGTTTCTTTGGTTCACGGCCGTTTTCCAAGGCTAATCAAGCTTTGATTAATTATGGAAAAGAACCAATTGACTGGCAATTGCCCCAGCAGATTGATTAAAAATTTGGGAGGTTTATTATTATGGAATTATTTACATCCTTGAAACAAAAAGTCACAGGTCACAATTTGAAATTGGTTTTCCCTGAAGCAACCGATAGTCGAATTTTGAAGGCCGCAACGCGTCTATTTCAAGAACATATTTTAACACCGGTCTTTTTGGGAGAACCGACAGCTGTCCAAGCAGCAGCCAGTGCTGCTCAAGTCGATATCACAGGAATTGAAACTTTAGATCCAAACAATTATTCGGATTTCGCAGATATGGTAACTACTTTTGTTGAGCGGCGCCATGGTAAAAACACTCCAGAACAAGCTCAAACTATGTTGCGCGACCCCAATTACTTTGGAACAATGTTAGTCTACATGCAAAAAGTTGACGGAATGGTTTCTGGAGCTATTCATCCAACAGGTGATACGGTGCGGCCAGCTCTACAAATCATTAAAGTACAACCTGGTTTAACACGGACTAGTGGAGCCTTCATTATGCAAAAGGGCGACCAACGCTATCTTTTTGCTGATTGTGCAATCAACATCAATCCTTCGGCTCAAGAACTTGCGGAGATCGCAGCCACTTCCGCCCAAACTGCCAAAGTCTTTGATATTGAACCTAAAGTAGCTTTGTTAAGCTTTTCTACTAAGGGTTCAGCTAAAGGTGAAGAAATTGATAAAGTTGCTGAGGCTACTAAGATTGTCCAAGAACAGCACCCAGAGCTTGCAGTAGATGGAGAATTACAGTTTGATGCTGCTTTTGTACCTGAAGTTGCACAACAAAAGGCTCCTGATTCTGCGGTAGCTGGTCAAAGCACGGTCTTTGTTTTCCCAGAATTACAATCTGGAAATATTGGTTATAAAATTGCCCAACGTTTTGGCGGTTTTGAAGCAATTGGTCCGGTCTTACAAGGGTTGAATCAGCCAGTTTCAGATTTGTCTCGCGGCTGTAACGAAGAGGATGTTTACAAATTAGCTTTAATTACTGCGGCTCAAGCCGTGAAAGCTTAGGTCAATTTTAAGTGCAGTTACGAACAGAAAATGCCACCCAGACTGTTGCCTGGGGAAAAAAGTTGGGGCACTTACTTCAAGCTCAAGATCTTCTATTATTGGATGGTGATTTAGGAGCCGGTAAGACAACCTTTACGCAAGGACTGGCTCAAGGATTAGGGATTACAAGACCGATAAAAAGTCCAACCTTTACCTTGATTCGTGAGTATCAGATGGGACGAATTCCTCTTTATCATATGGATATGTACCGTTTGGAAGATTCTAGTCCGGAAGAATTGGGTTTATCTGAATATTTTGCCGGCGATGGCGTGGTTGTGATGGAATGGTCCCAGTTTGTTGCAGACTTTTTACCAGCGCAGTATTTAAGAATTCAAATTACGCGTTTGGCCCAAGCCGATGAGCAACGCCAACTGACTTTCCAAGCCCAAGGCCAGCGCTATCAAGAATTGGTGGCTTCTTTGAGAAAGTAAAAAAGGTGACTTATTGAATTATTCGGGTCATCTTTTTTAGTGCTTCAGTTCCAACTTGAGCCTGGGTGGTTAAGAGAATTTCCGCACAGGCAAGGGTGTCATCTAGAGCATGATGATGATGTTCTAGTTTAATTTTTAAGGCTTGGGCAACTGTATTAAGTTTGTGATTGGGAAACTCAGGATAGAATTTACGGGAAGTTCGAACGGTATCCAAGCTCCAATAGGGAGCGGCCTGGAGCTGGTAAAAGGCCAGGGTTTCTTTTAAGACTCGATTGTCAAAAGGAGCATTGTGAGCCACTACTAAGTGATCTTCATTAAAGAGTGCTTTAATGTGTGGCCAAACCAGATCGAAAGTTGGCGCCGTTTGAACCATACGGGGATTGATATGATGAATGGCAATGTTTCGACTATTAAAGTGGGTTTGGGGATTAATTAAAGTGTAAAAAGTATCCACAATCCGGCTATTTTCTACGAGAGCAAGGGCTAAAGAACAGGCACTACTTGCTTTTTGATTGGCCGTTTCGAAATCCATCGCGACAAAGTTCATGTTCTAACTTCCTTCGGTAAATTATTTAATAAATTTATTATATACTATACTATGTAGGGGGAGAAATATTCTCTTCGGACTGATCTAATAGGAATTTAAATAAAAGCTAGTGAGCAGAAAACCATGACAATTTTAGACTTACCAATTAAAGTAAAAACGCAAGAACCGTTAAGTAATTATACTTTCACTAAAACCGGAGGACCAGCGGATTTTTTAGCCTTTCCGCAAGACTTAGAACAATTACAGGAATTAATTAACTATGCCAAAGAACACCAATTGCCTGTGACCACTCTGGGTAATTCCAGTAATTTAATTATTAAGGACGGGGGAATTCGGGGCTTGGTCATTATGCTGACCGAATTTAAACAAATTCAAGTTCACGGTAACCTTATCCAAGCGCAAGCAGGAGCCTCGATTATCGAGGTCACCAAAGTTGCCTGTCGAGCGGGATTAACTGGTTTAGAATTTGCCGCGGGGATTCCTGGAAGTGTCGGTGGGGCCGCTTTTATGAACGCCGGGGCTTACGGTGGTGAAATGTCTCAAGTGATTAGCCAAGTTGAGGAAATTTTACCAAGTGGTCAACAAATCTGTTTAACCGGAAAACAGCTTCATTTTTCTTATCGACATAGTGCAGTTCAGGAAAATAAAGGAACTGTTTTCGCGGTTCAATTTCAATTGCAGCCGGGAGAACAAACCACGATTCAAGCCCAGATGGATCAATTTAATGCGGCCCGTCGGAGTAAACAACCGCTAGAGTATCCCTCTTGTGGAAGTGTCTTTAAACGACCGGAAGGTCATTTTACTGGACCGCTAATTATTAAAGCGGGTTTGCAAGGAAAAATTGTTGGTGGGGCCCAAGTTTCTTTGAAACATGCCGGTTTCATCATTAATTTAGGGACTGCTACCGCTACGGATTATTTAGATTTAATTCATTTAATCCAAACAACAGTTTTAGAAAAGTTTGGAGTCCAGCTGGAAACTGAAGTACGGATTATTGGGGAAGATAAAATTAGTTAGGGTTAGGACTAAAAAAATGCAAAATATTTGGCTGCAACTTTTTTCAATTAGAACACTCACCAGCTTAGTGGATATTCTCTTTGTTTGGTATATAGTGTATAAGCTGTTGATGATGATTCGGGGGACCAAGGCAATCCAATTACTTAAAGGGCTGACAATCATCATTATCATCAAAATTGTGAGTTGGTTTTTGAATTTAAAAACGGTGGCATTTTTAACTGATCAAGTTTTCAATTGGTCAGTAATTGTCATTATTATCATCTTTACACCGGAGATTCGTCGTGGTTTAGAGAAATTAGGGCGAATGCCTTTTCTTTTTCCGGTCCGAAATGAAAAGAAAGAACTGGCGAACAGCTTAATTGCTGCTTTAGATAAGTCCATCCAGTATATGTCCAAGAGACGGATTGGAGCCTTGATTACGATTCAGATGGACACTGGCTTAGAGGAATACGCCGAAACTGGGGTTGAGTTGAATGCGGCGGTGACGGGGGAATTATTGATTAATATTTTCATTCCCAATACCCCGTTGCATGATGGAGCCGTAATTATTAGTAATAATAAAATTGAAGCGGCCGCAGCTTATTTACCTCTTTCTGAAAGTAATGCGATTCCCAAAAAATTAGGAACCCGACATCGGGCCGCAGTGGGGATCAGTGAAGTTACTGACGCTTTGACAGTGGTGGTTTCGGAGGAAACTGGCTCGGTAATGATTACCCATAATAATCATATGTTGTCAGATTTAAGCCAAAGTGATTATTTAAATTATCTCAAGGCGCAATTAAAAACCCCTGAAGAACCGACCGGATCATTTTTGACTAATTTATTTTCCCGACATCATTCTCAAAAGGAGCAGAAGTGATGAAATATTGGCGCCGTTTTGCAGAATCAAAATATTTTTATATCGTATTATCGTTAGGTTTAGCTATCTGGATTTATGTTAGTATTTCTTCACCTTTGTTGAATAATACGCGGGATAGTGCTAATTCGAATAATGTTGCGGTTGCAAATAAAAGTGCTACTATAACTATGAATCTCCAAGTAAATGCCAACACCCAAGCCTATTTTATTACTGGTTACCCGAAGCAAGTTACCGTGAAAGTTAAGGGGCCAGCGGCCTTAGTTACAGCAACTAAGAATACGCAGAATTTTACAACTTATATTGATTTAAATCGTTTGGGGGTGGGAAAACATCGTGTCCGAGTTAAACAACGCGGCTTAAATCGAGATCTAACTTATCAAATTAAACCTAGCTCCTTAGATATTAAGATTGAACCAAGATTAGAGGAAACTTTCCCGATTCAAACAAATTATGATCGAAAACAAATTGCAACTGGTTATCAAGTTCATGAGCTAAAAGTTAATCCGCAGGTAGTACAGGTAATTGGAGCCCGTTCAGAAGTAGAACGAGTTAGTCAAGTTGTGGCGCAAATTAATGTCCCTAAGAATACAAAAACTAACTTTCAGCAGGAAGTCTTACTGCAAGCTTTAGATATTCAGGGGCATACTTTATCAGTCCTGATTAATCCGCAAACGACTAATGTTAAAATACCAATCTCCCTGCCTAATAAGACTGTAAACCTTAAGTTCGTGGGTAAGAATACGGGGAATAAGAATTACACCTTTAATAGTAATGTCGATAAGGTTCAAGTTTATGCTAAAAGGTCGGTCTTAGAGAAGTTAACGGAACTGGAAGTTCCCGTCGATGTAACCAAGGCTGATAAACAAAAATCGCAGTTAATTACAATTAAACAGATAAATTCTGGTATTATAGATTCGAATCCTAGTACAGTTAAAGTTATTGTGAAAGAAGATTCTGCCAGTGAGAATAATACTGATTCTTCAGAACACTAGAAAGGTTAATAAATAATGACAAAATATTTTGGAACAGATGGGGTTCGGGGAATAGCCAATCAAGAGTTGACCCCAGAACTAGCTTTTAAGTTAGGCCGAGCTGGAGGATATGTCTTAGCGCAGCAAAAAGATAACGATGAAGCCCCAGTTGTTTTAGTGGCTCGAGATACTCGTAAATCGGGACAAATGTTACAGTCAGCGCTGATTTCTGGTTTGTTATCGGTCGGAATTGAGGTCTTGAACTTGGGTATTATTACAACTCCCGCAGTATCTTACTTGGTTCGAGTTCAAGATGCTGATGCAGGGATTATGATTTCTGCTTCCCATAATCCGGCTCAGGATAATGGAATTAAATTCTTCGGCTCTGATGGTTATAAATTAAAGGATTCAACCGAAGAAGAGATTGAAAACTTCCTAGATCAAGAAGTAGATACCTTGCCACGGCCAGCAGCTGCGGGATTAGGAGTTTTAGAAGATTATCGTGAAGGTTCACTCAAGTATTTGGAATTTTTACGGCAAAGTTTATCAGAAGATCTCTCTGGTCTGAAGATAGTTTTAGATGGAGCTAATGGATCGACCAGCAAGTTATTAACAAAGTTATATGCTGATTTGAATGTTGATTTTACGACGATTGCTACTAATCCTGATGGAGTTAATATTAATAATGGGGTCGGTTCAACTCATCCAGAACGTCTGGCTAGAGAAGTTGTTGCCCAAAATGCTCAAGCCGGCTTAGCATTTGATGGTGATGGTGATCGGTGTATTGCGGTTGATGAAAAGGGAAACATTGTTGATGGCGATAAGATTATGTTCATTTTAGGAAATTATTTTAAAGCTCATGGACGTTTGAAAAAAGATACTATCGTAACTACAGTGATGAGTAATCTTGGACTGTATAAGGCTATTGAAGAGTACGGAATACATTCCGTCCAAACCGCGGTTGGCGATCGTCATGTGGCCGCAGAAATTGTTAAGAATGGCTACAATTTAGGGGGCGAACAGTCTGGTCATGTTATTATTTTTGATGTTCATAACACGGGAGACGGGATGCTAACCGGAATCCAATTATTGAACGTGATGAAGCAAACTGGTAAGTCCTTGTCAGAATTAGCAGCTCCAGTTCAAAACTATCCGCAAAAGTTGGTTAATATCCCGGTTCAAGATAAAAATAATTGGCAGCAACATCCCCAAATTCAGGCCGCTATTGAGGCCGTAGAAGCTGATATGGCTGGCGAGGGGAGAGTCTTAGTTCGGCCTAGTGGAACCGAGTCTTTACTACGAGTGATGGTGGAAGCCAAGACGACCGATCTAGCTATCCAATATACGCAACAAATTGCCCAAGTCGTTCAATCCGAAATGGGCCTAAAGACTGAAGATTAATTCTTTAAAAAATAAAATCCGTTTGACTTAGCCTTGATTACTAGGGAAGTCAAACGGGTTTTTAGTTTACTTTTAAAGAAAAAGTGAGACAAAAAATATGTTTAGAAAGCAAAGTTACTTTTATCAGAAACTATGAAAAAATTCGGCTTAATTTTAGTCCTTTGATTTTTTAATCGCTTGGGCCAGTAAAGCAGTTTGACCAAAACTAGAATTATCCTCATTGGGAATCACAATTAAATTAGTATCAGAATTAGCTAATTGCTTATAGGCATCAATTGATTGATTTTTAAAATATTTGTCGTCAGCATCTTGTAATCCGGCTTGAACAGTATCAATTCGATAGCGTTCGGCATCCGCTTGGGTTCGCGTAGCCTGGGCTTGAGCCTTAGCGGTCGCTATGAGGGCATTGTTTTCGGCTTCGTTCGTTAAGCGAATTGATTCGGCTTGACCTTCAGCCTTAGCAATTGCCGCAACTCGCTCCCGATCGGCGGTTAATTGCTTATCCATCGCTTTTTGAATTTCTTGTGAAGGTAAAAGTTCATCAATATTAATTCGGTCAACATTAATTCCGTAAGTGTTAGTCAAATCACCAATGGCCTGCGCTAAGTCGGCATTAATCTTGGCGGTTGAGCCCAAAGCATCGTTGAGTTCCATTCGGCCAATGATGTCACGTAAGTGTCCCCGAACTAATTGAGCCATGGATTCAATTGAATCAGTATTATTATATTCGAATTTAGCGGCATCCGTAACATGATAGTTTAAAGTGATGGAAGTGGAAACTTCCGCATTGTCCTTAGTAATAATCGAATAATGGGGTAGTTCGATGGGCCGCATTGCTAAATTAACGGTTCGAATACGTTGAACCAAAGGAATATAGAAGTGTAATCCAGATTCAACACTATGCTGATACTTTCCAAAAAGTTCGATCAAACCTTGACAATTTTGCGGGACAATCTTTAGTCCAAAGGGCATTGTTTTTCCTCATTTCTTGGTTTTAGAGCTTGTAAAGTGAGAACGTTACCAGTTGCGGCCAAAACTACATAATTCTTCTGTGCTTGGTAAGGTTCGTTATCGACAATTAAATAACGATAGAAAATACCATTTACTTGGACTAAACCTTCATCAGGAAAAACTTGTTGGGCGGAGACAATTTGATGAAGGGCTAAATTATTTTCAATCGTTGGGATGGTTTGCGGCTGAAAATTTAGATGTTCGTGGATATAGTGGAGAATTAGTTGCTCTAAAGTTACTTGTTCTTCCTGAGCTTTAACCTGAAGCTGATGATAGAGCTGGGGAGAAACTTGTAGATTAATTTGTGGATTAGTCATATAACCTCCCTTTAATGTTAACTTAACAAGATGCTAATATTATACCAGATTTAAATAGTTAAACAAAGCACACTTAGAAAAGGTAGATTAATCTAGACCAATTAAGCAAAAAATTGACATTGATTATGATTGCCGTTAAGATACCAATTGAAAACTAATCATTAAGTATTTTAAAGAGCTAGACCAATTATTGGAGTGATGATCAATGTGTGGAATTGTAGGTGTTGTCGGTAATGCTCAGGCAACAGAAATTTTATTAACTGGATTGGAAAAATTAGAATATCGGGGCTACGATTCTGCGGGAATTTACGTCCAAGCAAATCAAGGAGTCGACCATTTGCGAAAAAGTGTTGGTAAAATCGCCAATTTACGGCAGCAAATCACAGCCGAAGATCAGGGGACTTGTGGAATTGGCCACACTCGCTGGGCGACGCATGGGAAGGCGACCCAGGCTAATGCCCACCCGCATTACTCGCAGGACCGGCGCTTTTATTTAGTGCATAATGGGGTCTTAACTAATTACACCCAATTGCGGCAAAAATATTTGAAACAAGTTAATTTTGTTAGTGATACAGATACTGAAGTGGCCGTCCAATTAGTAGCTTACTTGGTCGACCAGGAACATTTAACAACTTTCGCTGCCTTTAAAAAAATGGTCCAGTTGGTGGAAGGATCCTATGCTTTTGCTTTAATAGATCAACAAAACCCGAATAGGATTTTTATTGCTAAAAATAAGAGTCCTCTTTTAGTCGGTTTGGGGAAAGATTGTAATTTAATCAGTTCTGATGCTATGGCTCTCTTAGACCAAACTCAGGAATTTTTAGAAATTAAAGATGGTGAGATTGGCATTATTAAGGCTCAAAAAGTTCAGCTTCAAGATGTTCAGGGACAGGAAGTTACTAGAGAATCCTACCAAGTTAAAATGGATCCTCAAGCGATCTCCAAGGGGACCTACGATAGTTATATGCTCAAAGAAATTGATGAACAGCCGGCAGTTTTGCGGCGAATTGTCCAGAAATATTTTAGCGATGATCGGATTCAGATTGATTCCGAGTTATTACACGAACTGGCCCAAGCAGATCGAATTTATATCGTGGCTGCAGGAACCAGTTACCATGCTGGCTTGGTGGGAAAAAATTTATTAGAACAATTGGCTCAAATTCCAGTCGAAGTAGAATTAGCGAGCGAGTTTGGCTATCATTTACCGCAACTATCAAAACATCCCTTCTTTATTTTCCTAAGCCAGAGTGGTGAAACTGCTGATAGCCGCCAAGCTTTAGTGCAGATCAAGGATCTTCATTATCCGATTTTGACTTTAACAAATGTTCCTAATTCTACCCTAGCTCGGGAAGCTGACTATACCTTATTGCTTCACGCTGGACCAGAAATTGCGGTGGCCTCGACGAAAGCTTATACAGCTCAAATCGCGGTGCAAGTGATTTTGGCGCAAGCTCTCAGTCAAGAAAAAGAATTGACACCAAGCAAGCCCTTAGCAGTTCAGCAACAGTTGGGCTTGGCGGCTAACGCGATGCAGTCCTTAGTTGATGCCAAGGAAGAAATTCAAGCTCTAGTTCAAAAATATTTTTCAAAGCAAGAAACGGTCTTTTTCATTGGGCGGGGTAATGGCTATGCGGTGGCCTTAGAGGCAGCTTTAAAATTAAAAGAAGTTTCCTATATTCATGCGGAAGGTTTTGCCGCGGGAGAGTTAAAACACGGGACAATTGCTTTGATTGAAGAACAGACACCAGTAGTGGCTTTCATTTTGGAAGGACAAACTGCGGCGCATACTCGGGGAAATATTCGAGAAGTTGTTAGTCGTGGTGCCCAAGCAATTGTTGTTAGTCAACGGCAATTTTCCCAAAAGGGTGATCAAATTATTTTCGCTAACTTAGATGAACGGATCAATGCTTTAGCAGCCATTGTGCCAATGCAATTATTGGCTTACTATGCTGCTTTAGAGCGCGGAAATGACGTCGATCAGCCACGAAATCTGGCTAAAAGTGTGACTGTAGAGTAAGAGAAACCGGTCTGAGTTATCATTCTGTTTTGACTGCGGTATAATGAACCTCTAGGTTCATATTTCAAGTAGTTGAGGTAGTTTATGAAAACGGATAAAAAATATTGGCTCTGGTTGATTGCGGTCTTTTTGGTTTTAGTAGGGCTTTTTGTCAGCTCTTCAATGACTTATCAGCAACAAACCTCAGTTCCTTTTTTGGAAAAACATTTATCCCAGCGACCGGGATTGGCTTTTCTACGGCAATTTCAATTTAATTATGGTGGAAAAACGCAATCGGTTACAGCGGTTGGTTACTTTAAATTTCTCGAGTTTTTAATTCGTAAATTGGCCCATCTAAGTGTTTTTGCATTATTGGCGGGCTTTAGTTTTATGTTTTTAAAATCTGAATTACGCCACTGGTGGGTAGCACCCATTGTAGCTTGGTTAGTAGCTACAGGCATAGCTGGTTTTGATGAATTTCATGAATCCTTAACGGGAGGACGGACTCCTTTAATCCAAGATGTGATGCTAGATAGTGTTGGGGCAATTATCGGAATCTTTGTAGCCTTAATTTGTTGGCGAATTTATTACGATTGGCGGCATCGAAAGCAGAGAAAACATTGAAGCCGTGGCCTTTTTTTGGTATGATTATTGGCGGCTTTATTACAAACTGATTTGGAAAGAAGGAGTAGCGGATGTCAGGACATTCAAAATGGCATAATATACAGGGACGTAAAAATGCCCAAGACGCAAAACGGGGCAAGATTTTCCAAAAATTGTCTCGGGAAATTTATATGGCAGCAAAGGGTGGTGATCCTGACCCCGCGAATAACGCCGCTCTTCGTTTGGTGATGGATAAGGCTCGAGCTGCTAACATGCCTAAGGATAATATTAAACGGGCGATTGAAAAAGCTTCTGGTGCCGGTGGGGAAAACTATGAAGAAATAACTTATGAAGGTTATGCTCCCGGCGGAGTTGCTGTTTTAGTTAATACCCTCACTGATAATAAGAATCGGACCGCAACCTCAGTACGGGTAGCTATTACTCGTAATGGTGGCAGTATGGGTTCTGCTGGTTCAGTTGCCTACTTATTTGACCGCAAAGGTTACTTAGTAATCGATCGGTCAACAACTGAGGCGGATGAAGACAAGATGTTGGAAGATCTAATGGAAGCTGGCGCTGACGATTTAGAAACTTCTGATGAAGCTTACGAAATTTATACTGAAGCTAAAGAGTTTACCAGTGTCCGGGATGCTTTGGAAGCCATGGGTTATCAATTAGCTAATGCCGAATTAACCATGATTCCTAAGAATACAGTTCCGGTTCCTGAAGATAAGCGGGAACAATTTGAACATATGATTGCTCAATTGGAAGATGACGAAGATGTTTCCGAAGTTTTCACCGCTGCTGCTGATTTTGAAGCTTAAAAATTAAATTTAAATTTTTAGATAAAAACTCTCCTTTTAAAAAGGGGAGTTTTTTTGTTTTTAGGGTAGTTTAAAAGTGAAGGGAGGATTTAGGTGCTATGCAAGCAGAAGATTATGTCCAGCAATTATTAACTTTCGCCTGTCGACGGCAGGTGACAGATATTTTTTTCTTACCCCAGCAACAACAAACAGTGATTAAGATGCGGGAAATGGATGGTCTCCATATTTATCAAATAGTCCCGGCGGCCTTTGTCGAAGGCGTAATGAACTATTTAAAATTTACTTCCAATATGGATATTAGCGAACATCGTCGTCCCCAGGTAGGAGCTCGACCCTTTATTTTTGAAGGTCAAGAGGTTAATCTGCGGCTGTCATCTTTAGGAGATTTTGCCAATCGAGAATCATTAGTTGTTCGTCTCCTCTATCCATTACGAAGGGAGATAGATTCCGAATTGCAGGTTAAGCTCTGGCAATCTCTCATGCAACAACATGGGTTAATTTTATTTAGTGGACCCACGGGCTCGGGGAAAACAACGGCCATGTATCAGTTGGTTAAAAGTTATAGTAGTGGAAAAGTTGTTTTAACCATTGAAGATCCCGTTGAAGTAATTGAGTCCGAATTTTTACAGATTCAAGTGAATCATCAGGCCCAGATGGGCTATGCGGATTTAATTAAAACTTCTTTACGCCACCGACCGGATGTTTTAATTCTGGGGGAAATTCGGGATGAAGAAACCGCGAGAATGGCGATTCGGGCCGCCTTAAGTGGTCATTTGGTTTTGTCAACAGTTCATGCGCGCAATAAATATGCAGTCGTGGGACGAATGATGGAACTAGGGGTAAACCAGTCAGAATTAGCGGCCGTCGTGACTTGTATTGTTTATCAAAGATTAATTTTACAAACGACGCAACAAATTAAAGTTTACCGAGATCTCTTGACAACTGAACGTTTATTAACCGCGATTAAGATTCCGCAAAGTAATTTCTGGGATTGGCAAAATCTATTACAAGATGATGTCCAGAAAGGATTACTGAATGAAAAAACTTATCAACAATTTTGCGGTGGTTAAACTTTCCCGCCGGCAGCAACCGTTTTTCTTAGATACATTGGCCAAATTACTACAAAATGGTTTTGCTTTAGAAGTAGCCTTGAAAACCTTAGAACTTTTGCTTCCCCAACAAAAGAGTGTTCTAGAACAGGTCCAAAAGCGACTTCAAGCTGGAGCAAGCTTAGATCTGGCTCTTTTGCCCACTGGAATTTCGGCGACAATTATCAGTCAGTTAGCAATTGCAGATGTGCACGGAAATTTACAGCAATGTCTGCAAGAAAATGTGCAAACTTTATTGGTTCGGCAAAAGAATCGTCATCAAATCGGAAATCTTTTAACCTATCCCTTATTTCTATTGGGGAGTCTAGGAACTTTGCTGCTTTTTTTGAGATTCGAAATGGCGGAACAATTACCCCGTTGGCATTGGACAGCGAACCAATTATGGATTTTGACTGCTATTGGGGGCTGTCTAGGTCTTCTAGTAATTATTCAAAGTTGCTGGTGGTGGCGCGCCACTACTTTACAGCGAGCCCTTCAAAAGACCCATTGGCCATTTGTTGGACCAATTTATCAAAATTATTTTCACTCCGTCATCTTGAGTGGCTTAGCCACCTTTTTAAAAAGCGGTCTCTCTTTACAAGAAGTCTTGCAGGCCAGCCAAGGATTGCCGCAGGCATCTTTACAACAACAATTAGCTGCTGAAATTCAACAACAACTACTTCAAGGACAATCTTTAACCCAGATTGTTCGCCGGCAACGACTTTTATCTAAAGAAATTAATGTTGCCCTTGGTTTGGGTCATACTCAGTTACAGTTAGCGGCTGAATTTCAGACTTTAGGGCAGATTAAGCATGATCGTTTACAGCAGCAATTGCAAAATTTAATTAACCTAATTCAACCTTGTTTATTTATTATTGTGGCGGGAGTTATCTTTGGGACTTATTTGAGTATTCTCTTGCCTATTTATCAAATGATGAAAGGACTTTAAAAATGAACTTTAAAACGAAACATTCAGCTTTTACCTTGATTGAAATGGTCATTGTTTTATTCATTATTTCCCTTTTGATGTTGATTATTATTCCTAATATTAACCAACAGAAGAAAGCGGCCCGTTCGAAGACCGATAATGCTTTTAAAACTACTTTGCAAACTCAAGTTAATATGTACGATGGTAGTAACCCGACCTGGGATGCGCTAGCCAAGGATAAGTATCTTTCCAATTCTCAATTAAAAAAGGCGACAAGTGATGGTTATACAATTAATGATGGCGTGGTTGAAGGTCCCGCGGCAAAGTAGGATGGGGGCTTTTACCTTAGTCGAAGCTGTAATTACCTTGAGCTTGATTTGTGGAATCTTATTGATTCCGGGGATTAATTATCAACGGCAACTAGAAATACAGCAAGAAAAGATTGCTTTGGCTAATTTTGAAAGTAACTGGAATAGTACGGTAAAAGCGGCCTATTTAAATCATAGCTTGGTAATCGTTCAGGTTAATAATAGTCAGCATGATATTTTATTTCGAGTTTTCTCCCAGCAAATTCAAAGTTATCACCAACATTTACCGCAGTCCTTGGCTTGTTATAGTAAGAAAGTTTTGATCAAGATTAAACCTAATTCAGTTCAGCCACAAACGATTCGTTTCTACTCAAAATTAACTGGAAACAATTATTATTATCGAATTCAAATGAAGTGGGGGCGCTTACTTGTTCAAAAAAGTTAAAGCTATTTTATTGTTGGACAGTATGCTCGGCTTCTTTCTAACTTTACAAACCCTAACCTTAATTCCCCTAACGGTTGTCCCCACACAGCAAAAGTTGCGGCAGGTGCAAGTTCGGACGGAATTAAAAGTGGCACTCTGGCAGAAATTGCAGCTACCACAACTTCAGAGTATCAGGTTAAATAGTAAGCTTTATTATTTCAAACAGCGAGGTTCGATTTTTGAAATTAGTCAGGGTCAAAATCACTTGGAATATGATTCACAAGGCCAAAAATTCCGCTTTTCTCCTCAGTGAGTTACTTGTTTCCTTATTTATTCTGAGCTTAACGGTAAGTTTAACCTTGATTTTGGCGCGAAATTATCAACAACAAAAGAACGGATTATGGCAAGAAACCAGTAGTGAATCAACGGCTATGTTGCAGTTAGAAGACATGTTTCGCGGAGCAGAGTTAAAGCAGGTAACTAGTAATGATGTGGCTTTTGTAACTTCAGCTAATTATAAATATCCGCGAAAATTGTATCATTTAAATATTTATCAAGATATGTTACGAGTTACGGGAGCTAGTGAAGGACATATGCCTTTATTAGTTCACCAAAAATCATTACAAATCAAGCTTCAACAAGAAACAGTTCATTTATTAGTTGTCGATCATCTGTCGCGAAAGTGGGAATATTATTTTGTCTTTAAGAAAAGTTCATAGCGCTTTTACCACCTTACTAGCTTTATTGATCTTAAATCTAGAGTCCCTACTGCTGCTGGTTTATTTGAATTACGAAAGCCAAGAAATCAAAAATCAGCAGCAGTTGGAGCAAATCTATACGCAAAAAATATTAGACTTTGCTAAATCCCGTAAATTTAGTTAACATAGAAACTGGAAGAATATAGCTAAGGGATGAAAATAAATGACGCGACAACCCAAACTTGATCAAGTATTCCAGTTTATTGATCAAACAACAGTCCAATTACAAAAAATTTTACGGGTCTCTTATCATGAAGCCCTCTCGGAAAATATTTTAAATATCTTACAACAAAAGACCTATGTAGAAGATGATTTTCCGACGCCAGAACAAGTAGCCCAATTAGATAAGGAATATCAAACTCTGACTTTACAAGATTATCCGCTAACTGTGGTTAAACAAGCTGTGGAATTAGCGATCGTTAAAGCCCAAAAAGTCGATCAAACGGAAGTTAATTTATTAATGACTCCAGATGCCATCGGCGTGATCACGGCTTTAATTGTCGCGGAGATTTTTCCTCAGAAAACTAGAAAACCTTTAAAAGTTGTTGACCCTTGTATGGGGAGTGGTAATCTATTGTTGACGGTTGCGCAACAACTGCAGACCAGCACTGATTTAACTTTCAATCTCACGGGTCTTGATAATAATGATAGCTTGTTAGCTCTGGCAACAGCCTATATGCAAGCTATTCAGCAACCCGTAGACTTGTATCAACAAGATGCAGTAGCTTACTGGTTGCAACATGATTATGATTTAGCTCTGGCTGATTTACCGGTGGGTTATTATCCGGTAGATGAAAATGTCGTGAATTTTAAGACTCGAGCAGAAGAAGGTCACTCTTATGCCCATCATTTAATTATTGAGCAAACCATGAAAAATATCCGTCCAGGTGGAATCGGTCTATTTGTAGTTCCCGCTCAGGTTTTTCAGACAGAGCAGGCTCCGATTCTAGCAAAATGGATGGTGGAATCGGTTTACTTACAAGCTGTTTTAAGTTTACCGAGTTCTTTATTTACAAGTGCCGCAGCTACAAAGTCAATTATTGTCTTGCAACGGCACGGAGAGCAGGCTCAACAAGCTCCCGAAGTTTTAATAGGTGAGATTGATGATCTAAATAAATCAACTAGTTTGGTAACCTTAAGAAATCAATTGCGTGATTGGAGCCAGAAAACATTTAATTGGGGGACAAATAATGACTAAGAAGATTTTAGTAGTTAACTCTGGAAGCTCAACTTTGAAATTCAAGCTATTTGAACTGCCGGCTGAAAAAGTGCTTGCCAAGGGAATGGTTGATCGTTTAGGAATTGATCATTCAGTTTTTGAATTAAGTTATCAAGATCAAAAGAATAAAATTGAACAACCAATTAAAAGTCACGAAGAAGCCGTTAGCTTGCTAGTTGAACAATTAGTTAAATCAGGAATCATTAATGACATTCATGAATTGGCTGGGATTGGTCATCGAGTTGTTTCTGGCGGACCGTTCTTTAAAGATTCAGTAGTTCTTGATGAAACTAATTTGAATAAATTGGCTCAAATTGATGATTATGCTCCATTGCACAATCCTGCCGAGCGCAAAGGGATTGGAGCCTTTGCCAAAATGTTACCAGATGTACCCCAAGTTGCCGTCTTTGATACAAGCTTCTATCAGAATCTTCCCAAGGTAAATCAAATTTATTCCATTCCTAAAGAATATACGGAGAAGTTTTCCGCTCGACGTTATGGAGCTCATGGAACTAGCCATACCTATGTTACCCATCAAGCTGCTAAGTTCTTAGGGGTAGATTATGATCAATTAAGAATGATTAGTTTGCATATGGGGAGCGGTGTATCAATTACTGCAGTTCAAAACGGTCAAGCAATTGATACCTCAATGGGCTTTACCCCGCTAGCCGGAGTGACAATGAGTTCACGGGCTGGAGATATTGATACGTCTTTGGTTGCTTTCTTAATGAATAAATTACAAATCAATGATATTAATGAAATGATCACGATTTTAAATAGTCAGTCAGGTTTGAAGGGGATTTCCGGTATTTCTCCAGATATGCGCGATTTGATTGCCGCTCGGGATACTAACCCAGATGCTCAATTGGCAATTGAAGTTTTCGTAAATCGGTTAATTAAATATGTCGGTAGTTATCTCACAGAAATGGCGGGAGTAGATGTCATGATCTTTACCGCTGGAATGGGTGAAAATAATCCGGCAATTCGCAAATCGGTTATGGAGCACTTTGCCTTCTTAGGAATGAAGGTTGACGACCAAGCAAATGAAAATGGCCACGGAGCTCGTAAGATTACGACTGCTGATTCTAAAATCACTGCTTTAGTTATTCCGACGGATGAGGAATTAGTCATTGCTCACGAATTCGAACGGTTAGTTAAGTAGTTTTATTTCTATAATATTTAGTGTTGGTGGAGAAATTCTACCAGCACTTTTTTCTTACAGCGATTTTTTGAGGCTAAAAAAGAATGCAGAATCCTCTCCCTTACAACCAAAGCAATTAAAAGTTGTTTTCTAGTCCAGATTTGATATGGTTGGTTCTGGAAATTAAATTAAGATAGATCTCGCTGTTTAATAGTGCTAATTGGTTTGATAAATCAATTAACCTTGAACACAATTTAAGCTGATCAGAAAAATATTTTTTGCCGTTTTTTTAATTCCCGACTTGGCGCTAGTAGATAAATGAAGAACAGAAAAATATTTTGCAATCGCCTAGATTTTTTATCAAAGGCAGATTACAAGTTTAATCCGAACAGGCTCTAAAAACTTCAATGGCAGTTTGGTACTGGTGAATCTTTAACGGTCGATAATTAATCAATTCCAAGGCCTCAAGAACTTGATCATTACTGACTGTTTGAAATTTAGTTCCTTTCGGGAAAAACCAACGTAATTTACGGTTGAAGTATTCATTGCTGCCACGTTCCCACGGTGAATAAGGATGGCAGAAGTAAAACTAAGCATCATATTCTGTCTCTAGGCCCTAATATCCAGAGAACCTCTTTACCTTG
>NZ_JABZEC010000009.1 GCF_013385145.1 Bombilactobacillus apium
GTAACAAGACCGCTTAAAGCGGTCAACAAAAGTGGCAAATGCATGGCAAAAGCCAGCGCCTTGAGATATAGGGCTTACAGCCCTAGAGCAAACTACCTGTTTGACGGGTAGTTCTGATTGTGGGTATAAATGAATTTTGAAATTGAAAAATGAAGGAATGGGCTGGGAGTTAGAATTTGGTTTTAGGACCATAGAGATTTAGAATAAATCGAGGTAATCTTAATTGGTTTCAAATTCAAAGAGGATAATAAAAAAGATGCTGAGAAAATTATTTCCAGCAGCATCAAAAGTTAGTTTAAATTGTGATTTCTCAAAGAACTTTAAGAGTGATGATATTCATGGCGATAATTTTTGGACCGAACTCGAGCGTGAAAGACGCCAACGAGAAGGGCTAATAATAAGATCAACAGAGAAAGATATTTTGCATAACGGTCGATGAAGTTCGGCTGATAACGAATGACAATTTTATTATTTGGACTAGTAGTATTAATTTTAAAAGTGCCTCGATGAGAAAATTGTGCTGAAACTTGGTGACCGTTATTAGTAACAGAATAGTTATTGGTGCCGTAATTTAGGAAAGGAAGATCAATCGTATTCTGTTTAGAATGTGTTTTGACTTGATAAGTCATTTGATTGCTAGCAGGAGTTCCGTATAGAGTTTTGGGATGTCCATTAATATAAGCCGTTGAGTTCCTAAGATCTGTAAGATCTGCTTGGTATTTGCTAGCAACTTTAGGAAAATAGTCGGGAACATTATTTGCTTCAGGAATTTTATCTGGGGTAAAGAAGAGATCATTTTGTAAATATTTTTGTTCCTTAGTGAACCTTTGATTGGCCGTATTTTGGACTGAACCAAGAGCCAACAGAATTGACAAAATACTGAGAAAAGGAACTAGGAATTTGTGGATAATATGAACTGAAAAAGCCTGAGCACCAACGTAAGAAATTAGCAGACTAGCAAATAAAACATAGAAGGAACAAAAACGTAAGGATAATTGGATTACAAGAACAGGGGTATGGTCAAATAAGGACCAAGGAAAAAGGGGTGTAATCATCCACAAGAAGATTAGGGCGCAACAGAGACTATATTTATAGATGGTCGAAAGGTGACGCCAGCGAACTACCAAAATTAAAATACTGATCAAGCCGACAATTACGGAGAATGTTCCGGGAGAGTAAACAATTGTAGGATCATTAGCTAAAACAGAATTAAAAAGTTCATCCCAAGTACTACTGAAAACATGATCTACTTGCCAGTAAGTAGCTTGAATACCGCTGATTGTATAGTGTGAGTGCCAAATTAAAGGAAGAATGAAAGCCGCTGTTAAGCCTCCGGTCCATAAGCTGGCGATTAATAAATTCTTAAGAGTAACAAGAGATTTACGGAAGTGAAAAATTAAATAAACGATTAATATTCCAACGAGAATAACCCCTGTAATTGCTGTGGTCATAGTATGGGTATAGATTAATCCGGTCATCCCCCAAATTAATTGCCAACGATGTGAACCATCTTTTAAAAGATGATAAAAACCAGCAAAGGTCAGAGGTAAAAAGGTTATGGCCAAAAATTCGCCGAAATCAAACCGGGCATAGAAGTTTAAGAGCCGGAAAAAGGAAAAGGTATAGATAGTAGCCATTAAGAAACTTTGGCTACGGCTTTTGGTAATTGAATAGGTGGCATAATCGGTAATTAAAGCAGTAATCAAGCTCATGATTGTGACGTATAGGTAAACGCAAAAAATTGGATGACCCAAGACTTTAATTAAAGCAGCTAAGGGGTAAAGTAAATAATTGGGATAAAATAAGGCAATTTGATCACCAACATGGCCTTGGGTAGCTGTTGATAAATAAGGAAACTGGGTCAATTTCCAATGCAACATTTCGTTAATTCGACTAATATGAAAATAACTATCTTGACCAATAAATAAACTTTTATATCGTAAATAAATATAATTAAAGGCTAGCGCGAGAACCAAGTAGATTAGACCAACTAACCAGCGCTTATGCAGTAATTTTGAGTTCATAACTCTCCCCTTGGAATATAATCTAAATTAATTTGGATTACGCTTATTTTATATTATTTTTTAGCAAAATCCGAGGGCAAATCCAAAAAAATTTCATTCTGGAGCTCCTCTCATCTTGATTTGTTGAAGAACTTAAATCATACTCTTAATTATATAGAATAAAACTAGATTGAATAAGAATTTTAATTGCAAATTTGAGACAGGAGATAGTTATGCGAATCTTATTTGTTGGTGATGTGATGGGCGAAATTGGAATGCAGGCCATTACCCAGTATTTACCCCTGCTCAAAACTAAGTATCATCCGCAAGTGACCATTGTTAATGGTGAAAATGCCGATCAAGGTCGGGGAATTAAGGAAAAGCAGTTCAAAGCTCTTTTACACGCTGGTGCTGATTTAGTGACTTTAGGCAATCATGCTTGGGATAAGTTTGAAGTACAAGAACTATTGCAGGAAAACGATAATCTCTTGCGTCCTGCCAACTATCCGGGTTCACAGACCCCGGGGAGCGGTTTAGTAATTAAGCAAGTGAATGCAGAGCAATTAGCGGTGCTTAATTTACAAGGACGAGCTTTGATGCAAGCTATTGATGATCCCTTTACCGCCGCCGATCGTTTATTAAAAAAAGTTCCAGCCCAAGCCAAAGTCTTTGTTGATTTTCACGCGGAAACGACTAGTGAGAAGGGAGCTTTGGCTCATTATCTTGATGGGCGGATTTCTGCTTTAGTGGGAACCCATACCCATGTGCAAACTAATGATGCCCATACTCTTCCCCGAGGAACAGCCTTCTTAACCGATGTGGGAATGACAGGATCCTATGATGGAATTTTGGGGGTTAAAGCCCAAAGTAGTGTCCAACGCTTCTTGACCCAACGGCCTACGCGTTATGAAATCGACGATCAAGGTCGTCCCCAAATTAATTTCTGTACTATTGACTTAGAACATAAAAATAAAATTCAAGTGGGGCAGGTTAATCCTGATCGCCCTCTGCTAGAGTAGTTTATTAAGAGGAGTGAAGAAATTTATGCCACAAAAAACTAAGACTACTCCCATGATGCAACAATATTTGAGTATCAAGAAAGATTATCCTGATGCTTTTTTATTTTACCGGATTGGGGATTTTTACGAATTATTTTATGATGATGCTATCAAGGGTTCGCAAATTTTGGAATTAACTCTAACTGCCCGCAATAAGAATGCTCCTGAACCGATTCCGATGTGTGGAGTCCCTCATCATGCTGCTGATAGTTATGTGGCAGTTTTGGTTGATAAAGGCTACAAGGTCGCAATTTGTGAACAACTGGAGAATCCCAAGGAAGCTGAAGGGATGGTCAAACGGGGAATTATTAAACTGGTGACCCCCGGAACTAATCTGGAAGTTAAGCCTAATCAAAGTAAAGATAATAATTATTTGGCAGCTTTAGCGACTACTGAGAAAAACTATGGCTTTGCCTATACGGATTTGGCGACTGGAGAAGTTGCTGTAACGAGTCTTCCTGATTTAGCAGCTGTCCAAAATGAGCTTCTAAATTTACGGAGTAAAGAAATCGTCATGGATTTTGACGTGGCTGAGAAAATTACCCCGGAAATTAAAAAATTAGGTATCTTAGTTTCGGTTGAAAAACCCCAACAAGAATATTCGGAAGTTAGTTTTGTCGCGCAAAATCTGACCCAAGGGGAACAAAAACAAGCGGTCCAAGTTTTAATTTCTTATCTAGTAGAAACGCAAAAAAGAGATTTAGGCCATTTACAAGTTGCGCAAGAATATGAAGCGCAACAATATCTACAGATGGACCATAATGCCCATAATAATTTGGAGTTATTTCGTTCCTTGCGCACGGGTGAAAAAAAGGGAACTCTGGCTTGGCTTTTGGACGCGACAAAGACCGCGATGGGTAGTCGTTTATTGAAACAGTGGTTACAACGCCCCCTTTTGGATCGGCAGCAATTAAAATGGCGCCAAGATTTGATTCAATTATTTTTGGATAATTATTTTCAAAGAAGTTCTTTGCAGGATTATTTAATTAAGGTCTATGATCTCGAACGTTTGGCGGGACGAATCGCTTTGGGAACGGTTAACGGCCGGGATTTAATTCAGTTAGCGACTTCTTTAGAGCAAGTGCCAAAGATTAAAGCCGTGCTCCGTGATTTGCAGACCCCTTTAATCGATGATTTATTGGAACAAGTCCCTGATTGTCAAGAGGTTCATGATTTGATTACCACGGCAGTTGTCGATGATCCGCCAATTTCAGTCACAGATGGTCATTTGATTCAAGATGGCTATAATCAACAACTAGACCAATATCGGGCGGCGATGAGTCAAGGGAAGACTTGGCTTGCGCAGATGCAAGTTCATGAGCAAGAAGTAACGGGAATCAAGAATTTGAAAATTGGTTTTAATCGGGTTTTTGGTTACTATATTGAAGTCACCAATGCGAATAAAGATCAAGTTCCCTCGGATCGTTACCAACGGAAACAAACTTTAGCTAATGCCGAGCGTTATATCACGCCAGAATTAAAGGAAAAAGAACATTTAATTTTAGAAGCTGAAGAACAGTCGACCTTGTTGGAGTATCATTTATTTAATGAAATTCGGGATCAAGTCAAAACTAAAATTCAAGAATTACAAACTTTGGCGCATACTTTAGCCCAATTAGATGTTTTACAAGGTTTCTGTACGATTAGTGAGCAGTATCATTATGTCCGGCCGGAATTTACTAAAGACGCTGAAGTTCAAATTAAACAAGGCCGCCATCCCGTGGTGGAAAAAGTCCTCGGTAAGCAAGCCTATATCCCCAACGATGTTTCCATGGATCCGGCTACCGATGTCTTGTTGATTACCGGTCCCAATATGTCTGGGAAGAGTACCTATATGCGGCAATTGGCTTTGATCGCGATTATGGCCCAAGTAGGTTGTTTTGTTCCGGCAGAATCAGCTCGCTTGCCACTATTTGATCATATCTTTACCCGAATTGGCGCGGCTGATGATTTGATTGCTGGTAATTCAACTTTCATGGTGGAGATGATGGAAGCTAATGATGCTTTACAGCATGCAACCAGCCACTCCTTGATTATTTTTGATGAGATTGGGCGGGGAACAGCAACCTATGATGGGTTGGCCCTAGCGCAAGCGATTGTGGAATATCTGCAGGCCAAAGTTCATGCTAAGACGCTCTTTTCCACTCATTATCATGAATTGACGGCTTTAGCGGACCAATTTCCTGCCGTGAAAAATGTCCATGTGGATGCGACCGAAGAAGGCGGACAATTAGTCTTTTTGCATAAGGTTCTCGCTGGTCCCGCGGATAAATCTTACGGGATTCATGTCGCTCAACTGGCTGGTTTACCGAATTTAGTTTTGGATCGGGCCCAGGAGGTTCTAACTGGCCTCGAACAAGAGACAGTACCGTCAGCTGTCAGTTCTGAACCGGTCTCACCGGTCCCTAAAATTCAAGAATCAGAAGTTACTCCAGTGCCGGCAGAAGAACAACTGTCATTATTTGCTAGTGCTTCACCGACACGAGCCCAAGAAATTGTTCAACAAGTCCAGGAAGCAAACTTATTAAAAATGACCCCACTAGATGCCCTGAACTTCTTAGATAAGATTCAAGATGAAATTTCTGATTAAGGGGGATTAAGATGGCGCAAATTCATCAGTTATCACCCACTTTAAGTAACCAAATTGCTGCGGGAGAAGTGATTGAACGTCCAGCTTCGGTAGTTAAGGAATTGGTTGAAAATGCGATTGATGCCCAAGCTAGTCAAATTGATATTCAAGTTCAAGAAGCCGGGATAAAATCAATTAGGGTTCGAGATAATGGTCAAGGAATCGCGGCTGAGCAAGTCACTTTAGCCTTCCAAGCGCATACGACTAGTAAAATCACCACGAGCCAAGATCTCTTTCAAGTGCGGACTTTGGGTTTTCGCGGGGAAGCGCTCGCCAGTATTGCGGCGGTTGCGCAAGTAACTTTAACGACCAGTAGTGATGGAGCCCACGGAACCCAGATCAAAATTGCTGGTGGTCAGCAGGAGTCCTTAGTTGATCTGGCAGCTAGTCAAGGAACTACCGTAGTCGTAGCCGATTTATTTTACAATACGCCAGCGCGCTTGAAGTATTTGAAGACCGTCAATACCGAGTTAAATCGGGTAATTGATATTGTCAATCGTTTAGCTTTAGCCCATCCGCAAATTGCTTTTACTTTGCGAACGGAAAAAAAGGATTTATTGAAAACTTCGGGTAATGGTCAATTGCAGCAGGCTTTAGCTGGGATTTATGGTCGTAAGGCTGCCCAACAAATGGTGTCTTTTAAACAAGAAAGTGCCGATTTTCAGGTTTGGGGCTATACTTCTTTACCCCAGGAAACTCGGGCCAACCGCAAATATATTTCTTTACTAGTCAACGGTCGGTATATTGTTAATTACCAATTAGTGCAAGCTTTATTGGCCGGCTATGGGACGAAATTAATGGTGGGCCGCTTTCCCCTCGCGGTAGTGAACATTAAGTTAGATCCGATTTTAGTGGATGTTAACGTTCATCCAACCAAAAGAGAAGTTCGTTTTAGTAAAGAATCGCTCTTAGCCGAGACTTTAACCGCGGCGATTGGGCAAGGATTAGGCCAAAGTAACTTGCTGCGGTCAGCTAAAGCGGTCGGTTTTCAAGCTGCTCTAGCTAAGTCAACCGCAACAACTATCGAGACTAAGGCCCCTGTCCAGCAACAGATTGCCGAGCCAACTTCCGCAAAAATCCCCTCTAGTTGGGAACTTCCGGGAGCTGTTGTTTTGACGCCGATTTTTGAAGATCCGAATCATTTACAAAGCTGGGATCAACGCCTTCAAAATGAGCGCGGAATAGCTCTGCAAAATAAAGAAACTCAAGTCCAAGAAGCCACATTGGAAGCTTTTCCTCAATTACAATTTGTCGCCCAGATCCACGCGACTTATTTGCTTGCGGAAAGCAGTGATGGTTTTTATTTGGTCGATCAACACGCCGCCCAAGAAAGAGTTAACTATGAAAAAATTCGTCCACAACTAGGAAATACTAGCCCGGATCAGCAACAATTGTTGGTCCCCTTGATTCTTGATTATGCCAATTCCGAAACGAATTTAATTACTGAACAGTTGGACAATTTGCAAGCTTTAGGAATTGGGATTGCTATTTTTGGTCAAAATAGTTTTGTGGTGACCAGTTATCCGACTTGGATTCCAGAAGCTCAAGCGGAAAATTTAATTCGTAATTTAATTGAAATGGTTTTGCAGCAGGGAAGCGTTAGTCTGGCCGAGTTTCGGGAACAGACAGCACGACAGATGAGTTGTAAATTGTCAATCAGGGCCCACGATCCCTTGGACCGACAACAGGCTCAAGCTGTTTTAGATCAATTAGCCCAAGCCCATAATCCCTATAATTGTCCTCATGGGCGACCGACTTTGATTCATTTTAGTGACCATGATCTCCAGAAGGCCTTTAAACGGATTCAAGATCCCCATCAAGCTCAGACTAGAAAATGAGGTAACTAGATGTTTGAATATTTAAAAGGAGTAGTGACTTTTTTAGGCCCGACTTATGTGGTAGTTGAAGTGGCGGGAATTGGCTATCGAGTGGTGGTAGCTAATCCGCAGCGTTATCAACCGCAAGAAGAGTTAACGATCTACGTTGAACAGATTATTCGTGAAAATGAACAATCTTTGTATGGATTTTATGATTTAACAGAGAAACAGTTATTCCAACTTTTAACAACGGTTTCCGGAATTGGCCCTAAGAGTGCTTTGGCTATTTTGGCCGATAATGATCATCAGCCGCTAATCACGGCGATTGTCAATGATGATGCCAAGTTCTTGACCCAATTTCCGGGAGTTGGGAAAAAGACTGCGCAACAGATTATTTTAGATTTACGCGATAAATTACCAGAGAAGCAATTAGAGATGGGGGCCACGACTTTATTTACGTCCGCTAGTCCCAATACTAAGAAAAATCTTCAATTACAGGATGGCTTAGAGGCCTTAGTGGCTTTAGGTTATAGTCAAAAGGCGGTACAAAAAATCGCTGGTTCACTGGCTGAACAAGACTTAGCGGATGCTGGTAGTTATGTTCGCGCTGGCTTGCAATTATTGCAGGAAGGAGGTCGCTAGGTGGATTCGCAAGATTTAACAAATGATTCTGTTTTAGATGACCAAGAACAAGCTGTGGAAAAGTCTTTACGTCCCCAATTTTTCCGTCAATATATTGGCCAAGAACGGATTAAGTATGAGTTACAAGTTTACATTAAGGCGGCTCAAAAAAGAGAAGAAGCTCTCGACCACGTTTTACTATATGGCCCACCAGGGCTAGGAAAAACCACTTTAGCTTTGGTGATCGCCAACGAATTGGGGGTCAATTTGCGTTCAACCACTGGTCCTTCAATTGAAAAAGCGGGTGATTTAGTCGCTATTTTGAGTGAACTACAGGCCGGGGATGTTTTATTTATTGATGAAATTCATCGCTTGCCCAAGAATATCGAAGAAATTTTGTATTCGGCGATGGAAGATTTTTTCATTGATATTGTTGTCGGCCAAGGGGCTCAAGCGCACGCAATCCATTATCCTTTACCACCATTTACTTTAATTGGGGCGACCACTCAAGCGGGGCAATTATCGGCTCCTTTACGGGAACGTTTTGGCATTGTGGAACATTTGATTTACTATGATGAAGCCGATTTGACGCAAATTATTCTACGCTCGGCAGATGTTTTACAAGTTGAAATTGAACCAGAAGCTGCGCATGCTTTAGCGCGGCGGTCTCGAGGGACACCTCGGGTTGCCAATCGTTTATTGAAACGCGTACGCGATTTTGCCCAAGTGGCTGATCAAGATCGCATCCAAGCTGCTTTAGTACAAAAGACCTTAGATCAGTTACAGGTTGATAGTGCCGGTTTAAATTCGGGTGATCGCAAGCTTCTGCAGATGATGATTGATTTGTATCAAGGGGGGCCCTTGGGACTAAAAACGATGGCCGTGAATATTGGTGAAGAACAAGAAACTGTGGAAGCTGTTTATGAGCCTTATTTACTGCAACAAGGATTTTTAAAACGAACGGTGCGAGGACGGATGGTCACCAATAAAGCTTATCAACATTTAGGCCTGACCCCACCGCAGAAAGAAGAAACTAAATGACAACTTTAGATGAATTTGATTATGATTTACCAACGGAATTGATTGCCCAGACGCCCTTAAAGCAACGGGATCAATCCCGTTTATTAGTCTTAGATCATGTTACGGGAGCCTATCAAGATCGCCACTTTTATAATGTTATTGATTATTTAAATCCGGGTGATGCTTTAGTCATGAATAATACCCGCGTTTTACCGGCACGTTTATATGGGGTGAAGGAGAAGACCCAAGCGCACTTGGAAGTCTTATTGTTAAATAACACTGAAGGTGATAATTGGGAAGTCTTGATGAAACCCGCACGCCGGGCCCCAGTGGGAACGGTAGTCGAGTTCGGTGATAGACGTTTGCGTTGTGTAGTGACCAGTGAACTGGATCATGGTGGGCGGATGGTTCGCTTTGAGTACCAAGGAATCTTTTTGGAAATTTTAGAGGAACTTGGAGAGACGCCATTACCGCCTTATATCAAAGAAAAGTTAGCGGATCCCGATCGTTATCAAACTGTTTATGCTAAAGAAGATGGTTCCGCTGCTGCGCCAACGGCAGGCCTTCATTGGACCCCGGAATTATTGGAAAAAGTTCAAGTCAAGGGCGTTCAGTTGGTTTACTTGACGCTGCATGTTGGACTCGGAACTTTCCGTCCGGTTTCCGAAACAAATATTGAGGAACACAAGATGCACAGTGAATTTTATCGTTTAAACGAACAAGCCGCCGCCCAATTAAATGCAGTTCGAGCCCACGGAGGCAAGATTGTAGCCACGGGAACAACTTCAATTAGAACTTTAGAAACAATTGGGACGAAGTTTGGGGGTCAGATTCAAGCCGATAGTGGTTGGACGGATATTTTTATTAAACCGGGCTATCAATGGAAAGTTGTGGATCATTTTATTACCAACTTCCATTTGCCCAAATCAACTTTAGTGATGCTGGTCGCTTCTTTTACCGGACGCGAAAATATTTTACAGGCTTACCAACATGCAGTTGAGGAACGTTATCGTTTCTTTAGTTTTGGTGATGCTATGTTTATTGAATAATGAGGGACTTATGGAACAAGCAATCAAATATCGCTTAATTAAAAAAGAAAAACATACTGGAGCTCGCTTGGGAGAAATTACTACTCCCCATGGGACTTTTGAAACTCCTATTTTTATGCCTGTGGGCACGCAAGCTTCCGTGAAGACGATGGCCCCGGAAGAATTAAAAACAATGGGCGCCAGCATTATCTTGGCCAATACCTATCATCTTTGGCTCCGTCCCGGCTCACCTTTAGTCAAGGAAGCGGGTGGTTTGCATCAATTCATGAACTGGGATCAGGGGATTTTAACCGATTCTGGTGGCTTCCAGGTATTTTCTCTAGCCAAGAGACGGGGAATTAGTGAAGAGGGAGTTACTTTTAAGAGTCACTTGGATGGCCAGACGATGTTTTTATCGCCTGAAAAAGCTATTCATATTGAAAATGACCTCGGACCAGACATTATGATGAGTTTAGATGAGTGTCCGCCTTTTTATGAATCATATGATTATTTAAAGAAATCCATTGCCCGAACTTCTCGCTGGGCCGAACGGGGCTTAGCGGCCCATCGGAACCCACAAAGGCAAGGTTTGTTTGGGATTGTCCAAGGTGGTGGCTATCAAGATTTACGGCAAGAAAGTGCCCGGGATTTAGTGGGGATGGATTTTGCGGGTTATTCAATTGGTGGTTTATCAGTTGGAGAATCGAAGTCAGAAATGAATCATGTCTTAGACTTCACGGTTCCATTGTTGCCAGAGACAAAACCGCGTTATTTAATGGGCGTGGGAACAGCCGATTCCTTGTTGGATGGGGTTATTCGTGGAATTGACATGTTTGACTGTGTTTTACCGACGCGAATTGCCCGCAATGGAACCTGTATGACTTCTCAAGGTCGATTAGTAGTTAAAAATGCTAAATACGCTCATGATTTTGGACCTCTGGATCCCAATTGTGGCTGTTATGCTTGTCGTAATTATACGCGCGCTTATATCCGTCATCTTTTGCAAGTTAATGAAACTTTTGGAATTCATTTAACGAGTTACCATAATTTATATTATTTATTAGACTTAATGCGCCAAATTCGGCAAGCAATTCGGGAAGATAGTCTCTTAGATTTGCGGGCTCAGGTTTTTGAACAGTACGGTTTTGATCAAAAGGACGCAAAAAACTTTTAGCTAAAGCCTGCTTTTAAGTAAGTTTTTTGTTAAAATAAAAAACAGTAGATTTAAATTTAAAATTTTCTAATTGAGGTGGCTGAATTGAATTTATTAGCAGCAAGTGGTGGGATGGGCGGTAATTATACCGTATTGATCTTTTTTGTCTTGATGATTGGCTTGATGTACTTCACCATGATTCGTCCCCAAAAAAAGCAACAAGAAAAACGCAAGCAAATGTTGAATGCAATTAAAGTTGGGGATCCGGTAGTTACCATTGGTGGCTTACACGGAACTATTGATTCCATGAACGATGCTGATCAAACTGTAGTTTTGGATTGTGATGGGATTTATCTAACCTTTAGTCGTTCGGCAATCCGGGCGGTCAGCCAACCGGCAACGTCGACGCCAGTAAAAACTGAAGACAAGCCTGAAGTAGAGGCGACTAAGACCCTAACGCCAGAAAGTGAAGCTTCTCCAGCTGAAACAACTCCAACTGATGATTCCGAAAAGTAAACGATTGTGAAAGACAATCGTTTTTTTATATAATTTGTCTAGAGGAGATAAGTTTTCTTGCAAGAATTTAGATGTCTTACAAGAGGTGGAGGAGATTAAGAAATGGCACAAGAACAACGTGCAGTTTTTATTATTTTTGGCGGTTCAGGTGACTTGGCTCATCGTAAACTTTACCCGGCTTTATTTAAATTATATTTAAAAGGTTACTTGCGGAAACATTTTGCGGTTATTGGAACCGCACGAAGACCTTGGAGTCACGCTTATTTTCGGCAAACAGTGATGGATGCAGTCGAAAGTGATCTGGGTGACCAGGCTCAGATTGCTAGTTTTGTGGAGCATTTTTACTATCAGTCTCACGATGTTAATGACTCAAAACATTATGTTGCTTTACGGCAATTGGCCCAACAGTTAAATGAAGAGTATCAGGCTGGCAATAATCAAATCTTCTATATGGCAATTGCTCCACGCTTTTTTGGAACGGTGGCCCAGCATTTAAATTCGGAGCAGCTATTAAATGAAAAAGGTTATAATCGGCTTGTGATTGAAAAGCCTTTTGGTAAAGATCTTGCGAGTGCTAAAGAGTTGAATGATTGCATTAATGCTACCTTTAAGGAAGAACAGATTTATCGGATTGATCATTATTTAGGTAAGGAAATGGTGCAAGCTATTCCCGTTTTGCGCTTCACTAATCCCTTGTTGGAAGCTATTTGGAATAAAAACTACATTAGTAATGTCCAAATTACTCTGGCAGAGACTTTGGGAGTTGGTGAACGAGCTGGCTACTATGAATCGGCTGGAGCTTTACGGGATATGGTTCAGAATCACACTTTACAGATTCTAGGACTATTAGCGATGGATCGTCCCCAAGCCTTTACTTCGGCTGCGGTTCATGAACAAAAAGAAAAGATTTTTCAATGTCTGCCCAACTATACTCCTGACCAAGTAGCAACAAATTTTGTGCGGGGACAATACGATCAGGATAGTCGCGGCCGTCAATTGGCTTATCGTCAGGCCGACAATGTCGCCGATGATTCACAAACCGAGACCTTTGTTGCCGGAAAAATCTTGTTAGATGATCCTCGTTGGCAGGGAGTACCTTTCTATGTGCGCACGGGCAAGCGCCTCCATCAAAAAGTAACTCGGATCGATTTAGTTTTAAAAGCACAAGCTGAAAATATTTTTGCGGATTATCAAAAACAACCCGTGGATCCGGAAGCAACTGTCTTAACTTTGATCATTGAGCCCCAACAAGAACTGCGAATTAGTTTGAATACTACTCATCCCGGTTCTGGTCTAAAAAATTATCTTGAGACCTTAACTTTCCAACACTCCGAAGATGCCTTAGCTAACTCACAAGAGGCTTACGAAAAGTTATTGATTGATGTCTTATTGGGAGATCAGACTAATTTCACGAACTGGCAAGAACAAGCCGCAACTTGGAAATTTATTGACCAAATTCGGCAAACTTGGGATCAGACTGCAGTCGACTTTCCGAACTATTACAGCAATAGTTTCGGTCCCCAGGCTAGCAATGAACTTTTAGAGCAAGATGGCCATGCTTGGATTTGGAATGGTTAAGTGATTAGCGATGAGTTTTCTGGAATTACCTTTAGTTGTTCACGATGACCGCCAAATTTTACATGTCGATATGGATGCTTTCTATGCTTCGGTAGAAGAAAGAGATCATCCGGCGTATCGTCAAAAAGCTTTAGTCGTAGCTCCTGATCCGCGACAGCACAACGGCCATGGAGTAATTACGACCGCTAACTATCAAGCTCGCAAGTACGGTGTAGGTTCGGGAATGCCGGCTATTAAAGCTTTGGAACAAATCCCCGCCGCAAAACTACTATTTAAACCACCGGATTTCTCCTTGTATCGGCAAGTTTCTGAACAGGTCCATGAGATTTTTAATCAAGTCACGCCAATTTGGGAACCTGTAGCTCTAGATGAAGCTTATCTAGATGTGACTCAAAATAATTTAGGTCAAGCTGATCCGGTCCAGCTAGGACTCTTAATTCAACGAACCGTTTTACGTAAGTTGCAACTAACTTGTTCTATTGGGGTTTCCTACAATATGTTTTTAGCCAAAATGGCGTCAAATTATGCTAAACCCTTTGGCTTAACCGTGGTTCCTAGTAATCAAGCTAGTCAATTTTTGGCTCCGCTACCGGTGGCCCGTCTGCATGGTATTGGTAAAAAAATGCAAGAGCAATTAGCCGATTTAAATTTAAAAACGGTGCGCGACTTACAGAGTTTGAGTTTGGATTTTTTGGTCCAACATTGGGGAAGTGTGGGCTATTCTTTGTATCAACGGATTCGGGGAGTAGATAATCGCCCTGTGCAAGCTCAAAGAACGAGAAAATCGATTGGTAAAGAGCGGACTTTTAATCGCCCAGTTTTTGCAGAAGGTGAAATCCAAAAAATTCTGCAAGAGTTAGCTGATCAAGTGGCTGAAGTCTTACAAAACAAACACTTACATGGAAAAACGGTAATTTTAAAAGTGCGGACGGTGGAGTTTGTAACTTGGACTCGACGCCAAACTCAGACTAAATTTTTACAAACTGCTCCGGCAATTTTAGCCGTCGTTCAAGAAATTCTGCAGACCTTGGATTTGCGAGAACAACCTTTACGCCTGTTAGGAATTACGGTCACTAATTTACAACCGCAAAGTTTTACAGAAATCAATTTATTTGAGGAGTGATTCTTATGAATACTTTTGGTGAAATTATCGAGCAAATTCAAAAAGCATCCCAGATTATTATTCACCGTCACCAAAACCCGGATCCAGATGCCTTGGGTTCTCAATTGGGATTAGCCCGAAGCATTCAAACTACTTATCCGGAAAAGACGGTTTTAATGGCCGGCGAAGGGGTGGGTGATTTGGACTGGATTGCGACGATGGATCAGGTGGCGGATGAATTGTATCCCCAAGCACTGGTAATTGTCGTTGATACGGCTAATCGTCCGCGGATTAGTGACCAACGTTATCAAAATGGTCAAAAGATTATCAAGATTGATCATCATCCCAATACTGATCCTTATGGCGATTGGCGTTATGTAAATACAGAAGCTTCCAGTTGTGCAGAAATTATTGCCGACTTGATTAATGCGGCGGGCAATAATTTACAGTTAACCGATGAAGTGGCCCAAGCCCTATATACAGGAATTGTTGGCGATACGGGACGTTTCTTATACCCTAGTACAAGCAGCCACACCTTGCATTTAGCTGCCCAATTGGTGAGCTATAATTTTCAGCCCCATTTGATTAACCAACAGATGGGACAATTGACTTTAAGTCAAGCTCGTCTGCAGGGCTATGCCTTTGAAAACTTGCAGATTGATGCTAGTGGGGCTGCTAAATTAGTGGTTTCGCAAGCGGTTTTGACCAAGTTAGGCTTAGACGCTAGTCAAGCGCATGCTATTGTAGGAACTCCGGGTCGTTTACAAGAAGTTCATAGTTGGTTGATTGGGGTTCAAAAACCAAATCAAACTTATCGAGTTCACTTACGTTCGCAAGGTCCAGTGATTAATGAATTGGCCGCCCAACATGATGGTGGAGGACACCCTTTGGCTAGTGGTGCCAATGCTCAAGATGAAGCTGAATTAGAAGAGATTTTTCAAGCTCTAATTCAATTACAAAAACAAGAAAACTAGAGGTGACCTATGGCTCATTTTGCTGACTATCATTTTACAGATGCATTACAAACAGCCTTAACTAAGATTAACTTTACTAAACCGACCCCGGTCCAAGAACGGGTGATTCCGTTAGTGAATGCGGGACATGACGTTATTGCTCAAGCCCAAACTGGTAGTGGGAAAACTCATGCCTATTTGTTGCCACTTTTTAACAAATTGACGGCGACAACAGAAGTTCAGTTAGTGATTACTGCCCCAAGCCGAGAACTAGCCTATCAGATTCGAACCGCTGCCCGCCAACTATTAGAGACGACGTCTTTTCAAATCGGTTTTTATGTCGGAGGAACTGATAAAGAACAGCAGATTAAACATTTGCATCAGCAACAACCGCAAGTAGTCATTGGCACTCCGGGACGAATCTTAGATTTGATTAAACATCACCATTTGTTAGTCCATACGGCGCATAGTTTCGTGGTTGATGAGGCCGATATGACTTTGGATATGGGCTTTCTACATGATGTTGACCAAATTGCTAGTAGCTTGCCCGAACATTTACAAACTTTAGTCTTTTCAGCTACGATTCCCGAAAAGCTCCAGCCATTTTTGAAAAAATATCTCTATCAACCAAAAATGGTCGCCTTGGAAGTTCCCCATTTAATTGCTCCGACAATTACGAATTGGGCGCTCTTTACTAAGGGACGAGATCGAAAAGCTGTTTTGTATGATTTTTTGACTTTAGGTCAACCTTATCTAGCTTTAATTTTTGCTAATACCCGGCGCTCGGTAGAAGAAATTTACCATTATTTAACCGAGCAAGGACTCAAAGTCGCTTGTTTACATGGGGGCTTGTCGGCTCGTCAGCGGCGGCGGACGATGCGCGAAATTGAACAGCTAGATTATCAATTTGTAGTTGCTTCTGATTTAGCTGCTCGGGGAATTGATTTACCCGGAGTTTCTCATGTGATCAATGCAGAAATTCCGCACGATGATGATTTCTTTATCCACCGTGTCGGTCGGACTGGCCGGAATCAAATGACGGGAATCGCGGTCACCTTGTATGGTCCTGATGAAGAAAATCAAATTGCTCACTTGGAGCATTTAGGAATTAAATTTACTCCCAAAGAAATTAAGAATCACGGACTCCAAGATTATCATCCCCACGATCGTCGTTTGCAGCGGCAAGCAAAAAATCAGGCCCTAGATCCTAAACTCAAGGGTCTCGTTAAAAAGCAACAACAAAAGAAGAAACCTGGTTACCGCAAGAAAATTAAACAGGCGATTAAAGGTGAACAACAACGCCAAAGAAAGTTAGAGCAACGAGCCCAACGACAACAACAAAAGAAAAAAAATCGGATGAAAAATTCCTCTTTTTAAAAAAATGATTTACTGGGGAAGTTCTAGCAATTTTGGACTAGAAGCTGCCCTAAACAAGTGATTGACTTTTAAACTATTTAAAATTATGATAATGAAGGATATATTATTAAAAAGTTTTTCTGTGTAGCGAGGGCAAGTTGGTGTGAGTGCCTAGGAGAACCTTTAATAATGCTACCAGAAGCTAATTGAGAATGATAATTGAGAGGCAAACGACAAAATCGTTGCAAACAAGGTGGTACCGCGCATGGGCGTCCTTGACAAGCAACGATTTTGTTTTTAGTTGGAGGAAGAATAATGAAGCAAATGAGTAGCGCCGCTGTGCGCCAGATGTTTTTGGATTTCTTTAAAAGCAAAGGTCATACAATTGAACCAAGTGCCCCATTAGTGCCCAAAGATGACCCCACACTATTGTGGATTAATTCCGGTGTAGCTACGATGAAGAAATATTTCGATGGTGAAATTATTCCGAAAAATCCGCGGCTGACCTCCGCCCAAAAAAGTATTCGGACTAATGATATTGAAAATGTTGGGCATACGGCTCGTCACCAAACTTTCTTTGAAATGTTAGGAAACTTTTCTGTGGGAGATTATTTTAAGGATCAAGCGGTAGCCTATGCTTGGGAATTTTTAACTAGTCCCCAATGGTTAGATTTTGACCCAGAAAAGTTATATATGACTATTTATCCCAAAGATGAAACCGCCTATAATTGCTGGATTAAGCAGGGAGTTGATCCGAGTCATATTTACCGCTTAGAAGATAACTTTTGGGATATTGGGGTTGGTCCTAGTGGTCCCGATTCAGAAATTTTTTATGACCGTGGTCAAGAAAATAATGATGTTGCCCTTGATGATCCAGAAAATTACCCTGGTGGGGAAAATGCTCGTTATTTGGAAATTTGGAATTTAGTCTTTTCTCAATTTAATCATTTACCGGATGGCCGCTTTGTCGATCAACCGCATAAGAATATTGATACGGGAATGGGCTTAGAACGAATTGTTTCCGTAATTCAAGATGCACCAACCAACTTTGAAACTGACTTATTCTTGCCGATTATTCAGGCGACGGAAAAACTCAGTGCCCAGAAGACTTATGGTGTAGACAAAGATGATGATATTGCCTTTAAGATTATTGCTGACCATGCTCGAGCAGTAACTTTTGCGATTGGTGATGGCGCTTTGCCTTCTAATGAGGGTCGCGGCTATGTTTTGCGCCGCTTAATTCGGCGGGCCAGCCTAAATGGTCGGAAGTTAGGGATTCAAGGTTCCTTCTTAGCCCAATTAGTGCCCATAGTTGGTCAGATTATGGAGAGCTACTATCCGGAAGTTTTACAACAAAAAGATTTCATTGCAAAAGTTATTGCGACGGAAGAAGAACGTTTTTCGGAAACCCTAAATGAAGGTTTAGCCTTACTAAAAGCGGAAATTGACCAAGTTAAGGCACAAAAACAGACGGTTTTGCAGGGAGATGTCGCCTTTAAACTCTTTGACACCTATGGTTTCCCTTATGAATTAACAGTTGAGTCTGCTGGAGAAGCTGGTTTAACAGTTGATCAAGCTGGCTTTGACGCCCAAATGCAAGCCCAAAAAGACCGGGCCCGGAAGGCGCGGGGGGACCGGCAGTCCATGGGATCACAAGATGAATTATTGATGGATATCAAAACCCCGAGCCAATTTGTGGGTTACGATCATTTAGAAGTTGCAGGAGCTCAGTTACAGAATATTATTGTCGCTGATGCCCAAGTCGATCAAGTAACGACCGGTTCAGCACAGGTGATTTTTGATCAAACACCATTTTATGCCGAAATGGGTGGTCAAGTGGGTGATTTAGGACAGATCTTGGCTAGTGATGGAACCCTTGTTGCTCAGGTGGTAGACGTTCAGCATGCTCCTAATGGCCAAAACTTGCATTCTTTGCAAGTCCAAGCTCCCTTAACAGTCGGTGAGCGCTATACTTTAGCTATCGATGCCGATTTTCGGAAAAAAGTTCGGCGAAATCATACGGCAACACACTTGTTAGATCAGGCTCTGCGCAATATTTTGGGCGAGCATACTCATCAAGCTGGCTCATTAGTTGAACCAGATTACTTGCGTTTTGACTTTACAAGTTTGGAAAAAGTAACCCCCGAACAGTTACAACAAATTGAGCAATTGGTTAATGAACAAATTTGGCAGGAGATTCCGGTTGAAACTATTGAAACTGATCTGGAAACCGCCAAAAAAATGGGCGCAATCGCCTTATTTGATAATAAATATGGCGATCAAGTCCGCGTCGTCAAGATTAGTGACTTCTCACTAGAGCTTTGCGGGGGAACTCATGTTCAAAATACAGCGGAAATTGGAATCTTCAAGATTACAGCGGAAACGGCTGTTGGAGCTGGAGTTCGGAGAATCACCGCGGTTACCAGTCAAGCTGCTTTCCAATATTATGAAGAACAAGGACAGTATTTAACTGCGGTCCAACAAGAATTGAAAGTTCCGCAAGCTCAAGGACTCTTGGACAAGGTAGTTCAACTAGAGACAGAATTAAAGACCAGCCAAAAGCAATTACAAGAATTACAGGCCCAAGCGGCTCAACAACAAGCTAGTTCTTTATTAGATCAAGTTGAGACCGTAGGTAATTACCGTTTGGTAACCGCGATTGTTTCCGCTTCAAATATGAATGAACTCCGGCAAATTGCAGATACTTGGAAACAAAAAGCCAGCTCTGATATTTTAGTTTTAGGAGCTAAGTTAGGCACGAAAGCCAACTTGTTAGTTGCTGTGAATCCAAAAGTTCAAGTGGCTGAATTACAAGCTAATAGTTTAATTAAAGCCATTGCTCCGGCAATTGCCGGCGGTGGCGGTGGCCGAGCTGATTTGGCTCAAGCAGGTGGTAAAAATGCTGCCGGCTTGCAAGAAGCTTTACAAAAAGCACATACTTTAATTGCCGCAGCAGAGTAAACTCTTTTAGGATTGATAAAAAGACTGGCACAAAATTTGTCACTAAATTGTAATAGTGCTAGACTACGTTTTTGAGTATGATTAATTGAGAAGAGGGGTGTAGCTTGTGAGTTTGTTAGATAATACAATGAGTTTTGACTTTAATGATAGTCGTCGTCAAGATATTCGAGATACCTTGCAGGGGGTTTATCAGGCATTAGAGGAAAAGGGCTATAATCCAATTAATCAAATAGTAGGATATTTGTTATCAGGGGATCCCGCCTATATTCCGCGGTATAATGATGCGCGAAATTTGATTTTAAAGCACGAACGCGATGAAATTATTGAAGAATTGGTTCGTTCTTATTTAAAGACGGAGGATAACCATTCTTGAGATTAATGGGATTAGATGTTGGTTCTAGGACGGTCGGAATTGCCGTGAGCGACCTTTTGGGCTGGACTGCTCAAGGGGTAGAGATTATTCGAATTAATGAGGATCAGGCTGACTTTGGCTTGGATCGCTTGGCGGAACTTGTCGATCAATACCAAGTTGAGAAATTTGTAGTTGGTTTACCCAAAAATATGGACAACAGTTTGGGTGAAAGAGCTGAAAAATCCCAAGCTTATGGGAAAATGGTTACCGATTTCTTCGAGTTGCCAGTTGATTTTATTGATGAACGTCTGACCACCGTTCAAGCGGAACGGATGTTAATTGAAGAAGCCGATATTTCTCGGCAAAAAAGACACAAAGTTATTGATGAATTAGCAGCAGTGATGATTTTACAGAGCTATTTGGATCGCGCGTCTTACCAAGCAAAAAATAATTAAAGGAGTCTTTATGACAGAGAAACCAAAACCCAATGATCAAACCGTAGTTTTAAGTGATGATCAAGGACACGAGGAAACTTATAATATTTTATTCACTTTTGAGTCAGAAGACTATGGTAAATCCTACGTCTTGTTATATCGGGCAGCGGATGAAGATGATGAAGAAATTGAAATCCAAGCTTTCAGCTTTCAACCAGCAGCCGATGATACCGTCTTGGCGGGTGATTTAGAGCCAATTACTGATGATGCTGAATGGGATATGGTCCAAGAAGTATTGAATACTTTTTCCGCAACCGATGGTGAGTAATTAATTTAAAGGCAAGATTAGGATGTTAGTATGCTTATTCTATTAATTTTAATTTATGGGGTTTATATTGGCACTAGACGCGGTTTGGTCATGCAAGCTGTCTACACTGCTGGTTACACAATCAGTCTGGGACTAGCAATTTGGTTATCTAGCTTTTTAGGCACCAAACTTTATCTATTGGTCCCTTATCCTTCAGCTTCACCGGAAAGTTATTTTGCTTTTTTTAAACCGCAAATTTCTACCAATTTTTTGGAAGCCCTGTTTTATCAAATGGTGGCCTTACTGTTCATTCTTCTCCTTGGCTGGGCGGTGACCCGTTTAATTGGAGCTTACTGGCACGATTTGACATTTTACCCCTTAGAAAAGCAGATCCAAAAATGGGGCGGTGGTGTCGTAGCTTTTGGTTGTAATTATATTTTTCTGACGCTCATCTTGAGTATCTTGGCCTTAGTTCCTGTGGCGGGTTTACAGAATATTCTCAGTCACTCTTGGGTTGCAACTTTTATGATCAAGACTTCAATCGGGCTGATATCAAGTTAAGCGACCAGGTTTTTCCTAGAAATTAGATAGCTGAGTTGCTCTGCCAAAAGGTTTTGAGGAATAGCTATTTTTAGAGACAGAAGATTCCGTCTAATCCACGAAGACTCCGAATGAAAAGTTTATTTTCATTCGGAGTCTCATTAGTTGTACCCGTTTTCTCCTGTCTTTTGTCATACATTTTTATTATGTTATAGAAGGATAAAAGATGAATCCGACCATTTTAGAAACTTTAGAATATTCCAAAATTAAAACCGCTCTAGCGCAATTTTTAATTACGGCACCAGGAGCGCAGCAACTAACGGCGCTGAAACCCAGTACTCGGCAAGATCAGGTTCAACGCTGGTTGGATGAGACTGCTGATGGAATGGAATTAGACCGTCTCGGGCAAAGCTTGCCGGTCATGATTATTCCCGATATCATGGGTGAATTAAAGCGCCTAGGAATGCAAGCCAATTTGAATGGCACTGAATTGTATCATTTGAGTCTAGTTTTACAAAGTACCAACCAAATGCGGGACTTTTTCACGGAATTGTCCACAACCGGAATTCACCTCCGCCGCTTAAATTATTTTAATCAACGATTGGTTACTTTACCCACTTTGAATGAAAGATTGCAACAATCGGTTGATCAAAGTGGCCAATTATTAGACACGGCTTCGGAACAATTAAAACAGATTCGTCAAACTTTACGCCTCGATCAGCAGCATGTTCGCGAGCGAATGGAGTCTTATTTGCGTGGCAGAAATGCCAAGTATTTGACAGAGACTTTAATTACGGTCCGTGATAACCGTTTAGTTTTGCCGGTAAAAGCGGAAGCTCGGCACCATTTTGGCGGAGTAGTTCATGACCAAAGTGCTAGTGGACAAACAGTCTATGTCGAACCTCAAGGTGTTTTGGAACTTAATAATTCCATTCAAACTCATCAGGCTCAAGAAAAACAAATTACTGAGCGGCTCTTGGCAGAATTAAGTGATCTTTTACGACCTTACCAAACTGAATTACAAGAAGATTGTTGGTTGTTGGGACACTTCGATTTCGTTAATGCTAAGACCCGGTATGCTTTGCAATTGCAGGCCACCGAACCGCAACTCAATACCCAAAATCAAGTACGACTTCTAAAAGCCCGCCATCCCTTAATTCAGGCTGATCAAGTGGTGGCTAATACGATTGAATTGGGCTTCAATTATCGCAATATTATTATTACCGGTCCCAATACCGGTGGGAAAACAATTACCCTCAAAACCGTCGGTCTCTTAGAACTAATGGCGCAATCGGGGCTCTTTTTGCCGGTTGCAGAAACTAGTCAAGTAGCTGTTTTTACGGACATTTTTGCGGATATCGGTGATGAACAATCAATCGAGCAAAACTTGAGTACTTTTTCTTCCCACATGGATAAAATTATTGCTATTATGGGTAATTTAAAAGCGACTAGTCTAGTTTTGTTAGATGAATTAGGTGCTGGGACTGATCCTCAAGAGGGGGCCGCTTTGGCGATGGCTTTAATTGAGCAGATTAGTCAAAGTAATTGTGATTTGATGGTCACCACCCATTATCCTGAATTAAAGATTTTTGCTTATAATTATCCCCAGACAATTAATGCTTCCATGGAGTTTGATTTACAATCTTTACAACCGACTTATCGCTTCTTATTAGGAATTCCGGGAAGTAGTAATGCCTTTGATATTGCCGAACGTTTGGGGATGAACTCCCAAGTAGTCCAGCGGGCCCGGAATCTCCAAGAGGGGACGAGTCAAGACCTAAATGTCATGATTCAGGATCTAGAAGCCCAACGCAAAAATTATGAACAACAGTATCAACAATATCAGTCGCAAAATCAAACTTTAGCTGTTCAACGAGAGCAATTAACCATACAGCAAGAACAACTAAACCAGCAACAAGAACAGATTTTGGATCAAGCTAAAGCCCAAGCTAATCAATTGCTTAAGAAAACACAAACTGAAGCGACGACAATTATTGAGCAATTGCGCCATTGGCAGCAAGGACAAGCGGCAGTTAAAGATGATCAATTGATTAAAGCCCAAACGACTTTAAAAAATTTACATCAACAACGACAATTACAACAAAATAAAGTTTTACGGCGTGAAAAACGTAAGCAACAATTGCGGGTTGGAGATACGGTTCACGTTGATGCTTATGACCAAGAAGGAACGATTGTTGGCCGGGATAAAAAAGGACAATTTGAGGTTCAACTGGGAATTTTAAAAATGCGGCTAGATCCCCAACAGTTAACCAAGGTTAAGTCAACAGCTCCCGAACCGCAACAAAGATCTGTCTCTCGACAACGAGCACAAAGTCGGATACCATTACAATTAGATCTCCGGGGAGAGCGCTATGAGGCCGCGATGGCCGAATTAGATCGTTATTTAGATTCCGCTCTTCTAGCAGGTTATGATCAAGTCACTATTATTCATGGCTTTGGGACCGGAGTAATCCGCAAGGGGGTTCAGAAATATTTGCGGCAAAACCATCATGTCCGTCGGTTTAGTTATGCCCCAGCCAGTGCTGGCGGTCAAGGAGCCACGATTGTCGAATTAGGCTAGCTGGTAATTAAGAAGAAAGTTCTTTATAATAGTGGAGTTATTTTTAAAGGAGATGAGCCAATGATTGAAACTGTAACTGATCAGAATTTTAAAGAAATGTCGGCCCAAGGATTGGTCCTAGTTGATTTTTGGGCTACTTGGTGTGGTCCTTGTCGTATGCAAGCTCCAGTTATTGAGAAGTTAGCAGATGAGTATGATGATGTTCATTTCTTGAAAATGGATGTTGATGCTAATCCTGAAACGCCGAACCAATTCGGGATTCGAGCAATTCCAACTTTGTTATTAAAAAAAGATGACCAAGTTGTGGAGACTTTGGTCGGTTATCAAAGCGAAACCCAGTTGAAAAATATCATTGAGAAGCACTCTTAGGAAGATAATTTAATTGAACCCTGACGGTGGTAATTCTATAATAAAGACTCAAGCAGAAATTAAGGCGGGAGTCTTTTTTTGTGACAATTGTTTGGAAATTGTCGCTGTTTGCGGTAAAGTAAGTATCAAATTGAAGAATATTTTGTAACTGTAATAGAGGAGAGATTCAATTGAAAGCTTTTTGGAAGAATCCGGTAGTTCATTTTATCGGAATGACGGTATTTTATTTTGTTATTCTAATGATTTTGATCTACCTGTACAGTTATGCCGGTATTAATAATAGCAAGTTTCTTTATAATGAATTTTAGAAGGGATTTTAATCTTGGAAACCAAATTGATGAATATAATTCAAGCAATTGATCAACAGGCGCAGGGAAATTCTGCCAGTTGCTATTGGGATGAAGCGGGGCACCATTCCTATCAAAGCTTGTGGGAAGAAAGTAATCATTTAGCTGCCTATTTACAAACCTTGGATATTCCTTCCCAAGCACCGGTGATGATCTATTGTGATCAAAGCTTTATGACCATTGTGACAATGTTAGCAGCAGTTAAAGCTGGCCATGCTTACATTCCGGTTGACGTGGATTCACCCGTTGAACGTTTAATTCAGATTAACGAAATTGCCCAACCGGGAGCGATTTTAGGAATTAATGACTTGCCAGTCGATTTAGCTACTTTGACTATTTCCCCTGCTCAACTCAAGGATAATTTGACTTACGAAAAAACAGCGTGGGATCCGCAAACGCGGGTTCAGGGAGCGGATAATTTTTATATTATCTTTACTTCCGGAACAACAGGAGTTCCGAAAGGGGTCCAAATTAGTCACGATAATTTATTGAGTTATGTTAATTGGATGGTGCAAGATTTTAACTTGCCAAATAAAGTTCGTTGTTTATCGCAACCGCCATATTCCTTTGACTTATCAGTGATGGATTTGTATCCCACCCTTGTTTTAGGGGGAGAATTGGTGGCTTTGACGCACGAGGTGACTAATAATTTTGGTCAGTTATTTAAAGTCTTACCAACTTTTGACTTAGCAGAGTGGGTTTCGACACCTTCATTTGTTGAATTATGCTTACTGGATAAGAATTTCCAACAAGAAAATTATCCCCACTTACGCCATTTCTTATTCTGTGGCGAAGAATTGACCCATAGTACTGCTCAAACATTGCAAGAACGCTTTCCCCAAGCTCAAATTTTCAATACTTATGGTCCAACTGAGGCTTGTGTGGCGGTCACATCTTTGGAGGTTACCCCTGAAGTATTGGCAACTTATGACCGTTTACCAATTGGACAGGCGAAAGCTGATACGCGGATTTGGGCTCTTGATGAAAAAGGAAATTCGGCTGCTGAGGGAGAATTAATTATTAGTGGGCCAAGTGTTTCCAAGGGCTATTTAAACAATCCGGAAAAGACGCAACAGGCTTTCTTTGAAGTTGAGGGACAAAGAGCTTATCGCTCAGGGGATCTTGGAAAAATCACGCCTGAGAAAATGATCTTTTATCGTGGGCGAACCGATTTCCAGGTTAAACTCCATGGATTTCGGATTGAATTGGAAGACATTGACCAGAATTTGGCCGCTTTGCCCCAAGTTGATCAAGCAATTACGGTACCGCGTTATGATAAAAATCATAAAGTGACTCAATTAATTGCCTATGTCGTTTTAAATCAAGAATTAGCTGATCCTAGTGCTACTTTAAAAGCAGAACTTGCTCAAAATGTGATGGAGTACATGGTGCCTCAGCGAATTGAAACTCGGACTCAGTTACCGCAAACGGCCAATGGCAAGATTGATCGTAAATCTTTAATGGCCGAGGTAAATAATCATGATTAATTTACAACCTTACCAAAATCCCCAGTATTTCGCGATTTTGGTAATTGCCTTAGTTCCCCTAATGATTGGGTTATATTATGGCAAAAGATTCCGTTGGTATGAAAGTTTAATTTCCTTACTCTTTATCTTTTTAATCTTTGACGCCGACAAATGGCAACAGGGAGTTTCTCTATTGGGTTTTGTCGCCTGTCAAACTTTAATTGTTGGTGCTTATTCTTACTATCGAACTAATAAACGCTTTAAAAATCGGTTCAGCCTGTTTGTTTTAGCGATTGTTTTAGCAATTGCCCAATTAGTAATTGTCAAGTTTACGCCCTTATTTATCGCCGGGCATGACTCGATTCTCGGTTTTTTGGGAATTAGTTATTTAACCTTTAAAACCGTGGGCATGATTATGGAAATTCGCGATGGGGCAATTAAAGAATTTAATTTAAGTAAATTTCTCCATTTCTTACTTTATTTTCCGACTATTTCTTCCGGTCCAATTGATCGTTATCGCCGTTTTATCAAGGATTATGAAAGGGTTCCGAGCCAAGACAAGTATGTCACTTTAATTGGTAAGGGCTTGCATAATATTTTCTTAGGCTTTTTATATAAATTTATTTTTGGTTATCTTTTTGGAACTGTAATGTTACCCCAGCTTCAACAGGCAGCAATGGCTAATCGGCATACAGCTTGGTTAGGATTATCCTTCTCTCTTTTAGGCTATATGTATTGTTATAGCATGTATTTATTCTTTGATTTCGCGGGTTATAGTTTGTTTGCCGTTGGGATTAGTTACCTGATGGGAATTGAAACACCAGTTAACTTTAACAAACCCTTTATTTCGCATAACTTAAAGGATTTCTGGAATCGTTGGCATATGACTTTATCCTTCTGGTTCCGCGACTATATTTACATGCGTTTTGTTTTTTGGGCAATGAAGCATAAGATCTTAAAGAGTCGAATTGCCATGGCTAATATCGGTTATTTGCTTTTATTTCTTTTAATGGGTGTTTGGCACGGAGAAACTTGGTATTATATTGTTTATGGATTGTTCCATGCTCTGGTCTTAATTAGCACGGATGCTTGGCTGCGCTTTAAGAAAAAACATCGCCAGCAGATTCCGTCCAACCGTTGGACCAATTATTTTGCCATTTTTATGACATTTAATACAGTTTGTTTTAGTTTTTTGATTTTTTCAGGTATGTTAGATAAAATTTGGTTTAGTTAAGCAGGAGGCAGGATTATTATGGATAGCAAGCAAGTGGTTTTAGATATTTTGGCAGATTTAACCGGAACAGATGATGTGAAGACTAATTTGGATGAATCTTTATTTGATAGTGGTTTGTTGGATTCCATGGCCACAGTTCAATTGTTGTTGGAATTACAACAACAATTAGACATTGATGTTCCAGTATCAGAATTTGACCGCCAAGAATGGGAAACTCCGAATAAGATTATTGCAAAGGTTGATAATTTGAGAAATGAATAATGGAAAAAAGTTATTCGGACTGATCGGCCCCATGATTACGGCTGGATTATTAGTCTTGCTGGTCTTATTTGGTCCGTTTCACTTAGGAACTCCTGATGCCCAAACTGAGAAAAGAGCGGCAACGTCTTTATCAGCTAACGTATTACGAGGAGATCAAATTAAACGCAATGCCTTGGACCGAGGCTATTTGATGATGATGGGCTCGTCAGAACTATCTCGTTTTGATACTTTTCATCCGTCAGTTTTAACGGAGAAATATCCCAGAGGTTATCATCCTTTCTTGCTAGGAGAAGCAGGGACCCAATCCTTGACGCACTTTTTTTCCACGCAAATGATGGGGAACAAATTGGATCATAAGCGAGTCGTGGTCGTTATTTCGCCGCAGTGGTTTGTTAAGGAAGGGGTAGAACCAGAAGCCTTTGGTTTCTATTATTCCAAACAACAGGCGATTAATTTTATTAACCATGCTAATCCCCAACGGGTAAGTGATCGTTACGCTGCACAGCGTCTATTAAAAATGACTGCTGGCTCTGCTGATCCAGGAATTCAGGGAGCTTTACAGCGAATTAAGGCGGGAAAAGAAATTACTGCTTGGCAGTATTTTTCGTTAGTTAAAGTTTCGGGAGCCAATCTACGTCAACAAGACCAATTGTTTACTCGTTTTGGGATTATGAATCGCGAACCTTTATTGGAACATCGTTTGCGCTCCTTACCGGATGATTATAATTATCCAGTCCTAGATCAGATGGCGATTGCTTACGGACGAGAGCATACTAGTAACAATGATTTTATGATTCATAATCGTTTTTATAATCGAAAAATCCGGAAGATCAAAAATAGTTTGAAAGATAGCCAAAAAGGCTTTAGCTATGAATACGGTCCAGAATATTCAGACTTTCAATTACTATTAACACAATTTAAGAAGCACCATGTGCAACCGTTATTTGTGATTACTCCCGTCAACTCGCGTTGGATGGCATATACTGGTTTGAGTCAAGCAATGTTAAATCGTTTTGACCGGAAGATTAATTATCAGCTACAGACGCAAGGATTTAATCAAATTTTAGATTTACATCAACAAGGAAAAATTCCCTATTTTATGCAGGATACAATTCATTTGGGCTGGCGTGGTTGGCTTCAAGTTGATCGAAGAATTCACAACTTTGTTCAACAACCAATGCCCAAGAATTTAAATTATCAGCTCCGAGATTATTTCTATACGAAGTCTTGGCAGCAACATAATCCTCGTAATCTACCAAACGCTGAGTAAATACTCAGCGTTTTTTGAATAATAGTTTACAACCCCATCAAAAGGAGCTTTTTTATGGATACACGACCAATTGGTTTTTTAGATTCAGGAGTTGGTGGTTTAACGGTTATTAAGGCTGTTCAGCAGCAATTGCCAAAGGAGCAAGTGATTTTTATTGCTGATCAGGCGCACTTGCCCTACGGCACCAAAACTCCAACTGAAATTACTAACTATGTCCGGTTCTTAGTTAATTTTTTAGAGAAGCAACAAGTCAAATTAATTGTTTTCGCTTGTAATACGGCGACGGCTTGGGCTTTGCCAACATTGCAGGCTGAAACCAAGATTCCCCTGATCGGAGTAATTGATTCCGGAGTTCAACGGGCTCTAGCAGTGACTCAAACAAAGAAGGTGGGCGTAATTGCCACACCGGCGACTATTAAATCAGATGTTTATGCGCAAAAAATAGCCCAGTTAGCACCTCAAGTGCAGACGCAAAGTTGGGAAATGCCCCATTTTGTCCCCCTTGTGGAAGAGAATCTTTATCAAACCGCTCAGGCTCAGGAATTGGTCCAACAAGACTTGAGACAGGTTCGAACTTCTGAGATTGATACCTTAATTTTAGGATGTACGCATTATCCCTTATTACGACCTTTAATTGCCCAAACTTTGGGTACCCAAATTAAATTGGTGGATGCCGGGGTAGCGACAGTTCAAACTTTGCAGCAATATTTATTAGATCACAATTTACAAAATTCCGGAGAAACAAAAAAATCAGATTTATTTTATACCACGGGTGAGCAAGAACAATTGACAGTGATTGCTCAAGATTGGCTGTTAGATCCTAATTTAACCGCCCAAAAGGTGATTTTACCGGATTAACTAGGAGATAGGCGATGCAGGAATTAGTTTTGGCCACGAAGAATTTAAATAAAGTTCACGAATTACAACAACTATTAGAGGCAGAGAATGTTCACGTCCGATCTTTGGCCGAATTGGGAGGAGAAGATGTTGCTGAAACTGGCACTACTTTTGAAGATAACGCTCGTTTGAAAGTTCAAAGTGCTGTTGCTCAATTCCATTTGCCGACCTTGGCGGATGATTCGGGCTTGATGGTTGATTACCTTCACGGACAACCGGGAGTGCGTTCGGCCCGTTACGCGGGTGACCATAACGATGCGGCGAATAATGCGCGCTTGTTAACGGAATTAGGAGGAGTAGCCCCAACACAGCGCCAAGCTCAATTTGTGACAACTATGGTTTATTTTGATCCGCAGATGCAGGTCGAATTAGTTGCTGAAGGAAAATTAGTCGGCCAAATTATGACCGTTCCCCAAGGAAATGACGGTTTTGGTTATGATCCTTTGTTTTATGTTTCAGAATTGGATTGTACCTTGGCCCAGTTGAGTTTAGCGGAAAAAAATAAAATTAGCCACCGAGCCCGGGCTTTACAAGAATTTTTGCGCCAGTATCGCCGATTGAACTTGCAAAAATAGATAACTTCAGTCCAATCTAGCGTCCGAAAAAGAGCGGCTAGGGTAAGATAATCGATGGTGAAGGTAACTAAGAAAAGGATCTTGGGAAAATTGGCAGCTCTATCTATTGGTGTTTATCAGAGAGAAAGATATCTTTATTACAGCTTAAAACGGTCTGAGACTTAGAATAAGATCTGATCTCTAACACTGGATCAGTTCTCCATCATCGCTTTTAAAGAGCAGCAGTCGTTTTAAAAAGTGGATTTGAACTATCAGGAATTTTCCCTGATGTTAATTAAAAAAATCCAGATGAAAACTAAAACTAACTTAGTTTCTATCTGGATTTAATTGGAGATTATTGATCTAATTTTTTAATTAATTAGGATTGATTAGTTAAATCAAGGGCATTTTCAGGAAGTTGAATTTGAGCTTCTCTTAAGGCTGCCAAGTAAGCACCAAGGAATTTTCGCTTTAGGACCATTTGGGCCCCGTTCTTAGTATCCAATTGAATCTGGTAGTGTAACAAGCCCAGAGTAACTTCGGTTGGCCCTAAAAGTTGCGGAGAACGAATTAAATCAGGTTCATCGGGCGTGAGTCTCTGATTAACTTCTTGAAGAACTTGAGTAACTTTATGGATGTTGGTGCGAGGAAAAAGCTGAAGATCAATAATTGAGGTCATATTTCCGCGCGATAAGTTTTGGACAATTGTAATATTTCGGTTGGGAATATAGTTGAGAGTTCCATCATTACTTTTGATTTGGGTGGTCCGCAGACCGACATAGGTGACCGTTCCAGAAATTTTATCAACTTTGACGAAATCGCCAACGTCAAATTGTTGTTCACCCAGAATGAAGAAACCATTAACCATATCACTAACGAAACCTTGGGCACCTAGCCCTAAAGCCAAACTGAAAATTCCGGCCCCCGTGATCAAGGTTCCGACGGGAGCTCCGCAAATCGAGAGGACAATGTAGATATAAATAAAAACTAACACATAGAAGTAAATGTTTTGGGTTAAAGTAACAATTGTCCGGGAGCGATTGGAACTAGTCTCACTGGTTTTGAGATTGAGAGAAATTCGGTTGACGAGACGGCGTCCGAGGCGATAAAGTAGTAAAAAGAGTAATGATAAGAGAATAATCTTGATAGCATTACTCAAGAAGGTATTAAATAAATTGATCCAGTATTGTGGATTATTAATTTGTTGGAGAAAAGGGGTAGAATTTTGGTTACTCTGATTAGTTGTTTGCTTATTTAAAGAGTTATATTTATTCAAAATACTATTCAAATTAACACTTCCTTATTATTCGTCTAGTATAGTCGGTCTAATTGCCGTTGTCACTAAAGAATGATAAAATTTAATTGTTTTTAAATGAGGAGGATTAAAGCTATGACACTGGGACAAATTGCGGGTTTAATTGCAGCGTTGGCCTTCGTCGCCTTGGTAGTCTTCTTGGTTCGGTTGCTCTTTCAATTGGAAAAAATAGTTTTGAAATTGCAAACGACAGTGGAAGAAACTAATCATACGATTGCCACCTTGACAGCCGATCTGGATCAAATCGCCCACCAAGGAGATAATACCATTTCTAAGACTAATGAGCTAATGGATGACATCAATGGTAAAGTAGGGAAATTAGACCCTTTTTTTCAGGCGCTCGAAAATCTCGGCAATAGTTTGGCACAAGCGACCGATAAAAATAACCATCGGAGCAAAAATCAGAAAATGATGCAATCAGCAGCGACCATGGCGAGCAAGTTAGCTCTCTGGGCTTTTAAATCATACCGTAAAAAGTAGAATTAGCGAGGTCAAAATGGAGAAGATGAAGTTTATGGGTGGACTCTTGTTGGGAGCTGGTGTTACTTATTGGTTTTTAAAAAAGAATCCCCTACCAAAAAATGAATTAGCTAATATCATCGCCGAACAACGGATGATAGTACCTAAAGTTGATAAAGCAGCTATGCAACAAGCTTTCCAACAAAAGACCGCTGATTTACAAGCTGAAGTTACAGGGACAACCAAGCAGACAACTAATTTTGATGATATCCAATTGGATATCGATCAGGTTCAAAAAGTTAGTGCAAAATAAAGAGACCAACTAATTGATTTTAGTTTGATCTCTTTTTTCTTGGAATTTTCAAATTCTGAAACTTACTTAATTGGCAAAACTTGTAATTCTTTGGAAGTGTGGGTAAAGGCTTCATGCCCATTTTCTGTAAGATAAATACAATCTTCAATCCGCACCCCGGCAACTTGCGGAATATAAATTCCAGGTTCAATGGAGAAGCACATCCCCGGCTTCAAAACCATTTCATTGCCTTCCATGATAGATGGAAATTCATGAGTAGACGTCCCAATTCCATGTCCCAAGCGATGAATGAAGTACTCGCCGTAGCCAGCATCAGTAATAATTTTTCGAGCAATAGTATCTAGTTCTGCAGCTTTGACTCCTGGCTTAGCAGCATCCATTGCTGCCATTTGGGCCTCCAGACAAACGTTATAAATATCGCGTTGTTTGGCAGTTGGTTCACCAAAGGCTACGGTTCTCGAAGCATCACTCATATAGCCTTGATGAACGGTTCCTAAGTCAAAAAGGGCGAGCGCATTGGCCTGAATAGCAACTTTTTCTGGTACTCCATGGGGATTAGCGGCATTAATTCCTGATTGCACAATGGTATCGAAACTAGTATGCATGACACCTTTTTTCATTAAGCCATATTCGATTTCAGCAACAACTTGCTGTTCAGTTCGAGCAGTACTGAGGGCTTGAAAACCTAATTCAAAAGCGTAATCAGCTTCTTTACCAGCAGCCTTCATTAAGGCAATTTCTTCCGGAGTCTTAATTAACTTCAATTGGTCTAAGAACTGCGAAGCGTCAGCAGGAAAGCTAGCATTCGGGAATTGTTTTTGAATGGCTTCGTAACGGCTGTAAGGAAGATCAGCTTTTTCTAGGGCCCACTTGTTGGTATGTGTGGTTCGTTCCCGAATGTGGTCAGCAATTAAAGCAAAAGGATCTTCATGATCTAAGTAACCGTAGACATCCTGCTTCCAACCAGCTTTTTTAGAAGCTTCAACTTCTAATTGCGGGGTGAATAAGAATGGCTCAGCTTCAGGAAAAACAAACAAAGCTAAAATTCGTTCTTCCGGTTCACTATGAAAACCGGTAAAATATAAGATATCGGTGGGATTACTGATATAGGCAACATCAATTTGTTGTTCAGCAATCCAAGCCTGTAAACTTTGTAAATGACTCATATAACTACCTCCAAGCTAATAATAAGCAAATTATAGCACTTTTTTGAATAATCTAGTAATTGTGAACTAAAGCGCTTGCATTTTGTCAACCTTTTTGTTAAATTAATTATGAAAACTTATGAAAAAGTATTTTAAGATCAATTTAAACGAGGTTAGACTATGAAGAAGTCAGATAAAGAAATTACCATTACCGATGTTGCGCGCCAAGCGGGAGTTTCCATGGCGACAGTTTCTCGGGTCGTGAACGGAAATAATAACGTTAAAGAATCTACCCGTAAGAAAGTTATCGCGGTCATTGATAAATTACATTACCGTCCCAATGCTGTAGCCCGGGGACTAGCTAGTAAGAAGAGTACAACTATCGGTTTAATTTTACCAAGTATGACAGATCTACTATATGCTAGTTTGGCCAACGGAATTTCTGACGTGGCTTCCATGTATAAATATAACATTATTTTGACCAGTCTAAAAAGTGAAGTTGGTAGTGAGCAGCAATTATTTAATGATTTACTAGCTAAGCAGGTAGATGGAATTATTTATATGGGGGAAAAGATTTCAGACACCTTGTATAAGGAAATGTTATATTCCCGTGTTCCGGTGGTTTTTGCGGGAGCTATTGATGATCAAGATCAAATTGCCAGTGTAAATATTGACTATGTTAAATCAGTCCGCGATATGGTGAAATTGTTGATTGATAACGGTAATCGTCAAATTGCTTTAGTTACTGGCTCTTTGACTGATCCGATCAATTCTAAGTATCGCTTAAAAGGTTATCAGGAAGCTTTGGAACAAGCAGGAATTACCTATTCTTCAGAAAATGTCTTTGAAACAGTCTACAGTTTGCAAGCAGGATCCGTGGTTTTTGATGCGATTCAAAAGAGTGGTGCAACCGCGGCTTACGTGGCCAATAATATTCTTGCTGCGGGAATTTTAAATGCTGCTTTAGATGCCGGAGTTAAGATCCCAGAAGATTTTGAATTAGTGACGGGGAATGATTCCGTTTTATGTGATGTAACGCGGCCGAAAATGACTGCTGTAGTTCAGCCTTTATATGATATGGGAGCCGTATCCATGCGGATGTTGACTAAGTTAATGAATGACGAAGATATTCAAGATCGAACGATTCGGTTACCATATAGCTTAGTGAAACGGGATACAACTAAAAAATAATATTTTCTAAAAAAAGACTTCTGGACAATTTTTAAAATTGTCCAGAAGTCTTTTTGCTTTATTGTCTTTAGACCTAGTTGAGCACGGAGTCCGTGCGAAACAAAAAACGATAGTCCAATGGTTAAACCAAAACAGCTCTTCTGAGATTTACAATGGAGCTGTCAAAGCCAAGTATTATAAATTTAGAGGAGCTGTGAAAATGGCGAATAAATTAAACAGTTTCGCACACACTAAATGGCTGTGCAAGTACC